>CAWJVV010000017.1:0-382692 GCA_963846375.1 uncultured Acidobacteriota bacterium
TTGTTCCTCGACTACATACGTATTGCTGGTTCCGGAAAGGGTATTCCCCGCTCCGCTGCCTTCGCCACCGTCAGGGTTCCAAGTTCATCCGGGGTTGTTCCGCCGCCCACGCCGGCCCCGGCAGCCGTCATGTCAATTCCCGTGTCGGTCGCGGCCCCTGCCGCCACGGCATTGCTGCCTGCCTGCGCTGCGTTCGTAAAGCTGGCCGTCACGCCGAGGCCCGCATTGTTGATGGCGTTGACGAGCCCCTGGACCGTATTCGGCAGGCCGGTAGTGCCGCCGACGGAGATGTTCGCGGTCTGAGTCGGCGTGGTGATCACGACCGTGGTCGTACCGTTGACCAGATTATCGTTGGCTTTCGCAAGCGTGCCTCCCTTGCTGAGATCGATGAAGACGTTATTGCCGCCTGCGATGTAGGACATCGCACCGTTGGTGTCGCCCATGCTTGACGAGGAGAGAGATCGGATCGACAGGCTGTCGACCGAAGAGCCGGTTACCGGACGAGTCGCCCGTGTAGATGGCGACCGTCGCCGCCGAATACCTGCTGCTGGTTGTAGGTCGTCGTCGATCCGATGTTATTGATCTCGGCCATGATCGACTGGTACTCCTGGTTGGCTGCCGAGTCCTGGATGGCGTTGAGGGTGCCGTTCGAGGCTTCCGTCGCCAGGGTGATGGCGCGGCTGAGCAGGCTGGTCACCTGGGAGAGGGCGCCGTCGGCCACCTGCAGCAGGCCCACGCCTTCGGTGGCGTTGGTGCCCGACTGCGAAAGGGCGGTTGAGTTGGCCTTCAGGCCGTTCACCAGCGAAAGGCCCGCGGCATCGTCTGCGCCCGAGTTGATCCGCGAACCCGAAGACAGCTGCTGAAGAACCGTCTGCAGGCTGCTGCTCGTGTTGTTCAGATTGTTCTCAGCATAGATGGCGGAGAGGTTGTTCAATACACCGAGGGCCATGGAGGTCACTCCTTTTCCTGATGCGTGTCGAGCGGCACATCTTGTCCGCTGGACCTGCCCGATTGGCTTGGGCTCAACTGCATTCCCTCCCTTCATCGGATCAGGGCGGAGGAACTTTAGTTTTTGGCGTGGATTTTTTCAGGACACTCTGCCGCGCCCCGCAACAAAGGTGTCGCGAGACAGGACGGCCAGTGTTGCGGACTGGGACAGCGAGTGTCGCGCATTAGTACAGAGACTAGGGGCTAGGGACTGGGACGAGAAGGGACAAAGAGACAGAAGGGACAAAGGGACAAAACGAAACGGAGACTTGGGCGGGCACACCATATTAGAGTGATTGCTCCGGGGCTGGCCTTCTCCGGAGCGATTGCCTTGCGACAGAATAGTGTGCTGTGAATCACTTGGCGCTATGCTTAGGAGGCCACCGCCTTCCCGGTTTCTGAGGGCGGGTGCCGTTCCACCCTTCAGGTTCAGAACACATGGCGAGTTCCCCATTTCCGGCGAAGATCGGGAAGTACGATGTCCTCGGCGTGATCGGACGCGGGGGGATGGGGGTGGTGTACCAGGCCAGGGATCCGCACCTGGACCGGCGGGTGGCGATCAAGATGATCACTGGCACCTTCTCAGAGAACGCCGACATGCTGAAGCGGTTCTTTCGCGAGGCGCAGTCGCTGGGGAGCCTGCAGCACCCGAACATCGTGACGGTCTTCGACCTGGGCGACCTGGCGGGCACCCCGTACTTCGTGATGGAGTACCTGGAGGGCGAGGGGCTGGACTGCGTGCTGGCGAACCGGCGTCCGCTGAACCTGCTGGAAAAACTCTCGATCATGGTCCAGGTGTGCAACGGGCTGGGCTATGCGCACCGCCGGGGCGTGATTCACCGCGACATCAAGCCGGCCAACATCATGATGTGCAAAGACGGCGGGATCAAGATCTTCGATTTCGGGATCGCACACGCCGGACAGACGACGGTTACGCGGACCGGCGAGGTTATCGGGACGCTGCGCTACATGGCGCCGGAGCAGGTCGAACTCGAAGTCAGTCGACGCGCGGACCGATATCTTTTCGACGGGCGTGGTGCTGTACCAGCTGATTACCGACCATCTGCCGTTTGACGGCGATAACACGGCCAGCACTCTGATGAAGATTGTGAGCGAGCCGCCGCCGCCGCTGGGAACGTTTCTGACCAGTTATCCGCCGGAGATGGAAGAGATTCTGCTGCGGGCGCTGGCCAAGAATCCCAACGAACGGTACAGCACGGCGGAGGATATGGCGATGGACCTCTCGCAGCTGCAGGGACAGCTGAAGGAGGAGATGATCGGGCAGGAGATGGCCGATGTCGCGGTCCTGCTGGAGCAGGGCGAGGTGTACAAGGCGCAGACTTCGCTGATCCGTGTGTTGAAGATTGACAGCCACCACACCAAAGCGAACCGTCTGCTGCGCGAGGTTCAGCAGCGGATCCAGCGCGATGAGCTGAGCAAGCAGGTGCAATCGCTGCGCGAGCGTGCCGAGGAAGCGCTGGGCGAGCGGCAGTTTGAGAAGGCGCTGGAGCACGTGGACCGAGGGCTGTGCCTGGATCGGAACAACGGCGAACTGCAGCAGTTACGGGAGCAAATCAGCGCCGAGGCAGCACGGGCGGAGAAGCTGCACAAGGCATTGAAGGCGGCCGAGAGCGCGGAGATGGAGGGAAATCTGGATGCCGCCAAAGAGGCGGCGGAGGCCGCACTGGCGCTGGCGCCGAACGACACGCAGGCGCGGATGCTGTACCGGCAGATTGCGCGGGAGATAGAAGAGCGCGCGCGGCACCAGCAGATGGAAGGTTTCCTGCTGGACGCACGGCGGGAGATTTCGTCGCGGCACTTTACGGCGGCAATTGAAATTCTGAAGCATGCTGAGGAACTGGAGCCAGGGACGCCGCAGATACATTCGCTGTTGGAATCGGCGGTTGCTGGACAGGAGCAGGAACGCCGGCGACGGGAGTTGGAGGCGCTGGTACACGAGGTAGAGGAGGCGCTGAACCGCGACGATTTCCGAGCGGCGTGCGCCAAGGCGGATGAAGGACTGGCGCGGTTTCCTGAGGATCGAAATCTGTCGAAGCTGAAGGGGCTGGCAGACCGGCAGCGGCAGATTGAGGAACGCAAGCAGTTGATCGATGGGTTGATGTTGGAGTCGCGGACGCTGTTGCAGGCGGGGCGGCATGAGGAACTGCAAGGCAAGCTGGAGAAGGTGCTGGCGCAGCTGGGACCGGATGCGAGGCTGGAGTCGCTGCTGGGCGTGGTGAAGGAGCGGTTGCACCACGAGGCGATGGAGCGGGTGCGCATGCAGCGGCTGGGGGACGCGCGGCAGTTCATCGAGGACCAATCGTACGATCACGCGATTCGCACGCTGGAGGCGGCGATACGCGAGAGCGGCGATGACGAAGAGGTGCGACAGCTGCTGGGACGGGCGCGGGCGGAGCAGGCGGAGGCCGTACAGGGCGCGCTGGCGCGGGCCGAGCAGGAGATGGTTCTGGCGCGCCGGGTGGAGATGCTGGAAGACGCGCAGAACATGAACCCGCAGGATCAGCGGGTGCGGGAGGCACTGCACCAGGCGCGCAATCTGAACCAGGTGATTTCGAAGATTGCTGTCGAGGCGCAAAAGCTGGAGGAGGAGCGCCGGTACGCCGAGGCGCTGGCGAAATGGGAGACAGTAAGCGCGGTCTACGAGCACTATCCCAAGCTCAAGGAAACTGTGAAGCGCCTGCACGATTTGCGCGACCAGGCGCAGGCATCGGCGCGGCAGGGCTGGATTGAGAAGGTAGAGCGGGCGCTGAGCGCCGGGGACTACGACCAGGCTGCGGCGATGGCGGTAAAGGCCGGCGAACAGTTTCCATGGGATAACGACCTGATGGGGCTGCAGGAGCGCGCGGAGAACGCGGCGCGGGCGCGGGCAAAAGCGCTGAAGATGCTGGCAGAGGGACGGCGCGCGTTCGCGAGCCAGCAGTGGGATGCGGGATCACAGCTGATGGTGCGCGCGTATCAGACCGCGCCGGAGGATCCGCTGGTACGCGATCCGGCGGTGCAGGAGCTGGCGCAGGCGTCGCGGGCGACGGTTGAGAAAAACTGGCAGGCATCGGAGCTGATGCTGAAGCGGCTGGCGGAGATTGAGCCGAGCGCGGCGGGGTCGCGCGACTTGCAGGCAACGATCGAGGCGCGTAAGAAGGAAGAGACGATCAACAGCGCGTTGAACGCGGCGCGCCGTCTGCAGGGGACCGGGAATTTGCAGGGAGCACTGCGCGAATTGGATGGAGCGCTGGCGGCGTATTCCCAGGACAAGCGGCTGACGGATCTGCAGGCGCAGTTGCAGCAGAAGATGGAACAGGATCGTCTGACGCGAGAGCGGGAGACACGGGAGCGAGCGCAGCGGGAAGAGACGCAAAGAGTCGCGCGAGAGAAAGAAGCGCGCGAGAAGGCCCGACGCGAAGAGGAACAGCGTGCGGCGCGGGAACGGCAGCTGCAGCAACGGGAGGCGGAAGCGAAGGCGGCTCGCGAACGCGCGTTGGAAGAGGAACGCCTGCGTGCGCAGAGCAAGCCGGTGGTTCCGGTTGCCGAGGATTTGTCGGCGACACAGATCTTCAAGTTCGGGACGGCGCCGGCGGCTCCGCCGGCGGATGCGAAGGCGCCGGCGAGTTGGGAGCTGCCGACGGGCGCGGCGCCGCTGCCTCCGTCCACTGTAAAGGCGAATGGCCCTGCAGTGGGAAACGCGGAGTTGCCGGCGGCGGTGCTTTCGCCGTCGCAGGATGTGCCGCCTTCGCAGGCACCGCACTCGCATCGGCTGATTCCCGAAACAAAGCCCGAAGTCTCGGACGATCAGGCGAAGCAGGGTAAGACGGAGTTGCCGGCGGCCGCGGGCAAGACGTCGGCATTCAATGCGGCGGCTGCAAAGGCGGATTCTACGCAGCTGGTCCCCGGAGTGGGCAGCGATGAGCTGACGGAGATCGCTCTGCAAGTGATCGAGCGGCACCTGGCTTCGTTTATGGGGCCGCTGGCGAAGATCCTGGTGAAACGCGAGGCGGTCAAGACGCGGAGCGTGGCGGAACTGTATACGATTTTGGCTGCGCGGCTGGATCGCGAGGAGGATCGCAAGGCATTTCTGGCGCGAAGGACGGAGGGCGCGCCGGGCAAAGCGGCAGCGAGCTCCGCGTTTACGAAGCTGACGCCCGCGACCGCGCCGGCGACAGAGACGCCGTTGGATACCTCAACGGGCGAAATTTCGCAGGCGGTGATGGAGCAGGCTGCACGCAAGCTGGCCGCATTTCTGGGCCCGATTGGACCACTGGTTGCGAAGAAGGAAGCCAAGCGCGCAAGCAACGTGCGGGAGTTTTACGAGTTCCTTGCCGAACACGTGGACGCAAAAGACCGCGAGCGTTTTTTGAAAGAGGCGGGCGTGGTGAAAGACGCGCCTGCGACGAGCTTTTTGCGCCGGCCTGACGGAACCGGTTATTTCACCAAGCCGGGCGATAAAACTTCAACGCAAATCAAGCCGATCGCACGCCCGGAGCAGAAGAGCTAAGTCTCCTCGACCTGCCGCCCGGCGTAAGCTCGCCCGGTACGAACCATCACACGGATCCGTGTCCGCTGGCACACTCCGATCGGCCGGATACGACGCAGACTTAATCTCAGGTTTCTCGGAATCGAAGGAAGAGGTGTCTCTTCCCCGCTCCAGAGGAATTCACAAGAAAAAATTTCTCCTGGATATCCATAGATTCGCCCGGTTTGCCCGATCGCACGCTCAAAATGAAAGGTTTAATTGCGAGGATGTCATATAACTTTCGCCTTTTATGGATATCCATGCGGCAGGCGGTCTTACTGGCTTCCCAGCTGGATCGTCCCGCAACTGCTTTTATTGCTTAGCTTTCCAGCATTCTGATAGCTTCCACCAGGCTCTTGCGCATGCGACCAAAGGCTTCAGCCAGGGTGGAGATTTCGTCTCTGCCCGAGGTCTGGAAGTCGGGGACCTCGAGATTGCCGAGGCTGACCTCGCTGGCAATGGTGGAGAGTCGATTGACGGGCCGGATGACGAGATAGAACAGCATGGCGTTGATGGCCACGATGAGCACAATGAAGACGGCCGCGAGCGAGAGCATGAAGGCGGTGAAGGCGGCGTTGGCTCGCTTGATGGGGAGCGCCATGGGCGCGGTGATGATCTGTGCGGCGACGATGTCGCCGACCTTCCAGCCGAAGCCGTTGGCGCTGCCGTACTGCTCGATGACGGTGCGGGGCGCGCGATCGGGCGTGTCGTGGCAGTCGAGGCACTTGGCGTCTTTGATGGCCAGGGGCTTGGCGATGTAGAGCGCGCGGCCGGCGGGGGTGTCGCGCTCCGCCATGATCTCCTTCTTGTCGGGACTCTGGCGGAAGGTGTTGACGATGTCGGCTTCCCAGTCGGTGGCGCGATCGGTGGGATTGGTGGGGTTCAGGGTGGCTTCGCGGTAGGAGTACTCGGGATAGGTCTTGTGCAGCTGCGCGAAGTACTTGTTGGCGGAGTAGGCAGAGACCGATTGCGGCATGAAGGTGTAGGTCATCTGCGTCTGGAGGAGCGGCTTGATCTCCTGGCTGGTATAGGTGCGGACGGCGGTAGCGCCGTCGATCATGATGCGGGCGTTTTCCTCGATCTCCGTCATGGCATTGCGCTGGAGGAGAGTGTGAGTGAACCAACCGGCGAGAACAAAGGCAATGGCAAAGATGGCAGTGAGGACGAGATTGAACTTGACGATGAGTTTCATGATTTATTCACCCGGAGGAGAGGAGGATTTGGAGGTTGCGGGGCCGGAGGATTCGGGGTGGAGAAACGGCGCCCAATCGGGAAGCGCAGACTGATGGGCTTCGATGGCCTGGCGGAATGCGGGGTCTTGAAGACGCGGCCGGAAGCGGGCGGCCAAGGCTTTGCGGGAGGACGGCAAGGTAAGCCAGCGCTCGATTTCGGCATAGGACACGTCGTGGTCGACCTTGGGCGTGGGGGTCTTCTTTCCGGCGAATGCGGGCAGGCGCGGCGGAAGGGCGTCGCGGAAGGAGAAAGGCATGGCGCCGATGAAGTCCCCGCTGGGACGGTCAGCCGGGACCAGGGCTTTGCCGTTCTTGCGGGTGAAGAAGATTTTGCCGGGAGCGCTGGTGAGCGCGCCACCGCCGGTAATCGTGGCAGTGCCCTGCTCGACGAACACGTCGGCGGAATCGGAAGCGGCGTGGACGAGGACGTTGCCGCCTTTGGAGGTGACGGCGACAAGCGCACTGATGTAGCTGTAGAGGCCGGCAGTGGTTTCGCCCTTAAGCCAGCCAGAGGCCAGGACCATCTGCCCGGATGCTGCGCTTGCGCCGGAAACGAGCAACTGGGTGGATGGGCCGAGCTCGATGATGGCGCCGCCGTTGAATTCGAGTTGCGCCTGCGCGGTGGGCGCGGGACCGGTTTCGAGGATGTCGCCGGTGTGGAGGCGCATGCCTTCGACGCCCTGGAGCATCGCGACGCCGCGGATGACGTGCAGGGGCGTGTCCTTCAGGAGGGTGAGGGTGCCCACCTCCTGGGCCTGCATCGGCTGGTGCCACGAAAAGGCAACAATTGCGAAGAGGCAGAAGCTTGTCAGGCGCGCGCCAAGTGATTGAATAGGCATTTGTTTTGCTGGGAACTGGCCGGACCCCAATAGTAAGAACGACTCGATTGCATGTCAAGCGAAGCTGACGGACGATCCGATCAACTGCAAATGCTTGAATGGTGTGGGGGCTGGGGCTGTCGTTTCAGTAGCTGTCGTTTCAGGAAGAGAACCGGAGAGATGCCGGCGTTGAAGATGGGCGCACAAAAAAATCGGCGGCGGGGATTCGATCCTCGCCGCCACCGGTTTTTGGCTTCAACCGTATTTTGCTCTCTGCCTAATAACCTCTGATGCAGGTTATTCGCTATTCGATTGCCCCGGCTTCAGCGGAAGGAGGCGGGCCGGGGATAAATTCGCCAGGTGCTTGAGGCATCATGCCTTGCGGACCGGAAGGGGGCGGCGTGGCGGCATCCGGGTGAAGTCCGCGATGGTGCATCATGTTCGGTCCGGGGCCCTGGCGCATCTGGCGGCGCTCGGCGCGGGCGGCCTGAAGCTGGCGGTATTGATCGGGCGTGAGCTTGGAGCGGATCGCCAGGAGAAACCGCGCATTGGCCTTTTCGAGCTCGGCACGGGCCTGGGCGATCTTGTCGATCTGGGCCAGGACCTGGGATTCGTTGGGCGTATCGGCGCTCATCAGGGGTTCGAGGGCGAGTTCGGCCTTCTCGAGGGAGGCGCGCATATCAATGAGCTGGGTGCGATGCTGCAAGAGGATGTCATCCATGTTCTTGCGCTGATCCTCGGAGAGGCCGAGTTTCTCGACCATCGCCGAATCGTTCCACCAGCGTCCGGCCGGTCCGGGGCCCAGGGCGCGCTCCATGGGCGGACGATGGAAGCCAAAGCCCGGCGCCGGGGGTGCCTGCTCTGGACCCTGGGCCGCCGCACCCAGGCCACAGGCCAGAATCAACGGGGAAAAGATTGCGAAGATTCTCACTGCTTTCATTCTCATTCTCCTTCGTGCGGTTGTACTAACTCGCATGGCTCGTGCATCTTGGGATCAACTTGTTCATTCAGCCTCGCGGAGGCATACCTCACCTGCAACCGTCTCCGGCTTGGGAACAACAGCTTACTAAACAAACGGCCCGGTCTATTGTGTTTCGTCGTCGGCCATCAGGCTGGCCAGCGGCTCCATGGCACTAGGCGCCTCTCGCGAGACGTCGCTATCCACGCGAGCGAGCAAATCGTCGGCTTCTCGAGCGTGCTGCTGATTAACCATCCGCTGGCGATCGAGTTCGCGCTGAATTGCAGCCTGGCGGGCGACTTCCTTCTCGTGATATTGGAAAAGGCCCCCCGATACCACGGCGCCGGTAAGAAGCACGCACAGAGACCAGGCCAGCGTCTGACGCCAGAGGGTCCGGCGCGGAGCGGGAGAGAGAACCAAGGCACGGCTGCGATACTTCGCTTCGCTCCAAGCGTGCACACTGGCGCGGAAATCACTGAGCACCGCCTCCAGCTGGGAGTCCTGGTCGGAGTCATCGATCGGACGCCGCCCGGAACTGCTCTCTCGTTCGCCTGGAATCTTGCCGTTTTGTGAATACTGCTTCATGCCCTTCCTCCCAACTCCGCGCGCACCCTGCCCACTGCCCGCGACAGATGCGCCTTGATCGTACCGTCGCTGAGACCGGTGGCGCCTGCGATCTCACTAATGTCCATCTCCTCCACATAACGCAGCAGGAATACCGTTCTCTGCCGGTCGCTCAGCCTTTGTACCACTTCCCAGACCTTTTCCACCTTCTCCCGCGCCAGCAATTGCTGTTCGGGAGAACTTTCGCCGCTGGGCAGCCACTCGCCGGCTTCGTCGACGTCCACCGCGTTGGTGCGCGTGGTTCGCCAGAACTGCAGACGGCGATTACGCCAGTGGTCTTTCTGCACGTTGATGGCGATGCGCATCAACCAGGTCAGCGCGCTGGACTCCCCGCGGAAGCCCGCCCAGTTCCGATGCGCTTTCAGGAAGCACTCCTGGGTTAGCGTTTCGGCC
This sequence comes from uncultured Acidobacteriota bacterium, assembly GCA_963846375.1. Classification (GTDB taxonomy): domain Bacteria; phylum Acidobacteriota; class Terriglobia; order Terriglobales; family Acidobacteriaceae; genus Telmatobacter. The sequence continues at coordinate 9,541 of CAWJVV010000017.1, forward strand.
AGGTCGACGTCACGGGTGGAGGCCAGCAGGAACCGGAATATCTGCGGGCGGTGCGCCGTAACTACATGTGAAAACTCCCGCGCGGCAATCGGTTGCGCCAAAGCCATTGTCATCGGATCCACTGCGGTCCCGGCTGCCATCACTCAGGTAGACGGCGGTCTGGCGCGCGAGTTTACAGTTCAGTCGAAGGGTTGATGAAACGGGACCATGGGAAGGGGCACCATGAACGTACCGTGCGCCTGATCTGAATGGTTGACGGTATTTTTTTGTGCGAAGTTTCGGAAATTCGAGGTGTCGGGTGGGGCCGATTGGTAATGAGAGATGGGGAAGTGATGGTTTCCACGCACATCGGGACGAGAGCGGAGCAGACGTTCAAAGTGCGCAAACTATGGCAATCAAGGCGCATATTGTGTGAATATCGAAATACGTAGGTTGATTTGTATTCCCGTAGCCGCTATCCCGTTTTCTGAAGCACGAGGCAAAGAACCAGACCGATTTTCATGACCGGATGCAGTTTGAGACCTTGCCAAGTGGCACAGCCTCAGAGAGATCCGCAAACTTCCCCTATCTGAGGATGCGGCTGCGTCCGGTGGCAAGAAACGTGCAACGAGGAGGAATAACCGGAGTTTCCGGATGGAGACAAGCTTAACCAACCGAATTCAGGCGACACTGCTGGCCGTATTGACGGTTGGGCTGGTGCTGCTGGCGGTTTGGAACTTCCACCAGGAGGGCCAGTTTTCGCAGCCGGATGACGGAGTGTGGTGGGCCGAGGCTCCCAGCGGTTCGGGGCTTGTTGCGCAAAAGGTTCTACCCGGGACGCCCGGAAAGTTCGCGGGGCTGCAGGAAGGCGATCTCCTCACCGAAGTCAACGGTGTTCCGGTCCGGCGAATGGCAGACCTGGAACGGGAACTTTACAGCACCGGGGCGTACGGTACCGCGGACTATTCCATTACCCGCGATGGCTTTGAGCTCGACCAGCCCATCCCCGTGATCCCCGAACCGGTGAACCGCAGCGGGCAGCAAGCGCAACGGATCATTGGACTGATCTACCTGGCAATCGGGATCTATGTGCTGTTCCGGCGCTGGACGGCGCCGCGAGCTACGCACTTCTATATCTTCTGCCTGGTGTCGTTTGGGTTATACGCGCTGAAGGTGGGCGCGTCGGCGCCGACCGACAACGGCGAGATGGACATCGCCGACTGGACGGTGTTCTGGTGCAACGTGGTAGCCGAAGCCTTGCAGCCGGCGCTGTTTTTGCACTTCGCGTTGAGCTTCCCGGAGGAACGCCTGAAGAAGCTGCGGCGGCAATGGCTGCTGCCGGTGGTCTACGCGCCCGGGGCTGGTTACCTGTTCCTGTGGATCTGGGCGATCAACCGGTGGCAGGCGACGGAGTTGCTGAAGCACCGCGTCGACCAGATGGGAACGGCCTATGACGCGGCCTACTACGTATTGGCGGCAACGCTGTTTCTGAGGAGCTACGCGCAAGCCAACACGCCGTTGTTGCGGCAGCAGCTGAAGTGGCTGACGCGCGGGACGTTGCTGGCAGTGCTGCCGTTCACGATCCTGTACGCAGTCCCCTACCTGTTCGATCTGCACATGCCATCGCTTCTGACGCGGGTGGCCGGGCTGTCGCTGGTGTTTCTGCCGCTGACGTTCAGCTGGGCCATCGTGCGCTATCGACTGATGGACACGGACCTGATCTTCAAGCGCGGCGTGGCCTACACGCTGGTGACCGGCCTGGTGCTCGGGGTGTACTTCGGAATCGTCGCGCTGATCAGCGGAGATGGTGCACACGCGCCTTCCGGAGGCGGTTCGCGAATGGGGACTGTGGCATCGCGATCGTAATGGTGGCGGCGTTGTTCGATCCGCTGAAGCGGAGGATTCAGGGCTGGGTGGACCGCGTGTTCGACCGGCAGCGTTACGACTATCGCAAGGCGCTGGTGGAGTTTGGCCGCGGGCTTGAGTTCCGAGACGGACCTGAACGCGCTGCTGGAGTCGATTGTGGAGCGGCTGCCGCGAACGCTGCTGGTCTCGCGCGTAGCGGTGTTTCTGCCGACCGATGGACGGACATCTCCGGCTGGCCGCGGGGCACGGGCTGCCGAGCGACATTGCGCACCTCCGATGAAAGCGTTCTGAACTGGGCTTCCTGAACTTCGACCGGATTCAGGGACACTCGCACATCTTTCTGGAGAACGCGCAACAGGCGCTGCACCTTCCCGAAGACGAGCGGCGGACGGCGGCGCTGCTGGATCTGAACTACTACCTGCCGTGCCGCGTGCAGGACGGCGCGGCAACGCCGAACGATCGCGGTGATTGGTCTGGGCCGCACGGTTGGCGGCGACTTCCTGTCGAGCGAGGACGTGGAGCTGCTGGAGTCGCTGGCCAGCTATATCGGGATTGCGCTGCAGAATGCGCAGCCTGTACTCGCGCCTGGAGGAGAAGATCAGCGAGTTCGAGCGGCTGAAGGAGTTCAACGAGAACATCGTCGAGTCGATCAACGTGGGTATCCTGGCGGTCGACCTGGACGACCGGATCGAGAGCTGGAACGCGCAGATGGAAGCGATGTATGCGCTGAGCCGCGCCGAGGCGCTGGGCAGGACCCTGCGCGAGGTGTTTCCCGCTGGAGTTTGTGCGATTCGATCGACAGCGTGAACGCAACGAGCAGGGCGTGCACCACCTGTACAAGTTCCGGCTGACGACGCGGGCCGGCGAGCAGCGCACCGCCAATATCGCGATTGCGCCGCTGCTGTCGCGGGATTTCGTTTCGGTGGGGCGGATCGTGCTGGTGGACGACATCACGGAGCGAGTGTCGCTGGAGGCGCAGCTGACGCAGGCGGAGAAGCTGAGGTCGATTGGGTTGCTGGCGGCGGGCGTGGCGCACGAGATGAACACGCCGCTGGCGGTGATCTCAGCTACGCGCAGATGCTGACCAAGCAGATGCGCGGCGATGCGCGGCTGTGGCCGGTGCTGGAAAAGATTACGCAGCAGAGCTTCCGCGCGGCGGAGATCGCCAACGGGCTGCTGAATTTCTCGCGCACATCGACGACGGAGTATCGCGAGACGGATCTGAACCAGGTGATTCGCGACACGCTGTCGCTGCTGGAGCACCAGTTCAAGACGGCGCAGATCGAGGTGGAACTGGAGCTGGCCGGCATGCTGCCGCCGATTCACGGCAACGCGGGCAAGCTGCAGCAGGTGTTTCTGAATCTGCTGCTGAATGCGAAGGACGCGATGCCAGGGCGGCGGCCGGCTGCGCGATTGCGCACGCTGGCGCAACGGTCACGTTGAGGCACGGCGTGGCGGACTCGGGGTCGGGCATTGCGCCGGAGCATCTGAAGCGAATCTACGATCCGTTCTTCACGACCAAGACGACGCCGAAGCCGGGCGACAGCGCGGGACGGGGTTGGGGCTTGCGGTGTCGTACGGCATCATCCAGGAGCATGCCGGCAAGATCCAAGTGGAGAGCGCGGTGGGCGCCGGAACGACATTTCATCTCGAATTTCCCGCTATTGAGGAAGTCGGTCCATGTCTGAGGTCGATACTGCCGCCTGAACGCACCAACACGCCGCGGCACCTGATATCGGCCACGGCGCAACGCATTCTGGTGATCGACGACGAGGCGGGGATCCGCGAGTCGCTGGAAGCGCTGCTGACGCTGGAAGGTTTCACGGTGAAGATGGCCGCGACGGCGTAGCAGGGCCTGCGCACCTGGAGCTGAGAACTTCGACCTGGTGCTGCTGGACCTGGCGCTGCCGGGGCAGAGCGGTCTCGAACTGCTGCCGCAGATCGGGAGATCGCAGCCGGAATCTGCCGGTCATCATGATTACCGCGTACGGCACGGTGGACAACGTGGTGGAGGCGATTCGCGCGGGCGCGGAGAACTTTGTTCAGAAGCCGTGGGACAACGAGAAGCTGCTGGCCGACATTCGCTCGGCGATTGCGCGGCATCGCGCGGAAGAAGAGAACGTGCAGCTGAAGCGCACGCTGAAGCAGCGCTACAACTTCGCCAACATCGTCGGCAAGAGCGAAGTCGATGCTGCGGGTGTTCGACCTGGTGGCGCAGGTGGCGCCGAGCCGGTCGACGGTGCTGGTCCAGGGCGAGAGCGGCACGGGCAAGGAACTGATCGCCAAGGCGATTCATGCGAACTCGCCGCGGCGCGACAAGCCGTTTGTGCCGGTCAATACCGGCGCGATGCCGTCGGAGCTGCTGGAGTCGACGCTCTTCGGGCACGTGAAGGGCGCGTTCACTTCGGCGGTTGCGGCGAAGAAGGGACTGTTCGAAGTGGCGAACGGCGGCACGCTGTTCCTGGACGAGATTGCCACGATGGGCATGGACACGCAGGCCAAGATTCTGCGCGTGCTGCAGGACCGGCGGTTCATGCATCTGGGCGGCATGCAGGAGATCCAGGTGGACGTGCGCATCATTGCTGCCACCAATGTGGATCTGCGGACAGGCGGTGCGCGACGGACGCTTCCGCGAAGACCTGTTCTACCGGCTGAACGTGATCACGGTGGATCTGCCGCCGCTGCGCGTCGCGGCGCGAGGATATTCCGCTGCTGGCGCAGCACTTCCTTGAATTCTACGCGAACGAGAATGGGCTGCCGATCGCGGAAGCTGTCGTCGGATGCGCTGCGCGGCGCTGATGGATTACGACTGGCCGGGCAATGTGCGCGAGCTGGAGAACTCGATCGAGCGCGGCGTGGTGCTTGTCGTCGGGGCCGGTGATCGGCAGCGACCTGCTGCCGGGCACATCACGGGGCGCAGCTTTCAGGATGCGTTGCTGGAGCATAACCCCGACGCGTCGCTGTTCGACATTCATCGAGGACATCGAGCGGCGGATCATTATTGAGAAGCTGGAGCGCTGCAACTGGAATCAGACCGAGGCGGCGGAGCAGTTCCGCATTCCGCTCTCGACGCTGAACCAGAAGATCAAGCGCCTGAACATCGAGATCCGGAAGCGCGGACGGGAATAGCTCCGCGCATTCCGGCATCAGTAAGTGGGGGGTCTCATCGTGGGGTGCGCTCACGCGGACGCAATGGCCTTGTTCCACTTTTTCAAGAAGGCGCGTAGACCAGACGGCGGCTTGAGCCAAAGGCTGGCAGCTGTCTCGCGTGGCTCAGAGCGCATGAGAACGCTCAGGTGGGGACTGTCCAAGGTATTGAGAACGCGGAAGGCGGCTTCATCCGTGATGTCGTCCCCCAGGTAGGCTACCGGCGTACCGGGCTGAGCTTCAGAGATGAGGGCCTTCACCGCGGCGCCTTTGTCGCGGCCGACGCGCAGTTCCAGGCCACCCTCGAATTCGAGCAGCATGAGGCCTTCGGCTTCGCGAGCGGTTCGAACAGCTCCCGGGTACGGGCTTCAATGAACTTGGCGGTTCGCGGCGAAGTCCGCGCCAGTGCATCACGGCAGCATTCGGCTTGTCTTCGAACTGGCCCCCCAGGTTATTGTGGCGGAGGTACTCCCGCAACTCGTCGAGCTTGCGCTGGGTGGCAGGAGGGCGCCTGTTCGACGCTCGCGGCGGCCGTCGACGAACATACGTTCGGCTCCGTGCAGACCCCACACTTCAACGGGATCCTTGAGGACGGGCGGATTGCCGCGCAGGAGGGGACAAATCTCCTTGGCGGGGCGGCCGGTGATAACAACGATGCGCGTGCGCCCTGCGTTTGGATGCGCGCCAGGACTCGCGAACACCGGTCTAGGGCCGGGCCCGGGAGCGATCGACGCGAAACGGAGCCAGCGTTCCGTCATAGTCGAGCAGCAGCAATGGATGCGCTTTTCCGGAGAAGGATCGGAAAAACTCTTCCAGGATTCTGGTCGCTTCTTCAGTCACGCTCTTCTCGCCTTCTACGGCAACCCAGGGGTTCTCTTCTATCTGTGTCGAGGTGTTCATCTGCATTTTGTCGTTTCCCGGCGCGAACGACCCTACGCCGATGACATTCACTTCATGTAATGGCTTCGATGGGCGAAACCGATTCTGCGTTTCTTCATTCAACAAAGGTAAGCTAGGCCCATTTGCGGTGCGGCCCTTCTTTGCTGTGGACAAGTTGCGGTTCCTGCCGGCCGGTCGTACCTTCGAGAGCCTCAATGCGAAGTTCGCGCAGATCGCCGAGCACCGTGGCTGCCCAGCGATATACGTTGTGCTCGATCACCTGCCGGCGCATACGCTGCATGCGGGTGCGGCGCTCGGCGACGGGCATCTCCAGTGCGCGATGAATGCTCTCGGCCACGCCGTCGATATCGTAGGGGTTGACGATGAGTGCGTCGCGCAGTTCCACGGCGGCTCCGGTGAACTTGCTCAGAATGAGCATGCCATCGCCGTCGTCGCGAGACGCGAGATACTCTTTCGCCACCAGGTTCATGCCGTCGTGAAGCGAGGTAACCAGGCACACATCCGCGGCCCGGTACCACGTGCCCACCTCTTCATGATTGCACTGGCGCTGGATGAGGATCACAGGGCGCCAGTTCGGTGTTGCAAAGCGCGCGTTGATCTGCTCCGCCGCGGACTCAACATGACGGCGCAAGTCGGCATAAGCGGGGATGCGCGTGCGGCTGGGTGCGGCGATCTGCACCATGGTGACGCGCTCGCGATGGCAGGGGTGCTCTTCAAGCATGCGCTCGAAGGCCATCAGCCGCTCGACAATGCCCTTGGTGTAGTCCATGCGGTCGACGCCCAGGATCAGGCATTCGGCACGGACGCCAAAATCGCGCAGCATGCTCGATCGTCGCGCTGGGCGCCGGCGATGAAGCCCGACAGTCCCGGCCGGCTCGATATCAACGCTGACCGGATAGGGCCGCACAGTGGTGGTGTGCCCATGGCGGCGCACGGTCATGTGCTCGCGATCGGTGCGCGATTCCAGCACATGATCGACGGTGTCGAGAAAATTATTGCAGTGCAGCGGGATGTGGAAGCCGATGAGATCGGCCCCGAGCAGCCCTTCCAGGAGTTCCGCCTGCCACGGGCAAATGCCGAAGGCCTCAGAATTCGGCCAGGGAATGTGCCAGAAGATCGCGACATGGGCATCGGGCCGGGCCGATTTGATGATGCGCGGCAGCAGAGCGAAGTGGTAGTCCTGCACAAAGACGATGGGATTTTCGCAATCTTCCATCTCCTGCAGGACGGCCTGTGCAAATTTCTGGTTCACGCGCTGGTAGGCGGCCCAGTCGGAGGCGCGAAAAGTGGGGCGCGTGTGTGCAATGTGGCATAACGGCCAGAGACCCTCGTTGGCAAACCCGTCGTAGTAAGCCGCTTCCTCCTCGGCCGACAGCCAGACTCGCCTTAACGTGTAGCGGGGATCGTCTGGCGGAACGCGCAGGTGGTCGTTCTCGTCGACGGTGTAGCGGTCTTCGCTTCCACTGCCAAGCGCGACCCAAACGCCATCACAGGCGCGCAACACGGGCTCGACGGCGGTGACCAGTCCGCTGGGCGGCACCACGCAGACAGTTTCCCTGCCCTGCCGCACATGCATATATGGCTCGCGGTTGGAAACAACAAAGATCCTGCTCGACCCAATGCGCTCCCGCACGTGAACCGTGAGGCGTTCCGCGGTCCAAACGTTCTCGCCCATCTCGCGGAGGCGGGCCTCGGTCGCAGCAGCCGCGCGGGCCTTCATCAGGCTCTCGGTGATGGTTTTCATCTCCCGGGCAAGGGGGGTAAAGAGCGCCAGGTCTTCGCTGCGGTGATCGATGCCGTCGCCCCCGTGTCCCATGCGCAGCAGCCGCAGGCGTTCGGCTAGACGCGTAATGGGGCGCATGAGGAACCAGCGCACCATAAGGAACGTGACCCCAACAATCAAAAGCACCGAGGCTGCAATGTGCCAGAAGGTCTGCCGCCAGACGTTGCTCGCTTCGGAACGAATGTAACTGGAATCTTCAATGAGGACCAGAGCACCGGCAGGTTGCGAGCCAACATGCAGAGGGATGGCCTCCGCCATCCACTGTTGACTCCCGGTCCGGCCGAACGCGGTGGAGTTGGTGCCGTGCTTGATAGCAAACTTGACCGGTCCGGGCGGCATAGAACGAACGAGTTCTGCCGGGGCGTCGGACGCCATCAGATTTCCCCGGGCATCGTAGAACGCGAGGCCTAACGCTTCCTGGTGGCTCCGCAGTTCGGAGGCGAGAGCTGCAATTTCGGGGGTGATCCCAGCCGTAAGGGCGCGCTCGACGTACGGCTGCAGGCTTGTGCCCAGCCAGCCGGTACGGACCTCAAGTTCATGGCGCAAGACGTGCTTACGCGCCAGCATCTCAAAATAAGTAGAGGCCACGGAAACAACGGTGATTCCAGCGATCAACGCGAGAATCAACCGCAGGCGAAACGATCGCATCCTATCCCTCCGTGTTCCCTACACATAACAAGACACTGCCCCGGCTGCGCTTCTCGGGCCAGATAGTAAGATGCGCAATCGAGGGTAACCAGCCGTTTCGGGAACCAATTCCGGAACTCAAATTCTTCACCCGCCAGGCAAGAGAACAGCAGCACGTCGAGCGCGCCAAGGGGTTGCGGGAAAGGGACATGCGCTATTCTGTCGTGGAGAGCAGCGCGCCGAGTTGAGCGGCCCGTGTTCCGTCACACTGGAATTCAATGGCGTTCGAAAAAATTGACAGGACTACCAAGGATCTGGTGTACACCGTTCAGGATTACTCCCTGTTCTCCTGGCGTGCTGTCCTGAATCTGTTCACCCGCCCCATCTACTGGGCGGACATGACTATCCAGTCGGACATTATCGGCGTGGGATCGGCAACGATCGTAATTTTTGCAGGCTTCTTTACCGGGGGCGTGCTGGCTGTGCAATCGGCCGCTACGCTGGCTGCGTTCGGAGCGACCGCGGTAACGGGCCGCTTTGTAGCCATGTCGATGATACGCGAATTGGGCGCGGTTCTGACAGGAATCATGGTCTCGGGCCGAAATGCGTCGTCGATGGCCAGTGAATTGGGGTCGATGGTGGTAACGGAACAGATCGACGCGATGCGCGCACTTGGCGTTGACCCGATGCGCAAGCTGGTGACTCCGCGAATCTTCGCCTGCGTCACGATGCTTTTTTTCCTGACGATTGTGTCGGACTTCTGCGGCATACTTGGCGGCGCGGCAGTAACGGTGCTCATGAACCATCAGAATGGGACGCAGTATTTTTCCATGGCATACGAGTATCTGCGCTTCCCCGACATTCTGCAGGGCCTGGTCAAGCCACTTCTCTTTGGGTTCCTCATTGCCTCGATCGGATGCTTCTACGGTATGCGCACGACGGGCGGGACGCAGGGCGTAGGCCGCTCGACAATCCAGGCCGTGGTGTGGGCATCGGTGATGATCATCTTTACCGACTTGCTGGTCAGCACATCTTGGTTTCCATCTTCAACCGATGAATGAGGGCCTGGGTCCATTGTTGAGCGCCCGGCCCGCACGCGACGCCGATGCCGGCGGTGGTTCGATTTTCGGATGTGTTTGATCTCCTTCGACGGGCCGCCGGTTCTGAACGACATCAGCTTTTCGGTCGCGGCCGCGCGAGACCCGCATTCTGCTGGGACCCGCGGGCGTCGGCAAGAGCGTGCTGCTCAAAGCTACCAATCGGGCTGCTGTGCGCCCGACTCATGGCAGCATTTTCCTCTTCGGCGAAGATATCTCCACATGCCGAAGGAGAGCAGCCTCTTTGCGCTGCGCTCGCGCACCGGCATGGTGTTCCAGGAGGGGGCGCTGTTCGACTCGCTCAGCGTGCGCGATAACGTCGCGTATCAGCTGATCCAGGAGCACGTGTCCGATGAGGAGATCGACGGGCGCGTGCACGAGGCGCTGCGCTTCGTCGGCCTGGATCACACGTTCAATCTGTTCCCCGGGAGCCTCTCCGGAGGCATGCGCCGGCGCGTTGCCATCGCGCGCGCGCTGATTCGCAGTCCGGAGCTGCTTCTGTACGACTCGCCCACCGGCGGCCTCGACCCGCGTGACTTCGACAACGATCATCGAGCTGATCGTGAAGCAGCGCGACATTTATCGCACACCGTCGCTCCTGGTGACGCACCGCTTGCAGGATGCCTTCACGCTGTGCACGCACCGCTTCGACACGGAGAAAGGCGCCATGGTGCCACTGCCCGACGGCGAGACGGATCCGAATACGACCTTCCTGATGCTCGACGAGGGCCGGCTGATCTTCGATGGCTCTATCCACGAACTGGTCAGCATGCCAGGACCCGTTCGTGAAGGAGTTCCTGGAGTAAGCCGCGTGATGCGCGAGCGCGATGTCATGTGCCACCCCGCCAACAAAGACCCGATCGCGGGGACCCCGGATTTGATACGCTTGCTTTTCGGGCGGCCCCCGAAAGACAGGTGCACGATGGCTCTCAAATTTCAGGGCTTAGATTTTCTGAATCTGGACGCCGGCTTCACTGAAGACGAACTGCTGGTACGCCGCACCACGCGCGATTTTGTCGAAGACAATCTGATTCCCATCATCGAAGACTGCTTCCGCGAAGGGCGGTTTCCGCGCGAGCTGGTGCCGATGATGGGCGAACTGGGCTTCTTTGGCGCCAATCTGCAGGGCTACGGCTGCGCCGGCATGTCGAACGTGGAGTACGGCCTGGTGATGCAGGAGCTGGAGCGCGGCGACTCCGGCTTCCGCAGCTTTGTCAGCGTGCAGTCGGCGCTGGTCATGTATCCCATCTACACGTTCGGCTCCGACGAGCAGAAAGAACACCTGGCTGCCGGCCCTGGCTAGCGGCGAAAAGCTCGGCTGCTTCGGTCTCACCGAGCCGGGCTTCGGCTCGAATCCCGGCGGCATGACCACGCACGGCGCGCAAAACCGGCGACGAGTACATTCTGAACGGCGAAAAAATGTGGATCACCTCGGGCAACATCGCCGATGTCGCCGTGATCTGGGCCAAGGTTGACGACGACGAGGACGACCGCGTGCGCGGTTTTCTGGTCGAGACGGACCGGCCCGGGTTCAAAGCGCAACGATGTGCACGGCAAGTGGTCGCTGCGCGCGTCGGTGACCAGCGGCCTCTCGCTGCAGGACGTGCATATACCGGCAGCCAACCTGCTGCCCGGGCACGGGGGGATTGAAGAGCCCGCTGATGTGCCTGAACCAGGCGCGCTACGGCATCAGCTGGGGCGCGATCGGCGCGGCCATGGCCTGCTACGACACGGCCCTGCAATACGCCAAAGCACGAAAGCAGTTTCACGGGCAGCCCATCGCCAGCCACCAGCTTATCCAGGAGAAGCTGGTGTGGATGGTCAGCGAGATCTCCAAGGCGCAGCTGCTCTCGCTGCACGTGGGCCGGCTGAAGGACGCCGGTACCGTCGGTCATGAGCACATCTCCATGGCCAAGCGCAACAATGTGTGGATGGCGCTGGAGACGGCGCGCATGGCGCGCGACATCCTGGGCGCCAACGGCATCACCGAGGACTACCCGATCATGCGCCACATGATGAATCTGGAGTCGGTGAAGACCTACGAGGGCACGCACGACATCCATGCGCTTGATCCTGGGTCAAAGCATCACCGGGAATCGCCGCCTACTAGTATGAAAATGGCCGACTTGCCAATCGCGATCCGGGATAGATCTCCGTGTCTCAGGTGTCCCAGATCGTGATTTTTGCCTTTTGATTCCTCGAATCCTGGGTGTGATTGCGAGAGGTCGTCCACTTCAATGCAGGTGTATTGGAAGCGTTTCAGCGTAGTGACCGGATTCAGCATCCTGATGGCGATGCTGATCGTGGGAACCGTTGTGACGCGAAGGCGTTTGACCGTACAGATCACCGATCACCAATGGGTCACGCATACGCGCGTGGTTCTTTTCGAGTTGGAGAAGGCGGAGTCTCTGCTGAAGGACGCCGAGACCGGGCAGCGCGGATATCTCTACACCGGTGATGCCAAATACCTGGGTCCTTACGAACAGGCGCGCAACCAGATCGACCCGAACATCGACACGCTCGCGCATTTGGTGGCCGACAATCCGAGCCAGCAAGAGTCAATTACCGACCTTCGCAACTTGTCTCATGCAAAGCTGGCGGAGCTGAAGCAGACTATCGATCTCTATCAGGCCGGGAACCAGGCCGATGCCCGGGCGATTGTTCTCTCGAATCGAGGGCTCGCCCTCATGAGTCATATTCGGGAGATCATCAACACGATGGAGTCGCGCGAATTGGCTCTGGAGTCGGAGCGGGTAGCGCGTTACGACAAAAATGCCGGCGCCACGGTCTTGTGGATTTACCTCTTTTCCGCAGTTGCGATCGGCGGACTGGCCTTGCTGGCGTACTTCATCCTGCGTGAACTGCATCTGCGGGAAAAGCACAACGAGGATATCCGGCAGAGGGAAGAGTTGTTTCGCACTACGCTCACCAGCGTTGGCGATGCTGTAATTGCCACCGATAAAAGCGGGGTAGTCACGTTCTTGAACCCAGTCGCCGAGAGGCTCACCGGGAAAGAGTCGAAGGACGCTATCGGTCGGCCCATTCAGGAAGTGTTCCCAATCTTCAACGAATTCACAAGCGCGGTCAGCGACAATCCTGTGGCCAAAGTGATTGAGAAGGGAACGGTGATGGGCCTGGCCAACCACACCGTCCTGCAACACGCTGACGGAAGGCGCATCCCCATTGAGGACAGCGCAGCCCCCATTCGCAACGACAAGGGACAACTGGTCGGAGTGGTGCTGGTGTTCCGCGACGTGACCGAGGAGCGCAAGTCGCAAGAGCTGCTGCGCAAGAGCGAAAAGCTCTCGGCTGCAGCCCGGCTGTCGGCCACCGTGGCACACGAAATCAACAATCCGCTCGAAGCTGTGTGCAACCTGATTTACATCGCCAAGCTTTCACCCGCGCTGCCGCCAGAGGCTGCCGAACAACTCACCATGGCCGAGAATGAACTGGCGCGCGTCGCACATATCACGCGGCAGACGCTGGGGTTCTATCGCGAATCCAATGATCCGCAGCCGATGGATCTTATACCGGTGGTCGAGTCGGTGCTGAATCTCTATGCGAACAAGCTGAAGGCGAAGAATATCGAGGTAAAGCGGCTCTTTGGAAAATGCCCACCGGTCATCGGAGTGCCGGGCGAACTTCGCCAGGCGATAGCCAACCTGTTTTCGAATGCCGTGGACGCGGCTCCCGAGAACGGCAACATCTCCGTTGGCCTGCACTGTATTCAGGATTCCGGATTCGACGAGATTCAACTGTCGATTGAAGATGACGGGCCGGGCATCGCCGAGGAACACATGCAGCGCATCTTCGAGCCGTTTTTCACGACAAAGAGGGACATCGGCACGGGCTTGGGCCTTTACGTAGCTCGCGAAATCCTGGAGCGCCATGGAGGCACGGTGACAGTGCGCTCCTACCCTGAAGACTCCGGAGCAAGTACGACGAAAATAGGAGCGTGCTTCATCCTGAAACTGCCCTGCGACCCCGATCCGCACGCGCAGGAGTCGGTCGCGTCGCACGCCTGAAGCCCTCGGCAAAGCAATCTCAAATCGGCACGTCGACAACTTGAGGCGAATGCGGCATAGTCGTATCCATGCAAAACTTCGGGAAACGATTTGTGCTCTTCTGCCGCATTGCCGTGACCTTGTGCCTGTTGGCTTCCGCGGGAAATGCCCAGCAACCAAAAGACACGACTGCCCTGGTGCTGCATGCCGCGCGCGTCTTGCAAGTCGACACCGGCACGCTGGTCGAACCCGGCGAAATTTTGATACAGGGCGACCGCATCCATGCCGTCGGCAAGTCGGTTGATCATCCCTCCGGCGCGCGCGTGATTGACCTGGGAGATGTCACCCTCATGCCGGGCATGATTGATGCGCACGTGCACCTGTTTCTGCATCCGGGCGCCGAGGATCTGCAGACCGTCGAGGAGTCGGTGCCCTGGCGCGTGATTCTGGCCGAGCAGGCCGCGAAGGCTGACTTGCTCGCCGGCTTCACCGCGGAGCGCGATATGGGCACCGAAGGCGCAAATTCCGCCGACACAGCCATCCGCGATGCCATTGATCAAGGTCTCATCCCCGGCCCCCGCCTGCGCCTCAGCGGCAACGCCATCGACATTCTCGGCGGCCACGAAGATGCCAACCGTTACAACCCCGCTCAGCATGTGCTGTCGAACGCCGATTATGCCAACTCGGCCAAACAGATTGTCGAAGTGATGCGCGAACAGCATAAGGAAGGCTCGGACTTTGCCAAGATTTACGAGACCGGCCCGGACAGGATGATCGACGGCGTCCTGCATACGCCTTACCAATACACGGCCGATGAACTGCGCGCCGCCGTGGAAGAAGCGCACCGCATGGGAACAGTAGTGGCGGTCCACGCGATGGGAGAGCCCGGCACACTGTACGCGGCCCAGGCCGGCGTGGCGTCCATCGATCATGCCACGCAACTCAGTGACGAAACCATCCGGCTGATGAAGGAGAAAGGCATCTTCGCCGTGCCCACGTTCGCCATCATGGAATACTTCGCGAAGCATCGCGAATCCCAGGACCAGGCCGCCGGCGAAGCGGCCATGCTCGACTACAAGATCGCAGAGTTCAAGAAGCAGCTTGCGGCGGGCGTGCAATACGCGGTGGGATCGGACGTGGGCCCGTTTCCGCATGGAACGCAGGCGCGCGAATTGGAGCTCATGGTGCAGTACGGCATGAAGCCATCTGCAGTGCTGCAAGCCGATCTGTTGCACGGCGCCAGGTTGCTGGGATGGGAGGGTCAGATCGGCGACTTGAAACCCGGTTATCTGGCCGACATCATCGCCGTGAAAGGCAACCCGCTGGAGGACATCTCCGCTACCACGCGGGTGAGCTTCGTCATGAAGGGTGGTGTGATCGCGCGCAAGGATTGAGCTGGCCTGCGAACGAAGCCCTACTGCTTGCGGGAGTTGATCTTCTCCAGAGTCTTGCTGTACCGCTCGGACTTTGTTTCAGCAAGCGAATCGGCAACGCCTTTGCGATAGCCGCCAAGATAGATGGAGTAGAGGATGGCCAGCGAGCAGCCGATGCCCCACATGAATCCGAAGATCAGTCCAAGAAGGGCGGCAGGACCGAAGGCATTCATGGGCTAGCCCGCTTTCTCAGCCTTAGACCGCCACGACGAAGCTGTCTTCTGTGCGCGTAACCGCGTGATAGAGCGTATCCCGCTCGAATGGAACGCGGCCCGCCTCGGTGATGAGCCGGCAAAGCTCCTTGCGGGTCATGCCCTGCGGAGTCGTAGCGCCCGCATCGTGGTAGATCTTCTCTTCAATCACCGTGCCATCCAGATCGTCCGCGCCAAAGCGCAGGGCGATCTGTGCAATCTTCGGCGTGAGCATCTGCCAATAAGCCTTGATGTGCGCGAAGTTGTCGAGCAGCAGGCGGCTCACCGCAATCTGGCGAATATCGGTCAATCCCGTGGTCACCGGCAGGTGATCGAGCGGCGTGTTCTCCGGATGAAACGCCAGCGGAATAAAGGTCTGGAACCCGCCCGGTCTCGTCCTGCACAGCACGGAGCTTCAGCAGGTGGTCCACCCGATCCTCGTCGTTCTCAATATGCCCGTAAAGCATGGTCGCGTTCGAACGGAAACCCAGCTTGTGTGCCAGCCGTGCCGTATCCAGCCACTCCTCGCCGTCAATCTTGTGGTCGCAGATGATCGACCGCACGCGAGCCGCAAAGATCTCGGCGCCGCCGCCCGGCATGGAGTCGACACCCGCATCGCGCAGTTTCACAAGCGTGTCTTCGATGGAGAGCTTGGCGCGGCGGGCAAGGAACGCCACCTCGACCATGGTGAACGCCTTGATGTGCACCTTGGGAAACCGCTGCTTCAGCCCGCGGACCAGATCCAGAAAATACTCCAGAGGGAGGTCGGGATGGAGCCCGCCGACAATGTGAAACTCCGTAACCGCCTCGGAGTATCCGGAGGCCGCCGTTTGCCAGGCCTCTTCGAGCGCCATGGTGTACCCGGCCGGATCGCCCTTCTTGCGGCCGAAGGCGCAGAGCTTGCAAGCCGCCACGCAAACATTCGTGGGATTGATATGGCGATTGACGTTGAAATAGGTCACATCGCCATGCATCTGTTCCCTCACATAATTCGCAAGCCAGCCAACAGCCAGCACGTCCTTCGTCCCGTAGAGCGCGACTCCGTCTTCAAAGCTGAGCCGCTCCCCGGCAAGTACCTTCGCAGCGATAGGCTCGAGCGGTGGGTCATACGTTCTGAAGGGATGCTTTAGGGTGGGTACGCCGGTGTCAGCCTGCATATCTTGATGATACAGAAAGGCCGGTTTTGGGTTCATTTTTCGGCGCAAGTAGGCCGAAAATCCCGGCCGCTCAGGGCTTTAGACGGCGTTCAGCACCTTCATCAGGCTGCGCGGCTCGTGTTGGATCTTCTCCTGCAGCAGCGTAATGGCATACATCAGCTGCTCTGGCCGCGGCGGGCACCCGGGGACGTAGATGTCCACCGGAATCACCTGGTTGACTCCCTGCACCAGCGCGTAGTTATTGAACACTCCGCCGGAGGTAGCGCAGGCGCCCATGGAGATGACCCACTTGGGTTCGGGCATCTGATCATAAAGACGCCGAATCACCGGAGCCATCTTCTGCGAAACGCGCCCGGCAATCACCATCAGGTCCGACTGCCGCGGCGAAGGCCGAAAGACCTCCGCACCAAATCGCGCAATGTCAAAACGCGAAGCGCCCATCGACATCATCTCGATGGCGCAGCACGCCAGCCCGAAGGTCATGGGCCACACCGAGCTCTTGCGAATCCAGTTAACGGCAAAGTCCAGCGTGGTGAGGAACACGCCCTCGGGCTCCTCGAACCCGTAGCTCACTTCCTTCACCTTGGCACGATTCAACCCCATGCTCTCGAGATTCCCGAAGAGATACCGATCGCGCTCGCCTGTTTCCGCCATGTCTTTATGATACCGCCTTCCCTATGTGCCTATACCAGCCATCAACCTGGAAGCGCCTGCCCTCCGGCGCCGCTGGCTCTCAGTGAACGCATGGCGCCGGTGTGCTGTGCATCCCCTGCGGAAGCTTCCAGGAGCCCGGAAGCCAGAGCGTCACGGAAAATCGCATCCACTCGAGTGATCCGCGTTGCGACGACTTTCCGTCCGGCGCAGCCACAATTTCGTGCGGCATGCGCAAGGCGGCCAACGTCCATGCCTGCGCAAACGGCGCCGGGTCTCCGATGCCAGGATTTAACCGCACGTCCTCGATATGAAGGTCGCCCGCAGCCGTGTTCTTCAGCAATCGCAACAGTCGTTCCATACGTTGCGAACCGGTCTGAGATGCGGCCCCGCTAAGGGCCCCGGCCTTTGCCAACTCCAGATATACCTGCTGCGCCTCGCGAAATTCAGCCGGATCGGTCATGAAATGAAAGCTGCGCGGATTCCATCCGATCGCGTCCTGCGCGCGCAGCCCAAACGTGGTTCCAACCTCGCGCTCGTTGATCGAGTTGTACGGCAGCGTCGCCAGCAGCAGCGCATCCGGATATCCGGTCGGTGGGTCCCGATCCACAATCAGATCCCAGCCGCTGTAACCGCCTTGTCCCGGCGGAATAGGCAAGATCCGGAACACCCATCCCTGCCCCAGCGAAGTCTGCCAGGCCTTCCCGGCGCTCACCTCGCCGCTAAAAACAACCTTGGTACACGAGGAAGCAGCAGCCCCCCGGGCCGTGCTCACCGAGACGACGAGCCATACAAGGACCACCCCTGCGCTCAGGCGCACAACATCCCCGAACCATCGAGTCTGCTTCCGAGTTTCCATGCCGATTCTTAGCTATCATCGCCGATCGGCCCCGGGCGGCATTCCGGCTGACACAGCAAGCATAAAATGCATGAGTTTTCCAGAGCGATTCCCGTAATTCTCACGCTATCCTTATTCTTCGCGTGAGATAGTTAAGCAAAGAACAGTTAAGTGGGTCTACCCGCAATGTGCCGGTGCATTTCGACCGGCCTCGCGCTCCATCCGCGGCGCGTCTCATCAAATCAAACTCCAATTCTGATCTCGGGAACTTATGCATCGAATTTTTGGCAGACTGCTTCTTATCGCCACGTTTGGCGCCGCAGCAAGCGCTTTCGCACAGAATTCTTCTCCGGCCCCGGCTACCTCCGCACAAATCGACGCCCTGCAGAAGGCCGTGCAGAACGCCCAGAGCGCCGGCGACAACGCCTGGATGCTCGTCTCCGCAGCCCTGGTGCTCCTGATGACCGGCCCCGGCCTGGCCCTCTTCTACGGCGGCCTCGTCCGCAAAAAGAACATCCTCGGCACCATGATGCAGAGCTTCGCCATGATGGGCATGGTCACCGATTCTCTGGGCCGTCGTCGGCTACTCCCTCGCCTTCGGCAAGGGCAACGCCTTCATCGGCGGCTTCGATCACATCTTCCTCCGCGGCGTCGGCCTCGGCCCGATCCCGATTACGCGCCCACCATTCCCGAGCAGACCTACATGATCTACCAGCTCATGTTCGCCATCATCACCCCCGCGCTCATCACCGGCGCCTTCGCCGAACGCATGAAGTTCAGCGCCATGGCGCTCTTTCTCTCGTTGTGGTCGCTCCTCGTCTACTGCCCCATGGCGCACATGGTGTGGGGCATCGGCGGGCTGCTCAACTCCACCGGCGGCGGTCTTCCCCAGTCTCGACTTCGCCGGCGGCACCGTCGTCCACGTCACCTCCGGGGTCTCCGCGCTGGTCACGCGCGCTCTACCTCGGCAAGCGCATCGGCTATCCCAAGACCGCCATGCCCCCGCACTCCATGGTCCTCAGCTTCATCGGCGCATGCCTGTTATGGGTCGGCTGGTTCGGCTTCAACGCCGGCAGCGCCCTGCAGCTCCGGCCCCCTGGCAACCACCGCCTTCGTCAACACGCACTTCGCCGCTGCCGCCGCCGCGCTCGGCTGGACCATCGCCGAGTGGATCCACAACGGCAAGCCCACGGCTCTGGGAGCCATCTCCGGCGCCGTCGCCGGCCTCGTTGCCATCACACCGGCCTCGGGATTCGTCCAGCCCATGGCCGCACTCGCCATCGGCATCCTGGCCGGGTTCTTCTGCTTCTTCATGGTCTTCATGGTCAAGGCACGCTTCCGCTACGACGACTCCCTCGACGCCTTCGGCGTGCACGGCGCGGGCGGCACCCTCGGCGCTATCCTCACCGGCCTCTTCGCCGTCAGCGTCATCAACCCGGCATTCGGCAACGATGCCTCCGGCAAGCCCATTCCCACCGGCGTCATCGACGGACACTGGGGACAAATTCTCAACCAGCTCGCCGGCGTCGCCATCGCCTGGATCATCTCCATGATCGGCACAGTGGTTCTGCTCTTCATCGTCGACAAGATCGTCGGCCTGCGCCTCTCGCTGGAAGACGAGAGTGCCGGCCTCGACGTCTCACAACATGGGGAAGAAGGCTACGATTTCAATACCTGATTCCCGCAACCCAAAAGATCAGCGCGGGGGTGGCCAGCCATCCCGCCCGGCCTGATACGCTGTCATCCGAGGCATTTTGCACATGGTTAAGATTGAAGCAGTCCTCCAGCCCTCCAAGCTGGATGCAGTCAAGGATGCGCTGCTGGAGGCAGGCATCGAAGGCATGACAATCCTCGAGGCCCGCGGCCACGGCCGTCAAAAAGGGCACACCGAGTTCTATCGCGGCCGCGAGTACACCGTTGACCTGCTCCCCAAGGTGAAAATCGAGGTAGTGGTTCCCGACGCATTAAGAGAAAAAGCCGAAAAGGCGATCACCAGCGCCGCCCGCACCGGCCGCATCGGCGACGGCAAAATCTTCATCAGCAAAATCGACGACGCCATCCGCATCCGCAATGACGAGCGCGGAGAAACTGCTCTGTAAAGCAGCACCTGAAGCCCCAAATCGGGCGGCGCAAGATTCTCTCCCCATGCCGCCCGGCTTTCCCCTCGCGCGAGCCCCCGAGTATACTTCCGCCGATCGCGCTTCCCCACTTCCACAACGCCGAGGCCGCCATGCAACCTACTTCCTCGCTGGCCATTCGAGCCGCGCTGTGCATTCTCTGTCTCATCCCTTGTCCGCTTCCCGCATCCGCGCAGGCTCCGCAACCCTCCGCTGAAATCATTGCCCGCCGCAACGCGGTTGAAAAAGAGCTCGAGTCCATCGCCATCGTCGACCGCAAGGTCATGGTCCCCATGCGCGATGGCAAGCGCATGCAGGCCGACATCTATCGTCCCAAAGACGCATCGAAAAAATACCCCATCATCTTCGTGCGCACGCCCTACAACTTCAATTACTGGGACATCGATCTGGGCGCACCGCGCGACTTGTCCACCATCCTCGAAGCCGTCAAGCGCGGCTATGCCTATGTTGAGATGAACGAACGCGGCCGCTACTTCTCTGAGGGCGAATACGACATCCTCGGCACACCCCTGACCGACTCTGACGACGCCTTCGACTGGATGAGCGCTCAGTCCTGGTCCACCGGCAAAGTCGGCCTCATCGGCTGCTCCTCAACCGCCGAGTGGCAGCTTGCCGTGGCCGCGCGCGGCAACAAGGCTCTGGCCACCATCATTCCCCAAAGCTTTGGAGACGGCGTTGGAAAAGTGGGCCCCTACTACGAGCAGGGCAACTGGTTCCGCGGCGGCGCCGTGCAAATGCGCTTCTCCCAATGGATCTACGGCGCTGGCCTCTCCATCGCCGATGGCCGTCCGATCCTCTCACCCAACATGACGCAAAAGCAGATCATCGATCTGGCCCGCTCCTGGGACCTCGCCGCGCACCCCGCGCCCATCGACTGGAACACCGCTTACCTGCATCTACCCGAAAAAGACATCCTGCTCGCCAACGGCGCTCCCCACAGCATCTATGACTCAACCACGCCCTCGGGCAAGCCGGCCATGATCCTCCGCTCTCCCAACGATCCCTCGTGGAAGGAAGGCGGCCTCTGGAACGATAGCGAGAAGATCAACATCCCCGGGCTCTGGATCATGACCTGGTACGACAACAGCGTTGCCCCCAACCTGGCTGCCTACAACGTCGTTCGCCAGACCGCTGCTCCTGAAGTCGCCGCCGAGCAATACGCCGTCATCGCGCCCATGCCCCATTGTGCCTACAAACGCGCCAGCGAGCACACCATCGTTGGCCAGCGCGACATGGGTGACGCACGCCTCGACTACGACACGCTCACCTACGCATGGTTCGACCGTTTCCTCAAAGGAGAAAGCAGCGACAAGCTCGCGAAAACTCCCAAGGTGCAGTACTACACCATGGGCCTGAACAAGTGGCAATCGTCTGAAACGTGGCCTCCGAGCGACGCCAGGCCAGTCACCCTCTTTCTTTCCGGCGAAGGCCATGCCAACTCCCTCTACGGTGACGGCTCACTGGTTTCTGCTTCGCCCAAGGCAGACGCTGCGGACACATTCGTCTACGACCCCGCGAATCCGGTACCCACGCCCGGCGGCCCTACCTGCTGCATCGGCTCCGATCACCGCGCCGGCTCCTTCGACCAGCGCGCCCTTGAAGCACGCAGCGATGTCCTCGTTTACTCCACCGGGCCTCTCAAGGAAAGCATGGAAGTGACCGGCCCCGTCGACGTCACCCTCTATGTCTCCAGCGACGCCAGGGATTCGGACTTCACCGTAAAGCTCATCGACGTCGAGCCCGGCGGCACGGCCTGGAATATCGACGACAATATTCAGCGCGCCCGCTACCGCGAAGGCTATGACAAGCCTCCCGTCTGGATGGAGAAGGACAAGGTCTACAAGCTCACGTTTCAACCCATGCAGACTAGCAACTACTTCGCCGCGGGCCACCAGCTGCGTATTGAGATCAGCAGCAGCAATTTCCCCCTCTACGACCGCAATTTGAACACTGGCGGCGATAACGTCAGCGAATCTACCTCCGTCGTCGCCCACAATGCGGTGCATCACTCGGCTCAGTACCCGTCCGCCATCACCCTCAGTGTGGTCAATCACGCGCCCTGACCGCGCCCCTCACGGCTCAGCAGGCACTCAGGCCCCGAACCCTTGGGCTCACGGGTTCTTTACTGCGCCCACATTCACACTCCGCTCATGATCGCGTATTCTGAATGAACATTCTTTTTGCCTCGGCAAGCACCCTATACGCATGGACCCAGTTACAATCGCCGTCGACGATTTACGGGAGCAGTATCTACGAGAGATGGCGCTCGTACGTCAGACCTACGAGCGGACCGGAGACGGCACCGCCGCCATCCGCCGCCGCTCCGCCGTCGTCGACCGCATCCTGATTGAAATGTGGCGTCGCGCCTTCAGCGGCAATCCCGGATACAACGTCTCCCTTCTCGCTCTCGGCGGCTATGGCCGCAAAGACCTGTTCCCCTACTCCGATGTCGACGTGCTCTTCGCCTTCGCCGACGAGAAAACCGAGATGCAGGCACTGGAACATGTGCGCGCCATCATTCAGGGCATGTGGGACATCGGCCTGCGCGCCAGTCCCAGTTCCCGCACCCTCAAAGAAGCCGGCCGCTTCGATCCCGACAACCTCGAGTTCACGCTGGCCACACTCGACCGCCGCTTCCTCGCCGGCCAGTTCCCTCTTTACCAGCAGTTGCACCAGACCATCCTTCCCGGCCTCATCCTGAGCGAGTGGAACACCATCGCCCAGAAACTCGGCGAAATTGCGCGCGCCCGTCACGCCAAGTTCGGCAACACCATCTTTCATCTCGAGCCCAATCTCAAAGACTGCCCGGGCGGCCTGCGCGACTACCACCTTGCCGTCTGGTTTGCGCTGCTCTTCCACCTCAAGGAGACGCGCGAGTGGCCCCGCCAGCGAGGCGGCGTCTTCCAGAGCGCGCGCGGCGACGCCGAAGCAGCCTTCGATTTTCTTGCCGCCGCCCGATGTTTTCTCCACTTCCGTCACGGCCGCGACGACAACGCCCTCGACTGGCAGTCACAGGACGAAGCAGCCGCAAGGTCCATCGGACTCGAGACACGCGGCACCGCCGACCCCGCCTACTGGATGCGCACCTACTACCGCCATGCCCGCGTCATCTACCGCCGCGCCGCATTGCTGATGGAAAACCTGCCCGCCCCCGTCAGCTTCTATCGTCAGTTCCGCCGCCGACGCACTCCCATCGCCGGCACCGACTTCGTCCTCGATCAGGGCCGCATCGACATCCTTCCCGGCGCTCAGTTCAGCGATACCTCTGCCATTCTCCGCATCTTCTCGCTGATGGCCACCCACGGCTACACGCTCTCCCAGGCCGCCGAAGACCGCATCACCGACGCCCTGCCCGCGCTGGCCATTCACGTCCCCGAAGGTCCGTACCTGTGGAACGCGCTGCGCGAAGCCCTGCTCGGGCCGCACGCCGCCCACGCCCTGCGCACCATGCACGCTCTCGGCGTGCTTGAGATGCTCCTGCCCGAGTTCCACGGCATCGACGCATTGGTCATCCGCGACAGTTACCACCGCTACACCGTCGACGAACACACGTTTCTCACCATCGACAATGTTCACAGCCTGCGTCAGCCCGCGCACGACTACGAACAGCGTTTGGCTCAGTTGTTGCCCGAGATCGACCGGCTTGATCTATTTCTGCTCGCGCTGTTATTGCACGACACTGGCAAAGGCCGTCGCACCGGCGAGCATACCGCGCAGAGCGTCGAGTTGGCCGACAGCTTCATGGCGCGGCTCGACTTCGATGCCGAAGAACGCGAGACCGTGATCCGGCTCATCAAGCAGCATCTCGAAATGTCCAATGCTCTGCGCCGCGACATCTTCGACCCCGAAAACGTGCGCAGCTTCGCCGACAAAATCGGCAGCCCCACGCTGCTCAAGATGCTCACGCTGCTCACCTTCGCCGACATCAAGGCCGTGAACCCCGAAGCGCTCACCCCGTGGAAAGCGGAAAATCTGTGGCAGCTCTACATGGCCACCGCCAACTTCATGGACCGCAGCGTCGACGAGATCCGCTACCACGCTGCCATCGACCCCACCCTGCTCAACCGCCTGCGATCGATGGTCACAGCCAGCCAGTACGACGCCCTCGGGCAATTCCTCGAAGGCCTTCCCCAGCGCTACCTCCAGACCCGCCTCCCCGAACAGATCCGCAATCACTTTCAGCTGGCCGCCGGCCTGGATAGCGATCCCGTGCAGCTAGACCTGCGCCCCCAGCGCCAGCTCTTCGATCTCACGGTGATCGTTCGCGATCGCAGCCGGCTCTTCGCCGACGTGGCAGGCGCGCTCGCCGCCTGGGGCATGAACATCGTCAAGGCCGGCGCCTTCTCCAACGATGCCGGGGTGGTTGTCGACAGCTTCCAGTTTTCTGATGTCTTTCGCACCCTGGAGCTGAATCCCAGCGAGAAGGAGCGCTTCCTCGAGTACCTGCACGAGGTGGTAGCGCAGCGCGTCCCCGTCGAACAGCTGCTCGATGCCCGCCGCCACCAGAATCACTCGGCCAACATCAAGGTCGAAGTACCCACGCGCCTTTCCTTCGACTCCGTCTCCTCCAGCCACTCCACGTTGCTTCAGGTGGTAGCGCAGGATATCCCCGGCCTGCTGAGGCAGATCGCCCTTGTGCTCAACTCGCACGCCTGCAACATCGAAGTCGCCCTTATCGATACGGAGGGCGAAACCGCCATCGATGTGTTCTATCTCACTCGCCAGGGCGCCAAGCTGAACGATGAGATGCAGGACCGGCTCGCGGCCGACCTCACCGCCGCTCTGGAATCCATGCGCGCTCCGGCCAGCGCCTAGCGTTCCTAGAGTTGACCCTTCTCGTCCTGCGCTTCCGTGGTCTGGCGCGAGGGCCCGTCCTGGTCCGCGGTGGCGCCTGAGTTTTCCGTCTCACCCGGTACCGTCTCCGGCCGGCCGCTGGGCGGCCCCAGGTTGTTCCCCGGCTTGCTGGTGCGCGCGTCGCGGACCGGCATCTTACCGGAATTCACAGCCTCGGAACTCTTGGCGTCAGGCGGCGTTGTCTTCGATCCGGGGTTCGATCCCACGATCCGCTCCACCGATTCAGAATTGTTCGACATCCTCTGCTCCATCTGCCGCTCTCATCCATGCAAGTCGGCGTCAGTTGGGATGCCCCCCTCGTGAGACGCTGTTGTTTGCGGTCGCACGCTGATTCAACCGTCCGTTAACAATTCCAGCAAGCCTCAGCTCTTAGCATGAGGGGAAACTGCCTCTGGACCGGCGGCTATTTCAGGTACGCGCGCACCAGGTCAATCAAGTCCTCGGCCAGCTCCGGCGCGATCTGCTCCTTCGCGCCATCCGTCAGATGAAAGCGAATATGCGTCTCCAGCACTTCACCCATCAGCGCATTCACTCCGCCGCGCACCGCGGCCAGCAGCATGAGCTGGTCGCCGCAGTCGCCGTCGGACGTGAACGACCGCTCGATTGCATCCAGCTGCCCGCGCAGCTTGCGCACACGCTGCACCATCTTGATGGTTTCCCGTTCGTGGTGGCTCATGTCCCTCCCTCGTTCTTGACAATACCCTCCCGGGGTATGGTATCTACTCAGTGGGGGTATAGTTCCTGACCCATCCTACTCCAGCCCGCGCGCTCCACCCCGGCCCGAAATCTGCAATAGCGGCTCTCGGGTTCGAGCGACGCCGCGCTCTGCTCCTCGCCATCGTAACCCTGTCGTCGATCGGCGCGAAGCACTGCGCCGCCCAGGGTTTGAGTGCGGCTCGCCTCCCCGATTCGCCGAAGCCTCAAGCCGAATCTGCCGCGACGCTCCATCCGGCGTCGATGCCGGGAATCCAGAGCGATTCCTTGCCTGCCAGCCCGCTGAGCCCGGCCCAGGAGCCCGTTGACCCGGTCCTTACCATGCTCCCGCACGCCGAGGGCGGACGCTACTGGATCTCCGGCCAGGCCAACATTATCTTCCAGGGCCGCCTTCCCTTTCATTCGCCCTACCAGGGCCCCAACAGCTTCCGCAACTCCGCCGAGTACAAGACCTCGCTGGTTGGAACGCTGTACACCGCGCTGCGCCCGACGCACTCGGTCCGTTATAGCACCGACTTGATCTTCGACATGGAATCCACCGGTGGCCGCGGTCTCAGCCAGGCCCTCGGCCTCGCCGGCTTCACGAACCTCGACGTCGTGCGCAACCCCAACCTTGGCTCGACGCCTTACATCGCGCGCTACCAGATCCACCAGGTCATCGGCCTGAGCAGCGGCACCTCCACCCAGGATCCCAACTTCTTCGCGCTCGCCCCCGAGGTCCCCAGCCGCCGCCTGGAATTCCGCGTCGGAAAGATGACTCTGCCGGACTTCTTCGATGCCAACGACATCGGATCAGACAGCCATCTGCAATTCATGAACTGGACGGTCGACAACAACGGCGCCTGGGACTACGCCGCCGATACCCGCGGGTATACGGTCGGCGGCATGGCCGAGTACGACGACCGCTCGTGGTCGCTGCGCTACGGTCTCTTCGCCATGCCCACCGTGGCCAACGGCATCGACATGGACTGGGCCTTGAGCCGCGCCCACGGGCAAAACGGCGAGTTTGAGCTGCGCAAGAGCCTGCTGAAACAGCGCAAAGGCACCACGCGCATCCTGTTCTACGGCAACACCGCGCACATGGGCGTGTACCGCGAGGCCGTCCGCGCGTTTCTTTCCGGCGCTGACTCCACGCCGAGCATCGTGGCGCACGAGCACTTTGGCGCGCTCAAGTACGGCGTCGGCTACAACACCCAGCAGGAGATCTCCGACAACCTGCGCGTCTTCGGGCGATTCGGGTGGAACGAGGGCCAGCACGAGTCCTTTGCCTACACCGAAGTGGACCAGACCGTGGAGCTTGGGGGCGACTACTTCCTTCGCCGTTTCCATCGGCCCGAGGACAAGGTCGGCGCCGTGTTTGTCTCCAATGCCATCAAGCGCGACCACCAGAACTACCTTGCTGTGGGTGGTCTTGGGTTCCTGCTAGGCGACGGCCGGTTGAACTACGGACGCGAGAACATTGTGGAGAGCTACTACACCCTGCACGCGTGGCGCGGGATGTTTTATTCGCTCGACGTGCAGCGTATCGAGGATCCCGGGTACAACCGCGATCGCGGGCCGGTGTGGGTTGGTTCGGTGCGCGCGCATGTGGACTTCTAGTTGCGTGTTTTTAAAAAAAAAAAACGGAGAACGCTTTTGGATTGAGCATGTTAAGGGATGGTTTATGCGCGAGTGTGATTTGAATCACTGGCATTCTATTGCAATCTGCGATAGGGAGCCGTCAACTAGCCGTTTCTGTCCTCCATCCTGCGAAAATGAAAAGGCTCGCCGGTAAACGGCGAGCCCTTTTTTTACTACTGTTACCAGCATAGCAGAGTCGGCGATATAAATACCAAGCTATTTCGGAAAATTTGGCGCTTTTCCTTGTATGAGTTACGTAGATTTAAACAGGATGTGCTCTTGACAGGTTTTCCACAGGGGCCTCGCCGGGGGCTGTCGAGAGGCTAAGGGAGCAGGGATCAGGTAACTCCCATGAGCCCGACCCTGATTCGAGCACCTTTGCCGGCTGATTGTGGAGAAGTTGAGCCCAGAATAACCCCGCCCATCTTGTTCCTTCGGGGGAGGGAGGACACGCGGTCAACGGAGCAATGCGCCCCGCCCGACGCCTCCGTCGCATGAGAACGAGCATGAACTCGAACCTGCTGTGCTCCCCCGCAGATCCGCGGTCACCACAGGAGCTTGAATGCAAATTGGACCTGCCTGGAGGTCGTGGACGTGCTTGTGACTGCGCCCGCCGTCCCCGAAACTCCAGTGGGCGTGAAGACGATCAAGTTCGGAGTATTGAAGTTCGCGCGATCGAGCAGATTGAAGAGCTCGGCCCGAAACTCGACATCGAGCCGCTCTTTAATCCGGGTGTCTTTGAACACGGAGAAATCCCATGTTGCCAAGCCAGGACCCGAGAGCGTATCTCTCCCGAGGTTTCCCCAGAACCCGCTATTGGCGGGAGGCGCCAGAAAAGCGCCAGGATTGAACCACTGTCCCGGCTTGCCCAGAACGACTGGTCCATGAAAGTTGGGATTGACGAAAGGCCTGACGGGATTACGCGTATCGCCGTCGTTGGACGGGTTGTAACTGAGCTGGGGTGTGATGGGAAAACCGGACTGCAAGGTGACGATGCTGTTCACAGACCATCCGTTCACCATTCCATTGGCAAATCCAGTCAACCCGCTGGCGACGGGTTTTCCGCGTCCAAAGGGCAGCGCATACACAGCACTTAGAACGCTTAGGTTTCGGACATCGTAGGTGGCCGGTCCCCAATCGGCGCGCAAGTTGTAGGGATTGGAGGCGAGGCCGGGCGCGTTTCCGGCTGCCGTCTGATTCAGGGAATCTCCGTTGTCGAGCGCCTTCGACCAGGTGTACACACCGCGGAGCGCCAGATCATGGCTGAAACGATGATTCACATCGACCTGGAGGGCGTTGTAGCTGCTGTTGCCTTTGGAAAACCATGTCCAGGTGTTGGCAAGGGAGGGATTCGCCTTGGGTGTGCCGGCAGGAATATAGAACGTCCCCGCCGGAATTGGAGAGCCCGCCAAGGGGGCTGGGAACGTTGCCGGATAGACAGCCGGGCACGGCGAGGCGGGACAGATGGTCGGGCTGGGCGTATTGCCGTCGATGCCAATGAGCTGGTGGTAGCCGTGTGATCCGACATAGGCGAGGGTGAACGAGGTGTTCGGGGTCACCTCCTGCTCAAGTCGCAATGAATACGAGATCAGAGCGGGCATCTTTACGTCGGGCTGCACTCCGCCGGGCACCAGCAGAGCCTTGGCCGGGGTTGGCGCCGAGGGGTTGATGGGCAGGCTTGAAACGGGCAACGAGGCAATGCTGTAGGTGGGATTGAAGGGCGCATTCTGATCCATTCGATAGCCCAGGTCATCGAGCAGTTCGTTGTACATGCCGAATCCTGCGCGAACGACGGTCTTGTCGCGGTGAGGACTCCACGCAATACCGATTCGCGGCTGGGGCAGAAAGGCGGCATTGTTGACGGTGAAGGCATTGTGACCGACATGGGGCTGGCTGGAGATGACCCCGTTGGGGAAGGTGTAATTCGCGGCGCGATCGTGGGCTTCGTTCCAGCCATTGGAAAACTCTCCGCGGAATCCCAGGCTCACCGTCAACCTGGGACTCAGGCGCATGACATCCTGTGCATAGACCGCGCCAAAGAGCGATCGCCAGTTCATCTCGGTGGGGGCGGGGCTATACAGGAAGCTGCTGGTGGTTCCGGCGAGAAACGTTTGCAGGCTGGCGAAGGTAGCCTGGCCGAACTGGCTCAGGTTGATGGTTTCGTTGGACTGGAAGTTCTGGAACCATGCGCCGAAACTCCATTGGTGGAGACCGCGTGACCAAGTGACGCGATCTTCGTAGGTGAGCAGGTTGCGCACAATGGGCAGATTGCTGCCGTTGTTGCTGCCCGCCAATCCGATCTGGGCCTGTGGATTGGACGCTGCGCTGCCGCCGACCACGACGGCGCCTACAGGCCTTCCGCTGAGGAATCCAGGAACTTGAGCCGCGGGAGTGCCGGGAGTGGGCTCGCCCGTAAAGTAGTAGGCGGCGCGGGAGTAGCCCACGCGAGCGACGTTGTTCAGGCGTGGAGCAAACACGTGCGTTTCATCGAGGCTGAGCACCTGTTCGCGCAGGTTGAGAATGTCGCTGCTGTACGGATCGGCGATGGTCGCGGTTACATCACCGCCGTCGTCGATGGTGTACACCGCAGACAGGTTGTCTCGCGACGAAAGTGCCTGGTCGAATCGCGCGGTTCCGAAGTCTTCGCGGATGGTTTGAAGCGGACTACTAAATACTTGCGCAATTCCATTAAAGTCCGGGGCGTTTGGCGGAGGCGTGGGCCACAGGTTCAGCAGCGGCTGCACGCTCGGCACGGCTTTTGCCCGCGAAGCGAGATCGGGCACAAATGCGACCGAGGTTTGGTGGAGGTGCTGACGGAATCCTTCATAGTTCCCGAACAGAAAGGCTTTGTCTTTCCTGAGTGGCCCGCCCAGTGAGGCCCCAAACTGATTCCGCTGAAATGGCGGCGCGGATCCCTGGTCGAAGTAGTTGGGCGCATCGAGCGCGTTGTTGCGCAGAAACTCATAGGCGGAGCCGTGCAACCGGTTGCTGCCGGATTGTGTGACAACCACCACTTGCGCACCGGGCCGCTTGCCGTATTCGGCGCCATACGTATCGCGGAGCACGTTGAATTCCCGCACGGCTTCAACACCCAGCAACTGTCCGCTGGGGCCGCCCGGTTGCATGTTGTTCTCTGCTGCGCCCGTGAACTCGACGCCATTGAGCAGAAACAGATTTTGCTGGGGACGGTTTCCGGAAACCGCGAAGTTATTTCCCGTGGTTGAGTTGGAAACTCCGATTCCGCCGGTCTTTTGCGAGGTGAAGTTGACAATGCCGGGATTGAGCGCGAGCAGAAGATCGAAGCTGCGACCGTTGAGGGGAAGGTCTCTTACCTGCTGTTCTCCGACAAGGCCCGAAATCTCCTGCGTGGACGAGTTCACGACCGGCACATTCTCTGTGACCGTGATTTGCTGTTTGACCGCGCCAACCTGCAGCCTAAGGTCGGCAATTGCATCCTGGCCGACGACCAGGATTATCCCTTTACGCATCTCGTCGGCGAAGCCCTGCCTGGCGGCATGGATCTCGTAGCGGCCGATGGGCAGTTCCAGAAGCTGATACCGGCCCGCCGGATCGCTGGCAGCTGTCCGGGAAACCCCTGTTTCCATGTTGATGGCTGTCACGGTTGCATCCGGAACCGCGGCCCCGGTTTGGTCAGAGATGCGGCCCGACAAGCTGGCAGAAACCTGGGCAAGCGCGGGAACCGCGGTCGCACAGGCCAAGCAAAGCGCAAGAAGAAAGACAAATGTATGGCGACGGGAAGGATGGCCAGGCATTGAATCTCCAGGGGTAGCTGGACTTGGCGCGGCAACCAGCGGATGGGCGGTCAACCGTGGCCCGGAACGGTTGAGGAGCCGCCGGATATTGTCGAATTTATACGTTTCAAATCGTATCGTCAATGAATCTGCAGCGAACGTGGTCGATTTGCCGACCAATGGTTGAATCCATGACGCCGGTAGATTTTGATCGAGGCCATTACAGAGTCACCGTTCGTGAGGCGGATTGATGGACTGCTTCCGCGATGACGCTTGTCGTCAGGTTGGGGTTCCAGTTTTGGCGTGGACAACATGGATAGCGGCGTGTCCGGGCGCGAGTGTTTGAATGCCGGGGCCGAACCTGGACACGATCTCGGGGAAATCGATGTCGTGGATTGTGGCAAAGCCGTGCGAGCCAAGAATGGTTGCAATGCCGGATGGCTCGAATCGGCAGGCTGAGCGTTCCCCGATTTTTTCAAGTTGCTCGGCCCGCTGCTTTTCTACTTGAGTTAGATCTTTCGAGAATGCCTGAGGCGGTTCCATGTAGTCGAAGACAACCTCGGAGTTCGGAATGGAGGCGATGTAGTTGAGTGTGAGGTGGACGGCGTCCTCGGTCAGGTAGGGTACAACGCCGAGCCAGGTGAAGAAGGCGGGTGCGTTGTGCTGAAAGCCTGCGGCGAGAAGTTTCTCTCCCACATTGTCCTGCTCGAAGTCGACGGGCACGAAGACGAGCCATGGCGGGAGCTCGATTTGCGCTTCAGCCAGGCGCCGGCGTTTCCAGGCCTGCGTGGCGGGGTGGTCGACTTCATAGATGCGAATCCCGGCTGCTTGATGGGGATTGCGGAGGGCGAAGGTGTCGAGTCCGGCGCCGAGGATGACGATCTGCCGAATTCCTCTTTCGACAGCAGCAGCCAAAGCATCTTCGGCAATGCGGCTTCGCGCGGTGGTGAGCAGACGTCCGATGCTGGCCGAGGGGTGTTGGGTGGCAAATTGAATTACGCTGTTTTCGTCTTCGCCGAGAATCTTGAATGCAAATGGATCAGAGAGGATTGAGGCGTGGTCGAGGATCTGATGAGCCGCTCGTTGCCGGGCGACCATGAGGGCTGTGCGGCTGGGTTCATTCGGCTTCATGTTCGAGGGTCTCCGTCGTGGTTGCTACTGATGGCAGGAGTTGCGGCGAGTGGCGCTAATCGCCGGCAGGATCGCGGAAGTAGCGCGTTGGGGTGGATCCGAGTGCCTTGCGGAAAGCAGCAATGAACGCGCTGGGCGTGCTGTAGCCTGCTTCGAGCGCAGCGTGCGTGACTTTGGCGCCGCCGCCCAGCAGGCGCAAGCCCTGCATGAGGCGCAGTTGTTGCCGCCATTTGCCGAAGGTGGTTCCTGTGGCCTCGACAAAGAGACGCTCGATGGTTCTGCGGCTGGCGCCACTGGTGCGCGCAATTTGCTGGAGCGGCCTGGGGTCGGATGGATCGGCCAGCAGCACTTGCGCGACACGCAGCGCGCGCGGATCGTCGGGGAGAGAAATTTGCAGAGGCGCTGCCTTGATGGTCCTCAGTTGATCGAGCAGGACATCGACGAGGTGGCTCTGCCAGGCGACGCGACGGTCCAGGGAACCGCGGCGGCATGCTTCAAGGATGAGTTCCTTGAGCAAGGCGGAGACCTGGACGACGCGGCATTCGCGAGACAGCGATGGGGCGAGGCCCGGCCTGAGATACAGCGTTCGCATGGCGACGGTTCCAGACATGGCGATGGTATGCGCGGTGCGGGCGGGAATCCAGACGGCGCGATGGACGGGCACGACCCATGCGCCATCGTTGGCCATTACCGTCATGACTCCGCGGGAAGCAAAGACGAGTTGATCGCGGTGATGGAAATGCAGCGGGATGTTGTGACCCGGCGGGTAGTCGCGGCTGAGGGTG
Organism: uncultured Acidobacteriota bacterium; assembly: GCA_963846375.1. GTDB lineage: Bacteria > Acidobacteriota > Terriglobia > Terriglobales > Acidobacteriaceae > Telmatobacter. Next base: position 42,208 of record CAWJVV010000017.1, read on the forward strand.
AGGATGAGGGCCCTGCCGCGGGGTTCGGGGTCAAAGAGGGCGCTTTGTCGCTTTTTCGACACTACTTGACACAATATCGAATGCGCGTTGTACCGGCAATTTCTTATTCTGAGCTGGCTGAGGCGTTGCGGGAGTTTGTGCGTGAATCGTCTTTATCACTTGCCGGGCCACACCCCATGCGTGCAGCAGGAGGTCTCAAGGATGCGGAGTTTGCTAAGAGGATTTCCGGTTGCAACGCTTTCCGTGGTGTTGGCCGGAGTGGTTGTCGGCGCGATGCCACAGGCGTTTGCGGAGGCGGTTGCGGGGCCTTGTGTTTCAAACCCCGGCAACCGGGCGCTGGATTTCTGGGTGGGAGAGTGGAGTGTCTCGGCCCCAGGCAGCGCGCCTAACGCCAAGAGCAGTGTTGTTCTGGAGCTCGACAAATGCGTGGTGGTTGAGCGCTGGGATGGCGGGCGCGGCCACGTGGGACAGAACCTGTTTGCGTACAGCGAGGACGATAAGAAGTGGCACGGCATGTTTACGGATAATGAGGGACGCGTTCACGTGTTTCTCGACGGCGAGGCGTCGCCGAACCAGGTGAGCTTCAGCGGTCCAAGCCAAGGGGAGAATGGAGAGAGCTTTCTTAATCGCGTGACGATTCGCCGTCTCGATGCGGGCACCGTTGAGCAGGCGTGGGAAAAGTCTGCTGATGGCGGCAAGACGTGGACCAGTGCGTTTCGAGGACAGTACGCGCGCAAGTGAGCTTTGACACTTCTTTGAAAATATTCCGCGGTCAGGCTATGGGAGTTGCGCATCGAGTTTTTTCATTGCTGCATTTTCGCGGGTGACCTCACCAGTCTCTCGACTGTGCAGGGCTATCTCCGCGGCGATGGAGCGACCGAGTATGCGCTGATCGATGTTGCCAAACCGGCCGGGCACGAGGCTTCCCAACCAACCGGCCCATGCCGGGGTATGAGCGTTGCCGACGATGATGCCGGGGCGAAAGATGGCAAGACGGGTGAACCCGATATTGCGCACGGTGTCTTCCTTCATGCCCATTACGCGGGCATAGCGAAACCAGCTGCGGGGGGTGCTGCCCACTGCGGATAGAAGGCAAAACTGGGCGATTCCGGCATCGTGGCAGCCACGCGCAAAGGCGCCGACGACGCCGAGCTCGAGCCGTTTCAGTTCTTCTTCGCTCCAGCGCATCGATCCAGAACCGACGCCGACACAGCTGACGGCGCTGAGGGGTCCCTGGGTGAGAATTTCGCGGGCAATGGCGGCAGTGCGCGCGGCAAAATCAGCAGCACCGGAATCCAGAACGACGTTGCGCACCCGTGATAGCGGCTCAATGGGTTTTCTGGTGACCATCACCACTTCCCGGCATTGCGGAATCGCGAGCAGTTCCGCGACGGCGGCACCGCCGACTTGCCCGGTACCACCGAGGATGATTGCGGCGAAATTCTGGTTCATCAGACTATTTGGCGAGCTGGCTTTGTTTGTCGGCGGGCAGGTCAACGATGACTTCGCCGGGCTTGGCGTAGTGGAGTTTTTCGCGGGCTTCGTGTTCGATGGCGTTGGGATCGGACTTGAGCTTGTCGACGCGGACCTTGAGCCGGTCGTTTTCCTGCTGCAGGTCGTCGATTTCCTTGCGCAGCTCTTTGTCGTCGTGACGATTCTGCTGCCAGGCGCTCAAGCCGTGTTTGCCGTTGACCACGTGCCAGCCCAGCAACAGCGCCAGGACCACTACTACGCCGGTGCCGACCGGACGCCACATGCGCAGGGCCCATTGCAGTGCGCGCTCGCGCAAAGGCGTGGTCGGGGCTTTGGGCCTGGGCTGTTGGGATTCGGGTTCGAACTGCTCTTCAAACATGATGCCTCGATTTATTTGTGCCTGCAGGGGCTAAAGCCCGACCTATTTGTCTAACTCGCGGCACGACTGAAGTCGTGCCCTGACGCTTCTTGCTTTTCCGAAAGAATTTCCGCAAACCATCAAACGCGGGTGGTGCGAAGCTCTAGGACAGAACGAAGTGTTCCGCGGCGCGCTTCAGCGATTCCATGTCCTTCTCGCTGCGCGCCTCGGTATAGGCCCGCACGACCGGCTCCGTCCCTGAGAGCCGATAGCAGACCCACGAGCCGTCCTCGAGAATGAGCTTGAGGCCGTCGGTGCGCACGACCTGGGTGACCTTGCGGCCGCTCAGCTCTTTGGGATCGGACTTCAACCTTTCAGTGAAGCGGGCTTTCTGGCTCCGCGGTCAAGCGGAAGTTCTCGCGAACGGGATAGAAGGAACCAACTTTGGCAAACAGCTCGTTGAGCTGCGTGCCGAGGCTCTTGCCGCGGCGGGCGACCATCTCGGTGACGAGCAGGCCGGCGATGACGCCATCTTTCTCCGGAACGTGGCCGCGGATGGTGAGGCCGGCGGACTCTTCGCCGCCGATGGCGATCTTGTCTTCGATGATGAGCTCGCCGATGTATTTGAAGCCGACGGGGGTTTCGTAGAGCGGAACCTTGTGGTAGTCGGCAAGGGCGTTGATCAGGTTGGTGGTGGCCACGCTTTTGGCGACGCCGTTTTTCCAGCCGCGCGTTTCGACCAGGTAGTCGAAGAGCAGGGCGATGATGTAGTTGGGCTGGATGAAGGTGCCGTCCTGCGTCGACGATGCCGAAGCGGTCGGCGTCGCCGTCGGTGGCAATGCCGATGGCCGCGCCGATCTGTTTCATCTTCTCTTTGCAGTCGCCGAGCAGGTGATCGTCGGGTTCGGGCGCGTGGCCGCCGAAGAGGACATCGCGGTAGTCGTGGACGGTTTCGACGGTGACGCCGGCCTCGCGGAGGATGTGGAGCTATAGCCGCGGCCCGCGCCCCAGAAGGGATCGAAGACGACCTTGATGCCGGAGTTGGCGATGGCCTTGAGGTCGACGAGCTCGGCGAGGCGTTTGAGGAAGGATTGCTTGACGTCGGTGGTTTCGAATCCGCCGGCGGGAGGATCGGCTGCGGGAATCTTGTGCGCGTTGTCGGCTGATGCGGTTCATGGCCGCTTCGATCTGTTTGGTCACTTCAGGGAGCGCGGGCGCGCCGTCGTGCGTGGAGTACTTGATGCCGTTGTACTCGGGCGGATTGTGGGAGGCGGTGAAGTTGATGGAGCCGGAGGTTTTGAGGGTGCGGACGGCATAGGCGATGGCGGGCGTGGGCGCGGCATCGGGAATGACGATGGGGGTGACGCCGGCGCCGGCGAGAACGCTGGCGGCTTCGGCGACGAAGCATCTCGCCCAGGAAGCGCGGATCGCGCCCCACCAGCACGCGGTGCGGCTGGGGCTGCGTCTTGACATACGGCTGCGATGCCGGCGACAGCGAGCCGGATGTTGGCCACGGTGAATTCATCGGCCACAATGGCTCTCCAGCCCGAGGTGCCAAATTTGATCGCACTCGCCATTTTTGCCGCTACCTCTCTTTAGTCCGTGTTGCAGACAGCCAACAGCATACTGTAAATGGCTGACTCGGTTGGGCGAGTCAGCGAGTTAGTCCGACACTATGTCGACAGCCCCTCGGTGGATGAAACGGGGTGGGTTGAGGTCTGTGCTTTCCCAGGTCTCAAAATCGAGACCTGGGCACCAGTTTCTTTTTAGCAAGGCAGCCCAGGAAGCCTGCCATACTGGATGGCGGGAGTGACATGTCTGAATTCGGCACAACCGCCCGCATTGTTCTGACCACCGCTGCCAGCGGCGATGAGGCACGCACGCTGGCGCGGACCCTGGTGGAAGAACGGCTGGCGGCCTGCGCTACGATCATTCCGACGGTTGAGTCGATCTATCGCTGGGAGGGCAAGGTGGAGACGGCGGTCGAGACGCTCCTGCTGATCAAGACCGCGGTTGGGCAGGTGGATGCGCTTGAAGTCGCGGCTACGGGCGTTGCACAGCTACCAAACCCCCGAAATCCTGGTGCTGCCGGTCGAGTCGGGGAGCGACGATTACCTGGCATGGATCAGGGACAGCCTGCTGAAAGCCTAAAACGCGAGCAAAAATTCTCGTTTCAACATTCCTGAAGTCACTGTCCCTTCGTTACGGAGCGGTAAAAGAGCTCGTCTGGTATTCTTGGCTTTGGCGGGAATCAATCTGCAGTCTTTAGGAACGTTACGCAGGTACCGGACCAGAACCGGACAATGGGGAGATCGATCCTGCGCCGGGGAGCGGCGACGGAAAGGGCGGATTGGAAGCAGTCAACTCCATGCGCTGGCTGATGATCGGACTCTTCGTATCAGTGGTGGCGCTGTTGGCTGCGTCCGCAGGGCTGGCTCATCACATATGGCACGAACGCCGAAAGCGGAGCCACACCGGCCCAAGCTTCGGCAGAGCTGATGACGTAGACATCGAAACGGAGGAAGCGCCGTGAACCCGGAGACGCATCTCGAGAGCGCTGTGAACCACAAGACGCATCTCGATCAACAACCTGCAGCACTGTCCGTTGTAACCTCGGGCCTGCGCATGCTGTTCGTCATTCTGGCTGGGAGCGCGTTTGTTGCTGTATGCGCCCACGTTGCGCTGCCGCTTCGATTCACCCCGGTTCCGCTCACGCTGCAGCCGTTTGCTGTGCTGCTTCTCGGCCTGCTTCTTAGCCCGCGGCTGGGGGCCGCCACGCTGGCCGCTTACCTGGTGGAAGGCGCATCGGGCCTGCCGGTGTTTACGCCATCGGGCGCCAACCTTACGGGCTACTACCATCTCTTCGGATCCACCGGTGGGTACCTGCTCGCCTATCCGTTCGCGGTGTACGTGATTGCCGCACTGTGGCGCTCCAGCAAGCACAATCTGTGGTGGGCCATTCTCAGCACCGGTACGGGCAACCTGCTCATTCTGGTTGCGGGCGCGGGCTGGCTCAGCATTCTCTCCCATGCTTCGCTCAACACGGTTCTCAGCGAAGCTGTCATTCCCTTCCTGCCCGGCGATGCGCTCAAGGTTGCCGTGGCTGCCTCACTGGGCTATGAGTGGTATCGCAATCGTCCGGCGCGACCCCGCCCGTAGCTTTCCCGAAAGGTCTGTTCTCCGTGAGTATTCAGCAATCTGAGCCTGCAGGCGCCGCGACCAGTCCGGCTGCCGCAGGCACATCCGCAGCTGCTTCGGTTCGTGAAATCTCAATCGCCCACAGCCCTGACTCCGACGACGCCTTCATGTTTTACGGGCTGGCCACGAACAAGATCCGCGTTCCCGGCTACCGCTTCACCCATACGCTGTGCGACATCGAAACGCTGAATCGCCGCGCGCAGAACGAGGCGTTCTACGACGTGACCGCGATCAGCTTTCATGCCTACCCCTACGTGCAGGGGAACTACACGCTCATGGGCTGTGGCGGCAGCGTGGGCGAGGGCTATGGGCCGATGGTGGTGTCGAGCCGCAAACTGACCCCGAACGATCTTGGCAAGATCCGTATTGCTGTGCCGGGCACTCTGACGACCGCCTTTCTGGCGCTCAAAGTCTTCAATCCGGACATTGAAACCGAAGTTGTCCCGTTCGATCAGATTATTCCCGCCATTCTTGCCGGCAAATTTGAGGCCGGGCTCATCATTCACGAAGGCCAGCTCACCTACAGCACCAGCGGACTCTACAAGGTTCTCGATCTGGGTGTGTGGTGGCGCGAAACCACGGGCCTGGTTCTGCCGCTGGGCGGCAATGCCATTCGGCGGTCTCTCGGCGCCGAGTCGCACGCCATCATCTCCAAGGCTTTGAGAGACAGCATTCAGCATGCTCTCGATCACCGCGAGCAGGCGCTGGAATACGCGATGCAGTTTGCCCGCGATCTGGACACCACGCTGGCCAACCGGTTTGTCTCGATGTATGTGAACGAGCGCACGCTTGACTATGGAGCCGACGGGCGCACGGCCATTCACCGACTTCTCGAGCTGGGCTATGAGCGCGGCGTGATTCCCATCAGGCCGCAGGTGGACTTCGTCGATTGACAAGCTCATCCGGTAATTGCGCAATTCAAGCGGCGGCAGACCTCGCGGCGCCCGACCTCCAGATCGGCTAGCATGCTGGCCGGCGCTTAGGAATCTGGCGGCCGGGTCGCCGCCGGGACAGCCGCTCTGGAGAGCGGCGCCGCGAAGGTCATCGCATTTCCCCCGGATGTGTTAGCCGGTTTCCTAAACGATCTCTAATCCTGCTCTAATTTTGGCCGATGCATCCGGTAGAGGAGTTCCGGATGCACGATCACGCTCAACCGACCTTCCTGCTCGCCTCCGGTGATCCCGCGCTGCTGCTCGCTCTTGAGCCGGTACTCCTGGCCACGGGCGCGCGTGTGCCTGTGGTTCTTTCAGCTGAAGCCGCACTGGGGGCCATGACCTGTGCCGATCCGCCCAGCCTGGTGCTGCTGGATGCGCAACTGCCGGGGATGCCGGTTGGCCAGTTGCTGGCTGCGGCCCACGCCGAAGAGTTGGGATGCCCCTTCCCGATTGTGCTGATGGTGGACACCATCAGCGAGCAGTGGCTTGAGTGGCTGCGGATCGGGGTGGTGGACGATCTGGTTCCGCGCAGCTGCGATGCGCCGTTCTGGCGGCCGCGTATCGAGCTGGCATTGCGCGCGTTTCACAAGGCCCGCGAAGCCGACACTCTCCGCAAGGTCATAGTAGAGCGCACTCAATTCGACGAGCTTACGGGCGCTTACAATCGGGCTACCCTGCTGTCGCTGCTGTTCCGCGAAACCGACCGCGTGCAGCGCATGGGCACCTCGCTGTGCGGCATTCTCTTTGACATCGACGATTTCGGGCACTGGAATGCGCGTCTCGGCGCGCAGGTTTGCGACCGGATCCTCGTTGAGTCTGTTGAGCGCATTCAGCACCTGCTGCGCAGCTACGACCTGCTGGGCCGCATGGGCAGCGATGACTTTCTCGCCCTGCTTCCCGGTTGCAGTCCGATCAATGCCGTGCAGCTTGCGGAGCGCATCCGCGACTCCTTTGCCGAGCCGTTTCATGCAGAGGGGATGTCGGTGCGGCTGTCGGCATGCTTTGGAGTGGCCGCCAGCCAGGGGCGCTCACCTATCGTTCTGCTGCGCGAGTTGGAGGGAGCGCTCAACCTGGCACGAGAAGCTGGACCGGAGACCATTCAGTCGGCCAGTGACTGCCCGGCTTCGCAGTCGCCGCCGGTGGCTTTTCTCTCGTCTGTCTCTGAGGATGATCTGCTGGCCTGGTGACGTTTGCTGGCCTCGGGACGTTGTCAAGCTCGTGCGCTGGCGGCACTGGCTACGCCCAGAAACTCCTGGAAGACGTCGTTGGAGAGCAGCCTTCCCTGCGAGGTGAGGCGCACGCGTTCGCCGTCGCGCGTGAGGAGGCCTTGCTCCGCGAGCCGTTCGACAACGGCGAGCGACGCCGCCACCCACTCCGCAGGGAACTCTGAGCGCAGCTCCGTTACACACACCCCGGCGTTCAAGCGAAGCCCCAGGAACCACGCCTCCTCGAACTGCCGCTCCGGGGAAAGCCATGCTGTTTCGGGTTGGGATGAGTCTTGGAGGTACGCCTTCAGATCATCGGTGGTGGTGGCTCGCAACAGATAGCTTTCGGGACCCGCCGCATAGAGCGCCGAGGAAGCGTCCAGCCCGAGCCCCAGATACGGCCGACGTTGCCAGTAGCGCAGATTATGCCGCGACGCAAAACCGTGCCGGCTGAAGTTCGAGATTTCGTACTGGGCGATTCCCGCGGCCTGGAGGCGTTCTATCGCCCGCTCATACATGCGCGCTATTGCGTCGTCGTTGGGGACAAGTCCAGCGCCATATCGAATGCCGCCGGCCAGCATCTCGCGCCCGAGGCGGGAATCATCATCCACCTCGAGCATGTAGACGCTGGCATGCGGGATACCCGTTTCAAGCAGTACATCGAGCGATTCGTCCCAGGAGGCGAACGTTTGCCCGGCCAAGCCTGCGATGAGGTCAAGGTTGAGGTTGACGATGCCGGCGGCGCGGAGGCGGCGCAGGTCGTCCAACACGGTTGCGCGCTTGTGCAGGCGGCCGCTTCCCGCAGCCTCGCGATCGATGAACGACTGCACGCCCAGGCTGGCGCGATTGACGCCCGCGGTGACCAGCGCTTCGAGGGTGGCGTCGGCGATCTGTCCCGGCGCGCATTCGGCGGTGATCTCCGCGTCCGGAGCCAGCGCAAACTCCGAGCGTATGGCGTCGAAGAGCCGCGCGATCAGGTCCGGTTCCAGGAGGGATGGCGTTCCGCCGCCCAGGTATACGGTATCCACCGTTTGGGGACGCTCCGCGCCCATCCCCGCGGCCCAGCCGCCGGAGGACGTGATCTCCTTCACCACCTGCTCTACGTAGCGCGCATGCTCGCTGGCGGGAAACACCCCCGAGGCGAAGTTGCAATACGTGCACTTGGAGCGGCAAAAAGGGATGGAGACATAAATCCCAAGCGTCTCTTTGTGCGTCAACGACATCAGCACTATTGTTTCATGCGCTCGGTTGGCGGTGACGGACGGAATCCGGGTGGCAAATTTAATCCTGTTTCGTCGCCCGACCACTTCATGATGGTTCAAGGAGATTCGATTTGAGAGTTTGGCCGGTTCTGGGCGTTGTCCTTCTACAGGTCTTTCTACTTCTTGCGCACTGGTTCATCTTTCATACGCTGGTTACGTTTTTGCCCCTCAGCTCCAACGGGGCGCAGAATCTCTACCTTGTGCTATTCGTGCTGGGGGTCAGCTTTGTGGTGGCCGCGCTCCTTGGCTTCCGCTACTCAAACCCGCTGGTAGAGATCATTTACACCCTTGCCGCCACCTGGCTGGGCCTGCTGAACTTTATCTTCTGGGCCTCTTGCGGTTGCTGGATCGTGGGCCTCGGCCTGGCCATATCTCACCAGGACAAGCCCATTGCCCGCGAGATCACCGCAGGCGTCCTCTTCGGCGTTGCCATCGTCGTCGGCATTTACGGTATTCTCAACGCCCGCCGCATCCGCGAACGCCGTCTTACTATTACCCTGCCCAATTTGCCGTTGTCGTGGCGCAACCGCACAGCGCTTCTTATCAGCGATATGCACCTGGGCCACATCAACCGGGCCGGCTTTGCGCGCCGCATCGCCGGCATTGCCCGCCGCCTCAATCCCGATGTGATCTTCATCGCCGGCGACCTGTTCGACGGGTCCAAGGCCGACCCCGCGCGCATCGCCGGGCCGCTCTTCTCTCTTCGGCCGCCCTATGGAATTTACTTCAGCGGCGGCAATCACGAGGACTTTGGCGAACCCGATCTTTACGAAGCGGCATTGGTGCGGGGCGGGATTCAAGTTCTCCACAACCAGCGTGTCGCGGTGGAGGGCCTGCAGGTTATCGGGGTTTCTTACGCTGACTCCACCCGCCCCATGCAGCTGCGGTCGTTCCTGGAAGGCCTGCATCTCGATGGCGGGCCGGCCAGCATCCTTCTAAACCACGTGCCCAGCCGGCTGCCCATTGTCGAAGTGGCGGGCGTCAGCCTGCAGCTCTCCGGCCACACGCATGGGGGCCAGATCGTCCCATTCACCTGGCTTACCCGCCGGGCGTTCGGCAAGTTCACCTATGGCCTGCACAGCTACGGCAAGCTGCAGGTGCTGACCTCCAGCGGCGCCGGGACCTGGGGGCCGCCGATGCGGGTGGGATCGGCGTCAGAGGTGGTTCTGATCACCTTCGCGTGACCGACTGCCGAGCGTCCGCGCAGTGTTCTCCGTCACCCAGTCGGCCGGTATTGAACCGCATCTCATGTGACCTGGGTCTCATCCGATGCAGCCATCCGAGGGCTAGCATGATCGTGTGGCCTCGTTTTGAGGCCGAAGCAAAGGAGACTCTCCGTGCCTTCCGCAAGCGTCATCTCCCCCACACATCCCGACGTCCTCCGCACCCGCCGCACCGGCTACGACCTTCTGCTTCACCCCGGCCTGAACAAGGGCACCGCCTTCACGGAGGAGGAGCGCACCGCCTTCGGACTGCACGGCCTTCTGCCTCCTCACATTGGCACGCTTGAGGACCAGCGCGCCCGCCGCAAGGCCGCCCTCGACAACGAGCCTACGCCTTTTGGCAAATATGCCCTGATGCGCGACCTGCAGGATAACGACGAGACCCTGTTCTATTCGCTTATCGCCAAATACGTGGAAGAGCTTCTGCCGGTGGTCTATACGCCAGCAGTGGGCGAAGGCTGCCAGCGGTTCTCGGAGATCTGGCGCAAGCCGCGCGGGCTGTTTATCAGCTATCCCAACCGCGACCGCATCGACCAGATCCTGGCCAATCCCCGCTACAACGAGATCCGGTGCATCGTGGTGAGCGACGGAGAGCGCATCCTCGGTCTGGGCGACCAGGGCGCCGGCGGTATGGGAATCCCGATCGGCAAAATGGCGCTCTACACGGCGCTGGGCGGGGTGCCTCCGCATCACTGCCTGCCCATCCTGCTTGACGTGGGCACCGACAACCAGGCGCTTCTGGATAGTCCGATCTACATCGGGTGGCAGCACCATCGTGTCCGCGGTCCCGAATACGATGCCTTCATCGAGGCCTTCGTCTCCGCCGTGCAGCGGCGCTGGCCCAACATTCTGCTGCAGTGGGAAGACTTCGCCGGCGAAAACGCGCTGCGCCTGCTGGGCCGCTATCGCGACCGCCTCTGTACCTTCAACGACGATATTCAGGGCACTGCGGCGGTGACGACCGCCACGTTGCTGGCCGCGGTCCACGCCACGGGCGTGCCGCTCACGGATCAGCGCATCGCCATGTTCGGTTCCGGCTCGGCGGGCGTGGGCATCATCAACCTGCTCATCGCCGCCATGCGCGAGCAGGGACTCAGTGAAGCCGAAGCCCGCCAGCGCATCTACGCGTTCAATCGGCACGGCCTGCTGGTGGAAGGCGAGCCGGGCCTGCGCGACAGCCAGCTTCCTCTGGCCCGCACGCGCGCAGACATCGCTGGGTGGCAGCTGTCGGGATCCGGGCCTGTCTCTCTGCTCGACACCGTGCGCAACGCGAAAATCACTGCGCTGGTGGGCACTTCGATGCAACCGGGCGCATTCACTGAGGAGATTGTCCGCGCCGTTGCTGCAAACGTGACCGCCCTGTGATTCTGCCGCTGTCGAACCCCACGTCAAAGTCTGAAGCCGCGGCCGCCGATCTGCTGCGCTGGACCAAAGGCCGTGCGCTGATCGGCACCGGCAGTCCTTTTGCGCCGGTTGAGATCAACGGCCGCACGGTGCGCATTTCGCAGACCAACAACTCGTACATCTTTCCCGGCCTGGCGCTGGGTATCCTTGTGTCGCGCGCGCGGCGCGTGACTGACGGCATGATCATGGCGGCGGCGAAAACGCTGGCGTCGCTCTCGCCCACTGTGAAAGACCCCAACGATGCCCTGCTGCCGCCCATTGGCGACTCGCGCAGGGTGGGTCTCGCTGTTGCCGAAGCGGTGGCCAAGCAAGCGATCAGCGAAAACATCTCCGGGTTCGCCGATCCAACCGCGCTCGCGGAAGAGCTGCGCAATTATGTCTGGGAGCCGGTCTACCGACGCTATGAACTGGCGGAGCCGCCGTGCTGAACCAACTACGGCAGAACGATTAGCATTGATAAGAGATGAAGCTTCTCCTTCTCGCTCTCGGCTTGATTGTCCTGCTGGCTGCTGTGATCAGCTATAACGTGTGGCGCGCGTTTTCCGACCCGGTGGTCGCGCAGCCCGGCGCCTACGAGCTTGGCCACCAGCATCTTCACGACCAGCTCGAAGCCGCAAAAAAACGCGAGGCGCAATTCGAGCAGCAGGACTGGAATTCCATGACGCTGCTCCATAACCTGATCCTTGCGCACCAGCAACGCATCGACAAGCTTGCGGGCAACAAGGAAGCTGCCGAAATCGTCGCCTACGATCATGACGCCATGATCCGGATTCAAGCGCGGATCAACGAGCTGGATGCCAAGCAGCGCCAGGAGTGGTTGGAAAAGGGACAATCGGCAGGGGAATCAAGCAAGCCACAGCAATCGTCAGAGCGCCAGCCGTAACAGAGATCGCGCTCGCCTCAGGCGCGGCCTGCAAACTCCTTGGTCTCGGTGTTCACCTTCACGGCCTCGCCGGTCTTGATGAAGAAGGGCACCTTGATCTCGAGGCCGTCTCGAGCTTCGCCGGCTTGGTCACGCTGCCACTGGCCGTGTCACCGCGTACGCCGGGCTCAGTGTACTCGACCTTCAACTCCACGGTCGCAGGCAGCTGAAGGCCGATTGGGTTGCCGTTGTACTTGTCGAGCTGGATAATCATGCCTTCGACAAGAAAATCGAGCGCGTCGCCCAGCTTCTCCGGCGTCAGCGACATGCGTTTCGAAGGTGGTCTGATCCAGGAAGTACGATCCGTCGCCGTCGCTGTAGAGATACGAGGCTTCCACCGTCTCCAGGTCAGGTTCCTTGAACTTATCACCGGCCTTGAAGGTCTTGTCGAAGACCGCGCGCGTGAGCAGGTTGCGCATCTTCAGCCGTACCAGCGTTTGTCCGCCGCGCGCCGTCGGTGTCGATACCTCCACATCGAGGCAGTAGTACGGCACGTTTTCCAATTCAAAGTACATCTTGCGTTTCACGTCGATCGCGTCGATCAGGGCTGCCATCTCTCTCCTCAAATAGTTACGCGTCGGCCAGGTGGTGTCGGGCTCTGACGCAATCCTGGTTCCCTTCCCATCGTAAAGCCATGGTCCGGAACCTTAACTTTTGTAAATGGGCCGAATTCCTGTTGCCCGTCTTACGTAGCCGCATTGGTACTATTGATGCGGCCCAGAATAAACGTTTTACCTGTGGAGTTCAGATGAAATTCGCTCGCCTTGCTTTACTTGGAATGTTTGCCACGACGCTCGCTACTTTCCAGAATAGCTCACGCGCAACGGCCCCGCCCTACGCCGCCGCCCACCGGACCGTGGATCGAACACCAGCCTGTCACCGGACGAACGCGCCGATCTGGTGCTGAAGGAGATGACGCTGGACGAGAAGATTGCTCTGCTGCATGGCGTAGGCATGCCCACTGACGATCCGGTGACTCCGGAGAACGCCCCGTCGAACCGTGGCGTGGGGTATACGTAGGGGGTTCCGCGGCTGGGCATCCCGGGCATCGACATGAGCGATGCGGCGTATGGCGTGCGATCGAGCGGCGCGAACGGGCGCTATTCGACGGCGCTGCCTGCCAACGTGGCGGCCGCAGCGAGCTGGGACCCGGACGCCGCATATGAATATGGGAGCTGATCGGCCACGGAACTGCGAGCGCAGGGCTACAACATGACGCTCGGCGGCGGCGAAGAATATGACACGCGAGCCGCGCAACGGGCGCACGTTTGAGTACCTGGGCGAGGACCCGATTCTGGCGGGCGAACCTGGTGGCGAAGCTGATCAAGGGCACGCAGTCAGCAGCACGTGATCGGCGACATCAAGCATTACGCGCTCAACGACCAGGAGAGCGGGCGCAACTCCGTGAACATCACCATCGGCAAGCGGGCCGCGCGCGAGAGCGATCTACTGGCGTTTGAGATCGGCGTTGCTGAAGGGCAAGCCGGCCGCGGTGATGTGCTCATATAACCGCGTGAATGGCGATTTCGCCTGCGAGAACAACTGGCTGCTGACTGACGTCCTGAAGAAGGACTGGAAGTTCCCGGGGTTTGTGCTGTCGGACTGGGGCGGCACGCACTGCACGGAAAAGGCCTCAGAGGCCGGGCTGGACAACGAAGAGCCGGGACGACTTTTTCGGGGAGAAGTACAAGGCGGCGGTAGAGTCCGGAACGATTTCGCAGGCGGAGCTGGACGAGCACGTGCACCGCATTCTGCGCTCGATGTTTGCGGCGGGCGTAATCGACCATCCGCGGCAAAGCGTTTGTCGTCGATCCGTATGCGGGACTCGAGATCGCGCGGAAGATCGAAGAGAGCGGCATCGTGCTGCTGAAGAACAAGGCCAGGCGTGCTGCCGCTGGATGCCAGCGGCGGTGAGGACGATCGCGGTGATCGGCGCGCAAGCGACGTGGGCATGATCTCCGGCGGCGGCTCGGCGCAGGTGGATCCAATCGGCGGCAATGCGCATCAAGCCGTCCGGGCAAAGGCGCCGACGCACTGGCTGGAGCAGATATGGTTTCCGACGTCGCCGTTGAAGGCGATCCAGGCGCGTGCTCCGCAAGCCAGTGAAATATGATCGCGGGCATCGATCCGGCCTCTGCGGCCGCGGCGGCTAAGGGCGCGGATGTGGCGATCGTATTCGCGTACCGGTGGGAGAGCGAAGGCATGGACCTGCCGAATCTGTCACTCGAGAAGTACAAGGCGGAAGGCAAGGAAGTGGACCAGGACTCGGTGATTGCGGCCGTGGCGGCAGCCAATCCGCACACCATTGTGGTGCTGGAGACCGGCAGCCCGGTGACGATGCCGTGGGTGGATGCTCCGGCGGCGATTCTGGAGGCATGGTATGCCGGCTCCGACGGCGCCAACGCGGTGGGCAACGTGCTGTTCGGCTCGGCGAATCCCAGTGGCAAGCTGCCCAATACCTTCCCAAAGAGCGAAGCGGACCTGCCGCGGCCGACGATTGCGCCGCCTCCGCCAGATGCATTGGAATGCGCCGTCGCAGCGGGCGAGCCGCCCAAGGTGCCAGACTACGCTGTGGCGTACGACGAAGGCGTGAAGGTCGGGTACAAGTGGTACGACGCGGAGAAGAAGCCAGTGCTCTTCCCGTTCGGGTTCGGGTTGTCGTACACCACATTTGGTTATGCGGGACTGCAGGTAACGCCGGGCGATACGGTGAAGGTGAGCTTTACGCTGACCAACACCGGCGCGCGCTCAGGAGCGGAGATCGCCGAGATTTACGCGGCGCTGCCGGAGAGCGCGCAGGAGCCTCCCAAGCGCCTGGTTGGATTCGCGAAGGTGAAGCTGGAGGCGAAGGCGAAGCAGACTGTTTCAGTCGAGATTGAACGCAAGTATCTGTCCATCTGGGATGAATCGAAGAACGACTGGTCGCTGGTTCCGGGCGAGTACACGTTCCTGGTGGGGGGATCAAGCGACAAGTTGCCGCTGAAGGCGACCGTGAATTTGAAATAACGAGGCTTAGTGTTGAGCGGAACTGTCCCGCATAGCGAACCGGCTGTGCGGGACTTTTTCAATTCAGGCATAAAGCCCAAAGAAAGCCGGAAAAACGCGAATCAGGATATTCAACATCGCTGTGGTGAGCGCGGGCAACGCCGCTCTTAGAGTTGTAAGACAGAGCCGTGGGGCGTGTAAGACATGTAAGACACCTATCGAAGGTCTCGACTGACATGTAAGACACACCTGTGGAGCGCACAAGGTTGAACAGAGTTCTGATTACCGGAGCAGGACGAGGGATCGGGCTGGCGACGGCCCGGGCCTTCGCCGCTGCGGGCTGGGGTGTGCTGTCGCTGGACAAGCAGTTTGGCGCTGAGATCATTGGGCAGCGGGTCGAGTTCGATTTGCGGCGGCTGGATGAGATTCCGGCGCTGATGGCTGGGTTAGGCGAGGTGGACACGCTGGTGAACAATGCAGGCGTGCTTTACTGCGACCCGGTGGAGGCGATTCCCGAGGAACACAAGCGGGAGATCCTGGCGGTGAACCTGGAGGCGCCAGCGGCGCTGATTGAGGCTGTGGCGCCGGCGATGCGGGCGCGGCGGAGCGGGCGGATCGTGAGCGTAGCCTCGATTGCGGCCCATCTGGGTCACCCGGATCTCTGGTATGGGATTACCAAGGCGGGGTTGCTGAATCTGACGAAATCGTGGGCGGGATTGCTGGGGCCGCACGGAGTCCTGGTAAACGCGGTGGCCCCGGGTCCGACCAAGACCGCGATGTACGACCAGCTGCCAGCATCGCGGCTGGAGTGGGTGATGCGGACGGTCTATTCCGGCCGGCCGTGCACGCCGGAGGAGGTAGCGGCTGCGATTTTGTGGCTGGGGAAGGATTGCCCGGAGTACGTGAACGGGATGACGCTGGATGTGAATGGGGGAAGCTATACGCGGTGAAGCGGGGTTAGGGACCACGGGCTCAGTGGAGGGTATTGCTTTCCCAGGTCTCCAAAATCAGGAGACCTTGGGCACCCACTGATCATGCTGAGATCAGCGAAATGCAAAGGCAAGAACAACCGCGGTTCTTAATTGACCCGGGGGTTCGGTGGAGGGTATTGCTTTCCCAGGTCTCCAAAATCAGGAGACCTGGGGCACCCACTGATCATGCTGAGATCAGCGAAATGCAAAGGCAAGAACAACCGCGGTTCTTAATTGACCCGGGGGCTCGGTGGAGGGTATTGCTTTCCCAGGTCTCCAAAATCAGGAGACCTGGGGCACCCACTGATCATGCTGAGATCAGCGAAATGCAAAGGCAAGAACAACCGCGGTTCTTAATTGACCCGGGGGCTCGGTGGAGGGTATTGCTTTCCCAGGTCTCCAAAATCAGGAGACCTGGGGCACCCACTGATCATGCTGAGATCAGCGAAATGCAAAGGCAAGAACAACGCGGTCCTTAGTTGGGCTTCCTGAAGATCACGATGTGCTGCAGGGGCAGAGTCTCGACGGTGCGCGCGCGCACTAACCCGACCGCAGTCATCTCCTTCTCCAACTGCGCTACTGACATTTTGTGCACTTCTTTGATGGGGACCGCTGGATCTTCTTTGCGATACTCCACGAAGACCACGCGGCCGCCTGGCTTGAGGGATTGACGAACTTTTGTCATGACTTCAAAGGGATACGCCAGTTCGTGATAGACGTCGACGAACAATACAAGGTCGACGCCGGCGGCGGGCAGGTGAGGATCGGTCTCGGTGCCCTGCACGACTTGCACGTTTGTGGCTTTCTGGGCGGCCGCGCGTGTTCTGAGTGTATCGAGCATGGCCTGCTGGATTTCGACGGCCAGGACGGTGCCGGATTTGCCGATGATTGGCGCGATCCGGAATGTGAAATAGCCGGAGCCTGCACCAAGGTCCGCTACGACCTCTCCCGGATGGAGATCCAATGCGGCGATCACCTCGGCGGGATGTTCCTCTTGTTCGCGTTCGCGGCGGTCAAGCCACTCAATGCCGCCTGGACCCATGACCTGAGCGATTTCGCGGCCCATGTAGAACTTGCCGGTGCCGTTGGGGTCATGGTTGGCGCGGGTCTCGTAGCGCGGCGCTGGAGAAGAGGAGCTTTGAACAGCGAGGTTGTGAATTGGGACGCCGGGCGGCACTACGGGAGTCTGAAAAGACGAAGGGGATATGCCGGCCACGACCCATGCAGCCGCGAATGCGGAAGCGAGCGCGCATTGTTTGAGAGGTACCATCACAAGACTTCTCCGGACTTGGATGCGCGGGGATCGGAGGCTAGCGTGGCAGAGATTGATTGCCTTCAATCGTGAACCACTGGTTGATGACCGCATGCGCGAGGATGCCGGCTGGCTGACTGCTACCTAACCACAGCCGATATCGGCCTGCTGTTACGGCGCGGTTGCCCTTGTCGTCGACCTGCGAAAGGATCCGCGGGTCGAGGTGAAAGACGAGATGCCTGGTCTCGCCAGCATCGAGATGAACGCGTTCGAAACCCGCGAGCGCGAGGTTGGGCGCGACGGCGGTGTGCGGCGGAGTGAGATACAGCTCCGCGACCTCGTCGCCAGCGACGGAGCCCGCGTTGGTGACGTCGGCTTCGACGGTGAGCGAGTCGCCTGCGTGGAGCTTCGGCGTCGAAAATTTCAAGCCCTCGTATGTGAACACGGTGTAGCTGAGGCCATCACCGAAGGCGAAGAGCGGAACACCTTTGAAGTAGCGATATGTGCGGTTGGCCATGGAGTAGTCATCGAAGGCGGGAAGCTGATCAACGCCGGTGTAAAAGGTGACGGGGAGACGGCCTGCGGGATTGTTTTTGCCGCTGAGGGTTTCGGCGATGGCCTGTCCGCCGGACTGGCCGGGATACCAGGCTTCGAGGATGGCGCGGGCGTTCTGCTTCGCCCAGTTGAGGGCGAGAGCGCTGCCGTTGAGCAGCACCACGATGACGGGCTTGCCGGTCTTGGCGACCGCTTCGAGAAGCTGCTGCTGGACATCGGGAAGATCGATCGATGTGCGGTCGCCGCCGGAGAAGCCCTTGGCGTTGACGCGCATCTCTTCGCCTTCGAGCCGCGGGTTGAGGCCGGCGAAGGCCACGACGACATCGGCTTTGCCGGCGGCAGCGACGGCTTCATCGAGAAGCTGCTGCGGGCGCGGGGTCCACTCAAAGGCGATCATGGCGCCCTGGATTTTGCCGGTTTGGGTGTACTCGATGCGGAGTGCGTGCGGAGCGGTGTCGGCGATGGGAACGGAGTAGTGCTGGATGCCCCCGAAGTTGCGGCCTGAGGGCGGAAGCTTGCCCATCGCGTCAGTCGGCGGCGCGGCGGGCTGAAGGGGTTTGCCGTCGTAGAAGAGAGCGAACGCGACCTTGCCATCGCAGCTGCCGCAGCGCGGAAGGCGCAGTTGGAGATCGTAGGTGCCGGCGGCGGGCGCGATGATGGCGCCGGTCCAGCGCACGGCAAAGGCTTGTTTGGTGGTGTCCTGGGCGAGGCTGGGGACGGGGTTGGCGCTGGACCAGTCGAAGTCGATCTCCTTATCGGTACGGGTGAGTTCGGGTGCGCCGTCGAAGCCGGGCTGCGCGAAGTACTCGGCTTTGAGGCCCTGTTCGCTGGAGTCGGGCGCGGTGCGGAGAAGGGTTCGCGGGACCGGGACTTCGCCGTTTTCGACGTAGCTGGAGCCCTGCGCGTAGAGGACGTGGTCGGCGCCGAACTCTTTCACGATGCCGTCGATGGGGAGGATGGGGTGAAGCGGGATGGCGTTGTAGTTGCCCTCGAGGCCGATGAGCGAGGCGGCGAGGGGGCCTACGACGGCGATGGTCTGGCCGGATTTGAGAGGCAGGATGTGCTGATCGTTCTTGAGCAACACCATCGATTCGCGTGCGGCGCGAAGGGCAAGGTCATCGTTCGCAGGCGAGTTGACTTCGCTGAACGGAATGGAGGAGAAGGGGACGCTATCGGGCGGATCGAACATGCCGAGACGCATGCGCGCGGTGAAGAGGCGCTTGACGGTGGTGTTGAGCTGATCTTCGGTGAGCAGGTGGTGCTGGACGGCGGGGGTGAGACCCTTGTAGGCCGAGCCGCAGTCGAGATCGGTGCCGGCGATGACGGCCAGCGCCGAGCCGTGCTCGTTGTCGGGCGCGTAGTGATGACCGTGGGGCTGGGAGAAGTCGTCGACCGCATCGCAATCGGACGTCACGTAGCCATCGAATTTCCAGTCGCCGCGAAGGATGTCGCCGAGCAGCATCTTACTGCCGCATGCGGGGGCTTTGTCGATGCGGTTGTAGGCGCACATGATGGAGTCGGCGTGGCCTTCAGTAATGGTGGCGCGGAAGGCAGGCAGGTAGGTGTCCCACAGATCGTGCTCGGTGGGATCGACGTTGGCTTCGTGGCGGGTGGACTCGGGGCCGCTGTGGACGGCGTAGTGCTTGGGCGTGGCGATGGCGCGGAAGTATTTCGGATCGTCGCCCTGGATGCCTTTGACGAATGCGATGCCGAGCGTGGCGGTCAGGAAGGGATCTTCGCCGTAGGTCTCCTGGCCGCGTCCCCAGCGGGGATCGCGAAAGATGTTGATGTTGGGCGACCAGATTGTGAGGCCGTAGTAGCGATCGTGATTGTTGTGGAGGAGGGCGTCGTTGTACTTGGCGCGCGCTTCAGTAGAGACGACGGCGCCGATGTCGTGGATGAGCGGCGCGTCCCAGGTGGCTGCGTTGCCGATGGCCTGCGGGAACATGGTGGCGAAGCCGGAGCGAGCGATGCCGTGCAGGCCTTCGTTCCACCAGTTGTAGGCGGGGATGTCGAGGCGCGGGATGGCGACGGCGCGGTCGATGGTCTGGGAGACTTTTTCTTCGAGGGTGAGGCGCCCAACGAGATCGTCGACGCGCTGGGAGATGGGGAGAGATGGATTGCGGAAGGGCATGGCGGCCGCGGCTTGTTTTTGTTCGGGCGTGGGATCGGGTTGCGGTGCCTGTGCAGTGAGAACAGATGCAACGAATGCGAGGAAGAGTGCGGGGAGGCGGAGGTTCATCACTGGCTCCGGAGAAAATTCGAGGCAAGAACAAAATAGCACCCGGAGTTAAAGGGGAGTGAGGGACTAAGCGACTAAGGGACTAAGGGGAAGGACGGCATCAGGAAACGGCCAGGAACCAAGTGTACATACATTTTTGCAATTTGTACGTATAACGCGATACTCTAAGAGCAGGAGTTCTCCGCCGTGGCTACTACTCGACGTCGTACGGTTCGCAAGAATTTCCGTCTCGATCCCGCGCAGATCGCCAGGGCCCAGAAGGTGCTCGGCGCCGCTACGGAGACGGAGACCATCATTCGCGCCCTCGACCATGTCGTTTCCGAGGCAGAGCGCGATCGAATAACGGCGGCGGCAAATCAACGTTTCCTCAAGAGCGGCATTGTCATCGACGACGCATTCGGAAGCCTGGGATAGCGATGCCGATTCTGTTCGACTCTTCCGTTTACATCGCGGCTCTGCGTCCGGGGGGAGATCCTTCCCTTCTTTCGAACCGGTGGACTGCCGAGGCTCCTTTGTGGCTGAGTTCTGTCGTGCTCGAGGAACTGTACGCAGGGTCTCGGCATGATAACCGCCGCGAGTTGGAGCGACTCGAGCGCGATTTCGACAGGGCCAGGCGTCTGCTGGTGCCAAATCTCGGCGACTGGACAACCGCGGGCCGAATTCTCGCCGGCATCGCAGAGAAGCATGGATACGAGAAGATCGGCCAAGCGCGGCTGACCAACGATTCCTTGATTGCAACCAGTGCAGCCCGCACAGGAATTCGCGTGCTCACCATCAATGCACGGGATTACGCTCTGCTGGCGCGCTTTTGCCCGCTTCAATTCGAGGCGCGATCGTTTTAGAGGCCGGTTTTTGGCGGATTTGCGGCACGACTGAAAAGTCGTGCCCTTTCAAAACACGTTGGAGTTGGTGCGCGACCCTTGATATGAAAAGGGCCGGCTATGGGCCGACGGTGAAGGGGAAGATGCTGACGTTCTGGGTGCCGAGCATGAGGGCGTACTCGCCGGGGGCCAGCGCTGATTGCGGGCGGACGATCCAGACCTGCGGGTCGGGGTGGGAGACGTCGACGGAGATGAGGTCGGTCTTGTTGGCGTCGGCCATTTTGCTGCCACCCACTACGGGATAGACGATCATGCGACCGCCGTCGAGTTCGCGCGAGGTCTTTTTGGGGTGGAGGCGAACGATCACGGGCTGGCCGGGGATGGAGATGAGGTGGCAGATGCAGAAGATGGGTTGCGCATTCTCCGCCTGGGTTGGGGCGTGGTCGCCTTCGTACTCGGCGACGACTTTGGCGGGTACCAGGCCATAGGAGAGTGAGGCGGCGATGCCGTGTGCTGCTTTGGTCTTGAAGGGGGCTTGATTCTTGACGTCTTTCCACTCGGCGCCCTTGACGAAGATGCCGGCGCGGTTCATGGGGTAGTCGTCAATTGCCGCGAGTGCAGGCGCGGACGGATCTTGTGCATGGGGCTGATCTTGTGGATGGACGGGCACGGTCACGGCGAGAGTGACGATTGCACAGAGTGCAAGCGATCGCAGGAGATTTATCACTTCGGAGATTCCTCCGTATTTTGGGGAAGAGGAAGGATAGCGCGGGGATGGGGCGGTAGACAAGGCTCGAATGCCTGACGGGGTTGTCGATATCCCAGGTCTCCAAAACAAGGAGACCTGGGGCACCCTCCGGCCATGCTTGTGATGCTTTGAAAAAGGCAAATGCAAGAACAACTGCGGGTCCTTCGACTGCGTTGGCGCTCCGCGCCAACTTCGCTCAGGATGACAGCGTTTATTTATTCGGGGTCGCGGGGGAATTGCTCCAGCAGGCGCTTCCAGGTGCGCTGGTTCTTACGGTAGGAGCGCTTCAGGTCTTCAAGGATGCGGTCGAAGTCGGCGTTGGTGCGGAGGTTGTTCCAGGCGGGGTTCTTCTGGAACCATGGATAGTTTTCGTTGCCGAGATAGATGGCGCGGCGGAGCCAGTGCAGGGCTTCGGCGGAGTCGCCTTCGACGGCGAAGTAAGTCGCGAGGCGATAGGCCATGTCGCTGTCGGCTTCGGCGGCGGCGAGGGTGTCGTCCTGTAGAAGAGCAGCGCCCTGGGTGCGCTCGCCGGCCTGCACGTAGCAGAGAGCGAGGGTGGGGACAGCGATGCGGAGCGAGGGGTCGTCGCGGATGACGCGCTCGAGGATGTCGATTGCCTCGCCGAGATTGCCGAGGCGCATTTGTTGATACCCGGCTGAAGTGCGCAACAGCGGATGGCGCGGCTCGAGCGCGAGTCCTTTGTCGAGTTCGTCGCCCGCCAGTTCGAGCTGATTCTGGTAGTGGTAGACGCGCGCGCGGTGGTTGTAGAGGATGGCGGCGTTGGCCGGATTGAGCTTCAAGGAGCGGTTGAACTGATGCAGTGCTTCCGCGTACATGCCGTCGCCGCGAAGCGCAAGACCGGCAACCATGTGCACGTTCCAGTCGTTGGCAGCGGTGGAGAGCATGTTGGCGATGCCGTGGCGGGCTGATTCTTTTTCGCCGCGCGACAGGAGCATGTAGATGCGGTAGAGGTTGGCCTCGGCGGCTGTTGGGTCCAGGCGGAGGGCTTCGTCGAAGGCGCGGCGTGCGTTGAGGATATGACTCTGGCCGCCGAAACCGTGGCGCGTGTATTGCAGCTCGGCGATGCCGAGGCCGCTCCAGCCGAGGGCGAAGGCGTGATCCTTGCCAACGATGCTGGAGAAGAGGGCGTGAGCCCGATCGAGGTCGGCCTTGGAGCCGGTGCGGCTCATGAAGGAGCTGAGCATGGCACGGGCCTGCAGGTAATCTTCGCTGACGGGGCCGGGAAGCGACGATTCGCGGGTAGAGGCACGCTGCGGCTCGGAGACTTCAATGCGGTCGGCGGCGCTGAGGCCGTGGAGGGCCGCGAAGACTTCGTTGGAGATTTCAGACTGGACCGCGATCAGATCGAGCGACGCCACGCGGATGGCGCCGCCGGTGCGAACACTTTGAGAGCCGACGTCGAGGAGCTGCCAGTTGAGATCGAAACCGTGGTCGGAGCGCAGAAAGCTGCCGGCGAGAACGTAGGAAACGAGCAGGCGCTGCCCGATCTCGAGGGGATCCATCTGCGCGACCTGCAGATTCATGAGGGCGCTGGATGGCCGCACGACGAGCGCGGGAATGCGGGCGAGACGGGCCGCAATGGCGTCGGCAAGGGCATAGCCGTAGAGGGGTGCCACCTCCGATGCGCCGAGATTGGCGAAGGGCACGACGAGCAGAGATGTGGGCTGACGCTCGGGGGCGGATTCGCGGAAGCGCTCGGCGAGCATGGAAAGAAATCCGGTGGCGCGCTTCTCGGCTTCAACGCCGGTGGTGGGCAGGTTGGCGGCGGCTTCGCCGGGGATGCTGCCGGTTTCGATCTGAAGCGCCTTCATGATGGTCTTGAGCGCTTCGCGAACCTCGGCCACGGAGGCGTAGCGCGAGGCGGGATTCTTTTCCAGGCAGGTAAGAATCACGCTCTTCAGTTCCGGGGAGATGCCTGGGACGATTTCGGTCAGGTCGGGCGGATCGGAGAACTGAATGGCGCGGATCACCTGGAAGTCCTCGGCATCAGGGCGGGCGAAGGGATGACGGCCGGAGGCAAGCTCGAAGAGAATGATGCCGAGAGCCCAGATGTCGGACTGCACGCTGGACTGCCCGGTGACGAACTGCTCGGGCGCCATGTAGCGGATGGTGCCGCCGCGCGCGGTGTAGGTTGCCGCCAGCGACGCATCCCTGGCGAGCGCGGGCTTGGCCGGATCGAAGTTGGCTTCCTCAGGGCGAATGCGTCGAGCGAGGCCGAAGTCGAGAATCTTGGCGAGGCCGCCCTCGGTGAGCATGACATTCTGCGGCTTGAGGTCGCGATGGAAGATTCCAAGTGAATGCGCGGCATGCAGACCGTCGGCCACCTGGATGCCAACCGACAGGACAAGCTGCAGATTGGCGGGACCGCGCGCAATGAGGTGGTCGAGCGACTGGCCGGGAATGTATTGCATGACGATGTAGGCTTCGTCGCCGCTTTCGCCCGCTTCATAGATGGCGCAGACGTTGGGATGCTCGATGGCAGAGGCCAGACGGGCTTCGCGCAGGACGGTGCTGCGCATCTGCTCGGCGGTGAGAACGCCGGTGCGCAGGATCTTAAGCACCACGGGGCGCTGCAGCAGCGTGTCGGTGGCCAGGTAGACCACGCCGCTGCCGCCAGCTCCGAGCCGACGGATGATTTCGTAATGTGCGATGGTTCTTTTCGCCATGCGGAACTGAATCCAGTTTACGGGACTTGAAGCAGGCTCATGCGCCACAGCACGAAGGCGAGAGAGAGCGCTATTTTGGAGCAAACGCGAACTGCAGGAATCTGTTAGCGTTGTAGTAACTATGAGCCGAGCGGTGGGAACGGCGCGGGCCGGGTGCCTGTGTCTTGTATTGGGGTGGGCCATACTGTTTGCGCCCGTGGCCACCGCCCAGCAAACCGCTCCCGCCCAGCCAACCGCGCCTCCCGCCCAGGAGCAGCAACCCGGAGCCGGCGCCCAGGTGCACACCGGGACAGCCAGCGGACTCGACGCGGACCTACGGCTGCGGAACCTGCTGGCCGATCATCAGTACTTTCGCCTTGCCGACGAGCTGGACCAATTGCCTCCCGACGAGGCACAGCTCTATCGCGGCATCCTGGCCAATCGCGAGAACAACGCCAAAAAATCCATCGCCTTGCTGGAGCCGCTGATTGACAAAGTGGCAGCGAGCGGCAACATGGCGCGGGAGAAACTGCTGCGCAAAGCCCTGGCAGAGGACTACATGCGCGAAGGCGATACGGCCAAGGCCGCCAAGGCTTACCAGGAGTTGGAGGCGCGCGCCGGCAGCAAACTTACGAAGGACGAGCAGGATGAGATTGAGATGCCGCTGAAGATGCTGCCGCTGGTGGCGGCCAATCCCGCGATGACCGTAGAACCATGCGATGGGTTTGTGATGCAGGTACGACGAGATCCCCTGGGACTGACGGACATTCCAGTCTTTGTGGACGCGATGCCACACAGCTGGATGCTGGATCCCACAGCGCCTTTCAATTTGATAGCGCGATCACTGGCGCGCGAAGTGGGGCTAAAGGTTTCAGACGATGCCGTAACGATTCATTCGCTAACCGGCAAACCCATGCAGGTGCACGCGACGGTGGTTCCACGATTCACCATCGGAGGCAGGCTTACGCTTCGCAACATGACCGCCTTTGTGTTTGAGGACGCGGATTATTTTTTCGAGAATACGAAGTACCAGGTACAGGGCGTGCTGGGATATGCGGCTTTGCAGGCGCTGGGCAGTTTGACCATAACGGGCAACGCGACAATTGAAGTAACGCCCGCCGCGCCGAACAGCAAAGAGGTGGCAAACCCTCGCGGCGCTCACTTCTTTCTCGATGGCGACCAGATTATCCTGGCGCTGGGAACAGCGGGCAATGAGCGCATGTATGCGGTGGACGCAGCCGGGCAGCAAAGTTATTTCACATCACGGTATTACGATGAGCACGCAAACGAATTCGCCGGCCAGACGCCGGAGATGACGGCGATTCGCGGCGTGCAGCCGGAGAAGGCGGAACCTGCTTATCTGGCGGAGACAACGGCGCTCGACATCGGCGGGACCGTGGTCCAGGCGCACTACATTCAGGTGCTTACGCAGCCGGTTGGCGACGCCGCTCTGGACGATGTCTACGGAGTGTTGGGCGTTGATGTGCTGGATCAATTCCGCCGCTATACATTCGATTACCGCAATATGCGATTCAGCGTGGGACCTGAGGATGGAGCAAGGTAGTTTTTACATCGATATCGGTAATCGTGCAAGGTGATTTTTACATCTGCCATGTAATTCTGAAGTTTCTCTGAATATGAGATGACGGCGGTCACGAAATAGAAAATCTGGCGCAACTTCAGCGCGCAATCGGAGTCAATACAAGCGGAGATAGATTCGCGAGATACGTTTGCGGAGCATACATCACTAACCCTTCAGACAATCCCCCAATGTGTCGTGCATACACCCAACGATGAATTGGAACCCGAGTAAACATGCTCACGATATGAATCGAGGGCGTACCGGTTAGAGGTCAAAATGGATGCTCACGTATTGCATATCGGCGCCGATGACTGCCACCGGGTGGCAGTTCTTCGCAGCGTCGGGTATCAAGTAGACGAGTGCCTGTCGCTTCCCCACTTCGCAAGAGCCCTTGAACCTGGAAGGGGTGTTGACGCGGTCTTTTTGACGGAGAGCGACGGTTTCTCAAACGGGCAGGCAATTCAACTGGCCCGACAGCGCTCGACACCGGTGATTCTCTTCCTGCGGTCCAATGAGGGCGATCCTGCGCGACAAGTTGATCTGGTGGTGGAAGCTTTGACGCCTCCGTCAAAGTGGCTGCGCGATGTGAATGCATTGCTGGAGTGGAGCCGCGGCGTTCGTGCGCAATCAAAGGGCGCTCCAGAACCACTGCGGCTGTTGGAGATGCGGAAAGCGCGGCATCCAGGCCGGTCATTTCGTGCCGAGGTGGATTCTTCCGCGCTTCTGGATTTCGGAGATTGGCGAACGCTGCGGCCGTAGCGGCGCCTCTGTTGCAACCCGGATTAACTGGCGGCATTTCAACCGCACGACAGGCTGCGAAGAGTCAGTGTCCGCGGTGCGACTCGGATTCGTCCATTGGCTCCGGTGGCAGCAAGGCCAGCTTCTTCTGACTGCGGCGGCCCATTTGGAACATGATCTGGCCGAAGACAAGCAGCACGATTCCCCACCACAGGTTGGCATTGATGCCCAGACTGCGCGCGTAGAGATCGATTCGGCCATTAGTGGCCGCGCCAAAGCCGGTAAGAATGACGCCGATGATGGAGAACATCAGGCCCATGGGGATACGCAGATCAAGATTCATGATTGGGTCGGCTCCTTGAGCATAGGCATCGATATCATGCAAAAAACAGATTGAGCGCGATGGCGCCGACGAGCACGGCGATTGCCAGCGCCTCGGGACGCTTCCACCAGACCAGATGCGAGGTTTCGGGTTTGGGCGTGAGGGAGTGAACCAAGCCGACCAGCTCGGACTCCGGCTTGGGTTTGGTGCACAGGCTCACGATCACGGCAACGATGAAGTTGGTGACAAAGGCGAAGATAGCGCCGTAGAAGTTCTGCGCCATGTCGCTGGGATAGTGATGGACGACGGTGATCCATCCACCGTGAATGCCGGGGCGCGCTTCGATGGGCAGCGTGAGGCCATGGTGAATGACCGCAGCCAGCGTGCCGGTGATGAGCCCAGTGAATGCGCCGTGGCCGGTGGTCCGCTTCCAGAACATGCCCAGCAGGAACGTGGCGAATAGAGGAGCGTTCACAAACGAGAAAACCAGCTGAAGCGTGTCCATGATGTTGTTGAAGCTGATAGCGGCGTAAGCGGTAGCGATGGAGAGCAGGATGCCTCCGACCGTTGCCCAACGGCCCACCGCCAT
The DNA here is from genome assembly GCA_963846375.1 of uncultured Acidobacteriota bacterium. Classification (GTDB taxonomy): domain Bacteria; phylum Acidobacteriota; class Terriglobia; order Terriglobales; family Acidobacteriaceae; genus Telmatobacter. The sequence continues at coordinate 69,659 of CAWJVV010000017.1, forward strand.
GTAGTGACGGTCGCTGGCGCCCTTGTGAATATACGACTGGTAAAGGTCGTAGGTGAACACGGTGTTGAAGGCGGTGACGTTGCCTGCCATGCCGCTCATGAAGCTGGCGAGCAGTGCTGTCAGTCCCAGGCCGAGAATGCCGGTTGGGAAGTAGTGCAGCAGCATGTTGGGCGTGGCCATATCGTAGTCGAGGAGCGGCTGTCCGTCGGCCTGCGTCATGGGCTTGCCGGTTATCGGGTTGATTTTGGCGGGGACGATGCCGCGGCCCTCGGCTTGCTCTGTTGAGACGACATCGATCTGGTGAACGATGGAGCCGTCGGGGTTATGGAATACTGCGGTTGTGGAGTGCGGCGTTGGCAAGCCGATTGCGATCAGCCCGGGCAGAATGACGAGGAACGGGAAGACCATCTTGGGGACTGCTGCAATCAGCGGTACCTTGCGCGCGGAATCCATATTGTGCGAGGCCATGGCCGTCTGGATCACGAGGAAGTCGGTGCACCAGTAGCCGGCCCCGAGCACGAACCCGAGCCCCATGCCCAGGCCGATAATGTCGATGCCCATGGGATTGGTGGAGGCGTGCATGATGCCCTTCCACTCATGCATGTAGGCGACGGGCAATGACGCCTTGAGGCCGCTCCAGCCGCCGATGTTCTTGAGGCCCAGCAGGACCAGCGGCAGGAAACCCGCAATGATGAGGAAGAATTGCAGCACCTCGTTGTAGATGGCGCTGGTGAGTCCGCCGAGGAAGATGTAGGCGAGCACGATGATGGCCGAGAGCACGATAGAGAAGGTGAAGATGCCTTCGGGGGCCAAGCCGAGACTCTGGAAGAGCGAGTCGAATACATGCAGCGCCTGGATGAGCCGTGCCATGGCGTACATGCAGATGCCGGAGCTGAAGACGGTCATCACGGCAAAGGAGCAGGCGTTGAGGGCGCGTGTCTTCTCGTCGAAGCGCAGGCGGAGGAACTCGGGCACGGAGCGCGCCTTCGAACCGTAGTAGAAGGGCATCATGAAGATGCCCACGAAGATCATGGCGGGGATGGCGCCGATGCCGTAGAAGTGAGCGGTTTCGAGGCCGTACTTGGCGCCGGAGGCGCCCATGCCGATGACTTCCTGAGCGCCGAGGTTGGCGCTGATGAAGGCCAGTCCGCAGATCCACGCGGGGAGCGCGCGGCCGGCCTGGAAGAAGTCTTTGCTCGTCTTCATATAGCGCTTGAGGGCAAAGCCGATGCCCAGCACGAAGACGAAGTACAGCAGCATGATGATCCAGTCGACGGAGGTGAGTCGTGCGGCGGAGTTCAAGAGGGCCGGCTCCTTTGCGGTTAAGCGTGGCGCGTGGGCGATGGGACTGCGGGAAAGTTCCGCAGACTACTGTACGCAGTGGGGAGCAGTGGCGTCCAGTGGAATTTGCAAACGTTTTCAGCATCGCATATAGAAGCCACCGGACTGGCGACACGGTAGACTAAAGGTGCATGATTCCTACGCTCACGTGGACCCCTGAGGGCGTCCGCTTTATCGACCAGACGCGGCTCCCTCTCGAGGAGAGCTATGTGCTCGCCACCAGCTACGAACAGGTTGCCGACGTGATTGTGACCATGGTGGTGCGGGGGGCGCCGGCCATCGGCGTTTCCGCTGCTTACGGTGTTGCTCTGGGCGCGGTAAGAGTCGAGTGCGAAGACGGCCGGAGGAGTTCGCGCCGGAGTTCGACAAAATCTGTGCGCGGCTGGCAGGCACGCGTCCGACGGCGGTGAATCTGTTCTGGGCCATCGACCGGATGAAGCGGCTCTTCTCAGAGCTGCGTTCGGCAGGGTCGACCATGGACGAGGTGCGCAAGCAGATTCTCGCCGAAGCCCATGCCATGTACGACGAGGACATTGCGGCGTGCAAGACCATGGGCGCCTACGGCGGGGAGTTACTGCCGGAAGAAGGCGGCGTGCTGACGCACTGCAACGCCGGCGCCTTGGCCACGTGCGGATACGGCACGGCGCTGGGCGTGATTCGCTCGGCGGTGGAACAGGGCAAGCAGATTCACGTTTATGCCGACGAAACGCGGCCGTTTCTGCAGGGAGCGCGGCTCACGGCGTGGGAACTGATGGCCGACGGCATTCCAACCACGGTCATCTGCGACAACATGGCGGCGAGCCTGATGCGTGCGGGCAAGATCAAGGCCGTGGTGGTGGGCGCGGACCGTATCGCCGCCAACGGCGACTTCGCCAACAAGATCGGAACCTACAACGTGGCCATTCTTGCCAGGGAGCACGGAATTCCGTTTTATTGCGCCGCGCCCTGGTCGACGATCGACACGGCCACGCCGAACGGAGATGCCATCCCCATTGAGGAACGCAACGCGATTGAAGTTACGCACCATGGCGGCAAGCAGCTAACGCCGCACGGTGTGGGCATCTGCAATCCTGCGTTCGACGTGACTCCGGCGAAGTACGTGACGGCGATCATTACCGAACGCGGCGTGCTGCGCGCACCGTACGCGGAGTCGCTGCGCGAGATGGAACTGGTGGCGAAGTAGGCTAGGCCGGATCGACCCCTGCTGGAGCACCGCGGCTTGCCATGACACCCGCCTCCGAGATGCGCAGCGCGTTTTTCTCCGCATCGTCGGTAAGCACCTGCGCAGACTCCTGCACGAGCGCGTACTTGTTGCCGTACAGGTCGACGAAGACGGCTTCGATGCCCCAGGGGCGCGGCTGGGGAGCCTGCACGAATTCGACCCCCTTCCCCTTCAGCTCTTCGTAGCCGTGCTGGCAGTCGCGTGTGGAGATTACCCACGTGGCATTTTTGCCTACGCGGTCAGGGAACCACGAGGCCAGCAGGAATTCCACCTCCAACTGCTGGGGCGGAGCAACGGTCAACCACCGGAATCCTTGTGCGCGCTGATCGACGCGCTTTTCAAAGCCCAGCACCTGGGTAAACCATGTAAGCGCCTCATCCTGATCTTTGACGGCGATGGTCACGGTGGAAACCTTGTCGATGGCTTGCATTTGTTCCCTCTTTTCCATTGAGATTCCTGACGCGCGCAGCAGGCTGTATCTTGGTTCCGGCTTACCCTTCCGGCTGCAATAATGAAAAGATCGTGCATCCCCGCACAAGACTCCTTCGGCTCAGGCAGCCCTCCGTGGTGCGGAGCACCCTTGTAGCGCTGCTCGCCTTTTTCCTGAGCCTGCGGATGGGCGGGTTTCCTGACATCGATGCGCTGCACTCGTCGCGCTGGCAGACGCTGCCGATACTGATCGCACTCGCCGCCATGGCGGAGACAACGCGATGCATGAAGCGCAAGTGGAGCTTCTACCAGGCGGGTATTTTGCTCCTGCTGTATACCGACGTGATGATTATGGGCATGGCGGTGTTTTTGTTCTTTTTTCCCTAATTTGTTTGAAGGTAAGGGGATGGCCTGCTAGGCTGCTCGGGAACCTGCAGGAGGCTCCCCCGATGCTCAAAGGCTTTCGCGATTTCATTCTGCGAGGAAATGTCATCGATCTGGCCGTGGCCGTCATTATTGGCGCTGCCTTCTCGGCAATCGTGAGTTCGTTTGTCAAGGACGTGATGACGCCGCTGATGTCGGCGGTGATCCACCTGCCGAACTTCAGCGATTTGAAAGCGGTTGTCAACGGAGTGCCGGTCACTTACGGAAACTTCCTCAATGCCGCGATTTCGTTCTTGATTGTGGCGTTTGTGGTTTACTTCGGGCTGGTGGTTCCGGTGAATTCGTTGATGGACCGGTTCAAGAAGCCGGTGCCTGCGGCGCCGCCGGTCACCAAGGCATGCCCAGAGTGCCTGAGCGACATTCCGATCGCGGCCAAGCGTTGCGCCCACTGCGGACAGCCGGTGCCGCTCACCCCGGCCGCGTGATTTCGCGCTCCGCGTCGTCGGCGCCATGGCGGCGCATCAATCGAGTCTGCGCAGCGCGGGCGAGAAGCTGAAGAATCCAACAAAGCTCAGCAGCGCCACGCCCGCCATGGCGGCCAGCGCGTGTCCGGTGGGGATGTGCCGGGAGAGCTCGCCCGCCAGCAGCGAGCCCAGCGGCGGCAGCCCCAGAAAGCTGGTGGCATAGATGCTCATCACGCGGCCGCGCATCTCGTCGCTGGACAGGTGCTGGATGGCGACGTTGAAGCACGAGATCATCAGGATCCCGTTGTAGCCCTCGAAAACGCCAGGAACTCGCGAGAGTGCGAAGCTGCGCGAGTAGCAGAAGCCGATAATGGCCAGAAAGAAGATGACTGCCGGCGACGGTGACGACCACGCCGCGGTGGCGGAGCATGCCCGCGACGGCCACGGTCATGGCGCCCAGTACAGCGCCCAGGCCGGAAGCGGCCATCAGCCAGCCCAGGCCGCTCTCGCCCAGCGTGCAGCTGCACCTTGGCGAAGTAGGGGATGAAGTTGAGGAACGGAATGCCGAAGAAGCTCGCCGCTGCCGTCATCCACATCAGCACCAGCATCTGCGGCTCGCTGCGCAGATACGGCAAAGCCCTGCGCGCAGGCTGCGCCACATACGCTGTGCTGTGGCGAGGGTTCCTGCTCGGGATACTTATGCGGACAAGCGCCCACAGCACGGCCAGAAAGCTGAGGCCATTGAGAAAGAAGTTGCCGGCCACGCCGAAGAGCAGCCATGGCGTATCCGCCCAGCGTGGGCCCCAGGATGCGCGACATATTGAACTGCGCGGAGTTGAGCGCGATGGCGTTGGTCAGGTCTTCGCGCTGAACCAGCCGCGGCACCAGCGCCTGGTAGCTGGGCGCGTTCATCGCCATGGCCATGCCGTTCAGAAGGCGACAGCGGCGACTTCCCAGACGGTGATGATCTTGAGCCAAGGCCAGCGCGGCCAGCAGAAAGGCCAGCAGCATCATGGCGGACTGCGTGACCAGCAGCAGGCGGCGCTTGTTGACGCGGTCGGCAATCACGCCGCCGAAGAGCGTGAAGACGAGAAACGGAATGGAGCCGGCAAAGCCGACCACGCCCAGCCAGAAAGCCGAGTTGGTGAGGGTGAAGACCAGCCAGCCCTGGGCCACATTCTGCATCCAGGTGCCGATGTTGGAGAGGAAGTTGCCGCTCCAGAAGAGGCGGAAGTTGGGGTTGCGCAGGGCGCGGACAATCTGCGGGCAGCTCTGCCGCGGCTCCGCGCGCGATCGGGGAAGGCTTCCACGCTCCACGCGGGCCGAGCGCGGCGGACCTTCTTCCACTGCGGGCCTGAGGTCATCCCTGTAGTTTAACTCGCCGTCCGCACTCCGAGCGATGAGCCTGAGGCTCCCTAGTGTAAGCTGTGGCATTGCTGGCGCGATCCGGCGATGCTGCTACTCGCACACTGCGTAACGAATCGGCTCCATTAAAGGATCCTCACGCATGAAAATCTCTCTGCTCGCCTTTCTGTTCTTCTCGCTGTTCTCTCGGCAGCAGTGCATCGCGCCAGTCTGCACAGTCCGCCGCCACCGTCTTCGGCTATCCGACTTCACCGCCGAAGCGAAGATCGAGGAGAAGTTTCTCGCCGTGCCGGACGCCAAGCTCGCCGGCGAAGAGCTGAAGACGCTCACCGCCGAGCCGCACCTGGCCGCGACGCCTGAAGACCACAAGACCGCCGAATATGTGGCGCGAGAAGTTTCGCGCCGCCGGGCTGGAGACCGAGATCGTTCCCTATCGCGTGCTGATGAACCAGCCCAAAGTCGTGCGCGTGGAGGCCTTCGACGCCGAGCGGCAAGCTGCTGATGAGCGGGCCCACGCGCGAGCACGTGGACGGGCGATCCCGGCCAGGACGATCCGCGCGTGGTGATGCCGTTCAACGGCTCGTCGGGCTCGGGCGACGTGACCGGCGAAGTGGTGTACGCGAACTACGGCCGCCTGGAAGACTTCGACCAGCTCGCCGCGCAGCACATCGACCTGCACGGCAAGATCGTGCTGGTGCGCTACGGCGCGAACTTTCGCGGCGTGAAGGTCTATCATTGCCGAGCAGCGCGGCGCGGCGGGCGTGCTGATCTACTCTGACCCGCAGGACGACGGCTACTACAAAGGCGACCCGTGGCCGCATGGGCCCGTGGCGGCCGGAGACCGGCGTGCAGCGCGGCTCGGTGCAGTATCTGTTCAAGTATCCCGGCGACCCGGAGACGCCCGGAGTGGCCTCGACGCCGGAACTGCCCGACTCGGCGCGTATCTACCCCGAGGGCAATCAGCCGCACATCATCTCCATCCCCATCAGCTATCACGATGCGGCGCCCATTCTTCAGGCGCTCAAGGGCCGGGCGTGCCGCAGGGCTGGCAGGGCGCGCTGCCGTTCCGCTATCACCTGGCGGCCGGGCGGCGTGAAGGTTCACTGGTCTCGCAGCAGGACTACCAGCGGCGAATCATCTGGGACGTGATCGGCAAGGTCAAGGGCTCGCGAGTACCCGGACGACTGGGTCGTGGCGGGCAACCATCGCGATGCGTGGGTGTACGGCGCGGTCGATCCCAACAGCGGCACCGCGGCGATGCTGGAATCGGTGCACGGCATGGGCGCGCTGCTCAAGCAAGGATGGCGGCCCAAGCGCACGATCGTCTTTTGCAGTTGGGATGCTGAGGAAGAAGGCCTGATCGGCTCGACCGAGTGGGTGGAGCAGCACGCCCAGACGCTCGAGCACGCCGTGGCCTACTTCAATGTGGACGTTGCCGTCTCCGGTCCGGATTTCTCCGCGGCTGCTGTGCCCTCGCTCAAGCAGTTTGTTCGCGAGATTGACGCGCTCCGTGCCCAGCCCGCGGGCGGAACGGTGTACGAGCAGTGGAAGAATGAGCAGCGCGAAGGCAACGAACATCGCGCCTCGAACGCGCCGCTCAGACGGGGAAGACGTGCACGTGGGCGACCTCGGCTCGGGCTCCGACTTCACGCCCTTCCTGCAGCATGTGGGCGTGCCTTCTACCGATATCGGCTCGGGCGGGCCTTACGGCGTTTATCACTCGACCTTCGACGACTACGCCTGGTTCACCATGAACGCCGATCCGCATTTTGTCTATCTGCAGGAGATGGCGCGGGTGTTGGGCCTGGAAGCCGTGCGCATGGCCGACACCGACGTGTTGCCCTACGACTACGTGCCTTACGCGCGCGATATCGCCTCGTACATCGAGACGCAAAAAAAGAAGGCAGGCGAAGAGGAATTGGCTTCGATCGACTTTGGACCGGCCCTGGCCGCCGCGGGCCGATTTACCGCGGCCGCTGAGCATGCCACCGCAGTCGAGAAATCCGCCGTCGGCGATCCCGGGCAGGTCTAACAAGGCTCTGCGCCAGACCGAGGCCGACCTGGTTTCGCCGGCAGGTCTTCCCAACCGGCCCTGGTACAGGCACGTGATCTATGCTCCTGGCGAGTACACAGGTTATGCGGCGGTGGTCATTCCCGGGGTGAACGAGGCGGTGCAAGCAAAAAACGCCGAACGCGCCAGCCAGCAGTTGGCAGTGCTGACGCAGGCGCTGGACCGGGCGGCACACACCCTCGGTAATCTGCAGAGCGGCCAGTAACTGAGCAGGACGGAGGGGCAGCCGTTTCAAATCTGCACGATTCCCGGTGCAGAACTCCTAAAGCGACTTTGGTAATCTCAAAATGCCGAGAAATCTTTGACTTTCGGGTCTGCCCCGATTGCCATTTCCGACACTTCCGTGTAAAAGTAACCCTAAAGCAATCGTTACTTAGGTTTTTCCGACGGGCACCAGCACGGCTTTATTGCGTGCATTCTGCCATCTAAACCATCCGGTTGCTGATTTGAAGGAGCCTCTCCCAAATGCATGATGTTCTGGTAGCACTTGCTTTTGTTGCAATGGTCGCCTGTCCGGCGATCTGCGCGGCCATTCCTCGCAATGAAGCCGAGGAAGATAACTCGCTTTTAGATTGGAACCTGCCTAGGCGCCAACTGCAGCAAACACTCTTATTACCCCCAGTTACCGAAGTAGGAGCGCTCCCGTGCGAAACGGGCGGCGCATGTCACTAATTTGCTATTCCCGGTCCGATCAGGCCGGAATAGAGTCTTTTGAGCGGAATTCCCGGTCGGGCGAGCCAAGCGCCGCACCGCAGCTGCGAGGAAAGCCGCTAGGAGCTTTGACCCGCATGCGGGATATCGTGATCGGCATTGCATTTTTGGCAATGCTTCTCTCTCCGGCACTGGTGGCGTCGTTCAGCAAGCGCAAGAGCGACGACGAAGCCTGAGCAGGGACTATTGAAAGCCGGAAGTACTTGCAAAACCTGGTGTTTTGCAGATCGACGCGCAACCGCTGTACGGGTTTGCAGCCAATCCGCACCATTTCTGGTGCAATCGATCTCACTGCAACTGATGTGACCCCCATCACGTTAGGGTGGTTGACCCCGGTCCCCCCCAGCCGTATGGTTGAAGTTGAGCCTCTATGAAAAAGACTTCGAACAACCTGGCGCATCGGGATCGCAGTCGCCATCATCCTCGGCACATCGGCTGGCTGGCCTACAGCGGCTATGGACCGAGCAAGAGCACTACGGTCAACATGCCTGAGCTGGTGAGCATGGGCGACAAGGCCTACACGAGCCATCTGCGTGTTGAAGGGTTTGTAAAGCCCGGCTCGATTGAGCAGAACGGTACCAACGTGACCTTTGTGCTGAACGAGTTCGAGAGCCACTCCCGAAGGCGCCAAGGGCCGCACTGCTGAAAGTGGTCTACAAGGGCTCGGAGCCGCCTCCGGACACGTTCAAAGATGACTCCCAGGCGATGGCGATGGGCACATTAGGACGTGACGGCGTGTTCCACGCCACGGATCTGCAGGCCAAATGCGCCAGCAAGTATGCGCCGACGACGCCAGGCGGCAAACCGGCACCCAGCGCAGCCCCGCCTTCGCGAATCCGCGCGCTGCTGCGGCGTCCGCGGCCACGCCTTCGCCTACAAACGTCGCTCCAATGAAGGGCATGACCGAGCCCTGCCGACCCGCTTTCTGCGCTCGGGTCGAACGGCGTTTCAAAGCTCTTCGGATCGTTTGCCGCGCTGCGGCAGGTGTCGGTGGATCTGGAACCGGGACGTTGCTATGTTCTGATTGGCGAGAACGGCGCCGGCAAGTCGACGCTGCTGCGCATTCTGGCCGGGCTGCTGCGGCCCAGCTTCGGCACGGTGCAGGTCTTCGGCGACGAGGAGCCGCACGATGCGCGCGACCGCATCGGCTACATGAGCCACGCGCCGATGCTGTATGACGAGCTGACGGCGCAGGAGAATCTGCGCTACTTCTCGCAGCCTTTATCCGGATCGAGAATGCCTTTCGCCTGCCGATGCGTTGCGTCAGGTGGGCCTTGATCCGGACCTGACGCGGCCGCTTGGGCCAGTACTCGCAGGGCATGCGGCAACGGACGTCGCTGGCGCGCGTGCTGCTGCCGATCCGGAGTTGCTGCTGCTCGACGAGCCGTTCTCCAACATGGATGTTGAATCGGCAGGGCAGATGGTGGAGTTGCTGGCCGGCTTCCGTCAGAGCAACCGGACCATCGTGATCACGACGCACCAGCGCGAGCTGGCGGCGCCCATCGCCGATTGGGTGCTGGCGCTGCAAGGCCGGCCGCGTCGCAAGTTCGAGCCAGGGAGCCCGACGCTATGAAGACCAACGGCGCACGCTTTCTTGAGAGCCTGAAATTCCGTTCGAATTGCGCGAGTACGAAGTCGATCCTGAAGATCTGTCCGCGATCACCGTGGCGAAGAAGATCGGCATGCCGCCGGAACAGGTGTTCAAAACGCTGCTGACGACAGGCGGCCCCGGTGAGTATATTGTGTTTGCGGTGATACCCGGCGATGCGGAACTGGACTTCAAGAAGCTGGCCAAGCGCCGCGGGCCTGCGCAAGGCCGAGATGGTGTCACTCAAAGACGTGCAGCCGTTCACGGGATATATTCGCGGCGGCGTAACGATCTTCGGCGCCAAGAAAGCATTTCCGGTTTTCGTGGACGAGACGGCGATTCTGTTTGACAAGATCAGCGTCTCCGCGGGGACGCGCGGGCACCCAACTGATTCTTGCGCCCGGATGACTACCTCCGCGCGGCTGAGGCAATGGACGTGCCGGTGACACACCGCGGATCTGACGAAGCTCGCGCGGCTGGAGGTCGTCCAGTGATCCCGCGCGTGTTGTGGACACACCTGATGAAGGACCTGCGCATCGAGTGGCGCTCGAAAGAGGCGATCAACTCGATGCTCTTCTTCGCACTGCTGGTGGTGGTGCTGTTTTCGCTGGCCTTCGATCCGCGCGGGCCGGTTTCGCAGCAACATTGCCGGCGGCGTGCTGTCGGTGGCGACCATGTTCGCCTCGGTCAGCGCTCTCAATCAGGCGTGGGCGAGGGAGATCCGCCATCAAGTGATGGATGCGCAGCGCATGGCGCCCACTGCTGCCGCAGAGTTGTTCCTGGCCAAGGTGCTGGCGAATTTTCTGTTCGTGACGATCGTGCAGGTAATCCTGGCGCCGGTATTCCTGGTGATGTACAACCTGCGCGTCGTGGGGGAGGCCTGGCAGCTGGCGGTAGTGCTGCCGCTGGGAACGTGGGCGCTGGTGGCCAACGGTACGTTCTTTGCGGCGTTGTCGATTCGCAGCCGGAACCGCGAGCTGCTGCTGCCGCTGATTCTGTTTCCCATCTTCGTGCCGGCGCTGCTGGCAATGGTGAACGCGACTACTGGGCCATTCTGACGGGAGACTTCGATCCGTGGCTCTGGATCAAGCTGCTGGTCGGCTACGACATTATCTTCACCACCGTAAGCCTGCTGCTGTTCGAAACGATCTTCAACGCGGAATAGCTCTCTGACGGGTCCAATCTCGTTCCAATCGAGCGATCTGGTCTTCCGCCGATGTTTTGGTGACGTAAATCACACGTCGGACCAAGGATGCATACTGATGAGCTTTGCCGGACGTAAACTGAATGTGTCCTCAGGGAATTCCCAGATCTGACCTTCCCTCGCCGGACTTGGATGGTTCTTGCATGAAGAAGCTGGCAATCGGGTTCTATGCCGCGATCGTGGTTGCGCTGATGGTTTGGGGCTTCTACCAGGCCATTTACGTCGCCCCCGATGAGGCGACGATGCACGAAGTGCAGCGTATCTTTTACTACCACGTGCCCAACGCCATCGTCTGCTTCGCTATTCTTTGCCGTAAGCCTCCTGGGATCCATCGGCTACCTCGTCTTTCGCCGCAGCAATCCGGAGTGGGCTCAGAGGGCCGATGCCTGGGCGCTGGCGGGCGCCGAAGTCGGTGTCGTGTTCTGTACCGTGGTTCTGATCACCGGGCCCTTGTGGGGGCGCCGCGCCTGGGGCATCTGGTGGACATGGGACGCCCGTCTCACCACAACCCTTGTGCTTTGGCTGATTTACGTGAGCTACCTGCTGCTGCGACGGTTCGCCGCCGGCCCGCAGATGCAGACCCTGGCAGCAGTGCTGGGCATCTTCGGCGCGCTCGATGTGCCGATCGTCTACATGTCGAACCGCTGGTGGCGCACGCAGCATCCGGCCCCGGTCTTCGGCGGGGATCCCGATTCAGGCATCAAGGATCCCACCATGCTGGCCGCGTTCGGCTGGAATGTGCTGGCCTGGTTCGCGTGGGGCGTGCTGATTCTGCTGCTCCGCTACCAGGTGGAACGCAAGCAACAGAAGATTGCCGCGGTGGAAGCTCACGAAGCCCTGGAAAGCCACGTTTAAAAACCAATCGGTTTAGAGGAATTTCGATGGATCAGCGTGCCATTCTCGACCACCAGTTTACGGTTGCCGCATATGCGGCGACCTGGATCATCCAGCTAGGTTACCTCGGATTTGTCGCGCTCAAATGGCGTGCTGCAAAGCGCGCCGAGCGTTTGACTTCCGGCAAGCACCGGTAAAATTTATAACGCACTTTGGTAATGTATCGAGGCGTGACTGCCTGCTTCGGAAGCCAGCAAAGCGATTTACCCCCTCGCTCTTGTCTTGCTGGCGAGCATATCTCCTTTTGGCTGGGGTAATAGCACATTTGGGTCAAACGTAATCACTTCGGGATTCCCCACGACTCTGTTTTTGGGGGATGTAACAGTTTTCTGATCCGAGGGATGATTCGAATGTGGACAGGGAAGACCTGCCAAGGGCTCAAAAAAAGCCACAAGGAGAAACACTCAAATGCACGATCTGTTAATTGGCCTTGCGTTCATCGGGATGGTAATCGCGCCCGCTCTAGTTGCCGCACACTCTGGAAGTGGTGAACCGACTGACGAGACCGAGTAGTCTTGTTTAGCCGGGCCCATATTTGCCCAGCGCGTCTACCCAGATCTGCGCTGTTGGGCTTGATCACCAACCACCTGAAAAACCGGAGAATGTGTTGAAACCCCAAGAGGTTTCCCTCTCCGCTGCCTGATTGCCCTGCCAACCTTCTGCGGGTACACTGAAGGGACCTGAGAGGGGTTGCAATCCCATGCTAGTCGTCATGAAGGCGCAGGCCACGCCGGAGGAAATCCAGGCAGTTTGCGACCACATTGAGCGGCTGGGTTTCCGTCCGCATCCGATGCCAGGCGCGCAGCGCACCGCGATTGGCGTCACCGGCAATCAGGGCGAAGTCGACCAGGGCAATCTCGAAGAGCTCTCCGGCGTCGCCGAAGTCATTCGCGTCACCAAGCCTTACAAGCTTGCCAGCCGCGACGTAAAGGAAGAAGACACAATCATCCGTTTTCCCGGCACGGACGCCACCATTGGCGGGCGCAACCTCGCCATGGTCGCGGGCCCTGCTCCATTGAGAGCCGCGAACAGGCCTTTGCCATTGCCGAGCAGGTTGCCGCTGCCGGCGCGCAGTTTTTCCGTGGCGGCGCTTACAAGCCTCGCACTTCCCCTTACGCGTTTCAGGGTCTCGGCGAAGATGCGCTGAAGATCATGGCCGAGATTCGCGACCGCTTCGGGCTGCGCATCATCACCGAAGCCATGGACAACGAGAACCTCGACCTGGTCGCCGACTACGCCGACGTGATTCAGATCGGCGCCCGCAACATGCAGAACTTCTCGCTGCTCAAGCCGCGGGCGCAAGCGCAAGCCGGTACTGCTCAAGCGCGGCATGAGCGCCACGCTGGACGAGTTGCTGATGGCCGCCGAATACATCATGAGCGAGGGCAATTATGAGGTCATGCTTTGCGAGCGCGGCGTTCGCACCTTCGCCGATCACACGCGCAACACGCTCGACCTAAGCATTGTTCCCGCGGTGCAGCGCCTCAGCCATCTGCCGATGATCGTCGATCCCAGCCATGGCACAGGCAAGCGCGACAAGGTGCTGCCCATGGCGCGCGCGGCCGTCGCGGTGGGCGCGGACGGCTTGATGGTCGAAGTCCATCACGAGCCCGACAAGGCGCTCTCCGATGGTCCGCAATCGATCTATCCCGAGCAGTTCGCGCAGCATGATGGACGAGATCGAGCAGATCGCACCGGTGGTGCATCGCACGCTTCCGCGCGGCATTCACATCGAGTCGGCCGCGACCGAATGCATGCCTTGCTAACGAACCGATTTCAAGGCGGCCTGCATGGCCGCCTTTTCGCCGGTCTGCCTGGGAATGCTTGCGCTGAGCGGGTGCAGGCCGCACGATTTTCCCCAGTTTCCACCCAACTATCGTGAATACGCCTACGTGACCAATGGAGCCAGCGGCACGGTATCGGTGTTCGACATGGTGAACGTGCGACTCGACCGCGAGGTGCTGGTGGGGCAAAACCCGGTTGCGGTGGTCGCGCATCCCACGCGCAACGAAGTCTACGTGGTGAACTCCGGGATCGCCGGCGGGCGCGGTTCCGTCTCGGTGCTCAACGCGGAGAACAATAGCGTCGTCGCGACGATTCCGCTGCACGATCAACCCATCTCGATCGATTCTGGATGCGCCGCATGATCTTGCCTACGTCGCCAATTCCGGTTCCAACACGTATCTCGGTGATCGACTTGAAGGCCCGCCACGAGATTGCGCAGATCGGAACCGGCGAACAACCCGGAGCGGTGCGGGTCACTCCGGACGGTAACACGGTGGTGGTGGCCAACCGCGGCGGCAACTCGGTGAGCGTGGTGGATGCCGCCAGCCGGCGCGTGCGGGCCATCTTCGAGGGCTGCCCCGGTGCGGCTGACATGGTGATTCTGCCGGACTCATCGAAGGCATTCGTGGCATGCTCAGGCGGGCACCAGGTCATGGCGATCGGGCTGGCGCATGCCCATCAGCCGGATCGGCTGGAAGCGATGATGGATGTCGGCCGGGGCCGGTGAAGCTGGCGCTCAAGCCGGACGGCGGCGAAGTGTTTGTGTCGAATTCGCTTTCCAACACCATCAGCGAGGTCTACACCTCGACGGACGAAGTGGGCGGGACCTATCTGATGGGCGATGATCCGTCGCGCGGGATCGTGTCGAACGACAATCTGCTGGTCTACGTCGCTAATCTTCGAGCACAGGATGTGACGATCTACGCGATCGAGGATGGCAAGCGCTCGGGATCGATTCACGTGGGCGATGGACCGTCGGCCATGGCGTTTTCGGTTGAAGGGCACCTGCTCTTCGTGGCGGATACGCGGTCGGGAGATGTGGCGGTGGTGCGGACCGCATCGCATGCGCTTTTCACTCCGCTGTTCACCATGCTGCCGGCGGGCACGTACCCAATGCAATCGCGGTAAAGGCGTTCCGGGTGCAGTAGGCCGCGGTCGATATTCGCTTGGCTCGTCTTTCGCATCGAAGCCGGCAGAAGCTGATTACCCCGCGAGGTAAACATGCCAAAGAGTGAATCGTTCTTGCGCCTGGATCGCAGAAGGTTCTGAAAAGTGCAGCCGTCTCTTCCGCAGGGGTGTTGCTTGGATCCGGTGCGGGGAGCGCCGAAGCGCGCGCGCGGGGCCTGGCGCCAGTCGCACCGCGCGGCGCCGCACAGGAAACTTCTCCCGCGGATTACACCCTGACCATCGACCGGAACCGGTAGAATTGCCGCCAATCGCATCGTCTCCACGACGACTTACAACGGTCAGTTTCCGGGACCGCTGCTGCGCCTCAAGGAAGGCCAGCCGGTCACCATCGATCTCAACAACCAGACCGATACGCCGGAGCAGCTGCACTGGCACGGGCAGATTGTCACCGGTGACATCGATGGAGCAGCCGAAGAGGGAACGCCCTTTATTCCGCCGCATGGAACGCGGCGAATCACGTCACGCCGGTCCCTCCGGGTTCCGTTTCTATCACACGCACGTTCGCGCAGGAGCGAATCTGATGCGGGGCAGTACGGCCGGTTTGGTCGGACCCGTCTATATCGAGCCGAAACAGAATCCTGGAAACTACGATCGCGAGATTTTTCTCACACTGAAGGAATTCGAGCCGACGCTCAGCCGCGGCGGCGACATGGATATGGATTTTCTTTCGCCCTCGGAGACGGTGAAGGATCTGAAGGACTCCGGTGAAGGCGCGATGAAGGCTTCGCTCGCCAAGGGCGCTCCGCATGGATACGAAGTCGGGTACGACTCCTTCACCATCAACGGGCGAATGCTGGGCACGGCGAGCCGATGAGAGTGAAGCAAGGCGAGCGCGTGCTGTTCCACGTCTTGAACGGGAGCGCGACTGAGATCCGCAGCCTCGCATTGCCCGGCCATACGTTCACTGTTGTGGCGCTGGATGGTAATCCGATTCCCAAGCCTGTGACCGTCCCGGGCTTTGGCTCGGCACAGCGGAGCGAATCTCCGCGATCGTCGAAATGAATCATCCCGGCGTTTGGATCATGGGCGATCTGGCCGACGACGACCGGATGCACGGCATGGGCATCGTGGTCGAGTACGCCGGTCGAAGGGAAAGCCGCAATGGATCGCGCCGAAGCCGTTCCCGTGGAACTACACGCACTTCGGCGAACTCCGGAGCGGCCGCCCCAAGTCCCGATGAGGTCTTCGACATGCTTTTCGCCAAGCAAAACGCGGCTGCGGATGGTTTCAACCGGTGGACCATCAATGACAGCCGCGTTCCCAGACGAAGAACACATGCATCCAATGTTTCAGCTGAAGCAGGGCAAGCGCTATCGGCTGCGCATGCGCAACGCCAGCGACGACATCCATCCTATTCACCTGCACCGCCACAGCTTCGAGCTGACGCGTTTCGGCGGCAAGCCGACGTCCGGCGTGATGAAGGACGTGGTGATGGTCGGCGGATACCAGGAGATGGAGATCGATTTCGTAGCCGATAATCCCGGGCCTCACGCTATTTCACTGCCATCAGCAATTGCACATGGATTTCGGGTTCATGGCGCTATTCGAGTACGTGTAGCTATTCGACTCGCGGTCCCAGCTGCTTCACGCTGAACTGCGCGCCGGCAAAGAGGATCAGCCCCGAGATATAGGCCCAGAACAGCAGTCCGACTGACACATAGAACGGGCCATAGATCGACACCAGGTCCAGGTGCGGCAGGATCGCCGCAAAGATATACTTTGCCACCAGCCAGATAATCCCCGTCGCGATGGATGCGCGCAGAACCGGCCGCCATGGCACTTTGCAGTTCGGCAGAAGCCAGTAGATCGAGAAGAAGAACAAAATGCAGGCCGCGCCGCTGCACACCGCCAGCCACGAGTAGCTGACCCCGTTGTAAAACCAGTTGTCGACCTTGTGGAACATAAGGAAAGCCAGTACCTGGCGCTGCGCCGCTCCCAGCCAGATGCTGATGACTCCGAGGATGACCATGAGAATCGCCAACCCAAAGGCGACAACCTGGTTGAGCAGATAATTCCGGCTCTTGGCCACGCCCCACGCCTGGTTCAATGCCACCTCCAGCGGCAGGAAGATCCCGGTGCAGGAGATCAGAATCATGATCAGCGAGAGCACCTGAACGTGCGCCGGCGCGGCCTTCTCCAGCAGGCCCCAGAACCGGACCGAGGCTGTCGAGGGGAAGTAGTTCGCCACCAGGTCGCTCACCACTCCCGCCATGGCGCGCGAATGAAACACTGACAGCGCCAGCGTGTAGAGAAGCACCACGAACGGGATAAACGACAGGATCGCATTGGCCGCCACGCTGAACGCAAAGGTGTGTACTTCGCTGTCGAGCAGGTATTTCACCAGAGCGGTTCCGTCCTGGCGCAGCCGATACCACTTGGACGCCTTTGCCGGTTCTATCGCCGGCACAGCGCTACAATCCGGTACCTCGGTAACCGCCGGCTTTTCGGACACAGGCTCTGCCACCGTACCGGAATTCGAGACAATCGACACAGTTCCACTCCCTGTCAGGGCTCTATCTTCTTGGGGCGCAAAGAGCGCCTTCGAACCACTGCGGATGCTGGGAAAGTTATGTATTCAGGATAAGCCTTTTGGCGATTTAATGCAGATTTGGGACCAATCGATGGTTTGAAATGCTCACATTTTCTCCTTGCGTAAGTCGCCAAATCCTGCCATAACTGAAGCACGGCGCGCCGGTGGTAACAACCTGGGAAACGGCGCGAATTCCCCATGCAAGCCTCCACTCCGTGAGACATTGCAGATCCCGCCAAATGCAGGCAAGCACTCGAGCTGTGCCTACTGTTATAGGAGAACGTGAATGAAGGAACAGGGTGTAGTGAAGTGGTTCAATGGCGCCAAAGGTTATGGCTTCATCCAGCGCAATACGGGCGAAGACGTCTTTGTCCACTTCTCCGCCATCCAGGAGAAGGGCTATAAGACGCTGAATGAGGGAGAAGCCGTTGAATTTGAGTGCCAGCAAGGCCCCAAGGGGCTCAGCGCGGCCAACGTTCTCCGCGTCTCGTAGTGCGGTCTGCCGAGCCCCCTCAAGGGGGCACGGCGCCGGTCAGCGGTTTCCCTTTAGATCCGGCGACCTTCCAGCTTTTCGAGCGCCCATATCGCGGCCGCGCGCAACCCATGGTCGGCCACGTCTGACCATGCCCGCAAACGCGCGGTAAATCCCCGTTCGCCGCTGTTCCCCATGGCCACTGCGATGTTGCGCCGCAGCCCGGCGAAGCCTGCCCGGCGCACCGGCGAACCGTTGAATACGCGCTCAAATGCCGGCTCGTCGAGGTCGGCCAGCGCCTCGAGCGCCGGGTTTACCAATTCCGGCCTCGGCTCAAGTTCCGGGTCGGCGGCAATCGGCGCCTTTCGGTTCCAGGGACATACATCCTGACAAATATCGCAACCGAAAACCTGTCGCCCCATGCCTTCCATCAGCTGCGGCAATATCGGGCCTCGATGTTCGATGGTCAGGTATGAGATGCAGAGTGTCGCGTCCATCTGGTAAGGCGCATCGAGCGCATGCGTGGGACACGCTTCAAGGCAGCGGCGGCACGTTCCGCAGTGATCGGGGACCGTCAGGGCGGCGTGCTCAGGACTTACACCCAGTGATGTGAGCAGCACCGCGAGAAACGCATACGAACCCAGCTTCGGATGAATGAGGCACGTGTTCTTCGCCGTCCATCCCAAGCCGGCGGCCGTTGCCAGCGCTCGCTCGACCACCGGGCCTGTGTCTACATACGCGCGCGATTCGAACGAACCGCACTCTTCGTGCAATCGTGCTTCAAGAGCCTTCAAACGTTTCAGAAGCACTTTGTGGTAATCACTGGGAATACGTTTTCCCTCCCCGAGAGAGCGGCTTGACCACGCGTAACGCGCAATCCATCCCTTGCCGGAAGGAGCAGGGTCTGTCGATTTGGGATATGCGTTGTGATAGCTGGCCAGACATACGATTGCCGATCGCGCCCATGGAAACGGAATGGCGGCGCGTGCTCGCACCAGTTGTTGCTCTTCATTGGTGCGCGCCAGGTAATTCATGGATCCACTGCGCCCACTCTGAATCCAATCTGTAAACCGTTGGGCGTCTCGTTCGTTGTTTGCATATGGGAGCGCAACAAGTCCCGCTTCACTGAATCCGGCATCGATCGCAAGTGCGCGAACATGGTTCGGCGTCAACAGAGCGGCGCTTGAACGATCGGCGGGTTTGTCAAACTCAGGCTGCACGGAACCAACGGGCCCCCACGAGCGTAGTAAAGAACATCATGTTCGATTGCGAACAGCGAGCGCGCAATCGGACACCCAGGGAGCGTTCCAGTACGCACAAGCCCCTGTAGTTTCAGCATATTCGCTGGAGCAATTTTTGGCGGCTCGCATGCAAGATTCAAGGGCAGCACGGGTATAAGGCGGAAACGCCGGGGGCGAAAACAGCACTAGACCCATGAATCGGAGGTTGATATGATCCGCACTCGTAACCAACATACTGATGCAAAGGTTGCAGCACCGATCGGCTTGACCGAATTGGTGCGGGGCACCGATCACAGCCTGGTCGCCGAATTGGAGCCGCTGGTGCGCAAACAGGACATCACTCTTGATCTGCACTCCATCGGCCGTATCGATGCTGCCGGCATAGCCGCGCTGATTTCGCTCTATGGATGCGCTCGCGATGCCGGTCATGACTTCAGCCTGTGCAATGTGCCGTCGCGCGTGGCCAATATTCTAGCGCTGGTGGGCCTGGACGGAATTCTCTTGTCGCACGCACCTAATTCCAAATGCGAAGTGTGCCTGGAGAGTTCCGCCGCCTGAGCCGAGCACGCGCGCGTTCAGCCCTATCCTGATTTCCCCCCATTTCCCGCAGCTCCTCATTTCACAATGTGGTCCATGCCAGGAAACGCCGCACGGCGTTTCTTGTCTCCGGGCCGGTCTGCCGGTGCAGACGGGCCCCCGGCCGTATCATACGGCTCCTCATTCCAAACACCCTTTCCCCCCGAAATTGCGGAACGTCATCAGCGGAATGTATGATGAGTCGCCTTTAAAAGCGAATGCTCTGTGACGCCCAACACAGGCGGTCGACAGGGTTGGCCTGTTAATTGTTACTGCGACTCTTTTTTGCAATGCCGCGATGTGCAGCCAAAATGGCTGGATGACTCGCACGCGCTCCGCCTGATGTTGATCCCTGCATGAAGGCTGAGTTCACGTCCCGCCACCCACCCCACCGGCTCCGCAACGCGGGCTCCCGTACCCAGTGACATGGTGTTTGTCCAAGGGCGGGAAATTTACGTAATCGGAGGGTTTCATCCCATGACGCAGGGCGTAATGGATCCACAGCTTGCCGGCAAGGCGAGCGAAACGTCTACCCGAAGCGCAATCAAGTACGTTTACTTTTTCGGCGGCGGCAGCGCCGATGGCAATGGCCGCATGAAAGATACGCTGGGCGGCAAGGGCGCCGGGCTGGCGGAGATGACCAACGCCGGGCTTCCCGTTCCTCCAGGATTCACCATCCAGACCGAGGCGTGTCGCGAATACATGCGCGGCAAGGTGAACCCGCAGGTGGACACCGAGATGCACGCCGCCCTCGAGCAGCTGGAGAGAATGCAGGGCCAAAAGCTGGGTGCGGGCGAGAATCCCCTGCTGGTCTCCGTTCGCTCGGGCGCCAAGTTTTCCATGCCCGGCATGATGGACACCATTCTCAACCTGGGCTTGAACGACAAGGCCGTCGAAGCGCTGGCCAAGCGCAGCAATAATCCGCGCTTTGCCTATGATTCCTATCGCCGCCTGATCCAGATGTTTGGCGACGTGGTGCTCGACATTCCCAAGAAGAAGTTCGAGCACATCTTCGATGGCGTGAAGGCGCGCATGAAGGTGAAGTTCGACTACGAACTGCAGCCTGCTGCCTTGAAGGAGATCATTGCCGAGTACAAGAAGCTGGTGAAGAAAGAGACCGGCAAAGAGTTCCCGCAGAACCCGCTCGATCAGCTCGTTGCCGCGCGCGATGCGGTCTTCCGCAGCTGGCAGAACGACCGCGCCAAGACCTACCGCCGCATCAACCACATCGATGACTGGCTGGGAACAGCCGTTAACGTCCAGGCCATGGTCTTCGGAAACCTGGGCGAGAACTCCGGAACCGGCGTGGGATTTACCCGCAACCCGGCCAATGGCGAGCGCGTGTTCTTCGGCGAGTACCTGATGAATGCGCAGGGTGAAGATGTGGTCTCCGGCGTGCGCACGCCGATGCCCATCAGCGAGCTCGAGAAAGCCATGCCGCTGGTGTATGACCAGCTTCGCACCATCACCTGGAAGATGGAAAAGCACTATCGCGACATGCAGGACTTCGAGTTCACCATTCAGGATGGCAAGCTCTACATGCTCCAGACCCGCAACGGCAAGCGGACCGGCCTGGCGGCTGTGCGCGTCGCCATCGACATGGTGCGCGAAGGCCTGATCACGCAGGAAGAGGCGATCTTCCGCGTGGAGCCGAACCAGCTCTACGACTTCCTGGTTCCGCGTCTCGACGAGAAGGGCGCCAAGATTGACGTGCTCGCCACCGGCCTGCCGGCATCGCCGGGCGCGGCCGTCGGCCAGATCGTGTTCACGGCGGAAGATGCGGTGAAGCACCATCAGAAGGGTGACTATCCCACCATCATCCTGGTTCGCGGCGAAACCACACCTGAGGACATCGGCGGCATGGAAGTAGCAGCCGGCATTCTCACCTCGCGCGGTGGCATGACCTCGCATGCGGCTGTTGTCACCCGCGGCATGGGCAAGTGCTGCGTGGCCGGCGCGGGCGACTGCGTTGTGGACGAGAACAAGAAGGAACTGCGCGTCAAGGGCAAGACCTTCAAGCAGGGCGACTGGATTTCTCTGGATGGAACCACCGGCCGTGTCATCGACGGCAAGCTGAAGACCATCGCCGCCCAACCCGACGATCCGGAGCTGGTCAAGTTCATGGGCTGGGCCGACCCGGTTCGCAAGCTGCGCGTCCGCGCCAACGCCGACGTGCCGCGCGACGCCAAAATGGCTCGTCAGTTCGGCGCCGAAGGCATTGGGCTGTGCCGCACCGAACACATGTTCTTTGCCGAAGACCGCATCGCGCACATGCGCACCATGATCCTGGCGCACACCGAGGAAGAGCGCCGCACAGCTCTCAAAAAGCTGCTGCCCATGCAGCGCGCTGACTTTGTAGGCCTGTTCAAGGCCATGGAGTCGCTGCCGGTGACCATCCGCCTGCTCGATCCGCCGCTGCACGAATTCCTGCCGCAGCGCGAAGAGCTGCTGGTGGAAATCCAGCATCTGGAGGACACCAAGCCCCGCTCGCCCAAGCTGAAGGAACTTCGCGTCCTGCTCGCCCGCGTCCAGGAACTCCATGAAGTCAACCCGATGCTCGGACTGCGCGGCTGCCGGCTTGGCATCGCGTTCCCTGAGATCACCGAGATGCAGGCGCGCGCTATCTTCGAGGCCGCGGTCAACGTGCAGAAGAACGGCGGCGAACCGCACCTCGAGATCATGGTTCCGCTCATCGGCTCCATTGAAGAGATGCGCAACCAGGCGGCCATCATTCGCCGCATCGCCGAGCAGGTCTTCACGGAGAAGGGCGCCAAGGTCGACTACATGGTGGGCACCATGATCGAACTGCCGCGTGCCGCCTTAACGGCCGATCAGGTCGCCGAGGAGGCCGAGTTCTTCTCCTTCGGCACCAATGACCTGACGCAGACCACCTTCGGCATCTCGCGCGACGACATCAACCACTTCCTTCCTGCCTACCTCAAGGCCGGCATCTTTAAACACGACCCCTTCGCCACCCTGGACCAGGCTGGCGTAGGAAGCCTGGTGAAGATGGCGACAGCGAAGGGACGCAACACCCGTCCGAATCTCAAAGTCGGCATTTGCGGCGAACACGGCGGCGATCCGGAGTCCGTCAAGTTCTGCCACAAGATCGGGCTAAACTACGTATCCTGCTCGCCCTTCCGGTTGCTGACGGCTCGGCTGGCAGCTGCGCAGGCGGCACTGACTGAAAAGCAGATGGGGCCAGACCTGCACAACACAACCTGCTGATCGTCCTGCGGGCGAAACGGCGAGGGCGCGGTCAATGACCGCGCCCTCGCTGCATTTACGCAATCTTTATCCAGGCCGAGCCCATCCGAATCTTTCCCCGAAGCAACAGCCGCCATGGGGGTCACATCCATCAGGTCAAGCAGAAGAACGGCAACGCGGCGAATTGGGGGCGCCCCGGTGCGGTGCTTGTGTATATCCCTGGATTGGAGGCACTTACATGAACTTGGATGCTTACAGCCCTCAAATCATCATCGGTGCCTGCGCTGCGGCATTTGTGATCATGCTCCTGATCGTGTGGGGCGTCTCGCGCAGGACAAGCCTTCGCCGTACAGCCGTGCTGCGCGAGCGGTTCGGACCCGAGTACGATGTAGCCGTTCAGGAGTTCGGATCGCGCCGAAAAGCCGAGGACGCGCTGGAAACCCGGCTGCGGCATGTCGGTGCTCTTCAAGTGCGGCCCCTGCAGGAGCCAGACCGGCAGCGATTCCTGGCCGAGTGGGATGCCATCCAGGCGCGCTTCGTGGACCATCCCCGCGGCGCCGTCACTGAAGCCGACGAGCTGATCGGCGGCGTTCTTTTCGCTCGCGGCTACACCGGCGGACGATTCGACCAGCGGGTTGCCGACCTCTCGGTGAATCACGCTCGCTTAGCCGACCCCTTCCGTCGCGCAAACGCCATTGTGACGAAAGCTGGACGGAATGAGGCAACCACGGAGGAATTGCGCAGTGCGATGATCCTCTACCGCGCCCTCTTTGACGAGTTGGTGCAGACCAAGACCGTTACCATGCAGCGTGCGGCCTAGCCACAAAACCTCAAAGAAGCTGGATCACTTGCCTTCGGGCGCATAGTAGCCCTCAGGCGCTGAGACGGAGAGTTCTTCTTTCTTGGCCTTCAGTTCCACCTTGTGGAAAGCACCGTCGTCTTCAGCTTTGTCGGGCGTGTAGGTGAGCAGGTACTGGGCACGGATCTCTTCGTCGACCAGCTTGTAGATGGCCTCCAGGTCAGCCGGTTTTTTGGCTTCAAAGGCATGCCCGCCGGTGCGCGTCGCGATCTGCTGCATGATCTTCTTGCCGTCAACACCCGTCGCACTGGTCGGTTCGGGATCGCGGCGTCCACCGCCGCTGCCCGGCCAGCCGCCGCCGCCCGAGCCCGGCTGCCTGCGGCGCTGGCCGGGAAATTCGCTTTCCGACCGCTCCTGCTGGCCTTTGAAGAAGATGGTGAAGACCTCAAGATTGGACCGGTCGGCAGCATCGATAGCGTCGTTCAGGGTCTCCTTGCTGCCGCGATCCGCCCCATTGGAAAACAACACCAGGATCTTGCGCCCGTCCTTCGACTTCATCAACTCGTCCGAAGCCAGGTAGATTGCGTCATAAAGCTGCGTGCCGTCGTGCCCGTGCTGCCGGTTCGCATTTCGGTCACGATCGTCCCCGGTGGTCTCAGGGCCTTGATTGTCGTACCGCTCCTGCTTCGTCGGACCCAAGTCTTGCAACTCGGTGTCCAGCTTCTCGCGCGAACTGGTAAAGTCCTCCAGCAGCTCTACCTCGCGGTCAAAGTGAATCAGGAATGCCTGGTCCTTTGTACCGCCCGCAGCCGGCAGCACCGCGTCCACAAGTTGGGCCGCCGCTTTGCGCTCTTCGTTCATCGCCGCGTTAACCGAGCGGCTGGTATCTACCAGCAGGCCGATCCGGACGGGCTGAACAGTCTCGCGGCTCAGGCTCTTGATGGTCTGCGGCCGGCCGTCCTGCGAAAGGACCAGGTCGTTCTTGGAAAGATCGTTGACCAGCGTACCTTTTTTGTCGCGCACCGTCACCGGAAGCACAACGTCCCGCAAAGTGGCCTTCGTGGCCGGCGCAGGTGCGGCAGCAGGAGGATTCTCCTGCGTGATGCCGCCGGACTCAAGGAAAGCCCCCGCCAATACCAGCGTCGGAAGGGCAAGTAGTGTCGATTTCCTCATCAGTGCTCGGGATTGCATGGCTTCGGTAATTTAGACGCATTGGCAGCGCGGGAGTTGCGCTGGTTTTTTCTCATCAAAAGAGAGCTTGGATCTCTTGAATCGTAAGCTCGAGCTTCGCCGCTTGTCCCGGCGCGCCATCACCAGCCGGTCCCGCGTCTTTGACGGAAGAAATTATGGATACGTTTTCCGCCCCATAAGTACCGCCCGCGTGTGAAATATCGCGGAATTCCAGCGCCGGCGATGGCACAATAGGGTAAACCTGCATCCATACTTTCAGGATTGGCTTCAACCGGGGGCGCGAGAGAAGCGGCCCGATGTCACCGGCAAGCGATTGATTCCCGGCATACCCGAAAAACATAGAAGAGGACGATACACCTAAACTTATGGAATCTTCTGGTTCTTTCCCCAGCCAGCAGTGGACGCGTCGCAGTGTGTTGAAGACCCTCGCCTATGGTGCCGTGGGCACTGCGCTCTACGCAGGTGAAGTCGAGCGCCATTGGATCGATGTGGTGCACCGCGAAATTTTTCTTGCCGGGCTGCCGGAGGAGTTCAGCGGGATGAAGATCGCGCAATTGAGCGACATTCATCTCAACGAATACACCGAGCCGTTCCTGCTCCGAGAAGCGGTCGATCACATCAATCGCCTGGAGGCCGATATGGTGTTGCTCACCGGCGATTACGTCAGCGCAGAAGTCCTGCCCAAAAAGATGACGATGAGCGCGGCCGCGGAGTGCGCCAACTTGTTAAGCCAGCTCTCGTGCCCGCGGCGATACGCCATCCTTGGAAACCACGACTGCATGGCGGGTGAAGATGCTGTTACGGAGGCGCTGCATCAGCGCGGAATTCCCGTTCTGCGCAACAACTTCGTTCCCATCGAGCGCGGCAACGCACGAGTCTGGCTCGCCGGCCTCGAAGATCCCGTGTGCGGCAGGCCCGACCCCGATCGCGCCATTCCCGCAGCCATTCGCAATCAGCGCAACGAACCCATCATCCTCATGTGCCACGCACCTGATTTTGTCGACGATCTGCTCATGCATCCTGCGGGCCGCTCCGTCGCCTTGATGCTCAGCGGGCACACTCACGGTGGCCAGGTGCGCATCCCCATGCTGGGCGCGTTCCATCTGCCGCCGGGCGGGCGAAAGTACATTGAGGGCTGGTTCCCCATGGGCAACTTGCAGCTGTATGTGAATCGCGGCATCGGCGCCGTCGGCGTGCCCTTCCGATTCAACTGCCGCCCCGAGATCACGTCCTTCACGCTACGGGCCGCGCACCAGCAAAGGCCCGCGCTCGCTGTGTAACCGCCTCTGGCCGTCATCTTTTCTCCAGGCCGCACCGGTTATAGTGAGTGCAAGGCATGAACTCAGCATCACTCCCCGCAACCTTCCTTGCGCATTTTTCCGGGCCGGATAAACCCGGGCTTACCGCCGCGCTCACCGCCGTTCTCGTCGAGCACCATGTGCGCATCCTCGATATCGGCCAGGCGGTCGTGCACGAAAATGTATCCCTCGGCATCCTCATCGAAACTCCCCAGGGCAGCGACTTCAACCAGCTGCGTTCCCTGCTCCACCATCGCGCACATGAATTAGGCTTGCTGGCGCGCTTCACACCTATCCCCGGTGTTGCGCTCGATCACTGGCTGCACGGCCTGCGGCACCAGCATTTCATCGTTACCGTTCTGGGTCGCTCCATCACGGCCGAACAACTCGCGCGGATCAGCGCACTCATTGCCAGCCATGGCATGAACATTGAGCGTATCGAGCGGCTCTCCGGCCAGCTCTCGCCCATCGAATCCTCAGCACAGGCCTGCGTGGAGATGTTGCTGAGCGGCGCTGCCACGCGAGAGGCCGCCATGCGCGCCGACTTTCTCGCCACTGCCCAGCACTTGTCCATCGATATCGCGTTCCAACGCGAAAGCATCTTCCGCCGTAACCGGCGCCTCTTCGCCTTCGACATGGACTCCACACTCATTCAAGGCGAAGTCATTGACGAGCTCGCGGCAATGACCGGCGTGGGCGAGCAGGTATCCCAAATCACGCGCGCCGCCATGCGCGGCGAGATCGACTTCGACGCCAGTTTTACGCAGCGGCTGGCCCTGCTCAAGGGCTTACCTGAGGAGCGGGTCGATAGGTTGCTCGACTCCATCCCGCTCGCCGAGGGCGCTGAGCGGCTCATCAAAACACTCAAGCTGCTCGGCTATAAAACGGCCATCCTCTCCGGCGGGTTTACGTTTTTTGCGAGGGCTTTACAGCAACGCCTGGGCATCGACTACATCCACGCAAACGAACTGGAGATTGTGGATGGTGCAGTCACCGGCCGTGTGATCGCGCCGATCATCAACGGAGAGCGCAAGGCAGGGCATCTTGCCCAGATCGCAGACCGGGAAGGTATATCGCTTGAGCAGGTCGTCGCCGTGGGGGACGGCGCCAACGATATTCCCATGCTGAATCTCGCCGGGATGGGCATTGCCTATCGCGCCAAGCCCCTGGTGCGCGAGAAGGTGGATCAATCCATCTCGTGCCTGGGCCTCGATGGGCTCCTTTATCTGCTGGGGGTGCGCGACCGCGATCTGCCGGCCCATGAGGAAGTCGCGTTCGCCGCCAAGAGCACAGCCTGATCCACTCGCGCTCAGGGAGCCACTTGGATCAGATTCCGGCCCAGGCTCTTGGCCTTGTACAACGCGCGATCCGCTGCCGCTACCAGTTCCTCGGTGGAACACATTTGCTCTGTCGTCGCGGTCGCAACACCGGCGCTCACCGTGAGGCTGGAACCTGGTAACGCCGGGTGCGGCAGCCTCAGCTCTTCAATATCGATTCGCAACAGTTCGGCGATTCGCGCGGCCTCAGCTGCATTGGTCGCGGGCAGCAGCAGCGCGAACTCCTCGCCTCCGATCCGCGCCGCCAGGTCGATCGTCCGTCGCCCAAGCCGCGCAATCTCGCGCGCAACAATCACCAGGTACTCATCGCCCTTCTGGTGGCCCGCGGAATCATTAAGCGCCTTGAAGTGGTCCACGTCCACCAGGATGAGCGACAGTGGTGAATCGGCCCGCGTCACACGCGCGCACTCCACCTTCAGCGCCTCATCGAAGCGGCGGCGGTTGGCCAGGCCGGTCAGAGGATCAAGCGTGGAGAGACGCGTCAGCTCCTCGTTCGCCTGCCGCAGGTCGGTCGTCTTCTCGTCCACGAGTTCTTGCAGCTTCGTTTCCCGGCTGCGCGCAGCGAGCGTCCTAAGCCGAAATACCGCGGATACTCCAAAAAACGGAAGCAGAACCAGCAACGCAATGAACCACGAGCGGCGATACCAGGGTGTCTCGATCGAAAAGGGGAACTTCGCCGCCTGGGAACTCCAGACGCCCATGCGATCACGAACCTGCACCTCGAGCTGATAGGTCCCTGGGGCCAGCCTGGCAAACTCCACCTGGCGCTGCGTTGTCTCGGTCCACGGGCTGCCGCCATCCAGGCGATAGCGAAAGGCAATACTGCTGTCACGCACCGCGCTGGGCGCTGCGAACTTTGCAACCAGCGTACCCGGCGCCGGCGGGAAGTCAGGACTTTTCTCGCCCAGTATGTCCTGGGTTCCCATGTGAACACTGGTGAAGACAACCCGAGGCGAAGAAAGCGTCCGATCCGTGCTCGCCTTGTAATGCGAAAGTCCGCCGCTGGTGCCGATCCATACGGAGCCATCCGGGCCGACGGCAAACCCTCCCTGGTCGCAGTCCTCCCAGATCAGTCCGTCGCTGGTGTCAAAATGGCTCCAGTGGGTACCATCCCAAACATCTACGCCGTGCTCCGTCCCGGCCCAAAGACGCCGCGAGCGATCGAAGTCGAGGAAGTAGATCAGCCCATCGCTTCCCGGCCGCTGCACGCCCTTATACAGAGTCGCTCCTGCGCCTCCTTCGGGTCCCCCACGCTGCCCCACTTGAACCCGGTCAATGCCGCCGCCGGGACCATAGCCAACCCAGACCGAGCCGTTGGGGTCGGCGCCGATCGACGCGACCGACTGGCTGCTCAGCCCATCTGCCTTGTCCCAGTGGTGCCAGCGTCCGGCAACAAAGCCGAAAAGTCCGTCCGAGCCTCCGGCCCATATCGTCCCATCGGCGCCTTCGGTGACCGTCCAGAACCAGCTCGCCGGCAGATCGCCAATGCGCAGAAACTGCTGATAGGGCGGCGCAGACATAAACAGCCCCATGTCCGTTGCGACCCACAGCTCATGTTGCCGGTCGAACCGAATCGTGAACGCGCGCTTCGCGATCAGCCCCTGCTTCTCATCGAACCAATCCACCGCACCGGTGCGGACATGAAGACGAGCCACGCCCCTGCCAACTGTGCCAATCCACAGATCGCCCGCCGGATCAACTTGCAGAGAGTGAACCGGCACGTCCCCCATTCGCGGCACAATCTTCCACTGCATGCCTGCGGGCCGCGATTCTCCGCGAACCAACCCGGCTTCGGTTCCGACCCACACTGACCCGTCGGCCTGCGGCAGCATCTCGTAGACGTTGTCGCTGGGCAGCCCGCTCGCGGACGAGTAGCTCTCCCATTCCCGGTATCCGCGCCACTCCACCAGACCGCGGCCGCCGGTTCCCATCCACAAGGAGTGCTGCCGATCCTCAAGCGTTGCAAACACCCCGCCCCGCAGCCCCACCCTCCGATCAATCACCTGCCAGCCTTTGTCATCGCCAATCAGCAATCCATCCGGCGTTCCCAAAAGGATCCGCCCATCTCGATCGAGCGCGGGGGTACCCGTTAGGACATTGCCCGCTACCGGCGTGTTCGGTCTGCGGAACTGCGCCTCGCCTTTTGGCCACTCAAACACGCCCGCATTTCGTGCGCGCACCCACAGATTGCCCGTGCCGTCCTTGAGAATCGTCGCCAGCGGAACGCCCGGCAATCCGTTCTTCTCATCGAATGTCTTCACCTCGCCGGCTTCAAGGTCGCACAGCTTCACCCCGCACCCGAACCACACCGCGTCCCCGTCGATAAATACGCCGGACGCCGATTCCGGAACACCTCCCGCCGGGTAAAGCTGGTGAACCGTAAACGCCGCCGGATTCGTCGCGCCCTCCAGCACAAACAGCCCGGCGTCAGTGGCCAAATACGTCTTGCCATGCCCATCCGATTGAATCCCTTGCGACCAGCTGATTGTTTTGAACGGAACTGAAGCTTTCTCGAAGCGCTCGCCTCGCAATCGATACAGACCGATCGAACCGCCCACCAGCAACCCGCCATCCGGAGCCTCGCCGAATGCAACGCCCGGAGCCTGCGGAATCCCCTGCGCGGGGCCGAACGCCTGGAACCTGTCTCCGTCGTAGCGGAAGATGCCGTTCTCCGTGCTCACCCAGATAAATCCATCGCGATCCTGATAGATCTTCTGAATCGACAGATTGCCAAGCCCATCGGCACTTGCGAAGTTGCGCAGACTGTACTCCTGCGCGCTCACCAAGCCGCGTCCGCAGACCAGCAAGAGCCCGGCGAGCACGCAGGCGCTCAGTCTTCTCGCGGCAAGTGGGGGAACATACCGTCCTATTGGCATCAGGCCTGAAAAATTTAATCAACTAATGACGTCGGGATCGAGATCATCCTAAATCAAAAACTCATCGTTGGTCCCAAATTTCGCCGCATTTGAACCCTTCTCCTTGACAATCTACATATCCGGGCTTATGTGTAGATTGTCTAGGAGAAGACAAGAACTATGGCTCCTTTGGAGAAAGCCGACCTGCTGCAAGGCACGCTCGACCTGCTCATTTTGAAGGTCGTCGCCCTCGGGCCCGTCCATGGATACGGCATCTCGCAGCGCATCCGCCAAATCTCCCAGGAAGTGCTCCAGGTGCAGCAGGGCTCGCTCTATCCCGCACTGCACCGGCTGGAGAAGCGCGGATGGCTCGAGGCCGACTGGGGCGAATCAGACAATGGCCGTCAGGCCAAGTTCTACCGCCTCTCCGCCAAGGGCCGCAAACAACTGGCTGCCGAAGAAGAAACCTGGGGCAGGCTTTCGCATGCTGTCGCGCTCATTCTGCAAACCGCGCGCTCTTGAGTTGGAGGAAGGTGCCATGAAGCACACACGTCCCCCGGGTTCGCCCGAAGAGTCGATGGATCAGGAGATCCTGTTCCACATTGAAGAGGAGGCCCGGCGCTACATGGAGCAAGGCTTCTCCCCTGAAGAGGCCCGTCGCCGCGCCATGCTGGAGTTCGGCGGCCGCGAACAGGTGAAGCAGACCCTGCGCGAAGTGCAAGTCTGGCCCATCGCAGAGCACCTCATCTTCAATCTCAGGGCCGCTCTGCGCTTCCTCCGCAAATCCCCCGGCTTCTCCGTAGCGGTGGTGCTCACACTCGCTCTCGGGATCGGCGCCAACTCCGCGGTCTTCTCCGCCATCGACGCCGTGATTTTTCGCCCGCTGCCCTTCCCTGAGAGCGATCAGATCCTTGTGCTCTCCCAGCGCGACATGCAGGGCCGCAACGCCAATCCCTTTGTCGCGCCCGTCCGCCTCGAAGACTGGAACCGCATGAACTCCACCTTCCAGGCCATCAGCGGCTATTACACCGACGATCACTCCGAGACCTCCGGCTCCCTGCCCGAAAAAGTCACCGAAGCCCTTGTCGCTCCCCGCTTCCTCCAGGTCATGGGCGTCTCCCCCATCCTGGGCCGCGAATTCAGCCCCCAAGAGGAACACTGGGGCGGTCCCAACGGAATCCTGATCAGCTACGCGTTCTGGCAGCGCCGCTTCCACGGCGATCCCAGCGTCCTCGCACAGAAACTCCACATCGGCCAATATTCCCAGCCCATCATCGGCGTCATGCCGGCATCGTTCCAGTTCCCCAGCCGCGAAGTCGATCTGTGGATGGTCAGTGCCCCCGACGCGCCCTTCGCGCAACGCCGCGATTCCACATGGTTCACCATCGTCGGCAGGATCAAGCCAGGCGTCACGATTCCAAAGGCTCTTGCCGATCTGCGCGCTGTCCAGGCGCAATTGGGCAAGCAGTTCCCCAAGCCCGACAGCGAACTCACCGTCGACGCCGTCGCTCTGAAGGAAACCATCGTCGCCGGCATGCGCAACTCGCTTTGGCTCCTCTACGGATCGGTCATGCTGCTGCTGCTGATCGCATGTTCCAATATCGCCGCCCTCCTGCTCGCCCGCACCGCCGAACGCGAGCAGGAGATCTCCATTCGTTATTCACTCGGCGCGTCGCGACCGAACATCGTCCTGCAGATCCTCTCTGAGGTCTTCAGCCTCGCCCTGCTCGGCTCACTGGCAGGCCTGCTGGTTGCGGCGTTCACCGTGCGCGGATTCCATCGCCTCGCTGCCACGCTGCCTCGCGCCAACGAAATCGCGCTTGATTGGAAGATCGTCGCCTATTCCCTGCTCATCGCCGGCCTCACCACGCTGTTGTGCGGACTGCTACCCGCCATTCGCGGCACGCGCCGCGCCCTGGCCCACTCGCTCGCCCAGGGCTCCCGCACGCAGGTCTCCGTGCGCAATCGCATGCAATGGGCTCTTGTGGGCATCCAGGTTGCGCTCGCGGTCACGCTGCTGCTCGGAGCCGGGCTGCTGCTGCGCAGCATGCAGCAGATCGCCCGCGTCTCTCCGGGATTTGATCCCACCCACGTCCTCACCTTGCAGGTGAGCGGATCCTGGGGTGAAACCGCCGACAACGCCGCCCTGGCCGCGCGTATCAATCGAACACTCGACGGTTTGCGTACGATTCCTGGTGTCGAAGCCGACGCTACCTCCGCCACTCTCCCCGGCGCATCCTCGCTTTACCAGCTCGCATTCAAGGTCGACGACAAAACCGACCTCGCGCATCCCATCGTTGCCGACAGCCGCTATGTCTCCGGAGGCTACTTCGAAACCGTGCGCATCCCCATTCTTCTAGGCGATCCCTGCCGCCTTGCGTCTACCACGCTCGACGCGGTCGTGAATCGTGCCTTCGTCGACCGCTATTTGAATGGCGCCTCTCCCATCGGCCACCAGCTTGGACGCGTCGAAGCCGACTTCCTTCCCGCCACAATCATCCGCGGAGTGGCCGCCGATGCGCATGAGGAAGGCCTCAACAAAGCGCCCGTCCCCACCGTCTACACCTGCTACAGCGCGCCCGGTCCCTTCCCCGATTACCTGATCCGCACCCACGGCGATCCCATCGCTATGGCCGAGGCGGTTCGCCGCCGCATTCACGAGCTCGAACCCAGCCGCTCCGTCTACGCCATCTCTACCTTGCAGGACCACCTCGAAGACTCGTTCGCCGAAAACCGCCTGCGCACCCTCTTGCTCACCATCTTTGCGGTCTCGGCTGTCTCACTCGCCTGCATCGGCCTCTACGGAACCCTCACCTACCTCGGCAGAATCCGCCAGAAGGAAGTCGGCGTGCGCCTGGCCCTGGGAGCCCTTCGCAGCCAGATCGTGGCCCAGTTCCTCGGCCAGGGCCTGCGTGTCACCTGCTTCGGCTGCATCGCCGGCCTTGTCATGGGATTTGCCTCCAGCCGCCTGCTCCGCGGCATGCTCTACGGCGTCACGGCGGTCGACCCGCTGACCTACGCGGGCGTCGCCGGGCTAGTCATCGCCGTCGCAGTCCTGTCGCTGCTC
The DNA here is from genome assembly GCA_963846375.1 of uncultured Acidobacteriota bacterium. Taxonomy (GTDB): domain Bacteria; phylum Acidobacteriota; class Terriglobia; order Terriglobales; family Acidobacteriaceae; genus Telmatobacter. The sequence continues at coordinate 102,878 of CAWJVV010000017.1, forward strand.
ATTCCCGCTCTGCGATCCGCGAGCCTGGAACCGGCAAAGGTCCTACGCGATCAATAACCGCGCACATCGCCGGGCACGCCGGCCACTGCGAGCGTCGATTTAGCCGCCTCTCCGTTCTATGCCTTTCAGCGTTACTCTGGGGCTGGGGAGAACCCCATGGCATCCTACGACGTTCAGCTCCATCAGTTCGACAGCATTCCGCTCGCCGTCATCCGGCGTCAGGCAAGCCCCTCTCAGCTCTCGCTCGTCGTTCCCGAGTGTTGCGGTCTCGTCTGGAACGCCCTGCGCGCGCAGCAGGCAAAGGGTGGCCGCCATGTCGCCGTCTATTGGGACAACAGCATTCGCCTCGACGTGGGCGCAGAGCTTCTCTCGCCCTTCGAGGAGCAGGGCGAAGTCGTGCGATCCGCAACACCCGCCGGCTCCGTAGCTACGGCCACGCACTTCGGCCCCTATAGCGGCCTTGGCGCCGCCCACAAGGCGATCCGCGAATGGTGCGAAGCACATAGTCACCGGCTCGCAGGCCCCAACTGGGAGATCTACGGCCACTGGCAAAACGACTGGAATACCAATCCATCCCTGATCCGCACCGATGTCTTTTACCAGTTGGCTGAGTGAACCGGTAGTTCGGCGCCATGGAATGTGAGAGCCGGCCGAAAGGAACAGGAGTAAGGTTCGGGTCGGCTCGCGGATGTACACGAAGGCCCCACGGGAGACTCGGCGTGTTCACCGACCCGGAATTTGCTCGAGTCGGGCTCACTCAATGACCTCACAATCAGCTCCGTGTTGGAGAAGACCGGAAATCTGAAACGAGCTATGAATGGGCTACGGGTGACGTAAGAAGCGCGTCGTCTGCCAGCACCCGGATGGGGAAATCATTCGCAACGCGTTCAATCGGGGTCTGCTTGTGCTCCTTGGGGCAGCCCCGCGGTCGGGGAAGCGGCGCTGCGCTCTACCGGAAAAGATTGTGGCAAGATGACTTCGATTCTCAGACCGGGAGGCGCGGCGTTTTCCGCACGAATCGTGCCGCCGTGGATCCGGACAACGCGATCGGCAATCGCCAATCCGAGTCCCGTGCCGCCCGATTGGCGATCACGAGCGTTGGCGACCCGGTAAAACGGCTGAAATATATTTGAAAGTTCAGCGTCCGGTACGCCGGGGCCAAAGTCGCGAACAGTAAGGCGAATGCTCGGTGTTGCCGAAACATCTTCACATTGCATGTTGACTTCGACAAAAGTCCCCTTCTCTGTATAGCGAACAGCATTGCGGACGACATTTTCGATGGCACTTTGCAGGAGTTCCACGTTGCCCCAAACGCTACATTGCGCAGATGAAGTAAAACGGATCCCGCCATGTGGGTCGCCCGATTCGAATTCGGCGTTTCTGACGATTTGCGCCACAAGGTCTTCAAGGTCGACCTCCGTCATTGGGACCTGAGGAGCCGACATGTCCAGTTTCGCGATCGTGAGCAAACGTCCGATCATCTCATCCAGAAGCCGGATGTCCTCCTCCATCTGCTCAAAGGCCGGATCGTTGCCCTTTCGTTGGCGGCCCAAATCGAGGGCGACATTCAGCCTTGCGAGTGGCGAGCGTAGTTCATGGGAGACATCGGAAGTGAGCTGACGTTGTCGCGAAACCAGTTCTTCGATTCTGGAAGCCATTGCATTGAAATCTCGAATGAGGTTCCCGATTTCGTCCCGGCGTCGCGTAAGGGTTGGACCGGCCCGAACGCTCAGGTCGCCAGCCGCAAGCATTCGGGACATTTCCTGGAGCCGCAGAATGGGAGACGTGATATAGCGAGTGAGAAAATAGCAAATCAATCCGGAAACCAGGAGGGCAACGCTCCACTGCAAAGCGACGGCAGCACGGTTGATGCCGAGAGCTGCTCTAGGCCCGGCAGGAAGTTCTGTCGCGAAGATATAAATACGGCCGCTTTGACCTGTAAGCATGAGCGCGACCCGCGCAATGCCATATCTCATGCTGAACTCCGGAACTTTCGAGACCGTCACGGTCGGAACCATGCTCACAAAATCGTTGCACTGAGTTCCGGCCAACAGCCGCCCTGCCGAGTCGAACAGGCATGCAGTCATGTGCGTCTCATGCGCCAGTCGATCGAGGTAGGCGGATGCCTGACCGTTGCCCTCTCGTTCGGCGGTCTCAACTGCGATGGTCCCAGAGTAGCGAGCAGTGTCAGTCAGCGTTGCGTGCCAGCGCGAGGGAACGCTTCGTGGTTCAAAGATGAAGGTGAGAACAAGCGCCACGCCAGTAACAATGACAGTTGCCCAAAACCAGAAGAAGATTTTGAGGAAGAGGCTACGCATGGTCTGCGTCCTTTGCATTCGGTCGCAATGCGAATAAATATCCGCTTCCGCGAACAGTCTTGATTCGCTGGCCTCCCTGGGAAACGCCCAATTTCTTGCGAAGGTTACTTACGTGAACATCGATCACGCGATCGAAAGCCCCAAGTTTCCTGCCCAGGACCGACTCCGTGAGTTGCTCGCGCGAAAGGACACGGCCCGGACCGCGCATAAATATTTCGAGGAGCGTAAATTCCGAGCTTGTTAGATTGAGCGGCGAGCCCTCCAGCAACACTTCGCGCACAGCCGGATCGAGATGCAGATCGCCAATTGATATGGGTCCAGCAGAGGCTTCGGATCGTACCGTTCGTCTCAGGATGGCACGGATGCGGGCGATGAGTTCTCGCGGATTGAATGGCTTGGGCACGTAGTCGTCCGCGCCCCTCTCCAGCCCCAGGATTCGGTCAGAGTCTTCGCCCCGCGCAGTCAGGATCAGAACAGGGACTGGCGACACTGTACGGAGGCGCCGCAGCACCTCAAGACCGCCCATCCCCGGCAACATAAGATCGAGCACCACAAGGGCGTGTTCCTTGGAGAGAGCGCGCTCGAGCCCATGCGATCCATCATGCACTGTCTCCACACGATAGTGCTCCGTTCCCAATCGCTCGGCAAGGAGTTTGCAGAGTTGAATGTCATCGTCGACAAGAAGAATTGACTCCATAGGTCTGCGCAAAGCCCCTTCGACCTGATACTAGACGACCTCTTGTATTGAGGCTCCCTTCTTTACACAACTTTACTTTGCTTAACCAACCTATATCGCACGGTCCTGAACCCGATGCTGAAATCGAAGAATGGTGAATGCGTTCTCCGCCAACTGACAGGCATACGGAGAACGACTTCACACGGAGGAGAAACAATGAAACGAGTTCTTGCGAGTTTCATCAAGTCGGCGGTCATCATCCTGATCTGCAGTGGAGCACTTGCGGCCACTCTACAGGCACAGAGCTACGCGATCACAGTCAAGGTTCCGTTCCCGTTCACTGTAGGCACGCAGACGCTTGAACCGGGAACTTACCAATTCAGTCTCGTATCGAGCCGTGTGGAATCGGATCAATTCCTGCTCTCCATGCTCAATATCAAAACCTTCGATACAGAGATGTTTACCGTGCGCCCTGAGCAGCAGCGCACGATTGAACGGCACGGACATCTCATCTTCCACAAATTCGAAGGTCGCAGGACCCTGGCGGAAGTCCATTTTCCCGGTTCCTACACATTTAGTGAATTGATCCAGCGACGTCGCGTGGAAAGGGTCGAGACGACGCGGACATCGACAAGCGAATCAGTGTCCGTGGCGCAACGCTGAACCGCTTTTAAGGTTGGAAGACCGCACGGCTAATTCGAAGTAGGACGCGCATCTCACATGCGCCAAATTGAAAGCATCTGAGAGGTAGGGTATGAAGCGAACCGTGGTGATTTCCACCGTAGCAGTGGTGCTGTTCTTCCTTACGGCAATCATAATCGTCCGTGCGGACGCCCGGGGACCACGTGGCTGGTGCGCCCATGGGTGGCATCATCCGGGTCCGACGAGTTATATCGCACACCAGCTCAAATTGAGCGATGCTCAGAAGGCGCAGATCGAAACACTCTGGCAAGGGGAGCGGCCAACCATTGCGGCGCACATTCATGAGCTCCTGGCAGAAAACAAGGAAATGAACGCAATTGTCGTGAACGGCAATCCGGACCAAAACGCCGCGCAAAAGATTGCAGATCGCGAGGCGAATACGATTGCAGCGTTGTTGGTCGAAAAAGTCCGCCTGCAGTCGAATATCTATTCGACTCTCAACCCCGAACAGCGCGCGAAAGCCGATGAACTTCTGAAGAAGTGGGAAGGGCGGTTGGATCGCCTGGCCGACCACCTGAAAACGCAACCGACAGAAAAATGAAGAAAACCCAGGAGAACCTACGATGCCAGTTCCGCGCCATGACAGGACATTTCTTCTCGCCCTCACGATCGCATATCTGGCCCTGATGATAGCGGGGGCAATGAACGTGAAAATCGCATTCGGGGTGCCCCAGGACTCCGCAACCGCCGCTGCCTTCGTGGCCCAGCACAGCGAGGCGATCCGCCTGGGATCATTTCTGGAATTCGTCTCCGCGCTGCCGCTCGGGATCTTCATGGCCGTCAGCATCGACAGAGTGCGATCGCTCGGGGTGGGCCATGCAGGCGAACAGATTGCGGCTCTGGGCGGAATCGCCACTCCAATGATGTTGGCGGGGACCGCGTTGGCAACGTGGTCCCTGACTCGACCTGGCGTGGCCGCGAAGCCAGGGGCTGTAGCGGTACTGCAAGCCATCGGCTTCGACGGAGGAGGCCCCGGCTTCGCTATGTTCATGGCTTTGTTTGTCGCTGGAGTCTCGGTTGCAGTGGGTTCGAAGAGACTGATTCCGCGCTGGCTGATGTGGCTGGGCATCGTGGTCGCGGTCGCTGGCGAGGTTTCTGCGCTCACGCTCCTTAACTTCACCGCCGGCTATTTCATACCCGTAGCGCGTTTCCTGAGTGTCGCCTGGATGTTGGGTTTTGCGCTGACATTGCCAGTTGCTGTCTCCGTCGCTGATGCTGGTGAGAGGGGACTAGCCGGCTCTCTCGACTTTTTGACCAAATCCTGACGCTGCGACCAACAGGCCACGTGGTAATGATGCAAAACTACGATTCACACGTCGCCACCTGTCCGTCAAAGCCAACTCCATTCTGGCTTCTCGCGGGGTTCTGGGTTTGTACCGTGATTGCGATCGCCGTGGTCATTCGAAGACTGGCCGCTCTGGTACACCCCTCGGCCTCCGGGCCAACGCCAATAGCGGCCCTCGATCAGTCGTTCTCATCGCGCGCATCCCTGACCCTCGCCCACATTATTCCCGCGCTGGGATTTGTTTTGGTGGCCCCCTTCGCGCTCTTGCACCGGTTTGCGACGGTTAGCTGGCCTAAGAAGCTGCTCTACCCGCTCGGCATCATCGTCGCATCCACGGCCTATGCGATGAGCGCCTATGCGTTAGGTGGCTGGACCGAACGCTCCTCAGTGTTTTTCTTCAATACACTGTTTCTGTATTCCCTGGTGCGTTCGTGGCAGTATGAATTGAAAAACCAGGGAGACATTAGTCGGCGATGGCTCCAAAGAGCTGTTGCCATTCTTCTGGGGATCGCGACCACGCGCCCCGTAATGGGACTTTTTTTCGCCACCCGCCACGCTACGCATCTTAGTCTGCAAGAGTTCTTCGGAATCGCTTTCTGGATCGGCTTCTCCATCAATTGGATCGCCGCTGAGTCCTGGTTTCGTGATGAAGATCAGCGGAAAAATGCTTGAGTGGGTCTGGGTGCTATCCAAAGCGATAACTTGTACCGCAGCCGTGGCATCATAATGCGGTCTCCAACAGCTTTACATCTTCCTAAGTGGGAGGTTCATGTGCCTGACACTTCCGAATACTTCAACCGTATACGTGATCACGTACACGGCAAGGACCCAATCGAGTTGCAGTCGCGAGCTCCTGCGATCCTTGCCGAACTCGTTGCGAAGACACCGGATTCGGAGCTCGTGCGCCGTCCGGGCGAGGGGAAGTGGTCCATCTCTGAAATCCTTGCTCATCTTGCCGATGACGAGATTGCAACGACTTGGCGCTATCGCCAGATGATTGAACACAGCGGAATACACCTGTCCGGGTTCGATCAAGATTTATGGGCAGAGATGGGCGATTATGCTGGGCGGCTTCCTCACGATTCGCTCACACTTTTCCGATTGCTACGTGAGTCAAACCTGAGGTTTCTCCAAAAGATCTCGCCATACCAATGGGACAGCTGGGGTACACATGCCGAGCGGGGCCGCATAACATTAAGGGATCTTGCCATTCACATGGCCGGACACGATTTGAATCATATTGCGCAGATCCGTGCTATTTTGAGCCAGCTCACTTAGTTGTCAGCCTCTGTCGCGCTGTCGCTCAAAGGGCACTACGGGGCTCGATTCACCCTGGATCATTCCTGCTCCCCACCTGCTATATGAAAGCCGATGTTTTATTGACCGAATGTTAGAGCGCTCCGGTCACCGCGCCCTTGCTATGGGGTATTCGCGCGCGCTGACAGTGTAGCGCTCACTCCACTCGCCGCTAGACACGTGATCACATCCCGATTCCGAGCCTTCCGCGCGCCGTGTCGCGGTGCCCAAGACCCGCGGAAAACAAGAGCTCATTACTCGCCATGGGGAAAATTCAATAGGCAAACTTTTTGTGATCTTGACAATTCCACAAGAGGCCTCCTATAGTTCCGCTGATTCTGACGGCGAGCGGATTGCGGCTCTCACACGAAAAGTGTCCTGCAAGTCCTGCTTCCTCGTTCGCCGAAATTATTTAACCCCTTCGGAGACGCAACGAACAATGAGATCCACTTGGATAGGAATCGCGACAACCATGTGCGTTGCATGCGTGGCGGGAGCATTGATCGCCCAGAATGCCGGAGACCCACTGAAGAGAGGTTTCGAGAATCCTCCTGCCACAGCGCGACCCCGCGTGTGGTGGCACTGGATGAACGGCAACATCACCAAGGAGGGCATCAAGCTCGATCTTGAGTGGATGCATCGCGTTGGAATCGCCGGCTATCAGAACTTCGACGCAGCCCTGCAAACACCGCAAGTCGTGGAAAAACGGCTCGCCTACATGACTCCGGAGTGGAAGGACGCCTTCAAATATGCGATCGGATTGGGTGACCAACTCGGTATGGAAATGGCGATTGCCGGCTCACCCGGATGGAGCGAAACGGGTGGCCCTTGGGTACCGGCATCACAGGGAATGAAGAAGTATGTGTGGAGTGAGACGGTCGTGGAAGGCGGCAAGCCGTTCAGGGGCAAGCTTGCGCATCCCCCATCGGAGACTGGGGCATTCCAGAACATGGGGATCCGCGACGAACTCGGGACCTCAGCAAAAACCGCCCCGCACTTCTACGCGGACGCCGCCGTCGTTGCGTTTCGTTTACCCTCGGCGGATGCCGGCGACGTGATTGCCCAGCCGCAGATCACCGCGAGCGGAGGGGGACTCGATGCGGCCATGCTGAGCGACGGGGACGTAGAGAAGGCCACGGTAATTCCGATTCCGCCGGCAGGCTCAGAGGCATGGATCCGATTCGAGTATCCATCACCCCAGACAGTTCGCGCGGTGACCTATGTGACGAAGGATCCCAACCGCATCCAGGCAATGATCACGGGAGTGACCGCGCCGGAGAAGACGCTGGAAGCCAGCGATGACGGCCAGAACTTCCGCAAGGTGGCGTCACTCAGCGGGGGCAATGCGCCGGAGCATACGATCTCCTTTGAACCGGTAAGAGCAAAATACTACCGCGTGACGTTCAAGGCATCGCCTCCTCCCCCAATTCCAGCATGGGCTCAGGGGATCGACCCATCCTCACTCGGGGTCCCCATCCCGCCGAAGCCAACCACTTATCAGATAACGGAACTGGAACTGCATCCAGATCCGCGTGTGAACCATTTCGAGGAGAAGGCGGCGTTTGTGCCGGAAGGCGACCTGTACGGATTTGCGACGCCGGAAGTGGACGCCTCGGTTGCCATCAAGAAGTCCGACGTCATCGATCTCACTTCGAAGATGCGCGAGGACGGAACACTGGACTGGACTCCGCCAGAGGGCAATTGGGTCGTGCTGCGCATTGGCTATTCCTTGCTGGGAATTACCAATCACCCCGCTACCCCGGAAGCCACCGGCCTCGAGGTAGACAAACTCGATCGCCGCTTTGTAAGAGACTACTTTGAAAAGTACCTCGACAGCTACAAAGAGACGGTGGGCGCCGATGAGATGGGAAAGAGGGGTATTCGCTATGTGATCAACGATAGCTGGGAAGCGGGTTCGCAGAACTGGACCGATAACATGATCGCTCAGTTCCAGAAGCTGCGCGGATACGATCCCCGGCCTTGGCTACCGGTACTCGCCGGCCGCGTTGTCGAGAGCGCAGCCGCAAGCGACCGGTTCCTTTGGGACTTTCGCAAGACGATCGCGGACCTGATTGCGAATGAGCACTACGGCGAGTTAGAGAGGTATTGCGCGAGCGCGCGATGGGCCACTATGGCGAATCACACGAATCAGGCAGAGCATTCGTGGCCGATGGTATGGAAGTGAAGAAATTCAACGAAGTGCCCATGAGCGCGATGTGGACGCAGACGCCGGGTGTAAACAAGGTGCAGTACGGATACGATGCGGATGATCGTGAGTCTGCCTCAGTAGCCCATATTTATGGGCAAAACATTGCGGCAGCAGAGTCCCTGACCGCGGCTGCGGCTCCGTGGGCGTGGTCGCCTGCGACATTGAAACCGACCGCCGACCAGGAACTTCTCAGTGGAATTAACCGTTTCGTGATTCACGAATCGGCGCATCAGCCACTGGCGGACAAGGCTCCCGGGTTGACGCTTGGGCCGTTCGGTCAGTGGTTCAATCGCAACGAGACTTGGGCAGAGCAGGCACGACCATGGATCGATTACCTTGGTCGAGCGAGTTACATGCTGCAGCAAGGACACTTTGGCGCCGACATCGTGTACTTCTACGGAGAAGACTCCAACCTGACAGCGATCTTCAATCACAAGTCCCCGGATATCCCGGTGGGCTATGGGTTTGACTACATCAATGCAGATGCGCTGATCCACGAATTGAGCGTGGCAAACGGCCGGATCGTGACGAAGAGTGGAATGGAGTACAGACTCCTGGGCCTCGATCCGTACAGCCAACACATGTCACTCCCCGTGCTGCGCGCCATCCATACTCTGGTGCAAAACGGCGCGGTGGTCGCGGGTCCGAAGCCCACGGATGATCCCAGTCTGGCCGACGATCAGGCGGAATTCAATCATCTGTCGTCGCAGTTGTTTGGCGATGGCTCTGGTGCGCACAAAGTGGGCAAGGGAACTGTCTATGCAGGGCAGATCCTGGGCGATGTGCTCAACACGATCGGTCTCAAGCCGGACTTCAATTACGAGAAACACGCCGGCGATTCCGACGTCGAGTTTGCCCATCGCAAACTGACCAGCGGAGACATCTACTTTGTGGATAATCGCAGCGATCACGAAGAATCGTTTGACGCTACGTTTCGGGTGACGGGCAAAGTTCCGGAGTTGTGGCGCGCGGAAAGCGGCAAGAGCGAACCAGTTTCATTCAAAATATCCGATGGGCGGACCACAGTACCGATCCATCTGGAATCGTGGGGAACAGTATTCGTGGTCTTTCGTAAAGCGACGACCGCAACCACCCATTCCGTTCCCGACCCGGCGGACAACACGGTGGCAACCATCAGCGGCCCTTGGACCGTCTCGTTCCAGCCGGGCCGCGGTGCTCCCGGTTCCATCACCATGGACCAGCTTTCTGACTGGAGCAAAAGCGAGGATGCCGGCGTGAAATACTTCTCCGGCATCGCGACCTATGCCAACACGGTGCAGGCTGCGCCCGATTGGTTTCGTAAGGGCGCACGGTTCTGGCTTGACCTGGGGGACGTGAAAAACCTTGCCACGGTAACGGTAAATGGCACGCAGGTGGGCGAGACCTGGCATGCGCCATATCGGGTGGATGTGACCTCTGCATTAAAGCCTGGCGCCAACCAGATCACCATCGAGGTTGTAAATGCGTGGGTCAACCGGCTCATTGGAGATCAGCAACCCGGGGCGACGAAGTACACGTTTGCCGACGTCAAACCGTACCGCGCGAACTCGCCTCTGTTGCCCTCAGGGCTGCTCGGACCAGTAACTGTGGTTCGCGAAGAAAGGAAGTGAGCAAAGAGGCAAACGCCAATAGCCTGCCTCTGCTCGCGACTGCCCTCCATTGTGCCGGCTGCGCAGAATCGAACAAATGAGGATAACGCGAATAGACGATTGCATATCTCGCACCATCTAAGCATCGGGAGATGTGTGCCCGCGATCGACATCAGGTTTACACGATCGCGAGTCTTGCAGGCGCGACTTGGTAATACGCGCTCGTTTTTTGCACGTTCCACCCGCGCGTTCTATGCCATCTGCTTAGCCAGGCAAACGCTCTCATTGGCGCAAATCATGGCAACTTGACAACCGTTCTAGGGCGCTCTTATCGTCGAACCGTATCTGAAACTTATTCAGATACGAAATTAACAATTACGAGTTGAGGAAGACTATGCACGAGTACGAGGCAAGGAAAACCATGCATTGGAGGCTTCTGTGGTATCCCATTTCTCCCCCATTTCCCGCCGGGCAAGATCCGCATCGTCCTGGGCCTTGCCATAGCCTTTGTTTTCCTCCCGCTTGTCCACTCCCAGGTCGCCAGCGGAGCCATTTCCGGCACTGTTGCCGATTCCACTGGCGCCATCGTTCCCGGCGCCGCGGTCACCATCACCAACACCGCGACTGGAGTCACCCGCACCGTCCAAACGGACAACTCCGGGTTCTATTCCGCTGAAGGTCTCACGGTCGGGCAATACAAAGTTGCCGTCTCCAAGCCCGGCTTTCGATCCAACGCCACTGACATTCAAATCGATCCCGGCACCCGCCGCACCGACAATGTGACCCTCTCCGTGGGAGCCGCATCCTCCACGGTTGAGGTCAACAGCAATGCTCAGCAGATCGATACGGAAACATCTGAGAGCGGCGGCACTGTCAGCGCCGAGCAGATCGGTAACCTGATGCTCAACGGGCGAAACTTCCAGACCCTCGCCATAGCAGTGCCCGGCGTGGCCAGCACGGCTGGGGCCGACTCGCTCAATGGCGGAGGCCTTCAAGGGGGCACGACGCTCATCGTTAATGGCAACTCGGTGGAATACACCACGTACACCATCGACGGCACCTACAACATGAATTCGGGCAATCTGGCCAACATCAACATTCTTCCCATCGTGGACGGCATCGCCGAATTCAGCGTCCTCAAAGACAATTACAGTGCCCGCTACGGGTTCGCAGGATCGGGTCAGATCGTCGTGGAAACCAAAAGCGGCACCAACACTTTCCACGGCTCGGGCTGGGACTATCTGCGCAACGACGCGCTCGATGCCAACAATTACTTCTCGACAACCAAGCAGGGGCTTCATCAGAACATCTTTGGCTATACGCTGGGGGGCCCGGTGTACATTCCGCACCTCTACAACACCGGCCGCAAGAAGACTTTCTTCTTCGCCTCCAACCAGTGGTATGACATCCACGCCGGCCAGGTTACTCGCGGCGCGGTATTTCCCGCCGCCATGCGTGGGGGCGATCTCAGCGCCAGCCCCACCCTGCCCGCAGGAGGCCTCACGCTTGACGCCCACAGCGTCGCCCTGCTGGCCTCACAGGGTAAAACCGGATGCCTGCTCTCGTCCACGCAGATCAACCCTGCATGCCTTGACCCGGTAGCTCTCGCCCTGATGAACGCCTATGTCCCCCTGCCCAACAACCCTGGCGGCGGCTTCCAGAATTACATCAACCAAGGCAGCCTGCTCACCAGCCAAAGGGACGACCAGTACCGAATCGACCATTACATCAACGCCAACAACATCCTCACTGGCCGCTTCATGTACGAGCCCGTAAAGAACGGATTCCCCTTTGATGCCTGGGCCGGCACTCCCTACAACACCATCACTGACAGCTACTACACCACCGGTTTCAACGGCTTGGTGCGCTGGCAGTCCACCATCACGACCAACTTGATGAATACGCTGTCGGCCACCGAGACCTATGACAAGCCGCGCATCAACTTCACGGGCGGGGGCACCATGCCGGCGGGCATCACCATCCCGCAGTACTTCCCCAACGCCCCCACGCTAAACCGCATTCCGACTATCAACATTTCCAACGGATGGTCTGGCAATGGCGTGGCGACCCAGCCCATCACTGCGTCTGACGGCGAAGGCGTGCTTGGCGACGACATGAGCTGGGTGCATGGCAAACACGTGCTGCAGGGCGGCGCTCTTTACATTTTTGGAATCAAGCGCCAGAACGTGTTCACAACCCCTCAGGGCTCCTTCTCGTTTTCCGGTAACCACACCGGCGATCCCGCCGCCGACTACCTGCTCGGGCTCGACACCAGCTATTACCAGGCCAGCACCCAGAAACTCGGCAGCTACCACTATCGCCAGGGCGAGGCCTACTTCCAGGACGACTGGAAAGCCGCGCCAAAACTCACCCTCAATCTCGGCCTGCGCTGGATCTACTTCTCGAGCGACACCGTGAGCGGCGACCAGGTCACCACCTTCATCCCCAACTCTATGACCCCGCTGCCGCGCCTGTGGTGACACCCACCGGCACCTTCGTGCTCGACGGTCTGGGACACCGGTCACCGCAAGCGGAACGACCGCTAATCTCCTCAACGGCTTGGGACACGCCGGGCAAAACGGGATCCCCGATGGCGGCTTCATTCCCAAGAAAACCAATTTCGCGCCCCGCGTCGGCTTTGCTTACACACCTGACGATGCGCGCAAAAACGTTATTCGCGGCGGCTATGGGATCGGCTACTCGCGCATGCCGCTGGAAGCAGATCTACACCGCGTTCGGTCAGAACCCACCCTTCAACCAGAGCGCCAACATCTCAAAGCCTGCTCAGCGTGCCCACTGCCGGAGCCACGGCCGCGCCCACACCGCAAACCCTGGATGATCTCCAACGTCGTTCACCCCGACCCAGATCATGTCGTATAGTCTCACCGTCGAACGCCAGGTGGCCTCAAGCATGACAGCCTCGGTCGCCTATGCGGGCAGCGTCGCGCCACATCATGACCTTCCAGGGAGGGTATGACGGCAACTTCCCTCTGCCAGTGACCGCACCCAGCCAAGCAGGGTGCCTCGCCCCTGGGCAGACGCCTTCGGCCTCGTACGATTTTGATCCCTGTATCAACACCGGGGCCTCTTCGCCCAACTACAGCCGCCCCTACAAGGGCTATGCCAACATGTTCGATAGTTTATGACGAGGGCTACTCCAACTACAACTCCCTCCAGGCCTCTGGAGGCTACCGCGGCCACGGCTCGCAGTTCACTCTCGCCTATACCTACGCCAAGGCACTGACCACCGTGGGCAGTCATGGCGCCGGGGGCACAACTTCGCAGGGGGCAGCCGCACAAAACATGCGCGACTTTCACGCCGAGTATGGGCCGCCTTCCTATGACTTTACGCATGACATTACCGGCACATGGGTCTGGCAGATTCCCGGCTTTCAGCACCGCAACGTGTTTGTGTCCGGGCCCTTGGGTGGGTGGAGCTTCTCCGGCCTGGCGATTCACCAAAGCGGCTTCGCTCTCAGCCCCGGCCTTGGCATCGGCACTGCGGGCCTGGCCACCCGACCAGACCAGGTGGCCCCCTATCACAAGATGGGCAGCCTCAACCAATGGTTCAATACCACGGCTTTCGTCGCGCCGCAGTACGGGTTTTTCGGCAACGCCGGTAACGGCATCATCCGCGGCCCTGCCTACACCTCAGCCAACTTCTCACTCGACAAGATGTTTCCCATCTATGAGCGAGTGAAGCTGCAATTCCGCGCCGAAGCTTTCAACGTATTCAATCATCCCAACTTCGCCAACGTCGACACCGGCGTAGGTGACGGGAGCTACGGGCAGGTTGACACCGCCCGCGATCCCCGCATCCTGGAGTTCGCCCTGAAGATGAGCTTTTGATCGCCCAGGAAACCGCGTGCCCGGAGCTCAATTGACGCTCCGAGCACGCGTGGGCGTTCCAATTGCACGTGGTAAGCCGATGGCAAGTGAGTACAGTTCGGAAACCCTGACGCGCAAATTGGCGTTGGCAGTTGGCGAGCGGCATGGCTGCCGATTCATATCGTCGTCTCTGGTTCATATCGCGCACTTCAAATTGGGGCGAGGCTTGCCACTGCATCTGCCAAGTTTCTAATGGCGGACCCCTGTGCCACAGATTTCGCGCTAGGCTGATTAGTTTCCAGGCAAAAGCAAAGCCCGCTCAATTAGCGGGCTTTAGCGGATCTTGACTGGTAGTGCTAACGCCTACCGAAACATCTACTTAGATCATTGATTATAGGGAGTATACGTTTTTGCATATGGAAGAGTCGCCCCAATTGTTGCCCCCAAATCGAAAAAACTTCCTCGGACAATTTCCGAATCTTCTCTGACGTCCTTCGAGGCTGACTGTGAGCGCGACCTATCCACGGCCAGGCGCAATGATTACGGCGGTACGAATCGCCTTACCATCCTGGCGAAAGAAAGAGAGTGTTGATTGGGCGGAGGTATCGGCCCCGCTGTCGGCAGACCGAAGCCGGGATGGTACTCACTTCAAACTGTGCTTCCAAACCATCTGAAACGGCCACATCGCGCGATTGCCTGCCGTCAAGAAGCTCCAGTAGGATGCTATCCCCGCTACGGAGTGCCATTGGAACATCCAATATCTGAAGCTCCCCTGCTAACCGGTGCGCAAATTGTATTTCAGACGGCCTGTAGACGCTGCGCAGCGAGTGTTTGCAAGCCCTCCCCGCAGGATTACGCAGCATTCCCACGGATGATGGACGTTCGTGATCTACCTGTCTTCGAGATCGATTTTGTGCGGGTTCGCGAGAGGCTGGGTAGAGCTTTGTTGACTACTTCTTGTCTTTGCCGACGAATTTGTAACCGACGCCGGAGACGGTGAGGAAGAGCTCAGGGCTCTTGGGATTTTCCTCGAGTTTTTTGCGCAGGCTGAAGAGGTGGGTGTCGACGGTGCGGGTAAAGACGTCGGCATTGTATCCCCAGACGGATCGCAGGAGCTCGCCGCGCGGGACGGTGCTTCCGGATCGCTCGACGAGGTAGCGGAGCAGTTGGAACTCACGCGAGGTGAGGTAAACGGGCTTGCCGTCGCGAGTGACCTGGGAGTCGCGAACGTCCATGCGAAAAGAGCCAAAGTCGTAAACGCCCTGGCCGCCGTGCATGGGGGCGCGCCGCAAGAGGACTTCAACGCGAGCCAGAAGCTCAGAAGCTTCGAATGGTTTGGTCACGTAGTCGTCGGCTCCGAGCTTGAGGCCGACGACCTTGTCGACGGTCTCGTTGCGGACGGTGAGGATCATGATGGGGGTGGCCATTCCGGCGGCGCGGAGATCGCGGCATACATCGAGGCCGCTGCGCCCCGGCAGCATGAGATCCATGATGATGAGATCGAATGGATTGGAGGAGGCTTTATCGAATCCTTCGTTGCCGTTGGAGGCGGTGTCGACGACATATTTTTCCGCACGCAGGCGGTCGCCCAGAGTGGTACGGAGCGCTTGTTCGTCCTCGATCAGCAGAATGCTTTCATTCATTTTTCGTCACCTGCACTGCGGGATTGGGTGATGGGGATGCGCTCGGGTTCTTCGTCGCGCGGGGCGGGCAAGCGCAGGGTAAAGACGCTGCCGACGCCGAACTCGCTGGTAACGGAGAGGCGGCCGTTCATTGCTTCGGCAAGATGTTTGGCGAGGGACAGGCCGAGGCCTGTTCCATGAATTTGTGCCGCGCGTGCTTCGGGGCTGCGATAGAACGGTTCGAAAATGTGGTTCAGTTCGGAGCTCTTGATTCCGATGCCATGGTCGGTGACGCTGATGGCAACCTCATAGCCTTTTTTCTCGGTCCACTCCAGGGCGGCGGAGATGAGGATGCGCCGGTCCTGGCCGCGGCTGTATTTGATGGCATTGATGAGAAGGTTACCAAGGCAGCCGCAGACCGCGAGCGGGTCGCCAATGATGCGGGAGACGGTGGGCTCGATGTGGTGCTCGATGAGGCAGGATTCTTCGAGGGCAAGGGGAGCGGTGTCGTCGTGCACGCGTTTCAGGATTTCGGCAACGCGGATGGGCCGCAGGTTGTAGCGGTCTTTGCCGCTGCGAATGGACGCGAAGAGGAGGATGCGGTCGATGTGGTTCATGAGCTGGCGAGACTGGCTCATGATGATTGCGCCGTATTGAGCGAGGCCCGATTTGTTGGCAATGACGCCGTCTTTGAGGTTTTCGCCGGCTGCAAAGATGGCTGAGAGCGGAGTACGGAGTTCGTGGGAGACGGAGGCGACGAACTCCATCTGGAGGCGCGCGAATTGCTGGGCGCGATATCCGGTGCTGGTAAGGACGGCGATGTTGATGGCGAGGAAGAGAAGCACCAGCCCGCTTACGCTCAGGTTTCTTGCGCGGGTACGGGCGACGATGGACTGGAGGGGACCGGCGCGGCGCTGCAGCTTGAGAATCCACTGCTCGGGAGTATCGCTGTGCTCCACGACGGGAAACCACGCGGGGACGATGGAACTTCGCCATTCGGCGCTTCGCAGCGAATAGGAAGTGATCGCGGGTTTGCCGGGGGTTTCTGTGGTGATGCCCAGCGCGGGTCCAAAGATGTTCATGGCCTTGTCAGCGTCGGCGATGTCCTGCTCGGCAAATCCCGGGTCGGAGGAATAGATAGTCCTGGGGCGTGAACCAGTGGCAACGACGGCGGCCTTGTACTCAAGGCCGTCCATGCCGGCGAAGTAGCGGTTGGCGAGAACGGGCAGGGTCTTTTTCTGGAGGACATTTTCATCGATGGTAATGATGATCCAATCGACGGGACTTTGGCTGCCGAGCTCCTTGCCGGGTTCGCGATGAAGGATGGGGTGAACGATGGCGGGAACGCTGTCGTCGAACTGCCATCCCGCGATGGGATCTCCTGCCAGCGTCGATTTACCGCGGAGATCGCCGGAATCCTGGCTGGGAGGGGCTCCGGGAAGCTGCCAGGCATCGAGGGCCATGGAGAGATTGGCGGAATTGGCTTGCAGCCGGGGGACGAGGTTGGCCAGTTCCGGCGGTACGGAAGATTCCTCGATCTTGCGAGTGTCGAGATTGAGGTGGACCATGCGGAAATGGGGGCGATGGATAGCGTCGAGGATGTAGACCTCGCCGACGAGCTCGGGGTTTCTGTAGACAGTGGGGAGGGTTTCGTGGGGCTGGGCGTAGTTCCACGCGACGTAGCGCGCCATGTAGTCGTCCCAGGTATCGCGGGCGCCGAAGTCGGGGCCGACCTGCATGGCGATGCAGATGGCGGAAAACTCGTGGTAGAGGTCGCTGTGCCACTTCATCATCAGCGACTCTAATTCGACGCCGATTCGCATCTCTTCGCCGGTGCTGGCCTGCTCGGTCCAACGGTACTGGAGGATGGCCACGGTGATGAGGAGGGCGGCGATGGCTACGAGAGCGATCAACCAGAACGCGAAGTAGGACGTGACGCCTACGCGGCGGGGGGTGGCAGAGCCGAATGGATTGGAGGCGAACAACTTCAATACTCTACTCCTGGGGTTCTAAGGGCAGAACTCGATCTATGGGTGATATCTCGCCTAATCCGACTACCGGTGCTGCATCCGGAGGGGTACGCGATGGCGATCCGCTCAGGATATGCGTGATATGCGTGCAAGCTGGCTGATGTCATCTTTTCGATTTGGAACAACCCCTGTCAAGGCAGAGGCGTGGTGTCGTGGGTAACTCGAGTTGGTTCTAGCGGCTCAGCTTGCGTAACGTTCGGCATTGCGCGCATCGGATTGAGCTTGGAGAGAGCGGCAAGCCGATAGCAGGACTGCCGGAACGTCGAGGAACGAACGAGCCGAGATGGAGGGAACGCCCAGCTCGCGCGCAATGGGTCTCAATCTTTGGGTCATGAGATTGTCGTGGCTAATGGGAGTGCCGCGATGACTGACCAGGACGAAATCATCGGGCCGGCTGTAACGTGACTGGCTTCTGAGCTCCAGGATGAGGGAGGCAAGGGCCGGTGGCAGCGCGACATCTCGGGAGCAGTTCTTGCGCACGCTGTCCAGTTCTCCGCGGTACCAACGTTTGCGAACCGCGATCGACAGGGGCGGGATGCGAATGTTGTCGACGAAGCACGGATCCGCGGTGAGGTTGACGTGGCGCCACTGGAGGCCAATGATTTCGGAGGGCAGCAGGCCGGTCATTGCGCCCAGCAGGATGAACGGCTTTTCGGGATAGCGCATCAGCTGCAGGGCCTGTACCGCTTCAGCGGGGGCGAGGGGCATTTCATTCCGTTGCGGCCTGCGCGGCGGCTTGACATTCGCAATGGGGTTGTCGCCGACGAGATATTTTTCACGAATGGCATGAGAAAAGATTGCGCCGATCACGCTGCGAATGTGCCGGACCGTCTCGACCGAGTAACCATTTTGCGAAGCAGCTTCTGCAATCTGATTGATGTGGTCCTCGCGGACATCACATAAGCGCACGGCGTTGAGATAGGGCCATCCGGGAAGCGAATGCAAAGTCTTGCGGGGATCGGCTGTATTTCTCCGGAAGATGCGGTCGACCTCCTCCGGCTGGATGACATGCTTGAGGATCGCCTGATAAAAGGCACGGCCGGAGGAACGCTTGCGGTCGATGTGTTCCGGCCCGAATTTCTCCTCAATGAATCGGCCGACTGTGATGCGCGACGGATGGACCAGGTGGTCGGAATGGGAATCGTGCGCTTCAGGCTGAGAGGCGGGCTGGTGTCGATTGGGGAAGTTGTCCATGGCTACTCGACCAGGAGGTTGTCGGCATGAAAACTGCCGATGATGATGTTGACGTGATCGCCGCGTTTCACGGTGCGACGCGGATTGGAAAAGGCCATCCAATAGATTTTGCCGTCTTCCGGAGTGATGCTTTGACGCAGCTGGCCTACTTTTTCCAGGGAAGGAACGACGAGCTGCACTCCGGCCCGCGGGTCGATGAGGGAAGGCTCGGCTTTCTTATCGTTGAGTTGCTTTGCCCTGGCTGCGTTGACGACGCGGTAGTTGAAGCGAATGAGTTCTCCGGATTCGGCTGCACGAACGGTGAGCGAATCGATGCCCCAGACATCCTGATAGTAGAGGACCGCGCGTTTGGGAAAGGGGTTGGGGGCATAGTGGCTGCGATGGGCCTGACTGGGTGAAGCGGTGGAAGCGGCCGCGGGGTGCGATGGGGGAACCTGGCTCGATTGGCCGACGACCATCGCGCTACCTGCGACGGCGCCAGCTATGACAAGAGCGTGGAAGATAGATAGATCACGACGATAATTGAAGAGAACATTCAGGGAAATCACGATGATTACTCCAGGTTGAGATTACGTTCCCAGATTTTTCGTTCTACTGGATCGGGACCGCCTCTTGGGAGAGGCGGCCTCGATCCGATCCACAGCAGGATTTTCCGGCTAGAAGATCAGGTAGAGCTTCGAGGAGACCGGGCTGTTGTTGTAACCCGGGGCCATTGCAATTGCCTGAACGAGTTCCAATGCACCGTTCACTGTGATCGGCCCCGTGTACTTGGTGGAGTTAACGGTCGGGGTCGATCCGTTGGTGGTGTAGTAGATTGTTGCTCCCGGAGTGGAATCCGTGAGCGTCAGCGATTGCGGCGTGGTGTAGTGGCCTCCGGCGAGCGAGAAGAACGGCGCTGCCGCTGCGGGAAGCGGGTTGTAGGTGTACGAGGCCGTGGTTACGGTGCTGAGCGTATAGCCGGTAGCAATCGCAACCGCGTTGATGGTCTCGGTGGACTGGACGGTAATCGGCGCCAGGTACCGCGTGGAGCCGGTTGTGGGCGTCGAGCCGTTGGTGGTGTAGTAGATCGTCGCGCCCTGGACGCTGTCGGTGATCGTCAGGGTTTGCGGCGTCTGATACGTTCCAGCGACCAGGCTGAAGACCGGCGCCGGCGCCGGGGACGAAGCATAGGTATACTGCTTCGAGCTGACCGGGCTGACGTCGTAGTTGGTCGCAGTTGCGATCGCCTCCACCAGTTCAGTGGATGCAATCGTGATTGGGCCCGTGTAGCGAGTCGACGACGTGGTTGGCGTGGTGCCGTTGGTGGTGTAGTAGATGGTCGCGTTCGGCGTGGTGGTCGTCAGAATCAGCGTTTGCGGAGTGTTATAGCTTCCAGCCGCGAGGCTGAAGTTGGGCGCCGCCGCCGGGGGCAGGGGTTGGTACACGTAGGACTTGGAGCTCACCGGGCTGGGTTGGTAGCCGGGTGCGACCGCGATGGCCTTGATCGTTTCAGTGGAGGCAACCGTGATTGGTCCTGTGTACTGGGTCGACGACGTAGTTGGCGTCGAGCCATCGGTGGTGTAGTAGATTGTCGCATTCTGCATGGAATCCGACAGGATGAGTGTCTGCGGCGAGTGGTAGGTGCCGCCCGCCAGGCTGAAGTTGGGCGCCGGAGTGGACATGGACTGGATGGCGCCGATATCGAAGGTGTTGCCGTTATTCGGGCGCGGATTTCCGAAGAAGTCCGTGGCCGGGTGAGTGACGGATACAGGCACCTTGTCGATCGCCGCCGATGTGTAAGGCAGGGTGGCGTCGAAGGTGAAGACGGGGTTGCCGGTCAGCGGGTTCTTGTAATCGAGCGACAGGGGTCCCCAGCGGAGATTGATCCAGTTGTTGCCTTCGTCTACCGTGGCCGCTGCGGTGAGCGTGAACGGAGGCGCGGGCAACGCGTTGGATTCGTTGGTTCCCGGAGGAACCTGCCAGCCATACGCCCCAGCCTGGACCGCAGCCTCGATGGGAAGACGCGAGCCATTGCAGTACGTGCTGTTGAGCACGCTTCCGGGAGCATAGACGTTGGTGCTGTCGGTGCTTTCCTGGTATGTTCCGGCATTGGTAAGGATCGAGTATGCCGGAGACAAGGCCAGGGTGACGTTACTGTTCCCCACCTTCATGGTCTGGTGAGAACCGGGAGCCACGTCGCCGCGGACGCCCAGATCCCAGTAGCTGGCATTGGGATCATCGCAGGAGCCCGTGGACGCCTGGGTTTTGGTAGCGGTCCTGGGCTTGCCAAAGCCCGAGTTGTACATGGTGACTTTGTTCTGCTGGTTCTGGAAGCTGCCGTCGAGGCCACCGACGCCGATGAAGAGGGCGCGGTTCTTCCAGAGGATGTTGTTGGTGAGCAGCGGCACCGAGTAGCGGGTGCAGTCGCCGTTAGTTCCGTGGTTGGCCGGGCAGGTCACGGCTCGTGCTCCGCCGTTGGGCAGCTGGGCGATGTTCGCGGTGAGGATTGCTGTATCCGTCACGCTAACGAGGCCAGAGACCTGCGGGCAGGACTGCGCGCCCTGGTTGGTGGTGCAGTTGGTGCCCTGGGTGCTCGCAAGAGGAGCAAACAGGGTCTGCAACAGCACGCCCGACGAGGCGGTTGAGTCGTTGGAGACGATGGTGTTGTTGACGATGTTGACCGCCAGAGCGTCGACGAGCGAGACGCCGCCGCCGTCAAGACCGGCCACGTTGTTGGCAATGATGTTGTTGGTTACGTTGACCGCGTTCCAGGGAGTGTAGGTCTGGAAGTCGGGTTGCGCAGGGTGCCCGGAGATGGTGGGCCAGCCGGCGGGCGTCGGGTTGCCGCGACGATCCTTCGGGGCTCCATTCGGGAAGTTGAGCAACTCGGTTCCGTTGATGTGCTGGAGACGCAGGCCGCCGCCGCTACCGCTGTCGGCGGAGTTGCCCAGGATGAGGTTTGCGTTGATGACGAGTCCGGGACCGGTGCCGTCGCTGGGAAGGACGCTGCTGGGGGTGGGGACGCAATCGATGTCGGTCGTGATACCGCATGCGGGATCGACGTCGGGTGCACCCATGATCAGCAATCCGCCACCGTTGGTTACGATCGTCGGGTTGGTGCTCTGGTTATAGAGGATGGTGTTGTGCTCGATGTCACCGTCGTAGCTGAAACCGAGGTGGGCAACACCAGCGCCGTCGCCAGTGCTCATGTTTCCGCAAATCCAGTTGTAGTTGAATTTGTAGTAGTCGCTGCCGTTGCAGAAGGTGACGCCACCGGCTCCGGCCGGGGTGGAAGAGAAGAGTTCGTCACCCAGCGAGGAGTTCTGCACGACCTGGTTGTTGTGTACGCTGACGTCCATGTCTTCGCAGTACGGCAGAGCCATGTTGGCAGGCAAACGGCCGTCAGGAATGCACGAACCCGGGATGGTGTTCGCGACGTTGCCGACGGTGTAGGCATCAGGATGCTCGCCCTGGCCGACGGTGATGCCGCCGGAGAGAGTGCCCTGGTTGTTGTAGACGCGGTTGTTGGCGATCTGGAGGTCGTGGCCCCATGCGTGAACCATGATGCCGCCGCCGCCCTGCGAGCTGTTTTCCACGGTCAGGCCGTCGATGCTGGACGGATTGCAGAGGAAGTTGCTCGGGTAGGGGTTTTTGCCGCTCTGGTTGAGGCAGTCGCTGGAGCTAAGCAGCTGCGTGCCTGTCGGGAACGTGTCGGAGGCCCAGATGACCGCGGGGTCAGTGGTGTTGAACTTGACGCCCTTGGCGAGGACGGTGATGCCGGCACCCTCATAGGCACCCATGATGGTGGGTTCGATGAGTTGTTCCGCGAGGTTGCCGTTGAGGGTTGCATCCCAGCCCACAGTCGCTTCGAGCGGCAGGCGATCGACGGCGAACTGCATGTCGGGAGTGCAGGTGAAGGTTCCGTTGGGATCGAAGGAATTCGTCGCGGAGACCGGGGTACCATTCAGCGCGAGGCCGAAGAGGCAGACGATCTGGCGGCGCCACGGATCCAGCTTGCCGGCCGGGTGCGGGTTGGCATCGATGATGCTGGAGGCCGCGCCGACGCCCTGCAGGCGAACAGGTTTCCACATCAGCAGCATCTCAGCGTGCGAGGCATGCGATTTGGAGATCGTGGTGGTGCCGGCAACCGGTGCGGTGTCGCAGGAGACTGCGGCATTTGCGCCGGTAGCGGTGGTGGTTTGCGTGCAGGTTGGGTCGACGATGAGCAGATCGCCGGGCTCGGCCGCATCGATCTTGGCCTGGATGGAATCGGAGGCCGCGATGTGCGTGGGGGCCTTGCCGCCGACCGTGACGGTGACGGTATCGATGGACTGCTTGCCGTTTCCGGCGGTGATAACGAGCTCACCGCACTCAGCGGCGGTGCCGCGGTAGATGGTCTGCTGCTGGATGGGGCAGCTGGACGACGCGCTCGGAATGCTGGGCACGTTGACCACGATCTGCGTATCGCTCCAGGAGACGATCGGGGCGGTTACGCCTCCGATGGTGACAGCCGAGAGCGTATTGCAGGTCTTGCTGCTTGCGGTGGGCGACGTGCACTGCGTGCCGAAGCCGTAGTGACGGGTGATCCGCTGCTGGTTGAATGGAGCCACGCTGGCCGAAGGACCGGAGTACGTGTAGTTGTCGACCTTGGTGTCACCGAGAGCGGTGAGGGTGAGAGTGCCGGAGGTTTCAATGGTAGCCGAGCCAGTGGCACGCGTTCCGTTGGACGGAGCGGCAATGGTGACAGCCGGAGCGGAGTTGTAGTTGGCACCGCCGTTGGTGATGAGCACTGCAACCACCGAAGCGGATTCCACGGCGTTTCCGGAGGCCCTTTGACCGCCGCGCGGAGCGTTGTCGAAGGTGACTGTCGGAGCGCTGGTGTAGCCGGATCCCTGTGCGGTGATGGTTACCGAGGCAACCGACTGCGCCATGTTGACGGTCCACGTGGCGTTAGGAGTACCGGTCGCCGGAGTGGCGCCGAAGTAGAGAGTCGCCGTGGCTGTGCCGGTGTAGCCGGAGCCGGGGTTGGTGACGGTGATGCCGGTGATGCGCCGGCGACCAGTGGTGCCGATTGGCGCCGTCTGCACGGTGCCCGTTGCGGTGACGCCGCTGGCCGGCGCGGAGAACCGCACCGTGGGAGCACCGCCGTAGGAACCGCTGCTGTTGATGGTGACGGAGGAGACCGAGTTGGTCATAACCGCCGTGCCAGCCGCACCGCTGCCGCCGCCACCGGTGAAGGTAACGTTGGGAATGCTGGTGTAGCCACGGCCGCCGTTGGTGACATTGACACCGGTAACGATGCCAGCGATCTCGGCTGTTGCCGATGCGCCGGCGCCGCCGGTTCCGGCGTTGTTGAAGCTGACGCTGGGAGCGCTGGTGTACCCAGAGCCACCGTTGGTCAGGCTGACTTTAACGACAGTACCCTTGACGCCGCCAACCCAGGGACCGACACCGTCGCCGTCAACTTCGCTGACAGCGGGCGTGGCATCCGGATAGGAGCAATCGGGTGTGTTGTAGCCGCCGGCAAATGCCGAGGTCGGCACGACCGGTGTATCGAAGTATCCAGTCTGACCAGGCATGAACGGCAACTCGTAGCAGAAGTCGCTGTAGCCGCTCTGGTAGAGAGGATCGGTGATGATGGAGTTCGGATTATTGGGATCCGCAATCGGCCCGGGGTCGTTCATGCAAGTGACCATCATGGTGGGTCCATAACCCGTCGGGTTCGGCGGATTGACCTCCCACGTGGAGTAATTCAGGCCGTTGTACACACCCCATTCGTCGGCGTAGACGCGGTTGATTTCGTTGCCGGCCCAGTCCTTGATTCCGACGGGCAGGTAGGCAGGAGCGAACTTTTCGCCGAATGCCGGAGAGTAAGGATCGAACTCAGCGGCGAAGTCGTCGGTGATTTGACCGGTGAAGTGAGAGGCCACGTGCGTGGGCGTGAACAGGTAGAACTTCGTCAGCACGGTAGTCTGGTCAGAGAGCGTGACTTCCTTACGGTCGCAGAGCGGACGCGTGGCACCGGCAAAGGGAGCAACTTCGCCCGATCCCGGGAAGAGGCTGATGTAGTCAGGGACGGTACGCAATTGGCCAACGCAAGGCCAATAGGATTCGTCCGAGCCAGTGTCAGCTTCGTGACTGGGAAGGTTGGGATTTCTGCCCAGGCCATTCGTCGGATTCTGGGCGTTGTTGCCGTTGTAGGCCTCGTAGACCGAAGCCTGGTCAGGCAGGATGAAGATGGAGCCAAGGCCACCGAACTGCTGAACCGTAGGCGCGATGAAGTTGTCGCCGATGAGGATGTTCTTATCCTCTTCCTTGACGAGTTCATAGCCGGGCGGAATGACTACCTCGACCACGTACTTGCCGTCTGGCAGCATGGGCGTGCCAAAGCGGAACTTGTCAGTGGCGTCGGGGTTGGTCGTGCAGCCCGTGCAGTTGGTTGCGGTGGGTTTACCGGAGTTGAGGTCCCGCGCCGTTACGCTGGGGAAGCTGTAGTAACCGTCGTAGGGAGCCGGCTGGAGCTGGTTCCAGTTGTGCATGCCGTCGTAGCACTTGAACTGGGCGTCATGCGGCATCGGGTGGGTGACAGAACCGTTGTTGTTGTAGAGGTCGAGATACTGCGGCTGGTCCTTCAAGCCGAACCAGTAGTAGGGATCTTTCATCTCGCTGGTGTCGGTTCCCTGGCCAGGGCAGTTCATGTTGGGAACGCCGTCAGCTCGGAAGCCTTGAGCCCAATCGTCAAAGCTGGAGGTTTCGGTGAAGTCGACGAGCGTAAGGGTCTTGGTGACGTTGTCGTCAGCGACGCCCTCTTTATAGAGGTTGATGCGGACGTGGGGGATCAGTGGCTCCCAGCTGAGTTGCAGAAGCATCATCGGATCGTCGAACGGACGTGTCGAGGCATAGACAACGTGGCCATGGACGCCGCCGTTTTCGCCGTTCGCGAATGGCTTCTTGCCGAATTCCAGGAAGTTGGCCTGGCCGGAGAAGCCCTGCCAGCCGTACATTTCGACCCAGGGAGCGTCGATGCGGCCGGTGGAGTGCTTGGTGGGATCGCTCTTTTTAGGACCGTTTGCAACGCCGCCGGTCTTAACCTCAGCGGTGCAGTCGGCGTCGTCGCAGTACACCGTTCCCGGGATGGAAAGATCGGCCGGGAGGGCGTTCGGCTCATACGTGTTGGCGAGGTTGGCAGCGGTCTGCGAGTTGCCGCAGGGCTTGGAGAGGGGGTTGCTCGGATAGCAGGGTGATCCACCCGGCTGGGTTTTGTCGGCCGGGCCGCCCGAGTCATAGATCACGTGCGTACCCGTGCTCTTGAAGCGGGTTGTGTCGGTTTCGACCACGTACCAGTTGAACAGCGGGAACACTTCGTTAAAGGTGGCGTAGCCGTCCAGGTCAGTGTTGTTGAAGTTGGAGAAGCTGCCGTCGCGGAAACGGATGTTGGTGGCCACGAGAGGGAGGCCCGGCTTCTGATCGGTGGAGACGCCGCTGGAGTCGGTATCGAGGAAGGTTCTGGTGTAGATGTCAGACTGCCATTGGTGGACAGCGACTTCGCCCATGTCAAGAACGGGCACGCAGGTGGAGGTGTCAACGGTAGTGCCGATGCTGGTGTTCCAGCTGGGATCGCACATGCCTACGGGCGTGGTAATGCCGTCAACGACCTGATCGTTCCACTGATCGAATGTGGTGATCTTCCAGTTGCCAGCGGGAATGCCCTTGAAGTCGAAGTTGCCCTGGTCGTCGCACTTGACGAAGGCAAAGTCGGCGCCATCGGGATCGCCGAGGCTGATCAAGCACTGGGTGAACGCGTAGGCATCGTGGGTGCCGCTGCCGTAGAGACGCTCATCGGGAGTGCGGCTCATGCGGGCGGTGGTGACGTGCCCCTTGACTTCGTGAGTGCAATCGCTTCCGGCGACGGCGCAGATGCCGGCGAGGCGATCGTTGATGATTTTGGGATTGGCGAAGCCGATGGTGACGTGATAGCCGGCCGGACCAAACTCCTGGAAGTAGCCGGGCTCACCGATGCGCATGAACGAGTCGTGCGCCTTCTGGCCGTCGAGCGTGTTGGTCTGGAGCCACTCCTCGCCACGAGCGATACGGTCGGCGCCGGGGTTTGCTGTGACGCCGTAACGACCGGGCCACAGATTTTTCACAACGAATTGTCCGGCGAGCGGGGACAGGGTCGTGCCGTCCGACTCGAACCTCGGGCAGGTGACGATCATGCCAACGATGCCGTTCTGGGTGCTGTCGCCACTCTCGGAACCCGCGGTGGCCTGGCCGGAGATGGGACATGCATCCTTGCCCGTAACCGGATCAAGAGTGCCGGCGAGGCTGTTGCTGAGAGGCATGTTGAACATGTCGTAAGTGGGATTGCCGGTCGAATCGCCGGTTCCGCCAGCATTGTCGGAGATGGTGATCTGGAAACCGCCGAGCCCAGGCTCATTGGGAGAGATAATGTCGACACCACCGCCTGTATCCACTTCGCCGTTCAACGGGTAGTCGTCTTCGAAGACGAAGCCGGAGAGGGTGGCCGGCGGATAGGGGCTGGGCTCCGTGTAGATGGTGATGGCCTGGTTGCTGTGCGAGCCAGCCGGAATAGGAGCGCCGCCCATGCCATGGCCGCAACTGCCAGCAGCTACGCCTGTCGGCGAGCAATCAGGCTGGCCGGCATAACCATGGATGAAAGGCTGAGCCGCATCGGCGGGCAGGACGGAGATGTAGTAACGCTTTTTGGGGTCGAGGCAGTTCTGCACCGCCGGTGTGGAAGGATCGCAGAGGCCTACATCGGCAACCGAGGTGACATCCTCTTGCGTCATGGCCTGCCCG
Source organism: uncultured Acidobacteriota bacterium (assembly GCA_963846375.1). Lineage (GTDB taxonomy): Bacteria > Acidobacteriota > Terriglobia > Terriglobales > Acidobacteriaceae > Telmatobacter. The sequence continues at coordinate 130,426 of CAWJVV010000017.1, forward strand.
CGGACAGTCTGCTTGTCATTGCCGCAAGCCGCGTTCGAGTTGCAGCCAGACGCGATCAAAGGCATGTAGCTGGTGTGGAAGCTGGTACCAAAGTTCACCACGACGCCGTTTGCGGAGTTGGGACATCCTGCCGCAGGCGGATTCTGTGTGCACTTGGGGTCGACGTAGAAGGTGCGATCCTCTTCGATAACCCAGCGGTACTCGGAGACGGTGGTTTTGTGATCGGCGCCGTCGAGCACCTTGACGTTCAGATTGCTTGGCTTCGGGAAGGTCAGCGTTACGGTGGTCGCGCTTGCTGCCACAGTGCCCTGGGCGTTCTGCGCCTTGAATGAGAAGGTGTAGACACCCGCAGAGGTCACGCTGGCTTTGAAGGCGCCGTTTGCGTCGACTGAAACGGTGAGCCCGGATACCGGCGTAACACTGGCAGCATTCACGGTTAACGGAAAGCCCTTACCATCCGTACAACCCGACAGCACACCAGGAGCGTTGATCTTCAGGTTCCTGGCCATGCTGGAGTTGAAGGTCTGTGCGGAGCACGTGATGCCGGAGGCCGCCTCAATGTTTTCCGGCAGCAGCGTCACGGTTGTGCAGGCATTGCCGCTGGCGGCACCATTTCCGCAGTATCCGAAGGAGTCAGAACCGCTCCAGTTGCCGCTGGCAACGTAAGTAAAGGTACCGTCGGAGTTGAGGGTGACGGACCCCTGGGTGGGCTGGGTGGTGACCTTTACGCCAAAGACGTTCAGATCGTTTCCGAGAACGCCTTTGCTCGGATCGTTGATAGTGAGCGTTTGTCCGGCGATGATGGCCTGGTAGGTGTCAGGGTTGGCCTGCGCGACCACCGGCTGGGTGGGCAAACCAGCGCCATTCACGCTGATGTAGCCCAACATACCGGAGTCACGGGCGATTGCATTGCCCGACAAGCTCAGCTGACGGTCGAAGACGGGCAGGGCCGTTCCGCCGGTTGGAGCCTTGATCATGACGTCGTAAGTTTTGCCGGCGGCCATGAAAACTTCGCTCTGAATGCGGGGCACTCCGGGGAGGACATTGCCGTCTTCCGCAATCAGCGAGAAGCCGCCGGCTCCTGCCGCGGCGGGAGAAAGCGAGGAAGGCTGCGCGCCCACAATGCTGGGGACGTGCATGCGCGATCCGGCGTTGACCATGCGCACCAGGACATCGCCCGTGACGCCGGTTGCCGGATTTACCGCAAACAGCGATGGAGTCGAGTTGGTCTTGTTGAAGGCTACGCCGTTGATCATGTAGTAGAGCGGCGTGTAATTGACGGCAGCCGGATAGCAAGCCGCAGCCCCGCCGCTGCAGTGGGAGATTGCGTTGGTGGCAAGCTGAAGAGCGGCAACCGCGGTTGCGCCGGTGCCGCCGCCGCCGGAGATGGAGATGGACGGCGCAGAGGTATAGTTGCCGCCATTCACGATGTCGATTTCCGTGATCTGGCCATAGGTGGGGCTGGTTGGATCGGTGTCGATGACGGCCTGCGCACTGCCGTTTCCGCCGGGAGCGGGATTGCCGCCAACGAAGTTGACGGTGGGCGCCGAAGTATAGTTCTGTCCGGGATTGGTGAGGCTGATCGACATCACCGGCCCCTTCAAGAGAGCGCCGAGTGTTGACGTCTCGCTGAAGCCCGGAGTTGCGACCACTGTTGCGACTGCATTGTTCTGCACCGGGTCAATCTCGCTGAAGAGCAGCGGAAGGTCCGCGGCATAATTTACGCCAGTGTAAGCCGTGCCAGGAGTCGCGGTATTCCCGGAGCCCGCGGGCGCGGTGGTGACAACGACGATGCCATAGAGCCCCATGGCCCCCTGGATGGAAGGATGCGTGCCGGACTCGAGCAGGTAAGTGCCGGGCCGCAAGTTATTCCAGGTAAGCGCGGAAGATGTTGCGCCGGAAGCAACTTCCGTTGCAAACGACTCGACGCGGTCGGCCTGGGCTGGGGGTGTGAAGACCGGCCCCGCGTTTGCGATGGGCCAGGTCGTTCCCTGGTTATCGTGAAGCGGGCTGGGCTTTTTTGTGACGTCGCTTCCCAACCCGCCGCCAAGCTGGCCCACAATCGTGATCGACGTGGGAACGGGCGCCGGCAGACTGTTCGTGAGGGTGATGGATAGCTTTGTCGACGATCCGGTATACGGAACCGTGATGATGATGGGAGACCACGATCCAGCCGCAGCCGTGTTCAAGGCTGCGCAGGATCCGCCTGTGGTTGTGCCGCAGGTATACCCCCACATAGGAACAGAGGAACCATCCGGCAGAGTTGCGTTCGCGGGAGCGGCGGTCAACCTCACAGAAGTCTGCGCGCTCGCAATCCCGGCCCCGAAAAGGAGAACAGCTGCTCCTTGCGCTACTGTCTTAAGAATAGCTTTCAGTCTTTTATTTCGCATTTCCGTTCTCCTAGTTGGTCTCGTCAATCACGAATTCCCGGGAATCGACGAGCATCATCATCATCATTCCGCCGGGAAAAGCGTTGTTGGTTGTAATCTCGCGTTCGTTGTGGGAGTGCCACATGAACGCAAATCCAGCCTCGCCGCTTGGAGAGTTCGCGACAGTTCCAGCAGGCGGCGTGGTGCCGGTCTGTCCGACCGAACGAGCCGTTGCGCTGGGTCCGAGATAGGGGCTGCCGCCATACCAGGCGCCGTTGGTCAGGATGTTTGGATCAGGTAGAGTAACTGGACCGCCGCCGGTGATATCGCCGTAGGGAAACGCCTGCACCGGCTTCTCATGATCCTGGCACCACTCGAAGTAGTTCACCGCGGTTGGATCGCTGGTGTAGTAGCCGTTCGCATCTGGAACGCAGGACGGATCCACATTGAAGCCCGCCTTGTTGGGAGAGTTCGGGTTGTGTCCGTACATATCCCAGTTAAGGCCGCGGCCGGTGTAGTAGAAGATGCCGTCCATTGCCACGCCGGGCGTTGTGGTAGTGGTGAACAAGGCGGGACCGGCGAGCGCGTTGCCATCAGGCGTGAGGATGAGGTTGCCATCGCGCGCCAGAATGCGAACGTGATTAGCATGCTCGTGGAACGGATGCTGCCACCGTCCCTGTCCGATGATGCGCAGCAGCACGAGTTCACCCGGATGCATGTGCGGGTTGCCGTTGTAGGGCTGATTGGGATACTGCGGCGCATAATTCGGATCCATGTCATCAGGCATGGAGCGGCCATTGATCAAGAAGTAAGCCGGGTGGTAAGGCTCTGTGGGAACCTGGAGCGTGCAGGGCGCCGTTGCATTGGCGCAGGCTGCAACCTGGCTTTCGGCCTGCAGGTGGATGTTCGGGTCCATCTCAGAGAACTGGAAGAGATACTCGCGGTCGTAGCAGGTCCTCGGATTGTCGTAGGCCGCGGCCGCAAGGCGGAAGTCCAACTCGTCTACGCCGAGGTGAGCCTGAGACTTATTGCTCTTGGCGGTAGCGTTGGCCCCGGGGTTGGTGAGGGGCAGTCCCGCCGAGCAGGCCGCAGGCACATTCTTTGGCAGCACGATGACGGCACCGTACATGCCCATTTCCACCTGCAGATCGCTCTGCGATCCGCTGTAATACGAACGTGTACCGGGCGAGGAAGCAACGAAGGAGTAGGTGACGGTTGCACCGTTGGCTGCCTCCTGCGTGAGGAGCCCAGCCGTTCCGTCGGTAAACGGGAGCATGGTGAATCCCGGGAACAGGATTGAGGTATTGCCGGCTGATGCGGGCAGATTGTTGGTGAGGTGCACGGTGACCGTGTCGCCTTCCGTAACGATCAGCGTCGGACCCGGGACCTGCATGGTGGGACAGGTCTGCCCCGTCATGGTGGGGGCAAACCCTGTTGGCGTGCCGGAGCAACCATAGCCCCATGAATAGACAGATTGGCCGTCAGGCTGAGTGATGTAGGACGGCTGCGCCGTCAGGTTGAAGATCGGATTTCCAGCGACTCCCGTGATTCCGGGAGCAGCGGCGTGAGCGATTACGCTGTGCACCGCCACCGCGACCAGTGCGGCCAGGAGTGTTCGTGTCTTTAAAAAGGCAAGTTTCATATTCTTAGGCCTCATGGCTGCTCTCCTAGTTGATGTGCACTTCTGTCATGAGCCCGCCAAAGTTCTCGGCGTCGTTTGACAGGTGATCGAGATTGGGGGTGTAGAGGAAATAGGTGCCTGCAGGAACGCCGGTGGTGTCCAGGATGACGTCGAGAGATTCACCGCCTCCGAGCGTGATGGAGTTGGTGTTGTAGTAGAGGTTGTGGCCTTCCTGGTCGCGCAGCAGCTTGGCGTTATAGCCGATGACCGTCATGGGGATACCGATGGAAGCCAGGGTCTGATACTCGGAGACATCGAGGTCAGAGATGCGCAATAGTGCTTTCTGTCCGGATTTCAGGGCGATGATGGCTGGAAGCGGCTGCGAGAAGTGGCTCGCACCATCGGCGGATTGCGTCTGCATTGGACCATCGTGGATGGTGTCGGGATAACTACGGCCGTTCAGAAGGAAATACTTATCCTTCATATCGGCGAAACCTTCCGGATTGAAGGTCATGCCGACAAAGTGGAAGTTAGGATCGAAGCCGTGAATCTGGATGGGATATTCGACATCGTAGTAAGTCGAGCCATCGCCATCGTTGTAGGCATACATTTTGCCCGGTGTGCCGGTTGTAGCGTTAAACGCTCCGGCAATGCCGTTATCCCCGCTGGCCGGCAGCGGATTCGAGCAGAGGATGTCGACGTCTGGATTGCACGCCGTGCGCAGATCGTGCTGCTGAGCCTGCAAGCCTTGATACAGGGTCATATTCGACGGCACACGGTCCTGGCGCGGACGCACATAGATCTGTCCCACCATGCCCATCTGAAGGTGCTCAGGAGGAGTGATGTGGCAGTGGTAGAAGTAAGTGCCTGCATCGGGGGCCAGATAGTAATAAGTGAAGCTGCCGCCGATGTTGATGGCCACCGAAGCATCCGGCACGCCGTCGTAGAACGACGAGGCGTTGGGATAGCCATGGAAGTGGACGGTGTGCTGCTCAAACAGGTCGGGGCGCATGATCATGCCCACGTTGGTGAGCGTGAGGAAGAACTCGTCATCCTCGTCGATTGCCATCAACGGGGCGGGAATATTTCCGTTCATCACGGCGATGTCCATGATCTGGCGCGGATCAACGTGCCCGTTAATGCACGGAGCTGTGCACTTGCCTTCGCCGATTGCATCGATATCGGGGGCCAGGCCAACTGCGCCATTGAACGAGAACTTTGTGAGATCGGGCGCCGAGCCGTCCGTCGTGGCGGGATCTCCCGGCACGAGCGGTTGGGACCCGGTGTAGAGCGTGTTGTATTCGCTGGGGAATTCGGTGCCCGGCTCGCCGGCGGCGATGTTCGCGAGGCCCGACAGTGGTCCGAAGGAAAACATGTAGGTCTGCGTGCCGTCAGCCATCGTGGCGTATCCATCGCCGCCGGAGATCTGCTGGCACTTAATAGCTCCGTTTACGTTCGAAGCTTTCGTGGGATACCCGCTAGTGCCGGTATAAGTCGCGCCAGTGTAGGCCGGTTCCTTATCGTTAGTCAGCCCGGGGTGGGTAATCGTGGTGTTGGGACACTGAACTCTAAAAGACTGTGCCGATAGGGTTGCTGCAGAAGCGCACAATAACGCCGCCGCGCAGAAAATACCCATGCTCCTCGCCATGCGTTCTCCTCCTTGTTCGAATGGCGCCCCATGAACGTGGCTGCGCTCGCATGCGCCATCGACGTGCTTGGGTAGATTGGGCGGAAGAGGGAGATACACACTTGCTGTTTATCAACCATCCATTTGCGAAGGGAAGCAATTTGCAAAGACATGACAAGTGCAACGGAGATTAAGCGAAACGCCACAATTGTCAATTGATTTGACATGCATGGCGGCTTACTTAACAGAAGTTATAAGGCTTGTAACAACTGCGACGGCATGCCTTAACTGTCTGCGCAAATTTATCGATTGCGCGCACCAAGTTTTGATGTTGTACGCCTCGATGGGACTTTGCAGCGGCATGTATGGGTGCGGGGCTACATCGCTGTCTCCTGGGAAATGGTGAAGATTCGCCGTGGCTAAAGCCTACTCGTGGATCTGAGAGGCAATGGCACTACATTTTTGTCTACGAAGATGTAGCGGACAAAAAGCAGAGGCGTGACTGAAATCGTCAATATCGCTTTAAATATCAAAAATTTACACGGGTCGGAGCACAGGGATTCGAGGACTAGCCGCCGGAGCCCGGACATGTTGCTGCATTCATATTACTTGTCCAGTAAGACCAAGATAATGAGTAATTTCAATCACGTCTATCGGTTCCCTTGAAGTCCATGCGTTTCCGGTTTGTGTTCTCGATTGCTCAGACAATTGCAAGCAGGCACCGCTTGCGGGGATCGTGATTGTCCCGTTCGTTGCGTCGATCTTGCCCGTATTCAGGAGCTGAACCGTCGCGATCAAACCGGGATTGACGTGGAGGGCGACGGCCCAAAGGTAAGCGTTCTCCGATCCTTTCAATTACCCACAAAGGGTGGGGATCCTTCGAGCTTGCCGAAGGCAAAAATTGCCGCCGCCAAGCTCGTCGCGATAGCCGCGGCCTAGCCGAGCATCAGATACGCGGAAACTTCTGTGGGAATTGAGCAGCGTATTCCCGATCATCCCGTATGACCTCTGAAATTCGCCTCCCGTTAGATTTTCTGTGCAAAACGTGCACGTTGGGTGTTTAATGCTGGCAATCTCAAATCACTTCCAATGCGAAAGCTGAAAGGGGGCTCCGTATGGGTGAACCAACACCGATCCAACAACACATGCTGAATATGTTTATCTGGCTGCGATGGGGCGTCGGAGCAGTTGGCTTGGCGTTGCCGATCGTTTTGGGGTGCGTTGGCTACTTTGGGTACGGTATCCCACTTGCCGGTTCGATGAGCGCGTATTATCACCAGACCAAAGCATGTGCCGTCGAGCAAGCCCAACAAGCCGAAGCGGCGGCAAAAGGGCAGAAAATCGACAACCCAGATTGCAAGCCTGGGACGGGTCCGCTGCGCAACTGGTTTGTGGGCTCGCTCTTTTTCATCGGGGGCGCAATGCTGCTGATGAGAGGGTTCAGCAGGTTAGAAGATTGGCTGCTCGACGGGGCGGGCTTCCTCGCTCCGTGCGTGGCGCTGTTTCCCATGAACTGGGGAGATGAGAGCGGCCGGAATCCGCACTTCACATTTGCCATCAGCTTTTTCGTGTGTATTGGCTTGACCGCAGTCGTTTGCTCCACCAAGACATTGACTCAGCTGCCGGCAGACCTGCCCAACCGAGCCAAGAGGATCGCCTTCTACCGACGCTGGTATCGCTTTTTCGGAATCCTGATGATTGCCGCACCCACCTCTGCCTTCATTTTCCTGGCTCACCAGCCGGTCAAAATGTTTATGGTCGAGGCGGCTGGAGTCTGGGCGTTCGGACTGTTTTGGATTTTCAAGACGTCTGAGCTCAAAAGAAGCGAGGTGGAAAAGAAAATCATGTGCGGCGAGATCAGCACAGAGAGAAACGCGACGTTCGAGTGGAAGGAGACGAAACGTCAAACGGCCGTACCGGCGCAAACTTAGAATGGATCCTTCGTCATCGATTTTTGTGCTTCACGGGTTCGGGTCCTCCTAGCCTTGAGCCGGAGCACAGCGAGGTGATGAGTTTTATCGAAAGCCGTGAGATCCCACCGCCAGAATACCCATCCAAGACGCCTCACCCGCTCCCCCTCGAACCGGATCGACGCAGTCAGCAGCTTGTGCGCACTTCGCTAAGAACGCCAACCGTTATCTCCTTGCGCCACTAGCAAAACATCTCCATTTTCTGGCCGGACTCGTCGCATGCGTGACCGGCCAAACTCGTCGCATTCGCGGCCCAAAGTCCTCTGGCCAAACTCACTGCAGAAAGGGAGATCGAAGCCAAGCGATGCTATTTCCATCGCGGCTACGCCGTCACCTGCCACGGCTCAGAGACTCGCCGTCGGCGTGTTCTGCTCCACGCCGACGTCTTCACCAACAACCCAACCGATCTGGTTCAGAACCTTAGCGGAGACGTTACAAGACCTCCCCACTGGAACTTGCGGCCTTCCTCTCGTGATGTCGAAAGTGACGATCAAAGGGAGTGTGCACAACGTGCTGTACGTGGCTGCAGAGCGGGATACTGTGTATGCCTTCGCATGTGGACAGCTAGGGCGGCACGAAGTATTCTGCGACTTGGCGGGTCACCATACTCTTTTCCTCCGGGTAGCTCCTCCAGACCACCCCGCGCGGGGGTAGCTCTTTATGCAACTTTGCATGTCCTGCTCCGCCTGAGCCCTCTTCGCCGAGAGCCATGGAATCCCGAGGCAGCGATAAGCGGAGATGTACTTAAGAACTGGATCGAACGCGGTTCTTTGGCGGATAAATGCCGAGTGCAACAAGATCCGGCGGAGACGCAGGCTCGCCTGTCGATGAGCTGTCACTAGAAGGTGTAGTGCAAGGACAACTGCATTCGCCTGCCCTGTGTCAGCAAGGCCGTGTATCGCCCATAACTGCTTGGGTTGCCGTAGGCGTTGTTGGAGATGCTGGCGGGATCGAAACGCACGGAATTCGTGGTGTTGAAAGCTTCGGCGGCGAACTTCATTTGCTGATGCTCCGATATTGCAACTACCTTCGAAAGGCCAGAATCGATGCTGAAGTAGCCATCGCCGCGGTAGGGATTTCGCTGGCCGGTCTCGCCGGCGTATGGAGGGCGAAGATCGTTGATCGCTGTGTTCTGATTCTTGAAAGCATTCGGCTGCCCACCGCTGTCATGTCCGTGGCCGCCAGAGGCGATGGGACTCGTCGCAACAGTCCAGCTCTGGTCAGCCCAATCAGTATTCCAACCGAGGCCATCGATTGAGCTGAACGGCAGGCCGCTGGTCCAGTGTGTCAATCCGGTAAGGTTCCATCCGCCAATGACGGTATCGACAAGTCGATTGGCGTTGCGGCCGATGAGCTTGCCGCGGCCGAACGGCAGTGCACCAAGAGCGTTGATGGAGATGGCGTGACGAACGTCGAAGTCGGACGGGCCACGATTCCCTTTGGGATTATAGACATTGATGATCTGGCTGAAGTAGGGAGATCCGGTTGCGGTGGAGGTTGTCGACTGTGCAGTTCCGTTGCGTTCGGCATCGGAGCCAAGATCGATCGACTTGGAGAACGTGTAGTAGGCATCGAACTGCATGCCGTGAATCGTCTGCTGATGGAGGGCGAGTTGAACTCCATGGTAGCTGCTTGTTCCCATGGACGACCACGCGTAGAGCGATGAGTACTGGGGATTGAAGTAGCGGAAGCAGGCATTGTTGGTCGAGCAGTCTTGTGAGCCTCCTCCCAGACTGCCGGGGGTGTCAAGCAGGAAGAGTGCCGAGGCCTCGTTGCCGCGGAATCCGGCGGCGGGCCCAGGGGAAGCTCCGAAGTAGAGGTTGTAAACCGCCTGAGTCGCCGTGAGGCCATTCCCAGCCATCCATGGGAACATATTTTCCCAATAAGGGATTTTGGGCACACTGGCAGCAGGAGTGCCAACATCGTTCAACTTGTCAATTGCGGCATCCGCAGCGAAGTAATCGGTGCCGCTCTTCGGATTGGCTAGATCGATGGGCTCAGTAACATCGCGCATCTGCAGCAACCGTCGGCCGAGCCGGCCGGTGTAGGTCGCTTCGGCCGTAAGGCCTTTGCTCACCTCGCGCTGAATCCCGAAGTTGAAGGCGTAAGAGTACGGAGTCTTAATGCTCTGGTCAGCGCCCCAAGCCAGAGACAGGTTGTTGCCGGGAATCACCGGTGTGGCCCCAGTGACACTGATTGACGGAATGATGCTCGTTGGAACGGTGGTTTCCGATGCGAAACGAGGCGCCGTATCAGCATTTGTGGCTCCTACTGGAGCCTGATTGCTGGTGACGAGGCCAAACTCGCCATTCTGATCGAAGGAGTCGACAATACCCTGTCCAAAGTGGTCGAAGTAGAGACCGAACCCGAGGCGGATGCTGGTCTTCTGGGTTGGAGCGTATGCAAGCGCGAGACGAGGGCTGAGGTCGAGTTTGTCCATGTTCCAGAATCCTGGCTTGCCGTTGGCGCGGCCGCCCTGGATAAAACCAAACTGCGGCTGGACGAGCTCACCCTGCTTTGCCGCTGCCCAGCGGTTGTCGAGCCACTTGCCCATGTTGACAGTGGGAACGACCTCCTGGCCGTTGCGCTCGTAGGGCACTTGCAAAAGCGTATGGCGAAGGCCGAAGGTCAGCGTAAGGTTGGGCCGCATCTTCCACGCGTCCTGAGCATAATATTCCAGTTCGTTTGTCAGATATTGGTGGTTGACCCATTGGCCGGCAGGCAGTGCGGAGAGTTGGCCATTGCTGTACTTGTTGTTGTAGAACTCTGTTGCGAAGGTGATCATGCCGACGAGGTCTGCCACGGCGTTGTTGTAGGCTGCCTGGTAGTTGCTGGAAATCTTGTCGAAACCCGAACGCGTCGGCATCCAGACTGGAGCCTGTGCCGGCAATCGCGCCGATGCCGAGGTTGGTGTAGCTAACGGTGGCATGGTTATAAAGCGTGGCATCGGACGAACGATTGTTGAGCACCAACCTGTAATTGCCGCCAAACTGAAAGGTGTGCTTGCCCTTGACCCAGGTAAGATCGTCGACCAAGTTATGCGTTGGAACGGAGACGGACGCCGAAGTAAAACCGGTTCCGGTGATAGGTAGAGATATCGCGGAACGACACATAAGGCCCGTTGGTGATTCCGCGCTCGCGAAGCTCTGGTGCACGAGACCGTAGCGAAGGTTGTTGACAATGTTTGGCGTGATTGTCCAGACATCGCCCGCTGCGATGCCCTTAGAGCCATCGACGATGCGATAGTTTGACGGCGCGCCGGGGAACTGCTCGGGGCCAATGGTATGGTCATCTTGCAGGTTGGCGCGCAGGAACAGGCGATGCCGCGAGCTTGGGTCGAAGTCGATCTTGGCAACGGCCGTGTTGAGGTTGATGGGGTTTGGCGATGCAAATGTGTACGAGGCCAAGTTATATCCGTCGCTGAGCTGTGTGCCGTTCGGCTGCGGAAGCTGCGCGTAATAAGCCGCGGCAGCAGGGTCCACGCCGGGCCCGAGCGGACAGCTTCCCAGGGAGGAACAATTAGGGTCCATGGATGCAATCTGCGCCGGATCGAGAGTAGTGGTTGAGCCGCTCGCATTGAGATACGTGAGATTGCCATTGCGAAAGCCGGGCATGGGAACTTCCTGGGTCACCTGCTGTGATTCCGCGGTGCGTTGACCCTCGTAGGAAACAAAATAGAAGAGCTTGTCCTTCTTGATGGGAGCGCCGAGAGAACCGCCGAACGTGTTGCGTAAGAACTTCGGCGGAGTGTTCGGCTCGCTTGAACCTATCTCGGCCTGTTTGTTGAACCAGTCGTTTGCGACGGTATTGGTAGGACGATAGTACTCGTACAAGCTGCCATGATACCGGTTGGTCCCACTTCGGGTTACCAGCGACACTTGCGCGCCTGAGGATCGGCCTGCGTCGGCATTCGAGTTGGTGGTCACGACACGGAATTCTTCAACAGAGTCTCGAGTGGAACGCAAGACCCCACTGAAGGCATAACCCTTGTTCTGGTCGTTGTCGTCAAGGCCGTCGAGTGTAACGTTACTTTGATCTGAGCGAGCGCCGTCAACCGCTCCGCTGCGGCTATCGTTGTCCTGTTGACTAGTTGACTTATCGCCGAGAAATAGCACGCCCGCCTGGAGGCTGAGTAGGTCGAGCACATTGTTGCCCTCAAAAGGCAGAGACTGGATTTCAATGGTGTCGAATGGAGTGCCGATTGTCGCGTCAGTCGTGTTCAATCCGGAAGTCATGCTGTCCACTTCGACGTCGACGTTGGCTGCCTTGACCGACAACTTGAAATCGGCGGTGCGCGCCTGGTTGACGAGCAGCTCGATCGATTGCTTTTGGATTGAAAAGCCTTCGGCCTGGGTCTGGATGGTGTACTTTCCCGGGGTGATTTGTTCAAACGCGTAGTCGCCGTGTCCGTCGGAGATGCGGAGGGCAGTAAACCCCGTGTCAGGACTGTTAATCGTGACGCGCGCGCCGGCAACGACGGCCCCGGATTGATCGCTGACTGTACCGTGCAAGGAAGTCAGAGCTGTCTGCGCGGCGCTTTCAAACATCGCCAGGCTACAGACGGTGAACGCAAGGATGAAGAGATGAAAATGCTTCATGGATTGGCCTCCGGTGATGTAGCGATGCGGTTCCACTGTTCCGTTGCAAGCGGATTGAATAGTCGAAGATGATGTGGTCGCTATGGTTCGGATAGGACGACGTGTTGGCAAGACATTAGAGAGTTGCAGTGTGCGCCGCTTATCGGAGCCTCAGCCCTTCACGCTGGGTCGAAGGGAAGGACAGAAAGAGCCCGTGCTGCAAGGCTTGCATCATGCTTATGGGGACCACATAAAGATAAAGAAATTCGATATCGCCAAGAATCGGTCGTTATGTCGCAACGCAAGTCACGGATGGGCACGCGCGCTCTTACGGCAAATTCAGGCGAGGGTGTGACGAGTAGGACGCCGGAGTCAGCGCCCCGGCTGGTTCCACTTATTTGTTATTTGTTCCGCTTGCGTCTGCTTGAAGATTTGGTCCATTTCTGATCCAAGTCCGTGCTCTTTCGGGTCGATCGGCCAAATGGTAAAGTCTGCGGGTCGCCAGTCGCTGCGGCGCTCCGTCCATCGACTTCAGGCCGTCCTCCAATTCGAGCAGAGTGCCCCTGGTCAGTTCGAGACAGTGTTCCTGGGGATGATAGATCGAGCCGATAGGGAAGTCTTTGAACGGCGTCCTGGGTTTGCTCAATGTGATTGCCCAGAATGTGCGCGACTGGCTTGTCGTTGAGGAAAGCGATCAACCGCTCCGTGCTGGCTTTATATACGGCAAAATCCTTGATGTAGAGGCGTCCCGGGTAGAGATTATCTCCGGTGAGCAAAATACCCGTCTGCCGGTCGTAGATGGCGATCGCATAATCATCATGGCCGGGGATAGGAACGATGTTCAGCACGCGTTCCCCAGATCCACCTGACCCGGTGACGTGGGCCAACTTTCAATTCCGAAGAAGGCGGAAGCAGCCCGACGCTTGGAGCAACAAACTCGTATCTGGATGGCTGGATCATCGATGGCCTGCACCGCTGCGTCGCCAAACACGTGATCTTCATGGGAGTGCGAATGGGTCACGATCAATGTGATGCTTGATCGCGATGATTCCGCTCAAGCCAGTCGTGCACGACGTGCTGCAGCGTTGGCGCAAGATTGCCGTTGCGTGAGCCAGTATCCCAGAGCAATCCGCGATCTTTGCCGAAGAAGAGATACAGGAATGGCATCTCCGCGTCGGTGCAGCCCGACTGGCGAAGGATAAAGAGATCCGGGTTGTACTCGTGCACCTGCCACTCGGGGATCTCCATGCACTTCGGGCCGCCGGTGGTCCACTTCGCCGGCAGCACGCCGGGTTCAAGATCGCCGCCGTTGGGCTGGGCAAACTGAGTCCAGGCTGGAATTGCGGACAGGCAAACAGCCAGCAGCAAGGATAAGATGCGAGCCATGCGAAGAATTCCTTGTGGATGGACAAACCTCTGGTTCGCTCGGGACCACGGAACGTTCCCGAGAGTGCGAGATTGTGGTCAGGCGATCAGGTCGTGAATTACGTTGCCTCGAGATCGGTCAACCGATAGTCGCGGCCGCTGTAGTGATAGGTCAGCTTGGTGTGGTCGATGCCGAGCTGGTAGAGGATCGTGGCGTGAATGTCGTGCACATGCACGGGATTCTCAATAGCCTTCCAGCCGAAGTCGTCGGTGGCCCCGTAGGTGAAGCCGCGCTTGAAGCCGCCGCCTGCCAGCCACATGGTGAAGCCATGCGGATTGTGGTCGCGGCCGTTGTGCGTTTGGCCGCCCATGAAGCCGCTGCCCATCTCGACGACCGGCGTGCGCCCAAACTCTGATCCCGCAACGATGATGGTCTCGTCAAACAGCCCACGCGCCTTCAGGTCCTTGATCAGAGCGGCGAACGGCTGATCGGAATCGCGGCCTGTCTTGCGGTGCATCTCGATGTCGAAGTGATGATCCCATGGGTCGCCCTTGGCATAGTAGACCTGCACCATGCGCACGCCCTTTTCGATCAGCCGCGCAGCAGTCAGGCATCCGCGCGCCGTGCTGCCCTCGCCGTACATCTTCGAATACGGCCTCGGATTCCTTGCGCACATCGAAGACGTCGGGAGCCTCGGTCTGCATGCGATACGCCGTTTCCATCGCGCCGATGGTCGCCTCAAGTTGCGGATCATTCGTGCTCGCCGCGCGAAGAGTTCATGTTCAACTGGTCCAGTTGCTTCACAAGATCGATCTCCTTGCGCTGCTGCTTCAGATCAAACCGTTCGTTGTGAATGTTGGCGATCAGCTTCTGCGGATCGAAATCGGACTTTCAACCGCGTCGGAAACGTAAGTTCCCTGGTGGACTGGCGAGAGAAATGCCGAGGTCCAGAGCGGCGGACCGACGGTGGTCGGCACGTCGGGACAGAGAACGACAAAGCCGGGCAGATTCTTGTTCGTGCGTTCCCAGGCCGTAGGTGAGCCACGATCCCATCGATGGGCGGCCGGCAAAGTTTGCGCCGGTGTTCATCATCAACAAGTGCCGGCTCGTGATTGGGAATCTCCGTGTAAACACGGAGCGCACAAAGCACATGTCGTCGACGCACTCGGCGAGATGGGGAAAGATCTCGCTCACTTCAATGCCGCTCTGGCCGTATTTTTTGAAGGTGAAAGGCGACTTCATCAGGTTGCCGGTCTTGCGCTCGTGCTGCAGATCGCCGCCGGGCATCGGCTGGCCGTGATACTTCTCGAGCATCGGCTTGTGATCGAAGCTGTCAATCTGCGACAGGCCGCCATTCATGAAGAGGAAGATGACGTGCTTGGCCTTCGGCTTGTCGGTGATCATCCATGAGGCGTGGTCGCAGAGGACTTCGGCGCGCGCGAGGGACTCGCCGACGAGGCTGGCGAGGCTCAGGTAGCCAAAGCCGCAGCCCATCGTTCGGAGTGCTTCGCGCCGGGTGATCGGATTCGGCAGCCGGTTTATGGAGCATGTCGTCTCCTCCTATCGACTGCCGGTCGGTATACTCGTTCAATTCACAAATTGAAATTCGTTGGAGCTGAGCAGCGCGCGTGCATACTCACGCCATGCCGTGACCGGTTCACCCTCAACGGCGTAGCCGGGCTTCTCGGGAGTCGTGCTCAGAAACTTGAGGCCCAGTTGCAACTCGTCCGGCGTTGGCTTGCGCTGGAACAGATATTCGTAAGCTTTGGTGATCCGCGCCTCGTCGGTCGGCTTCGCCGTGAACCCGTTCGGCGAGAATGCCCGCCTGTTTGTACACGAACGGATTGTTCATGAAGTAGAGCTGCTGCAGCGGCACATTGCTTGAAAAGCGCTGCTCGGCGGTAAAGCTCGGATTGGGAAAATCGAAGACCATGCAGGTAATTGTTCAGCCGATAGCGGCTTACTTTGCAGAAGACAGTGCGGCGCAGATTGTCCGGCGTGAAGTCGGTCGAAGGCCCCGCAGTGTCTTTCAGATCCAGATCGCCCGGCGGCGAAGAGCATGCTGTCGCGCAATTTCTTCGGCGTCGAGCCGCTGGCGATTGAAGTGCGAATAGAGCCGGTTGGCGCGCATCCTTTTCATGTGCCTCCGGCGACTCCTCCACGCTGGTCTGATAGACGGCGGAGAGCATGATCTGGCGCTGCAGCCACTTGATCGAGTGCCCGTGGCTGACGAACTCGGACGCCAGATATTCGAGCAGCTCGGGATTGGAAGGCTTGTCTCCCATAATGCCGAAGTTGTCAGGCGTGTTCACAATGCCGGTGCCGAAGTGCCATTTCCACACGCGATTGACGATGACCCGCGATGGCAAGCGGATGCTCGGCGATGTCGTTGGCAAACTCAAGCCGTCCGCTCCCGCCGCTGTAGGGCTGCCTTGTCCGGTGAGACTGAGAACCGACAAGAAACCGCGCGGCACAACATCGCCCATGCGAATGCGGATTGCCGCGGATGTTCAAGCTTGACATCCACTGATCTTGGGCTTGTCGGCCATGCCGTTGCACATAGGGATAGTGGTCTCCTTCAGCTCTTTTTCGAGAGCGGCAATCCGTCTTTTGCTGCGCCTCGATGTAGGCCTGCATATTGCGGTCCGAGCGCGCCGGGTCAGGCCCCATCCCGGTGAAGACCAGCACGCCAGGCTTGAACTTCTCTTCCTGGTCGCCGGACGCTGACAAACAGATCGAGTAGAGCTTGGCTTCATAGGTGGGCAGGGCCTTCAACTCCAGCTCGCAGCCGGGACAGAACTGGTCGAAGGTTTCAAACTCGCTCGGCTTGGCATCGAGCAGCGATGCTTGGGCACATCGTTCTTGGCGCGAACAATGTCGTTTTGTTCTTCGATCTCCGGCGCTCGCGGCGCGCACCTGGAGCACGAGCTTTTGAAATGCGTCGCCAGCACCTTGGCTTCATCCTCGGTACTGTCGGGCGAGGCCAGTCATCGCCTTCCAGTCGTTCGAGATATGGATAGGTGTGATCCTTGTGGAAGATAGTCGACCCAGCGCTGCAGAACTTCGGGATCGAGATGCTTGCTGGCCGAAACTTCATCGACGGTTTTCTTCGGTTTGCCTAGCACGTTCCACGCGGCGGTCAGGTAGTCCGAGGTCTGGATGGAGAGCGCGTCGGCCAGCTGCTTGCCGAGCGCCATGGTGTAGTCCTTCAGGTCGGCGCGCAAGTTTGGCGGCTTCAAGGTTCTTCTTGTCGTAAGCGGCCGCGGCCGCCTTTGAGACGACCGGGTATTCCTTATAAGTGGAGTTGGCGAAGATACTGACGATCTTGTAGTAGTCCGTCTGCGGGATGGGATCGTACTTGTGGTTGTGGCAGCGGGCGCAGGCTACCGTAAGCCCCAGCATGCCGCGCGTTACCGCGTCCACGCGTTCATTGCGCTCGTCGGCGCGGCCTTGAATCGGTTCGGCCTGGTCCCAGACCCAGGGTCCGGCGCCAAGATAAGTCGTCGCGGTGAGGTTGTCATTACGTTCAGCTGCCGACTTTGAAGGCAGCTTGTCGCCCGCCAGCTGCATGGTCGACGAAGCGATCGTAAGGAAGATCGCTGATTGAACGACTTGATCACCCAGTCGCGATAGCGATAAGCGCCGTCGAAGGGCATGTAGCCCGCGGCCTTTGGGATCGAGGCCGCGCACATCGTCTTCGGCGTAGCGCGCCACATCGAGCCAGTGGCGGCCCCAGCGCTCACCGTAGCGCGGCGAGGCCAGCAGGCGATCAACCACCTTCTCCCATGCGTTGGGCGACTTGTCGTTGAGAAAGGCCTCCACTTCTTCCTGGGTGGGCGGAAGCCCGGTTAGATCGTAGGTCGCCCTGCGAATCAGGGTGTGGCGATCGGCCTGCGGCGCGGGCTGAAGGCCGGCTGCATGCAGCCCGGCAAGAATGAAATGGTCGATCGGCGTGCGCGCCCAATGCGCATACGCGCTAGTCCTCGATGCGCGGCGGCGTCACTGTCTTCAGCGGCTGGAAGGACCAGAACTCGCGTTGCTTTTCGGTGATCGTGCCGTTCTTGGCCGTGACCGATGTGATGGCGCCGAGGATGGCGCGGGCCACAGCGCGCCTATCTTCACCCATGCCACGAGGGTGGCCACCTCATCGGTCGTTCAGCTTGCCGCCCTTGGGCATCTTCAGCATGCCGGTCTGCCTGACGGCCTGGATCAGCAGGCTCTTGTCCGGATCTCCCGGCACGATCGACCGGCCTCCTTGCCGCCTTTTTCGAAGGCTGCCTTCGTGAATCGAGCCGCAATCCGCCCGAGGCCGTGTCGTCGTGGCAGTCATAGCAATTGTTGGCCAGGATCGGCCGCACTTTGTTTTCGAAGAAGTCCGCGATCGGCTTCGGCCGCGACAGTCTTGACGGAGGCAGGCGTTGCAGACCCGGCTGCAGGCGGTGTGGCGGACGGCATTGCGGCTGCCGCGGAGAGCCAGCGGCTGCTGCGGAACGGCGTCGGCGCCGAATGCTCCGGCCTTTGACCCATGCCTCGAGGTCGGCAACTTCTGCGCCGAGAGGCGGTCTTGGGCGGCATCTTCAAATCGCCGGTGCGCCGGATCGGCCTGAATCAGCATGCTGGCAGCCGGATCGCCGGGAACGATGACGGCGCCGTCTTCGCCGCCCGCTTCAGTTGCGCGTACGAATCCAGGCGCAGCCCGCCCTTCGCCTTCTCGCCATGGCAGGAAAGGCAATTGTCTCGCAGGATATCCGTCACCCGCGTCGCGTAAAAATTTTGGCGAAGACGGTGGCGGCGAAGTATCCGCCGAAGCCGCAACTTCCCCGCTCGATCGCAAGACCGGCTACCATCGCGCACGCGCTCCCGCAATAGCAAGAAAGTGTTCATGGCGGATCGGCTGCCTTACTGGAACTCGACGCGGTCTCTTCGTCGCGATTCACGACGAGGATTTGTATGCGAGCAGTTTACACGTTCGCGCAATTCCTGGAACTCCTTGCTTTGCTTGCGCCAGGCGAAGGGAATCGCGAGCTGGGAATCTCCATATCCGAGCACAACATTGCTCCCCGAAGCGTCATCCATGGTGCCGTCCGAGCAGGATCAGCCGCGTTCCCAGAAGTAGTGCCTCCGACGTATTATGCGTTACAAACACGATGGTTGGCCGTGATTCCAGCCACAACCGCCTGCAGCTGTTCCTGCAGACTGCCCGGGTTGAGGGATCGAGCGCGCTGAAGGCCTCATCCATGCAGCAGTACCGGCGGCTGCATCATCAGCGCCTGGGCGATGGCGACCCGCTGCTGCATGCCGCCGGAAAGCTGATGCGGATATTTGTTCATGTCCTGCGGGCGCAGGCCCATGCGCTCGAGAAACGTGCTGTGCTTCTGCGCTGCAGTTTGCGCCGGAAGCGCCAAAACGGAGGCCGCAGCCGGCCCAGGAACGGCTGCATGCGCGTTCTCCGGCCCATACATCACATTACCCAGAACCGTGCGATCGGGAAACAGCGAATACTTTTGCGGCACATAACCGCAACGCGCATCGATGCGCGTCACCGGCTTGCCATCCACCGATGACAGCCGCTGGTGGGAAACTCCTGGCCCAGAATCAGGCGTAGCAGCGTGCTTTTGCCGCAGCCGGTCTCGCCCAGAACGACGACAAACTCGCCTGCCGCAATCTCAAGATTGATACTCGAGAGAACAGTCTTCGCGTCTGTTGCCGACACCGGATAGGCACCGAGACATCGCGCAGTGCGATCTCCGTGCGGCCGCGTCTGCAGCCGCAGCGAGCGCCCGATCGGCTCGAGCTTTAGAGCGGCTGATACCACGGATGCAGCCTCCGGTTGGCAAAGCGAAGCAGACGCGTCCACGAAGAAACAGCAGCAGCGCGACCCACAGCAGATAGGGAAGGATGATGTCCATGCCCATGTGCCGGCGCATGATGGCAATGCGATAGGCGAGCCCGTCGGTCGATGCGATCATCTCGCCGGCAAACAGAAACAGCGCCAGCGGCTTCAGATTGAGCCGCACGCTGTTGATGATCTGCGGCATCACCTGTTTGAGAACGACTCGATAGGCGACATCGAGGTTCGTCGACTTGAGCGTGAAGGCCTTCACGATCTGTTCGCGCGGCACGCTGCGCGCAATGTTATAGGTATCCAGCATCAGCGTGGGCGCAACGCCGATGACCATCAGCATGATCTTCGACCATTCGTCGATGCCAAAGACGATGAACAGAATCGGCAGCAGCGAAAGCGCGACGATCTTGTCGAAGAACAGCACAAACCGCAGGAAAAAAGCGCCTGCATAAGGAAAGACCGCCATGTGCAGCCCCAGCAGGACGGCCGGGATCAGCAGCGCGAGGGCGATGAAGAAGCGGCGCGCGCTCGACGACCGTGTCCTTCCAGAACATGCTGTGGCGCACGCGGTCGAACAGACGAGGCGTCGCGATCGAGCGGGTCGTCTTCCTCGGCCGGCTCCAGCACCGAAGCCTTGACTCCCTGCACAAGTTGGTGGAGCGAAGGAACGACGCGATCTTCAGGATTCTCCTTGTGCCGGGCGATCGAAAACTGCGCGTATAAGCACGATCCCGACGATAAACAACATCCAGCTCAAGCGACTGCGTCCACAGCCGGCGCGGCCGCACCTGGATGCCGACCAGATCCGCCAGGATGAAATGGCCTATTCATCGTCACAGCTTCCCTTGCGCCGCCAACTGCGAATAAGAAGCATCCATGCGCAGGCGCACGCGGTCCTTCTTGCCCTGCACGCCGCCGTCGGGATAAGCAATGGCCACATCGTCGACCGACTGGATGTTCTGCCCCAGCAGCGCATGCCGGAAGCAGAACTGCCGTACGAGTTCCATCTTCTGTTTCAGATTCGGGCTGATTGCGAATTGCGCCGCCGCTTGGGGAGTTGAAAACAGGTGGGTCGTCCTCAGCTGTTCCTTGTAAGAGGCCACGCTGTCGTCTGAGGCTGCGGCACTGCCGCTGATCGCCGTAGCTGCAGCCGGGCCCGCCCCGTCAGCTGGGCCACGGTCTCATACCATGCGCCGGTGATGGCTTTGGCAAACCGCACTCCCGAACCATCGGGGCGCTGGAGCACCTCGCTGCGCACGACCAGCAGATCAAGAATCTCGCCGGGGATCTGGGAGGAATCGAATAGCTTCTTCACCGATGGATCCTGGGCGAGGATCTCCGAAACCAGCGGCTTCCAGGTGACCGCCACCTGGTTCCCCTTGTTGCCCAGAAATGCGCCCACAATATCGGAATCGCTGGTATTCAGCAGCTTGAGCCGGGTCTGCTGGCCGTTCAGTCCGTTCAGGTCCATGGCGCGCTCAAGCAGATATTCCGAAACTGTCTTCTGCACCAGCAGGATGGGTTTGCCCGGCAGATTGCGCAAGCGTCAGGTTGTTGCGCGCCAGCACTGCGTCGTTACCGTTGGAATAGTCGCCAACGATAATTGCCGTCGAATCTACTCCGGCCGCCGCCGGCATATCCAGCGCCTCCATGTTGGTCATGGTGCAGGCATCGATGTTCTTGGCAACAAAAGCATCGAGTGACGCGGCATAATCAAACCGCTGAACTTTGATGACCACGCCGTATTTGTCTGCCCAGCGTTTCAGAATGCCCGACCGGGCCATGTAGAAGTAGGGGTTCCACCCGGCGTAGACCGACCAGCCAACCGTGAACGTTGGGGTAGGCGCGGCCCATCCCGCTTGACTGAAAACCCCGACAAGCAGAACCGCCAAAGTGGCAACTGAGATGAGAAACTCCGCCTCACTGAAAGAATTCCGACCAAATCCTTCCACCCTTTTGTGCGTTTGTGATTAAGGCTGTTTTGTCTTTCGCGGAGAAGATGCCGGAGCTTGCTTAACTGACTTTACGTCAGCATGCATGAGAGACTCATGAGCGATTTCACTTTTTTATTCCGCTCATAAAGCAACGCTTGTCGCTGAAAACAAAGGTGCTCTGAGGCAAGCGGTGGTCGAATATTGCTGCGCTACTCAACGCTCAGGTATGGGCAGGCGCCAGACCTTGGCTCCCATTAAGCTGGTTAGCCAAACCGACCCGAGCCCTACCCGAATGCTGTCGCCCCCGACGCCGTGCCACTGCCCGGTTACGATGTTCGTGACGGCATCAATTCGGGTGATAGGAAAATCGAATACTGTGGCCCATACCGCCCCGTCTCCAAAGGCGATCTCGCCCCCCAGGCCGGGGATTCCGGCGGCAATCAGCGCAGTTCGTTTGCCCGATTCCGCATCCACCCGAGCGATGGTTCCGTCGCCCTGGTTCAAAACCCAAATCGAGCCGGCGCCCACCGTCAGGAACCGCGGACCCGGGCCGACAGGGGTTTCGCCGATAACGGAGTTGGTGGCTGGGTCTCACGCGGACGAGCGTTCCCCCCGTATTGGAGCTAACCCACACAAACCCCTGGGCAAATACCGGATTGAACGATCCTTTGGGAATGCGGATGGTGGCGCTCACTTTATTCGTGGAGGGATCGATACGAACGAGGTCGCTCTCCTTTGAAACCACGATCCAGATACTTCCCGCTCCGGAACAGATCCCGCCTTCAGAGTCGGCCGGTGCCGCAGCAATCGTGGCTTGGAGAGTTCCGGTGACGGCGTCGACGCGCAGCAGGGAGTGGTCGCCGCAGCTGGGAATCCACAGACTGCCAAAATCAACTACAAGACCCGAGCAAGGCTTCGCCGCAGTCACGATGGCGCCGGGCTGGTTTGTCCTTGAATCGAGTCGCACAACGTGATTTGCGCTGGAACTGGTGACCCATACGGCATCTTCCGTCATGGCCATCCAGTCCGGGATGTCCCTGCACAGGGAACGTGGCAGAAGGCACAAGTTCCGCGATATTGTGTTGTACGCCGGGCAATCTGAACCCCGGTTTTCTTGGGGAACTTGGGCTGTGCAGTACAAACTGCCTGACTGCGCAGCCAGACCCCCCAGCATGAACACTATGGGCAGAATGCGTATTCCCTTTTTGACCGTGCTTCATTTTTCGTCCTCCTGAAGACATCAATAGCCTAGCGAGTTGCGCGTGCCGGCCGCGGGATCCGCAAGGGCGGAAAAGACGCCTGTGGAACGCCGCCCGTGGCGATTTCGATGAATACCTGCGCAGCCCGGGTCAGGGTCCGGTCTTTACGAAGAATCAAGGCGAGCTCACGATGGAGCCGCATGCCTTCGACCTTCACTATCCGAAGCAATCCCGCATGTACGTCGTCCATGACGTTCGCGCGTGGCAAGAACCCCATTCCCAACTCTGCGCAGATCAGGCGCTTCAGCAGTTCGCTAGAGTCTAATTCCATGGCAATGCGAGGATGCGAATCGAGGTTGGCAAAGAATTGATTGATAAGAGTCCGTTGCCTGCCCTGTTTCAGCAGCAGCATCGGAAACTGCGTCAGATCGCGGGCTTGACGGACTCTCGCGTTGCGAGCGGATGATTGGGCGACGCCACTAAGACGATATCGTCGCGATGAATGGCTTGAACCACCAGGCGCGGATCCTTTACCGGCATTGAGACGATGGCGAAGTCTACTTCGCGGTTGATCACCATCTCGAGAGAGCGCTGGTGTTCGGCGCGAACGATGTTTAGATTGACGCGCGTATAGTGCTTCTTGTATTGAGCGAAGACAGGGGGCAAAACGTAGAGGCTTGTCGCCTCGCTGGCGCTCACTGAGACTTCGCCGCGCGCGGAACGATACAACTCATTTACCGCCACAAAAATGTGGCTCTGACACTGCAGGCAGTGTTCGGCGAAAGGCTCGAAGAGCCGGCCCGCCGCGGTAAACGTGACCTTTCCTCCGTCGCGGTCAAACAAGCGCGCACCCACCTCTTTTTCAAGCGAGCGGATCTGCGCTGAGATCGCGGGCTGGGTCACGCCAAGCTTCTCCGCGGCGCGCGAGAAACTCTTCAAGCCTGCAGACTTGCTGAAACGTTCTGAGTTGTTCGAAATCCATTTCACACATCCTTCATTACGTCTCGCAACCAAGCAAGAGTTGGCCGCAAACTACAAACATCCCCCGGGGCCGATCTGAATGGGTTTCCCAATGTGCCGCCTATGCCCTTTCACGCGTCCTCCAAAAGCAAATCAAATGCCCTCGAAAAGAGTTCTTTGGCAAACGCAAAACAAGGTAGGTATTCAATGCTCGAAAGTGGCACAATGCAACTATCAGGATCAATCACAGGAGTCCAAATGCACCGTCGCTTGTTTGCGCTCTCTCTCATTGCTCTGCTATCTCGCCCGGTTCCGGTGATCCCAGAGGAGCATCCCTCCAAGCAGTCTGTGTACGACTTCTCGCTGGTTGACATGAATGGCAAGGTTGTCCCTCTTTCCACTTACAAGGGGAAGGTGCTTCTCATCGTCAATCTTGCCAGCCAATCTATTTACCATGACCAGATCTCTGCGTTGAACGAACTGGCCAAGACTTACGAGTCAGAGGGCCTGGTTGTGATCGGCATTCCATCCGCCGATTTTGGAGGGAAAGAACTGAAGGACCCGTCAGCCTTGCGCCAGTATTATTCCGATACCGTGCGTGAGCTATTTCCAGTCTTCGCTTCGGCCAGGCTGCACGGCGTTGAGACAATCCCACTGTATAGCTTTTTGTGCAACCCAAAGGAGAGCGTTTCCGGTGAAGACATCCATTGGAACTTCACCAAGTTCATCATCGACCGCGAAGGCAAGCCGCTGGCCCGATTCGAATTGAGCGAGGACCCTGCCGATCCCAGTTTCCACGTCACGATCGAATCAGCCCTCGCAGGAAAACTGAAAAAACAGAAGCCAGAAAAGAAAAATGAAGCAGATCACGATGATGACGATAACGAGTAGCGGGATCGCGTACGGCCTCGGAATTAGCGTGATTTCTAATCGGCGACATAGCCGCGCCATCCTCCAAAATGGGTGATCTCCTGCGCCCCTTCGATCCCTGACGGTTCGCATAGAAATCCCCTGACGTGAGATCCGTCCGCGAGACGAATAGTGCCCAGGCAAAGGGGCGGAGGGATCATATTCAAAAAGCTTCCGACAGTCTGTTCCGGCATGGCCCAAACCTCGACCTCAATTCCGTCTCCCTTGAAACCCGGAGTGAACACGAGCCCAGGTTTTGGAGGAGTCGTATTCGCAAGAGCGTAGAACCGGTATTGGCCGTCGGTTCGAGTCGTCGAGATGAGGCGCGCCCTTCTCTCGGCAAGCTGCCAGTTAAGCGGTTGGCCTGTCAGGTGCGCTCCCACAACGGCCATGAGGACGCACCCGGGTGGAGAAGTTGAAGACGGGGACAGAGGCGCAGTGGATTCGAGCAGTCGTCCGGTGCCTCCGATCGTGTTCGCCAGCTTTCGATGTAGGCGGTCGGCGACGTGCAGGAGTCCGTCGTCTCCATATGCGCGTCCGATCAACGATACGCCAAATGGCAAGCCATTCGGTTTCATTCCCGCGGGCACGGCCACGGCCGCGAGATCGAGCAAGTTGACAAAGTTGGTGTAGTAGCCGAGTTTCGCATTGAGCTCAACAGGATCGGCGAGCACCTGGTCAATCGTGTAGTGCGTGGGTGTGGTGGGAAGGAGAAGGAAATCAACTTTTTCCCAAACTGCTAGAGTCTCAAGCTCGAGTTCCCGCAGCGTGTAAGCGGCTTCAAATGCTTCCACTGCGTTATATTTTGCCGCGCCACGAATGATTGCCCCGACGGTAGGGTCGACTGAGTCCGGCTTATTGGCGAGAAATTGTTTGATCGCCGCCAGCCGCTCGGCCACCCAAGGACCTTTGTAAAGTAAGCTCGCAGTCATTTGAAACGGCGCGAAATCAAACGCAACCGGCGTTCCTCCGATCTCGCAAAGTGAGCGAATCGACGCGTCGTAGAGACCGCCGGCCTCGTCGTCTCCAAAATACTCGCGCTGCTCGTGCTGTAGAACCCCAAAGCGGAAGTTGGGGGTCGCGCTCCAGGGGGTCGCATTCTGGCCCGCACCCGGAACGCGCGAATACGGGTCCGCTGAATCGAAGCCCCGGGCCACCGCAAAGATACGCGAGGCGTCTGCGCAAGTCTCCGCGAAAATCGAAACACAGTCCAATGTGCGGCACGCTGGCAGCAACCCGCTCGTACTGATATAGCCGCGCGTTGGCTTGAGGCCAATCAACTGATTGAAGGCCGCCGGCACCCGCCCGGAGCCTGCGGTGTCCGTGCCCAGCGAAAAGCTTACGAGGCCTTGTGCAACCGCAACTGCCGAGCCCGAACTTGATCCCCCGGAAATGTACCTCGAATCGAAGACGCTGCTGCAGATCCCGTACGGAGTGCGTGTTCCTACCAGCCCCGTGGCAAACTGGTCCATGTTGGTCTTGCCAATGAGAATCGCACCTGCATCGATCAGCCGTTGCACCGCCGTCGCGGTCTCAGCGGGAATATGTGCGAACGCGGGACATGCCGCCGTCGTTGGTAATCCGGCCACATCAAAGTTGTCTTTAACTGCAAACGGGATTCCATAGAGCGTCAAGGCGCGGGCCGTGTCACTTTGCTCCAGGTCCCTTGCCCGAGCCAGATTCCGATCACGCGACATCAAGGTGATCCACGTCGGCCGTTCGCCAAGGCGTGCGATCTCGTCATAGACCTTTGAAACCATCGCGGAAGGCGTCAAACTTCCATTGCGGTATGCGGATTCAAGTGTACCGATGTCCATTCGTCCTCTGGGCCGTGTTCAACTTGTTGCCAGAATCAATAACTGCTGCCCCGCCATAACCATCTGTCCCACTTTGCACAACAACTTGCGAACGGTTCCTGCGGACGGAGCAGCGATAACCAACTCCATCTTCATGGCATCAAGCACCACCAGTTTTTGTCCAGCGCTCACACGTTGCCCCGGCTCTGCGGCAATCTGAAACACACTTGCTGTCAGCGGCGCGTGGATTGCCTCGCAACCTTCTGGCACATCGAGGGGGGCCGCGTCAAACTCCGGCATCTCGATGAGGGTGGCAGAAGCATTGTTTTGGTCGTTTGCAGCCCATCGTTCGCGCTCTTCCCGAAATGCGCGCGACTGGATTGCCTTGAACTCGTGAATACCTGTGGCAGCCGACGCGAGAAAGGACTCGTATTCTGCGAGGCTGAATGCGCCTGCCTCGATGCGAGGATTGAAGACTCCACTGAGAATCTCGTGACGCAACTCTTGCAATTCCGGAGCCGTGACGGGATAGAACCGTATCTTATCGAAGAAGCGAAGCGCCCACGGAGTCCCCTCTGCGAACGTGGGCGTGACGCGGTGCGTGTTCCAAATCGGCGTGGTCCGGCCTACAAGCTGATAACCCCCGGGCCCTTCCATTCCGTAAATGCACATATAGGCGCCGCCGATGCCAACCGCGTTTTCAGGTGTCCAGGTCCGCGCTGGATTGTATTTCGTTGTCACCAGGCGATGGCGCGGATCAAGTGGTGTCGCGACGGGCGCGCCAAGATAGACGTCGCCCAGACCCAGCACAAGATAGCTTGCGTGATGCACGATCTGATACACGTCATCACGACTTGACAGTCCGTTGATGCGGCGAATGAACTCGATGTTATCCGGGCACCAAGGTGCATCGGGCCGCACAGATTGCATGTACTTCGACTGGGCCAACTGGGTCGCAGGATCGTCCCACGAGAGCGGTAGATAAACGGTCCGCGAGGGCACGGCGATCTCCGGGCGTTCAGGCAGTTCGGCGTCGAATGCTTCAAGTGCTTGGAGCAGATCGTCGCGACGCAGGCGGCGATTGTCGTAATGGATTTGCAAGCTGCGCACGCCCGGGGTGATGTCGATGATGCCGGGCAATGCCGCCGCCCGCAGCTTGCTCTCCAGCAGGTGAACGCGGAAGCGAAGCCCCAGGTCGAGGACCAGTGGCCCGTACTCCACCAGCAGGTATTTGTCGCCATCAGGACGATAATTTGTGCGCGTCTTTCTCGTCGTCGTCGAACGCAAGATCGCGGGTTCAATGTCCACGGCTTTGTGCAAAGTGGGAATGGAGCCACTCAGCGTAGAGATCATGCGGTCAATCTCATCCTCAAGCCCCTCAGCCTGGCCCTGGGTCAAGCGCAAGAAACTAACGGTATCCCCGGCCTTGAGCTGTCCGACCTTCCAGCGCTCTGCCTCAACTACTACCGCCGGGCATACGAATCCTCCGAGACTTGGCCCGTCGGGCCCAAGAAGAATTGGCATGTCGCCCGTGAAGTCGATCGAGCCGATCGCGTAGGCATTGTCGTGGATATTCGAAGGATGCAATCCAGCTTCGCCGCCATCCTTGCGCGCCCACTCAGGCTTCGGGCCAACCAGCCGTACACCGGTGCGGTCCGATTGATAATGAACACGCCAATCGGTGCTGAAGAGAACCTCAATGTCCGCCGGCGTAAAGAACTCGGGCTCGCCGTGCGGACCGTAAAGCACCCCGATTGTCCATTGAGCCGAGTAAGCCGGCGCAGCCGCGTTCATCGGGTGCCATCCTCGATCTCCTGGGCCGCCCTCCTGAGTGGACCCAATGTGTATCACATCCCCCGTGCGAAGAGCTCGGCCGCCGTGCCCGCCGAAGCCGCCCAACATGAAGGTCCCTCTGCTGCCCAAGAACCTCGGCACTTCGATTCCGCCTTGGATCGCAAGATAGGTTCGCGCACCGGCGCCACTGATGGCTCCCATGCGCAGGATGCTGCCCGCTCTCGCCTGGACCGAGCACCACACAGGCACCCGCTCACCATCCAGGGTGGCGTTCATGTCGGCTCCGGTCAGTGCAAGCACAGCTTCCGCGTCAAAGCGCAGGCAGGCTCCGATGGTGGTCATCTCGATAGCGGCGGCTGACTCCGCGTTGCCAACGAGGCGATTCGCGATTCGAAACGCAAGCGAGTCCATCGGTCCCGATGGTGGAACCCCAACATGCCAGTATCCTAGTCGACCCGGATAATCTTGAATCGTCGTCTGTGTTCCGCCGTCGAGTACCTCGAAGGCGCATCGGCCCGGCCTGAATCCTTCCAGGAATGAGGTGGTAATCGAGCCAGCTTTGAATGCCGGCAAGGCCGTCAACGATCGCAAGTAACCGAGGTTTGTTTCGATCCCATACAGCTCGGTCTGTTCAAGCGCTCGAGTGATACGAGTCAACGCATCATCTCGATTCTCGCCCGTAACAATGATCTTGGCGATCATCGGGTCATAGAACGGCGTGACTGTCGTTCCGTTTTCAACCCACGTCTCGACGCGCAGGTTCGTCTCGGAGGGAAATGCAACATGAGTGAGCTTCCCCGGCGAAGGTTGAAAATTCTTTAGTGGATCCTCCGCGTACAAGCGCGCCTGGATCGACCATCCCCGGGGCGATACATTCAAACTCTCGATCGGCGGCAGTTCTCCTGCGGCCTCTTGAATCATCAACCCGACCAGATCCAAACCAGTTACCTGTTCCGTCACTCCATGCTCAACCTGCAGGCGCGTGTTCACCTCGAGAAAGTAATACGCGGACGAATCGGCGTCATAAAGAAACTCCACTGTCCCCGCGGAGGCGTACTGAACGCACTTGCCGAGCAAAACTGCAGATGTCCGAATGCGGCTCTCCGTTTCAACGTCAATCCCCGGAACCGGCGTTTCCTCGATAACCTTCTGATGCCGCCGCTGCGCCGAACAGTCGCGCAAGCCCAGCGCCACCACGCCGCCTCTTCCATCGCCGAATATCTGCGCCTCGACATGCTTCGCACGCTCGACATAACGCTCCAGGTACACGCTGCCGTCGCTGAAGCTGTTACGGCTCAGGCGCACGACAGATTCAAACGCGCCGCTCAATTCCACCGCCGACCTGCACACCTTCATCCCAATTCCGCCACCGCCCGCTGAGCTCTTCAGGATCACTGGATAGCCAAGCGTCTTCGCAGACAGAAGGGCTTCATTTACGTCGCTCAGAACACCGGTGCCGGGCAGCATCGGAACACTGCTGCGCCGCGCAATGTCTCGCGCCACATGCTTCAACGCGAACGCCTCGATGTGTTCAATCCGCGGCCCGATAAAGACGACGCCCCGGTGCTCGCACTCGCGCGCAAACTCCACATTTTCACTCAAGAATCCATATCCCGGGTGGATAGCCTCAGCGCGTGTTTGCTCGGCGGCGGCGAGAATGTTGCTGATTGAAAGATAACTTTGGCTCGGTGGCGCAGGGCCGATGCGCAAAGCCTCATCGGCCTCGAGCACGTGGCGAGCATCCCTGTCAGCATCCGAGTACACCGCAACCGTGGGAATCCCCATAACTCTCGCTGTTCGCAGAATCCGGCTCGCGATCGCGCCTCGATTGGCCACCAATATCTTCTTAAACATCCGACTCCCAAACGAGAACCTGCACCGGAGTCGGGTTGTAGGCATTGCACGGATTATTCAGCTGCGGGCAGTTGCTGATCAGCATCAGCACATCCATCTCCGCGCGAAGTTCCACATACTTGCCCGCATCGGAAACGCCGTCTTCAAATGTCAGGGCTCCTGCCGGAGTAACTGGAACGTTCATGAAGAAATTAATGTTGCTCGTGATGTCCCGCTTGTCCATTCCATGCTTCCAATCTTGGACAGCCTTGAGAAAGCTCTGCCGGCAGGCGTGCATCGATCGCTTTTCCAGAGCGTAACGCACCATGTTGCTCTCAGTGGCGCACGCGCCTCCAAGCGTGTCATGACGCCCACACGTGTCCGCCACAATCGCTAGCAGCACATTTCCTTCCGTCGAAATGAGCTGTGTTCCCGTCGTAAGATAGAGGCTTCTCTGCTCGCGAATCGTATCCTGCGCGCTGTAGCGATCCGCATAGTTGTGCGCGTTGTAGAACAGGGTATCCACAGCCTGGTTGCCTTCCAGATCCACGATGCGCACAATCTGGCCCTTCTGGATCTCGAGAACAAAAGGTTCTCCCGCCTCCACGACGTAGCTTTGCCGCGCCACTTCGGGTTTGAGTGAACTGACCTGCAGATTGAGCGTCGCCACGTGTCCTGGTCCTCGAAGAGTAATTACAGAAAGTAGAACTCAGTGAGAAGAAAGCCGCGCGTGTTCTCACTGCAAAACGTTCGGCAATAGTCGTCCTGGCACGGCGCCGGAACCTGCAGAATACTCAACTCCACTGGCTTCGGAGCATAATCGCCCTCAGTCATCGGATGCGGGCACGTGTTCAGCAGAACAAGCACATTCATCTCTGCCCTCAGTTCGACAAGTCCACCGGGCGGCGAGTTATGAGCGACATAGTGCAGCGAGCCATCGTTGTCGACATCTACCCGGCTGAAAAAGTTGACCGTCGCATGAAGATCCCGCTCACTTAGTCCATACTTGCCAAGCTCAATCAACAGGCCGTCCCGGGCATTCTGGTGCCACTTATTCCGTGCCTGCTGATAACTCAGCTTCCCGAACTTCTTTTCGATCAGGCTCGCGTTGGAAATGCCGGCAATTGGATCGTGCCACCCCACTGTATCTTCGGTGATTGAACAAAGCACTCTTCCCATATCGGAATAGAGCACGTGTCCCCGGGAAAGCCGGGCGGTATGTTGGGCTTTGAGTGTGTCAGGGAGACTGAAGCGCTCAGCCATGATATCGAAATTCAGAAAATACGCGGCGACGTTTGCCCCGCCCTCGACGTCGGTGATCCGCAGCGCAGTTCCTCGCTTGAGCACGTGCGACCACGTCGCCCCACCGGGAAGAGATTCGCTAAAAAGCAGACTCGATTGAATCGACACAACTCCTCCAAACGCTGAATGGCGAAATGAACGACGGCCCTCGCGGAGTTGATGCAGTTCCGCGGCAGTGAGCCAGTCTTCTGAGCTGTCGTTACGCAACGACTTGAGGTGATTCGGCGTCTAAGCGCACTGGGTATGCGCCAACGCTGGGGCGCAGAAGCAAGCGCCCTTTGTCAGGGATCACCTATGAGCAACCGGTTGGAGGCGCGGCGGTCCGCAGCAGACATCCATGAATGTCATGCGCAGTTGCACCTTGATTGAGGTACGCCGAAGTGTTCGCCGCGTAGTCACTTAGCCAGAGCCTAACATGAAAGGCATAATCCGGCCAGGGAATTGTGGCTGTAGCCACTCGGTGAAACCAAACAGTCGCTGTACTCTTATCAGCGAATCATATTGACGGCGGAAACGGCAATCGTAGTACTTGTAGCTTGAATGTTGAACCCGCTCACCGTCACCCTGGTCGATGAACCGATGAACGAAACGCCAGTGGCCAAATTGCCGGGCTTGAAGCCGGCTCAACGAGCGAGGCTCCCGGCAGGCCCAGGAGGGTAATGTCCGAGAGGCGGGAAGGTGCATACCGCTTCCCACCGATCAGGGTGAGCGAGTTTCCTGAGCCAATCTGCCCCTGGTCGTAAATCGGGAAGTTTATCCGCGAGTCGGACTGGGTCAGGTCAAAGCTGGGTGGAAGCGCCTGAAGCACGGCCTTAGGAGGAGAAATGGTCGCGATGATCGGGAAAATCAGGCTTCCATCCAAACCGTCTGGTGGTGCGTGCCATGTCGGACTCCTTCGCAAGCGTTGTTGAAACGCATCTGCGTACTCGATTAAGCGCAGCGCCTCGGAAAAAGGGGACATGGGTGAATTAAATTCGGTGAAGAGGGGAGTTCCAAAAGAATCTTTATAATGGGGTATTTCTATTGACCAAGACCAAGCCTATCTATCGATTGCAGGCGCTTGTGACGTGGCTGAGTAGCTACATACGGAATCACGGAATTCATTTGCATGGTGCCGGCGAGCGGCCGAAAAGAGTTTGAACGCAACCCAAAGTTTGCCAGAGGATGGTGGAGAGTGGAGATGCAACTGTGCTCGGAACTCCGAGACCAGCCTGGAGCTAATCTCCTCACTGGAACGTGATGCGGACATGCGTGCGGCTCGGAAGAACGACCGCGATGTATCCGAGTCTGCGACCAGTGTCGCGCGCATCTAATCACCGAGCTTTTCGTCAGGATCACCGAGCTTTTCGTCAGGACAGTCCATTCCGAGGGTCGAAAGGGCTCGTGTTGTAGTAGCACTTCTCGCAAGAGTTTGCGGCCTTTTTGAAGTCCCGTTCCTCTTGCAATTCATCAACATTGTGTTCAATCACTTGGTAGCGCTAACGGGAATCGAACCCGTGTTTTAAGATTGAGAATCTCACGTCCTAACCCCTAGACGATAGCGCCACACTTGGGGATGGCCCTGGCGGCCACTTGTCTAATTTAACAAAAAACCGGAGCTATCCCAAACTGAGATCAGCGACTGTCTGCTCAAATGCCCAGCTTGCGCACTTCCTCGTTGTAGTACTTCCGATAGAGGATCTCCCACTCCTGCGAGCCTTCCAGGATGATCTTGCGCTGCGACGCGATCTTCGCCCGCGCCGCCGCGTCGATGCGCGCTTCCTCGGTCAGCAGGTTTTCCAGCGCCTTGCGGGCCTCCTGACGGATCGTGTTGCGGTCCTCCATAAAGCCGACTTCGTTGCTGTCGGCCAGAGAATCGGCCACGGTGTGGGCCAGCTTGTTGAGCTTGTCGCGGCTGATCCTCATAGCACCGCCTTGTACTTGCGCGCCAGCTCGGTCTTCACCTTCTTGAACATCTCGGCGTACTGGGCTCCGGTCTTGCGCATCTCGTCGGAGTACGCGTCCAGGATGACGCGCACCTCTTCATTAATGCGGTCTTCGAGCGAAAGCTCTTCGATCAGCCCCGAAGTCACGTGCTCCTCGGTAGCCTTCAAATTGCTCGTGGTGATGAACTTGGCGTCAATGAGGTGCTTGACCGTACGACGGCCAAGGTAGCCAATATATTCGCGTGAGAAGATCATGGACTAATCGTCAGAATAACGCACGGGGCGCTGGTCTGTATATTGCACGCCATGTGGGAATCATGGCGATGCGCCCCGCTTGCCTCCCCTGGCTCATGCCGGGCGGTGCGGGCATGCTTTCGTGTTGATGCATGCCTCCGCAATGCGCAGCCGCTCCACAGGACGCCCGTTCACCAGGTGCTCCTCGACAATCGCCGCCGCATCTTCCGGCTTCACGCCTCCGTACCACACCGCGTCGGGATACACCACCACCGTCGGACCGTGCTCGCACTGGTCCAGGCACAAGCTCTTGTTGATGCGCACGCGGTCGGTCAGCCCCGCCGCCTTGGTCAGCTGTTGCAACTGGGTAAAGACTTCGCTCTTGCCGTCGCTGGTGCACGACGGCCGCGGCGCGCCCTCTGGACGTACGTTATGACAAACGAAGACATGGTGCTCAAAAAGGGGCAAAGTGCTCAATCCTCCTCTTTCCAGACTAACCGGCCCCACTTCGGAAACCGTCCCGCGCAATAACTTTCCACAACCTTGCCGTCCCACCCTCCCGCATCTGCGAAAATGTCTGGTGACATGAGCAAAGATAACCTCCTCCCTCTGAAAGACGATATGGTGGCCTTCATTGAAGGACACGGGATGCGCCGCCTTCCCGGATTTGTGACGGAAGACATTCCCTCGGTGCTCTGGGACGGCAAAACCAACGCCGATGCCTGGAAGGACTTTGTGGAGATGGCGAAGCACGTGGGCGCGCCCTTCATTACCTTCAGCGAAGTCACGCTGGAGCGCGAAGAGCTCGAAGCGCTCATCGAAGAGGCCGGCGAGATGAACTTCCCCGATGAGGAAGCCACCGAGCTCGTCGAGGCGCAATGGCTGCGCAAATACGTCGGCATGCTCGGCTATGTTCAGCTCGGCTTCGTCTACCAGGGGCTGGTGTTTCTGCATGAAACCACAACCGAGTGGTACGAGCGCTACCAGTCGTTGCTCGAAGATATCGAAAGCTTTCAGGACATTGTGATCGACGACGCCCACGACGCCGGCGAAGAGGACGAGTAGCCAGAGTGAGCGCAGCCAGCACCAGCGGCCCCGTGCGCACGTATCCTCGCCAGCGCTGGGTTGTCGCTCCGGCTCATCCTTCTGAATCCGCCGCCCTCGCCTCCGCGGCACATCTGCCGACGGTTCTTGCCGAGCTGCTGGTGGCCCGCAGCATCACCAGCACTACCGAAGCACTGGCCTTCCTCTACCCTGACATCTCCCACCTGCACGATCCGCTCGCCATGAAAGGCATGGCTGTGGCGGTAGAGCGCGTGGAGCGCGCCATCGCCGCGCGGGAGCCCGTCCTGCTCTACGGCGACTACGACGTAGACGGCACAACCGCCGTGGTACTGCTCAAGACGGCCATCGAGATGCTCGGCGGCGTAGTGCGTTTTCATGTGCCGCATCGCATCCGCGAAGGCTACGGGCTGCAATCGAGCGTGCTGCAGGCCGCCTATGCCGACGGCGTGCGCCTGGTCATCACCGTCGACACCGGCATGCGCGCGTTCGCTGAAGCCGTTGCCGCGCGGCAGATCGGCCTCGATCTCATCATCACCGACCACCATCTTCCCGCCGCCGATGAAACCGTCCCCGATGCCCTCGCCATCCTCAATCCCAACCAGCCCGGCTGCGGCTACCCTGAAAAGTCCTTGTGCGGCGCCGCCATCGCGTTCAAGCTGGCGCAGGCTTTGCTTGAGCGCCGCGACGCCGCGCGCACGCGCGAAAAGACGCTGCCCAGTTTTCTGAAGATGGCGGCCATCGCCACCATCGCCGATGCGGTTCCGCTGCGCGGAGAAAATCGCGCCATCGCCGCTCTGGGGCTGCGCGAGTTGCGGCGTCCCGTGGGCGCCGGACTGCGCGCTCTGTTCCAGGCGGCCGCACTCGATCCCGCCAACAAACAAATCACCGGCTTCGACGTTGCGTTTCGGCTTGCGCCGCGCATCAACGCCGCGGGGCGCATGGACGTGGCTTCCGAAATAGTCGAGCTGTTCTGCACCCGCGACGCGGCGCGCGCCACCGAACTCGCCACCAAGCTTGAATCGCTCAATCGGCAGCGGCGCGACGCCGAGGCCCAGGCCCTTGCCATCATTGATGCGCGCCTCGCCGAGGATGCTTCGTTCGCCGCCGACCGCCTGCTCGTCGTCGAGGGCGATGGCTGGCACCGCGGCGTCATCGGCATTCTCGCTTCGCGGGTTGTGGAGCGCACCGCCAAACCGGCTATCGTCATCAGCGTTGAGGACGGTATCGCGCACGGCTCCGGCCGATCGATCGACGGCTTCCCTCTTCTGCAGGCGATCGAGACCTGCAGCGACCTGTTCACGCGCTTCGGCGGTCATGCATTCGCTGTCGGCTTCGCCATGTCTTCCGATCACCTGCCCGAACTGCGCCGCCGCATCAACCTGCACGCCGCCGAACGGCTCGCCGGCACCGAACCGGAGCAGGTGTTGAAGATCCATGCGGAGCTGCCGCTCGATCGCATTACGCCGGTGCTCGCCGGGTGGCTGCACAAGCTGGAACCGCTGGGCCACGGCAATCCCGAGCCTGTGTTTGTTGCGCGCCGGGTCCGGCTTGTGTCGGATCCGCGGACCATGAAGGATCGGCACATCCGGCTGGAGCTGGCGCAGGATGGCATGACGAGCGGCGTGATGCGCTGTGTTGGCTGGGACTGGGCCGGGCGCTGCGTCGCGCTCGAACTCACGGCCGGGAGCGTGGTGGATGTGGCCTACCGCATCCGCGAGAACGATCATCCCGACTTCGGGGGGATTGAAATCGAGATTGCCGGCCTTCAAATGCCTGAATTATAAAGGTTAATCCAGCTCGGAATGGGGCGTTGCGGCATTGGGGCTGAGTTGTAAAGTTATTTCGTGATTTGTTCGCCAAGGTACTTCTTGTAATTCATTTATTTTCTATGACTTGAATTGATTCTTTTGGCGAACAAACGGCAAATTTATGCGAAAAAAAATTTTCGCGAGGCGGCGACAGGAAACCGGCCGAATGCGTTGCCGGAAATGTTGGTCAGAAGAATCACAGTCGTTTTCCCGCTAATCCACCAGAGTGGAGTATGAGCCACGAAGTGCTAGGGGGCTGTGCGGGCCGTCACCGAGCGATGTTTACGAGCAAGACGGACAAAGCGGCAGGGACGCGCAGAAGGCCGCGCTTCGCGCGGGCCTTCTTATTGATTTGTTGCGGTGAGGAGCTTAGCGCTTGGGCTCCTTTTGCGGTCTGGACTCGTGGCGAGGCTCGGGAGCCGGGCGGGATTCCTGCCGGGGTTGGGTGCGGGCCGCGCTTCAGGCCGCTGCTGCGGCGGCTGGTAGCTCGGATGCGACTGCGGCGCCGGAGCAGGATTGTGCTGCGGCTGGAACGCCGGACGCGCGTTCTGCTGGTTTTGCTGAAAGGCTGGACGCTGGTTCTGCGGCTGTCCCTGCTGCCCGTTGTTGCGGAACTCGCCCCGCGCATTGGCATTTGCGCCTCCGCCATTGGCACCCGCGTTGCCGCGTATGTTGGCAGCGGGAGCGTCATGGTGTTCGGCCTGCAGGGGCCGCGCCACCGCCATTTGTTGTGGATGTCCGTGGTTGGCGTTGAAGTAGTTGGAGTGGTCGGAGCGCGCAGCCTGCACATGCTGTTCCTGGAACTGCGTGGGCGCAAGGTGCTTTTCACCCATTGCCTGGCGCTCAAACGCCGTGGGCTGATGATTGATGCCGCCGGGACCGCCAGAGTAGGCAATGTGATTGTTGTTCACGACCGTATTGTTCACAACGACGGTCTTGTCGACGTACACGTTGCGGATCACCGTGCGGTTTACGTTGACGATGGCGGTGTTGTAGGCAAAGTCGTGACCGTGCCACGCACCGCCCACGAAGCCGATGCCCATATAGCCGAAGCCATAGTTCACGCCGCCGTAGTAGCCGACGTGCATGCCCCAATAGCCGGGATGGAAGACGTAGAGGCCGCTTGACCAGCCCCAGTAAGGCGGCGTCCAGAGCGCGCCCTCATAAGGAGCCGGAACCCAGGCACCGGGAACCCAGTAGTAGCCGTCGTCGCCATAGGCCCAGTAGCCGGGAGTCCACATCAATCCGGGCTCGGGGCAGGGAGGCTGCACATAAACGGGCAGGACAGGGGGAGCAAAACCGACGCTGATAAAGACGCCGGCGTTGGCCGAGGCCGGAATCAAGGGAAGAAGCAGCGCCAGCAAAAGCCAACGCGCGGTACGGAGTAGTTTCATGGAAGTCCTCCTATATTTCGATCCCCCTGCAGTTTTTCCACCGCTTTGCGCGGAGCAGGGAGAGTAAAAAGCGAAGTTCGTCTAAACGGGCGATTCGGACGGCCCGCCAGCGTGCGCCGGCCAACCGGGCCCAGCGCATGCCACCTAATACAATCCATCGACCAAGTCGTTCGAGTCGACTCAATCTGTAGGGTTGGAACCCGGGCAACCAACAGAAGTTGCAGTATTGAGGGAAAACTTTTGTTTTCTTGATCTTCGGGCGCGGTGCGAACTGCGCCCGTCTCTAATAACGAATGCTGAGGCCCATCCCGAATACGCTGCGCGCCTGCAGGTTTACCGGAATGAAAACGGGGCCGCTGGGCGTCAGGACGGCGGTTGTCCCGATCATACCGGCAATCTGGCCAACCCCGGCGTCAAAGGCAAAGTGCGGGTTCTCCTTCTGCGTAAAGCGCACTGCGTAGTCGAGCGTAGTGGGCAGATGGGCGCGGCTGCCCGGCGGGAACATGAGCGCGTCCAGGTTTTTCGAAGTGGGTGGTTCCTGCGTGAAGCCGGCCGCCGGTACAATCGCCATTTTGAATGGAAGCGGGATGGGAATGCCGAGGCCGCCGAAGAGACGTCCGCCAAACCGCGTAGCCTGGCCGCCGATGCCGTAGATGGATGCGTTGGTCGCCTTCCATCCGAGATTGGCCAGGAACGGAATGGGCGGATGCAGCCACGTCTTGGTCACCACGACATAGACATCCTCGTTGGTGTAGCTCTTCAGGCTGCCGGTGAGCGACTGGTCGAGTGCGCCGGTTACGAACTTGTCTCCCGTGCGGACGACGAAGCCCGCAGCGATTCCCGGCGTGAAAGGGGTGCCCTGCCCGTCGCGGATGGCCACAACCTTGCCGTTGATGACGTTCATTCCGGCGAAGTGCCAAAGCTGGCTGAACATGGGGCTATTGCCTTCCTGGTGAACGCTACGCGTGTAGCCAACCTCGGCGCGATTGGCAAAGCCTTCAGTGATGCTGAAGGTATGAATGTCACCGACCACCTTGGATGTGTTGACGAAGTGGTAGCCGACGGCTGGATGTGAGAAGATATGCCCTTTCGCCGAATAGACCACGTAGGCAGTGGGCGTGATGAATCCGCCGGTCTGGCCTTCGAGAGTGAGGTTCTGAGCGATGACGGGCTTTGTGAGAGGTGCGGCTGAAGCCAAAAGTATAGCGAGTGCAAAGGGCCTGAATTTAGTCACATTCACTCCAATTGGACCGTCTCGTGGGAGGGAGGCGCGGCCCAGGTTGATTGGAAATCAAACTCTTGTATCACAGCTAGATGACGATCGTCTCTAACGGCTCCCGATGGTAGACTCCAGCCATGCCGCGGGGCTTCTTCATCACCTTCGAAGGACTGGATGGATCGGGCAAATCCACGCAGCTGAAGCGGCTGGCCGCATGGATGCAGAAACGCGGCATGGCGCCGGTGGTGACGCGACAGCCGGGCGGCACCGCCACCGGCGACCGCATACGCGCGTTGCTGCTGGACTCGCGTTCCGGTTCATTGGCGCCGCTGGCGGAAATGGCGATGATGTTTGCCGATCGCGCGCAGGCAATCGCCGAAGTGATTGAGCCGGCGCTGGCAGCCGGCAAGATTGTGCTCTGCGACCGCTTTACCGATTCAACGGAAGCGTACCAGGGAGGCGGCCGCGAGCTGGGGTCGGAGCGGGTGCTGGAGATGCATCGCGTAATCTGCGGCGGCCTGCAGCCGGATTTGACAATTCTGTTGCTGCCCTCGCTGAAGGCGAGCCTGGAACGCGCGCGGCGGCGGAACGATCGAGTCGCGGCGAAGTCGGGAAAGGATGAGAACCGCTTCG
This sequence comes from uncultured Acidobacteriota bacterium, assembly GCA_963846375.1. Classification (GTDB taxonomy): domain Bacteria; phylum Acidobacteriota; class Terriglobia; order Terriglobales; family Acidobacteriaceae; genus Telmatobacter. The sequence continues at coordinate 169,806 of CAWJVV010000017.1, forward strand.
AGAGCGAGCAGGATGCTTTCTACCGCCGGGTGTGGCAGAAGTATCGCGAGATTGCCCGGCGCGACGCATCCCGGGTGGTGTGCATCGAGGGGGATCTCGCGATCGACGAAGTTCACGAGCAGATTTCGGAGGCCGTGGCGATGCGGATCAGCGAGGTTGGCAAGGTCTAACGATCATTCCTCCGGCCAGGACCCCAGCATGCGCCGCAGCAAAACGAGCTGCCCGAGATGATAAGAATTGTGGTCGGCTAGGATCAGGGCCTCGCGCAGCAGCGTGTGGCCGCTTCCATTCGGAAGTGATGCGTAGAGATCCGAAGCCTGATCTTTGATGAGGCTGCACATGGCGCGCAGGTCTTCGCAGAATTTGTTCACGGTGCGATCCCATGCCTTGGGGTCGGGCGGCTCCGGATCCTTTGGCCAATAGCCATCGGGAAAGTCGGGTGAGTTGTGGTCGGCGTTTCGTGAGTACTCGAGAATGTCCCCTTGTGCGATGCGCATGTGCTCGAGGATTTCCCAGGCAGTATGCGGCGAACCCTTGGGCTTTTTGCCGCGCATCTCGGCAGGAAAATCTTCGAAGGCCTTCTTGTAATCGACGTGCGCATTGCCGCCCTTGATTAAATCGACGAGCTGCTGCCGAAGGATCTCTTGCTGTTCTGCCACGCATTTCTCCTGACTGTTTTGCCGGGTGACCACGGGAGAGGTTCATTCGTGGTGCTCTTGGATAGGAGATTCGGAGAGGCTGCGAAAAGATGCCTTAGTTTTGCAGGTGGCTGCGGCGGTCACGCACAAAATGGAAAAGGGCGCAGCGGATGCCGCGCCCTTTGGCTTGCACGAAGTGCCGCCGTCAAGGTTGATAGCGGAACGACTTGTCAGGATGCTGCGGTGCAGCCGGCACGGGGCGCGGGTCGGCCTTGATCTCCTCCTGTAGCTCCTTCATCGCGGCTTCCAGTTGCGCGTCTTTCCCCGAAAAGCTTTCGTGCGGCAGATTGTCGACAACCATGTCGGGATCGACGCCGTGCCCCTCGATGAGCCACTTGCCATCGGCATAAACGCCCAGCTCCGCGGCCGAAGCAATCCCGTTGTCGGCCTGCCGGTTGTCCATGCTGAGCCAGATTTCGCCGCCCCACGTGCGCGTGCCGATGACTTTGCCCAGCTTGAGTCGCTTGAATCCTTCGCTGAAGGCTTCGCCGTCGGAGGCGGTTTCCTGATCGCACAGAACGACGATGTGGCCGCGGAAGGCGTACTGCATATTCCAGAAGGGATCGCCGACGCGCGGCTGGAAGTAGAACCATGCCTGGCGCAGAAGTTTGCTCAGCAGCCACGAGTCGATGTTGCCGCCGTGATTGTGGCGTACATCGATGATCAAGCCCTGCCGGTCGTAAACCGGATAAAAGTCGCGCGCCCATTGATTGATGTCGTTCTGGCCCATGGCGCGCAGGTGCACGTAGCCGATGGCGCCGTTAGATTGCTTCTTCGACAGCGAGCCGCCGTGTGTACTCCCACTCCGAATATCGCAACTGCTGGTCATCGCGCTCGCTGATGGGGGTGACCAGAACATCGCGGCCTTCGCCTTTGGCGTTGTTCACGTGGAGCAGAACCTGCGTTCCGGCCTTGCCGCGCAGCAGAACGCCTTCATCGGGGACGCTCAGCGCGTCAGCGCCGTCGATGCTGACGATGACCTCGCCCTCATGGATGAGCGAGTCCGGGCGCGCCAGTGGCGGAGCCGGATCGGGCAGATCAGGATCGTGGGCGTAGATGTGCTCCACCACCAAGCCGCCGGCCTTTTCGTCGCGGCGAAGGCGCGCGCCTAGGGTGGCCAGGTCGACGTGGTCTGAGGGCTCGCGGGCGTCGCCCCCGAACACAAATGTGTGCAAAGCCGACAGCTCGCCCACCATTTGTGCGATCACGTCATTGAGCTCTTCGCGATCGGCCACGCGATCGACGAGCGGCAGATAGCGATCGCGCATCGAGGGCCAGTTCACGCCGTGCATGTTCTTGTCGTAGAAGTAGTCCCGCTGCATGAGCCACGCATCGTGGAAGATGCCGCGAAACTCTTCGCGAGGGTTGGTGTCGATGGTCCATCGCGACAGGTTGACGGCAGCCTTGGCCTGGGCCTTGGGATCGCCCAGCGCTGCTCCCTTCGCGTCGGAGTCGAAGATGAAGAAGCTCTCTTCTTTGGCGATGAGCAGTTTTTTGCGATCGGCGGAGATCTCGTAGCCGCTTACGTCGGCCATCACGGTGTCGGGCTCATCGCCTTTGTTGGCGATGTCGAGGCATTGCAGCGATACATGTTCGTGCATGTCGTCGGCTGCGTTGAGCCAGCAGAGGCGTTTCTCCGTTGCCTGAAGATCGTGGTAGTTGCCGGCTGGCGCCGGAACCTCGCTCAGCCGCGAAGGCATATCGGCAAAATCGATTTTGACCTCGACCTTCTTCTCGTCTTTTTTGGTTTCGGGCTTTTTGTCGTCTTTTTTCTCGTCGGACTTTTTGTCGGCTTTGCTATCGTCGGCCTTCTTGTTATCAGCTGTAGCCGCGTCTTTTGTTTCGGCGGGCTTCTGGTCCGGCTTCTTCTCTTCGTCCTTTTTGTCGGGATGGAGTTCGTCAGCCGGCGCAAACGGAGAACGCAATCCGGCTACGAGCGCAAGCTGGTAGATCTTCACCGGCCGGTCGAAGTGCGGTTCCGGCTCTCGCGGTCCCCACGGTCCAGGAATGGTCGTCTTCAATGAACGGTCGGAGAGGAAGTAGAGCCATTTTCCGTCTGCGCTCCACACGGGTGAACTGCTGTCGAAATGGTCGGACGTGATCGGCTCGATTTTGCCGGTATCCACATTCAAGATCTTGAGCTGCTGAAACTGGTTTGGGGCCGATTCCGAGAAGGCGAGCCACTTGCTGTCGGGCGACCACGCAAGGTCACCAAAGTCGCCGTTCATGGACTGCGCGATGCGCTTGTCCTGACCGCTTTTGATGTCGTATATCCAGAGTTCCTGGTCGCGGTTGGTGTGTGCGAGGAGGTTTCCATCGGGCGATACCATCCCCTCTCTGCGCATTACCTTTGCATCCTTGGTCCATTGCTCGGGCTTGCCCACACCATTGGCGGGATACTTCCAGAACTCCGTTTCCCCGCTTTCGGTGGAGATGGCGACGATCGACTTACCGTCGGGGAGAAATTGGGCGTCGCGGTATCGAATGGCGGAGTTGGACGCCACCTTGACGATGCGGCCGGTCTTTGCCGGCATGACAAAAACCTCTCCACGCGCCGTGAACACCGCACTCGAGCCGTCCGGCGCGATGTGTGAGCCTGTGAGATAGTCCGCCGGCTTCTTGACCCAGTGCTCGCGCATCTGGTCGAAGTCCGACGTCAGGGTGATGGGAATAACCTGCTCACTGCCTGAAGCAAGATCGAGAACCCAGAGGTCGGCGGCGCATGCGTAGACGACGTGGCCATCAGACAGAGCTGCGGATTCCACGTCGAACAGTTTTTGATGGCTCTCCTGCTTCAGGTTTTTGCCGTCCAGATCCATCGACCAGACGTTCATCACGCCGTTGCGGTCCGACAGGAAATAGACACGATTCTTGTCGACCATGGGATGCGCGGAGGTTCCATCGTAATCGGCAGTCAGCGGCACCGCCTCGTTCTTGCCGTCGAAGCGCCACAGGTTTTCTGTCGAGCCGCCCTTGTATCGCTTGGTCGAGCTGCCCTGCCAGTTCCAACGCGTAAAGATCAGCGTTCGGCCGTCGGATGTATAAGCGCCCTGGGCTGCTTCTGCCAGGGGAATCATCTCGCGCCTGCCCCGATCGTCCACCAGAGCGAGTTCCTCGCCGGGTAGGGTTGCGTAGCGGCCAGTGGCGATCAAGAGCCGGCCGTCGGGTGCCCAGCCTGCGGGCGACGCGCTGCCTTCCCAGGTTCGCCGCTGCGGCAAGCCACCCGCAAGAGGCATGGTGTACACCTCGTGGGGCCCCTCGTAATCAGCCAGGAACGCAACGGTCTTGCCGTCAGGCGAGATTGTGGCGCGGGTTTCGGTTCCGGGCGCGGTGGTGAGCCGCTGCGCCGCTCCGCCCCTGATGTTCACCGTCCACAGGTCGTCTTCCGACGTAAAAACGATGGTGTCGCCGTGGACAGCGGGGTAACGGTAGTAGCCGCGGCGCGTCGTCTCGGCGGTCTTGTCGTCCGAGGCGGCCATCACGAGTTGAGAGGCTGAGGCAACAAGAAAAACCGCGGAGGCGAGCGCCGCCGGGGAAATCAGCATTCGAATCTTCATGGGAACATCCTGGGTGAAAGGATCGACGTCTCAAGCGATAAGAAATCGTGCGCCGAGACAGCAAAACGCATCTGTATTTCTGAGCAGAAAGGATACTACGGGAGTTCACTCGGCCGCATATTCGCTTACTTGAAGATTGCCTTCGGACAGACCGCGTGGACACCGACGTTCCCATCGACGAGCTGTGTGATCTCCATATCGACGGCCACGCTGGTGAGCATGTAGGCCTGGTCGCGGCTGAGGTGCTTCTCATCGACGAGGAAGTTGATCATGTCGCGCGCGGCAAGCGTGGCTGCTTCTTTGAGGTCAGGACTGAACCCCATGCTGATGTAGCTGGTGGGCGTCTCGGCACGCGGCCATAGCAGGTGACGGTCTTTGTGAACGACGAACCGGAAGGTGCCAGTAAGGAACGTCTCGAGCGCGGTGATATCGATTTCGCCGTTGCCCTGGCCGGCGTGACCGTCGCCCACCTCGAACAGGGCGCCCTTGGCATGCACCGGCAGATACAGTGTTGTGCCGGCGACGAGCAGCTTGTTGTCCATATTGCCGCCGTGCATCCAGGGGGGCGCGCTATCGTAGCGCCCGGCTGATTCGGGAGGCGCTACGCCCATGCTGCCGAAGAACGGGTGCAGCGGAATCTCCACTGCCGGAGAGAACTTCGCAATCATGCGGTTGCGGTCGAGCGGAATGATCGCGCGGCGGCCGTAAGGGAAGTCGTTGGGCAGAAAGCCGCGCCCCGCGCCGAAACCATTGCATGCAAACGGCACGTCGATGTCGATTTTGAGGATGTCGATTTCGAGGACGTCGCCGGGCTCTGCCTCGGCGATCTCGAGCGGGCCGGTGAGGATGTGCCCGCCGGGACCGCGATCCTTGACCTCGCGATAGATATCCGCGTTATAGGCCGGAATATCCGCCGCGGCGACACCCTCCTCCTGCATGCGCTCCGTGGAGCCGCAGGTGGAGAGCGTTTGGATACGCACCGTGTCGCCGGAGTGCGCGGTCAGCACCGGCTTGGCCTTGGCTGAGTAGTAGCCCCAAACCACCGTGGCCGGCGACGCGGGAAGGGTGACCGCAGGCGTTTGCGCGGATGCAAGAGCCCCGATTGCGAGGCTCACGGGAATGGCAGCAAAGATCCTCAACGCTGGCTCCAGTGAAAGAGACTCAAACCGCAAAACTGAGTCCGAAGGTGCTCTGAATATACCGAAGCCATGGCAACCGCCGGGGTTCGATTTGCGCAGGGATGCGAGCCTGCAAAGCGAATCTGTGGCACAATATGATACGGAAGCCTCGCATGACAGCAGCAAAGTACAGGAACGCGTGGATCTGGCTGGCGGTAGCCGCTCTTTCGATAGCGGTCGCCGCGCAGGCGCAAACGGGCGCCCAGGGTGGCCGTGCGTACGCGACTCCTGTGATCAAGTTCCTGGCCGCGCATGCAGTCGATCAGCCGGCCGCTGCCAGCGCTGTTCAGCGTCTGCTGCATCGCCGCGGCGCACAAGCCGACGGGCATGGCGCCGATAGCAGCGCCTGGGCCGCGATGCTCCCGGTCTTCTTTGTCGGGCTGGTTTCCCCGCTCAACCTTCTTTCGCCGCGGGGGGTTAACTCAAGTGGCTGGCTTCCGACCACACCCGCTCTTCCCTCGTCGTTCCAGCGCCCGCCTCCGCAACTCCTCTAGTTTCTTCACGCCTTCGTCCAAAGATTTCCGTGCGCATTAGCCCGGAAATCCGGGACATTCCTTCGTGAACAAACACTCGAGGAGCTGACGAATGGGCCTATATGTGTTGATGGGCTTAGCCAACCCTATGACATGGCTGATCGTGACCATGGTCTACGTCTCCTGGTCGCGGATGCGATCGAAAGACAAACAAGCCGGAGCTTCAAAAAGGCGCTCCGCAATACCACCTGAGGCGGGCATCGCCGCAGCTTTCCAACTGCTGTCACTGGCATATCGCCCCAATCACGCCTTCGTGGCCAAAGCGCAGATTCAGCAGCAGGAGGATGCCGATGACGATGATGATGGCGCCCCTGAGACGCCCATCAAGCACCTGCATCGGCAACTGCGGCGCATCCGGCGGGGCGAGCCTGTGGAACGGCTCGTGTGGAGGCTCGAATGACGCGGTTCGGCCATCGTAAACCATTCCTGAGCATGGAGTTCACCCTGCGCTCAATAACCAGCATTTACACTGATAGACGGAGAGTTCTGTGTTTTTCGATCCGATTTTGACCAAGATTTTCGGCACCGCGAATGAGCGCGTGATCAAGCGGCTGATTCCTATCGTGGGCAGAATCAACGAGCTTGAGCCCAACATCAACAAGATGTCGGACGATCAGTTGCGCGCCAAAACGGCCGAGTTCAAGGCCCGTATTGCCGCCCGCCTCGAAGGCTTGACCGAGCCTGACGTGATCAAGACCGCCGAGCGCGAGGCGCTGGACGAGATCCTGCCCGAAGCCTTTGCCGTGGTGCGGGAAGCGGGCTGGCGCGCTGTGCATATGCGCCACTTCGACGTGCAGTTAATCGGCGGCATGGTGCTGCACTCCGGCAAGATCTCTGAAATGAAGACCGGCGAAGGCAAAACGTTGGTCGCGACCCTTGCCTGCTATCTCAACGCCCTCGCCGGCCACGGCGTGCACGTGGTCACGGTGAACGACTACCTGGCCAAGCGCGATGCCGAATGGATGGGCAAGATCTATGAGTTTCTCGGACTGACGGTGGGCGTGATCGTCCACGACTTGTCTGACGACGAACGCCGCGCCGCCTATGGGGCCGATATCACTTACGGCACCAACAACGAGTTCGGCTTCGACTACCTGCGCGACAACATGAAGTTCGACATCAAGGATTGCGTGCAGCGCGGCCACTACTACGCCATCGTCGATGAAGTGGACTCCATCCTGATCGACGAAGCGCGGACTCCGCTTATCATCTCCGGCCCCACCGACCAGACGACAGACAAGTACGCCCGCGTCAAGGGCATCATCCCCAGGCTGGTGCTAGGCGAAGAGACCGAAGACATCGATCATGGCAAGTCCTTCACCGGCGACTATGTGGTCGACGAGAAGCACCGGACGATTGGTGTGACGGACGAAGGCTGGGTAAGCATTGAAAAGGAACTCGGCATCGACAACATTGCCGACGCGGAAAACTGGGACCTCAAGCACTACGTTGAAACCGCCATCAAGGCGCATGCACTTTACAAGCGCGATGTGGATTACGTGGTGAAGGATGGCGAGGTCATCATCGTCGATACCTTCACCGGCCGCCTCATGCCCGGGCGCCGCTGGTCCGACGGTCTGCACCAGTCCATCGAGGCCAAGGAGGGCGTGGTCATCCGCAAGGAAGACCAGACGCTGGCCACCATCACGTTCCAGAATTACTTCCGCCTTTACCAGAAGCTGAGCGGCATGACGGGTACGGCCGAAACCGAAGCCGCCGAATTCGAGAAGATCTACAAGCTCGAAATCGTGGTGATCCCCACTAACAAGCCCATGTTGCGGAAAGAGAATTCCGACGTTGTGTTCCGCACCGAGAAGGAGAAGTACAAGGCCGTAGCGGACAACATCTCCGAACTGCACGAGTCGGGTCAGCCTGTGCTCGTCGGCACCACTTCGATCGAGAAGTCGGAGCGGCTCTCCGGGATCCTGCAACGCAAAGGCGTGCGCCACGTGGTGCTGAACGCCAAGTTCCACGAGCGCGAAGCGGAGATCGTCGCGCAGGCGGGCCGGCTGGGCATGGTCACCATCGCCACGAATATGGCCGGCCGCGGTACCGACATTCTGCTGGGCGGCAACTCCGAATTTATGACGCGCATGGAACTGGTGAAAAAGGGCCGAGCGCGCGCGCTCAGTGTTGCCGAGGGTGCTATCAATCCCATGGCGCCGGCTGGGTTCCAGCGCTTTTATTACCAGGGTCAGGAGTTTGAAGTTTCCGACTCCGACTGGGCCGAAGTGAATGCGGTCCATGCCGCAGCCGCGGCAGAGGAGCACAACGCGGTAATCGCGGCCGGCGGTCTTTTTATTCTCGGCACCGAGCGTCACGAGTCACGCCGCATCGACAACCAGTTGCGCGGCCGCGCCGGCCGGCAGGGCGATCCCGGCGCTTCGCGCTTTTACCTATCGCTCGAAGACGACCTCATGCGCATCTTCGCGAAGCAGTGGGTTTCCACACTGCTGGAACGGCTGGGCATGGAAGAGGGCGTGCCGATCGAGTCGACGCATGATCTCCAACCGCATCGAGGCCGCGCAGAAGGCCGTCGAGTCGCAGAACTTCGAATCGCGCAAACACCTGCTCGAATACGACGACGTGATGAACAAGCAGCGCGAGGCTGTGTACGGCCTTCGCCGCCAATTGCTGGAAGGCGTCGAGCAGCGCGAACTCATTCTCGAAGACTACATGGGCGGCATTCTCTCCAACGCGCTCGATGAGTTCTGCCCGGAGAAGCGGCACCCCGACCAGTGGAACATCAAGGGTCTCGAGGAGCGGTTGATGGGCCAGTTCGGCCTGGACCTCGCCGCTTCCGGCGTCAAGATCAACGAACTCGCGCGCCACGAGTTGGGCGACATCATCTTCGAACAGCTCAAGCGCGAGTACGAGGCCAAGGAGAACATTCTTGGCGGCAGCACGATGCGCTATCACGAGCGCATGGTCATGCTCAGCGTCATCGACGGCTTGTGGAAGGATCACCTGCTGGCGATGGACCATCTGAAGGAAGGCATCGGGTTGCGCGGCTACGCGCAGCAGGATCCGCTGGTCGCGTACAAGCGCGAGTCCTTTGACATGTTCGAGGCCATGATGATGAAGTTCCAGGAGGACACGGCGCGCTTCCTCTTCCGCATGCAGATCATCGGGCCCGACGGGCAGCCGGTTAATGCCGCGCCGCAACCACGCCGGGCAGTTCCGGCGGCACCTGCTGTAGCCAGTGCGGAACTGTCGAGGTCGCGTACCGCGACGCTGGAAGCAGCCCCGCCGCGCGAGATTCTCGTGCCCACACGCCAGCCTTCCACGACAATCGACGCGCTGGAAAAAGAGTTTGCCCGCAAGAAGCAGCGCGAGTTGGCGGCAGCACAAATGGCTGGTGGTTCGACGGCCAGTCAGCCCAGCCAGCGCCGCACCGGCGAGAAGGTTGGCCGCAACGATCCCTGCCCATGCGGTTCCGGTAAGAAGTACAAGAAGTGCCATGGGGCAGAAGGATAAGCGTCCGTTCTGACCACAAATGCAGCGTGGATGAAAAGAGAGGGGCGTCGAAAATGACGCCCCTCAATCTTTCTGGTCGCGGATCGTTTTTCGGCCGGTCACCGCAGACATCAATTGAGCTTGATTACAGATACCGTTGTGCCGTTCGGAACGTAGTTGCCGTTCTCGTCCGTGTTCCCAACGTACAGCAGCCCGTGCACATAATCGATCGCGGTGTTCTCAGGACCGGCGCCCACGGGAATCGTGGTTGACTCCAGTGTGTTGGTTGCTTCATCGATGATCTGCACTTCGTTCAAGGCGAAATTGGCAAGATATACCTTCCGGTTCGCGGGATCGACGGAGATGCCGCCCGGCTGCCCCGGAATATTGTTGATCGTAGTGACTAGAGTATTGGTCGCGCCGTTGACTACTGAAACCTGCCCAAACTCTCCGCTAACGTAGATGAGATTGCGGAACGGATCGATATCCAGACTAATCGCCAATTCTGCAAGTCCTGTCATCGTGGTAATTGTTGTGTTGGTTGATCCGTCAATAACCTGCATGAAACCCGGGAACAAGTTGTAGAGCATGTAGATTCGATTCGTCGCAGGATTCACGGCGATTTGGGCCGGTGGCCCGGTCTGAGAGTAAGGGATCGAAGCGATCTGAGCGAAGCTGGACGCATCGATCACTGTGATCCCGCTGGGCAGTTCGACATAAAGCCGGTTTGTTACCGGATTCAGCGCGAGCATGGGTGGTGGATAACCGGCGTTAGTGCTGAGCGAGTTGACGATTGTATTGGTGGTCAAGTTGATGGCATACAGCGAGGGTGTCACCGAATCTGAATCGTCGAAGACATAAGCCATACGACGGACCGGATCGACAGCGATGTCGGAGAGCGAGCCACCCCCAACGGAGATGGTTTGGAGAATGTTATTGTTCTTTTGATCGACCACCTCAACCCCGTCTCCGGCAATATACAACCGGTTGGTCAAGGGATTGACCGCCATGGTCATCGGGTTACCCAGAGAGCCATCGGTGGCTGGAATTGTGGCAATTACCTTTTGTGCCGATGCCAGGTTAGCGAGCAGGGGGAAGACCGAAAGTAGACACAGCGCGAGCTTGGCGCACTTTTGCGCCGGATAAAAATACATGTAACTACCTCCAATTATGGAATTGGACGGACGGCAGACAGGACACTGCTGTTAGTGTCTAGATTCAATCGTCAAACGATGAGTTGTCTTTGCAGAGGTTTTGTAACTTATCGGCCAGGCGGGCAGTTTAGTTGTGGCTAGAAAATAAGTTACTTATCAATTCTCGGAGAGAGACCTTCCATTGAGTAGTCAGGGACAAATCTCATTTTTAGATTACAGTCTAGTCATTTGAGGCTAACGTTCCGTCGGCGGCAGCATCTTTCCGGGATTCATTCGATTGTCAGGATCGAGCGCGGCTTTGATGGCCCTCATCACGTTGAGAGCTTCGCCATGTTCGGCTTCCATATGTCGCAGTTTTCCAACACCCACGCCGTGCTCGCCGGTGCAGGTTCCTCCCACACCGTGAGCAAGGGCCACCAGCTTTCCTGAGAACTCGTTCGCTGCTTCCATCTCACGCGCACTTTCCGGGTTGAGGATGCACAGCACGTGAAAGTTCCCTTCGCCCACGTGGCCCACAATCGTAGTCGGGAATGGCAGGCTCTGTGTTTCGCGTTTCGCTACCGTGATGCACTCCGCCAGCCTCGAGATGGGAACGCAAACGTCTGTTGTCCATCCTTTGCCGCCCGGACGCAATGCCAGAGAGGCGTAGTAGGCGTTGTGCCGCGCTTCCCAAAGAACATCTCGTTCCGCGATCGAGCGGCTCCATTGAAAATTACTTCCACCGTGCTCACCAGCTATCTCCTTCAGCAACTCCGCCTGTCTCTCAACAGAGGCCTCGTCCAACGCGTGAAACTCAAAGAAGAGCATCGGCGATTCCGGCAGATCAGTATGCGAGTATCGATTGATGGCTCGCATCTGGCTCTCATCCGCAAACTCCAGTCGAGCCATAGTCAGGTTCAGCTGAATGGCTTCAATCGCGGTGTTCACCGCATCGGCAACCGATGGGAATGCGCAGACGGCGGCGGCTACGGCTTCGGGCAGTGGATGCAGCCGCAGGCTCAGCTCGGTAATGACCGCCAGTGTCCCTTCCGAGCCCACCAGCAGATGAGTCAAATCGTAGCCTGCAGCCGACTTGCGCGCCCGCGTTCCAGTCTTGATGATGCGCCCGTCGGCCAGCACCGCAGTCAATCCCAGCACGTTTTCGCGCATCGTGCCGTAACGAACCGCAGTGGTGCCTGACGCGCGCGTGGATGCCATTCCGCCTATGGTTGCGTCCGCGCCGGGATCAATGAAGAACGTCAATCCCGTGTTCTCGAGCGCCTGGCAGAGTTGCCTGCGCGTGACACCGGCTTCCACATCAGCATCCATGTCCGTCACGCTCACGCGGAGAACCCGGTTCATCTCGCGCATATCCAACTCAATGCCGCCTGAGACCGGCACCACCTGGCCTTCCAGCGAAGTACCCGCTCCAAAGGGAACTACGGGAATGTTGTATTGCGCGCTTATCTTGAGGATCGCGCTCGTCTCGTCGGTCGAGCGCGGATAGCAGACAATGTCCGGCAAACGTGGTTCGTGATGCGACTCGTCGTGACTGTGGTGCTCGCGCTGAATCAAGGCGGTCGTGGCGCGGCTTCCCAGCAGCGCTGACAATTCGCGTACTGCCGATTCGGTTTGGCTTACATATGGGATGGTCATGGGATGAGCGAAGCGCTCAGCGTGCAGAAGCGCCCACTGCCTCGAATGTCAGGTGCTCCGCAGGGGAGTTGTGCTCCGCACGCCACTGTTCAAAGAGCCTTCCATAGCTGAGCGTCATGTAACGAGAGCGGGGAACGTCGAGCTGCGACGCGACGCGGTCGATCCAGTCTGCATCGCCTTCCAGTTCGGCAAAGTTCCCGATCGGCGTTTCGTCGACCACGCAGTGCCCTTTGCCATCGCTCCATTCGCTGCGCCATTTTTCATAGCGAAATGAAGGAACAAGCCCGATCGACCGGAAGACCTCGGCCAGCGCTTCTCCATCGTCAACGGCCGTTTCCGTCTCGACGCGATGCTTGTGCCGATCTTCGCCGGGCCCGTCGTCAGGAAGTCGCTTGTGGGTGAGCGTCCATTTGCCGCCATAGAACCGAATGCGCACGATCTCCGTACGGGCACGCAGCTTCCGGTCCGGCGTGTCATAAAGCACGTTGCTCTCGAACGTGCGCGGCGTGTCGAGATGAAAACCGGCGCTCTCCAGCCGCCGGGCTAGCACCGCCAGGTCGTCCACGCTGAATTTGATCTCGGTTTCCACGACTGTCATAAGCTGAGAGTATACGGCAGTAAAATCGCGCTGCCTAAGGCGGGTGCGGTGCAAACTGGACGCGCGGCCTTCTATCTCTTTCGCTCGCCCAAGGTTGCGTAGCCCGGATGTACGCCCGGAATCAGACCCTGATCGGCTGCGATTTTTTGCAGCAGACCCACAAGTTGGACTCGTTCCTCCGCATTGAGGGAGCGCAGCAGCGTTTCATTGTGCCGCCGAGCGACCGCACCAATCTCCGCGAGCACCTCCCGCCCGCGGCTGGTCAGTTCTAACGAGTATTGACGCCGGTCATCGGAGTTTGCGGCCCGGTTCACAAGCCCCAGCCCTTCCATTTCGTCGATGATTGCCACCAGGCGGCTGGGATGAATCGCGAGCCGGGACGAAAGTTCCCGCTGGCTGAGGCCTGACGACTGCGCCAGCATCCGGAGAATCCCGGCATGCGCAGGAGAGAGCTTAAGCGGTGCAAGTTCCTCTCCAAACACCTTGGCGGCGTGCGCTCCCACCTGGGAAAGTAGAAAAGCCGCAAACCCACCCTTCATTCCCCTATCCTGATCCATACAAATAATCATTGCACATATTAATCGTTTATTATATAAATCATTTCATGAATACACGAACTGCGACCAAGCTAACTCCTGTCGTTCATCACTCGGGGCCGCCGTTGCTGCTGCCGGCCCTGTCTTACACGGTTCTCGCAATTTCAGGAGCGGTCACTCTGGGTTCGACAATGACGGCCCCTCACGACGCAGCACACCAGGGCGCGGCCTATGTGGCGGGCATCAGCCGCACGCTTGCCTGGGGATCGTTTTTCGAATTCGGATCCGCGATCCCGCTGCTGGTCTTCGTTGCTACCGCGGTGAGCCGCCTGCGTTTTTTGCGGGTGCGCGCCGCAGGCGAAGTGATTGCCCTCGCCGGCGGCATTGGCGCGGCCGCCATGCTCATGCTGTCCGCATTATCAATCTGGGCGATCACGCGGCCGGGCGTCGGCGACGAGGACAGCGTGGTCCGCGCGTTGCAGGCGATGAGTTTTGCCGGCGGCGGCCCTGGTTTTGCCGTGCCCTTCGGACTCTTCATCGCAGGGGTCTCGGTGACCGCTGGCCTATACCGCCTGATCCCACGCTGGATTATGATCCTGGGGATCGTGGTTGCCGTGGCATGCGAGTTGGCCGCATTCACCCTTCCGATTTGGAACGCCGCCTACTTCATCCCCGTAGGGCGTTTCATCGGCCTTGTGTGGATGGTGGCAGTCGCGGCTACGCTGCCCAGCACTGTCCCATCCGGCAAGGTTCCGTCACAAAGCTGACGACCCGAGGTCTTTATGGCCACTTCGATCACGAGCCGGAATGCAGATTTTCGAGCCTCTCGGCTGATATGGACTCCCTTTCTCGTACTCTGCCTGATTGGCGCGGAGGCAGTTCTCCGACGAATCCTGGTCCTTCTCCTGCCGCCCTCAGCCGCCGCCCGGCACCGTTGCAGGCTCTCGATGCCGCGTTTGCCGCGCGCAAGACGCTGACCCTCATTCATCTCTTTCCGGCCCTGGCATTCGTAATCATCCTGCCCGGATGGTTCTCGCGCCGCATCCGCGCACAGGAAGATATTCATCGAAGAGTCACGCTTTCGCTGTTCGGCTTCGGCGCGGTTATCGGCATCTCCGCGTTACTGCTGAACGTCAATCCGTATGGCGGGCTCACGGAGCAATCCGCAGTGCTCTTCTACGACGGCCTGTTTCTCTTCTCGTTGGTGCGGGCTTTCGTGGCGTTCGTCTCGCACCAAGCTGAGACGCATCGGCGCTGGATGATGCGCGCCATCGCCGTGATACTGGGCGTCGCGGCCACGCGGCCGGTCATGGGTGTGTTCTTTGCCACTGCTCCGCGCACGCACCTTGCCCCGCAGCAGTTCTTCGGCATCGCTTTCTGGATTGGGTTCACTGTCACCTTCGTGGCCGGCGAGTGGTATTTGCGCACGCACCCGGTGCCGTCGCATCAGCCCGCATAGTGTGCAAAGAAGAAGACTCTACTGTTGCGGGGGCTGCGGTCGATTGCCCGCATCGCCGATAGTGTCCATGGCTTTACGCTGCCCCGTCTGAGCGTAGTAACCGTGACGGGTGCGAACGGTGAGATTTTTGTGGCCGGCGCCGATGGCTTCCACATGAACCTGGCGGTATCCACCGGCACTTGCGGGCCTGGTGGAGTGATAGCCGACGACGTACTGGTTGCGAATATCGCGGGCGACCTCGGATGCGATCTCGCTGACTTCGTCGAGGGAGCGGGGGAAGTACGCGATTCCGCCCGTCTCAGTAGAAAGTGTTTCGAGATCGTTGCGAGCCTTCTGAATCTCCCGGGGCTCGGAGTCGTACAGCAGGCCGATGGTATAAACGACGGGTCCCTCGAGGCCCTGCACGCGGCGCACGGCATCGCGCAGGGTGAGCCTTGACGCGTTGTCGGCGCCATCCGTAATGATGAGCAGCACCTGCTTGCGCTGTTTGGCGTGGTGAGCAAGTTCATCAGCGGAGGCGGCCACGGCGTCATACAAGGCCGTCATCCCACGGGAATCGAAATGCGAAACGCCGCGATTGAGAGCGACGCGATCGACGGTAAACCCCTGGTCGAGGTAGGCGCGGTCGTTGAAGTTCACTACGAAGGCGGCGTCGCGCTGGTTGGACTCGGTGAGAAGCTTCATGGCCGCGGCATTCACCGCGGAACGCTTGTCGAGCATGGAGCCGGAGTTGTCGATAAGAATGCCCATGGAGACCGGCTGATCCTGGTGAACGAACGACGTCGTGTTCTGGGGAACGCCATCCTCCCACACGCGGAAGTCGCCCTTGCGCAGGTCGAGTACCGGCCGGCCCTTCTCGTCGATCACCGTGCAATCGAGGAGGACTTCGTCGACATCTTCATGCAGGGTGTAGACGCCGTTTTCCCCTTTGCGAATCTCTCCGGCTGGGCCAGAGACACTGGGAGCGTTTGCCGTTGCCGTGGACGGCACCACAACGTCAGGCGATGGTATGGGATCGCGGTCGACGGCCAGGTCGGGCTGCTTTTCAGGCTGCAGCGGATTATTCAGCTCAGGAGCCTGTTGCGCCTGGGTCGCGGGGGAGGACTGGGTCTGGGCCGGCTGAACCGGACGAGACGACGCGGGCGGAGCTTGTGAAAACAAAGGTGTTGCGGCAATGAGCAGCGGAAGAATCGAAACAGAGCGCAATGTGAGACGAATGGCGAGCATATGTGGGCAGACAGACCGCTATACAAGGGTTGGATGCAATCTGAGGCCGAAAAAGCCGTGCCCAATTCACCTCTTAGGCTGCGAAAATCAGGATGATTTGCCCGGTCGCCTCCCTATCCAACTTCTGGCTTGCCCCAGCCACCGCCGCCGGGCGTTTCGACGCGGATGATGTCGCCGGCCTCAGTGTATTGCGTACATTTTCCGGGGAGTTCGATGGATTCGCCGCCAGGCTTGATTAGAACTGCGCGCCCGGTGGCGCCGTCATGCCCGGCTGCCAGGCCGTAAGGCGCGAATCTGCGGCGGTCGCCGAGCAGGGTAACCTGGGCGGGAGTAAGCAACTCGATCTCGCGGATGAGCCCGTTGCCGCCCCGTGCGCTTCCCGCCCCACCGGAGCCGGCGCGATAGCTGTAAGAACGTACGCGGAACGGGTAGGCATACTCGAGGGCTTCAATTGGCGTGTTGAGGGAGTTGGTCATGTGGCAGTGGACGCCGTCAATCCCGTCAATTCCCTTCCCGTCGGGGGTCGGTCGCGCGCCCATGCCACCAGCGATGGTCTCGTAGTAAGTGAATGGCGCGTTGGTGCGGGGGTCGATGCCGCCGATGGTCAGATTGCTCATGGTTCCGTAGCTGGCGGCAGGAATGCGATGCGGAGCGGCGTTGGCTAACGCGCGCAGCAGGACATCGGTGATGCGTTGGCTGGCTTCCACGTTTCCCCCCGCTACGGCCGAGGGGGGAGTGGCGTTGACGATGGTGCCGGGCGGAGCGGTTACCGTGACGGGATTCATCAGGCCGGCAGTAGCGGGCGCATCTTCCGCGAGCAGGCAGCGGAGGACGTAGAAGCAGGCTGACCACGTGATCGGGAATACGGCATTGACGCTTCCCTGTACCTGCGGGGAAGAGCCGGTGAAGTCGAGTATGGCTGTGCCCTCCGTTGGATCCAAAGTGATCTTCACTGCTATGCGGATGGGATCGCTCGTGACGCCATCGTCGTCGAGAAAATCCTCGGCGGTGAACGATCCGGCCGGTAGCGACTGCAGTTCAGCGCGCATGAGGCGCTCGGAGTAAGAAATCAGTTCGCTGGTGAGGGCCTCGACTCGCGCGAAGCCATACTTGGCGACGACTTCGAGGATGCGCCGCTCGCCTATGCGGCATGCGCCGATCTGGGCGGCAAGGTCGCCTTCGCGTTCCAGCGGCGTACGCACGTTGGCCAGAAGAAGCGAATGCACACCGTGATCGAGTTGGCCGGCGCGCATCAATAACACCGGCGGAATCCGCAGCCCCTCCTGGTAGATTTCGCGCGCCGGCCCCATGGAACCGGCGTACATGCCGCCCACGTCGGAGTGGTGGGCACGCGAGGCGGCATAGAATGCCGGGCGGCTCTCGTCGCCAACGAAGACGGGCAAGACGAGTGTAATGTCGGGCAGATGCGTGCCCCCCGCGAAGGGATCGTTGAGGATGGCGATGTCGCCGGGGTGCAGTTCGAGATTATTGCAAACGGCTGCGACGGACATGGGCATGGCGCCCAGGTGAACGGGCATGTGATCGCCCATGGCGATGACGCGCTGCTGGGCATCGAAGAGCGCACAGGAGTAGTCACGACGCTCCTTGATGTTGGGGGAGATGGCGGTGCGGCGCAGCGCCGCTCCCATCTCCTCGGCAATCGAGTGAACAGCGCTCTGGAAGATGGCGAGGTCGATAGGAGAGATGGCCGGGTTCATCGTGCGACCTCGATGACGAGATTGCGCAGGGAATCGACGCGAAGCGAGTCCCCGGGTGGCAGGACCGTCACAGAACTGTATTCGGAGATGATGGCGGGGCCAGAGAAGGAGTCTCCAGGTGTCAGGCGGTCGCGGGAATAGATGCGCGTGTCAACGAATGCGCCATCGAACCAGGCGGGCCGCGTAGTCATGAGCGCCTGAGCGCCATCTCCGTCACCGACAGGCTCGGGAACCTGTTCGAACGGAGGAGCGGGGGCAATCATGCGCATACGCACATTGACCACCTCGACGGGCCGTGAGTCGCTGGAGAACCCGTAGCGCCGCTGATGGAGATCATGGAAGTCTGAAGCCATGACCGGTGTGTACGGCACATTGAGATCGTATCCCTGGCCCGCGTAACGGAGATCTGCGGACCGGTGAGCGACGCCTTCTACGCCTTCGGCGGCGAAATCGGCGCGAGCCTGCCGTTCGAGCGCGGCAAAGGCTTCGTCGAGATTTGTTTCGATGGGAAGCATGACAGTACGCGAGTATTCGTGCATCGTGTCAGCCAGAAGTATTCCGACAGCAGAGAGCGCGCCCGGCAGTGCCGGCACCAGAACGCGGGGGACGCTTAGCGTGCGGGCGAGTTGGCAGGCGTGGACGGGGCCTCCGCCGCCGAAGGCAACAAGCGTGAAATCGCGTGGGTCATGTCCCTTCTCAATGGAGATCACGCGAATGGCTTTTGCCATGGAGGCTTCGATGACGTCGAGTATGCCTGCGGCAAATTCTTCGATGGTGCCGATGGAGCCCTTGGCCTGGTTCATGAAATGCCGCGCACGCGCCAGATCCAGGCGAACGGCGCCGCCCAGGAAGTTCTCCGTGTCGAGCCTGCCCAGGATGAGGTTCGCGTCGGTGACGGTGGGAAGCTCGCCGTGGCCGAAACAGATGGGGCCGGGCACGGAGCCGGCGGATTCCGGACCGACCCGGAGCAGACCACCTGCATCGAAGCGGGCCAATCGAGCCTCCGCCCGCTCCGGCAGTGTGGATATCAAGCACCGGCACCGCGATGGGAATGCCCGCTACTGCCGATTCGTTGCTGATGCGCAGGCCACCCGTAGAGCCGTCAACGAGCGAAACGTCAGTCGAGGTGCCACCCATGTCGAACCCGATGATGCGATCGAAGCCGGCAGCCGACGCCAGCTTCCAAGCGCCCACTACTCCGCCCGCGGGACCGCTCAGGACCGTGCGCACAGGCTCCTCCGCTGCCACTCCTGAGGAGATGATGCCCCCGGAGGACTGCATGACTTCGAGCTTCGCGTCCTGGTATCGACGCTTGATGCCGGCGGCCAGGTTGGCGAGATATGAGCCTACACGCGGAGCCAGATAGGCATTGGCAACGACGGTGGAGGCACGCTCGTACTCGCGGAATTCGGGGAGAATCCTGTGCGAGACAGAGACTGGGATGCCGAGGGGTTCGAGAGCGGCGGCGAGTTCGCGCTCGTGCTGAGGATTGGCAAATGAGAAGAGCAGCGAAACTGCAATGGAGTCGGGATGAGCGGCGCGAATTTTTGCAACGAGCCCCGCAAGATCCGCAGGATCGATGGGACGAATGCATTCGCCTTCGGCTGTCGTTCGCTCAGCGATGCCAAGGCGAAGGCCGGGTGGGACCAGGCAGGGCGGCGGGGGCTGGAACCAGTCGTAAAGGCGCGGTCGAGCCTGACGTCCGATGGCAATCGTGTCCTCAAAGCCGCGCGTGGTGATGAAAGCGACGCGGGCGCCGGTGCGCTCGAGCATGGTGTTGGTGCCAACTGTCGTACCGTGGCGCACGATCACGCCAGTACCTGCTCCCAGCTGTCTGAGTCCTTCGAGAACAGCGGCGCCGGGATCGTGCGGCGTGGAAAAGACCTTCAGGACCGCGAGCCTTCCATCGCGCAGCGTGACGCAATCAGTAAACGTTCCGCCTGTATCGATGGCAACGCGCGAGGGGCTCGACTGATCTGCGGCGCTGGTCGGCATGAGGTCTTCAGCAAAGGGTCCTGTTGGTGTGCATTATTGCAGATGGCTATGGCGCTAGGGCGCTATTTGGCTCGCACGCGGGAACGCGGCTGGTGTAAGACCGCTTCTCGCGGCTCTGCAGCAGCACCTCATCTCCATCCCGGAAGACGACGACCCAAAAGCCATCCGGCTTGGGCTCGAATATCCAGTCATCGCCCTTGGGTATGGCGTCGACCCGCTTGGCAATCATGGGCAAAATGGGCGGATTGACCGGGAGGTTCATGACGTGCATCCGCGAGCGAAACAGGTTTGGTGTGTCAAGAATCTCAAGAGACGCTGGCTCGATTCATGCCGCGTACCCCGCGCTGAGACATCGAGCGCGGTGCGCGAATTTGGAGGGGTAGTTGTCCGGTTTGGAGGTGGGCCATTCGGCTAGAATCGGCTTCAGGATGGGAACGCTCTCGCACATTGACGCGCTGAATGCTCGGTTCGGCATAGCTGGGATCGCACAGATTGTGGCAGGCAAAGGCGGCCTCCCGGTCGTGAAGGTGACGTCGCCGACGGGATCGGCAGAGATCTCCCTTTTCGGAGCCCATGTCACGCAATGGAAGCCGGCCGGCGCCGATGAAGCCCTTTTCTTGAGCGAAAAATCGTATTGGGAAGCCGGACGTGCAATCCGCGGCGGGATCCCCGTATGTTTCCCCTGGTTCGCTGAAAAAACGGATGACGTCAACGCGCCCAAGCACGGATTTGTGCGCACGCGAGAGTGGCGGCTTGATTCCCTGAACGCACTCGACGATGGAAGCGTAACGCTGCTATGCATCACCGAAAATGACCAATCGACGCGGCTGTTGTGGCCTCATGAATATTGTGTCGCCTATCGGATCACGGTTGGCGCAAAGCTCAGGCTTGAGCTCACGGTGATCAATCGCGGCAAGTCTCCCATGCGCTTTGAAGAAGCATTACACACCTATCTTCGCGTCGGCAGCGTTCACGAGATCACGGTTGCCGGCCTGGACGGGCTGACTTACCTGGACAAGACCGATGGATTCCGCCAGAAGTCTCAATCCGGGGAAATCCGGATCACCGAGCAAACTGACCGCATTTATCTGAACGCGCGCGGCTCCGTGGATGTGGTGGATGTGTCGGGGAAACGGATCCTTCGCACTGAAAAGGCTAATTCGGCTACAACCGTGATTTGGAACCCATGGAGCGAACAAGCGGCGAAACTGGCCGACTATGGAGACAATGAGTGGCTGGAGATGGTGTGCGTGGAGGCCAGTAACGTGCAGTCATCGGCAATCCAGCTGGACCCGGGAGGGGAACATACGATGCAGGTGACGTTGAGTAACCATCCGCTTGACCGAACAGTCTGAATATCGATAAGGCCCGGGAAAAGTGAGGGTTCCATCCGGCATCGAAGGCTAGTTACCACTGTTTCGGTCCGTGGATCTCTGAGTGTGACGATTCAATGAACAATCTGACTTTTGCGTCATAAACGCAAGTGCCTAAGCCGCCGAGGGAGCGCAACTGCAGCTAATCGGGGGCTCGATGTTTACCCGGTCAAGTAACAATCTCGCCAAAAACCAAGATTTGTGTTTGATTGTGGAGTTCCCCGGACTATTCTCAAGACATCAGCAGAGCAACTTGGAGATATATCATCTAACTGGTCGCCCAACCTTCCGGAGCGAAGGCGGAATCAGCATTTGCATGAAAGCCTTTTGGGGCCCTGGGTTTAGAATGCATAAAGATTCATCATCACAAGCGAACGTCGGTTTCGTGGACTCTTCCGTTGGCATGCAGCAACACTGTGGCACTTTGAAAGATTTTGCAATGATCCCCGGAAGCAACCAGGCAGGCGCGAATGATTCGGGGCCTACATCGGTTGCAATACGCATGATTGATACGCTGTCGTTCCTGGCGGTTAGCGCAAACAGCAGCATGATCAACCTGGAGGGATCATGAGCTCCAATCCGGGATTTTCCGGGAGACCCGAGGCATCCTTATACAGTGCCTCGAGTCAGCATTCATCGATGCACACTAAGTGGGACTCACCGGCGTCTATTTATACGAGCGTGACTCCAATCGACAAGGCAGCCGTTCGACAGATGAAACCACTCAGCCGCTGGTCCGGATCCGTATTGAAGCGGGTCTTCGACGTGATGTGCGTGGTGTGCAGCCTCCCGTTTACGGTACCCCTGTTCCTACTCGTTGGTCTGGCTGTGCGTTTCACCTCGAAGGGCCCCGTGCTCTTCCGGCAAGAGCGAATGGGGCAGAACGGTCAGCCTTTCACGATCCTGAAGTTCCGCACGATGCCCGTGAGGCGGAAATCCGCAAAGCGCCCCGTCGTGACCACCTCCATCAATCAGCGCTTCACGCCCGTGGGACCTTTCCTGCGCCGCTGGAAACTTGACGAACTGCCCCAGCTGCTCAACGTTCTCCGCGGACACATGAGCATCGTGGGGCCCCGTCCCAAGCTTTCGGTCCACCAGACCATGAACCTCAACTGCCGCCCCGGGATCACCGGCCGAGCCACCATCGTGTTTGCACGCGAGGAAGCCATCTTGTCGCCGCTCCCCAGTTGCCAACTGGAGGGCATCTACCACAACGTGGTGTTGCCGCTGAAACAACGGCTGGATGAGGAGTACATGGCCACGGCGACCTTCGCTTCCGACATCAAGCTCATCGTCAACAGCTTGATTCGTAAATGGGAAGATCTCGATCTGCGCAATCTGATCCAGATGCATCCCGAGTTTGCAGCGCAGATGCGCAAACCCGTGGAGAAGCCGATTCCGATTCCAGTGGTGCTTTCTCACCATCCGGCGCAGTTGCAAGGTGAGTTTCAGGCCGACTGAAACCAGGACCGCGTAATAGCAAGGGCCCGGCTTCCAGCCGGGCCCTTGCTATTTCAGCACGTCACACCCTGATTCGGATTCGGGTACGTGTCAGTGTTCTCGGCGTCGCTTTTGTCCAGGCAAGCGAAGTCCTTCTCAACCGCCAGCTCAAGCCGACTGGTACCGTAGTCGATGACCCCGTACATTCCAACCTCTTCGCTGTCGCACCATGCGCGCACCATCGAAGCCGGCACTTCCACCGCGATTTCGCGTGCCGAGCCGCGTACGGCAAAAGTATTCTCCGGTCCGGAGCGCGTCAGCAGTGCATACGTCAGCGTTGCATCATCTTCGGGACCGAAATGGATGCTCTCCTCGATCCTTCCGGATTGAAGCAATCGGGATACTTCGCTCGGCGAGATGCGCAGCCGCAATGAGTCCCCTTTTATCCGCATTTTCATAAGCTTCCTTCTTCCACTTGCAGCGAAGGCGCGCTCGCCTCTCGTCTGCTTCGATGCTATCGAAGGATCTTGAGGCAGTTCAACAGGTGAGCACGGTTGAGCGGGTTGCTTCGGAGAATGGGTATGATGGCTTCCATGTTACCCATGCTTTTGACCCGGGCTTCCGTTCTCTGCGCTCTGTGTGTATCGCCGACTGCGGTTTGCAGCCAGGTAGAGAGAGCGGCACCGCATTCGGAGATTGACGCATTTCACCACCGCTTCGAGGCTGAACTGAAGGTCCACGGGGTGGTCGGCGGCGGGTTCGCCCTGGTGCGCCGAGACAATCCGTCAGAAGTGTTCTTCGTGGGCAATGCGCGAGACGACACACACCAGCCCGTAAACGGCGACACAAGTTATAACTGGGCTTCCATCACCAAGACCATGACGGCAATTGCCATTTTGCAGTTGCGCGATCTGGGCAAGCTGGCGCTCGATGACCCGGCAGTGAAGTATGTCCCCGAATTGCAGCAGGTGCACGACGAATATGGGCCAGTCGAGGCAATCACGATTCGCATGCTGCTTACCCATAGCGCGGGGTTTCGCAATCCGACCTGGCCGTGGGATTGCGATGATGCGAAAAATTGCGAGTGGCAGCCCTTTGAGCCCACCAAATGGATGCAGGTTGCGGCCATGCTGCCCTACACCCACGTCGCCTTCAAACCGGGAAGCCAATGGAGCTACTCGAACCTCGGGTACGTCTTTCTGGGACAGATCATCGAACGCCTGACCGGCGATGACTTCGAAGTCTACATCGACAAGAACATTCTGAAGCCGCTGGGCATGACGGAGAGCTATTTCGATCGGGCGCCGTACTTTCTGGAGAGCCATGTTTCGGCGAGCTATCTGCGCGCAGGCGACAAGCTCACGACCCAGCCGCTGGACTTCGATACCGGCATTACCACCTCGAACAGCGGTCTGAAAGCCCCGTTGAAGGACATGGGGCAGTATGCGCGTTTTCTCATGGGCGAATCGGGGAATGCGCGTTATGAAGAAGTGCTGAAGCGCAGTTCGCTCGAAGAGGCCTGGGCCGGTGTGCTTCCAGCTGCACAGCGCGGCGAGGCCGCCACGCCGTACACTTCAGGACCGCATGGATCGCAGCCGCAAATGGGCCTGGGATTTTTCATATTGCAGGTCAACGGTCACCGCTACATCTATCATGATGGCGACCAGGGTGGGTTTTCGTCAGAACTGATAGTCGATCCAGACGGTGGAAGCGCAGGAGTGCTGGTTGTGAATACAACCGATACCGGTGCGTCCGCCGCAACCGATGCCACGCACGCCGTCTCGAACACGGAACCCGACCCGCACAGCGACTTGAGATTGGCGATTCGCTCGATGCTTATCGATCGAGTATTTCCAGCTTATGCGAAGGAGAAGTAGCTCAGGCGCGATCGCCGCTGTTACCAATGTCCATCGAGGGCGAGATAGGATTACCTTCATCGATCATCGTTTCAATGCAGTCATTGAGAATACCCTTGGCGTCGAGGATAAAGTCAATGGCATCGCGCCCTGCGCCATAGCCGCCAGCGTGCGGCGTAATGTAGTGGGCCTCCGCTTTCACCTGGTCGCGCGCGTTGGCCACGGCGATGGCTAGCCCAACCTGGCGCATCACTGGAAGGTCGATTACATCGTCGCCCACATAAGCAATCTCGTCGAGAGTGATCTTTTCCTTCTCCATGATCTCGCGTACCGGCTTCATCTTGAAGGCCTGGCCCTGGTACACATACTCGATTTTCAGGTCGCGCATGCGCGTGGCCACCGTTTCGCTGATGCGCTTGGTAATGACGCCACACTTGAGGCCGCCGATCCGCGCCAGAGAGATACCGGCGCCATCATGAGCGGCATACCCCTTGGCCTCCATCATGGTTGCGGATTGAATGCCGAAGCCGACGCCGCCGTCGGCACCAGGGAATTGATGCTCGGGCGTCGGAGTGGTAGCACCGGATTTCGCAGGGGCCGGAACCAGCCAGATGGTGCCGTCGGTGAGGACGCCATCGACGTCGAAGAGAATGACCTTGATGCGGCGCGCGCGTTCTGTCGCGGTAAGGGACATAATCCAATTCTACGGCGCGCAACGGCCCGCCTCTTTGCGAGAATGAGAGCCATGGGTGAGAACGAATCAGCGGCAGGCGGGTTGGAGCCCGAGGATTACTACATGGAGGGGCCATGCATGGTCTTCACCGCTGCATTCCATTTGAAGCGTGGCTACTGTTGCGGTTCAGGATGCCGGCATTGCCCGTACGGCCACGCGAATGTGCCGCCTCAGTCTGAGCCCGTAGTCCCACCTGCCGAAACAGACCCTGACGCAGGCTGAGTGGCTGCGGGTTCGCGCACCAGAACCGCGAACCGCGGGAAGGCAAAGCTCCCGCCGGCGTCATCAATCACATTCAGCTGGCAAATGTAGGGGCCGGGCTTGAGCCCCTCAAGCGGCACATCGAGTTCAATCGACACGGCGTCGCGGCCTTCCACGTTGAGCGTTGTCGCCTTCACCACCGGAGTCTCGTAAACCTTCGTCGATCCCTGGATGAGTTCGAGACTGCTGAGAAGATTGATGCCCGGCTTCGTACCTTTGGGTGCGTTCTCAAGCTTCTCGCGCGAGGGCGCGTAGATCTCGTATAGCAGGAATAAGTGCTGGTCCTGCCGAAAGACGTGGCTGATATTCGGAACGTACTCCTGCCCGTTGCGGACCAACGGGTTCTGCTGCTTGCTGGGCTGCCGCGCCGAGGCCAGTACGATGGAGCTCATCTTGAGCGGCGCCTTCTTCATCTCCGGCAGCGTGATGTCCGCTTCAAAAGATCCCATGCGACCAGTCTGATTCTCGCGCACAACAAACTTCAGGTGATATTTGCCGGGCGGCAGGTTGAAGCTGGTGGTGTACTGAATCGTCTTCTGCCGCGCCTGCTTTGACTGATCCAGGTTCAGCTTGACGGTCTCTCGCGCATGACCGATCGGGCGCTTCACTTCATCAATCACCGTGCCGACAATGTCGAGGGTCGCCTTGTCCTTGTCGCCGCCTTTCACGAACGGAATCTGCGAGCCGGGCACGATAAGAGAAACCGGCACATAGAAGCGGTTCTCGTCCATGCGGAAGTACATGGCGTCGAGATAAACGGCGACATCGGTGGCGGGCAGATCGCTTGCCAACTGGTTGTCCAGATCGCGCTCGCGATCTTCCTTGCCCGAATGTGCAAAGTCCGCCGGCGCGTAGTAACCGGGCCGGTATTCGAGCTTTATTCCAGGCCGATTGATCTTGATGGTCAGCCTGCGATATTTGCCATCCCGTGCCGGGTTTGTGGAGTGGAAACCGATGGCGTAATAGGCAGAGGTGTCGTGCTGCACGCGCTCAAATGCCGGCGCAAAATCATTCGAGTCGAAGAAAGCCTTGCCGCCGGTGTCCGCACTGAGCGTCGCCATCACCTCTTGCGTGGCAAAATTCTGATTCATGTTGTTAAGCAGCGCTCCGCCGTTGTAGGCGCCCTGACCGCGCAGACTTCCCGTAGAGGCATCGCCCAGCGGGCCAATTGCCTGGAGGCCGCGCGTGTCTACGCTGTAGATTGCGAGGTTCGCCCGTACTGCTGCATTGGTAGCCGCGCGCAGCGAAGCCTGGTTCTCAATTCCGTCACGCGAGATGCCGCCTGAGAAGTAAAGCAGCGACTTCTTCTCCGTGATCTTCTCGAGCGACTGCGCGATCGCGCGCAGCGCGAACAGCTCGCGATCGGTGTTCAGGTCGTTGTATTCGCTCTCGTCGGGCGTGTAGCCGGTCGTGTCTTCCACCTGGTTTGAATTGCCATTCGCGCCCTGCGCGAAGCCCTGGCCTTCGGTGCCGTTGTAGACGCCGACTTCGTTGATGAGTACATCTTTGTCAGCGGTAAAGTCCTGGTCCACCTTTAACGAGTCGCCTAGTGAAACCAACGCCACAAGGTCAGCCGGCTGCATCTTCTTTTTCAAAAATTCCTTCGCAGCATCAACGGATCGGTCCAGGTCCTCAGGCTGCATCGAGGTCAGATCGAAGAACATGACGATGAGGCGATGGTTGCGCAGATCCTCGGGCTTGGCCACCACGGCAGCCTTGGTTCCTGCGCCGGCGGCCCCCGCGGCGAGCCCGCTGATCGTGGCTTCGTTCAGCGGCGTGGCCATATCCACACTTTGAAAATCGAAGCTGGCAATCTCCTGCTTCTTGCCGTTCTCTGAGACCGTAAAGTCGCTCTGCTTGAGGCCGCGCACCAGTTCGCCGGTCTTGGCATCGCGCGCCACCACGTTGGTGAGCACCAGTTCGGCGTTCACCTTCAATACAAACCCGGACTGCTGCGCGCTCTGATCGGAAGATGGAGTTTGCGCCGGCTTTGGAGCATCCTGTGCGACGAGCGGCGTCACAGGCGCAAGAAGCGCGGCTGCTGTGATGATTGCGATCGCATTGTGTGTGCCGCGAAACATCAAAACCTCTCCCGACTAGAACCGGAACCGCGCGTTGAAGTTGAACGAACGCATGTTTGCGGCTGAGCTTACCTGGCCGAAGTTGGAGCTGCGCTGCGCGTCGAGCCCTGAGTAGAGCGTGGTATACACGCCGCTGTATTGCACGGTATTGAACACATTGTCGGCGGTGGCGCGAATCTCGAAGCTGCGCGTATCGCCCAGTTGCATGGTCTTCGAAAGCGACATGTTGTTCGAAATCGTCCCCGGCCCCGTGATGGAGTTGCGCGAAGCGGTGCCGTAAAGACCCGCTGGCTGCGTGAACGCCGCGGGATTGAACCACTGCTTCAACGATCCGCCTCCCGCTGTAAGCGAGACCCCCGGAATGCGATCCGGGCGCAGCGTGCCGGTGGTGCCGCGCGCCACGTCGGCAATGTTGGCCTGGTATGTGGGCGTCAGCGGCGTGCCCGTCGCGAACGTGAAGGTCCCCGAAATCGAAAAGCCTTCGAAGATGTGCGAGGCCGTTCCTGTCGTCAACCAGAACTTGTCCTTGCCGAACGGCAGCTCATACAGATAATTGCCGCTGACCTTGTGGCGCACATCGAATGCGGAGTTGCCCGTGTCCGCCGCAATGTCCTGCCAGTTCTGCGCTACCACGCTCGACGTTCCTCCAACCGATCCTGCGTCGTCGATCGAGTGCGCGTATTGATAATTTGCGCCCACCGCAATACCGCTCGACATCCGTTTGTTCACGCGCAACGTGCCGGCATTGAAGCGCGAGAACGCGCCGTATTCTTCAAAGAAGAAAGGAATGTTGCCGGGATCGGTGTTGGGGCTGCCCGGCACCGCGCGCGGCGCAATCTTTACATCGAGATTGCTGCCCCGCGAGCCGTTGTAGCCCGCGTTCATCACGATGCCCCATGGAAGCGTCTTCTGCACATCCAGGTTGTAGGCCTGCACATACGGCAGATGGTAATGCGGCTCGACCGCGTAATTGCCGATGGCGTTAGGCGCCGGAAATCCGTTGGCCAGCGTGTAGCACGGCACCAGCGGATTCTGGCAGCCGGTGGTAGCCTCGTTGGTCTGCTCATTGGCGAACGGCGGCTGAAACGCCATCGCAGTGGCAAAAATGGAGTACTGGCTGACGGTGTAGTTCATGCCATAGCCGCCGCGAACCACGGTCTGCTTCGGCAATCGCAGAGCGAAGGCGAGCCGCGGCGCAATCGCATACGGATAAGGCGACACCAGGCCGTTGGGCAGCTTGCCGAAATTCTGGCTTGTGGCCCCGGCCTGCACCTGCGCCACGCTCGTGAACCCGCCGTCTGGATTTGTATCCACCATCGACAGGCGGTTGTACTTCTCCGTGAACGGCGCAAAAAACTCGTAGCGAACGCCGTAGTTCAACGTCAGGTTCGAGCGAGCGCGCCAGTCGTCCTGCGCATAAAAATCGAAAACATTGTCGCGCAGATAACTCTTGTTGCCAGAGGAGTCGATCGCCGTCTCCTGCGCTTCGCCAAGCAGAAAGTCCCCGAGCGACGAGCCCGTGTAGAGACCGGTGAAGTAGAAAGTGCCGGTCGCGTTGCTCACGCCGCCCGATCCCGAACTGCCGCTGAGGGAGTCGCGATGCACGCGGCGGTAGTCGCCGCCGAATCTGAAGTTGTGCTTGCCATGGATCCAGGCCAGCGTTTCGGAAAGAGAAATTGTCTGGCTGACCAGGAAACTCGGCTGCGTCTGGCTGATACCCGTAAAGCTGGACAGCACCACGTTCGGCACACCGTAATTCAGTGAGCTGGCGTTGAGCGCCGCGCCACCGGGTCCCAGAATGCCCATCTGCGTGGCGATATCTGTGCCGCTGGTGAAGAAGTTAGTGGTATGGGAGTTCGAGCGGTTCCAACTGGCGTTGAATATGCTGGTCAGCTTGCCCTTGCCCAGCGTGTAGCCGGCCTGCACGGAGTTTGAATCCGACGCGGTCTTGCCGCCGAGAATGGGAACGATGTTCACATCGTCTGAGGCGTTGTGCGCCCAGTTGTAGTTCACGTTGAGGCTCTGGCGCAGACCCTGCGTGGTCTGCTGTGAGCGCCGTCCATCCCCGCCACCGCCGCCGCGTCCTCCCATGCCGAACGGAGAAGCGTTGGCCCCAAAGCCCCGCATGTATCGCACGCCGCCCTGCGTGGTGTTCGATTGCTGCGTGGTCAGCAGGTGGTAATTCTGCGTATCGAAGGGCAAATTGGGCAGGGGAATGTAGTTGAGTAAAGCTAAAGCCTGCGGCACTGGCGTGATCGCAAGACCAGAGATGTTGCCGGCGCGTTCCGCGGCTGTGGGCACGGTCGCGTATTGGTCGATCGGGATCGAGTTGCGCGATCCTGAAAAGTTCAGAAAGACTGAATCTTTGCCGCTCGGCTTGGTGAGCCCGGGAATGAATGGCGCGCCCATCAGCGTCACGCCGAAACGATTGGTCCCGGAAGCGGGCTGCGCCTGCTGTTGGCCGCGAAGGCTGAAGGGCTCCGCGTTGAGAGCCGAGTTGCTGCCCTGCCAGAAGACGGCTCCGTGCGGCTGGTTGGGATTGAAGTTGCGGAAATTGCCCCGCCCGCCGCCAAATCCTCCGCCCGCTCCGCCGCCAAAGAACTGGCCTCCTCCAAATCCTCCGCCCCCAAATCCGCCCGGACCGACAGTGATCGTTCCGCCACCCGGTCCACCCTGCAAGGCAAACTGCGAACGCGCGGTCTCCATCATGTCGCGGAGTCGGTCCACGTCAACACCGGCCATTGGGCTCACCGATCCTGCTTGTCCTGAGATGGCCACGGAATCTCCGCTGAAGTCGGAACTCCCCGCAATCGATGGAAGCGCGGCACCGCTCGCGCCGCCTGCCCCACCCGCAGCCGTGTCCCCGGTCATCGTACTCAGCAGGCTCAAATTCTGCGGCCCGTTGGCTGCAAGTTGGCGAATGGCCTGCGCGACCTGGCTTTGCTGTCCGTCTTGTTGCTGCTGCGCGGCGGCGCGCGAGGCCAGCATCAAATCGAAATTCACCGCCTGCTCGTGACTCGTTGCGTTCAGGAGCGCCTCTCCGGACCCCTGCGCGAACGCCGCAAACTGGGTCCGAATCACATAGCGCCCGTTCTGGGGAATCTGCATCGACCATGCGCCGGTAATGTCTGTCGTCGTGGTGTAGCGCTTGCCCGTCAAGGTGTTCTGCGCCGTAACCGTCACTCCCGGCAACGGGATCTTGCCGCTCGTCACCACGCCATGGAGCTTTCCCCCGGTAACGGCGTCGCCCGCATTCGCGGGGGCCACATTTTGCACGGGCGCGCCCGTCGGAGCAGGTTCATTCGTCCCGGCCGAAGCGGGCGTGCTGCCAGCTGAGGGCGCCTGTGCAAGGCCAGCCGTACTGGCCCAAGCGCACAAAACCATCCACAGTAGTCCCAGCGTGGCTCTTCGCCGCATCGTCACTCCTGGCCTCTCGTGCCGTACTCAGACAGACGGACGCCGGCCCACGAAGGTTTACGTATCGCATTCTGCTCGGGTTCGCAGCATCCGACGTAGACTGGACGCATGCCGCTCGTTCAAGGCCAATTGCGCAAGGTTGATTTGGTGGAGTTGACTGACTCAACCTCGCCGGAATTGCTGGCGCAAGCACGCGAACTCCTCCTCGAATACGGCCGATTCGTCATCAGCCATCCTGCGGCAGCGCGCTTTTGCTTCGGCACCCTGGAGAAAGAAGCCGCACGGCTGCCTGCAGGCTATCAGGAGCAGGGCGGTGGATCGTTGCTCGGACTGGTACAAGAAGTGCCCATGGGTTTCGTCGCCTGGCGTCGAGCGCCCGGGGAGTTCGCGCAAGTAGCCTGGGAGCTCAAGCGCCTGTGGGTACGCCAGGCCGCACGCGGAACGGGACTGGGGCGCGCCCTGACTCAGGCGGTCCTCGACCGGGCCTCGGCTCTGGGAAAGAAGTCCGTCTATCTTGATACCGTTCCGGGCGCCATGGCGGCCGCGCACCGCCTCTACCTCGCCATGGGTTTCACTCCCTGTCCCGCATATAACGACAATCCGGTAGAGCACCTCGAATATCTACGCAGAGATTTGTAGCGCGGCCGGCGTCTTTTCGCCGGAGCATTTCGTCGATCCTGTGAGGTAATCCCCTATGAAAACGTTTTGCTTTCCCCTATACGGCGGACTTTTGCTGTTTGCTTTCATGGGTGTACATGCCGGCGCCCAGCAGCCGGTTACCTTCCCCAGCGGCGACGGCCAGGCTCAAGGCCTGCTATATCTGCCCCACGGTGCAGGACCGCATCCGGCTGTGGTGGTGATCCAGGAATGGTGGGGCGTCAACGAATGGATCAAGGAACAGGCCTCGAACCTTGCCGCCCACGGCTATGTTGCTTTAGCCGTAGACCTGTACCGGGGCAAAGTCGCCGACAACCAGGACATGGCCCATGAGTTGATGCGCGGCCTGCCGCAGGACCAGGGCGTTCGCGACCTGGTAGCGGGGTTCAAATTTCTCGCTGCCCGCAAAGATGTGAAGCACGACCGCATCGGCGCCGTCGGCTGGTGCATGGGCGGAGGCTACGCCCTCCAACTTGCCATCGCCGAACCTAACCTGAAAGCCGTCTCCATCAACTACGGAGCTCTGGCTACCGACAAGGATCAGTTGGCGAAAATCCACGCTGCTGTGCTGGGAAACTTCGGCGGCCAGGACCGCGGAATACCTCCGGACGCCGTCCATGCCTTCGAGAGTTCCATGAAAACCCTCGGCAAACCGGTCGACGCCAAGATCTATCCCGACGCAGGCCACGCCTTCGAAAATCCAAACAACAAGACTGGTTACAGGCCAGAGGATGCCGCGGATGCGCAGGGACGGACAGCCCGCTTTTTCGAGCAAAATCTAGGACATTAAGAACGCTAATCACTGTCACAAGTAACACTTTCGTTGCAAAGTAGTCATTATCTTCTTGCGTTTTTGGGCACGTGCATGTTAACTCTTGTGACAACATAAACAATTTAGTCGGCGGGCCTGTGAGTGCCGCTGCGTTCAAGGACTCCCGTGATTAAGATAGGCACCACGATCCGTGCGCACCGGCTCCACAAGGGCCTGTCGCAGGGCGACATCGAAAAGAAGACCGGTTTGCTTCGTTGTTACCTGTCACGCGTCGAGAACGGCCACACGGTTCCCTCGCTCGACACTTTATCTAAAATTGCTCTAGCGCTCGACCTCCCGATCTCTCAGTTCTTTGCTGACGACGCCCTGGGCAAGCATCTCGACACTCAGAAGCTTTCCGACGACGAGTTGAAGTTCCTCACCCAGATTCGCCGTTACTCCAGCAATCTGAATGAGAGCGACCGCAAGTTGCTGTTAGCCATGGTGAGAAAGTTCGCGGCAACGGCTACGCACTAACCCGAGCTCAATCGGAATTTCAACGAACCGCGTGCCTCCTGCCGCGCGATGCCCCTTTCATTGCTTCGGCGCGATTTCTACGTTCGGCAGCGATTTCGTCTGCCGCCCAATCTGGACTGCAGGAACACGCG
This sequence comes from uncultured Acidobacteriota bacterium, assembly GCA_963846375.1. GTDB lineage: Bacteria > Acidobacteriota > Terriglobia > Terriglobales > Acidobacteriaceae > Telmatobacter. Next base: position 202,787 of record CAWJVV010000017.1, read on the forward strand.
ACCGCATCCGGAAAAAGCAAATCGCCACCATATTGCTGACCAACAGTGTGCCGAGGATCTTGGCCGCATACGCCCGCGCGTCCACAACCTTCACAAACGGGTAAGCCGAAATCAGCAGGCTGAACGCCGTCGCGCAAAATCCTACAATCGATGTCCATTTGAGCCACGCCGGCAGCGACCGGCGCAGCACAGCGCTCCCCGCCAGTGGCACCGCAAACATCGCCAGGTAGGCAACCTCATAATGGGTTTCGCTTGCGTTCGTCAGCAGTTGAAACGCCTCCTGCGCATGAACTCCCGCATTCGCCAGCACAACCAGCAGCAGCACCAGTCCGCTCGCAAAATAGATGGAGTTCGACGGCGTGCGCCAGTGCGGATGCAGCCGCGTGAACCACGCCGGAACCAGGTGATCCCATCCGGCAGCCATGGGCAGCCGCGTCGCGCCTGTAAAGATAAAGCTGGCCGCTCCCAGCAGCCGCATCTCCACCAGCACAATCGCGGTCATGGCCACAATGTTGCTGAAGCCGCTGTTACCGAGTGCGATACGCATCGTCTGCGGAATCGGCGCAATAAAGTCGATGCTGCCCCGCGGCACCAGCGCGACAACCGACCCGGTGCCCAGAATAAACATCGCGCAGATCACCGGAGACGCAATCCACACCGACTTGCCGATGGCCTCGGCCGGCTGCCGGCTCTCGCCCGCGAGTATGGCGATGTACTCCAACCCGCATAGCGCGCCAAAGATCATCTGCCCGAAGAGCGCAAACGTGCGCATCTCCGCAGGCGGCAGAGCAACGGTGAACGGCGTCCAGTGCACGGGAATGTGCTTGACAAGCGCCCACGTCGGCAATGCGATGAGTCCCGCGAAGACCACGACCATCGCGATGCCGCCAATGTTGTGGATCCACTTGCCCCACTCGAGCCCTCGCACCGAGGCAAACGTGATTGCCGCCACGGTCAGCCCGATGATTGCCAGCGAGGCAAGACGGTTCTCCGGCAGCCACGCAGCACGCGGTCCGATAAGATACGAAAGCTCCGTCGGAATGGCGTAGAGAATGGTCGCGGTCACGGCAATGCCGTAGACGCCGATATTCCAGGCCGTCAGAAATCCGCCCAGCTCGCCAAATGCTTCGCGCGCCCAAACGTAGAGACCGCCCTCCAGTGGCATCTTGCGATTCAGCGCAATGACCGACCCCGCCATGGGAAGGTAGAACACCAGCATCGCAGCGACCCAGGTGATCGACTGCGCGCGCCCCAATCCCGCCGCCACGCCCACCCACGAGCTGCCCACCACGCAGAGAATCTGCGTCAGCACCAAATCGCGCAGCCCCAGTTGCCGTTTCAGGTTGTGATTCGCGCCGGTCGGACCTTCAGGGCTAGCCATGCTGCCGTATCCTCGCTAACTCCGCTAACACGCGCGCAGCGCAGCTACCTCCGCTTATCCCTACACATCATTCCCCAGATGAAAGATCGGTTCCAGACCCTTGCCGCCAGCCAGCAGCGCCTGCTCTTCGTGCGGCTCCAGCGGCTTATAGTTCTGCGCCACATCCATCGCCAGCCGGAAGTACTTTTCATCCCCCGGCGGAATCGCCGCCGTGATGGGATGACTCAAGGTCCAGCGCAAACCCAGCGACGCCTCGTCAGGAAACCCAGCCGGCTTGTACCAGCACTTCGGCTCGGGATGACTCTGCTTCTGGTCGGCCGCCCAGGTAGTCTTGGCCATGCCCTTCAGCGCCAGGATGCCCATCTGCTTCTCCTGCGCGCGCTTCAAAATCTGCGGCCCAAAGTTGGCCTGCGAAAACAGCACCCAGTTCACCGGAAACAGGACGGTATCGAAGTTGTAGCGATCGAGCGCCGCCAGCGCCGTCTCCACCGAATGCACTGAGAAACCGATGTAGCGGATCTTGCCTTCCTTCTTCGCCGCCTCCATCGTCTCCATCGCGCCGCCCGGGCCCAGCACCTTGTCCAGTTCCGTCATCTTGGTCAACGCATGAAATTGGTACAGGTCCACGTGATCGGTCTTCAGCAACCGCAGCGACTCTTCAAGCTGCTTGCGGCTGTCGTCCTTCGTGCGGCCTTCGGTCTTGCACGCCAGAAAGCAGTTCTTGCGATACGGCGCCAGCGCCGGCCCTAGCCTCTCCTGTGCGTTACCGTAACTGGGCGCGACGTCAAAGTAGTTGATGCCGCGGTCCACGGCCTCCGCGACGATGTTCGCCGCAGCGCCGGTCTGTTCATCCATCACCACAATGCCGCCGAAGCCGATGATGGATAACTGCTCGCCGGTCTTGCCTAGGGTGCGGCGCGCAATGGGTTGGGTGGCTGTCTTGGCGGCGTTCAGGCGATTGGCGGAAGCAACGGTAGCGGCCGTAATCGCGGCTTGTTTGAGAAAGGCGCGACGTTCCATAACAGAGACTCCCTTCTGAGTAAAAGCGAACTCAAAGAGCGAGAGAACCGCTTATGCGACGTATTGTTGCACAGAGCCACCAGCGCCGGGCTGGTCAGCTAACGAGGCAGTTGCGCGAGGTAAAAACCAAACAGCACCAGCACCCCCACAACCAGGCCGACAGCCGCGCGCAGGCGCAGATTGAAGGTGCCTCGTGGCGAGCCGATGCGCGGAACCATGGGCGCGGCAAACAACAGTCCGGAGACAAATCCGCCGACATGCGCCCAGTTGTCTACGTGCACACCCGCGCCAAATGCGCTGGTGCCCTGGTTGATCCCAAAGCCGATCACCAGGTTGATAGCGGCGAAGTAGATCACCGAGCGCCGCAGCTTCTTCAACTCTTCCATCGGCACGGGGAGACGATTCGACTTGAGAAGGACAATCAATGCGCCGGCGATGCCGAAGATCGCTCCCGACGCGCCCACACCCACCGGATAGTAAGGCGTTCCTGACGGGTCGAGCAAAGGCCTCACAAAGTTGCGAAAGGTCGAAAGAAGATCTCCCGCCGCGCCGGTCAGCAGGTACACCGCAAAGACGCCGAAGGTGCCCATCAACGGCTCTGCCAGCATGCCAAGGTTCCACAGGCACCACATATTCAGCGCCAGGTGCAGAAAGCCGCCGTGGACAAACATCGCCGTCACAACCCGCAGCCACTCCCCGCCAATCAGGATGTTCCCGGCGCTCTCGCCGCCAAAGCGCAACAAATCGTCGACGCTCGGTGTAAATGGGCTGGCTCCCTTGGCCACCATCAACACGTAAACCGCGCAGTTAATCCCCAGCAGCGTCCAGGTTGCCGGGGCAACAGGCCAGCGCCGTCGCGGCCGGGCAACCGGTGGAGGCGATACGACCGAGTACCCGTCTCGCTGATAGCCCGAATAGCCGTTCGTGCCACCCGGGGGTGGCAAAATTTCGGGTACCGGCCCTTGCCCGGGACTAGGTGGGGGATTGCTGGCCATGGCTCTAGATTACTTGATTCCCGTATCAGGACGAGGTAAGGAGGGCCGAATTGCACCGGCCGCGTGGTTGTAGTCTGGAGTATGGCCTGCGTAGCGCAGAAATCAAACGCATTGGGTAGAGCCAACCTGGCCAAAAAGGAGCAATGGTGAGCGCGGAAAAGAAGATTCGGCGGGCCCTGCTGAGCGTCACAGACAAGACCGGATTGGTCGAATTTGCACAGGGGCTGGCCTCCTTCGGCGTCGAGCTCATCTCCACCGGCGGTACCGCGCGCGCCCTCCGCGACGCCGGCCTCACTGTGCGGGACATCAGCGATCTCACCGGCTTCCCCGAGATGCTCGACGGGCGCGTCAAAACCCTCCATCCCAAGGTCCACGGAGGCCTACTGTACATCCGCGGAAACGCCGAACACGAAGCCGCCGTCGCCGCCCACGGCATCCAGCCCATCGACATGGTCGTGGTCAACCTCTACGCGTTCGAGAAAACCGCCGCCCAGCCCAACGTCGCCTTCGGCCATCTCATCGAGAACATCGACATCGGCGGCCCATCCATGGTGCGTTCCGCGGCAAAAAACTTTGAAGATGTCGCTATCGTCACGCGCGCCTCAGACTACCCCGCCATCCTGGAGGAAATGAAAGGCACCCAGGGAGCCCTTAGCCGCGAAACCCGCTGGCGCTTCGCCAAGCAGGCCTTCGCCACCACCGCGGCATACGACAGCGCCATCGCCGGAGCCCTGGAACGCATCGCCGAAGCCCCGCTTCCGTCCCAGCCCGCCGCCATCGACACCAACGCCTTTCCGACCACCCTACGCATCAACTTCCCGCTCACCCAGTCGCTCCGCTATGGCGAAAACCCCCACCAGCGCGCCGCCCTCTACGCCGACGGTTCCGGCCTCGGTGTCGCTTCCGCCAAACAACTGCAGGGAAAGGAATTAAGCTTTAACAACCTGGTGGATCTCGACGCCTGCTGGGAACTCGCCCGGGAGCTGCAGCCAACAGCTTCCGATCAGCCCGCCGTCGCCATCATCAAGCACACCAACCCCTGCGGAGCCGCCACCGGCGCCACCGTCCTCGAAGCCTACCGCAAAGCCCTCGAATGCGACCCCGTCTCCGCCTTCGGCGGCGTCATCGGCATCAACCAGCCGGTGGACGGCGAGGCCGCCGAAGAGATCGCCAAGCTGTTCGTCGAGGCCATCGCCGCCCCGTCGTTCACCGCCGAGGCCCGCGAACGCTTCGCCGCCAAAAGAAATTTGCGCCTCGTCGAAATCCATGCCGCTCCCTCGAAACCTGTCGCCAAGCAGGTCTCCGGCGGCATGCTCCTCCAGGACGCCGATACCGCCGCCGTCACCGAATCGGAGCTAAAAGTCGTCACGTGGCGCCCCCCCACCGCTGCCGAACTACGCAGCCTCATATTTGCCTGGCGCGTCTGCAAGCACGTGAAATCAAATGCCGTTGTCTACGCGCGCGACGGCCAGACCGTCGGCATCGGCGCCGGACAGATGAGCCGCGTCGACGCCGCCCGCTTTGGCGCCATGAAGGCCGTCCTGCCGCTCAAGGGCACTGTCGCCGCCTCCGACGCCTACTTCCCCTTCCCCGATGGCCTTGAAGCCGTCGCTCAGGCGGGCGCCACCGCCGTCATCCAGCCCGGCGGCTCCGTCAAGGATCAGGACGTGATCGCGGCCGCCGACAAACTCGGCATCGCTATGGTCTTCACCGGAATTCGCCACTTCCGTCACTGAACGCCCGGCCAGACCGGAACTTTTTCGCACCCACCGAATCGAAAAGTGTGTCGAATATCACAGCTCCTTGACATTCGTCAGTGCATTTTCGCAAAAACCGATCATTCTAGACCCGAGCGAACCAATTGACCGTAAAATCGTCTCTAATGACAGGCGTCCATCTCCCTGGCTGCCTGAGCAGCCATTCAAGCCATGGCCTTTCCATTGGGCCAAGGCCCCTAAGGCCAGAATGTTTAGATTGAACATGAAGCAAAACCGCCTGCCGATTCTTGGCATCTCCCTCGTAATCGCTCTTGTGGCGGTTCCGTCGATCAGCGCAGCCGCCCAAACCCCTGCCAAGCCCGCTGACCCCGCTCCCGCCCCCGCAGCCGATGCGCAATCGCTCAATCGCTCCCAGGCCTACTACCACGCGGCCCTGGCGGACCTATACGAAGAGCAGGCCATTAACTCCGGCCGGCCGGAGTTTGTGCAGCACGCCATCGACGAATACAAGTACGCCATCAATGCCGATCCCGATTCGGCGGAATTGCACGACGGCCTCGCTGACCTCTATTTCCGCACCGGCCGTGCTCATGAGGCCGAAAGCACTGCGCGCGAGTTGCTGAAGTCGCATCCCGACGAGATCAATGCGCACAAGCTGCTCGGCCGCATCTACCTCCGCCAGCTCGGCGAGCAGCAGAACTCCGTCTCCTCCTCGTCCCCCTCCGGCAACACCCTCGATCAGGCCATCGCCGAGTACGAAAAGATCGTCTCCCTGCAGCCTAAGAGCGTCGAGGATCACATGGTCCTGGGACAGCTCTACAACGTCAAGCACCAGGGTACTAAGGCTGAACAGCAGTTCAAGCTGGCACAGGACATTGAGCCCGAGTCCGAAGAGGTCGTCCTCAACCTGGCCCGCGTCTACGCTGAAGCTAACGACCTCGAACACGCCGCCAAGATCATTGAAGCCGTCCCCGAAGCCGATCGCACCGGCCGCATGGAGTTCACCCTCGGGGCCACATACGACCAGCTCAAGCGGCCCAAAGACGCCATCGCCGCGTACAAGCGCGCCGCCGACCTGCAGCCCGGCGATGTGCCCACCATGAACGCCCTCGGCCAGGCCCTGCTCAGCGACGGCCAGCTCGACGCCGCCCTCAAGAACTACAAGTCGCTCGCCCAGGTTGACCCCGAGGATCCCGGCGCCCTCGTCCGCATCTCCGAAATCCAGCGTCGCGAGGGCAAATACGAAGACGCCCTCACCACCATTCGCAAGGCGCGTAAAAAGGATCCCGAGAACCTCGAAGCCGGCTACAACGAAGGCCTGCTGCTCGACGTCCTCGGCCACTACGACGAAGCCGCTTCCACCTACGACAAGATGGTGGAGCAGGTCTCCCACGCCAATGGCGCCTACACCGCCGAGGAAAAGAACAACCGCGGCATCTTCCTGGAGCGCCTCGGCGCCGTCTACCACGAGCAGAACAAGGTCGACGAGGCCATTGCCACCTACCAGAAGATGATCGACATGGGCGGCGAATCAGCCACCCGCGGCTATCAGCTCGAAGTCGACACATACAACGAGTCCGCATGTTCGACAAGGCTGTTGAAATCTCCCGCAAGGCAGTTGCGGCCAACGCCGACGATCGCGATCTCAAGCTGATGCTCGCCGGTGAGTTCGTCGACCAGGGCAAGACCGACGAAGGCCTCAACATGGCCATGGCCCTGCTCGACAACACCGATAAGGATCGCCCCGTCTATTTCGCGCTGGGCAACATGTACACCGCCTGCGCCGCTGGAAGGAAGCCGAAGACGCCCTGGCCAAGGCAACGCCAGTGGCCACCAAGAAAGAAGACAGCTCTACCTGCTCTTCCTCAAGGGCGCGCTGGCCGACCGCCAGAAAAAATCGGACCGGCCGAAACCTACTTCCGCCAGGCCCTCGATCTCGATCCCAACAACGCCATGACCCTCAACTATCTCGGCTACATGTTCGCTGACAAGGGTCTGCGCCTGCCTGAGGCTATCAAGCTCATCCGCAAGGCCGTCGAGCAGGAGCCCATGAACGGCGCTTATCTCGATTCGCTGGGCTGGGTCTACTTCAAAATGGGTGAGTACGAAATGGCCGAAGACAATCTCCGCCAGGCCGTCGAACGCGACCAGACCGACCCCACGGTCCACGACCATCTCGGCGACCTGTATGAGAAGACCGGCCGCATCCGTCTTGCCGCCGCTCAGTGGGAGCTCTCCATCGCCGAGTTACGCGAAGTCCCCCGCCACCGACATGGAGCCCGGCGAAGTGGCCAAGGTGCAGCACAAGCTTGAAAGCGCCCACGTCCGGCTGGCTAAGCAGGAAAATGCCTCCGGCGCCGCCTCCGTCAGCAAACCCGAATAACCTGCTCCAGACAAGCGAAAGGCCCGCATCGTCACACGATGCGGGCCTTTCGCTTGTTTGGGAGAATCGGGGGGGCCCACCCGCTCGACGCCTTCGCTTTTGTCGCTCGGAGTGGCGATCGGCGCTCTCCTGAACTCCTCCTACTTCCCTGCCGCCGCCGAAGCCAGGATAGAAGTCCACGTTATTCTTGTCCACCAGCGACGTCCCCGTATCCACAAATACCGGATATGGCGAGAACGAATCCGCGGCAAAATCCTTGGTCCATATGTGTCGGCGGGTTGTGCAGCAACTCGTCGAGCGACTTCAACCCGTAGTAGCCCATGGTATACGGCTTCTGCGCAATCGTCGCTTCAATCGTTCCGGCCTTGATCCCGTCCAGGGTGTCCTGGTTCACGTCAAATGCCACCAACAGCCGGTCCATCGCGTTTGCTCGCTTGATCGCATCGGAAACCATCTTGCCTGACGCCGAGTCAAAACAGACAAACGCATCAATCTTCTTCGGTCCTGTCTGGTTCAGCAGCTCCTGCGCGCTGGATCAAATGCCAGCGCCGCCTTCGGATCCCCCTTCACGTCGATCACGTCGGCAATGCTGATCTGCTTGCCTTCAATCGCGTCCTTGAAGCCTCGCAGCCGCTCCTCGGTGTTGGGCTGCCCCGTCAGCGTGAACACGATGACATTGCCCTTGCCCTTCAGCTTCTCGATGACGTGCCTGCCCGCCAGTCCTCCCGCCTCGTGATTGTTGGTCCCAATGAAGAACAGTCGATGGCTGCTGGCCGCGTCCGAATCGATTGTGATCACCGGAATCCCGGCCTGCACCGCCGCATCAATCCCCGGCTGCAGAACAGCCGAATCCGCCACGGAAATCAGAATGCCTCCGGGCTTGGCTGCTACCGCCTGCTGCAGCGCCGCCAGCTCCGCCTGCGCGTCGTATCCGTCCGGACCCGCAATCTTGGCAGTCACCTTGTATTCCGCCGCCCCGTGATTGAATCCGGCCGCCGCGGTCTGCCAATATGGCAATCCTGCATTGGCTGTTATCAGGTAAAAAGTCTCCTTGTTGGAGTGCCGCTGGCACCCGCACAAAACCGCGAGTCCCAGGCCTACACACGCCACTGCATGATTCCTCTTCATGATTTCCTCCGGTCCGGTCGTGAAAATGCAGAGGGGCCGCACAGAGCGTCGCTGAACCGGCCCCGAAAAGTCGGCAGGATTATCAACCCACACCCGAAGCCTTGTCCATCCCCAACCGTCGAACGGAGTTATACCGGCTCATCCCTCATCGCCTTGTGCTCACCATCACCCCTTCCACGCCCCCACCCCTGCTGCGATATAACCAGACTTGAGCGGAGTTGGATGACCAGCCCATCCCAGAACGCACTGCCCCCGGCCATCGCCGTCCCGCAGAGCGGCGAACTCACCAGCCGCGCGCACCCTGAGCTACCTCACGCCTATCGCACGCCCTTCGCCCGCGACGGCGCCCGCATCCTGCATGCCAAGGCCTTCCGCCGTCTTGCCGGAAAAACTCAGGTCTTCACACGCCTGCCCGGAGAACAAGCCGGCGATCACTTCCGCAGCCGTCTCACCCATACCCTCGAAGTCGCGCAGATCGCCCGGACGCTCGCTCTCGCCCTCGGCCTCAACCTCGAGCTCACTGAGGCCCTGGCGCTTGTCCACGACATCGGCCACCCGCCCTTCGGCCACGCCGGCGAGAAAGCACTCGACAACGCCCTCCAGGCCCACGGCCTCACCTTCGACCACAACCTGCACGCCCTGCGCATTGTCACCTGGTTCGAAGAACGCTACGCAGCCTTTCGCGGCCTCAACCTCACCCTGGCAGTGCGCGAAGGCATCATCAAGCACTCACGCGACTACCATGAAGCCACCCATCCCGAGCTGGCCGCATACTTCCTCAACCAACGCCCACCGCTCGAAGCGCAGCTCATCGACCTGGCCGATGAGATCGCCTACCTCGCCGCCGATCTCGACGACGGCCTCGACTCCGGCATTCTCCGCCTCGAACAAGTCCGGGAAGGCGTTCCCCTCTTTCGCGCCTTCCATGACGCCGTGCGCACGGAAGAGCCAAACGCCGCTGTCCGCCTCACCATCAGCGAGACCCTTCGCCGCATGCTCAACGCCCTGGTTACCGACCTGATGGAGGAAATCCACAGCCGCGTGCGCACATCACGCATTCAAACCCTTGAAGACGTACGCCTCGTCCCACACCGTATCGTCGCGCTCAGCCCGGCCATCGAAGCGGAACGCGCCACGGCCAAGACGTTTCTCTACGCCAATCTCTACAACTCACCTGGAATGGAAGAGCTGCACCGCCACGCCGAAGCGGTTGTGGAAGGCGTCTTCCAGCGCCTCATTGCCGATCCCGGCCTGCTGCCGGAAGATCATCGCGTCCTCATCGGCACCGAAGGTCTGGCCCGCACCGTAACCGACTACATCGCCGGCATGACCGATAGCTTCATCGAGCAGATGTGGGTACGTTCCGGCGGACCGCAGGGCGCCCCGTACTCCTAGGTCGATCTCCCATCCTCGGGCCGAGAGTGCCCGCCAGCCTGGTGCCCATGGCTCGTCGACGGCCCCTGGGTCCCCTGCGCTTTCTCGGCCCCGCTATGTGTTTCTGAAGCGGACCGGATTTCAAATACCTTGAAAGCCGTCAGCGATACCGAATCGCTCGAGCTGGAAGGCACCACCACCGGCGTCTCGCTATACCGCATCAGCGGCTTGCCATCCTTCCCCAGCACCGGCTTTCCTTGCGGGTCGACCATCGGCTCCGACTTCTTCTCGTAAACTACCGTCGGTTTCGCCGGATTGAGATTATCCAGCACCTTCTTCACCGCGTGTGCCACCATTACCGACGCCGCGCCCACCGCAAGTATCGCCAGAACCAGTTCTCGGTCCTTCTTCTCCGGCGTCAGCGGATCAGGCTTCCAATCCACTTCCGCCGAGATTCCCTGAGCCTTGAGTTCTGACACAATCTCCTGCTTGATCTTTTGGCTGTCTTGCCATTTCGCCGGAAGATCCTCGACAGGCAAATCGAAATAGAGTTCCATCTTGCGCTCGCTATCGGCTTGAGCCTTATTGTCCATGGGGCAATACCCTCCCGAATGAGGCTGTATTATAGTCTGCAGTTTGCGGAGGCTGCTGTGAAATTTCCATTCCAGTTCATCAGTGTGAATGGTGTTGAAAAGGCCCCCGTAAGCGCCGACGATGAGAATCGCGACATCAAGGAGATCCTGGCCGACTACATCATCCCCTTCGACGCGCCCGCCGCGCGCGTTGCCGATCTCGCCGGGGCCCTGCGCGAAAATAAGCCTCGCATCGTGCACTTCATTGGCCACGGAAATCGCTTCAAGGAACTCATGTTCCTCGATGACAAACGCAAAACGTACGGCGCCGACCGCAACGCCATTGAGGCCATCTTCGGCATGCATCATGGGGACATTCGTCTCGTCGTATTGAACGCGTGCTACTCCCAGCAACAGGCAGCCATGATCTCCGAGCACGTCGAATCGGTCATTGGGGTCAACCGGCCCATTGATGACGACATCGCAACCCAGTATGCCAGGACCCTCTACCGAATCCTGCGTACTGGTCAGTCCGTCAAGGATGCACACGACGAAGCCGTACAGGTTGTCATGCAGGAAAAACGCGTGCCGCAGGAGCAATGGCCCGTACTCACCAGCCGCGCTACCGGCTCCCGCGCAATCATCTTTCCTCCGGCTAATCCGGAGCTGGAACAGCTCCGAAACGAACGCAAGACTGCCTTCGAAGCCGAAAAGGGCACCTGCGGCATCTCTATCGACTCCTTCTCCCTCTACAAGGAAACCTCGCCCGACGGGACGTCCACCCTCCATTACGATGTCCAGGCCCTTCGCGTCTCCCACAATGAGAGAATCAGCGGCTTCTACTTCCAGCTCGAAACCACCGCCGGCCTCGTCTACCAACCCAAGCCCACCGGGCAATCGGAAAAACTCATCTACTGGGACCCGCCCAAAGACCTGCCGGCGCCCACCACTTTGCCTGAGGTGATTAAATCCAAAAGCTCCGTCAAAGGCGTATTCCGATTCCGCCAAAAGCTCTCCTTGCAGAGCGGCCCATACAGCTTCGGATGGAGCGTCAAGGTCCACAACATGGACGCTTTCACGCGCTGGGAATTCGACAACCTCTATCCCAGCGCAAGGGATCGCCGCCACGTCGACGGCAGCCCCCTCAAGCCGCCCGTGGAGTACATCGCTCGCCTCGTTTGGCTGCCGCTCGGCCGCCTCACCCTGCGCCTCAAACTTCTGCCTGCCATGCCCGAGGTGAACTTTCGCTGCTTCGATTGGGTCCTGGACAAGAAGATCGATAAGGCCAGCGTCCTCACCGACGGCCTGTTGTGCTCCATGCCCTTGGACGGCCTCGGAGCCGGCGCGAAAGATTCTCCCTGGGAAGCGCGTCCGAATGTCGACGCCCTCGAAGGCGACCTGCTCTACATCGATGCAAACCAGGTCGCCGAAATCTCCATCTCCCACCCTCGGCTTGGCTCCTGGTATTCCCTCGATTGGAGCCTCACCGATCAGAGACTGTACGGCTTTTTCCAGGAACTCGCATCCGACGCAGCCGTTATCCGGGCCCGCCTTACCGAGCACAGAAATGCGCGCCTCGTTTCCAAAACAACTCGCCGATCGCCCGAAATCCTCCGCTTCCTTCGCGAACTGCACCAGTGGCTTCGCGAACAATTCCCCAAACAAGTCGACGAAGAACTCTTCGAAACCACCCTCTTCTCCTACGACATCAAATTGCACCAGGTCGTAGTATGCGAAAGCGTTTCAGGCGACGAAGGCGTCCAAACCTCCGAGCTTGGCATGAGTTTCGGCCTGCCGTTCGGCATGGGTCTGGCCGGTGCCTGCTTCCGCGCCGGTAACGGCGTTCTTACCTACCACGACAATGGCCCCGACGGCGACGAACCCGAGTTCTATCTGCCCAATCCAGGCCAGTCTCGCCAGGCCTACCTCATGGCTCTACCCATTGATCACCCGGACTTTACCTTGGACGACTGGAAAAAGGGGAAGATTGAGCGAAGCCGGCAGCTCGCTGGCGTCATTACCATCGGGTCCAACTACGAGGCATCGGCGCTCCGCGAAATGTGCGTCAAACCACCTGAACAGGAATCGGAGTATGAGCCATGGAAAGCGTCCTTGGAAGCATTCCGCAACGACTGCCAGCGTCGCTTCGACCCGCTCTCGAATTTCTTCCTCGGGCGGGCTGGGGGAAGCGGAAAAAAACCAAAAAAATGCTAAACTATCTGGACTGGAGTTGCGCGAGCCGATGATCATCGACTGGAAGAACATCACGCCGAAGACCTACTACATCCCCGTGGGCCCCAAGCCCGCCGATAAGGCGCCGTCTTCGCCGAAGACTCCCACTCGCTCCAAGTAACCCCGGCATTATCTTTGCTTTACAAGACTTGCGCCCCGCTGGCGTGTGCCTCCGTGCGCCCCCGCCGCGATAGGATTCAGCTCGCCTGTCGCAGCGTCCAGAGCCCTACTGCACCGTCCCCTGAGGCCGCAGCTTCCGCAGGTCCAGCGCGCACTCCACCGCATTTTGCGCATACAGGCGCAAATTGTCTGACGCAGCCCATAGCCAGTACCGCGACGTCTGCATCGGATTGCGGCCCTCCTGGATCGGCCGCAACCGCACCAGCACATCGTTCTGCCCCGTGGCGGCAAGGTTCGAGGGCGAATCTGTGTCTTCCAGCACCAGGTCAATCCGCGGGCCCGAAAGCGCCTCTTCCATCCGGCTGATTTCTACCGCCCGCTCCAGTTCCAGCGCAATCGAAAACGTGTGCCCGTGAAACACCGGCGCCGCCAGGGTCTGAAGCGCCAGCGCCGGCCACCGGCCTTCTCCCAGAGCCCCATAGTGGCGCCGAATCCGATCCTCCAGCCTCGGCAAGCTCAACTTAGCCGACTCGCCCATCCCTGAAAGCAGGTTGTATGCCGCCTGCGCATCGTAAATTGCCCGCGGAATACTCTGGAAGCTCAACAGGCTCACCGTCTGCTGATGCAGCTCGTCCATCGCCCCTCGGCCGAACTCGCTGGCCGGAGCCATCAACGTCACCGCCGCAAACCGCACCGGCGCCGCATCCTGTACTCGCTCCAACAGCAGCGCCAGCGCGAGCGCGCCGGGATGCGCCGGCACCACCGCCGGCGTGAACAAATCAGCCGTCCCAGGTCCCGTGCCCAGCCACGGCGCGCGCACCAGTACGCCGGGCTCCTGGTCCAATGCCCCTGTCAGATCCAGCACGGAAGACCCGGCCCGCAGCGCATTCGCCCAGTAGCGGCGAGTCAGCTCGTCCGCGCCGCAAAAGAACGTGAAGTCCATCTTCTCGAAGGAGTCCGGCTCGATCGGCTGCACAAACGTGATCTCGTCGCCGACCTGATCCAGTTGTCCCTGCGACTGCTCGTTATCCAGCAGCGTAAAGCTGGCCGCCGCCAGCGGCGACTCGGAGATGGCGTCCTTCAACTCCTTGCCTAGAAGGCTTGCAGCACCAACAATCGCAATCTTGTACACAGCGTTCCTTTGGAAAGGTTACGGGTTCCTCACCCTAAGGGTTCCGAACTGGTTCAGTGGACTCGATCGGCCGGGTCGGCCGTTGCCTTCTCCGCCGCGACCACGAGTATGCCGCGCGCGCCCAGATCCCCGAAAACATGTACACCAGCGCCCCCGCAAACAGCACCACTTGCGAGAATCGCACTATCAGAAACAGCGCCGTCGCCAGCAGCAGCAGGATTTGAAACGGATGCCGCCGCGACAGGTTGATCTCCTTGCCCGACCAGAACCGCCACGTGCTCACCATCAAAAATCCGCAAGTGCCTACCAGGCACAGCCACACAATCGAAAACCACCACGACAGCACCGGGTACCCGTAGCAGAGATGGACGGTCGTCGCCAGCAATCCCGCTGCCGCCGGAATCGGCATCCCCACAAAATACTTGCGGTCCGGCCGCCCCGGATTGCGCGGCTGCGGATTGTGGCTGATATTGAAGCGCGCCAGCCTCGATGCTCCGCCAATCAGAAACAGGAAGCAGATGAAGGCGCCCACGTGCACCAGGTCCTGGCGCAATTCCGTGTTCACCGTGTCCGGCAGAAAATGGAATCCCCAAACGAACGCCAGCAGGCTCGGCGCCACCCCGAACGTGATCACGTCCGCCAGCGAATCCAGTTCCTTGCCGAACTCACTCGTTGTATTGGTCATGCGCGCTATGCGCCCGTCCAGCGAATCGAACGGAATCGCGAACAGGATCGCCAGCGCCGCCCAGTCCAGGTTGTTCCGCACATCGCCGTGCCCGCTGATCGCCGCAAACAAGCGCGTGATCGCAAAATAGCCCGCACCGATATTGCCTACCGTGAACAACGAGGGCAGCAGATACATCCCGCGCCGCAGGCGCGCCCGCTTCTGGGCAAGTGTCAGCGGCACTCCACCGTTCACCGGGCTTCTCCCTCGTCCGGATCTACGCTGGCGCTGTCCGCCCAAAGACGCCTCGGGCCCGACGGTTCGGCGACTCCCGCTGTCATCATCGCGATCACACTCGCTCCACCCTTCACCCGATCGCCCACCTTCACCTGCAACTCCGCTTCGGCCGGCATCACCACGTCAGTTCGCGACCCGAACTTGATCAGGCCCACCCGCTGGCCGCGCGCTACGCGATCGCCCGCTTTGAACGGAAACACGATCCGCCGCGCCAACAGCCCGGCAATCTGCTTGAAGGTGACTTCAATGCCCTCGCCCCGCATCGTCACAACGTTCCGCTCGTTGCGCTCCGCACACGCCGGGTTCATCGCGTTCATGTACTGCCCCTTGTGGTATTGAACGTCGCGCAGTTCTCCGGCGATGGGTGCGCGATTCACATGCACATCAAACACACTCAGGAAGATGCTGATGCGCTTGCGCGGGCCGTCTGGAGTGGAGATAGTGACCGTCTCGGTGACAAGGCCGTCGGCTGGCGATACGATCAGCCCCGGCTCGGAAGGAATGGCTCGTTCAGGATCGCGAAAGAACCACAGAAAAAAGACCGCCAGCAACACCGGCAGGATCGGCCAGACCCAGCTGCCCGTGGCCCACGCCAACAGCCCCGCAACCATCAGCAGGCTCAAACCGTAGATGTAACCGTCACGAACCATTGTCCCTAACGATTATACGGTTCGCATGCATGCCTTGCCCGGCAGTGCGCCGGCTGCTCTTTGCTCGTGGAGCCATTCACTGTGAGCCCAGAGCGCACCCCGCTCGCGCGGCGCCATTCCGTCCTTCGCTTTGCCAAATCTGTCTCAGCCCGGGCCCGTTTCCGGCCCCGGCGGCAAATCTGAGTTCCTGCTACGCCATCACCACCGCGGAGCGGCGTTCCAGGGCGTATATCAGATCCTTGGCATGGAGTTTCAGCTTCTTCAACCGAACCTCTTCGAGCTGTTCATCGTCGGAAAGGTACGGCTTCTGAATCAGCTCTTCCAACCGCTGAGCGTAGCGACGGTGTTCGGCATGCAGGCGGTCCAGCTCTTCGCTCAGCGGATCGTGAATCTCTTCCATAGGCTTCCTCCTTCGGATTCGATATTAATCGGACATTAAGATATAGCTCCACAATGCAGGGGTTGCAAGAGCTTATAGAAGAGAAAGTTCGAGATGCTGTGGATAAAAGCACTCCTAAACGTGCAATTGTGATGCAAGTCACGCATTCCCGGCTCTTTGCGCCACGTCATTCCATTTCTCTTCCTGCTGCGCTAGGAACCCCCATCAGCACTGCCGCCTCACCCGTGTCGGCATAATAGGCCGCTCGCCGCGCAAACTCCGCAAATCCATGCGCGCGATAAAACGCCTGCGCCGCCCCATTCGATGCCCGCACCTCCAGCGTCACCTCACCGGCCCCGCGCATCGCGAGTTCGCGAAACAATGCCCCCAGCAACGCTCGCCCAATCCCGCGCCGCTGTTCATTCACCGCTACAGCAATCGTCTCCAGCTCAGCCTCTGGCGCAATCACTGAAGCAATGGCGAACCCCACCACGCGTCCACCGATCTCTGCCACGAGCGCGACCCTCGCCGGCGTGGCTCCGGGAGCCACAGCCGTCTCATAAGCCATCCGAGGCCACCGCGGCGCTGTCTCCAGCTCGGCAGCAATCTCCATCACCGCTTCCAGATCGTCCGCCCTCATCGCCCGAACCTGCACCACCCCACCCATCACTTCCTCAACTCGGCAAAAATGCCGGGTGCCCCAGGTCTCGATTTTGAGACCTGGGATAGCAGGAACTTCAATTCACCGGCGACTCGAGAGCCCATCATCATCCCTTGTTTCGAGGCGTGGACCCCTCACTCGCCGCATCCCCAAAAATCTCCGCATCCGACCGCCGCAAATAGTGCCCGTCCAGCATAGCCACATCCGCAAACCGCCGCGCCCGCACCAGCGCCCCCGCCAACCGAATCGCATCCCCAGCCGTCGGCGCCTCAACCATCCTCAACTCCACCGCCGGCCACGCAACCGCCAGCATCTCCGCTGCATGCGCATCGCACACCGCGCACCGCTCCGGCGCAACCACACCCGCCAGTTCCGCCGCACCCGCCAGCAATTCCCTGCCCTCCATCCGCAGAAAAACCTCGTGCCGATGCGCATCCAGCGCCGCACTCGCCAAACCCGCCTTTGCCGCCAGCACCTCCAGCCGCGATACCGCCACCACCGGAATTCCCGCCCCCTCGGCCAGCCCCTTCGCCGTGCTCACACCCACCCGCACGCCCGTAAAGCTCCCCGGCCCGTTCACCACCACCAGGCAGCCAACATCCCTGAGCCCCAAACCATGCCCCTTCAAAATCTCGCGAACAGCCGCCACCAGCGTCGCCGAATAACTCCGTCCCTCCAGCTCCACCTGCCCCAGAACATCCACACCGACGTGCGAGACCCGTCCCAGCGCCACCGACCCCGAAGGCCCGCTCGTATCCATCCCCAGCACAGCAATCGCCGCTACCCCGTCGTCCATCACCCCATCAGCATAAATAGCCCGCTCCTGCCCACCCCGTGATAACCATCCATTCCCGATTTCCGGTAATCTAAATCCGTACCCCAAAATTCCCCATCTTTATCGCTATCTTAGGAGCAGTTTTTGGCCACCGCGACCGCAGCCGCCCCAGCCCTCAGCTTTCACGACACCTGGCGGCCGCGCGCCAATCCCTGGGCCATTGCCATCACCGTCACCATGGCCACCTTCATGGAGGCGCTCGATACCTCCATCGCCAACGTCGCCATGGCCCACATCGCCGGCACCCTCTCCGCCAGCCAGGACGAAGCCACCTGGGTCCTCACGTCCTACCTCGTCGCCAACGCCATGGTCCTCCCCATCAGCGGATGGCTCGCCAATCGCTTCGGACGCAAGCGCTTCTACATGTCCTGCGTCTTCCTCTTCACCGTTTGCTCCCTGCTCTGCGGACTCGCCCCCTCCCTCGGCATCCTCGTCTTCTTCCGCATCCTGCAGGGCGCCGCCGGCGGCGGCCTTCAGCCCAGCGAACAAGCGATCCTCGCCGACACCTTCCGACCCGAAAAGCGCAGCATGGCCTTCGCCATGTACGGCGTCGCCGTCGTCATGGCGCCCGCCATCGGCCCCACCGTCGGCGGCTGGATCATCGACAACTCCTCCTGGCGCTGGATCTTCTTTCTCAACATCCCCGTCGGCATCCTGTCCATGTACCTCACCAACCGCCTCGTCGAAGACCCACCCTATCTCGCCGAAACCCGCAAAAAGCAGGCCTCCGTCGACTACTGGGGCCTCGGCCTCCTCGTCCTCGCCGTCGCCGGCCTCCAGATGATGCTCGACAAGGGTCAGGAAGACGACTGGTTCAGCTCCCGCTTCATCATCACCTGCGCCGTCACTGCCGTCATCGCGCTCTCCATCTTCATCTGGTGGGAACTCCGCGTCGAACACCCCATCCTCGACCTCCGCCTCTACATGCGACGAAACGTCGGCATGACCCAGATGGTGCTCTTCATGGTCGGCGTCGCCCTCTACGCCTCCACCGTCCTCATCCCCCAATTCCTGCAAGAGATCATGGGCTACTCCGCCCGCCAGGCCGGCGAAGCCATCTCCTCAGGCGCCGTCGTCCTCATGATCCTCTTCCCCGTCGCAGGCGCCCTCGCGCCCAAATTCGATCCCCGCAAGCTCGTGGCCATCGGCTTTATCATCACCGCCTTCGGCCTCATGCGCATGGCCAACCTCAACCTCAACGTCAGCTTCATGCAGGCCCTCAGCTGGCGCGTCGTCATCGTCATGGGTCTGCCGTTCCTCTTCATCCCCATCAACACCCTCTGCTACTCCGGCATCCCTCAGAACAAAAACAACGAGATCAGCGGCATGTCCGCCCTCTCCCGCAATCTCGGGGGCAGCGTCGGCATCAGCTTCATGACCACCATGCTCGCTCGACTCACCCAGCGCCACCTCAACATGCTCGGCGCCCACACCACCCCTGGCAACGGCCCCTTCGAACAGATGCGCTCAGGCCTGGCCGGCGCCCTCCAGCACAGCGGCATGTCCGGCCCCGACGCCTTCTACCACGCCGGCGCGCAGATCTACGGCATGGCCCAGCGCCAGGCCCGCCTCCTCGCCTACGTCGACGTAGTCTGGATCATGGTCGCCGTCACCCTCGTCCTTACGCCGCTCCCCTTCTTAATGAAGCGCCCACCCAAAATCAAAAAAGCAATCATCGGCCACTAGAAAGCGGCTTCTTTCCAAGCACGTCCTTCCAAAAAGATCCTGAAGATCCGAAGCAGGGCTTTCGCCTCCGAGGCAAATTTTTGCGGAGGGAGCAGGGGCCTCCAGTGTCTGCGTGAGAACTCGATTCCGGAGGGAGCAGGGGCCTTCAGGCCCTTGAAGAAGACCCAATATCGGTCTCGGCTTCAGCCGCGGGCCTCTTGCTCGTAATCAGCAGCAGTCCCCGCCGTTTACAACACATCACTCAATCACCCCCGGCAGCATCCGCGACTCCGATCGAAACATGCGGTAGCCCGTGAACCGCATATCGTTCAGCATCGTCGCATACGGCCCGTACGCCGCAAAGCTCTCATCCCACTCCACAAGCTCCTGCACTGACCGCGAGCGCATCAACGAAACGCTGTGCACAGGGCAAATGTAGGTCCTGCCGCCAATCTCCACCGGCCCGTATTCAATCATCACGTCTGAGGCAGCCAGCGGCGTTGTCGAGGGCAAGGTGGCCTCATACTCCAGCCGCAAAATCGCCCCGCTCGCCGGATCAATCGCAATCTCACCCCGATATCCGGTGAACTGCTCAATCGCCTCCCTCCCGTCGCCGTCGGCAAGGCAGCAGACCCCGATGCTGTACCGCGACCTCTCCTTCGGAATGGCAAAGCGAAACACCGCCGCATGCCCCGCCCCGCTCTTTTCCCACCGGCTCCATATCAACTCGCCGTCCCGTGTCACCGCATCCAATATGCCCCTTAGCATGGGCCCGAATGTCCCATACGTCACCAGCTGCGGAGAGCGGTGCTCCGGTTGGTGCAACAGCCGCTGCTCGCCATCCGCCACCTCCACGCCGTGGCTGTAGCGCACGCTCGTCCTGGAATTGCCGGCCGCGTGCAACGGTTCAAATTCAAGCTGCTTCTTCCCGTCGTCGTAGCGCACGCCCTCCTGGTATCGCACCGTCGTCCGCGTTGCCAGAAGATCCGGCAGTCGTGGCAGCGTGTTCGCCAGGTATACCTTGGCCAGGCTCACTATCTGCTTTTGCGCGGCGGCATCGGGCGGCGCATCAGTCGGAATCTCTTCCGGCGGCGGCGGCAGAAATGCCGACGCGTCGGCCAACGCCGCCAACGCCTGCCGTTCTTTGTTGCCGCGCAGCCGCGCCATCCACTCAGTAAGCTTCCCGTCGCTCACACGCTCCGTCAGCTCCATCTCCGTGAGCGCACGCCCCATCTCCGCGTCGGATTTCCCTTGGCCCGCCACCAGCGCGCTCCCCAGTTGCGCCACCGTAACACGCTGCGCCGGCGGATACCGATCCGCGCTGTAGTACGGCTCGTCGTAGTAGCCGGTGCTGGTGCGTGCCTCCAATCCCGGCTTGTCCAACCGCACCGCCAGGCTGTGAAACGCGTCCTGGTGTTCCGCCCGTGAAGGATCAAACCAGATCGAATAGTAAGCGTCCGCCTCCGCCACGCAGCGCTTGATCTCGGTAACCAGATCGAATCGCTCGTCCAGCACAGATCCCCCGCTGTCAATCGCCAATATCTTTCTTCCCAAATGCGCCGGACGGGCATCCTGCGCCGACTCCGCGCCCCGCAGATACTTCTCCCAGAGGTACCTGCTCTGTTCCTTCTCCCCCACCGAAAAGCTGTACAGAACCGTGCGTGACTCGCGCATCAGTTCACGAAACCATCGGATCGTGTAGAACAGATCGTTCGAGCCCTCGTTCTCATGGTCAACAAACTTGTTCCCGCTACCGATGCCCCACCCCGGCCCCACCCAAAGCAGCAGTTTCCGTCCCGGCGCACGCCTCTCCTGCGTTGCGATCTGTCCAATGGCCTCAAGCGCCCACAACGGCGCCGGCTCGCCCGCCAGCGAGTTCGCCATCAGCTGCGCCAACTGGCCCGTAACCTTGAATTCGCGCACCTTGCGCAGTTCGCTACGTTTGATCTCCGCCGCCAGTACCCTCCCGTCGCTCGACGGATGCGATACCGTCCAGAACCCCAACTCGGTCATCAGCATCACCGAGGTCGGATGCGTGAGCCGCCCGCCGTTCTCCTCCAGATAGCTCTCTACGGCCACCCGCTCGCTCCGCGCCAGTTCCTCAGGCACATCAAACGTGTCAATCACAAGAATGACCTGCACCGGCGGATCGGACTTCCCTCCCACTCCATCGATCGAGCGGAACGACAAAATCTTCGCCGGTTCCCCGTTGTCCAGCAGCGTCAGATCCTTCGCTCCCAGACCCGTCACCGGCTTTCCCGAAGAATCCGTGACCACCACGTCCAGGTGAATCAACCCGGGCGGCGCCTCATTCCCAACCGCCACGGTCGCCGCGGACTCCGCCGAGGTCGACTCGGAAAGCAGGCACCGCCCGCAAAGCAAAGCGGACACGAACACCAGCGCCCAGCCCCCAACGAACCGATTCACAGCCACCCTCGTCCCCTCGTCAATCCGCTCAGGGCGGAAGTATACGCGGACCGATCAGCCATCTCTCTCACCCCAGTTGCTACCGCCGCCACGCTCCTTCCTTTTCACTCTTCAATTAAACTCAAACGCCGAGATTAGCAACGATCCGCACCACAGGAATCTTGCTCACCGCACCCCCGGCGGTTGTATCCTTTTGCCTGTGTCCAAACCATCCGAAAAAATGACTTCAATGAAAGCTCCTGAAATCCTTGCGCTACCACCCATCGACCGCCGCAAATTCATCAAGACCACCTCACTGGCCGCCGGTGCCCTCGCCTTCGGCGTCCCTGCGCTGCTGCGCGGTCAAAATCTCAACAGCAAGCTGAACATCGCTTGCGTCGGTATAGGCGGCAAAGGCCGCAGCGACACCGATGCCTGCGCCGGCGAAAACATTGTCGCCTTATGCGACGTGGACTCCGGTTCAGACGCATACGAGATGCAGACCAAAAAGTATCCATCCGCGAAGTTCTTCAAAGACTTTCGCCAGATGCTCGACCAGATGGGCAATCAGATCGATGGCGTAAACGTCTCCACTCCCGATCACATGCACGCCATCGTCGCGTCGGCCGCGATGAAGAGAAACAAGGCTGTCTTTGTTCAGAAGCCGCTCACGCAGACCATCTATGAGGCGCGCTATCTGCGCAAGATGGCCCACGACAAAAAGCTCGTCACCCAGATGGGCAACCAGGGCAGCGCCGCCGACGGCCTCCGCCGCGGTGTGGAGACAATTCAAGACGGCCTCATCGGGCAAGTGCATGAAGTCCATGTGTGGACCAACCGCCCCATCTGGCCCCAGGCCATGGAGCGTCCCACCGGAGAAGATCCCGTTCCCGCCACCTTGGAATGGGATACCTGGATCGGCCCGGCTCCCATGCGTCCCTATGTCGGAAACCGCGGCGCCGAGGATAAGAATGGAATCTACAACCCGTTCAACTGGCGCGGCTGGCAGGACTTCGGCTGCGGCGCGTTAGGCGACATGGCCTGCCACACCGTCAACCTGCCGTTTCGCGCCCTTGACCTCGATTACCCCACTGAAGTCGAAGCCACAGCCCTGGGCCAGATGAACAAGGAGTCTTATCCTATCGGCTCCAAAATTCGCTTCGCGTTTCCCAAGCGCAAAGGACACGTCCCTCTCGAGCATCCGCATCTCTTCCACCACTATCGCAAGGTCGAGCACGATGCGATGACGCTGTGGTGGTACGACGGCGGCCAGCCTGACCCCGCGCTCCGCGGCGGCCACGACCTAAGCAACAAGCCGCCCGTCGAACTCACCGCCGACATCGTCGCGCTGCTCGGCGAAGTCCCCCCCAGCGGCTGCCTGCTGATTGGCGAGGGCGGCACGGTCTTCTCTCCCGACGACTACGGAACCAGCTTCTTCGTGAAGCTTAAGGGCGAAGAAAAATTCGTCCACTTTCTCAAGCACCCGGCCATGGCGCAATATCCTGAGCGCATTCCGCGCAACCCATTCGCCAAGAAAGGCGCAACCGGAGGCAGTGTCGCCGCTCATGCGCAGGAATGGCTCACTGCCATCAAGGAAAACAAGCCGGAGAACTGCTACTCGCGTTTCGATATCGCCGCCCGACTCACGGAGATCATGCTCCTCGGCTGCGTGTCCCTGCGCGCCGGCCAGAAGCTCGAATGGGATGGGCACAAGATGGAGGCCAGGAATTGTCCCCAGGCCGCGCCGTTCATCCGCCGCCCGGACCGCTCCGGCTGGGCCCTTTCCTGATCCCTGCAACCGTAGCGCCAGTCTCGGCCGTAGCGCCGTCTTGGTTGTAGCGCCGTCTCGGTTGTAGCGCCGGTCTCCTGACCGGCCGTATGCGCGGGTGTCCACACCCGCGCTCTCCACCCCCCGCCTCCTCAATTATTCCGAGTCCCCACATCTCCCAATTTTGGAGACGTGGAATACCACAACCACCTACCTTCGGCCTCAATGAACTTCAACTGCCGTTTCCAACGGTCGCCGCCAGCGCGGCTCAATGCGAGCATCCGGCAGCCTGCGTCCAAGCGCCACAACCAGCGCAATCACGTCCCCGCGCCTGAGCCCCAGAACGCGTGCCAGTTTTCTCGCGTCGAATCCTTCCATCGGACAAGTGTCCAGCCCACGCGCCGAAGCCGCCAGCAAAACGGTTTGCGCCGCAAACAAAGCGCTCCGCGCCACCCAGTTGCGTATTCCCGCAGGTCCCACCGGAATCAATGTCAGAGACGGAAATACAGCCGCAAGAAAAGCGTGGAGAGGCAGCCAGAAAATCGACGGCGCGATCCGCAAAAACATTCTCGCGGTCTTCAGCTGCCCTAAGTGGTAGGCCTTCGACTTCTCACTGAGTTCACGTGTCGACTCTACGTATGCGCGGAACATCGAGGCCGTCTCCAGCGCAAACCGCGGGGCCGCGACGAACACCAGCAGCGTCGACGATGACCGCGCCGCGCGCTGGTCGCGGCATGCCATTGCAGCCGCCGCCTTCCTGGCCGGGTCGCGCACCCAGTGAATCACATACGGCTGCGAATTTCCGCTGGATGGGGCCAGCAATGCTTCGCTCAGCACAGCTTCAACGTCCTCGTCCGGTAGGGGCTCCCCGTCCATATCCCTCACCGCCCGGCGGTTCTGGTTGACCCGCTGAAACGCGAGCCAGCACTCGTCCGATACCGTCGCCTCGCTGCCGTTGTGATCATCCGGTACGTCGATGACTGCGCTTTCATAATTCGCTTTCATGTCAACAATAATGTAAGCTTTTGCTTAGATTGTCTACTTGCATTCAGGAGGCGCGCTCATGCCCGGCAAACAAGTGCTCAAACCCCGTAAAACTCCTTCTCAGGAACGAGCCAAAGCCACCGTCGATGCAATCCTCGAGGCCGGTGCTTACATTCTTGTCAGGGATGGCTGGGAAAACTTCACCACCAACCGTGTCGCCGAACGCGCCGGCGTCAACATCGCCTCCCTCTATCAATACTTCCCCAACAAGGAATCCATCGCCGTTGAGCTCCAGCGGCGCCACATCGCCAAAGGGCAAAATGCATTCCCACACATGATCGGACAGTTGCGCTCCCAGCCAAACCTGCGCGCCGTCCTCAAGATTCTGATCGATGGCGCCGTCGCCGAGCACCGTATCAATCCAAAGCTGCATAAAGTCTTTACCGAGGAACTCCCCCGCGCCTCCCGCCGTGTACATGGCGAAAAAGATGAACATCAGACCGCGCGCCTGGCGAAAATCTTGGAGCCCTACCCCATGCAGGTGCCCGATCTTGACATTGCGTTATTTCTGATCCGGGTCGCCACCCACGCCGCCATTCACGAGGCCGCCAGCGACAGGCCAGACCTGCTTGCAAACCCTCTCTTTGCCGACGAGCTGATCACCCTCATCGAGCGCTACCTGGTGCGCAACAAACCGGGAAATCGATCTGCAATCCATCGCCTCGCGAAAAGGCCATCGGCAAATCCCCAAACAAAATAGTCCCTCATTCCTCTTGACTATCAAGAAGAACGTATTTACTCTCTTGACTATCAAGAGGTGCCGATCATGGGCCAGAGAGACGTCGTGCAAGGCACCCTGGAGATGCTGATTTTGAAAACCCTCGCCCTGGAGCCGATGCATGGCTACGGCGTCGCCACCCGCATTGAGCAGGTCAGCCAGGGCGTGTTCCGCGTCAATCCCGGTTCGCTGCTTCCCGCTCTGGCCCGTATGGAACGCGCCGGTCACGTGAAGAGCGAATGGCGCTCCAGCGAGAACAACCGGCGGGCCAAATACTACACGTTGACCGCACGAGGCCGAAAAGCTCTCTCCAACGAAGCCAATTCGTGGAACCGTCAGGTTTCCGCAATCGCCCGCATCATGGAAGCCTGACCGAGTCACCGGAGGATCAGCGATGGGCCTGCTAGCCAATGCCATGTACGGTCTTCGTTCCCTGTTTCGCAAACGCCAAATCGAGCGCGAAATGGATGAAGAGCTGCGAGGCTTCGTCGAAGCCTCTGCGGCCGACAAGCAGCACGGCGGAATGTCACCCGAGCAAGCCGTCCGTGCCGCCCGTGCGGAGATGGGCAGCACCAACGCCGTCAAACACCGCATCCGCTCGGCGGGATGGGACACGGGACTTGAGAATCTCGCGCTCGATCTCCGCTATGCGCTTCGCTCCCTCTGGCGCAGCCCTGCCTTTACTCTCATCGCCGTGCTCTCGCTTGCACTTGGCATCGGAGCCAACACCGCCATCTTCACGCTCGTCAAGCAGGTCATCCTGCAGAACCTGCCGGTTCGCGATCCCCGGCAACTGGTCGCGTTCGGCAAATCCACCGGCGGCGGCATCCTGGGCGGCATCGACCTCGGCACGGCCGACATGTTCACCTACGATTTCGCGCGGCAGCTGGAATTGAATCCCGGCCCCTTTCAGGGCGTGGCCGCCTTCAGCAGTTTTTCGCCCAAGGTCAACGTGCGCGTACCTGGCTCGGCCGCCGCAATCCAGGTCCCAGCCAGTCTTGTCTCTGGAAACTTCTTCAGCGTAATCGGCGCAACACCGCTTCTCGGCCGCGCCCTTGGCCCGTTCGACGCCAGTGCTCCCGATCGCAGTGCCGTAGCGGTCATCAGCTATCACTTCTGGAGGCAGTCGCTCTCTTCCGATCCCGCCATCCTGGGCAAGACCATCTCCGTCAACGCCACCCCGTTCACCATCATCGGCGTTATGCCGGAAGCATTCCACGGGCTCAAGCAGGAGCTCGAGCCGCCCGATCTCTGGGTGCCCGTCACCATGGTCCAGGAGATCTTCCTGCAGCCCGGCATGCTCAAGCCGCGCGACTTCTACATCCTGCACATGTTCGCTCGCCAAAGCCCCCAATCTTCCCTCGCTGCTGACCAGGCCTGGCTCGACCACCAGGTTCGCGACTATGTCCGCGCGGGCGAAGGCGCATCCATCGCGCCCGCCCGGCAACAGGAGATTGAGCGCCTCACCGTCCATCTTGTTCCCGCCGCCCAGGGGGTCTCGGATCTTCGCGAGCAGTACCAGGACTCCCTCCTCATCCTCATGGCCATCGTCGCCGTCGTGCTCTTGATCGCCTGCGCCAACCTCGCCAATTTCCTGCTGGCCCGCGCTGTGGCCCGTCAACGCGAATACGCCACCCGTCTCGCACTCGGATCAAGCCGGGGACGGATCGTCCGTCACGGCGTGGCTGAGGCTCTTCTCCTCTCGCTTTGCGGCGGCCTCATCGGTCTTGCCCTCGCCTTCGCCGTCACCCGCGCACTCATCGCATTTGTCGCTCAAGACGCAACCTTTGCTCCACTCAGCGCGCGGCCCGATGGAACCATCCTGCTCTTCACGCTGGGCGTATCGGTTGCAGCCGGACTCTTGTTCGGATTGCTTCCCGCACTGCATGTCGGAAGATCCGGCGTAAGCCCTGCCCTCCATACCGGCACGCGTGCGCCCGTCAGCAGCGCAGACCGAGGCAGCCGCTTGTGGCCCAAGGCCCTCGTCATCGCCCAAATCACGCTCAGCCTGCTCTTGCTGGTCGGCGCAGGACTGTTTCTCCGCACCTTGCGAAACCTCCAGCAACAGGACGTCGGCTTCGAGCGATCCCACATGCTCCTCGCGGATTTCGACGCGCGCATCGCAGGCTATCAGCCCCAGCAGGTCCCGGCTCTCAACCAGACCCTTCTCGACCGCCTCTCCGCCATCCCGGGCGTTCGATCCGCAGCCCTCGCCGACGCACCTCCCATGAGCGGCGGCGCCTGGATGTCCTCCTTGTCGATCTCGGGTTACACGCCGCGTCCCAAAGAAGACATGTCGACCGTGCTCGAATCCGTCTCAGGCGACTACTTCGAAACAGCTGGAATCCCCATCGTGGCGGGCCGCGCCGTTCGGCCTTCCGACACCGCCTCAACGCTCAAGGTCGCCGTCGTCAACCAGTCGTTCGCACGCCACTTCTTTCCCAACGGCGACATCCTCGGGCGCACCGTGAAGATCGACATTGAAGAGCCGGGGCCGTGGCTGATCGTGGGCATTGCGCGCGACTCCAAATCGCTCGGCCTCCATCGCAACCCGCCCAACACCGTCTACATGCCGTTGGCCCAACTCACCAACCCCAAGGGCGTCGCCGGTCAGGATAGCTTCGCCTGGGTCATGATCCTGCGCACCTCCGGCGATGCCGCCCAGGTTATTCCCAGCCTGCGAGCAGCCGTCGCTAGTGTCGATCCCAATCTCCCCATCTTCCATGTGCGAACAATCCAGGATCAGGTGGAAGGCTTTATGAGCCACGAAACGCTCATCTCCCGCCTCACCGCCATCTTCGCCGCGCTCGCCGTGCTGTTAGCGGCTATCGGCTTGTACGGGGTCATGAGTTTCAACGTTGCTCGAAGGACCGGGGAGATCGGAGTCCGCATTGCCCTCGGCGCCAGCGGCCCCGGCGTGCAGTGGATGATCCTCCGCGAATCGCTGGCTCTGCTTTGCGCAGGACTTGCTCTCGGCCTGCCCATCGCTCTCTATTCGGTGCGCCTGGTGCGCTCGCAACTCTACGAGATGAGCCCGTTCGATCCTGCCGTGTTCGTAGCGGCAATCGCGGGAATCGCCGTTGTCACCCTCATTTCAGCATGGCTGCCCGCACGCCGGGCCGCCTCCATCGACCCCATGACCGCGTTGCGCTGCGAGTAACACCCCGCATCCTGGCGCCAAAGGCGGGTGGCCCCGATTGCTCAGCCCTTTCCGACCCATGGCGAGGGTGCCCACGGTCCCTCGCTTTTGGGGACCGTGGAGGGAACCCCAACTCTCCAGATCACTCCTAGAGTCCTAGTGCTGTATCTGCAGCGCCCCGTGAGAAAGTCGTGCACGGTCGCGCGCTCTTGAGAAGGCCGCTTCGAATACAGCGACTTGAAGGAAGCCACCTCATGATGTTGCCGAAGCTGTTCTTTGCTCTGAGCCGCTGAGCAGCCCTTTCCAAGCCATAACGAGGGTGCCCACGGTCCCTCGCTTTTGGGGACCGTGGAGCGCAGCTTCCAACCCTCCAAATCACTCCCCTGAAGTCTTAGTGCTGTACCTGGAGCGCCCTGTGAGAAAGTCGTGCCCGGTCGCGTGCTCTTGAGGAGGGCGCTTCGGACACAGCGACTTGAAGGAAGCCCTTCGCGTAAGCCATTCGAGTGTTTTCTCATTCCCGGCAATTCCGACATCCCGCCACGGCAATTCCCCGCGCGACCCACAATCCCCGGCGCGAAGCGCGACGCCAGCCGCGCGGAATCGCACACCCATTGCGCGTGCGATCCGGTCTTCACTTCGTTTCTATAAGGGACGCGGGCTGAAGGGACTTCAACATCAAGCGCTCTACACCGGCTTTCGCTGTCATCCTGAGGAGCGTAGCGACGAAGGATCCGTGGTTGTCTCTAGCGTGTACCATCCGGATTTTTTCCTCATGCCCTGCAACTCCGATATCCCGCCCCCCGGCGATTACGCGCGCGGCCAGCAATCCTCGGCGCGAAGTACCACGCTAGCGCCCCGCGGAATGGAACGCCCTTCCCGTGTGCCATCCGGCCTTCACTTCGTTTCTATAAGGGACGCGGGCTGAAGGGACTTCAACAACAAGCGCTCTACACCGGGTTCGGCAGAACTTTCGCTGTCATCCTGAGGAGCGCAGCGACGAAGGATCCGTGGTTGCCTTTAGCGTGTAACATCCGGATTCTTTCCTCATGCCCTGCAACTCCGATATCCCGCCCCGCCCGCGTCTCCCCGCGCGGCCCACAATCCCAGGCGCGGAGTGCGAAACGAGCGCCCCGCGGAATCGCACACCCCTCACGCGTGCCACCCCGGGTTTTTCCTCCTGCCCTGCAACTCCCGATATCCCGCCCCGCATTTCCCACGCGGCCCACAATCCCCGGCACGAAGTGCCACGCGAGCGCCACGCGGAATCGCACACCCTTCCCGGGCGCCATCCGGTCTTCACTTTGTTTCAATAAGGGACGCGGGCTGAAGGGATTTCGGCAGTAAGTTCTCACACCGTGTCCGCCAGAACGGCTGCCACCCCTCTTAGCCGGACCCACGCAATCAGCAGATCCGACGCCCGCAATCACTCCGCCCGCCCTCGCGCGGCGCTCGACTTCATCACAACGCGAACTGCCAGTTCAATGCAGGCCTCTCCTCAAAGTGGATCAAAATACTCTTTTACTCCACTACGAGGGCCGTTATCCCAACCCGAGGTCTCAGCGCGGTCCACAACGCTCCGCTTCCTCGTGCGATTCAGAGGTCGGTCTGCGACGAATCGCATCAAAAGCGTCCACCAGTGAGCACCAAACCAGCCGCACCGACTCCTTTGAATGTCTGCTTTTTTGGCCTGTCAAGAGGAAACCCTGTTGAAAACCTGCCATGCAGCACATAATAAATCGAAAACTTTTTTAAAATAATTGGTATGGAACTCGCCGAATCTGCTATGCTTGTATTAGTAGTAGAAAAAGGCCCGCCGCTCTCCGGTGGGCCTTTTCATTTTGGACACGCG
Source organism: uncultured Acidobacteriota bacterium (assembly GCA_963846375.1). Classification (GTDB taxonomy): domain Bacteria; phylum Acidobacteriota; class Terriglobia; order Terriglobales; family Acidobacteriaceae; genus Telmatobacter. The sequence goes on from CAWJVV010000017.1 coordinate 232,917, forward strand.
CCCCCACCGGCGAAAGGAGGAAAGACATGCACGCGATCATTAAATCTAAGTCCTCCTCTTTTCGCTTGTCACTCTTCACTTTTCACTGTGCGCTAAATCACACTCGCGAAAAAACTGCGTGCAATCCACACAATCCAAAGAACATATTCAATTTTTTATTTTGCATGTGATTCAAAGCACAAAAACTGCCAATCGCTGACCTGACGCGGCAAAAGGACGCAACAGGGTAGCTTAGACAGCCGTCAGAGCCTGGTCCAGGTCCGCTATCAGGTCTTCCTTGTCCTCGATCCCGATCGACAGCCGCATGCGGCCTTCGGTGATGCCCATCTCGGCGCGCTCCTCGGCCGAAACCGAGCCGTGCGTCGTGGTGGCCGAGTGCGATGCCAGCGACTCGACGCCGCCCAGCGACTCAGCGTTGAGGAAGATCTTGAGGGCTCCCAGGAATCGGGCCGCGTTCTCGCGCGTCCCGATGTCGAAGCTCATCATCGACCCGAAGCCCTTCTGCTGCTTCACGGCAAGGGCGTACTGCGGATGGCACTTGAGTCCGGGGTAGTAGAGCTTGTTGACCTTGGGGTGCTGCGACAGGAACTCCGCCACCGCGCGGCCGTTCTCCTCGTGCTGGCGAATGCGGAGAGGCATGGTGCGAATGCCGCGCAGCACCAGGTAGCACTCAAACGGCGACATAATGCCGCCGGCGGCCTTCTGGATGAAGCAAAACCGCTCCTTGTGCTCCGGGGTCGAGCCGATGAGCGCGCCGCCGATGCCGTCGGAGTGGCCGTTGAGGTACTTGGTGGTCGAATGCATCACAATGTCGGCGCCCAGCGCGATGGGGCTTTGCAGCACGGGCGACATGAACGTGTTGTCGACGCTGACCTCGGCGCCCCTGGCGTGCGCCACCTCGCTGATGGCAGCGATGTCGCTGAGCACCATGAGCGGATTGCTGGGTGTCTCGATGTGCACCAGCTTGGTGTTCGGCTTGATGGCCCTGGCGACCGCGTCGGTGCAGTCGGTGGTGACGTACTCGATCTCGATGCCGTAGTGGCGCACCACCTGGTTGAAGAGCCGTGCCGTGCCGCCGTAGACGTCCTTCGAGCAGATGATGTGATCGCCGGCGCGATATTGAGCCACCAGCGCGGCGATGGACGCCATGCCGCTGGTGAAGGCGTGTCCGCTGTGGCCGCCCTCAAGCTGCGCCAGCGCCGACTCCAGCCGGTCGCGGGTGGGGTTGCCGGCGCGCGAGTAGTCCCAGCCGCGGTCGGTGCCCACGCCGGTGAGTTCAAAGGTCGAGGAGAGGTACAGGGGCACGTTCACGGCGCCGGTGAGCGGGTCAGGGTGCTGCCCGGCGTGAACGGCAAGGGTGTCGTACTTGTATTGGGACATGAAAAGGACGAGCTCCTGGCTGTTAGCTTCTAGCTTTTAGCTTATCTTGGCAGGCGCTCGCTCCCTGGGTTCGAGTGGCCGAGTTGCAGAAATCGGGTGTTAAGTGGTCTTTTTGGGCGCCTGGGTGAGGAGATTCTTGATGGAGTCGGCGCCGAATCCGAGCGCGACCACGGCGATGGTCCCGGCCAGGAAGTCGAGCTTGCGCAGTTGATCGATGGCGCCCGCCTCGATACCGGCCAGAGCCACACCGAAGGCCAGAAGGAACCGCACAATCTCAACCCAGGCGCGGGACTTACCCTGGCGCTTGCGGGGATCGAGCTTGATTTTCTCGTGGATCTTGGCGCTGAGCGAGACGTCGTTCGGCTTTTGCACGATTACGGAGATACCCGTGGTGAAGCCGCGGCGGCGCCGCTTGCGACTGTCCTGCCACTTGTTCCATTTCCGCGTCAGCCACCATTCCAGCTGCTGGTCGTGCTTTGCCCGGTGGTGCTCGGCCGACTTATGGCTTTTGTCCTGTGCCTCTGACTCGTCGCCTTCCCACCCGAAGACGAGTTCGGGCTCGTTGCCAACGAAGTAGTGGCACACCCTGGAACCTTCTTCGATCATGTCACCGGGGAAGGTCCAGCGGAAGCTCAGACAGTTGAGCGCGGCCGCGTTCTTGAAGCGGGGATTGTCGAAGTCCACGGAGAAATAGATGGGAAGATAAGGCCGTGCGCGCTGCGTGTCGAAGACGATTCGGGCCACCGGCTTCTTGTCGACCTCGCGTTTCCACAAACCCTGGATTACGTCTTCTTCGTAGACGTTCTCGCGCATCTCCTGGACGAGTGTGCGGCCCTCGCGCAGGGACCGCCATGAGAGCGTGCCGAGGCACTCGATGAGCCGGCACTCGCGGGCCATGAGGCGCTGGAAGGCTTCTTTTCCGGCTTCGGGGCACTCCGCCGTGCCGCCCTTGGCGATGGTTGCGCGCACCAGCGCGTAGTCAATCAGGATGTGGCCCGCGGCGATCGCGTGATCGATGGCGAAGAGCATGGGCGGAACGATGTTTGTGGGGTCGTCGAAGGCAAACGTGTAGACCCTGAACATGCCGGGCAAGGCGGCCTGGAGGTCTGTGTAGAGGTCCTTGGGGAAGGTATCCAGCCTGGTTTTGAGCTCTTTAAAGTTGGCGGCCACGCGCTTGGCCTGCTGGGCGTTGTCGGCCAGCGCGTCCATCTCCGTATCCGCCTTGGCCAGCCGTGAATTCGCCTCCGCAAGAACATCTTCCGGCAGCGCGAAGGAATGCAACAGGTCGCTGGCCGATTGCAGGTCCAGGTCAACTAGATCGGTGGCGGAGGGCGGCGCGCATGCGGCGATACCCTCGAACCGGCGGCGGAGTTCGTCGACACGCTCGGCCAGGCAGAGGCGCTTGTCGAGCCGCGTGATGTCCAGAGCGACGGCATCAATCTTCTCGGCAATGGAGAGCGAGTACCAGGTTGCGTCTTTCAGCGCGAACTCAATTTTTTTGCGCTCAAGCCGCAACAGGACGCGCACGTAGGAGTCAACCCGATAGCTCACACTGCTGGTTCGATCGGCCAGACGGGCTAGCTGCTTTTCATATGCGATGCGCTTGAGCATGTTGGGCAGGATGGAGTTGGCCAGCAGCGAAAGAGCCCCTCCGAGGAATAGAAACAACATGACGTAGAGGGCGAAGAGCGACTCGGTGGTCTCCTGCCCGAGACGGTTCATGCGCAGGCTCACCGAGAGGGGGTGGAGGTCGAAAAGGCGTGGATCGACGCCGGAGAAGGTATGCGGGCGCAGCAGCAGCACGCCGGATTTGGCGGTAGGGCGGAAGAAGTCGATGGGCGAATAGACGTCGGCGGTAGGCGTAAGCACAATGCGCGACTCGCTGCCGGGAGGAAGAATGGTGACGCCGCTGCCCTCCTGGGTTCCTCCGACAAGGAAGCGCCAGTCAAGCGAGAGAAAGTCTTTGCCGCTGTTCTTGAGCGGTATGACGGCTGTACGCGCGTAGGTAAAGTCGAGCGGCTGGTCAGGAAGCCCACGGCCGTCGAGCGACACGTTCAGCGGCGTATCGACAGCGGCCGCGCGCAGCGTGCCCAGCAGGACGCCGCCGTTGAACAGGGGAGCGTCCTCACTCAAGGCGCCCGACATGCCGCTGAGGTCAACGGCCAGATCGAGCGATTGCCCAGGGCCAAGCGATGACGGCAGATCGCCGCCGCCCTCGATCACGAAGGAGGCCTTGGGCTGCTCCACGCGCGTACGCGATGTTTCGTCGACGAAGATGCCGACGCTGAGGTTAAGCGGCTGGGCAGAGGCGGTGGGGTTGGTTAACTTGAGCCGCGCCACGCCGGCTCCGCTGCGCACCACCACCGGCTGGGACGAAGCCAGCTTGATTTGCGCGCCCACCGGCTGGATTACGAGCGCGAGGCAGAGAGCAGCCCACGGCGCCGACGTGGCAAGCGGGTGACGAATTGAAAGACGAGTGCTCTCGACGAGCATGGGGGATGTGCTCCTGCAATCGAATCGTGGCGGCGAGCGGGGGAACGTGTCAGGTTTTTGCAGGACCGGGGAAGGAAAGGCAAGGGACAGAGGGACAGAGGGACAAGTTCGTTTATGCCGTCGGAACGGCTTTCAGAATGAAGAGGATTGTACGCGGAAAACCGGCCGGGAGGCGACTTATTCCTGCGGGGACGAAGCAGCTTTCCTGGTCTTGCGCGTCACCGGGAAGTATCCGGTCCGGGTGCGGACATTGAGTTTGCCCATGCCGTTGGCAGTGGCAGTTACCTGCACGCGGCGGAATCCGGGCTCGGAGCTGGGCTTGGTGGAGTGATAGACGAGGGTGTATTGGCTGCGAATGTCGCGAGCCACTTCAGCGGCGATCTGGTCCACCTGTTCGAGCGACTTGGGGAAGAACGCGATGCCGCCCGTCTCAGTGGAGAGCATCTCGAGCGCGCGGCGGGCGTGACGGACTTCAGAGCGGCTCATCTCGTCTCCGAAGAGCAGCCCGATGGAGTAGATGACCGGGCCGGAGAGCTGCTGCACCCGGCGAATCGTCTGCTCAAGGTTCAGGGTGGAGGCGTTGTCTTCGCCGTCGGTGATGATGACCAGGACCTGCTTGGGGCGCTTGGCGTCCATGGCAAGCTTGTCGGCCGAGGCCACTACCGCGTCGTACAGGGCGGTGCCGCCGCGGGACTCGATGTGGGCGAGGCCTTCGCGCAGCTTGTTGACGTTGGAGGTGAACTCCTGGTCGATGAAGGCCTCGTCGGAGAAGTTCACGACAAAGGCTTCATCCTGCGGATTGGAAGCCTCGATCAGGTCGAGGGCGCTTTTGTTGACGGCGGGGCGCTTGCTCGACATGGAGCCGGAGTTGTCGACGACAAGGGCGATGGAGACGGGCAGATCGGCGTGCTGGAAGCTGATGATGGTCTGCTTGACGCCGTCTTCGGAGACCTGAAAGTTGTCCTTGGTGAGGGTTTGGACCAGGTGGCCGTGTTCATCCACCACGGTGGCGGGCAGAACCACCTCTTCCACCTCGGTGTGGAGAATAAAGCCGCTGCCTTCCTTCTGCACGGTTTCGTGCGACGGGGCGGGCGCACCGCTGTCGGGAGAACGCACAGGGTCGCGGTCCACCGTAAGAGACGGGGCTTGCGGAGGTGGGGCCGGCTTGGAAGGTTGTTGTGCAGCTAACGAAAGAGACGCCCCGGCGAGAAGTATCGCGAGGAGAGCGCTATTGCAATGGTGCATAGTAGCCGGTGCGTGCATGAACTGTAAGCGGAGGCAGGCCCTGTGGAGGAACCAGCTTGACCTTTACTTTACGCCACTTACCGTCGCGGCGCATGTCCTTGGGTGTATAGCCAATGACGTACTGGTTGCGCAACTCGGTGGAAATCTTCTCGGCGATGTCGCTCATTTCGCCCAGATCGTCGACGCGGAACATGCGGCCGCCGGTCTCTTCGCACAGTTCGTTGAGCAGCACCGGGCCTGATGCGCTCCTCGGGGGTGGCGGCATAGGGATCGAAGATGCCGATGGAATAGATTTCGACGTCGGACTCGCGCACCTGGGAGCGTACTTCGCCCTCGGTATAGCGGGAGCGGTTGTCGCCGCCGTCGGAGACGACCAGCAGGGCTTTGCGCTCGTGGCGGGCGTCCTTCATTTTGTCCACGCCGTAATAGATGGCATCGAGCAGCGCGGTACGGTGGCCGCTGCGGACGGTGGCCAGGCGAGCCTGGATGTCTTCAACGGAGCTGGTGAAGTCTTCAATCAGTTCGGGCCGGTCGTTGAAACCGATGACGAAGAACTCATCCTGGGGATTGGCTGTTTTCATGAACTGAAGGATCGACTCGCGAGCGCGAATGAGCTTTGATGACATGGAGCCGGAGAGATCGAAGATGATGCCGATGGATACGGGCGCGTCCTCGCTGGCGAAGGTCTTGATTTTCTGCTGCCCGTTGTTTTCATAGATGAAGAAGTCGTCCTGCTCGAGGCCGGTGACCAGGCGATTCATAGGATCGGTGACGGTGACGGGGACCAGGACCATATCCACATTCATGCGGATGAGGCTTCCCGGCCGCACCTTGCCGGCCGCGTCCGCGCCGGAGATGGCTGCGGCTTCGGCACCCTTGGGCTCTGTTGTGGCAGCGGCGCTGGGAGTGGACGGCGGTGGTACGTGAACCGTATTCAGGGGATCGTCCTGGGCGCGCGCAGCAGCCGGAGCCAGCAGTGCGACGGCACCAAGCAGGCAGGCTGCGCCCGCTAGACGAGGCAGGCGTGCGCGTCGAAGCAGGTTTGAGGGCAGAATAGACATCTTCATACCGCAGCACCGTTAAGTAGTGAGTGATGGTAGCACGGCGGAGGGTTCGTCGGTTTGACTTTCCATCCGCTCTCTGCATCGTGTTGTACATCCTGGCCTTGTAATGCAACACCCTGGCCCGCACCGGTGCTGGGATACAATCGAGGCTGGAACTTACGGTCGTTCGCTGGCATACAGAACGGAGTCGTCGGAGCCACCGCCCTTTCCAACCGGAGCAAGTCTTCCTGCATGGCCAACATCTATCCCTTCCGCGCCTGGAGATACAACTCGGGGTACTGTCCGCTTAGAGGACGTGGTAACCCAACCCTACGACAAAATCTCCCCGGCCATGCAACAGGCTTACTACCAAAAGAGCAACTTTAACCTGGTCCGCATCATCCTCGGCCTGCCTGAACTCTTCGATGCCGAACGGGGAGAAAGCGTATATTCTCGCGCGGCGCGCGATTTCACTGCATGGCGGGAGCAGGCCATCCTGGTTCAGGAGAAGACGCCGTGCGTCTATGCCTACGCGCAACGATTTCGCGATCCCGGCAGCGATGAGGTGAAGGAACGGCGGGGATTCATCGCCCTGGGAAAACTTCACGAGTACGCAGACGGCGTAGTCTTCCGTCATGAACAGACGCTCTCCAAGCCAAAAAGTGATCGATTAAATTTGCTGCGGTCGACACGGGCGCATTTTGGGCAGATTTTTATGCTTTACTCCGACCCGGCGGGCACCGTGGAGAGCATTCTGTACGACGGCAGCACCGGGGCAGACGCCGAGGTGACGGACGAGTACGGCGTATTGCACCGTTTGTGGCGCATCAGCGATCCGGCGTCGATCCGGCTGCTGGTAAGCGCCATGGCCGACAAGAAGCTGATTATTGCCGACGGGCATCATCGCTACGAGACGGCGCTGAACTACGCCAAGGAGCGTGGTTCGGGGCAGCCTCGGGTGGGCCTGCAAGACCGAATCGAGCGTGAGCCAGCTGCCGCATCCTTCGCGTCCGGAGGCGGCGGTGATGATGACGTTTGTGAATATGGACTCCGAGGGGCTGGTGATTCTGCCCACGCACCGGGTGATCCATAGCCTGGCCGGGTTTGTTCCCAGCGAATTTGCTGAAGCCGCGGAGGCGTATTTCACCGTGACTGCTTTGAAGTCGGGGGACGGGCCGGCGTGGCTGGGGTTGTTGCGGGGACAGCAAGGGACGGCATTGGTCGCCGTGACGCGGGAAGGCGCATGGTTGCTGCAGGCCAAGGCAGATGCTGTGGCGGCCGCGCTGGCCGAGACGCCGGAGCGGCAGCGCCGGCTGGACCTGACACAGTTGCACGCACTGGTGCTGGAACGCCTGCTGGGCCTGAGCGCCGAGAAGGTGCGCGAGCAGACAAACATCCGCTATCTGCGCGATGCCAGTGAAGCGATCGATCAGGTGCGCCGCGGCGAGGCCGACGTTGCCTTCCTGACCAATCCGGTGGCGCTGGAGCAGCTGAAGGAAGTGGCGTTTGCCGGCGAGGTCATGCCGCAAAAGTCCACGGACTTCTATCCCAAATTGCTAAGCGGTCTCACGATCTATGCACTCGATTAGGTGCGGCGGCGGCAGTGCCTCGGGCGCGGCTGCCGCGGTTCTGCTCGCCATTTGCGCAATGAGCCTGGGTGGGCAGCAATCGCCGCCGGCTCCGCCCGGTCCGCCGGCGCCTCCTCCATTGCCACACTTTGTGGTGGTTGTGGATGCGGCCCATGGCGGTGATGACACCGGCGGCCATTTGAACAGCGGCCAGCTGGAGAAGGCCGCGACACTGGCTTTCAGCGTGCGGCTGCGGTCGCTGCTGAGCGCGCGCGGCATCCAGGTGGTGACGACGCGCGAGGCCGACCAGTCTCTGAATCCCGACCAGCGCGCCGAGATCGCCAACCGGGTGCGGGCGCAGGCGTGCATCAGCCTGCATGCCGCCGAGACTGGGTCCGGCGTGCACCTGTTCGCATCGTCGCTGGCACCGTCGACTCCTACGCGGTTCATGCCTTGGAAGACCGCGCAATCCGGTTGGGTGACGCGCAGCCTGGCTCTGGCCGGCATGCTCAACTCCGCGCTGAGCCACGGCGGCACGACCGTAACGCTGGGGCGCACGTCAATGCCCGGGATCGACAGCATGACCTGTCCCGCGGTTGTGATCGAACTGGCGCCTGAACGCGACGCCGACAAGAAGACAATCTCAGAGCCCGACGATGCCAATTACCAGGCCAAGATCGCATCGATGCTTGCGGCGGCCATCCTGGAGTGGAGAACGGAGGCGCGCCAACCATGATCTCCCGCGCGCAAACCATCCTGCTTGTCCTGCTGGTTCTCGGATCCCTCACCATGGGCACTGTGCTGTTCAGGATGCGCGAACGCGCTCACCAGCGCATGCTGACGGGGCAGGAACCGCGCCTACGCAAGCGCCGGCGGTGACCGCTCCGCAGCAGGCCACGCTGATGGTGGCCAACGACGACGACAACTCGCTGCGGGGTGAGGTGTATTCGCTTCCCTTGCCCGCGGATCCGGGCGCGCGGGCGCGGGCGGTTTTGGGCAAGCTGCTCGACCTGTACGCTGCGCAAGATTCGAACCACCCTATCTCCGGCGGAGCCGCATCGATCGCGCAGGTGTTTTTGCTTCCTGCTGAAGGGATCGAGGAAACGGGTTCGCAGGACGACGCCGGCCCGGAGCTCGCGGTCGTCAATCTCAAGAGCAGCTTTGCTGCGTCGCATCCGTCGGGGCTGGAGACCGAGACCCTCACCATGCTCTCCATCTGCGGCACGCTGCATGCAAACCTGCCGCGGGTGACGCAGGTGCGCTTCCTGGTGGACGGCGAGTTGCGGCCTTCACTGGCGGGGCACGCGGATTTGACTCGCACATACCTTACCGCCGACGCGGCGCAGGCGGACGCGGCGCATCCATGAGCGACCGACCCGTCATTGGCGTGTTCGACTCCGGCTTCGGCGGGCTGACCGTACTGCGTGCTCTGCTGCATCGCGATTCCGTATGCGCGCTATGCATTTCTGGGCGACACGGCGCGCCTGCCCTATGGGTCGAAGTCGCGCCGCACCATCGCACGTTATGCCGCCGAGAGCGCGCAGTTCCTGGTGCGCGAGCAGGGCGCGGAGTATCTGGTGATCGCCTGCAACACGGCCAGTGCACTGGCCCTGGATGCCATTCAGGATGCGGTGCCGGTGCCGGTACTGGGCGTCATCGAGCCGGGAGCGGCCAGCGCGCGGGCTGCATCGCAAACGGGCGACGTGCTGGTGATTGCGACGGACGCAACGGTACAGAGCCACGCCTACGCGGAGGCATGCCGAGGGCAAGGCTTGCGCGCGCTGGAAAAGGCTTGCCCGCTGCTGGTGCCGCTGGTGGAGGAAGGCTGGACGCAACATCCGGTGACCGCCGAGGTCTTCCGGATTTATCTCGATGAGTTGACTGCGCCAGGCGGCGGACGAGGGCATGAATCGCCCGACACGCTGGTGCTGGGCTGCACACACTATCCTCTGTTGCGGCCGCTGATCGCAGCGGCGGTTCCGGCCGGGATGCGCGTGATTGACTCCGCCGAAGCCACTGCGGAAACCGCAAAGGCCGCTCTTCCATCCGTCCGACGCAGAGAGTGAGCAGGCCGCGCAGATTCGATGCTTCGCCACCGATTCGGTGGAAAAGTTCGAGCGGCTGGGGTCGCGCTTTCTGGAGCGGCCGGTCGGCAAGGTGGAGTTGATCGACCTGGGCGGATGAGTACCGGAATTCGGCAGTCGACGCGGCTGATATTCTAAAAGCGGCTCGGCCGCATGATTTTGGGCGTGCGGCCTGGAGGAACGAGACTGGGATGATTGATCTGAAGGGTAAGACGGCGGTTGTCTTTGGTCTGGCCAACAAGCGCTCCATCGCGTGGGGCATCGCGCAAAAACTGCACTCTGGCGGGCGCCACCCTGGCCATCTGCTACCAGAACGAGCGCATGAAGCTCGAGGCCGAAGGCCTGATCGCCGACCTGCCCGGCGCCTCCGGCTTCCAGTGCGACGTTTCTAACGACACCGAGATTGATGCGCTGTTTGCCGCGCTCAAGGAGAAGTACGGCAAGCTGGACATTCTCGTCCATGCGGTTGCGTTTGCTCCGGCCGCCGACCTGAAGGGCGACTTTATCAACACCAGCCGCGATGGCTTTCGCGTGGCGATGGACGTGAGCGTGTACTCGCTGATCGCAGTGAGCCGCGCCGCAGCGACGCTGATGACCGACGGCGGCAGCATTATGACGCTTACCTACTACGCCTCAGAGAAAGTGGTGCCGAACTACAACCTGATGGCGATTGCCAAGGCGGGGCTGGAGTGCGCGACGCGTTACCTGGCCTCGAGCCTGGGGCCAAAGAATATTCGCGTGAACGCCATCTCTGCGGGTCCGATCAAGACGCTGGCGGCGCGCGGCGTGGGCGACCTGAGCGAAATGATGCGAGCGCACAGCGAGCGAGCTCCGCTTCATCGGAATGTGGATCAACTCGAGGTGGGCGGCGCCGCGCTGTTTTTGGCGAGCGACCTGTCCAGCGCCATCACCGGCGAAGTGCTTTACGTGGACTGCGGCTACAACATCATGGGGTTTTAGGCCGACAACTTCTCCGGCTGAATCTGTCATGCAATCTAATGAAATCGATGTGTGCCGCGTCGAATCGGCGCACGAAGCCGCATTCGATCAACTCGTGGAGATCTATACCGAGGCTATTACGCCCGGCGGTCGAAAGAGCCTCGAACGCCTCGCCGGAATGATCCTGGAACGGTCCTACTTTTTTCTGGTTGGACTGGCATCGGAGCGCGTGGTGGGTTTCGCGATCGTGCGCGCGTTCGATGGTTCCGATGCGGCGCTGCTTGAATACCTCGCGGTGGCGCGCGATTGCCGGGACCGCGGAATCGGGAGCGCGCTGTTGCGACAGATCATGCACCTCGACCCATTCTCTTTCAGGTTTCTGCTGGCCGAAGTTGATTCCGACAAGAAGCTGAGCGCCGACCGAGCCGAATGTTTCCGCCGCAAGCAGTTTTACCGGCGCCTCGGGTGGAAGGAAATCGACCAGCTGGAATACATCATGCCGCCGGTCTCAAGCACCCTGCCGCCGGAGATGGATATGCTGGTGTACTCGCGCGCGCTCCCTGCGCGGATCGAGCAAGAGCGCCTGCGACACTGGCTCGAATGCTGCTACGTCGAGATCTACAATCAGTCGGCAAACGATCCCCGGATCGAGACGATGACGCGGTCCTTGTCCCCTCAGGTGCAGCTCATCTGAGCTATTTCATCGCGAGGATTTCCTTCCACACCGCCGCATCGATCGGCAGCCCGAGCCGGCCGTTCTCTTCGCGCAAGCGCTGAGTCTGCTCGCCCGGGTAGCGGACAGCGTCGTCTGGATCGGCCGGCAGGCAGGCATGCAGCGAGTCCACAACCTGGTCGGCGATGCGATCTATCTGTTCTTCACCACCAAGTGCCTTGGGATTGATGGCAACAAAGACCTGCGACAGTCCCGTTTCACGAAGAGAATCGGGAACCACATCGCGCGTTGCGTTGCCAAGCGCAAGCATCGCGGCCACCATGTCGAGCACGACAGCCAGGCCTGAGCCCTTCCAATACCCGATGGGCAGCAGGCGTTGTGTTGCTTCGATGGCGGCTGGATCGCGCGTAAGATTTCCCTGCGCGTCGAAGCCGCCATCGACGGGCAACATCAGCCCCTGCTTGCGATAGCTCTCCAGCGCGCCGTAGGAAAATTGCGACATCGCCATATCGAGTACCACGTTTCCCTTGGCGCGGGGCACCGCGATGACGAGCGGATTGTTGCCGATACAGGGTTCGGTCGCTCCCCATGGCGGCACATTCGGCATGGTGTTGGTCCAGCAGATGCCGACCATACCTGCATCGGCGACCTGCCAGCCATAGGTGCCGCCTCGCATCCAGTGATTGGTGTTGCCCATCGCCACGCAGCCGATTCCATGCGCGCGTGCCGATTCCAACGCTCGCGCCATCGCCGCGTGTGCGTTCAGATTGCCGGGGCCACGCTGCCCATCCCAGCGTTCAAGCGCGCCAACTTGCGCCAACACACTAGGCTCGGCGGCCGGATCGATACTGCCGTTGTGGATCATCGCCACGAACCGCGAAAAACGGTTGACGCCGTGCGAGTAGACACCGTCGCGCGTGGTCTCGGCGAACAAGCCCGCCGATAATGCCGCGCGGTCTGAAGAAAAACCCAGCCCGCGCAGAACTTCGGCGAGCCGGGCTTGTACTGTTTCAAACGGAATACGATCCATACGCTACTTGTGATAGTTGGGATAGGCCGGGTGTTGCACCTCGACCGCAGGATGCTTGGACAACTGCTCCATAGCCAGCGAGACGGCCTTCTCCAGTTGCGGATCATGGCCTTCACTCACTTCCTTCGGGTCCTGCTCCACCGCGTAGTCCGGTTCGACGCCGTGATTCTCCACATCCCATTCGCCTTTGGGCGAAAAGAACGCCACGCTGGGCGAGGTCACGTGTCCGCCGTCCATGAGCACCGGGATGGCGCCGATGCCAACGAGGCCACCCCATGTGCGCTTGCCCACCAGCGGGCCGAGCTTTGCCTGCTTGAAGAGCCACGGCAACGCATCGCCGCCGGAGCCGGAGACTTCGTTGGCAATCATCACCTTGGGGCCGTAGATGGCGGCGTTGGGCGTGTGCTCAATGACGCCGTAACGCGGAGCCCAGTACGACTCGATGTGCCGGCCGAGCACTTCAACAAAGTAATCGGCCACCTGTCCGCCGGCGTTGAACCGCTCGTCGATTACGGCGCCCTCCTTGTCTGTCTGTGCAAAGTAATAGCGATTGAAATTCGTGAAGCCTCCGCCGCCAGTGTCCGGCAAGTACACGTATGCGAGCTTGCCGTCGGAGAGCTTGTCCACTTTTTTCTGGTTGCCTTCGATCCAGTCAACGTTGCGCAGTGCGGCCTCGCTGGCAACCGGCACCACTGAAATATCGCGCGCATTCTTGCCGTCCGACGCGCCAATGCGGATGCTGATCACCTTGCCGGCGGTGCCTTCGAGTGGCTGCTGGATATCGATGCCCGCCGATACGTCCTGCCCGTTGATGGCGAGAATGCACTCGCCTACCTGCACATTGAGCCCGGGCTGCGCCAGCGGCCCCTTCTCACGCGGGTTGAACTCGCCGCCCGTGTAGATCTTGGCGATGCAGTAGCGGTTGTTCTTGATCTCGTAATCGGCTCCGAGCAATCCGCCGGGCACATGCTTTGCCTCGGGAATCTCGCCGCCGTTGCCGCGCAGGTGGCCCACCGAGAAGGGGCTCAGCATCTCCTGGAAGACGTAATTCAGATCGGCCCGCGAAGCGATGGAATCAACATACGGCTCGAAGTGGCGCTCTTCGGCGTTCGTATCGGTGCCGTGAAAGTTGGGATCGTAGAAGAAGGCGCGTTCAATGCGCCACACTTCGTGGTACATCTGCGCCCACTCCTTGTGTGGCTCGACCTTCACCTTCAAATCAGCAAACGAAAGCGCGCCGTCGCCGGGCTTCACCGGAGCACTGGCCGGGACGATAACCCACGACGGCGGACCGCCGCCTCCCGGCGCCATGTCGCCTTCGCCGCCGCGCGCCAGTGCCAGCAGCATCTTCTCGCCGTTGGCGGAGAGCTCAAACGCTTCAACGTGCTCGGCAAGCTTTTCAGTCTTGCGATCCTCCATCGTCCAGCGGCTCAGCGTTGAGCCACGCTCCGTGAACCGTCCAGACGCGGGCCGCTCGAGGAAGTACACACTGCCCTTGAGCCCCGCAGCAAGCGTGACGTACACGCCCACCGGCATAGGCAGAGCAACAATCCGCGATTGAATGCCGTCCAGATCGACCTTGATCGGCTTCACCGGAGGCTTGGCCGGCCGCGCCTTCTCGTCGCCACCTGCTTCCTTTGTGTCTTTGTTCTCGTTGTGCTCGCCTTCGCCTTTCTTCGCATCCGGTTTGCCTTCGCCCTCGGCTTTTTCATCCTCGAGTTCCGGCGCGATGGGCGAAGCCGTGCCGGCCGCCAGCGTCACCGCGTAGATATTCGACGTTACCTGGTACAGATCGCTGGTCATATCCAGGCCGTCAGAGGTCGCGCCGGCATTGGTGCTCGCAATGAAGTAGAGGTACTTGCCGTCGCGATCGAACGCAGGCTCGGTCGACTCGCCCATGGCGCTTGTCACCTCCGTCGACTGCCCCGAGTCAACCGAGTACAAATAGATCGCGTGCAGGTGGTTCTTCATCGAGCGCGGATACGCGATCCACTTCGAATCCGGCGACCACGCCACATCGAAGTTCTCGTTCGAGAACCCGCCATAGACATTCTTTTCTCCGACGCTGGTCAGCTTGCCGGTGGTGGTATCGAGCAGGTAGATGTTCAGGCGATTGTCGTGAAACACAATCTTCTTCGAGTCCGGCGACCATTTGGGATCGAAATAGTAGGCGGGCTCCTTGGCTAGCGGAAATTTCTTTACCGCCGTAGCGCCTGCGACGGCATTGCCGGTCTGCGGCGCGACATCAAGCTCGTACAGTCCCGACTCATCAGAGAAATATGCAATCGACTGCCCATCGGGCGACCACGCCGGCTCGCGCTCCATCACGCCCGGCGTATTGGTGATGTCGCGCGTGGGGCCGTGTTTCACAGCAACGGTAAATATGTCGCCGTGCGCTTCCACCGCTGCGCGAATGCCCGTCGGAGAGATAGTCACATGCTCCACCTGCCCGGCCACGCTTTCGATGTGCGCCCGTACCTCGGGCAGATCCGCATCAATCTCAATGGGAACCACGTGGCTCGTCCCGGTCGCCGTGTCGTAGAGATAGATGTCGCCGAGCCGGTCGTAGACCAGCGTGTTGCCCTCGCCGGACAGCGTGCGAATGTCGGGCCCATCATTGGACAGCGCCTGCGTCACCGGGCTTTTTTTTGCGGCGGCATCGTACTTGAAGATCGTTGACTGCCCGTTGCGCATCGAGAGGAAATAGAGCTTGCCACCCGCATACACCGGGCTGAAGTCCGACGCGGTTTCATGCGGAATCTCAATCGATTCGAGTTCCGGAAGAGTCGTGACCCAGACGGTCCCGGCGCGCCCGCCGCGATAGTTTCCCCACGAGACATAGTTTGTGTAGTCGAATCCGAAGGCCGGCGGCAGCGGCGAGTACGCGATCGGCTTTCCCATCGGGCGAGAACACGCCCTGGTACGCCATGGGCAGCGGCAGCAGCTTGGCTACGCCGCCCTTCGCGGGCACGGTGTAGAGCTGGGTGTAGCGGCTCTGCGAATCGCGAGTCGAGCGGAAGACGATCTCCTTGCCATCCGGGGTCCAGCCCACCGCGAAATCGGCAGCCGGATGATACGTGACGCGAAAGGGAATGCCGCCACTGGCGGGAATGGTAAAGACGTCGGTGTTGCCGTCGTACTCGCCGGTGAAGGCGATGGTGCTGCCGTCAGGCGAAAAGATGGGCGTCGTCTCGATGCCGACGCCGATCGTGAGGCGCGTGGCGCTGCCACCCGAGCGCGGCACGGTCCACAGATCGCCCGCGTAGCCAAAGCAGATCAGGTCCTTGCTCAACGCCGGACGCTGAAAGATGTGCGGCGTCGCGGCGGCACGCATGAGAGTTGGATCAAACACAAGCGCAACGGCGATTACGGCGATCGAAAAGCAAGTGACTGCGGTGAAACGAAACCAGCGCACCAGGGCCTCCAGACGGTTGCATCAAGAATTGCATTCCCATCTTAATGCACCGAGCAGGCTTGCCTATTCCTTTAGTGTCACCGTGATCTTGCGCGCGTCGCCGCCTTCTGAGCTGATGGCGATCTCGCCGGTCGCACGCTTCTTGATGCTCTTGAACTTTTCGCCCCACTCGACGAACACCAGTGCATCCGGCGTCAGCAGTTCTTCCAGGCCCAGGGTCTCTAGCTGCCGCTCGCCTTCCAGACGGTAGACATCCAGGTGGTAGAGCTTGGTGGGCTTCCCTTCGCGGGTGCCGTCGTACTCGTGAAGCAACGTAAAGGTGGGGCTGGTCACCTCGTCGGGATCGGCCGCGTCCAAAGCCTGCGCAATGCCCTTCACCAGCGTCGTCTTCCCGGTGCCCAGCTCCCCGCTCAGGATCAGTAGTTGCGGAGGTTTCAGCAATGCACCAGCTTGCGGCCCACCTCAATGGTGTCGGCGCCGCTCTTCGTGGTGAACTCGTGGATCCGGCCTTCCGCGACGGGGGCGTCCTTGCTCATTCCGCAGCCTCTCGGGAGCGCTTCGCGGCTTCAGTTCCCCGCCGGCATCCCCTGCAACCAAACATAACCGGTATCCATGCGGCTATGAAAGCGAAATGCCTTAGAAAATTTCGGCAGTGTGTCCGTGGCCAGCAGGGTGTGCTCGTCCATCTCCCGCACCGCGAGGTCCCCGGCAAGCCCGTGCAGAAACACAGCCGCCTCCACGGCGCGCGCCGGATCGTCCTTGAACTGCGCCAGCATTCCCGCGATGACGCCCGTCAACAGATCGCCGCTGCCGCCCTTCGCCATGCCGGGATTCCCCGTGGTGTTCACGGAAACGCGGCCATCGGGATGCGCAATCAGTGTGCGCGCGCCCTTCAGTACCAACGTAACCCGAAACTGGAGCGCAAAGTTCCGCGCCACGTTCAGCCGGTCGGCCTGCACCTCTGCTGTTTTGATGCCGGCAAGCCGCGCCATCTCTCCCGGGTGTGGCGTCAGCACAACCGTTCGCCCGTCTTTGGCGAGATCGACCAGGAGATTCGGCTGACCCGACAGATCTCCAGCGGCCAGGTTATTCAGCCCATCGGCATCAATCACCACCGGCATCTTTGTACCCAGCAGCAATGACCTCTGGAACTTGCGAACATCGTCGCTCTGGCCAAGCCCCGGCCCGAGCGCCAGCACGGTGACGCCCTTGGTCAGCATGCCCAATCCATCGCCCTCAAGATTCGTCGCTGTGATCTCGCCCGATTCATTGGTCTTTAATGGGATTGTCATCAACTCCGGCATAAAGCCCGCAACCACGGACAACGCCGGAGCCGGAACCGCAGCCGTAACCAAGCCAGCGCCGGCGCGCATCGCCGCCAATGAGGTCATGCTCGGCGCACCAGCCTTACCTCCCGCTGGCCCAAACGATCCACCCACCACCAGCACGTGGCCGAAGTTGCCCTTATTGGAGTCGGCCTTGCGCGGCTGATGAAGCAGGCTCTGTGCGGAACCGGCCCACTCAATCCCCAGTTCCGATACGATGGCCTCGTCCGGCGAACCAATCGGCGCCACAACGACGGGCTGATCCCAGCGCCGCGTCAACTGGCCAAAGACATGCGCGGGCTTGGGCGCGGTAAACGTGATGACGGCGTCAGCGGGAAAGACAGAAGTATCTGGCCTGCTCTTCGTCTCATCCGCCGGCCACCCTGAAGGCAGATCCACCGCCAGGATCGGCGACTCGCTTGCCTTGACCCACTCCAGCGCCGCAAGAGCCAGGCCGTTCATCGGCGGCTTGAATCCGGTTCCCAACACCGCATCGATGAGGAGATCAGCTTGCAATGCATCGGAGTGACGGGCGAGATCGGCATCTTTTTCGATGACGCGGATCCAACGCGTTCCGGCAGCGTGAACCTCGCGCCATGCCGCGGCCGCATCTCCCTTCAATCCATCGGGAGTGCCCAGCAGCAGCACCGTCACTGTCAGGCCGGCATCGGCCAGCAGCCGCGCAGCCATCATGCCGTCGCCGCCATTATTGCCGCGCCCGCAGAGCACGGAGACTCGCTTTGCGCGAGGAAACTGCGCCTGCGCGAATGCCGCAATCGAAGCCGCGGCGCGCCGCATCAAATCCACGGACGCAATGCCGAACCGCTCCGTTGTCGCACGATCGCAGGCCTGCATTTCGGCGGCAGACAGAACTCGCATACCTTCTATGGTAGCGGGCCAGCCGGTGAGGAGCTTCACGACGCGGGAACGGCAGAGACTTTGGAGAATACAATCGATGACCCAGACCCAATCTTCCGCAGATACCGAGAAAGCCACAAGATCCAATTCGATCTTTGACCTGCAGGCCGTGGCCGCGAAATTTCCGCCCACGGCGGATACCATGTTGCTCGACATCCGCCTGACTGACGAGCCTTCGGCCAGTTCGCGCCTCTTTCGCATCTACCGGCCGGCGCCCGCACACTTTCACAGGACATGCGACGAATACCTTCAGGTCATTTCGGGACGCGGCAAGTTCGTAGTCGACGGCAGCGATCCGGTTGAGCTCGGCCCCGGCCAGCTGCTCTTTTTCCGCCGCAACGTCGTGCACAGTATCCCGGAAGTGATTGAGGGGCCGCTGGTGGTTTTCTCGGTCGACACGCCCCGGCGCGATCCAGCGGACGTCACCTTCGTCGATCCTCGCTACGGCACGGCCGCCGACTTCATCCGCACCATTGACCCCTAGCTTTATTCGAGGGTCGCTTCTTCAAGAGCCGCCGCGGAACGTCTGCACCAGCAGCCATACATTCAATCCCGCAATGATCACGGCCACCGTCCACGCCGTCGTCTTGAGCCACGGCGCATTCACAAATTCGCCCATGCGCTTGCGGCTGTTGGTAAACACCACCAGAGGCACCACTGCAAAGCTCAGTTGCAACGACAAGATCACCTGGCTCAAAATGAGCAGCTTCTCGGTTCCCTGCTCCCCATTCAAAGCCACCACGATAATTGTCGGCACAATGGCGATGGACCGCGTGATGAGACGCCGCATCCATGGCGCCACCTTCATGTGGACGAATCCCTCCATCACCACCTGCCCTGCCAGCGTGCCGGTAATGGACGAATTCTGGCCAGAGGCCAGCAGCGCGACCGCGAACAGCGTGCTTGCAAATCCAGCGCCCACCAGCGGGCTCAGCAGTTTGTAGGCATCCTCAATGGCCGCAACTTCAAAGTGCCCGCTGCGGTGAAATACCGCCGCGGCCACAATCAGGATCGCCCCGTTCACAAACAGCGCGATGGTCAACGCAAGTGCCGAATCCGTATTCGCCATCTTGATGGCCTCGCGCTTGCCCTCAGGCGTGCGCGCGTAGCGGCGGCTCTGCACAATCGACGAGTGCAGGTAAAGGTTATGCGGCATCACCGTCGCGCCGAGCATGCTGATAGCTATGTACAGCATCACCGGATTGGTGAGAATTCGCGGCGTGGGAACGAACAGGCCATACAGCACTGACCCATACTCCGGCCGCGACAGCACCATCTGCACGCAGAACATGCCCAGGATGGTCGCGATCAGTACGATTACGATCGCCTCGACCACCCGGAAACCCCACCGTTGCAGCAGCAGGATCAGCAGCACATCGAGCCCGGTGATCAGTACGCCCCAGATCAGTGGAATGTGGAACAGCAGGTTCAGCGCAATGGCCGAGCCAATTACTTCGGCGAGATCGCAGGCCGCAATCGCGATCTCCGCCATGATCCACAGCAGAACGCTGGTCCAACGGCCCGTGTTTTCGCGGCAAAGTTGCGCCAGGTCGCGCTCCGTAGCGATGCCCAGCTTCAGGCTCAGGCTCTGCAGCAGAATTGCCATCAGGTTCGACGCCATGATGACCGACAGCAGCGTGTACCCGAACTGCGATCCCCCAGCGATATCGGTGGCCCAGTTCCCCGGATCCATATATCCAACCGAGATCAGGAACCCCGGTCCCAGGAAACCCAGCAGCCGTTTCCAGTAAAGGGGCGAGCGCGAAAGGCGCACACTGGAGTGCACCTCGGGTAGCGAAGGCTGGCTGGTGATCTCCGAAATGGGCTGGTATTCAGTGGCCATAAGGGGTGGGCCGGGCGAGCCGACGATCAAACCCAGTATGCCACAAGATAGTTAATCATAGTTAATATCTTATTATTACTTTTAGATTACACGACTTGGGAGACCCTCAGCCAAACTGCCTCCGCTGCTGGGCGGCCCAGAATTGAGCCCCCCGCAGGTAACTCAATCGAAACGGTTTGATCGTAATTATGACTCAGGACCCGCAAGCTCTTCCCCGGCCCAATACCATTACGATGCAAAAACAGCAGCAACTGTGGATCCCGCTCCTGCAGGCTCGACACCACGTAGCGTTTGCCCTCCGCAGCCTCCGACAGCGGAACCTCGCCCTTCCGCTTCCGTTCTTCGGGGCTCTCCGGCAGCACTGCATTGCCGTGCGGGCATGCGCCCTCGCCCAGCCGCTCCTTCAGCTTGGCCTCAAACGCGGGCGAGATGGCGTGCTCCAGCCGCTCCGCCTCTTCGTGGATCTCGTACCACTCCATGCCGAAGATCTCACTGAGCATGCGCTCCACCAGGTGATGGCGCAGCGCCGTATGGTAAGCCGTCTCCCGGCCTTTGTCGGTGAGCCGCACAATCCCGTCCTCGCCCACCTCAACGTAGCCATCGCGCTTCAGACGCTTCAGCGCCATGGTCACCGCCGGCGCCGACACCTCAAGCCAATGCGCAAGCGTTGCGGGAATCACCTGGCGGCCTTCGGCCTCAGCCTCGAGCACCGCCTTGAGGTAATTCTCCTTCGAGACGTGGATGGAATCTTTCATGGTATTTCCACCAGTTTAATTTGCACCCCCGTGAGGCGTTTCGATCAACGCAGCGCGTCCACGGGGCTTACCCGCGTAGCGCGCCGCGCGGGCAGATAGCTGGCCAGCAACACCACCAGCACCAGAGCCACCGGCGCGGCAATAAAGGTCACCGGGTCGCGTCCCGGAGTCTTGTACAACATGCCAGCCATCAGCTTGGCCAACAGGAACGCGGCCGCCAGTCCCAGCCCCACGCCAACAAGAGCCAGAACAAAACCATGTTTCAGCACCACGGCCAGGATGTGATCGCGATCGGCGCCCATGGCCATGCGCACCCCAAACTCCTGCCGCCGCTGCGCCACCGAAAACGACAGCACGCCATAGATGCCGATCACGGCCAGCACCAGCGCCAGCCCCGCAAACCCGCCCACCAGCATCAGCAGAAATCGCGGTTGCGCGCGCGCCGCATCCATCAGGTCATCCACGGTCTGCACGTCAGTCAAAGGCTGGTCGGGATCGATGGCGGCTATCTGCGCGCGCACCGCGCCAATCACCGTCTGCGGTGGCCCTTCCGTGCGCAAAATCAGGTTCATCGACGACCACGGCAATTGCGAAAACGGCAGATACAGCTGCGGACGCGTCTCCTCGGCCAATCCCTGGTTCTTGACATCGGCAGCCATCCCCACCACCTGCGCCGGAACCGGCCTGCGCCCCACAAACACGTGCTCATCCAGCGGATTCGCGCCAGGCCAATACTGCCGCGCAAAACTCTCGTTCACAATCACCACCGGCGGCGACTGCGTCTGATCCCCTGAGTTAAATGCCCTTCCGGCCCGCAGCGGAACCCGCATGGTGTCAAACCATCCTTGGCTGATGGCCTCGATATCCACGAACGGCCGTTGCCCCAGCGGACGATCCGGCTGACCCTGCGGCAACACCGGCGTGATTCGAACCGTGCTTAACGGCAGCGCGGCGGAAATGGCCGCATCGCGCACTCCGGGCACCGCTCCCACCCTGCGCAGCACTTCATCGAAGAACGCCAGCTGCTGCGCCGGCGTGCCGTACTTCAGCGTCGACAGCGTCAGGTTCATGGTGAGCACGTTATGCGCTTCAAATCCTGGGTCGACCGCCAGCAGCCGCGCGAAGCTGCGCACCAGCAGCCCTGCGCCAATCAGCAGCACCAGCGACAGCGCAATCTGCCCCACCACCAGCGCATCGCGCGCCTTCACCCGTCCCGCGCTCGATGAGGCCCCGCGCCCCTCTTCGCGCAGTGTCCCATTCACATCGATCGACGCAAGCTGCAGCGCCGGCGCCATGCCGAACAACACCCCCGCCACCACCGACACCCCCAGCGTGAACAGCAGCACCCGCCAGTCGATGCCCACCCCCACGCCCTGGGGCAATCGCGCCGCGCCCCAGGTAGCCAGCGCCCGCGTCGCACCCCATCCCAGCGCGATACCGAATCCCGCGGCAATCAGCGCCAGCAGCACGCTCTCGGTCAGCAACTGGCTCACGATCACGCTCCGCCTCGCGCCCAGCGCCGCCCGCACCGCCACCTCGCGCCGCCGCGCCATCGCTCGCGACAGCAGCAGGCTCGCCACGTTGCCGCACGCAATCAGCAGCACCACGCCCACGGCAGCCATCAGCATCAGCACCTTGCTGCGCAAATCGCCCACCACCACGTCTCGCAGCGGCTGCGCCTTCAGCGTAATGTCCGGATCCGCATCGGGCATCGTCGCGTTTTGCGCCCGATACTGCTCATTCAGCACCGCCAGCTCGGTGTTCGTCTGCTGCACCGTCACGCCCGGCCGCATGCGCGCCACCAGGTTGAGATATCCCACACCTTGCCGCAGCCGCGCCGTTGGCATCAGCGAATACTCAAAGTACCGCGGCGTCCAGATCTCCGCCTTGCCCACAAAGGGAAAATTCATGCCGGCCGGCAGCACGCCGATCACCGTCGCCGCGTTGGAATCCAGCTTCACCGTCTGCCCCACGATCCCCGCATCGGCGTGAAACCGCGTACGCCACAGCGTATCGCTCAGCAAAACCACGGGCTTACCCTGCGGCTGCCCTTCCTCCGCGGTGAAGTCCCGGCCTAACTGCGGCGCCACTCCCAGCAGCGAAAAGAAGTTCGGCGACACGCGTCCCACCGCAATCTGCACCGGATCGCCATTCCCGGTCAGGTTCAGCTGGTCGTTGGCCCATACCGCCGTCTCGCTAAGCGACCGGCTCCGGTCGCGCAACATCTCGTAACGCACCAGGTTCATACCGCGGTCCTGCGCCTTGTCGCGCACCCCCACTATCACCAGCTGCGCCGGATCACGATACGGAAACGGCTTCAGCAACAGCGCGTTGGTCACCGAAAAGATCGCCGAGTTGGCCCCGATCCCCAACGCCAGCGTGAATATGGCTGCGGCTGTAAGAGCTGGCGTCTTGCCCATCAGGCGAAAAGCAAATTGAAGGTTGCGCAGCAGCGTCTGCATGGCGATGAGCATAGCCGTTCTACGCCCCGCATGGAAGCCCGCACAATCGCACCAGACAAGACCTCGCCGCGACCGTCTAACCTGGCAGGGATACGAACCCAAGGCCGGACATCATCTCAACCAGCCACTCCATCCCGGCGGCATGCGCGCTCATTCTCCTGGCGGCGCAGGCGCTTGCGCAAGCGCCTGCCGAAAGCTCAGTCTCCAGCCCCGCCCTCCGAACCGAAACTTCGGTCGTCGTCGTCCCAGCACTCGTCCGCACCCGCGCCGGCGAACTCGTCTACACGCTCAATTCCGGCGACTTCAAGCTGACCGACGACGGCGTCCCGCAGACCCTCACGCTCGAACGCGAAACCGGCGGGGAACCGCTCGCACTTGTCGTGCTCGTCGAAATCGGTGGCGCCGGCGCGCGCCAGTTCCAGAAGTACCCCACCATCGCGCCTCCGCTCGCGCCCATGCTGGCGTCCATCGTCGGCAACGTGCCCCACCAGGTTGCAGTCGTCGCCTTCGACAGCCACCCGCAGTTGCTCCAGGAATTCACCGGCGATCTCGACGACGCCGCCGACGCACTGCGCACCCTCGCACCCGGATGCAAACGCCAGCACCATTATGAAAATTGCAGGTACCCCACAGCCATCCACGACAAACCGCTGGGCGATAACGGAGCCGCCATTCTCGACAGCCTCGAGTACGCCGTCGATCTGCTGCGCATCAAGCCCGCCGGCTTTCGCCGCGCCATCGTGCTGGTCAGCGAGACCCTCGACCGCGGCAGCGAAACCAAAATCGCCCAGGCGGTCCGCGACATCACCGACGCCAACACCACCATCTACAGCATCGGGTACTCCACGGCCAAATCAGAGACTGCACACTACGCCGCACGCCAGTTGCCCACGCAGCCGAGCGGTCGAACCCGGATGGGTTGGATCGATCTCGAAAATCATCACCCCAACCCTCCCAATGGCTGTATGGGAAAAGACCCTGAGCCCGACCCCGACGCCACCCACAACCGCTGGGCGCAGGCCTACGACTGCCTCGCCCAACTCGCTCCCCCGCTGACCTTCGCCAAGATGGCCGCCATCGCCACCGTCGACGCACTCCAGACCAACGTGCCCGAGACCGTGGCTCGCCTCACCGGCGGCGAGTACTTCAAGTTAGGCGACGAAAAACACCTCGAGCACGATCTGTCCACGGTTGCCAACCATCTTCCCAATCGCTATGTCCTGAGCTTCCATCCCCAGTCGCCGCACCCCGGCCCGCACACAATCGCGCTAAGCCTCCCCGGCTACGAAGGCCTGACCGTCACCGCCCGCACCACCTACTGGGCTGAGCCACCGGCTTCAACCGCGCCTTGAACCACGCCGGCGAATTTGCATCGGCTCGCATCCGTCCCAAATCCAACCCCTATGGATGCCATCCATCAATCCGCCCTGCCCTTTGTCGGCATGTCGTATGAGTTCATCGGCGCTAATCACGGCCAGACCGCCGTCTCGTTTTTTCTCGTCAACGGCGAGCCAGGTCGCGGCACGCGCCTGCACAAGCACGACTACGACGAAGTGGTATACGTCATCGAAGGCCAGTCCACCTGGACAGTAGGCGACACCGTGCGGCAGGGCCACCCCGGCGACATCTTAATCGTCCGCGCAGGCGAGCCCCACAAATTCATCAACAGCGGCACCGGCGTGCTGCGCCAGATCGATATCCACCTCAACCCCACCTTCGAAACCACCTGGCTCGAAGACTAGCCGCCGCCAGGCGAGCCCCTCATTTCGCAGCGGCGGGCGTCGGGACCTCGGGTGCTGTTGCCAGGTCCCACTCGTCCTGCGCATGGCGCAACATCGGGATGCGGTCTTCCTCCAGAATCCAGTTTTCCTTCACCAGCGCATCCAGCGCCGCCGCGTAGTCCGTCAGGTATTCGAACCGGTTCCGGTAGCGCTCCGCAATCGACCTCCGCGAATCCTTCGTCTTCACCCGCTCCGCCTCAGTCTTCGCAAACGGCACATACGATGCCTCGAAGGAAACCCTCTGATCGGGCGCGCCGATCGATGCATCGCGCAAATTCCATCCCGTGTAGGTCCCGAGCGGAACCATCATCTCCGGCAACTTCACGCCGTCGCGCTCGTTGCCGTCCACATCCACCTGCGGCACCATCACCGGAAACGCCGGCCCCACCTTGGGCGGCTGCACAGTCAGAATTCGCTTCTCCTGCCAGCCCATTCCGTAGTCCAGATGGAACGCTTCGCTCGCCTCGTGGGGATGACCCAGCCCCGGAATCGGCGGCAACCCGTACAGCTTGACCGGCACCAGCGTTCCTTCGTCGATGCGCGGATAGCGGCTCGCCGGCGGAGCCGTTCCATTCCGCACCCACGCGTCCATGTTGCGAATCATGGCCCGCCAGAAATACTTGATCGGCAGCGGCGACTGCGGCTCCTGCCCCATCAAATCGCCCGCGCCCTTCGCCGGTGGCCACGGCCCGCTGAAATGCTGCAATCCCGTGAAGTGATAGATGCGCACGTTAGGTGAGATCTCCGCATCTTTCTTGCCGTCCGCCGATATGTGAATCAGCGCCGCCGCCCTGCCCCAGTACTCAAACGATGTGTTCGAGAAAAAAATCTTCGGCACTACTCTCTGTGCCACCGCCTTGTCCAGCAGCCCGCCCGGCGCGCCCGTCACCGGATCCTTCTCCGGAAGATCAGTAAAAGGAAAAATATCCGTCGGGAAAAACACCGACGACGTCGGCTGCGCATCGCGCGAAGGCTGCGCGAACCGGTAGTTGAAGCTGCCGCGACCCGCCCCCGCTACATGCGCCAGCACTCCATCCAGCGCCATGCGTCCCTCTTCATCGGCGTTGAATCCCTCGTAAAGAAAGTCACGCAGGAACCGCCCGTTCTGCGAGATACCCTCGCCATACACGCGCTCCGCCGGTGTAATCGCATCGCTCGCGTGCTTCGCGTACGAGGCAAAATCGCGCACCGCGGCAAAGCCTCCGCCCGCCACCACCGGATCCTGCACCACGTACAAGTATTCGTAGATCTTCCCCGGCTTGAATCCTCCTTCGAGATGAATAAACCGGTCGCTCGCCTCCAACTTGCCATTCACCGTGTGCGCAAACTGCCATTGTGCGCGCGGAATCACCGTTCGCTCTGCTGTCCTCGAATCGCGCACCGTCAACACATTGCGCGGATCGTTGGGAGCCGATACCGGATACTCCGATCCGCCGATCCTGCCCAGGATCAGATGACCCAGAGGAATATCCTCCATCGCCTTCGACAACATCACGTCGCCGCGCAGCAGCCCGGTAATCGTTTTGCCTTGAAACTTCGCCAGGGGAGCATAGAACCGCAGCGCCCCCGGCCCTGCTGCATCCCACTGCCATCCCAGCGCTGCAATCGTGAACCCGTTGCGCAGCAGCCACCCGTCGCCCGCATCCTTGTCCGCATTCCAGTCGCCGCCGTCCACCAGCGCCACAATGCGGCTAAGCCCGCGGTTCGGCACCTCCAGAATCATCGACCCATTGCCCTTGTGCGCATCCACCGGCCGCAGCGCCATGAAGTCCGCGGAGAACTCCACCTCGCCGGCCTTCAGGTTCACCGCATTCGCCAGATCCACAATGCCGCGATTGTGCGGATTCAGAACCGGCAATGAGAAATAGACCTTGCCCAGAATGCGCTCGTACGCCCCCGCGTTGCCAAAAACCTTGCCCTCCAGCACCGGCGTCCGCGACGTCACCTCCACCCGCGTCACGCGCGCAAAGGCAGGCCACACAGAAATCGCCACAGCCAGACTGAGAATCATCCGAACCAATCGCATGCCGGGAGCATACCATTCCATCGCCAACCGACTATCGCCCCAAAACAAAAGGGCCGGCAAAATGCCGGCCCACTGTCTTCAGTCAACTGTCTTCTGTCCTACTGCTTCACCCTCACCTTCGGTTCCACCGAAAGCCCCGGCCGCAGCTGATGATTCGGATCCTCATGCTGCAAGTCAGTAAAGTCAATGCGCACCGGAACGCGCTGCACCACCTTCACGTAATTGCCCGTCGCGTTCTCCGGGGGAAACAGCGAGAGCACCGACCCCGTCGCGCCGCCAATCTCCGTCACGACGCCCTTGTACGTCTTTCCGGTCGCATCGACCTCAATCTCCACTTCCTGTTTTTTGTCCATGTGCTTCAGCTGGGTTTCCTTGAAGTTCGCCGTGATCCAGATATCGTTCAGCGACACCAGCGTCAGCAGGTTCTGCCCCGCGCTCACGTTCTGATCCAGTTCCACGCTCTTGCGCGTAATGATGCCGTCCTCCGGCGCCACAATGCGCGTATAGCTCAAATTCAACTGCGCCTGGTCAAGTTGCGCCTGCGCCTGCTGAACCTGCGCCTGCGCCTGCCGCGCCTTCGCATTCTGCTCGGCAACCTGCTGCGGTCCGGTCTGCGCGTATTTGTACGAGGCCTCAGACGCTGCTTCCTGCTGCCGCGCCACGCGCACCGCATCTGCTGCCGCCGCCGCGCTGGCCTGCGCATCCTGCACCGCCGCCGCTGCTGAAGCCGCCGCCGCCACTGCCGCGTCATACTGCTGCTTGCTGATCACGTCCTTTTCCACCAGCGGCTTGTAGCGCTCCAGGTCCGCCTGCGCCTTGGCATTATTGGCCTGGGCCTGGGTTATGCGCGCCTGCGCTGCCTGCAGTTGTCCCTGCGCCTGCTGCACCTGCGCGTGCGAACCGCTCAGTTCGCGCCCGCCGAGGTCAGGTTGCGCCCGTATTATCGTCAGTCAGTGGCACTGCTCACCTTCGCTGCCGCAGCGTTCGCCTGCGCGCTGGCCAAAGCTGCCTTGGCGTTCTCCACGGCCACTTCGTAGTCGCGCGGATCCAGATCGGCAATCGGGGCGCCCTTTTCACCACCTGGTTCTCGTCGACGTAGACCTTGCTCACCTGGCCCGCGATGCGCGAGCTTACCTGGATCAAGTGCCCGTTGATCTGCGCGTCGTCGGTGTCCTCGTTAAACGTGGAGTGCCACCAGAACGCCAGCGCGGCCACCACAATCACTGCAACTACAACAATGATGATGCCCCTGCGGCGCGACCGCGGCTGCACGACCTCAGTTTCTTGCTCCGACCGGAGCGACTGGGTTGTCGTTGTTTCCGCCACGTTCACTTCCCTCCCAGATAGCTCTTGTAATTCTCAGCCGCGCCCAGCGCACGCGCCAGGCTCAGCTTGGCCACGTTATGCCGGTACAGGCTGTCTACATACTGCTCGTTGGCCTGCGCCACGCTCTGCTCCGCCTGGCTCACCGCCAGGTTGTCGCTCACGCCGGCTGCGTAACTCTGTTGCGCTTCGCTCAGCGCCTCGTTGGCCAGTTCCACGCTGGAGCGCGAAACTTCCACTTGCCGCTGCGCGGACTGCAATGTCCAGCAGCGCATCGCGCACATCGGCGTCCACCTGCGCGTTCGCGTCGCTCGGTCTGCGCTCGCTGTGTGTCCAGTTGCGACTGCGCCTGTTCCGCTTCTCCGCGCAGCGCAAATTCCTTGAAGATGGGCACGCTCGAGGTTGCCCGTCACATCCGCGGTCCCGTGCGAATGCCGCACGTTTACGCCAATATCGCCATAATCCACATTCGCGGTCAGCGTGGGATACCGTTCGGCCGTCGCCGCCTTGCGCTGTTCTTCCGCCGCCTTGGTTTGCTCCACCATCGCCTGCCAGGTCCTTGCGATTCAGATGCGCCTGCTTGATGGCCGCGTCTACGTCCACTTGGTCAAACGCTGCATACGGAGCCTTGTCCACCAGGTTGAACTTCTGCGCCAGCGGCATCCCAATCGTCCGCTGCAGCGCCAGCCGGTCCTTGTCCAGTGCGTTCTGCGCCACAATCAACTGCTGCTGCAGCGTCTGGTAATCCACCCGCGCCCTTAACTCATCCAGCAGCGGAGCCGTCCCTGCCTGGTGATTCGCCACCGCCTGGTCCAGCGAAACCTTCGCCGTCTTCACCTGCGCATCCACGGCTGCCACGCGCGTCTCGTCCGCCACCACCAGTAGATACGCGTTCCCCACCGTCAGAATCACCAGATCCCGCGCATCCTGCGCGCTCAGCTCGGCCGCCTTGAAATTGGTGCTTCGACGCCAGGTACTCTCGCAGCGACTTCACGTTCACCAGCGACCAGCTCAAGCTCGCCCGAATGTCCGTGTACCCAAATGGTCCGATGATCGTCGGGATTCCCGGAATCCGCAGACCCTCGGCCGCCAGGTCCACCTGCAGATCCGCTTCCTTGATGCTGCCTTCCACATCCGGCAGCAGATTCTGCAGTTGACTCATCCGCTGCGCCTTCGCGGTCGCCGTCTGCGTGCCGCTCAAAATCACGCCCAGATTGTTCCGCAACCCGCGTTGGATGGCATCATCCAGGGTCAAATCAATGATCTGATCGTTGGCTTCGCCTTGGGGCACGCTGCCCTGAAAGCTTGACGACGTCACCTGCCCCGCCGTCGGAGCCGAAACACCGGCCGGCAGCGACGGCGTACTCGACTGACCGCCGCCCGCCTGCGCCAGCGCGGCACTCGCTCCCAACAGACCCGCCAACACCATCACGCATATGTGAGCCGCGCGGGCATAAAGACGGCTCGTATTCTTGCTTGTACACACAGAAGGCATCAATGATTTCTGACCTGATTGCGCTGAAACGAAGGGCGATCACCGTAAACCGTTTGCTCTACAAATTGATGCAGACACGGTCCGGCAGGACTCTAAATCTAGTGTAACCAACGCACCTGGTCGCCGCGCCGTGATAAACATCCAACCTCTGCCCAGAGAAAAAGCCGGGCGCAAAGCAACCCCGGCTTCCGAAAAAACCACCGACTCCGACGCTTAGTGGCCACCCACCCCTTCATGAATCAGCTGAGACGCCACCGAGCACATTCCTTGCCGGAACAACTCGCGTACCTGCTCTGCGGTCCATCCCGCCGCCATCGGCCCACCGTGTTCGCCCAGCAGTTCCGCCGTCTCCCGCGCATTCAACCCCGCCACCGCGCGCAGCACAAACACCGTCCGCATCCCCGTCGGCAGGCTCTCCAGCCAGTTCCTTACGCGATCCCGGTCCGGCCCCGCAAACATGCGTTCCAGTTCCCCACGCGACATCCCCGCCGCATCCAAATCCTCATCCCCAATACAGGTCTGCGCCGGCTCCAGATCCTCAGGCGCCGCCAGGCCCGCCGGATCCCGCCTGCCCAGCAACCTGATCGCCGCCTCCGCCATCGCCCGCCGGCTGTTGTGCCGCGAGCGCTCCGGCCCCGCTCCCGGATCAACTTCGGTATTTGCCACCGCCGTCTCCACCAGCCGGATGCTGTCTTCCCCCTCGCACACCAGCATCGACGCCAGGCTGTACAAGCCGGCCGCGATGATGTCGAACATCTCGTCCATGCCTTCCAGCTCCCGCTCCACCGTGGCGTCATCCTTCGGCTGGCCATCCAGCATCCCGTGCAGCTTCCGCGCAAACTCCGCCGCCTCCGGGGGCAGCGGCTGCGACACGTCCAGGTGGCGGGCAGGATTCTTGTCGTTACTCATCGGGACAGCCTCCTCGGGATTTTGCGTACACTTTCCACTACTCCCATGTTCAACCCACGGGACACCATGGGTCAATCACACGCTGGCCGCCGCCCCACCGCCACAACAAAGTTGCCAACCGGACTCCCCGTCTCTTTCTCTTTGTCCCTTGTCCCTCTTGTCCTGACCTCCTCAGTCACTAGCCCCTGGTTCTTCGTCATCCCCTGTTAACCAGACTTAGGTAAAACGCTGTAGACTGCCAACACGGCGTAGGAAAACGATCCCACCATGGCAAGGACTCCCTCCAAACCACGCCTCTTCAACGGCCGCGACGCCTCATGGATGCAGTTCAACCGCCGTGTCCTCGAAGAGGCCGAAGACCCTACCAATCCCCTCCTCGAGCGCGTCAAGTTTCTCGCCATCACCGGTTCCAACCTCGACGAATACGTCGAGATTCGCCAGGCCGGCCTCATGCAGCGCATTGAAGACGGCTACCACGAAACCGGCTACGACAACCTGCGTCCCGATGAGTCCCTCGAAGCCCTCACCCGCGACATTCACGCCTTCGTGAACGCTCAGTACGCCTGCTGGAACAATCAGCTCCTCCCCGAACTGCGCAAGCAGGGCATCCGCCTCCTCGAGTGGGATGAGCTCGATCAGGACGCCCAATCCTTTGCGCAAAGTTATTTCCAGCGCGAAGTCGACCCGCTCCTCACCCCCATCGCCATGGACCCCGCCCACCCGTTCCCGCGCGTCCTCAACAAGGCCCTGTGCCTGGCGATCCTGCTGCGCGCCAAGCGCCGCAGCTCAGGTCCGCTCGTCCTCGGCGTCGTCACCGTGCCCCGCGCCCTGTCCCGCTTCGTCCGCCTGCCCGCAACAGAGAAGCAGTTCGACTACCTACTCCTCCAGGACCTCATTGCCAAAAACCTCGCCGGCATGTACCGCGGATACGAAGTCCTCGCCTACACGGCCTTCCGGGTCACGCGCAACTCCAACCTCTACTTCGAAGAAGAAGAGGCCCGCTCCCTGCTCGAAACCATTCGCGTCGAGCTCCACAATCGCCGCAAAGGCGACGCCGTCCGCCTCGAAATCGAGTCCGGCGCTCACCCCGAAATCATCGAGCGCCTGCGCGTCAACTTCGAGCTCTCCGAATCCGAGGTATTCCGCGGCGATGGCCCCGTCAACCTCTCCCGCGTCATGTTCTTCTACTCCGACGTGGGCCGCCCCGACCTCAAATTCCCGCCCTTCGTTCCGCGCCCCCTGACCCTCAGCCGCAAGGCCACCAACATATTTGAGGATCTGCGCACCCGCGACATCCTCCTCCACCATCCCTACGACTCCTACGATCCAGTCGTGAACTTCATCCAGAGCGGCGCTCACGACGACGCCGTCGTCTCCATGAAGCAGACCCTCTACCGCACCTCGCAGGATTCGCCCATGTTCCAGGCCCTCACCGAGGCCGGAGCCACCAAGGAAGCTACCGTCGTCGTTGAACTCATGGCCCGCTTCGACGAAGCCTCCAACATCCGCTGGGCGCGCAGTATGGAAGATGCCGGAGTCCAGGTCTTCCACGGCGTCGTCGGCCTCAAAACGCACTGCAAGCTCGCCCTGCTCGTCCGCCGCGACGAGGACGGCGTCACCCGCCGCTACTGCCATCTAGGCACCGGCAACTACAACCCAATCACTGCGCGCTTCTACACCGACCTCAGCCTCCTCACTTGCAATCCTGAGATCACCGAGCGCGTGCACATGGTCTTCAACTATCTCACCGCCCATGCCGAGGTCGACGACTACTCGCCGCTTCTGGTCGCGCCGCTCACCATGGCCGAGAGCTTCCTCCGCCTCATCCGCCGCGAAGCTGAACACGCCCGCGCGGGCCGCCCCGCCCACATCGTTGCCAAGATGAATGCTCTCCTCGAGCCCAGCGTCATCGAGGCCCTCTACCAGGCATCCGATGCCGGCGTCGAAATCGACCTCATCATTCGCGGCGTCTCCATCATCCGCCCTGGCGTCAAAGGCTTCTCCGACCGCATCCGCGTCCGCTCTATCGTTGGCCGCTTCCTCGAACACTCCCGCATCTTCCACTTCGCCAATGGCGGCGACGACGAAATCTACATCGGCTCCGCAGACTGGATGCCCCGCAACCTCTTCGAACGCTGCGAGGTCGTCTTCCCCGTCCGCGACCCCGTGGCCCGCGAGCGCATCCACAACGAGATCCTTCCCGCCTACCTCGCCGATACCGTCAAGGCCCGCCTTCAGCAGCCCGACGGCACCTACCTCCACGCCGGAAAGGTGCACAAAGACGCCCCCGTCTTCTCCAGCCAGGACTTCCTCATGCAGCACGCCGAAGGAAGAGCCGAGCTCGACGCCATCCCCGCCTACGCCGTAAAAGCCGTCGACGATAACCCCCGCACCAACCACCGCCGCCCCACCGCTAAGAAATCCGCAAAGAAGCCCGCGCCAAAGTCCGCAGAAAAAGAAGCCCCTGCCCCCGCCTAAAAAGAACTCCCCGCCCTTCCCTTGTCCCTTGTCCCTCTGTCCCTCGCGACATCTAACATCCCAACATGGCCACCGTCCCCACCGCCGCCTTCCTCGGCCGAACCACCCTCGACCTCCTCTACCTCCTCGACGCGCTTCCCGCCGAGGACACCAAGGTCTTCGCGCGCGCATTCCGTGCAGCGCCCGGCGGCCCGGCCTGCAACGCCGCCATCACCCACACCCTTCTCGGAGGCGACACCGCCCTCCTCACCGCACTCGGCACGGGCCCCTGGGCCCAAGCCGTCCGCACCGAGCTAGCTCGCATTGAAGTTAACCTCGTCGATGTCGCCGCAGGCACCGATTACGAAACACCGCTCACCACCGTCCTCACCGGCAGCGCCCGCGGCACCCGCACCATCATCAACCCGCCCCTCATGGAACTGGCCTTCAACCCGCTCGCATCAGAATGGCAGGGCGTCTGGGGCTCGCAACCGCAAATTGCCCTCACCGACGGCTTCCACATTCAGGAATTCCTGCCACTGCTCCGCACGCTCCACAGCCGCAACACCCCGATTGTCTTTGACAGCGGAAGCTGGAAACCCGGCACCGACGACGTCGCGCCTCTCGTGACAGCCGCCATCTGCAGCGAACGCTTCGCCGTTCCCGGCCATCCCGCCGATCCCGAGACCACTCTCAACTGGTTTGCCGCTCGCGGCGTCCCCTGCATCGCCGTCACCCGCGGCCCGCGCTCCATCCTCGCCCTGCACAACGGCCGCCGCTTCGAGATCGCCATCCCCACCATCGACGCCCGCGACACCGCTGGTGCCGGCGATGTCCTTCACGGCGCCTTTTGCTACTTCTACGCCGAATCAGCCAACTTCGAAGCCTCGCTTCGGGCCGCCTCCGAGATCGCCACCAGATCTTGCCAGGCCGTAGGCATCGACTGCTGGCTCCCCACCCAAACCCACCCCTGAAAACAGAAAAGGGAGCGAATCGTCGCCCCCTTCTGTCTGTCTTCTGTCTTCTGTTACTTGTGGTGTCCCCCGCCGCCGGAATGTCCACCGCTGCTGTGTCCACCACCCCCGCTGTGTCCTCCGCCGCCGAAGCTGTGCGACGACGAATGCCCGCCGCCGAAACCTCCGCTGGAATGCCCACCCCCGAACGACTGCGAATGTCCTCCCCCGAAGAATCCACCTGAAGAATGCCCGCCGCCATAGCTCGGCGCGTGGCTGCTTCCGCCGCTGAATCCATGTCCGCCGAACGATCCCGAGTACGGGCTCGAAGAGCCATGCCCGAATCCGCCCATCCCGGCGCCGTTATACGCCTGCGACGGCCCGCGGCTGTATCCACCGCCGTAACTCGGCGCCGCCGGGCTCCGATACCCCTGCGACGGCGAACTGTACCGCGGCATTCCGTACCCGCCGCCCTGCCGTCCCACGAATCCCTGGCCGCCGCCAATCTGCCCGCGCCCGGCATAACCGCCGGCTCCGGCATACTGGCCGGGGCGAGCAATCTGGCCGCCGCCTGCATAGGTGCTGCCGCCAAAGCCCCGCGCGCCGCCGTTGGTCATCCCACCGCCCAGCTGCTGCGGATGCGACATTGGGCTCGACATGTGGTTATAAGCCTGTTGCCCCGCATAGGCCCGCGACACCTCGCCGCCGCGATTGAATCCCTGCTGCGTACCACCGAAACCGCCGCCAGGCCGCGCTGCCGGATAGCCTGCCCCGGCGCGATTCAACCCGTTCTGCCCAGCCCCTGCACCAAGCCGCGCTGTCGGATAGCTACCACCCGCCCGGTTCATGCCGTTCTGGCCCATGCCACCCTGACCAAACCGGTTCATACCCCCACCAGCCCCGGCTCCCGGCCGCGCTGGAGGATAACCGCCATGCACCGAGATCCCCTGGTTGTGATAATCGCCAAACCGCGCCATCTGCCGGCCGCCTTCGCCGCGCCAGCCGCCATGCCCATACCAGCCCGCGTAGCGCGGACCGCCATGCGCAAAGCCCCAGTCGTGAATCCCGTATCCCCCATGCGGCCAATAACCGCCGCCGTGGAACAAAATCCCCCCGCCAAGCCAGTCAAATCCCCACGCCAGCAGCCCCAACGGCGCGCGAATAAATGCATCCAGCGCCAGACCCAGCCCAAACTCCACGCCCGCGCCAATCACGTCCCCAATCGGCGAAAAGTACGGATACGGCTGCATGGGCGCACCGTACACCACCCACGGGTTGTACTGCGGCACGTACATCACCTCCGGGTTCGCCGGCTGCACCGCGATATACCCAGGGTTATCGGTCACCTGCTCCTGCGGCGTGCTCTGCAGCGTTCCGGCCTGTTCGGCCCGCTGCCGCAACACCTGCACCTCCTGCAGCACGTCCTGCGGCTGGTTGTAGTAGGCATTTCCCAGCGCCGTCGTCCACTGCAAATTGCTGCTCAACATCTGCAGGACCTGCGGAGCCGCCGTCAGCGCCTTCACGCTCGGATCCCATCCCGACATCGCGTTCGCCGCCGCGGCAATTTGCTCCGGCGGAGCATTCCCCATCCCGCGCATCCACTGGTCCGCCGCTGAAATCTGGGCCGGATACGTCGAAGCCGTCAGCACCTGCGCCAGCAACGTGTCGGGATACAGCGCGATCGGCGCCAGCAACTGCTCCAGCTGCTGCGGATTCATCGGCTGCTGCGTGGGAGTCGGCGCCAGTCCCTGCGGAAACTCCGGCTGATACGGCTGGTACCCATTCGCATCCCCATACGCCTGCTGCCCATACGGGGCCTGCTGGCCGTACCCAGGCTGCTGCCCGTAGCCAGGCTGTTGGCCATACCCAGGCTGCCCAGGTTGCTCACCATAGCCAGGCGCGGGGTAACTCTGTTGTGGGGGAGGGGTCTCGTCGTCCGGCGGCCATACGTCCTGTGCCGCCAATTTCAGACTCGAAAACGCAAACAGCGGCACCGCCGCTGCAATCGCAAATCCAATTCGGGTTCGGGGTCTCATTCCGCCTCACTCTGTTGGCTGAGGACCCATCTTTCGGGGTCCTCCGCCTCGTAGCACGTCAAAATATATGTCTATCCATCCCAAACCCGTCTGTTTCCGGCGTTCCCGTTCTGCCGGTGAGGCGGAGGCAGGGATGTCTTCTCAAACCCCATGGCCTCGCATTAGTTTCGCGTACCACCACAAAAACATCCGCCTCCCCGTAAACCCAACCACCCCTTCTTTCGTCAGCCATTGACGTCCCTCCTTCCCTCCCGCACCCTTCCCCCCTGCACTACAATCAAATGCCTATGGCCACCGTGACGCTGCCCACCACCATCGCTCCACGTGCACCGCAAGGCGCCTTCCGCAACGAGCCCTTCACCGACTTCAACGACCCCCGAAAACGCCCGCGCCATGCGCCAGGCGCTCGACAAGGTCGCCGCGCCAGCTCGGCCGCGAATACGACCTCATCATCGGCGGCGAGCGCCTCAAGACCGCCGACAAGATTCGCTCCATCAATCCGGCGCAGCCCGCGCAAGTCGTCGGCGTCCACCAGAAGGCCGGCGCCGAGCACGCCGAACCCGCCATGACCGCCGCGCTCGACGCCTTCGAATCCTGGAGCCGCACCTCCGTCGACGAGCGCGCCTCGCTGCTGCTCGGCGCCGCCGACATCATCCGCAAGCGCAAGTTCGAGTTCATGCGCCTGGCTCACCTACGAAGTCGGCAAGAACTGGGCCGAGGCCGACGCCGACGTCGGCGAAACCATCGACTTCCTCGAGTTCTACGCCCGCGAAGCCCTGCGCCTCGCCGCCGCCACCACGCCCATCCAGTATCCCGGCGAGCGCAACGAGCTGCTCTACATTCCGCTCGGCGTCGGCGCCGTCATTCCGCCGTGGAACTTTCCCTTCGCCATCATGGCCGGCATGACCGCCGCCGCCATCGTCACCGGCAACACCGTCATCCTCAAGCCCTCCAGCGACTCGCCCACCATCGCCGCGCAAGTTCTGTCGAAGTCCTCGAAGAAGCCGGCATGCCCGACGGCGTCGTCAACTTCTGCCCCGGCTCCGGCGCCACCTTCGGCAACGCCATCGTCGAGCACCCCAAGACCCGCTTCATCGCCTTCACCGGCTCCAAAGTCCGTCGGCCTCGAAATTCACGAGCGCGCCGCCACACCCAGCCCGGCCAGATCTGGATCAAGCGCACCATCCTCGAAATGGGCGGCAAAGATTCCATCCTCGTCTGCGCAGATGCCGACCTCGACGCCGCCGTCGACGGCGTCGTCGCCTCGGCCTTCGGCTTCAGCGGCCAAAAGTGCTCCGCCTGCTCCCGCGCCATCATTCGAGGCGCCCATCTACGACGTCTTCGTCGAGCGCCTCCGCGAGCGCGTCGCCACGCTCACCGTCGGCGATCCCGTCGACCAATCCCAACATGGGCCCCGTCATCAACAAGGCGGCGCTCGACTCCATGCTCGAGCTACATCGAAACCGGCAAGAAGGAAGGCACGCCTGGTCGCCGGCGGCAACGCCGTCCAGACTCGCCGAAGGCGGCTTCTTACCTTCAGCCCACAGTCTTCGCCGACATCTCCGCCCGACGCAGTCATCGCGCAGGAAGAAATCTTCGGCCCGGTGCTCGCCGTCATCAAGGTCGAGAGCTTCGAAGAAGGCCTCGCGCGTCGCCAACAACACCGAGTACGGCCTCACCGGCGCCCTTTACACCAACGATCCGCGCCAAAGGCTCGACCGCGCGCAGTGCTTTCCACGTCGGCAATCTCTACTTCAATCGCAAGTGCACCGGCGCCATGGTCGGCGCGCATCCCTTCGGCGGCTTCAACATGAGCGGCACCGACTCCAAGGCCGGCGGCCCCGATTACCTCTACCTCTTCACCCAGGCCAAGAGCGTAGCCGAACGCCTCGCCGACAAGCCCGCTCCTACCGGCATTTAGCGAATCCCAGTCGGCTAGCGTCACCACCATCCCAAGCGGGCGTGCTTCCCAGATCGCCCGCTAAGACCACGTCCGCTTTGCTACACTTCGCGCGACATGCCCACCGTATTCCAAACCGCCCTTCTCGCTCTCTCAGGCACCCTCCTCACAGCATCCGCCCAACCCCACCCCAACCCCACCGGCATCTTCCAGGACCACGCCGACGTCGGCGCCCTCCTTCACCCGGGCTCCACCCGCTACGACGAATCCACCACCACCTACACTCTCACCGGCAGCGGCGCCAACATGTGGGCCGCTGAAGACGACTTCCAATTCGCCTGGAAAAAAGCCTCCGGCGACATCTTCCTCTCCGCCGACATCGCCCTCACCGGCTCCACCGGCAACCCGGGCGCCACCGGCAACGCCCATCGCAAAGCGGTGCTGATGATCCGCCAGTCCCTCGATCCCGCCTCGCCCGCGGTCGACATCGCCCTCCACGGGAACGGCCTCGCCGCCCTGCAATTCCGCCTCACCCCGGGCGGCACCGATCACGAAGTCGAGTTCGGCCAACTCTCGCCTCAGCGCGTCCGCCTTGAAAAGCACGGCGACTTCTTCTACGCCTTCGCCGGCGCGCCCAACGCCAAACTCCAACCCACCGGCGCCTCCATCAAGCTCCCCATCACCGGCGACTACTACATCGGCATCGGCGTCTGCGCCCACGACAAGGACGCCACCACCACAGCCACCTTCCGCAACGTCAAGCTCGCGCCCCTCGCCCCTTCCACCTCCAAACCCATCCTCTGGAGCGCCCTCGAAACCGTTCCCATCGCCTCCACCGATCGTCACGTGGTCTACACCGCGCCCGCGCACTTCGAAGCCCCCAACTGGTCCCGCGACGGCTCCTTCTTCCTCTTCAACCAGGACGGCGGCATCTACCGTCTCCCACCCGATGCCGACACCAAACCCGCCGAACCCGTGCGTATTCCCACTGGCCCGCAGGCTCACTGCAACAACGATCACGGCCTCTCACCCGACGGCCAAACCCTCGGCATCAGCGACTCCACCGCGCAGGGCAAATCCCTCGTCTACACCGTCCCCATCAGCGGTGGCACGCCCAAACAGATCACCACCGTCTCCCCGTCTTACTGGCACAGCTTCTCCCCGGACGGCCAAACCATCGCCTTCACCTCCACCCGTGACAACAACTCCGACGTCTACACCATCCCCGCCGCCGGCGGCGCCGAGCACCGCCTCACCACCGACCCCGGCATCGACAACGGCCCCGACTACTCCCCCGACGGCCAGTGGATCTACTTCAACTCCGAACGCACCGGCCCCATGCAAATCTGGCGGATGCATCCCGACGGCTCCGCCCCCGAGCAGGTCCTCACCACCAGCACCACCGACTGGTTCCCCCACATCTCCCCCGACGGCAAATGGATGGTCTTCCTCAGCTACGAAAAAGGCGTCAAAGGCCACCCCGCCGACAAGGACGTCACCGTCAACGTCATGTCCCTCGCCGACAAGACCACCAAGGTGCTCGCCACGCTCTTCGGAGGCCAGGGCACCCTCAACGTCCCCAGTTGGTCTCCCGACAGCACCAAGATCGCCTTCGTCAGCTACCAGTACCTCACCGACGAGCCCCGAGAATAACGGCCAGCGATCGAACAACCCGGCTATGCCCCACAGCTGTGCCCCGTCCAAGCTCCGCTTGGGCGGGAACGATCGACCGGCTGAATCGCTACGTCCCCGACCATCGGCATCGCTAACTAGCAGACCTGCTAACTCGCTGACTCTCTCTACAATCTTTCCGCGCCTCATCCGTCTTCATCACCAGGAAGCGAGACCATGACGGCAACTGCGATGATCGAGCCAACGATGGAGCAAGACCGGCAAATCGCGGAAGTCGTCGCCCAGCAGCAGTCGCGCCTCGGCAACTTCATCCGCAAACGCGTCCCCAACCCCGCAGACGCCGACGACCTGCTCCAGGAAGTCCTCTTCGAGCTCGTCCAGGCTCACCGCCTGCTCATGCCCTTCGAGACCGTCACCGGCTGGCTCTATCGCGTCGCCCGCAATCGCATCACCGACCTCTTTCGCAAGAAAAAGCCCGAGCCCTTCGCCGATATCGCCATCGAAGACGACTCCGGCGAACTCCTCGCCTTTGAAGACCTGCTTCCCTCGCCCGACGACGGTCCCGAGGCCCTCTACTTCCGCCGCATCCTGCTCGACGAACTCAACAGCGCCATCGACGAGTTGCCGCCCGAACAGCGCGCCGTCTTCATCGCGCACGAGCTCGAAGGCCGCACCTTCGACGAGCTCGCCCACGAAACCGGCATCAACCGCAACACGCTTCTCGCCCGCAAGCGCTATGCCGTGCTCCATCTCCGCAAGCGCCTGCAGGCCATTCACGACGAATTCGGAAAGAAATGAGGCCCCAAATGAAAAATCGCAAATGGTGGATCTTCCTTGTAGCCCCGCCCGCTGCCGTGCTCTTCGTGTTCCTCTTCGGCGAAGCGGTCAAGTATCTCTGGAACTGGCTCGTCCCCGCGCTCTTCACCGGCGCGCATCTCATCACCTTCTGGCAGGCCCTCGGCCTCCTGTTGCTCTCCCGCATCCTCTTCGGTAGCTGGCACAGTAACAACGGCAAGGGCCGCGGCCAGCGCGGCTGGAGCAAAAAGTGGCAAGCCCGCTGGGAATCCATGACCCCCGAAGAGCGCGAAGCCTTCCGCCACCGCATGTCCGCCCGCTGCGGCAACTTCGCCCCACCCGAAGAAAGCCCCCGCCAGGCCTGACGAAGGCCCTTCACCCTCGACGGTCTCAATCCAGTCGAGGGTGAAGCACCCCCTTCCTCACCGTCCCTCCGTCCCTAGCCCCCCTAGTCCCCAGCCCTGGTCCCTGATCCATGGTCCCTGATCCTTGGTCCCTGCCTTTGTGATACCGTTATCATCTGAAATCAACAAATACGATTTCCTGTGGTCAAAACCGGTCTCGGTTCGGACCGGTTATATCCGAATCAAACCCATAAGCAGTCCCATAGCGGTTACGGAAAGGCAGACAAACGTGAATATCTCGACCTCTCACTATGTTTTGACCTATGACGTCGGCGGAAGCCACATCAGCGCGGGCCTCTGCCGTCTCCCTGACCTCCATCTCCTTCACACCGCCAGCGGTCCGCTCCACGACATCGCGTCATTTTCCGGCTTCGTCGACCTGCTCCATCGCCTCGGCGCCGATGTCGCCGCCTCCGAACCCAATATCGACGGCGCCTCGCTGGCCGTTCCCGGTCCCTTCGACCACGAAGCCGGCGTCAGCCTCATGGAGCACAAGCTCCAGTACCTCTACGGCAAGAATCTCCGCTCCGCTCTCGCCGCCAGCTTCAACTGGCAGCCCTCGCAAATCCGCTTCCTCAACGACGCCGCCTCCTACCTCCTCGGCGAAATCGGCGCCGGCGCCGCTGTCGGCGCTGAACGCGCCGTAGGCCTCACCCTTGGGACCGGTATCGGTTCCGCCTTCGCCGCCGACGGCCGCCACCTCACCCAGGGTCCCGGCGTCCCTCCCGGCGGCGAAATCTGGAACTACCCCTACGCCGGCGTTACCGTCGAGGATCTGCTCTCCACCCGCCGCCTCAAATCCGACTACCTCGCCCTCACCGGCACTGACATCGAAGTCGCCGAAATCGCCGCCCTCGCCCCCACCGACAACCACGCCCGCCAGGTCTTCGCCGAATTCGGCCAGAACCTGGGCCGCGTCCTCCGCGACGTCATCGCCCCCTTCCACCCTGAAATCGTCGTCCTCGGCGGCGGCATCTCCCGCTCCTCGCAACTCTTTCTCCCCGCTACGAAGCAAGAGATCCACGGCCTCGGCTTCAGCGTCGTCCCCTCCACCCTTCTCGACCGAGCCCCCCTGGTCGGCGCCGCCCAGTTCTGGCGCGAAGAAACCACCGAAGCGCCAATCCCTCAGTCCCTGAGTCCCTTAGTCCCTTAGCCCTCCTAGCCCCTAGTCCCCAGTCCCTAGCCCCTGTATTCTCGTCCCATGCCGTTACCCGCCGAATCCACGCTCGCTGTCAACCTTGTGCGCTACAACCGTTTCCTCCTCTTCGTCGCGGGACTCGGCGGCCTCCTCTACGGCATCGACGTCGGCATCATCGGCGGAGCCCTTCCCTACCTGCAGGCTACCTCCCACCTCACCCCCGCCGAGCTCTCCAAGATTGTCGCCGCCGTGCTCCTCGGCAGCGTCTTCTCCACCCTCTTTGCCGGTCTCCTCGCCGACTGGCTCGGCCGCCGCCCCCTCATGATCCTCAGCGGCATTGCCTTCACGCTCAGCGTGCCCGTCATCGCCCTCTCCCACGGCTACACCCCGCTTCTGCTCGGGCGCCTCCTGCAAGGCGTCAGCGGCGGACTCGTCGGCGTCGTCGTCCCTCTCTACCTCGCCGAATGCCTCTCCGCCAAAGAGCGCGGCCGCGGCACCGCCGTCTTCCAGTGGCTCCTCACCCTCGGCATTTTTGCCGCCTCCCTCATCGGCGTCTACTACAGCTATCACGTCGCCGGCATCGCCAAATCCGGCAGCGCCGACGCACTCTTCTCCGCCAAAAACTCCGCATGGCGCCAGATCTTCTGGATGTCCATGCCCCCTGGGCTGATCTTCGTTCTTGGCAGCTTCTTCGTCTCCGAGTCGCCCCGCTGGCTCTTCCGCCGTGGCAACCGCGCCCAGGCTGAAGCCGCCCTGCTCCGCTCCCGCACTCCCGAACAAACCGCCCTCGAGCTCAGCGAGATGGCCCAAATTGCCACCGATGCCGCCAACAAGCGCACCCGCAGCCACGGCTCCGACTCGCTCCTCCAGCGCCGCTACGTCCTCCCCTTCCTGCTGGCCTGCGTCATCCTCGCCTGCAACACTGCCACCGGCATCAACTCCGTCATCGGTTTCAACACCAACATCCTCCTTGAGGGCGGCCTATCCGACGTCCTCGCCCACTGGGGCTACGTCGTCTTCACCGGCCTCAACTTCCTCATGACCATCGTGGGCATGCAGCTTATCGATCGCAAGGGCCGCAAATTCCTGTTCACCGTCGGCACCACCGGCATCATCATCTCCATGGTCGTCACCGGCGGCCTCTTCCACCGCACCGAGTCCCATCGCATCGACATCGCCTCCGCCATTCAGCCCCTGGTCGATCAGGACCAGCAGCTCTTCTTCCGGTTCGATCAGGCCGGAGCTGCACGCCTGGCCGCCGCTGCTCCCGTCCTCGCCGACCAAGCCCTCACCGGCCAGTCGCTGGCAATCATCTACTCCTACGGCCCTTACTCCGGCACCACCACGCCAGTCCGCCTCAACGACCCGGCCGTCGAAATCCATCGCTCCGACGCCGTCCCCTCCGGCAAGGTCGAGTCCTTCTTCCACAACCCCTTCGCCAACCTCGACGCCGGACGCACCGCCCCCCTCACCATCCAGCATGCCTACCTCACGCCCATCCCCAGCGCGCTCAATGGTTGGCTCGTCGCCGTTTTCCTCTATGCCTTCGTCGCCTTCTACGCCATGGGACCCGGCGTTTGCGTCTGGCTGGCCCTCTCTGAGCTCATGCCCACCCGCATCCGCTCCAACGGCATGAGCGTCGCCTTGGTCCTCAACCAGTTCGTCTCCACCGCCCTGGCCGCCATCTTCCTCCCCATGGTCGGCACCCACGGCTACTCGTCCATGTTCTTCCTGTTCGCCAGCTTCACCGTGGTCTACTTCATCACCGTCGTCTTCTTCCTCCCTGAAACCAAGGGCAAAACGTTAGAGGAGATCGAAAAGTTCTTCGAGCGCGCCTGATGAGGAGAGACACCACAAGTGGACGCGCGACCCTCGCCGCCAGGACAGGGGCCGCGCGATCCGCATGGCAAGCCCTGCCCCGAACGATGCACGCCCCGCTCACCCCAATTACTGCTAACATCTAAGCCAGATTCCCCCATGGAGATACTCTCTTGACGCCCTTCCGTTTCGGGACCGGCCATATTTATCGCCCCGCAGCACTCCTGGCCCTGGCATCGTTTCTGACTGCCTGTGGCGGCTCCAGTTCCAGCAGCACCGGCATCTCCACCGGCCCAACCCAGCAGAACGGCCCCAACGCCGTCGTGAACGGCGCCAGTCTTGTCGCGGCCACCTCCCACTGGGTATCCAACTCATGCCACGTTCAGGTCGAGCTCACCACGGACAACGGCTTCTATTCGGTCGTCGTTGACAATCTCGGCCACACCTCCTCGGGACCTGAAAAATGGGCCATTGGCGCCAATGCCAACAGCATCACCATCGGCCCGGGCAACTCCGGCCTTGGCGGCTTTTTCTGGGTATCCGCCCTTGGAAACATCGCGGGCTCAACCACATCCCAGTCCTTCACCGCCAACGTCTCCGTCACAACCAGCACTACCTCTCAGAATCTGGGCGTTTGCACGTTCGCTCTGGCGCAAAAGAGCCTGCCCTAGCGCCCGCCGCCGTCGGCAACTACCCTGCCCCCACCCGGAGCGTCCTAACCCTTCTTTCGCTCCTCTCCCCCATCGAAAACCGCCGATTACCCAAAATCGGGGTATGCTTGTTCCCACAGCGCCTCCCATCGGGTCCCCTTTGGCTGAAATCCCCCGTCCTGAGCCGCAACACCAT
The DNA here is from genome assembly GCA_963846375.1 of uncultured Acidobacteriota bacterium. GTDB lineage: Bacteria > Acidobacteriota > Terriglobia > Terriglobales > Acidobacteriaceae > Telmatobacter. The sequence continues at coordinate 277,603 of CAWJVV010000017.1, forward strand.
GGACAAGCTGTTCGAGGTTGCCGCAAAAGTATCGAACCAATGGAGCCTGGCCGCCTTTGCCATCGCGGCCATCGTCGCAATTCTCCTTCGCCTCTCCGGGAAAAGAGTCCCGAAAATCGGCTGGGCGCTCGTCATCGCAATCGTTATCCTCGCTGTCGTCCCCATCGTTGCTCCGGCCTGGCTCGACAACTTCGGCCTCTACCGCGTCCGCATCATCGTCACCCGACAGGGCTCTCCCGTCGATCAGGCTGAGGTCAAATGTTCCCTCGGCGGCGAAGTCCTCAAAACCAGCGCCGGATGGGAATGCGACATCCCCGCCAAGTCCCGCCCCAGCGCTGGACAGCTCACCGTCTTCGCCACCGATCGCACCGCTTTCCTGCAGGCCAGCCAGTCCATCCATCTCGGCGGCGACTACGCTCCCGCCGTCGAACTCCCGCTCCAACCAGACGCCTCGGCCATTCTGCATGGCTCGGTCATCGACGACTCGTCGCACGCACCCATCGCCGGCGCCCTCGTGCACGTCGTCGGCTACGACAACGAAAGCGTCGTCACCGGCCGAACCGGCGACTTCACGCTCAAAACCCACGCCGCTGAAGGCCAGCAGGTAAAAATCGCGGCCGTCTGCGAAGGCTATCAGCCCTTTCTCGACTGGAGCATGGCAAGCTCCCTGCCCGCCGAGATCCGCCTCGTCCGGCAAGCCCATTTCAAGCCGCGCGCAACCGCCAACTAGGGGGCAGGCGTCATGAAACTTCCCCTGAAAATCCTCGCCGTTCTCCTGGCATTCTCCGCAACTCCGGCCCTCCGCGCCGAATCGCACATCCTCGTCCTCTACGTCACCGACGTCCGCGGCAAGCCCGTCTCCGACCTCAAGCTCACCACCAAGGGCGACGGAGGTTCCGACACCACCATTAACGGAAAAGCGCGCATCCCCCTGCCGCCCGATCAAAAACCCAACTCCATCGTCGAGCTCAGCATTGTCGTCAGCCCCCACGGTCACGACTACGTGTTGATCTCGCCCTGGGATGGTGTCGTGCGCGTACCCCCCTTCGAAAACGATTCCGGAAACTTCCAATCCCTGGTCGTCGCCGAAAGCGGTGACCGTTCTCTTCTCACCAGTCACGATGGAGTGCTGGCCATCGCCCAGCAGGTGGTCAAGAGAATTAGCCCGCTCTCCGCCGGATCCTCGCTCCCACCCGAAGAACAGCGCCATGAAGCGCTGGCAAACGTCGCTAAAGTATTCGGCCTGCCACCGGAAGATCTCGATAAGGCCATCGGTGCCTTGTTATCCAAAACGCAGGACCCGTCCGAACAGGCGCTGTTGCAGCTCTCCACGCAGCACTACTCTGAAGCCAGCACCCTCTTCAACCAGGCCATCGAACGCGACAAAGCCGAGATCGACAAGGTCAAGGCGGAACAGGCGCAACTCCAGGACAAGCTCTTCAACGAGTACGAGCACCTCGCCGAATCCCTTTTCAATCAGGGCACCATCAAGGTGTACGGGGCTGATGCCGGCAAGCCCACCGAAGACCACTTCAAAGAGGCCGCCACCGCCGCCAAAATGGCCGCCGGCATGCGCCCCGCCGATCGCGACGCCATCACCATGCTGGTCGTGACGTGTGACGCCGCCGGCGATCAGCAGGGCGCAATCGAGGCGGCAAAGACTCTGGTCCACCTCAATCCCAACGACCCTCTCGCTCACGATAGCCTCGGCAACGAATTATCAAAGAGCGATCCTCACGCTGCGGAGCTGGAATATCGTGAGGCGGTCCGCCTGGGCCCCAACAATCCCATGGCCCACTACGGTCTCGGCAACCACCTGGCCGACTCCGATCCCGGCACGGCCATCGCCGAGTTCAAGGCTGCCGTCGCCATCTCTCCGGACTTCTATCTCGCTCATTGGGCGCTCGGTCAGGCATTGGCGCTCAAGGGAGAAACAAACGCCTCGATCCTTGAGTTGCAAAAGGCCCTGGGGGGCCTTCCCAGCTTCGGCATCGCCCGAAGAGAGTTGGGTGCCGAGTTCCTCCAGGCCAACCGCGTTGACGACGCCACCAGGGAATTGAAGGAAGCCATCCGGATCGATCCCAACGATGCCGAGGCGCACGAGTATCTGGGTGATGCCCTGTCCCAGTCCAGGCCGGACGACGCCATCAAGGAATTCCGCGAGAGCGTCCGCCTCGCGCCAACCCGCTATAGTAGCCATGCCTGCTTGGGCAAGGCCCTGTTCAATGCGGGCCAACAGGCCGAAGGCGCCGCCGAACTGCGCACCGCTGCAAACCTCAGCCCCAAAGACCCGGATGCACATCTCAATGTTGGCCGCGCCTCCATGGCTCTCAACCAAATAGATGATGCCATCCAGTCTTTTCGCGAAGCCGTGCGCCTGGCCCCGGACAACGTGGACTCCCACCAGTACCTCGCCCTGGCCTACTTCTCCAAAGGCGATTACGATTCCGCCATCCCCCAATACCGCGAGCTCATCCGCCTGCAGCCCAACGATGCCGAAGCCCATAAAGCACTCGGAACCGCGCTCGCAAACACAAAAAACTACGATCAGGCGCTTGCCGAATATCTCCAGGCCGTGCGGTTAAAACCCGACGATCCCGAAACGCGGCTGATGACCGGGCGTTTATATATGCTCCAGGACAAAACTGAGGATGCGGCCGCGCAATTCCGCGAGGCTACCCGTATCCAGCCTGCCGATCCCGAAGTTCTCACCAACCTGGGCATGGCCCTGCTCCTCGAGGAGAAGTACGACGAGTCCGCCGCCGCCTTTCAGAAGGTCGTCGACCTCGCAAAGGACAATGCCGCGGCTCATGAGAATCTCGGGGCGGCGCTGACCCAGGCAGGCCACTATGACAAGGCTCTCTCGGAACTCGATGAGGCTGTGCGCCTTCAGCCGGACCGCGCGCGAGCCCATGCCTGGCGCAGCGTCGTCCTCGGTCAGGCCGGCAAGACTGAAGAGGCCCTAAGCGAAATTCGCCGCGCCCACGACCTCGACCCTCAGGACGCCATCGTACAGAGCGTTTACGAGCAGCACAAAAACGAGATCAAGCCCTGATCCGTCTCCCGCAACCCCTCCCCTCGGCACGAAAAGGCCGGGCGCGTGGTGTGATCTCGCAGCCCGCAGAGCAGTTTTATTTTTTCGCGTTTGAATGTGAGTCAGATCACGAATTCAGGAAGGAAGATCGTTCAGCCGGAGAACCAGGCACTTGGCTGCGCCACCGGCCTTCAGAAACTCCGAAAGCTCGATCTGGAACACCTGGTACCCACGAGACTGAAGCCGCGCATCCAGTTCGGCTGTGATGTGGTTCAGCAGGATGGTGCTCCCGACATTGACCGCATTGCACGCAAACCGAACCGCGTCCGCCTCCGCAACAGCAATCCGCCGCTCGGCGCCGAAGTGCCGCTCGATGCTCCCCCGGGACTCATCATCAAATGCGGCCGGATAGTACATCACCTCGCCATTGGCGAGCGGGCAAAAGCACGTATCCAGATGATAGAACCGCGGATCCACCAGCCGCAGCGAAACCACCTCGAGACCCCAGAGTTCGGTGAGACGCCGATGCGAGTCCTGGCGGGTGCGCGGGCCGTGACCGGCCCATAAACGCAACCCGCCGGGCTCAAAGAGGGCATCGCCTTCGCCCTCAAACGGCGTTACGCGTGGTATGTCGCAAACCGTAAACCCGGTCTGCTGAAACCACCTGCGGAAGTGCGGCTCCTCGCCCTGCCGCTCGGGATGATAGAAGCTGCTGAGCGCCACGGTGTCGCCGTGAACAAGGCCTGCGTTGGCGGTAAACACCATGTCCGGCGAGCCCGGCTGCGGCTCAACCAGATGAACGCTGGCGATGTTGGAAAGTGCTGTGTGGAGATTGGTCCACTGCTGCGTGGCCCGAATCCGGGAAGACCGGTTTACATTGCCGGCCATCCACGGATTGATGACGTAGTTCACGTCGTAGAGAGTAGGAGGGCACATGAGAAAGGCAGGCTGGTTGGCCGAAGCCTCGGGGAAGTTCCCGCCCGTATGAATTGGGGCTCTCATGCCCGAGTGTCGCGCCGGTTCGTTTCGGCGTCTATGCGTTGGCGCAAGGTCGAACAAAGATCAGCGGGTCGGCGCGCGGTAGCCTTGCCAGACATACTCCAAAGCTTCGGGCAGCGTTTGCAGCGTGGTGGCGCGATCCACATGGCCCGCGTTCCTGGCGAAGACGAACTGGTAGTGATAGCCCTTCGCCCCCAGCGCGCGGGCCATATTCTCATTGGCCAGCACCCAGTCGTGCATGCCGTCGCGCATCACGTTGGGATTGAACAGATCAGTGTCGCCGACCTCCATCCAGATGCGGATGGGCTTGCGCGGGCTGTTGGGAACCAGGTGCTCGGGAAACTCCCAGGCGCCGTGCGGCGTATCGGGATTCCACGGCCATTGCTGGTTGATCCAGGTCCCGGAGTACGCCAGGACGCGGTGGTAGAGGTCGTTGCGGTACCAGGCCATGATGAAGGCGCAAGCGGCTCCGGAGCTGCCGCCGGTGGCCACGCGGGCGTCGGGGTCGCGAGTGAGCTTCACATGCGCCTTCTCTTCCGCCAGCGGCAGCACCTCCTGCTCGACGAAGTCGGCGTAGCGGGGCGACAGGGTGTCGTACTCCAGACCGCGCTCGCAGCCCTGGGCGTCGCCGCCGCCGTTGGCGATGGAGATGACCACCATGGCCGGCAGTTTGTGCGCTGCGATCAACGAATCGACAGCCGTGAAGAGCGAGCGGTTGGGACCATCGGCGCCCACGATGAACGGCGCAATGGAGCCGGGCTTGTAGGCGCTTGGGAACGTAGACGGCCACCTTGCGCGTGTACGGCGCCGGATGGCTGGTGGTGACGATGAGCTTGGCGGGATCGTTCGGGTCGGGCGTGCCGAGCGGGCCGGGATTGCGCATGATGCCCGGATAGAACTTGCTGTCTGTCGAGTTCATCGTGAACTCGATGACCGTGCCGTTGGGTGTGGCGGGAGCAGCAGCCAACTCAGGGGCTGCTGGATGGGTTGGGCCAATGATGAAGTTCCCGTCGGCGTCAGGAGAAGGCAGCGTTCCGTCCGGTAGTTCCTTAGCGTCGACGTAGCCCGGCGTGTGCGGATCGCGGGTCGGCGGTGGGGATTTCGGCTTCACCTCGATCACCTTCGGTGAGCCTGGCGGCAACTGCGGTGCGGCCGGCGTTGCCGGGGCTTGTGCCAGAACGTAGCTGCCGAGAGCCAGAAAACAGAGCAGAACCGGAGTGCGCGAGTGCATGCAGCCATTGTGGCATCTTCCGCCCGGCGCTATACGCCGGGGTACGAGAGGGAGGCAATGTCGGCGGCGGCCTGGTCGAGGTGCTCGGGGCGCCCCAGGTCGCGCCAGTAAAACTCATCGGCTCGATAACAGCGAATGGACTCACCGGCAGCCGCGAGACGAAGATAGGCGGGGATGATGGAGAAGACGCCGTCTTCGGTCAGCAGGTCGAAGATACGCGGCGAAAGGATGTGGATGCCGTTGAAGGCCAGCGGGCTAGGTTCTTTATCGAGTGGCCGAACCATTTCTTGATTCCCGCCGGCAACAACCCGGCCGCAGAGCTCGAACTTTCGGTCGAAGAGCAAGGGTCGCGAGGTGATGCGGTCCTGCGTAGCCAGCACGGCCAGCGGATTTTGCTCGCGATGAAACCGGAGCATCGAAGCCAGATCGATGTTGGTGAGGATGTCGACGTTGTGAAGAACGAAAGGCGCACCGTCATCGAAAAACCAGGCGGCATTTTTAAGACCGCCGCCGGTGTCGAGAAGGACGGGTTCGAAGGAGATTTCGATGCGCATGCCAAAGTCGCGGCTGCGGAGGAACTCCGCCATGAGCTCAGCGAAGTGATGCGTGTTGACGATGACATCGGTGACGCCGGCGGCGCGCAGGCGGGTGAGAGTGATCTCAAGCATCGTGCGGCCGTTGATTTCGACGAGGGCTTTGGGGCGATCGTTGGTGAGCGGGCGTAGGCGCGTGCCGAGGCCGGCGGCCAGAACCATGGCCTTCATGGAATGGCCTTCTCCAACTGCGCGGATTCGAGCCTGGCCTGCTCCATCTTTTCGACTTCGATGTGGCGGAGGACGACTTCAATGCCCTGGCTGCGAAGGTGGCGCGGCGAGCTGTTCGGCGAGAAAGACGGAGCGGTGCTGGCCGCCGGTGCAGCCGAAGGAGACCATCAGGTCTTTGAAGCCGCGCTGCTGGTAGGCGGCCACGCTGGCTTCGACCAGGGAGATGGCGTTGGAGAGGAACTGGTGCACGGCAGGGTGCTGGTTGAGGTAGTCGATGACGGGCGCGTCTTTGCCGGTGAGCTGCTTGAAGCGTTCTTCGCGGCCGGGATTGGGAGGGCGCGGCCATCGAAGACAAAGCCGCCGCCGTTCCCTGACTCGTCGGACGGCAGCTGGCGGTGGAAGGAGAAGCTGAAGATGCGCACGGTGAGATTGCCGGCGCTGGAGGCCAGGGCGAGCAGCTTCTCAGACGACAGCATGGCCTGGAGCGCTTCAAGCAGAGCCGGCAGGGCGATGGGCAGCGTGACGTTGTGGGCCAGCCAGCGGAGGTTCTTGAGCGCGTACGGGACGGACAGAAGGAAGTGCGGCTTGCGCTCGTAGAAGCCGCGGAAACCGTACGCGCCGAGCGCCTGAAGGATGCGCACGTAGACGTACGCGTAGTAGTGCTCCATGAAGGCTTCGCGGGTGATGGGCAGATGCGCGGCGAGGGCTTCAAGGTAGTGGTCGAGCAGTTGCTGGCGAAGGGCGGGCGGCAGGTCGGCCTTGCCGTCGTAGAGGAGCGAGGCGATGTCGTATTGAAGCGCGCCTTTGCGGCCGCCCTGGTAGTCGAGGAAGAAGGGCTGGCCGTCGCGCAGCATGATGTTGCGCGATTGGAAGTCGCGGTAGAGAAAGAAGTCGCGGCGCGCGGTGAGGAGGAAGCTGGTCAGGCGGCCGAAGTCGTGCTTCGAGGGCCTGCTCGTTGAAAGGAATGCCGGCCAGGCGCAGGAAGTAGTACTTGAAGTAGTTGAGGTCCCAGTCGATGGACTGGCGATCGAAGCTGGCGCGCGGATAGCAGACCTTGTAGTTGAGGTCGCGTGCCGGCCTCGACCTGAAAGCGCGGGAGGATGGCGACGACTTTGCGGATAGGCCTCGACCGCTTCCGGGGCGATGGTGTCGCCGGTGCGATGGGCGGAGAGGAAGTCAAAGAGCGTGGTGTCGCCGAGATCTTCTTCAAGGTAGGCGCCGCTGGCCAGGTCTTCGGCATAGATCTCCGGGACGGGCAGGCCGTGGCGGCGGAAGTGGCGGGAGAACTCGAGGAAGGCGAGGTTCTCTTCGCGCACGGGGTACACGGATGCCGATGGCGGACATCGGTCCGATTGCCGAGGCCGGCCCGGCGGAAAGGCGGACGATGGCGCGGCCGGAGCCGCCGAGCTGGCCCTGCAGAGGTTTGACCTGCTCGGGCGGGGTGTGGAAGTACTGGTCGAAGAGTCGGGATAGAACGTCCATCTGGATGGTCTGCTGTTCAAACGATACGCACTGAAGGGAAGAGGGCGCAAACGGCGGTTGGCAGGTAGCGGAAATGATGGGAAATTCGGTTAGACTTGGCTGGCCGGGAGATGAGTGCGGGACGTAGGGACGAAGGGACAAGGGACGAGGGACAGAGGTCCTGCCGCTTTTCTCTCTTCCGAATCGTTTTCCAGGAGAAGAGGCGATCGTAATGCGGCTTGGCGCGCACGGATGGGAGTTGCATGCAGGAAGCCGGTGTGCGGCTTGCGAGCCGTACGCCGGCCTGCGCGATCGCGTGTTCGCGCGGGTGTTTGTGCAGAGATTTGCGACGGACCCGTTGGCAGTGGCGGCGATCCGCGAGGTGGTGCGCTGGGAACTGCCTCCCTGGACGATGATCCGGCTGTTCAGCGCTGATGCAACTGAGCTGATGGCAGATTTGCTGGTGCGGGCACATTGGCATGTGCACGCGCCGGTACGGATGGAAGACCAGGGCGGCGGCCAGTCAGAGACCGAAGAGCTGGACATTGCCCAGATTGAGCAGGCGCCCGCGCCCGCAAGGAGCAGCAACCCGGCGCCGAGGCCCGCGCCCCCGCCGGAGGAGGGTTCACTGCCGCGCAACGCCGACGAGGCGGCGATTGCCGCGGCCATGAAGGTGGCCTCGGCGCTGGGAATTCCATTCTGCGAGGAGTGCGCGCGCGCGGCGCTGCAACGCCCACAGGGAGCCTCCGTTGCCTAAGACCATTGCTGCTGCACGGTCCGAGGCTGTGGCGAAGGTGCTGTGGCCTTCAGACCAGTGGTCGTTCATGAAGACGTGGGTGCTTTTGGACGGCGCGCGCGATGACCGCATTGTGAAAGCGGTTGACCGTACGGGGCACGAGAAGTGCTGCCTGTTTGCGGGGAATATTTCGCAGCAGTTGAGAGAGGTGGCTCCGTACCTGGTGCAGCTGGATCGCGGAGACGATTTCACCGAGTTCGTGCTGGAGCATGGCTGGGGCAATGCGTGGGGCGTCTTCCTGACGTCGAGCGGATCGCTGGAGACGCTGCGCAAGCACTTCAGGAGATTTCTTCGCGTGACGGATGAGTCGAAGCGCAGGCTGCTGTTCCGGTTTTACGATCCGCGGGTGCTGTCAATCTATCTGCCGACGTGCAACAACGAGGAGCTGACCACGATCTTTTCGCCGATTGAGAGGTTTGTGCTGGAGGCGGAGGAGGGCGAGGCGGCGGTGGAGTATCGGTTTTCGGGGGTTAGGCTCAAAACGGATCATTTGAATCTCTAGGAACTCATTTACGACGTGCTGGGATTGCGCTATGATCCCGGCGTACCCTTCGTCCCCGCAGTCTGAAATTGCACCCTGCAGAAACACGGGTAAGGTGATGTGCTCGCAATTCGATCCGAGCAAATGAGAGTCTTCGATCAAGACGCGCGGCGGCGTTTCGAAGATGAGATGGTGGCGCACAGTAAGAGATTTGCGCGGCCGCTCTGTGAAGTGATCGGAGACGTCCAGGTTCGAACGGCCGTGCATGAGGCTTTTGCACGTTCCGAGCAGTACAAATTTACCAATCGCGGTCCCATTCGGTTGTTCGTGGAACTGATGTTTCTGTGTGGAAGCGCCTTCGATACCGACCCTCAATATGCGGCGGCTGGCGAGATACTGCAAGGCCCCGAGGACCAGATGTTCCGTGCCCAGCAATTACACGTATGGCACAACGAGTACCTCGATCAGGTTTCTGGTCCAGCCGCAGTGAACGTGCGGAACGCCCTTGCGGAGCTGTTGGTTTTTGCGCAGGGCCCGATCTCCTGTACTCACGAGCGCCTGCACCGCGACCTGATGCGGGAGATGCGGCGCATCTTTCCAGCCAAAGCAGAGTACGCTGGTGAACCTGCGCTGTTTGCCATCGTGGATGAGAGCATTGTCGAGGCTCGGCAACTGCAGTTTGAAGAAGCGCGTTCTATCGTGCTGCTGGCGGTCCTGAAGTTCGCATTCGGGCACGGTTGTACCCGAGATCCGCTGTACCCGTGGATTGCTAGTACGTTGCAGGACGATCGAATGGCAACTCCGGCAAACCGGGCGGCACGGCTGGAGAAGAAGGCGATCACCTGGCTCGAACACGTGGTGGCCCGCAATCAAGAAGGGGTGAAGTCGTGAGCGGCGATGCTAAAACTACGTCGCCGACGGCAGCGGATGGTGGAAAACCGTGCGGATCGACGCTACCCTGCGATAACAAGAAATGCATCCCGGACGATTACGACAAAGAGATATCTCTCAACACCTTCGGAACGTACTTCAAGAAATACAAGGCCGACGGCACAACAGAGATCTCCCTGAATACTCCCGTGCAATACAAGATCTACGTGCCCTTGAAGAGCGGCACAGAGGTTACGGTGGAAGTACGTTTCAAGGTAGAGCCGGACAGTGGTCTCGGCGCCACAGAGGCCACAGACGCCAAGACCAAGTTGCAGAAGGGAGTGACGGATAATTGGAACAAGAAGAAGTTCAAGCTGGTTACCAAGGATTCCGCACCGGAGTGCCCAGCGAAGACGTTCACGGTGGTCTTCAAACCCGTCTGGGTCGATTCCGGTCAGCACTACACGATCAAAGTGCATAGCACTTACCCGAGAGAAGGGGTTACGGGGCCAGTGATGGATGTATCGAAGACAACGAAGGCGTGGACCTACGCCCACGAGTTCGGACATTGCTTTGGATTGCCAGACGAGTATTCGTACGACGCCTCCGAGACTCAATCGGTTAAATACATGAAGCCAGACGGAACTTTGGATGCTGCCGTCTCCGCTCCACCCGACGGGAAGTCGAAAACCGCGGCCGACGCTACGATAATGTCTGCGGTGGATAACACGACAATCTTGCCGCGGCACGCGTGGAACATTGCAATCGAAGTGCAGAGTCTGCTGACTTCAAAACTCGGGCGGAAGGTCGAATGCAGTATCCCATAGTACTGCTTTGCCTTTTAACACTGGCCACCTGCGCCGAGACCAAGGAGACACGCATGTCTAATCAGCCTCTTGCTGTCCACGTCAAATGCCGCGGCAACGACAAGTGCATCTTCGATGGCAAGGATCTGTTCATCGACATCGCGATCGAAAATCGCGGATCGTCCCCCGTTGGGTTTCCGTTGGCGCTTCGCCAGATGACAGGTCCATCGATTCACCTGATCGATCGGCGCAGTCACTCGGACATCACCCTTCCGACAAATCCCGGGAATCCCGATCTCGCGGACGAACTTACATCGATTGATGCCGGGCAAGCGCTCAAGATTGATTGGGTTATCAAGCCTTCTGAGATCGACCATTTCGCCAACCCGGACATAGACATCACAGCCCAAGTCACCCTCGCGTGCAAGATCAAAGTAAATGGCAAGATGGAAGACTTCCGCGCAACAGACAGCCTGCACATCACGGGCCGCGTACATCGCTAGTTAGGGCGTTTCCAGCTACGCGACTGCATGCACGAGGATGGCGGTGATGTTGTCGTGGCCGCCGGCTTTTTTGGCGGCTTCTACGAGCTTGGAGCAGCGATCGGCGAGCGGCAAGTCGACAGCAAGGTTTTGCTCGATTTGTTTATCGGAGAGCTCGCGGCTCAGGCCGTCGGAGCAGAGCAGGAAGAGGTCGCCGGCTTCAGCTTCAAACTGGAACAGATCGGGCGTGACCTGCGTTTGGGTCCCGAGAGCGCGGGTAATGACGTTGCGCAGGGGAGAGCGAAGAGCTTCAGAGCGCGACATGCGGCCAAGCCGCACCTGCTCATCTACGAGGGAGTGGTCGAGTGAGAGTTGCTCGATGCGGTTCGCGCGCAGGCGATAACAACGACTATCGCCCACGTTGAGCACCCACACGTGAGTGTCCTCAACGAGAAGAGAGACAAGCGTGGTACCCATGCCGCTGAGCTTGGGATTGCGCTCGGCGCGGGAAAAGATGGCTTCGTTGGCGGCGGTGACGGCTTGCTGGGCCTGCACGGTGAGAGTGGTTGCACCGTCACGGGGGCAGAGATGGCGGAGGTATTCGTCCACGGCGATGGAACTGGCGATTTCTCCGGCAGCGGCGCCGCCCATACCGTCACAAACAACGTAGACACCGTCTTCCACGGAGTATCCGAAGGCATCTTCGTTGGAGGGGCGCTTGCGTCCGCGGTCGGTGACCGCGGCGGCGGTGTAGCGCACAGTGACCGTGGACAAGGGCGTACTCCCGGTGGACAGTGTACTAGAAGCAGGGGCTGGGGGCTAGAAGGCAGGGACCGGGAAGGAGGGACTAGGGAGGGTCTCGGGACTGAGTGATCGTAAGAGCGAGTTAGCAAGCTAGCAAGTCGGCGGGGGGTGCGGCACTGACTTGCTGACTCGCTGAGATCAGCGGCCGGCCTGGGTGGCGCTGGCTTCTGGGATGGCGGGCGGGGCGGGGAGATCGAAGACCTGGATGCCGCCTTCCATCAGGACGGCGACGCGGCGCGAAGAGGGAGAGATGGCCACATTGCCGCCGGCGTCGAGGATGGGGCTGGCGGCGGCGCGCAGGACGACCTTGCCGCTGGCGGCGTCGAGTATCTGGACGTCCTGGCCCTTGATGTCCTCAGTGCCGAGGGGCGCGGCGGCATTGACGGAGTGCGTGGCCAGCAGGGATTCGCGAGCGACGCGGGAGCCGTCGGGTGCGGAGATGAGCAGCGGCCATACGGATGGGCCGACGGAGGGATCTTCCCACAGGCGATGACCTGCGGTTGACATGGCGACGAGGCGAGGCTCGCCGGATGAGCCGCAGGTGGTGACGAGGAATTCGGCGGGGGAGATGAAGTCGAGTTGCGGGGAGCAGACCGAGTCGACTTTGCCGAGAAGCGTGCTGCCGCCGGTGAAGTGGTTGAAGTTAAGGTCCCAGGCCGATCCGCGGCCGCGCAAGGACTCGAGATAGCCCTCGTCGTTGATGGGCAAGTGGATGGCGGATCGAACGTGGCTGACGAGCATGACCCTGGCGTCGGAGCGGCGCAGGATGCGGAGAACGAGGTCGGATTGGTCGTCGGCGGGCTTTTGATCGGAGGCGACGGAAGCAGCGGCGGTGCTGGGGCTCGGGACTTCGTCGTCCGCATGCTTCTTCTGGGGCTGCTCGATCGAGCCGGTGACGAGATATTGGCGGGTGGGATCGACTTCGACCCAGAGCACGTTTCCGGGGAAGTGCAGGAAGGGCTTTAGCTGCAGCGACGGATCGCCCAGTTGCAGCGTGTCGCGATCTCGAAAGAGAAACTGTCCGTGATCGAGCATGTAGAGATAGCGCTCGTGATCATGCACGGTCCAGATGGTTTCCGCTTCGACGGCGCCGCTGGGCAGGCGGAGGACCACCGCGCGGATGCGGCGTTCGTCGTGGGTTTCGCTGTTGGTGCCGTCGCGATGAATCAAAGCGGGCACGCGGAAGGTGAAGAGCAGGTGCTGCTCGTCGAGGAAGTCGAGGGTGACGAGGCTGTTGCGCATGCCCAGGTAGAACTCGCCGGGAGGCGCGAAACCAAGGGGTTCGGCGGGGATGGTGAAGGCCGGCTGCAACGTGGCGCGGACATGCGGAGGATCGGCGGGCGGAGTTTTCTTCTTGAGGGCGAAGGATGCGGGAGTGGCAACCGAGCACAAAAGGAGCCCGATGGTTGCTTGCCGAGTCAGACCCGACGGGATATTGAACCGCATCATTGCCGGTTATTGTCTCGCAACTTGGTTAGATGTGGGAAGGCGGGGATAAAGGACGGGCAAAAGATGGAGAGCCGTATGCGAGAGTAAAGGTACGCATGACGGTGGCGGCGAAAATTCCTGCGCGCATTCTGTGGCTTGGCTATGGGGCGTGCGCGGCTGCGGGTTGCCTGTGGGGCACGGGCTTTTATTTCGGCAGGCTGGCGCTGAACGAGATGAGCGTGGAGTACATGGTGCTCTACCGCTTTCTGTTTGCGTGCGTGGGGATGCTGCCGGTGATGCTTGCTAACCGTGTTCGGCTGACCCGCGGAGAGATGCGCGTGCTGCTGATCTCGGCGGCGTTCGGGATTCCCATTCAGTTTCTGCTGCAGTTTCACGGGCTGGCGCTGACGACGGTGAGCCATGCAGCGCTGATGGTGGGGTCGATGCCGGTGTTGCTGGCTGCGGCCGCGGCGATTTTTGCGGGCGAGCGGCTGGATCGGGTGGGCTGGGTTGCGCTCTTCGGATCGACGGCGGGCACGGTGCTGATTGTGCTGGGCGGACATCGCGGGCCGGCTGCACAGGGCGAGCCGACGCTGGCCGGCGACCTGCTGGTGGTGGCTTCGCTGATCACCGCGCTGGCGTGGATTCTGCTCAACAAGAAGCTGATGAAGACGCATAGCCCGCCGGTGGTAACGGCATACACGATACTGGCGGGGACGGTAATGCTGGCGGCCATCATTCTGGGGCCGCTGGCGATGAAGCCGTGGATACCCAATGGCAGCGCGCCGATTCCGTTTGCGCACGTGAGCGCAACCGCATGGACGGCGCTGGCGCTGAGCGGCCTGGCATGCACGGCAACCACGACGCTGCTGTGGAACTGGGGCATCCACCATGTGCCCGCATCGCGCGCCGGGGTGTTTCTCAACATCGAGCCGGCGATGGGTTCGTACCTGGGCGTACGCCTGCTGGGCGAGCACCTTGGCCCGTACGCGTGGATCGGCGGAGGGCTGATTCTGGCAGCCGCGATCACATTGACGACGCGCGGTCACGAAGGTGAGCCGGGTGTGACTTTGGATTAGACACAAAAGTGCGATTGTCGCCGCGCAACGACTGGCGTGTTTCGGTGTTGGTATAGCAAGAGGCTGAGATCGCGAACCGGCTCGAAAGCCTGGCATGGTTCGCGACCTTACGGGTTGCGCCATGGGTTATGCGGTGTCATCTCGGCGTAACAATTGCGCATCTAACGGGACTAGTATGGGCACGAACCGGTCGATAGATACAGAGGCCGGCTCATCAGCTGCATGTATACAAAAGCCGGCGCAGAGCCGGCGTAGAGCCTTATTCGAGCTGGTGGGTATATACGGTCTGATCCTTCTCGTGATCTGGACGCCGCAGCCGTGGCAAGGGCTGTTGTGGGGTCTGGCAAGCATCTCGGTCATAGCCGTGATTGCGGTGTCCTTCGAGGGGATGCGCCCGATGGGTTTGTGCACAGCCAATCTCACAAAGTCTTTGTGGGCCGTAGCGCTGGCCATGATGGTGGCTCTGCTGGCGTGTGCGGTTGCCATGCGCATGCACACCCTGCAACTGGCAACTTCGCCGCGCTGGGCGTTACAGCACTACGGCAGCTACGCGTTGTGGGCCGGCCTTCAACAGCTCATTCTGCAATGCTTCATCCTGTCGCGTGCGCTGCGATTGCTGGGCAACGCAACGGCTGCGGCGGCGGTATCCGCGGGATTGTTTGCGATCGCGCATTTGCCGAATCCGCTGCTGACGCTGATCACGCTGGTGTGCGGCATGGCGTCGTGCTTTTTCTTTTTGCATTACAAAAACCTGTGGCCGCTGGCGATGGCGCACGCGATTCTCGGTATCTCGATTGCCATAACGATTCCGGGGCCGCTGGATCACAACATGATGGTGGGCATTGGGTACGTGACGTGGGCGGATCGCGAGGTGCTGGAGCCGGCGGTGGCCAGCACGCCCAAGACGCCGGGGCTCACGGCCAAGCCGTGACCATTTTGCCTTGACTGCAAATCCGATTCAGCGCAAGAACAAAGACCAGACCGCGTCGACTGTGGAGTGCGTGACGGCTGATGCGCCGACGCGGCGGTCGCATCGCCAGGCGCGGCCGTAAAAGATGCCGGCGATTGCGGCCAGCACGACATAGCGCCAGTTGAAGAAGTCCGTGCGCTTGTTGAAATGCGAGAGCCCGAAGAGCACGGAGGCGAGGATCAGCGCGCCGATGCGGCCCATGCGGCGCTCCAACAGATTCTGCAGCCATCCGCGAAAGAACAGCTCCTCCGGAACAGCGATGAAGAAGAACGTGAAGAGCCAGGCTTCTGCGAAGTGGCCCAGCAGAAGTCCGTCGACCGCGCCGAACGGATGCAGATGAAGGAAGCCCAAAGCGAATCCGAGGGCGAGCGCAATGGGCAGGTAAAGGAGGAATTCGCGGAGGCCGGTAGTCAGGTCGCGAAGACGCAGGCGGAGGTCGAAGCCGGTCCCGGCCATGGGGCGCAGGGCGACAAAGGCGTAGATGCCAGCGTCGAGCAATAGAACCTTGTTGAATACGGCGAGATGCGGAGGCCATGCGCGCTCGAACCAGCGGAGGTCGACCGAGAGGCCGAGGATGGCGAGGATGATGAGCTGCGGCACGATGGTGCGACTGTTCTCTGGCGCGAGTCGCACAACAAAGGCGATGACCGGCGGGAGCAGGACATAAAGGGCAAGCCAAAACGGGCTGAACGTGCCGGCTGAAAACGAGACCAGGACGTAGGGGATGGCGAGCAGAGCAGGCGCGGCTAATTGAGCCCATCGTGGGAGACGATTGGCGCTACCGCTGACGCGATTGGGGAGGAAGGCGGCTGTGAGGTAAGGAATGAGGGCCAGGAGGGCGGCAATGACGACAAGCGCTGGAAAGTAAAACATCAATCAGACTTCGAAGGAAAGCTGCGGCGACGCCCACGGAGACACGGGTTTGGGCTCGGAGGCCAGGTCGTAGATGAGGCGCTCCAGGACGAGGCGCTTGTCGGGCGGCGAGGAGCGGAGCTCAAGGTCGGCACGAGCGACGAGGCGCAGAGCGCGCGTGAGGTCGCGGCGGCTCTTGTAGCGGCGGGCCTGGCGAATGAGATCGTCGGCAGCGAAAGGAGGGATGCGGAAGCCCTGCCAGAGAGCCTGCCAGATGGCGCGCTGGTCGCGGACATTCTTTTCCAGGATTACGAGCATCTGGCGGAAGGTGCGGGCCAGCATGTAGAGGTGGCCAATGGCCGCGTCTTCTCCGGCGTCGCTGGAGTTGAGCAGGCCCTGAAGAAGAGCCAACGCGCGGGCAGTGTTGCGCGCGCTGATGGCGTCGGTCAGTTCATAGAGAGACCGCTGCTTGGCGCCGAGAACCATGGTCTCCACGTCGCCGAGTGTGATCTTGCCGTGCCCGTGGGTGTAGAGCAGCAGTTTCTCCACCTCCGAGGAGATCATCATCATGTCGGCGCCCAGGCTGTCGACAAGCTCGCGCGCGGCGTCGGGCTCAAAGCGGTTGCCGGCCTCCTGCGCCGTGGCGACCACCCAGCGCATGGCGTCTTCTTCGCTGACGCGGGCCAGTTCGACGATGCCGCAGTGCTCGCCCAGGGTTTCATTCAGCCGCTCGAAGCGGTTCTTGTCGTCCATCTCCATGCGGCGCGCGTCGGAAGGGATGCGAAGGAAGTCGGCGATGAAAAGGATCAACGCCTGCGGATTGGGCGAGCGGAAGTAACGGTCGAGCGCGGCAAACTCGTCTTTCTTGGCGCCGCGCGTGTAGAGCTGGCGCACGTTGCGTACGAAGACTACCTGGAAGGGCGCCATCAGCGACGGCGTCTGGGCACGGTCGAGCACCTCGAAGATCGTGGTGGAGCCTAGATCGAGGTCGGAGAGGCAGAAGTCGCGCAGGTCGTCGGGGACAAAACTTTTGAGAACCGCATTGCG
This sequence comes from uncultured Acidobacteriota bacterium, assembly GCA_963846375.1. GTDB lineage: Bacteria > Acidobacteriota > Terriglobia > Terriglobales > Acidobacteriaceae > Telmatobacter. Next base: position 294,707 of record CAWJVV010000017.1, read on the forward strand.
GCAGCGCTCCAGGAGGAAGAGTTCGTCGCCCGCCAGAACATAGCCGGGCTTGAGACGGCTGGAGTCCGCGGCTCCCGCTTTGATCTCATCGACAAAACGGCCCACGGCGCTGAAACCGGCGCCCCATCGCGGAGAGCTCAACGGGTCTGGCTCCGGGAAAACGATGTGCGGTGCATGCTCAAACGACAGGATACCAGTGGTCGGTGACCAGTGGTCAGTGATCAGAAAGGGACGAGGGACGAGGGACAAGGGACAGAGGGACAGAGGGACAAAGGGGGCCGGGGTCGGGTGGGAGAAGGGATTATTTACCGCGGCGATGCTTGCTTGCGTTGACGGCGGCACGGGCTTCGCGGTCAGCCTCCCGGCGTTTTTCGGTTTCGCGCTTGTCCCAGTCCTGCTTGCCTTTGGCCAGGGCCAACTCGCACTTGACGCGGCCATTGCGAAAGTAAAGCCGGGTGGGAATGAGCGTATGCCCCTTGACCTGCGTCTTGGACAATAGCTTGCGCACCTCTTCGCGATGCATGAGGAGCTTGCGGGTGCGGGTTTCGTCGTGATTGGCAATATTTCCGTGAGAGTAGGGACCGATGTGCACGTTGAGCAGGAAAGCCTCGCCATCTTTGATGAGGCCATAAGCGTCTCTGAGGTTGGCCTTGCCTTCGCGGATCGACTTGACCTCGGTGCCGCGCAAGGCGACCCCTGCTTCGTATTTCTCCAGCAGAAAGTAATTGTGGCTGGCCGCCCGGTTCTGGGCGGCATCGCGCTCGCCACTGGCCACCGGATCGCGCGGACGCGGCGTTTTGGGCGCGCTCGGGCGATCGGCGTTGGTGATCTCGTGGCTGGTCTGGCGAGGCATTGTTACACGTCCTTGAATCTTCATCGTAGCATCGCGCCATGTAATGAAAACTGCGCCACGCCATGGTCTTGCGGCGATTTCGCTTTGCTAGAATGGGGACTCGTTGGATGGGCGCCATTTCCCGGGAATCTCGCACGCAGAGCGGGCAATGCTGCCCGCATCAAACAGTTGACCGTACCGGTTCCCAGCCGGCTGGTCCGACGCCAGGGAGTTCAATGAACAGCACTGGTTTTCCGGCTGCCTCCAGACGCGCTTTCTGGATTGTCCTCGTTTCCCTTTCATGCCTGTCGAGCGGCGCAGCACTCCGTGCGCAGTCGGCGAACACGCTGTATAAGCAGGGCCACGCCGCTGAACAGCGCGAGGACTTTGATGCCGCTTACCAGGACTACCAGAAGGCCTACGCCAAGGATCCCAAAGACATGCGCTTTCGCACCGCCATGTACCGCGTCCGCGGAACGGCTGCGGCGCAGCACCTTGGCAAGGGGCGGCAACTGGAGCAGGCAGGCGACAACCAGGGCGCGCTGACGGAGTTTCTGCGGGCCGGCGAGATCGATCCCGGTAACGAAGCGGTAGTGCAGGAGGTGAATGCCCTGCGCACCAGGATGGGGAATGCCGAGACTGTCACTCCGGGAGGAATGCCGGAAGACTCTGAAACGCAACAGCAGCTCAGGTCGATGGGTTCGCCGGTGGAATTGAGGCCGGTGACGGGTGAGCCGCTCACGCTTCACTATACCGAGGACTCGAAGACCGTCTACCAGGCCATCGGGCGCGCTGCGGGCATCAATGTACTCTTCGATCCGGACTACACTTCGAAGCGCATCCAGGTGGACCTGACCAACTCCACGCTGATGGATGCGTTGCGCATTGTCAGCGTACTTTCGAACACGTTCTGGCGCCCCATCACGACAAACACCATCTTCGTGGCGCAGAACTCGCGCTCCAAGCGCACCGATCTTGACGAGCAGGCGATACAAACGTTTTACCTGACGAATGCGTGGCAGCAGAACGACCTGAATGACGTAACCACGGCGCTCCGCAACGTGCTCACCAACATCAAGGTGTACGGCGTGGCCAGCCAGAATGCGCTGGTGGTGCGCGGCACGCCGGACGAACTGCTGCTGGCGCAGAAGCTGATCAACGATCTCGACAAGGCGCGGCCCGAGGTAGTGGTCGACATCGCCGTGATGGAAGTGAGCAAGAACTGGGAGCGCAACATCGGCCTGAGCTGGCCGAGCAGCGCCAGCGTGACCCTGCAGTCACCCAGTACGAGCAGTTCCACGGGATCGGGCACTTCGGGCAGCTCGGGCAGCACAAACTCGACGAACTTGACGCTGTACAACCTGGCGCATTTGAACTCGAACGACTTTGCTGTGTCGGTGGGCGCGGCAACGGCCAATCTGCTGCTGAGCGATTCCAACACGCGCATCCTGCAGAACCCGCGCCTGCGCGCCACCGATGCGCAGAAGGCCACCATGAAGATCGGCGAGCGTATTCCCATCGCCACCGGTTCGTACCAGACGGGCGCGGCCACGGCGCTGGTAAGTTCGCTGGTCAACACCCAGTTCCAGTACCTGGATGTGGGCGTGAACATCGAGATCACCCCGACGGTGCACTTTGACCGCGACGTAACCCTGAAGATGAAGATCGAGGTGACGGCGCAGGCGGGATCGAGCACCATCAGCGGCGTAACTGAACCGATCATCGCGCAGAAAGCTACGGAAGAAGTGGTTCGCCTGCGCGAGGGCGAGGCCAACATCCTGAGCGGCATTCTGAATCAGCAGGACCAGGTCAGCTGGAGCGGGATCCCCGGCCTGAGCTCGATTCCGATCCTGAAGTATCTCTTCGGCTCAAAGGATCACACCATCACCAACGACGAAGTGGTCTTCCTGATGGTGCCGCACATCGTGCGCGGGAATGACATTACTCCGGACAACCTGCGTCCCATCGACACCGGAGCGGGCCAGGCGGTGGAGTTGCGGAGAATCGCGGTGAATGGGCCAGGGGCGAATACTCCCCCGCAGGTCCAGCCGGTGACGACGCACAATGTGGCGCCGACGGCGGCAAACCTTGGTACCGTGCCGGGGCAAAGCGCCGCGACGGCCGCTCCGGAGGCCATGGCGCAGATGAATGCGGCGGCAAACGGCCCGGCCAACAACGTCCCGCAGACGAATCTTGGCTCAACCCAGCCCGCAGCTTCGCCCGCCGGCACCCCTCCAACGGCTCCGCCAGGTCCTCCTGCGGCTGCTCCGGAGGCCCAGGCAGGCTCGGTGCGGCTGATGTTCAACCCACCCGGGCAGCAGAAGAACGGGGCCACATTCCAGGTTCCGGTGGTGATTGGCGGAGCCGCGGACGTTGCCGCGGTACCCCTGCAGATTCAGTACGATGCATCGAAGATGGCGCTGGTGAATGTGGGGCCGGGCGACTTTTTGAGCCGCGACGGCCAGTCGGTTGCCGAGACCCACCGCGACGACGGGCCCGGAAACATCAGCCTGAACATCTCGCGGCCTCGCGGGGCCAGCGGTGTGAGCGGCGCGGGGGTGGTCTGCGTCCTTACATTTCAGGCCAAGGCGCCGGGGGACGCCAGCCTTTCCATCAACCGGGCCAGTGCTACCAGCGGATCGGGGCAGGCGCAGCCTGTACAAGGCAGCCAGATAAGCGTCAATATCCAATAGGGACCCAAAGAATGCTTGCTCCACTCTGACCTGGAGCAAAATAGCCGGGTCCGGGATGCAGTACAAACAGGGTAAGCAGACATGAAACGGCGGTTGACAATTCGCAGGAGCGAGCGCGGCCTCACCCTGGTAGAGCTGATCGTTACGGTAGCAATTCTGGCCGTGCTGGCGTCGGCGGCCGTGCCGATTGCCCGGTTCCAGGTGAAGCGGATCAAGGAGCGCGAGCTCAAATACGATCTTTGGATGATGCGCGACGGCATTGATAAATACAAGGACGCCGCGGATCGGGGAGCGTTCCAGACCAAGGTGGATAGCCAGAACTATCCTCCTGATCTGCAAACGCTCGTAGATGGAGTAGATATTCAGGGTAAGAAGGTGCGCTTTCTCCGCCACATCCCTGTCGACCCCATGACCGGCACCGCCGAGTGGGGGCTGCGGTCGATGCAGGACGATCCGACCTCGGAATCGTTCGGCGGGCAGAGCGTATTTGACGTGTATTCGAAGTCCCAGGGCACGGGCCTGGACGGCACAAAGTATAAAGACTGGTAGGGTCAGGGCGATGCACACAAATCGCAGAAAGAACGCGGGTTTTACGCTGGTCGAGTTGATGATCGTGATGGCGATCATCATGGTGCTGGCGGTAGTGGCGGTGCCCAGCTACATTGCGGCGATGCGCTCGGCGCGCGAGGCGGTCCTCAAAGAGGACCTGCACGTGCTGCGCAACGCCATCGACAGCTTCACGGCGGACAAGCAAAAGGCGCCGCAGTCGCTCGATGACCTGGTGCAGGATGGCTACCTCAAGAGCATTCCCGAAGATCCCATGACGCACAGCAAGGACACCTGGGTCACGGAAAAGAGCGATACGCTGAGTTCAGTTGACCAGACTGACTCGGGCGGCATTGACGATGTCCACTCCGGATCGCAGGAGCAGGGCTCCAACGGTCAGCCCTATAACACCTGGTAGTCCATCCACAAAATTCCCATCCAAGGGCCGTCTCCTGCCGTGAGTTAAGGTGAAGGAACGGCCCTTTTCCATGCCTCAACTTCCCGATTCCGACCTAGCCTGGCAACTGCGTCTTCAGCCTGTGTTCCTCCTGTACGCCGCTTGTTTGCGACGTGGAGATGCGGAGGCCGGTCTCGGAGGCACGCTCGTGTGGGCCGGCGAGCTTGATGAAAGTGGCTGCGCTCTGATGCGGGCAGCGAACATCGCCGGCGCGGCCTCGCTGGGCTGCACTACCGATCCGGCGGCCTTAAGGCATGCCAACCGCGACAGCGTGGCGGATTTCCTGGTTACCTCGCTCGACGAGGCCCTGCGCATCCTCAAAAACGAGATTCGCAAACAGCAGACGGTCTCAGTCGGCATATCGGCAGCGCCGGCGTCGATTGCAGCGGAGATGCGCGAACGCGGAGTATTGCCCGATCTCCTGCCTCCCGCCAATCAACGGGCCGCCGAGGACCTGTCGTGGTTTTTAGCCGCTGGATCACCGCGAACCGAGCCCGTTCCGCTACCGCAAGGCTGGACGTTCCGCGCCTGGTCAAATGCATCGGCAGATTTCGATGCGGTACTTGCGGCTATCCTTCCAGAGGATGACCGCCTCAATCGCCGCTGGCTCCGTCTTTCGCCGCGATATCTGGGACCGACAGCGCGACGGGTGCGCTCATTGGCCTGCTCGCCGGAGTTAGAAGAGCGTCTTGCAGGGGCTCTGGCGGCGAAGAACAAACCCTGATCCGCGGCCGGCTAGCTCTCCGAGGCAAACCCGTTCAATCTTTCACTCGCTTGAGTGTCAGAGGAATGGATTGGCCACCCTGCTGGAATGTTCCGTCGATCGAAGCCAGGTCAGCGCTGAGCTTGCCCTCGTAGGTCGACCCAATGGCCTTGATCGGAATCGTGACACTCGTCCCGCTGCGTGTCATGGGATAGGCCGAAGTCCAGCTCCCGCCCTGATCGGGGCTCTGCAGCTTGGCCGTGAGGCCATCCTGCGTGTTGGCGATCTGGTAAATAATTCGCAGGTTGCCGAAGCCCATCGCTAGGGTCCCCTGCCAGTTGCCGTCGATGTCGCTGGGAGCCGCAGGCTTGGCTTCGGCGATCTTGAATGCCCCCCGCTCCAGCGTCAATTCAAGAGGCATGCCCTGCGACCAGGTGCCCTTGATCTGCGTCCCTTCGGAGTTCAGCGTGCCGTCGTAGGTTCCCTTCACCGCATCCACCGCGAGCTTGAGCTGCGATCCCTTCAGCGTCCCGGAGTTGATAGGAATACCGTTCGATCCCTGGTCGACGCTGTCCAGCGTGCCCGTAACCGCTCCGTCGCTCCCTATCGTGAAATGGAAGACCACGCGGAGCTCGGCCCCGCCCGCGCTGAGCGTACCGTGCCAATCGCCCGCCACCTGAGGCGAAGCTGGGGCTGGGGTGGCCTGGGCGGGGGTGGCCTGGTCGCGATGGAATGTGATTTCCATCGGGGGCTCTTCATCCGGCTGAGTCTGTGTCCACTTTCCAGTAATCTCGTTTCCGTCTTTGCTGAGTGTGCCGGCAAAGGTCCCGGCCAGAGACACATCCTGTCCGTTGGGATGAATCACGTCATCAATAACAACCGAAAGCTCAGAGCCATTCAGAGTCAGCGACTTGACCTTTATTCCGTTCACGCCCTCGTCGACGTTGTCATAGGTTGACGTGATACTGCCGTCTGAGGCCTTCACAACGTGCCATAAGAGATGTCCGTTTCCCTGAGGGGTCGATATGCTACCGCTCCACTCGCCAACCAGCTGAGCTTGCGCGGAGGATCGCGGGCTGATGGCTAGGGCCAGAAAGCCTAAAAAAACTGGGACGACAAGCGTCGCTTTGCGCATGCAGTTCTCCATTTCATGGCGCGCTGCCCGCAGGCGCGGCGCCGGCAGTCAGCGGGGAATCTCTGCAAGCATCAGTACGAAGGCCGTTGCCGAAAAGTTCAACCCCGGATCGACCTGTGACCAAGCCGCGCATGGACCTGTGCAAGGCCAGCCGCAACAGCCTACAATTCTCTGGTTATGGAGAAAGCTTCGACGGAATCGGAACAGACGTTTTTCGAAGTGGCATGCCCGGATTGCGGGGCGATGCTGAAGATCGATGCATCCACGGGGCTGGTAGTAAGCCATACTCCCGCTCCCCGCAAGCGCATGTTCGAGGATCTGGAGACGGCGGCAAAGGCCATGCAAGAACGCGAGGAGCGCAAGGAATCCATCTTCCGCCAGAGCGTCGACGCGGAACGCAACAAGGCCGATCTGCTGGAAAAGAAGTTCGCCGAGGCGCTGCGCAAGGCCAAGGACGCTCCACAAGAGGGGAAACCATTGCGCGACTTCGATCTGGATTGACCAGGCCGCCCGGACCACCGCCAGGCGCATCGGCGCATCTCTACGCAGGTCGGAAAAGGAGAAGATTTATGAGTGCTGGCCACGCGCCGCTTGCCCCATCGGTGGTTTATCCTCAGGGACACATGGATACGCACAAGGAAGTTCGACATGACCCCGACTGGCTGCGCATCGGCGTGGGAAGCACGTTGCTGACCGGATCCCTTTTGCTGCTGACCGGAAAGCGAAAAGCCGGCCTTTTGGTTACGGCCGCCGGCGCAGCATTGGCGATGGTCGAAAACAAGGAGCTTGTCAGCGAGTGGTGGGCCGCTTTGCCCGCCTACCTGGACCAGGCGGAGCGCATGCTCGACCAGGTTGCGACGACCGTCGACGACCTGACCGACAAGCGCGACAAGATCATGGCTCTTTTTTCGAAGAGATAGACACCAGCCCAGCCTGAATCCCCAACTGGCGCTTGCCCTCGAGTGTGATGCGATGCGGTGTCCACGCGGGCTCCCACACCAGGTCCACTTCGACCTTTGAGATGTCCGGAGTGCCGGCCAGACGGTTGCGCACCTGTTCCAGGGTGAGCGCGTTTCCGGGATTGTCCTGCTTGGGGAGAGTCATCGTGATCTTCACCCATTGCCGTGGCCATGCAGGCGCCGAATCGCGATCGGGGCCGGTAGCGATATCGTAGATCGCGCCCAGGTCGACAAGATTCAGCTTCGTTTCCGTGTCGAAGCAGTCCCTCAGTGCGGTCAGGATTTGGGATTCGGTAAGCATGAGTTGGATTGAAGATCGCACATCCGCTGTCAATCGGTCTTCAGTTCTTCCGCTCCACAAGATACCGCGCTACTGATTTGAGCCCATCCGCGCGGCTGCCGTAAGGCGCAAGCGCAGCAAACGCTTCTTCAATCAATTCCGCCGCGTCCCGCTGGCTCTGCTCAATACCGAACACCGCGGGCCAAGTGGCCTTTTCCGTCGCCAGATCCTTGCCGGCAGTCTTGCCCAGCTGGGCCGAGTCGATGGTCATATCCAGCACGTCGTCAATGATCTGAAAGGCCAGGCCGGCCTTGCGCCCAAAGGTGTCTAAGCTGGCGACGTCGGCCGCCGTTGCCCCGCCATAAACCCCGCCCGCAACCACGCTCACGCGAATCAAGGCTCCCGTTTTGGCGCGGTGGATAGCCTCCACCAGTTGCGGCGTCGGTTTCTGATGCTCGCTCTCGATGTCGAGAACCTGGCCGCCGATCATGCCTTCCACCGTGCCTACGGCGTTGGCGATGAGGCCGATGATCTGCACGGTAGCCGCCGGCGGGCTCGCCAGCCCGGCAAGCACTTCGAACGCGCGCGTCTGCAGGGCGTCTCCGGCGAGGATGGCGATCGCTTCGCCAAACGCGACGTGGCAAGTGGGCTTGCCGCGACGGAGGTCGTCATTGTCCAGGGCGGGAAGATCGTCGTGGATAAGCGAGTAGGTGTGGAGCATCTCAAGCGCCGCGCCCAGATTCTCCACGCCCGCCGGCAGGGTTCCGGCGATGGTAACCGCCGCCTGCATGGCCAGCACCGGGCGCAGCCGCTTGCCGCCCGCAAAGGTGGAGTGGCGCATAGCGCCGTGAATCGAACTGGGGACCGTGTCCACAGACGGAAGCAGCGCCTCGAGCGCACGGTCGGTGAGCTCAGCGCCTTCTTGAATGATGGATTTCACATCAGGGGACATCACCTTCATTTTAGCGTAGGGCGCATGCGCCGCCGGAGCGCGACACCGAGCGCTGTGACGAGCAGCAAGGCAAGCAAACTGATCCACCGCCCCAGCCGCACGTCAGGCGTATCGGTCCAATCCACGGTCACGAGGTCCGATCCTGCGGGAACGGGAACGGCCATCAGTCCATCGTCGCGCACGGGACGATTGGATACGGGATTTCCGTTCACGCGGACGGTCCACGCCGGGTACTCGCGCAGGTGCAGAACCAGAAAGCCCGTTTGCGGGACGACGCCGAGGACGCTCTTGTGGACAGGCGAGTCGTGGCCCGGCGTCGAATTGAAAGGGGAAGGTGGCAAGGCAGCTTCCCTGCTCGGGCGTCCATTGCGGGGTAAGATCCGGATCGCCGCCACCAAGCGCAATCGTGGGATTCGCGACCAGGCAGGCCGCTGGCAGGTCCGTTGCGACCAGCGAATCGTCTGCGCCCGGCGGGGCATACTCGTCGGTTCCCTCGTAGCCTCTCCCGGCCCTGACCGCACCCACTACGGACAGAATCGAGTCTTCGGGTGCGCAGTCCTGGTGAAAGGATAGCCCGGCAAAGCCGGCTGATCCCAGAAAAACACAACAGCAGGCGGCGGCCACCACCGCTTGCACCCAGCGCCTCGTCGCCCAAAGCGCGTTCGCTACAAAGATGGCCATGGGCGCCTCCAACCACCACAGCCAGCGCCACGGAAACTGCAGGAAGCGGAGTTTGGGCAGCAGGTTCCATACCGGAAGCGAGATGGGGAGCTGAAGCAGCAGGACCGCGACCGGAATCAGGACCAGCGGAAGCCACCACGTCTTTCGGCCGGGTAGGCGCCTGCGCCGCCAGCGGATCACGAACGGCGATGAGGGCAACAGCGATCATGGCGACCGCGATGGCCGAGACCTTCCAAGTTCGAAATCGTGCAATTCCAGGGCCGGATCGTGATGGCGCGCGAAGAGGCAGCTGTTTTCGATCAGCTGTCCCGGGTCGTCCGTAGCCTGGTCGGATATCGACCCAGCGCTGTTCCCACGCCGCCGGAACCAGGTAGAAGGCCGCAAGCCCGAGCCCGAGTACGGCGCCGGCAATCGACCGCAAGCACCGGCATCCACGAGCGCGAGACGATGGCCACGGTGAGCGCCATAGCCGCGAGCAGATAACTCGCCATCACGCCCACAGGCGCGTTGGAGAGCCATGCTCCCGCGATCACCAGCGCCAGCCCCAGCGCCGAACCTCCGAAGACACGCCGCAGAAGTGAGGTCCGCTCAGAGTCGCGCGCCTTTCCTTCCCTTAGTACGAGCAGCAGCAGGATCGGGATCCAGAATCCGCCCGCCAGTTCGCGCATATGCCGATCGCTCATAGACGGTGAAAAGCGCGTAGCCCGAGAAGATCGCGAAGCAGCCGGCCAGCGTCGCCGATCCGTCGCTCAGGGCGTATCGCGCCAATGCGCGAGTGCCGAACCCGGTCGCCGCCAGCAGAAGAAAAGTCATCGCCAGCGGGAACATATCGCCAGCTGAAGACCAACCCCAGCACGGCGCCCAGCATCCAGGTTAGCGGGCGGGTAAAACAGAAGCGAGGCTCGCCCGCCCCATAATTGGGGCTGGGCGCCCAGTGAGGATAGAGAATGCCGAGCCGCCAGCTATGCAGAGCGTCGAGCCACGAAACAAGGTGAAAATCAAAATCGTGCCCGCATGAAAAGTCTGTGGCAGATGCGGCGCGGTCGCCACGGCAGCAGCGACAACCAGAATCGCCGCCCCGCCGCAGACGATCTCTGAATCGCAGCGCTGATCCCTGATCCCTGTTCCCTGATCCCTGCATTCTCATGGCAGCAGGCGCAGCGTGTGCCGTGTTGCGCTGCGACAGCCGCCGGGCTGAAGGGGAGGGCGAAGGTCGTGCCGTTGTACTAGTCGTTCCACTGATCGCGGAAATAAGCGCTGTAAGGGTTGCCGCTTTCGCCCAGCACGATGTTCTCCGTCGACCCGTCGATATTGCTCCAGTCCATCGTGAAACGCTGCGAAGGGCCAAAGCGTCGCGCCCACCTGCTTCACGGTGGTGGTGTCGCCGCTGAGCGGCTGGCGGCCCGGTTCCGGCGATGCGGCCGATCAACGGCAAGAAACGGCGCCAGCGGATGTTCGATGTCGACGACGTGCCATTTCCATAAGCCCACTTCGCCACGTCGGACGGCGCAGTGCTCCTTGGTGCTTTCCATGCCCCGGCGCACGGCCTCGGCCAGCACCGCGTCCCAGTTCTTGTAGCCCGGAGGAAGCCAGTCGGCATTGCCGTGCATGACGATCTCTTCCTCGGCGAAGTCGTTCTCGGCCCAGCGATAATCCTCGGACAGGCTGCCCAGCTTGGGCTCGAGAATCAGCGGCCACAGCGCGGCTCGAGCCTGGTCCACGATCGACGCGGCAGCCGAATCCATGGTCAGCCGGCCGTCCCAGCTGCGCATCAGATCGGCCGCCTTGCGCAAACGCTCGTCTGCGCCGCGCCGCATGATCGATCGCATAGGCAAAACGATGCGCCAGCTCCTGGTCCACCTCGCTGTAGATATCGGTCTGCACCGCGAGCATGTCCTTGGGCGTCAGGTGATCGCGCCCCTGCAGCGATTTGTAAATACGCTCGATGCGGTAAGGCGTCTACCCACTCCAGCGAGAGTCGGATACGGCGACTTGTCCGTAGTCACGCGCGAGTTGGCCGTCGCCAGAAATCCCGACGGCGGGTCGAACGCGCTGGGGCATCGCGTCGAACGGAATGTAGCCCTGCCACTCGTGCTGCGCATCCTGAATCGGCTTGCCTGCCAGCCCGCCGGGCCGCAGCGGCATCTTGCCCACCGCGTGATACGCAATGTGCCCCTGGTCGTCGGAGTAGACCACGTTCTGCGTCGGGAAATCCCACGTGCCCAGCGCCGCGGAAAACTCCGCCCAGTTCTGCGCCGTATTCATCGCGTACAGCGGCACGGCATTCAGCGCTGGATCGTACAAAGTCCACTTCAGCGACACCGACCTGCGGATTCTTGCTCGAAGATCGGAGTCAGAAGCGGCCCATGCTCTGTCGATTCCACATCGACCGAAACATCCGCTCCCGCCGCGCACATGAATCACTTCGTGATCCACGCTCAGCGGCTTCCACGATCCATCGGCCGCCTGGTAGTTCCCTTTGCCATCGAGCTTCTCGATGATAGAGATCCTGCACATCCGCGAACAGCGCGGTGAATCCCCATGCAATGTGCTCATTATGCCCGGCGATCACGAAGGGCAGGCCCGGCAGCGTGACACCCGCCGCATGAAAGCCCGGCGCGCCAGGTCGGCCATGAACCAGATATTCGGCTCGGTCAGCGACAAGTGCATATCGTTCGAGAGCAGCGGCTTTCCACTCGCCGTGTGCTTGCCGGAGATGACCCAGTTGTTCGACCCGAGCGCGCAGCTGTCGCAGAACGGCAGCCCAAGCTCCGCGCGAAGCTTCGAAACCCCCAGCGGCCGATCGCAATCGACAGCGGCGCCCCCAGCCCGGCGCTGCGTCCGCTCGTCTTCCTCATCGTCGCTGCTGGCGAGCGGCGCGGGCTGCGGCTGCGTCAAGTCGATCACCTCGCCTGTCGGCGGCCGGTCGCGCCACGAGCCCACCGGATAAAGGTGCGACTCCAGTTTGGGATTATTCAGCTTCGCGGCGATTTCCTCGCGCGCCAGCTTCACATCCCAATGCGTATCCAGCATGTCCACCATCATCATGGCCGATGCTCATCGAATCCACGCCCGTCCACGGCTTCGGCTTGTACACCAGCAGCCGGAACTCCGGCGGCAGCGTGCCCATGCGAAATGGTCGATGAAAAGATTGACACCGCGCGCATATCATCCAGCCGCCGCCGATCATCCGCGCTCAGGTTCGTGTAAATGCGCTGGGCGATGGCGCGAAATCCCAACACACGCTTAGCCTTGTCGTGAATCACCAGACGCCGAACCCAGCACCTCCGCAAGCTCGCCATTCGAGTTGCGCCGATAGACTGTCCATCTGCCACAAGCGATCCTGCGCCGTCACGTAGCCCTGCGCGACGAACAGGTCGTCCTGCGTGGCCGCCTCAATGTGGGGCACGCCATGTCCATCGCGACGCACGATAACCGGCGCCGAGATCCCCGCTGATATGCAGATCGCCATCGAGCTTTGGCAGCGCGGCCAGCGTCACAGAGCGCAGCCAGAACACGCCCGCACCCGCCAGAATCAGCACAACCACCACCAGCGCCGCAAATGCGCTCAGCAGGATGCGCAGCCATCGGCGGCCGCGACGCCGCCCGGCGCGCGTTGATTTCTTCACGGAAGAGGCGGGAGACGTTCCAGGGTTGGCCATCGGGTCAACAACAGGATACCGCTCCCGTGATGACAGAATGGTGATTCCCGCCTAGTGATGTACAGGTGGGAATACGTGCAACCGGTGCCCAAACCCGCGCGGCCGGAACGTAACACCCGCGCCAACACCGCCGAACCTGGGCTGCGGCTGCAACACGAACGGCGCAACAACCGCTCCCGAGACGAGCGCCCCAATCAGACCCGCCTGGACCGCGTGCCCCGCATCGGTCTGCCTCGCCGCGGCAGTACCCACCAGAATGCCCCCGCCGATCATCGCCGACAGCAGCCCTGGATGCCAGTTGTGCGGCTCCCCGGCCACCGTCACGTCGACCACCGAGTAGCGGTCGAATCGGTAACCGGTCCCCTCAAGCGCTCCCGGCGGATCGCAGAACAGGTACGCATCGGTTGCTCCCGCAAAACGGCACCGCAGCGGAGGTCCCGAGGTGTACTTCACCCGGATCGTCTGCCCGTTGGCAATCTGCAGCACCCGATTCCACAGCGCGTCATACGACTGAGGTGGCTGCGGGTTCGGGGCCTGGGCGGATTCCATCGGCGCCGGCGCAGGATCATCCGGCAAACTCTGCGCGGTCGCAAGGACCGGCGCAAGAACCATGACCACGAGGATGAGGCTTACGTTCTTCATACCTCGGGATCGTAGGCCGGATTCAGATTGCCATGGAAAGAACTTGGGACAGTATCGCGGGTGTCACACCCCGCTCGGAGACGTATCCTGCAGCGCCTGCTCCGCTGCTCGAAGCTGCGCAATCGCCGCCTCCGAAACCAGGCGGAAGACGATAGCATGGCAACCGCGCGGCAGTTCTCCCGCAGCCACCACGTCGCAAACCACGGCCGCGGTGGCTGTGAGTCCGCGTTTCCAGCCCGGCTTGTTCGCGTCGCACACCAGCAAACTCTCCGGCGCCATGCCCGCGGCAATCATCATCGTGCGCGCAACGCGCTGAAACTCCGCCCAGTGCGATGCAATCCCCACCAGCACTCCCGGCGGCGCAGGCAAATATCCGCCCAGCGCCGGAGCCACAGGATGCACCTGCAGCACCGTCAGCTCCGTTCCCGCCGGCAGCAGCTTGCGCACCATGCTCGCCTTGCTGGGCAGCACCAGCGGCATCGCGCCATCCAGATGCAGACCGCAATCCGCCGGCTCGCAACCGGCCACCGGCAGCGCCACCGCCTGCTCCAGCTCCTCAATCACGATCCGCCGCAACGCGGGATCGGGCTCAACCAACAGCCACCGCCCCGGCGGCGCCAGTTGCAGCCAGCGCCGCACGCGCTCGCGTACCAGCGGCGTCGGCGCTCCCGCCTTGCGCGCCTTCACAATCATCTCGCCGATAAGTTCGTCCACCGCCATCTCCGGCGTGCGCTGCACCTGCGGGCGCGTCGCGCGCACATACACGCCGCTCCCGTGGCGGAACTCCAGCCAGCCTTCCTGCTCAAGCTGACGGTACGCGGCGCTGGCAGTGTTCGCATGAATGCCGTACCTGCGCGCCAACTCCCGCGTCGAAGGCAAACGCTGCCCCGGCGCCAGGTCGCGCGACACAATGCCCAGCACAACCTGCGTCGTGAGTTGCTCGCGCAAACTCACCTCACCGGTCCTGTTCAACCAGATCCGCATCTTTGAATTCAGCCTGCCACGTTGCCGGACGGCGCAGCCGAGGTTTCGGCCTTGCGATCACGCCCGTACATCACCACCAGCGCCAACAACAGCAGCACGATCACCGGAAGCACCAGCACGCTGCCCTCCGGCCCGTCCGTGCCGCCGCTCCACAGCGCCGAGCCCGCGGGAATGGTAGTGAGCAGGTGGCCGCGCGCCACAAATCCGCTGTCCGCCGTGCCGTAGAAATACGTCTCGGCCCAGTCCCACGCCGCGTGGCAGCCAATGGCCCACCACGCTGAGCCTGTCAGCCGCACGCTCGCGCAGAAGACAAACCCAATGGCCCCGGCCGCGAAGATGCCAACCCAGGTCTCGCCGTTGTTGCCGGTATGAATGAAACCAAAGAGCGTTGAACTGACCCACGCCGCCTGCCAAAACCCCCGCCAGGGGGCTTTACGCAGATGAAGGTAGAGGCAGGGGAAGACTCCCAGCAAAGCCATCGCGTATACGCCCGCCGCACCGTGACTCCTGGAATGCGACAGGTCCCAAATGCACATGCCGCCCTCCGCCGCCAGCGCCCACCAGAAGTTGATGCCACGCGTCAACGTGAACTGCAGATAGCAGCGCACGCTCCCTTCCTCCGTAAGACCCACCAGGAGAAACGCAACTGACCAGAGCCCCGCATACATCAGCAGGCGGGCGTCCGCTTGCGGGGCCGCTCCAAAGCGAATCCATCCACCCCAATACAGAAGTCCAATCAGGACGGAAAGAGCGGCGAATCCCGACAACAATCCGCTGCAGAACCGCACCAAAGGAGCCGGTCCAGCCAGATAGTAATCCGCCACATGCCGATGCTCGATGCGCGAGAGGAGAAATAACGTCAGGGCCAGCGCCGCAACCCACCCGCCCTCGCTCACAATGGTGGAACTCGCCGTCTCACCCGCCAGCTGCAGGTGAAACAGGTTGTGCACGACCGACGCGAAGATGGTCCCGATGACGTTGGCGAAAAAGTAAAGCAGCACCACGAACAGCGGGATGGACCAGCCGGCGCGCAATCCCTGCGGTCCCACGATCAGCCACAGCGGATCGCCACGTTCCGGGGCCATTGGTTTCGCCCGAACGGGCTCACTTGCCCCGGGCCGCGCCGGCACTGTGCTCTTCAAAGAAGGTTCTTGCGCGGGATCGTTAGGATCCCTGTCGGTGGATGCAGTCATCGGCTCGTTGTATGCGCTGCATCTACTCTATACGCGTTTCCCGGCGTCTACTGCTCCTCTTCAGCGGGTAGACATACTCCCGCGGTATAACGCCGTTTGCGCCCTCGCCTTGACACAAGCAGCCAAGCACCTGATGCTAAACAGTTCTGGAATTTCGGCTTTTTCTCAACGGAGGACGTGCGCGCGTGCGGGTTCGGGTGTTTTACCACGACAAATGCTTCGACGGCGCCTGCTCGGCCTCCCTTTTCACCCGCTTCCATCGAGAGTGCGTGGCCCAGGGCGCGGCTTACGAGTACCACGGCCTGGTGCACCGCGCCGGAGCCTTGTTCAACGAGGCCGAGTTCACCGGCGACGAGAACGCCATTGTCGATTTCAAGTACTCGGCTTCGCCCCGGATCACCTGGTGGTTCGACCATCACCTGTCGGCCTTCCTTACGCCGCAGGACCACGAGAACTTCCTGGCCTGCCAGCGCGACCCGGTCTGCTCCAACCACAAATTCTTCGATCCGACCTACACCTCCTGCACCAGCTTCCTGGCCTTCATCGGTTCCACGCGCTTCGGATTCAACACCGCGCCGGTTGCCGAGCTCATCCACTGGGCCAACATCGTGGACGGCGCGCTTTACGACAGCCCGGAGGCCGCGGTGGAGATGGCCGCACCGGCCATGAAGCTGACGCTGGTGATCGAATCGACCCAGGACCCGGAGTTCATTCCCAAGTCTGATCCCGCTGCTCACCGAGATGCCGCTGGCCGACGTGCTGGCGCAGCCGTTCGTGGCCAGCCTGCTGCCCCCGCTGCTGGAGCGGCACAAGGCGGCGCTGGAGCTGATCCGCAGGCGCGCCGAAGAACGCGACGGCACCATCTTCTTCGACATCACTGACCACCCGCTGGAAGGCTTCAACAAGTTCATTCCCTACTACCTGTATCCCAACGCGACGTACTCCATCGGGTTGTCCAAATCGAGTTTCCGAACCAAGGTTGCGGTGGGTTCGAATCCGTGGACCAAGGCCGACCCGGCCAGGATGGTGAACCTGGCCCAGGTGTGCGAGCGCTACGGCGGCGGCGGCCATGCCCGCGTCGGCGCCATCAGCTTTCCTCCCGACCAGGAGGACAAGGCGCGCGCCGCGGCAGCCGAGATTGTGGCGGAGCTGCGCGCCCGGAACCCGCTTCCCTGACCCGCCCCCTTCGCTCTCCGGGTCGCCCGGCCCCACCCTCTCCGTACCCCGTTCCTTGCAACGCCCTTGGGTCGGGGATAGCGATACAGCCCACTCCACCTGACCCGCCGACTCAATGAATGTCTGCTTTTACCTGTGGAAAACTGGCTGTCAAGAGGTACTTCGGAGGAAATCTCCGCAACCTGCACAAAACAGGCAGCAAAAATTTCTGCCGGAATTGGTATTTATATCGCCGAATCTGCCATACTGGTATTAGCCATCAGAGAAGGCCCGCGAAAGCGGGCCTTTTGTCTTGCGATATCCAATCGATCACCAGCGGAAAGGAGCGCAGAAATGCGACGCACTATTCACTGTGTTCTAAATCACACTCGCGAAAAAACGGTCTGCAAACGCCACAAATGAAACGAGATGTTCGTTTTTTATTTTTCGCAATTCAATGTGAGCCAGATCACGAGAAAGGTCTCTAAGTCACTTGGGCAGTTCCAGAAAGCCGCGGCCGCTGAGAATCAAGGGGATACATTTTTCGGCGCGCGCCACCCGGGTCTTGGCCTGCTTGGCGGTGGAGATGTGAAACATGTAGGACTTGCGGCGCCCAGGTGTCAGCGCATCGAAGGCTGCTTTCACCAGAGGGTCCGCCTTGAGAACGGCCTGCAACTCCTCGGGAATCGGGAACTCCGAAGGCTTCTTGAGCGCCACCTTCCTGCCGGACTCCTCCAGGGCGATGGCTTCATAGAGATAGTTCGTCAACGTGGACTCCAGAGCCGCGATCTCCTTGACCGACGTGAACTTGATCCATCGCCCGGCCTGGGTGTGCTCGCTGATCTTCAAGAGGATGTGTTTGGGATCCTTGAGCAGCGCACCTTTGAAGAAGGTGAGCGCGCACGACTCCTTGAACGGAATGATGATGGCCACGTTCTTTTTGAGGTAGGTGAAGCAGGGCTTGCTCCACTTGAGCTCTTCGGTGAGGTCGCAGTTGCGCGCGATGGTGCGCAACTTGTCGGCTTCCTTCTGCCACTTTTTTGCAAAGGGAACTTTCATGGTTGGTCGCCAGTGTTGATCGTGCCGGGGCTAGACTTTTACGCCCTGGCTGGGCCAGTCGGCGCGGCGGCGCTCGCGGAAGGCGGCGATGCCTTCCTTGAAGTCCTCGGCAGAACGCTGCTCCGCATTGACCTCGATGGCTTCTTCCAACTCCTCATCGAGCCGCCGCTTGGAGTGCAGTGACAACAGCCGTTTCACTTCGTGCATGGCCTGGGGGCTGTTGAGCAGCAGGCATTGGGCCAGCGCGCGAGCGGTGGCCATCAACTCCTCGGCATTCACGATCTGCGTGACCAGGCCAAGGGCATAAGCCTCGGGAGCCTTGATCAAGCGACCGGAGAGCAGAATGTCGCGGGTACGCTTTTCGCCGACTTGGCGCAGAAGAAACGATGCGGCGATGGAAGGCACGAAACCTACCTTCACCTCGGTGTATCCGAACTTGGCTTCAGGAACGGCCAGGGTGAAGTCGGGAATGGTGGCCAGGCTCATGCCGCCTGCGATGGCGTGGCCGTTCACGGCGGCGATCACCGGCTTGGGAAAGTCGTAGAGAGCGCGCAGAACCCGCGCCATGTTCTCGGAGTCGCGCCGGTTCTCTTCCGTGCCGCGGGCATTGACGGTGGACAGATGCTCCATGTCGAGGCCGGCGCAGAAGGCGGGGCCCGCGCCGGTGAGGATGACGACGCCGCAGTCGCAGTCCGCCGTATCCTCGAGAGCGCGCGTCAGTTCCTCGATCAGCAGCGGGCACAATGCATTGCGTTTGTCGGGCCGGTTGAGGGTGATGGTTCTGATGCCGTTTTCAGAGGTGCTGAGAATATGACGGAAGCTTGCCATGGCCTTTCTCCCGCATCCGTTTGTTCCCGCTCATGCGGGAAACGAGTGTGGCTAATCGTAACGCAGTTTCTGAAGTTGTGCAGGTGATTGGAGTCACCTGCTCAGAGACCGAGTTCGGCCGAACGCCTCTTCATAGCTTCGATGCAGAAAGCGATGTGGGCATCGAGGTCGACGCCCAGCTCGGCGGCGCCCTGGATCACGTCCTGGCGGTTGACTCCCTTGGCGAATGCCTTGTCCTTCATCTTTTTTCGCACGCTGGGGACCTCCACATCCGCAATTGCTTTGGTGGGTTTGACCAGCGCGCAGGCGGTGAGAAAGCCGGCCAGTTCGTCGCAAGCAAACAACACCTTGTCGAGGTGGGTGACCCGCGGCGTTCCTGAGTACTCGGCGTGGCCGAGGATGGCGGTGCGTAGCTCGATGGGCCAGCCGAGACGCTCGAGTTCGCGGACGCCGACGAAGGGATGCTCTTCGCGGGAGGGATGGCGCTCGTAGTCGAAGTCGTGGAGGAGAGCGGTGGTGGAGTAGAGGTTGATCAGGGCGTCGCGGTCTGCTCCGGTGAGGCCGAGGCGGTCGGCTTCGGCTTCGCCATAGGCAAAGACACATGCTTCCACGGCCAGCGCGTGTTTACGCAGGCTTTCGCTCTGGGTCCATTCCCATAACAGGCTGAGGGCCCGATCACGGCCGAATTGGGTCACGAGTTTTCCTCCTGTTGCTAAATTTGGTTCGCGTTTCTTCGGGTTTTTTGGGGTATTATGGGGTGAACTTCGGGTTGACCCTAAGTTCCTACTTGACAATTATGGTTCATACCCCCGAAATTAGCACATGTAGTGGTGCAGAGATGCACCCGGAAAAGCCCGCTCTGGCTCTCCGCACACAACCGATGGCGACCAACTTAGTGAGTCTTGATGCTCGCGAGGTCGTGCGCTGCGAACATTGCACGCTGGTTCAGTTCCGGACCAGCAATTCGATGTGCCGCCGCTGCCATAAA
Organism: uncultured Acidobacteriota bacterium; assembly: GCA_963846375.1. Lineage (GTDB taxonomy): Bacteria > Acidobacteriota > Terriglobia > Terriglobales > Acidobacteriaceae > Telmatobacter. Next base: position 314,456 of record CAWJVV010000017.1, read on the forward strand.
CCCCTTGAAATGGAAGAGCCCGTTCGGGTGCTGGGTCCGGTGCCAGTTCCTGCGGTGGCCAACTCGGCGCAAGCGGGCTTGCAGGTGGCCGGGCAGGTGCGCGACATTCGCCGTGCGCGCCACCTGAGCCAGCGCCAGCTCGCTTCGCGGATGCAGGTTCCGAGAACCTACATCTCGAAGATCGAGAACGGGAAGGCGATCCCGACGCTCGGCTCGCTGGAACGGCTGGCGGACGCGCTGGAAGTGGATGTGACGCAGCTGGTGCGCGACGCACGCAGCCGCCGCGAGGAAGAGGTCGCCGCTATTCTGGCCGATCCGTTTCTGGCGGAGATTGCGTCGCTGTTGCCGAAGCTGGAGCATCTGCAGCGCCAGATCTTTCTGGGAGCGTTGCGCGACCGGGCAGGCGGCCAGCGGCGCATGGCATAGGTTCCGGCTCGCGCGAGCCTGCTGCCGCGGCAGGCTGCGGAATTGTCGCTGGCCGCGGCGATTTGTCCGGTCAGGCCTCCGCTGGTGCTATGGCCAGCGGATGATGCGGTTCGTAGAGGCCCAGCCTTCCCCCGCTGGGCAGCGCGATCGAGGTGGCAATGCCCCATTCGGCCTGGCGAGTCTCAGAATGGGCAACGCCCCTGGCCTTGAGCCGCTCCAGGGTCTCGGCCAGGTTGCGGCACAAGAGGTAGACGGTAGCGGCGGCCAGGTCTTGGCCGGCGAGGGTTGTGGCGGCCGGCGGCGTTTCCATGGGATGAATACCCATCTCCGATGGCGGCAGCGCGAAGATGAGCCAGCCGCCGCCGGAATCGATTGCGGGGATCTCCAGGACATCGCGAAAGAAGGCGCGGTCGGCGTCGGCATCGCGGCTATAGAGCAGGAAGTGCATGCCCAGAAACATGACGGAATTGTAACTGCGCGGATGTGCGCGCAAGTGAAGAATGGGCTTCTAATACGTAGCGGCAGGCAAATGCAGTGAGCACCGCGAGGAAGCGAGTGATGCGCGGCACACCAGACGGTGCAACGGCACCGCGAGGTGCAATGACCTGCGCTCATTACACATCTCGCGATTGGACGTTACACTGATAGGGGCGCCGCTGGAGCAGCGAATGCCGGTGGGCCGCCGCTGATTCCGGCAGGCCCAGATTGAGGCGAGTCTTTTGTATCCCGCAGGAACCTTGCGCATTCACGAACTGACTCCGGAAGAGCGGGCGGTTTATCAGACGCTCAAGCCGGAGTGTCTGCCGCAGCACGTGGCCATCATCATGGATGGCAACGGGCGCTGGGCGGGACACCGTTCGCTGAAGCGCTTCCTGGGCCATCAGCAGGGCGCCAAAAGCGTGCAGCTGGTTACGGAGACGGCATCGCGGATCGGGCTGCCGTGGTTGACGTTGTACGCGTTCTCGCTGGAGAACAATTTGCGGCGTCCGCGCGCCGAGGTCAACTTTTTAATGCGGCTGCTGAAGAGCTATCTCGAGGGCAACGTGCAGCGCATGATGGACAACAATGTGCGCATCCGGTATATCGGGCGGACGCATGAGCTGCCTTCCGAGGTTCAGGACAAGATGAACTGGGCAGCCGATCTGACGGCGCGCAACACCGGCACGACGCTGACGCTGGCGCTGAACTACGGCTCGCGGTCGGAGCTGGTGGATGCGTTTCGCGCGCTGGCGGCGGAGATGAAGCGCAAACATCTTTCGGCGGAGCACATCACGGAAGAAGACGTGCATCGGCATCTGTACACGGCGCACATGCCGGACCCGGATCTGCTGATCCGGACGTCGGGCGAGATGCGCATTTCGAATTACCTGCTGTGGCAGATTGCGTATGCGGAGATCTTTGTGACGGAACGTCTGTGGCCTGATTTTCGCGGGATCCATCTGCTGGAGGCGATTGCGGATTTCCAGCGGAGGGAGCGGCGGTTCGGCGGGCTGAGCGATCAAGTCGGGATTACCGATGACGAAGCCGAGAATGTGAAGATTGCGGTGAGCTAGCGAGTCAGCGGGTTAGCGAGTTAGCAAGTCAGCCCGTCGTGCAATGGGAAGAGTCGCTGAACTTTCGAAACCCAGAGTCACTCCGTTTACTGCCCTGTCCGCGCCTTGATCAACTCATCCAGCACATCGGCCTTCCCGTCTTGCCGGACCAGGTGCGGGTACTTCGGGCCGCCACTATAGTCCACCGTGAATGTCTTGTAGTAATCGTCCACGATCACGAGCAGTTCAACCGGCTTTCCGGTCTTCAGCGCGTCCTGGAGGCCATCGTGCGTGTACACACGCCCATCCACGCCCGCTACCTTCATCCCCGGTCCGATACCCGCCTGCCATGCGGGGCTGCCGTAGATGGACGCGTTGACCGCGCCGTCATTACCCAGCGTCAGCCCTACCGAGTAATCGTCTCCGATGCTCTCGCCGCGCCTGCCCGGCATCTTTGGCGGCTCCGCGCTGTATGTCACCTTCCAGCCACCGTTCTCGATCCCGCCGGTGGGCGCATCCGGCGACACGGAGTTCAACCGGGTCTTGAAGAATCCCGCCCAATCGTACGGAGCCACGCTTTTCAGGGCATCCACCACGCGCTCAAGGGTGTAGGTCTTCACCTGCGGTCCGTCGTTCTGGCCTCCGTGAAACAGGTGGCAGAAGTCGTCCATTTCCTTCTGCCCATTTGTCTGCTGGTGGATGATCGTCGCCACCTCCAGCCATAGCAAATCACCCTCATCGTAGTAGTCGGCAGAGCGCGAGAGGTTCACCCACCCCCGCGGAGGCCTCATCTCGCTAATGCCGACCGCCGTATCCAGGAGAGGACGCCAGGTGCGGCCCGGCCGCCCGGCCCCAGCGATGCGGCAATACTCGCCAGGTATTCGCGATACTGATCGGGCGTCCACAATCCGCTGCGCGCGGCAAGCATCGGGCCCAGGTAATCTGTGAGCCCCTCGTAGACCCACAGGAGGTCATCCTCCATCGGCTTCTCGAAATCGGGAGTCGTCAGGTCTGCAGGACGCCGGAACTTGCCGTTCCACGAATGCACAAACTCATGCGCGAGCAAGCCACCGACCATGAAGGCGCCTGCCGGCTCCAGCAGCGTGCGTTCCGGCAACCGGCTGTCATTCGACTCATGATGTTCCAGCCCGAAGTGGGCCACGTGATCGCTCAGCGTAAACAGGAAGTGGTAGTCGCGATAATGGCGTGCGCCGAAGAGCTTGCCCGACTCGGCGACCAGGTTTGTCATGCTCTTCTGCACCCGGGGCTCATCTCCAGGGCCGCCGCACTGTCGGCCACCATGTCGATCTCGTGATGGACACTCTCGCCCGGCGGCGTCAAATCAATCGCGCGATAGAACTCGCCCATAATCACCGGCGAGTCGACCAGCAACTCCAGGGAGATGGGCTTGAAGATGGCTTCCCTGCCCTGCTGCCTGCTCCCGGGAGGGGCGTCCCGAATTTCCATCCTTCGGGCAGAGTCAACTTCGGGTCAAAGGTCAGTTTGTCGCTGGTCGCGCCCGCCGGATAGAGCACGACTTCGTTCCACTCAAGCACCAGAAGCTTGTCTGTGGCCGAGCCCCCCGCGCTCTCAATGTAGTCGAAGGCAACATGCAGCTTTGTCTTGCCCGCCGGGACATCGACATGGAACGTCCAGATGTCGAGCAGATCACGGGTCCACGGAATGTCGGTTCCATCGGCATCGAACTTCAGTCCCGCGATGTTCGACACCGGCCCATCCGGCCCGTGCTCACCGGGAATCCACTTGGGGTAGTACAAGGTAAGCGGCCCGGGCTTTACCGGCAGCACCTCGTCCACGTGCAGAATCTTCTGCGGTACCTTGCCGGCATCGACGCTGAGCGTGATGTCGCCCGTCTGCGCCGCTATCGACATGGCGCAAACAAAAACCGTGCAAATCGCAACCATGCGAACCGTCTTCATGCTCACTCCTCACCGATGCGGTATGCGAGCCTTTATACCAGAGACGCGCTCCAGGACAGTCAATGCGAGTTGACCCAGGGCTGACGCACTGACCGGCTAAATTGTTGTCTGGCTGATTTGCCGGCTCGCCAGCAGCAGGCGGAAGTGTTCGCGGAGCTGGGCGATGGCGAGGTCGAAGGGCTCGACGGATCGGTAGGAGCGGGAGAGCATCACGCCGCCTTCCATGACGACGAGAACGTAGGTGGCCAGGGCGTCGAGGTCGGTGTCGGGGGCGAAGGCGGGGCGCATCGCTTCCAGGCATTCTTTGACGGCATCGATCCAGCCGTGAAAGTTCATGGCGATGAGGGCATGGGCAGGGCCGTTCTCGGGATCGATTTCGAGGGCCAGGCGGCCGAGCGGGCAGCCGTACTTGCAGTCGGTGGCGAGGATGCGCTGGCGGTAGCCGGCGAGGATGGCGAAGATGCGGTCCAGGGGTTCCTGGACGGAAGCAAAGGCGGGATCGACGACCATGGGCCGCAGCAGCGCCAAGTAGCCCTCGAGGACCTCGCGGAGAAGGGCTTCCTTGCTGTCGAAGAAGTGGTAGAAGCTGCCGGAGTTGACGTCGGCGTGGGCCAGCAGCTCGGCCATGCTGGTGCCGGCAAAGCCGCGTTCCCAGAAGAGATAGCGGGCGGCGTCGATGAGGCGGTCACGAGTTGCGGGTCGGGAGTTGGTCATTCGTTCAAGAAAAAGGGTTGACAGGCCGGATTGTAGCTGGTCATATTCTACCTGCAGTCTTACTTGAACAATCAACCAAACGCTATGACGAAGAAGAAAGCTATTCTTTTCTCAATACTCCTGGCTGGTTTGAGCGCCGGTTTTGCCGGCGCGCAGGATGCTGCCGCGCTTACCACACCGCCGCAGGAGCTGGTGATCCAGGTGGAGGTTCCGGCGGCGCTTCCCGTGGTCTGGAAGGCATTTACAACCAGCGAGGGCCTCACGACCTGGCTGACGCCTCAGGCGACGGTTGACCTGCGGCCGGGCGGCGAGTGGACCGCGCATTTCCCCGGCGGCAGCACGGGAGGCGGGACAATTGTGAGCTTTGTGCCGGAGAAAGAGCTGGTGATTTCGGCGTTGGCTCCGGATCTGTTTCCGCATGTGCGCGCGGAGCGGACGCGCGCAGTTTTTCAATTCGAAGCGAGCGGTAATTCGACGATTGTGCGGCTGGTGCAGAGCGGGTGGAAGAGCGGCGCGGAGTGGACCAGCGCCTACGAGTACCTGGTGGCGGGCAACGCGCAGTTGCTGGCGACGCTGCACAAGCGGTTCGTCGACGGACCGATGGATTGGAAGAAGATCTTCGGCGATGCGGCCGGCAAAGGAAGGTGAGGGACGATGCAATTCGACCAGTTGAATGTGTGGGCGATGCTGGCTGCGGCGGTTTCGGCGTTTGTGCTCGGAGGGCTGTGGTACTCGCCGGTTCTGTTCGGCAAGGCGTGGGAGCGGGCCAACGGCTTTGCCGAGTCTCCCAAGGCGGGGGCGAAGACGTTTGTGCTGAGTTTTCTGTTCACGCTGGTGATGGCGGTGAACCTGGCGTTCTATCTTGCCGATCCCAAGACGACGGCGGCGTTTGGGGCGATTGCAGGCTTTCTGGCAGGGTTTGGGTGGGCGGCGATGGGGCTGGCGGTGGTGGCATTGTTTGAGCGGCGGTCGTGGAAGTATTCGGTGATCAATGGGGGATATCTGACGGTGGCTCTCACGCTGATGGGGCTGATATTGGGAGCTTGGCGGAAGTAGAGCGAAGTCAGAAGATCGGCGACCGGCAAACTGACACAGTGAATTTAGCCCGCAGCCGTCAGTGGCGGAACGGGGCAGGAGGAAAATCTCTCTTGACCGATGGCCTGACCGGATCGTCAAAACATTAACCGTGCGAAGGGAGGTGCTCGACGATGTTGCGGGCATTGATGGCCGTGCTGGTTATGGGAGTTACCGGAGGGTTATGCGCCGCGGGCCACGCGGCGGGTTCGCCCAACGTATCGGGCCCGGAATCTCCGCAACAAACGCCCTACACGCTGCAGGTGTACTCGCGCGCGGTGCTGACTGATGTGACCGTCACCGACAAGAAGGGCAACCCGGTGACCGGGCTGACGGAGCAGGATTTCCGGATCCTGGACAACGGGAAGCCGCAACAGATGGCGTCGTTTGAAGAGCACCATGAGCAGATGGCCACCGTCGAGCCGGCCTCGACTACGCCGCGAAGCTTCAACAATGCGTTCCTGCGCCATCCTCCGCCGCAGGTGAATGTGCTGCTGTTCGACGACACGACGATCGGCATTGTGGAGCAGATGTTCCTGTTCCAGGAGATGAAACATTTTGTGGATGCGTTGCCGGCAGGCGAGCCGGTGGCGGTCTTCACGCGGTGGGGCGATGTCACGGTGCAGTTATCTGGGTTTACCGATGACCACGCCACGGTCCTGGCGGCGATCGAACGAGCGATTCCGAGGCTGCAAGAGACGGGCGCCTGGATGACCAACGACATGGATACGCTGCACCAGATGGGCGTTTATCTGAGCCAGGTGCCGGGGCGGAAAAATCTGATCTGGTTTACGACGGGCTCGAACCTGTTTTTGGGCATGGGTCCCGGCGACAGTCCGTTTGTGGACGACCCGGAGTGGGCGGAAGAGCGGCAGGAAGTCTACGACATGATGGAGTCTGAGCGCATCGCGATTTACCCGATCGATGCGGGAGGGCTGAGGGTTTATCGGGCCAATGTTTCCCAGCAGATGCAGATGCTACAGGATGCGGAGGCGACGGGCGGCCACGCGTACGTCAACACGAACGGGCTGGCGCTGGCCGCGCAACACATTCTTTCGACGGACGGGAACTACTACACGCTGACGTATTCGCCACAGGACTTGAAGAACAAGGGTGACTGGCACCGTGTGCAGGTGAAGCTGGACCGCAAGGGATACGAGCTGAGCTACCGGCGCGGATACTACGACGATGGCTCAAACCCGCCGACCCCGCCGCAAAGTAAGACGAGGACGGTTCTGAAGGCAGGCGGCAAGAAGTATGAAGTGCCGATCGAGCATGGCGATCCGATTGTGTTTACGGCGCAGGTGGACCCGGTTCTTCAGGAGCCACACGGGGCAGGCGGTCTGCCGCCGAAGCGTGGCATGCATCGCTATAGGGTGCTGTATCCGTCCCCGCGGGCGATGTGCGTGAGGCAAACGTGCAGGGGACCGTGGCAAAAAAAGTGGTGGGATCGGCGGTGCTGGCGTTCGATCACAATGGCGAGCCGGTGGCGAAGCAGCTACGGCAGGTTAGGGTTAGTGTGGACGAGGCGAAGGAGCATCAGCTGCCTGAGGCGAATATCGTCTTCGCCGACACGGTGGATCTGCCGAAGGGATGGAACTATCTGTACCTCGCAGTGTGGGACCAGGCCACGGGACGGATGGGGACTGTGAATGCGCAGGTGGACGTGGGGAAAGCCAGCCGATAGCTGAGGGCGCCTGGGTCCAGGAAGAAAGCCTGCTGATGGCGGGCGCGCAGTTTGCTTTGCTGGGTCCGCGGCTTCGACACCCCTTTCGTCACAACAGGAAACGCGGGGCAGCGGTGTATGCTCTAGCCCAGAATGAAACGTGTTCTAACCGCTGCAGTACTGATTCCTTTGGTCCTCGTTCTGGTCTTTTTGCCTCCGCATTGGCGATGGCTGCTGGTGGCCGCGACGACGGCGGTGTCGTGCCTGGCGGCGTGGGAGTATCTGGGGATTGCGCGGCGCATGGGCCCGCAGTCGCCGCGCATCGCCATGATCGTGGCCACGATCGTTCTGTTTGCCGCGTGGTGGCAGTGGCAGGATCCGGACAAGTTTCTTCCCATCTTCGGGATCCTCTGCCTGGCGCTGCTGATGTACTGCACCTTTCTCAGCCCCGTTGATCACGTGCTGGCGGACGCCGCCAACGCCGTGTTCTGTCTGATGTACACGGCTTCACCATGATCGCCATGACCCGCGCTGCGCGAGCAGACCAACGGCCCTTCGCTGGTGGTGTTTCTGCTGTGCGTGGTGTGGGCGGGTGACTCCACGGCGCTGTACGTGGGCCGGGCGTTGGGGCGCCACAAGCTGGCGCCCGCGCTCAGCCCCAACAAGACCTGGGAAGGATCGATCGGGTCGATTGCTGGGCAGCCTGCTGATTACGGCGGGGCTGCTGGGACTGGCCGACTAGCTGGCGCGGTGGAACTCGGCCGCGCTTTCTTATCCGATGAGGGCTGGGGATACTGGCTGGGGCTGGCGGTGGTGGTCAACGTGGCGGCGCAGGTGGGCGACCTGGCGGAGTCGGCGCTGAAGCGCTCAGCGGGCGTCAAGGATTCCGGCAGTCTGCTGCCCGGGCACGGAGGCGTTCTCGACCGCATCGACGCGCTGCTGCTGGCGGCGCCGGCGCTGTGGTACGCTCAACTGATTCAGCACAGCTTTTAGCGATCCGCACGGAGCTGTAAGCTTTTAGCTATTAGCTTTAGCTGGTTTGAGATCGCGAGCAGCTCGTTGATCGTCGCGGCCGGACCACGACAAGTGGCCTTCTCTTTTGGGCTAAAAGCTAGAAGCTGATAACTAGAGGCTGTTTTTGAAACGACTCGCCATTCTCGGTTCCACCGGCTCCATCGGCCAAAGCACCCTCTCCATCGTTGAGCAGTTTCCGGACCGCTACGCGGTGGCGTCGCTGGCGGCCGGGCGCAACGTGGACGAAGCCTTCGCGCAGGCGATGCGCTGGCGGCCCAAGGTTGTTTCGCTGGCGACGGAAGAGCTGGCGGACCAGCTGACGACACGACTGTGCAAGGCCGGCATCCGGGGATCGAGGTGGTGCACGGCATCGAAGGACGGTCGCCTGCTCGACGCTTGCCGGAGGCCGACTTTGTGGTTTCGGCCATCGTGGGCGTGGCGGGGCTGGAGGCCACGCACGCGGCCATTCTTGCCGGCAAGCCCGTGGGGCTGGCCAACAAGGAGTGCATGGTGGCGGCGGGCGAGATTCTTACCGCTGCGGCGCGCGAGCGCAATGTGCCCATCCTGCCCATCGACAGCGAACACAACGCGGTGCACCAGTGCCTGCGGGTGGGCGCGCACAACGAGGTGAAGACGATCTGGCTGACGGCGTCGGGCGGGCCATTCCGGCAGATGCCGCTGGAACAGTTCGCGACGATCACGCCGGAGCAGGCGCTGAAGCATCCCACCTGGGTGATGGGCCGGCGGATCACGATTGATTCGGCCACCATGCTGAACAAGGGCCTCGAGGTGATTGAGGCATGCCGGCTGTTCGACGTGCCGCCGTCGCAGGTGCGGGTCACGGTGCATCCGCAGTCCACGGTGCACTCGCTGGTGGAGTACGTGGACGGGTCGATTCTGGCGCAGATCTCGGTAACCGACATGCGGCTGCCGATTCTGTACGCGCTGGCCTATCCGGAGCGGCCGGCGTCGAATCTGACGTTCGACCTGGCGGCATTGCGCCATCTGGATTTCGAAGAGCCGGATTTCGAGCGCTTCCCTTGCCTGCGCCTGGCCTTTGAGGCTGCGGAAAAGGGTGGGGCGCACTGCATTGCCCTGAACGCGGCCGATGAGGTGGCGGTGGAAGCATTCCTCGAACGTCGCATCCCATTTACGGGAATCCCAGAGTACAATTGAAAAAGTGCTCGCTTCCACGCCGGAGGCGCACCCGGCGACCATTGCCGAGGTGCTGGCGGCGGATCGCGAGGCGCGTCAAGCGGCGCTGCGCAGCTTGCTGAGCTCGATGCAACGCCGAGCGGCAGCGACAAAGGATTTGTTCATCAACATGCAGAATGTTCATGACGTAGTTGTGGCGATCGTTGCGTTCATCGTCCTGATCGGCGTAATGGTCGTGGTCCACGAATTTGGCCATTTTGCCGTCGCCAAACTGTGCGGCGTGCGCGTCGAGGCGTTCTCCGTGGGCTTTGGGCCGCGGCTGTTTGGCATCAAGTACGGCGAAACCGACTACAAGGTCTGCCTGCTGCCTCTGGGCGGCTACGTGAAGATGACGGGCGAAACGCCCGACCAGATCGCCACAACGTCAGAGGAGAGCGCGGAGGTAGCTCCGGACGATCCGGGGGCGTTTACGTCGCACCCGCGCTGGCAGCGGATGCTCATCGGGCTGGCCGGGCCGGTGGCCAACTTCATTCTGGCGTTTGTGCTGATGGTCTTCTACTACGCGTTCATCAACGAAGTGCCGCTGCACGAGGTCAACTCCACGACGATTGAGTGGGTTTCCGGCGGACTCGGCTGCGGCGCAGGCCGGGTTCAAGCCCGGCGACCTGATCACGCGCTTCGACAATGCGCAGAATCCCGACTGGGAAAAGATCGACGAGCAGGCCAACTTCAACTTCAACCAGACCGTCCCGGTGACCGTGGAGCGCGACGGGCAGCCGGTCCAGCTTTCGCTGGCATTGCCCCCGGACATCAAGGGCCACGACTTCGACATCAGCGATGCGGGGATCATTCCGCAGTATCGTGCGCCGGGCCAATTGGTGTGCACGAAGTGCCGCCGGGAACGCCCGCGGACCAAGGCCGGGCTGCGCGCCGGCGACGCGATTGTGGCGGTTGACGGCCACCCCTTCCACACCGTGGAGTCGCTGCTGGCCTATATGCAGGCCGGCAAGGGCAAGCGCGCATTACGCTGGCGGTGATGCGCAACGGCGCCACGCTGCCGCCCATGCCGTGGATCCGGCCAACGATCCAAGCTTGGCCCGGGCTGGAAGCTGGGTTTTGAGGCGGTGCCGCCGCCGATGCGCGACGATCCGCTGCCGCTCGGGCAAGGCATCGATAAGGCAAATGATTTCTGCGCGCGACAATTCGCTGCTCATCGTCGAGGTGCTGCAGGCGGCTGTTCACGCGCAAGGTTGCGGTTTCGCAGCTTTCCGGACCGGTGGGCATCGCCCGCATGGCCGGCGCAGGCCGCCGAGATGCGCGGCTGGTTTCCGAAGTTCGCATTGGCCGCGGCCATCAGCCTCAACCTGGGCATCCTCAACCTGATGCCCTTCCCCATCCTCGACGGCGGGCTGATCCTGCTGCTGCTGATCGAGTCGTGATCCGCCACGACATCAGCATCGCGGTAAAGGAACGCATCTACCAGGCGGCCTTTGTGGTGCTGGTGGTGTTCTTTGCGTTCATCATCTTCAACGACGTGACCAAGCTGCCGATTTTCACCCATGTAAAGCCGTAAAAGACAGTGGTCAGTGAACAGTGGTCAGTGGTCAGTTTTGCTGACGCGTCGACTCGAGATCGTGGACGGAGTACTGAGCACTGATCACTGAGCACTGAGCACTGATCACTCGTCTATGCCTGTTACTGCAGAAATTCGTGTGCGCTACGCCGAGACAGACCAGATGGACATGGTCTACTACGCGAACTACCTGATCTGGTTTGAGATTGGGCGCGTGGAACTGCTGCGGTCGCTGGGACTGGCGTACAGCGAGATGGAGATTGAGCACAAGCTGGTGCTGCCGGTGGTTGAGGCAACGTGCCGGTATCGGGCTCCGGCGCGGTACGACGATCAGATCCTGATTGAGACGCGGCCGGCGATGCTGCGGGGTTCCGTGCTCAAGTTTGCCTATCGAATTTTGCGCAAGGCGGGCGAGGGTCAGGATGCGGATCTACTGGCCGAGGGCGAAACCGTGCACGTGGTCTGCGACGAGAAGTTCAAGCGCCAGCCACTGCCGGAAAAGTACGCCACCGCATTGCGGTCGCTCATCGGCTGATTCCTCGTCCGGAGCGACGGGAGGCGGGGAGCAAACCGACCCGGAGCACAAAATGTGGGTTCGATTTCCGCCTTCTACGCACAGACACCCGAGCCCGGGTGTCCGAGTAACTAATTACTGATATCAGGAAATCCCCTAGGCGGACGGAGCCGAGCCAGGGCACGGTAACTGCAGTAACCGAGTTTCTATCCGACGCGCGCCAGCAGATCGTTCTTGGCTGTGCTATCCGCATCCATCTTCAACAGCGCCCGCTGTTGGCGAATGGCGGCTGCGAGGGCTTCGAGGGTGGCGCGCTGCGCGGCTTCTTCTGCAGCTGCCATCAACGTATTGGAGGAGTTAGGGAGTAAACCGAACGGGTCTTGTGACCAGAGAGCATTTTTTAAGACTCCTTGGGTAGTAAGCTAGTTTTCTGCTAATTGAGTACCAAACTAGCACGATGTAACACGGTTGGGGCAATTTTCTGAGAAGCCAAGCTGGTTACCAAGGTGAATAGTACCTTGGGGTAACCAGTTACCTCCAGATTTCCCAATGGGTTACAGCTGCCGGGGGCAAGCACCTTCTAGAAATTGGACGCGCAGAAATCCCGGTTTGATTACTTTTCTCGCGCGACCACGAAATCGGGAACCCAGAGCAGGGCGCGTTTGAAATCGGAGTCGGGCATGGATTCAGGGCCTGGCGGGCCTGTTCCGCATAGCGCTCGGCCACTCCCATGGCGTAATCCACCGAACCGTTGCGCACCAGGATCTCCTGAATCTGCTGGCGGCTCACGTTCTCGAAGCTGCGGTCGTCAAGGACGCGCTGGATGGTCTTGGCGGTCCAGGGCGGTTCCGTGATCGAGGGAATGAATCACCGCCAGTGTGGCCTTGCCTTCGCGCAGATCGCTGGCCACGGGCTTGCCGAGCACCTCTTCGGTGGCGGTCAGGTCGAGCACGTCATCGACAATCTGGAAGGCGAGGCCGACGGTGCGGCCATAGGCGCCCAGGCTGGCCTCCTGGGCTTCCGTGGCGCCCGCCAGCACCGCTCCCAGGCGCATGGACACGGAGAACAGGCAGGCGGTCTTGCGGAAGATGAGGTCGTAGTACTCCGCCTCGGAGACGGCCTTGCCGAGCTTTTGAATCTGCAGCAGTTCGCCCTCGACCATCTGCTGGGTGAGTCCGATGAGCAGGTCGAGTACGCGCAGGTTTCTCTCTTCCAGAGCCACGCTAAAGGCCTGCATGTAGAGCCAGTCGCCGGCGAGCACGCACTTTTCGTTGCCCCAGGTGGTGTTGGCCGAGGGGCGGCCGCGGCGGGTGTCGGCGCCGTCGATGATGTCGTCGTGGACCAGCGTGGCAGTGTGCACCATCTCCACCACGGCGCCCAGGCGAATGGCGCTGGGGCCGGAGAAGCCGAGCATATGCGAGGCGAGCAGCAGCAGCGACGGGCGGATGCGCTTGCCGCCGCCTTCGCGAAGGTATTCGGCAATCTCGGTGATGGTGCTGACGCCGGAAGCAGCGTCGCGGCCCAGTTCCTGCTCGATAGCCACGAGATCGTCCCGCAGCAGATCGAAGACCTCCCTCGCCGTCGCTATTGCCAGTGTGCTCAAATCGCTCCGCTTCTCGCGCTTGGTGTCGGACGCCGCCTGAGTGCAGGGCAGATCTTGCCGGGGGTCCGTCACGCTAGTTGGTCCGGTAGTTGGTGAATTGCAGTTCCACACCCAGGTCCTTGCCGCGCAGCATGGCAATAATGGCCTGCAGTTCGTCGCGGTCTTTGCTCGAGACTCTCACAGTATCGCCCTGGATGCTGGCCTGCGCCTTCTTTTTTGAGTCCTTGACGAGCTTGACGATCTCCTTGGCCTTCTCCGTGGGGATTCCCTGCTGGAGCGTGATCTTCTGGCGCACGCTCTGGCCAGCGGCTGGCTCGACCTTTCCGTAGGTGAGATTCTTGAGCGAGACACCACGCTTCACAAGCTTCTGCCCGAGGATCTCCTTGACCGCTTCGAGCTTGTATTCGCCGGCCGAGGCCAGCTGAATCTCTTTGTCGCCCTCGGTCAGGTTGATCTCGGAGTGCGAGTCTTTGAGGTCGAAGCGCTGGCGAATCTCCTTGAGAGCCTGGTCGATGGCGTTGCGAACCTCCTGGATGTCGATCTTGCTCACGATGTCGAATGTGTTGTCCTGGGCCATGTTTCTCCCTGATGGCGACCTTCGGCTCTGACGGCCTTAGCGCTTTGCTCTCTATCAGTTTCCCATGCCGGACCGGAGAGAAAAAAGCCGTTCGAAGTTTTTCGTGGTGGACAGGGCAATTTCGTCGATGCTGACGCCTTTGACGCCGGCCAGTACGGCCGCGGTTTCGGTAACCATGGCGGGCTCGTTGCGCTTGCCGCGACTGGCCCCGGGGGACAGCCAAGGGGCGTCGGTTTCCACCAGCATGCCATCGAGCGGAACCCTGGCAGCGACATCGCGCAGCGGCTGCGCCTTGGCGTAGGTGATGTTGCCGGCGAATGAGATAAGAAAGCCCATGTCGAGCGAGCGCCGCGCCTGTTCCCACTCGCCGCCGAAGCAGTGCATCACGCCACCCAGGCCGGTATGACGCCAATAGGTGTCGAGCACCAGGAAGAGATGATCCCATGCATCGAATGCGCCGTCTTTCGGGCGGCAATGAATGAGGATGGGGCGCTTGCGCGCGGCGGCCACTTCAAGCTGGCGAATGAGGCCGGCACGCTGCACGTCGTGCGGAGCGCCTTCGTGGTAGTAGTCGAGGCCGATCTCCCCGCAGGCAATAACCTCAGGCTGCGCGAGCAGGCCGTCGAGCTTGGCGATGGCGGCATCGTCGGCCTCTGGCGTGGAGTGCGGATAGATGCCGGCACTCGCGTAGAGCTGCGGCATGCCGGGCTGGCCATTGAACTCGCGGCAAAGGTCGAAGGCCTGGTGCATCTCGGCCGGCCCCTCGCCAATGCCGATGGAGAGCACGGCGCCTACCCCAGCAGCGGCGGCGCGGCGCAGCATCTCCGCGCGGTCACCGTCATAGCGCGGGCTGTCCAGATGCGCGTGCGAATCAACTAACAAGCTGTGAACATCTCCCTCACAGAAACGGGCATGAGAGCGCCTCCGCTCTTAGTCCATTCTACGGGGTGGCTTCGTGTGTCCCGTTTGTCGGGGCACGCAGCCTGGGATGGCGCTACTCGGTTCCAAACACCGGGTAATCGGGAATCCAATCGCCGTCCGCCGTTCCGTACGGGCTGGCGACCACGACGGTGTATCCGTCGGGGTCCTTCATCCAGCACTCCCAGTGATTGGGGCCGCCGCCATCCTCAGGAGGCGGTGGATTGCGGTGCTTGGGCAGCACCATCTGCACGCCCATCTCCGCGGCGCGCTGCATCACGTCGTTGAAGTCTTCCACCTCAAACCACAGCAGCACGCCGTTGCCATAAGGCTTGTCGTTGCGGTCGCCGATCGGACCGTGATGGTGGAGCACATCGAAGTTGTGAAGCTGCAGGATGAGCTGGCCCCCTTTAACGAGTTGCTCGTAGTTGGGACCGCCATGATTGCTGCGGACGCCGAGCAGCCGCTGATACCACCGGCTGCTGGCTTCGACGTCGGTGACTGCGATGAGGGGTTGAGGCCGCATGTCGCCAGCATACAATGCGCTCGCGGCAATGCGTGCCGCGGGCCGCCTTATTTCTGCGCTTCGACGATGAACTTCTCCAGGTCCGTGCGGAGTTGGTGCAGGGACTCGGTATTCAAGTAGATCATGTGCCCGGACGGGTAATAACCGAACTGCACGTTGGCCCGCAAGTCCGCGGGCAATTCCATGTGGTCGATGTCGTACTCGGTCAGGAAGAACGGAGTTGCGAGATCGAAGTAACCGTTGGCCGAAAACACCTTGAGGTGAGGATTCTTGCGCATGGCGCTGGCCAGATCGGCCGCCGTGTTGGGCTGCGCCTGTTCCCCGCCGGGGCCCTGGCCACCGCCGCCGCTGGTGGGGCGATGTTTCCAGTCCCACGCGCCGCCGATAATGTTGTACGCGGTGGGCCGATAGGCGTCGGTGGTCTCGTATTTGAGTTCACCTTCGAGATAGTTGTGCAGCACCGCAACAAACGCTCCCGTGATGCCGGTATCGGAAGGATCATAGCCGGGGTTTTCGCCCGCCGCATCCACGTCTTCGCCTTCGAACCGCATGTCGTAACGCCCCAGTGTCTTTCGATCCTGCCGCAGGACTTCTTTGCGAAAACGGGAAGGAGAGATGCGCAGATTGGTTTCCTTGATGTAGTCGACGCTGAGGCCAGTGAACCGGCCGACCTCTTTGGCGACGGAGTCGAGTTCCGCATCCGGCAGGTTGTGCCCTTCGAAGAGCGCATGCGCATAGGGTCCGGCGGCAAATTCGCGCGCTTGCTGGATCCAGGCGCCAAGGTCGGCGGGCTTATTCGCCACTTTGTTGAAGTACCATGCGGCGGCTGCATAGCTGGGCAGGTTGCCGATGAACGGCATGTCGTAGCCGCTCGGTGCGAATGCCCATGTTGAGAATCGATGAGATGAGAACGACCCCGTTCAACTGCACGCCGTCGTTGCCCAACATGTCAGAGAGCGCGGCGGAGCGAGGTGTGCCGTAGGATTCGCCGATGAGGAACTTGGGCGAGTTCCAGCGCTGGTTCACGGTGATGTAGCGGATGATGAAGCGGTCGAAGGCACGGAGGTCAGGATCGACGCCGAAGAAATCCTTGGGCTGTGCCTTGCCGACCGGGCGCGAATAGCCCGTCACCGGGGCATCGACAAAGACCAGATCGGTTTTATCGAGGAGCGAGTCCTGGTTGGGCACTAGCTGAAATGGCGGGCCGGTGGTGGGCTTGGGGCTGTCGGTCACCACGCGCACGGGCGAGAACGACCCCATGTGCAGCCATAATGTTGCCGAACCGGGGCCGCCATTGTAGAGGAAGCTGACGGGCCGCGATTTCGACTCTGCGCCATCGAGCGTATACGCCACGTAAAACATGCTGCCGTAGGGCTTGTCCTCTTCGTCGCGAATGAGGAGGTTGCCGGCGGTGGCCGTATAGTGCAGCGAGCGCCCGTTCAGCGTGATGTCGTGGTGCGTCACAGAGGCCTTCTCGGGGGGCACCGGCGTTTCGCGGTCTCTCTGTTGATCGCCTTGGGGGCTGCGCTGGTCAGGGCTGCGCTGCTCAGGATTGCGCTGCTCCTGATTGCGCGGCTCAGTGGGGCGGGTCTCCTGCGCGCCGACAACCGGCGCCATGGCGAGCGAACCAAGCAGCAAGGCGGCAACAACTCCGCTCCGAAGAGGTCGATGCAAAGGATTGTTCATGCGCACATTGTCTCCAAAAGGAAGATGGCGAATTGGCGGAGCGTAACTGCTGCGTTGCCGTATGCACAGCATGGTACACGCGCAGCGACGCCCGGCCCCCGGCTCCCTGTCGGCATTTGCGCAATGTGGGATGACGCCGTGTCAGGCTCGCAGGCGCTGCAACACGTTTTCGGTCGTGTCGACCTCGCCGAGTCGCGGGAAGATTCTCTCGATGCAGAATTGGTTGATCTCGGCATCGCGGTCGGTCATGGCGTCGGACACAAATACGACGTGGTAACCGTAGTCGTAGGCGCTGCGCGCGGTGGATTCCACGCCTACGCTGGTCGAGATGCCGGCGAAGAAAACCTGCGTCACGCCGCGCTTCTGCAGCTCCTCCTGGAGATCCGTCCCGATAAACGCCCCAATGCGCTGCTTGGTGACGCGAATGTCGCCGGCCTGCTGGTCGAGCTCAGGAACCAGTTCCGACCAGTCCGGTGGCAGAGACAACGCAGGCCTGCGCTGGTCGGTGCGGCCCGGCGGCGGCCCGGTCACATTCACCAGCACGACCGGCAATCCTCGCGCTCGGAAGGCCCTGGCGAGTTGGGCGGAGCGATCGACGATCTCGGCCGAAGGGTGGGCAAGCGCATTGGCGACGATGCCCTTCTGAAGGTCGATCACGATTAATGCCGCGCGGTCATCAAGCTGGGTGAGAGGCATCAAATTCTCCTTTCCATCAGATCCGAACTGCATTTGGATGACCGATGACCCGCTTCCGATGCCGCATGCGGCACCAAGCCACCGGGACCACATCCTCTTCGCTGAATCCTCACCCGGTTATCGCAAACGATTAAACTCGTCGCATGACGTCCCGGAGGCTATCCGTGAAGTGTCTCGCACAGGCGGTATTGTTGTGTTTTCCCCTCGCGTTGCACGGTCAGCAAACCGTACCGGAGATCAGGTTTCAGGCGCAAACCGATTTTCTCAAACTGCCGTCCGACCTTTACCTTGGAGAAGTCGCCGGCGTGGCCGTCAATTCCAAGGGACACATTTTTGTGTTCTCCCGCGGAAGCACGACCGGCCCCGCCTATGGCGCCGCAGCAGCGCAGTTGCTCGAGTTCGACGCTGACGGCAAATACGTTCGAGAGATTGGCCATCACCTGTATGCGTGGAGTTATGCGCACGCCGTCAAGGTCGACAAGGACGACAACATCTGGGTCGCCGACAAGGGATCCGACATGGTGATCAAGTTCAGCCCGGATGGCCGCGTGCTGATGGTCTTCGGCCGAAAGCAGGAAGCCTCAGACGAGGGCACCGGGCCGCTCAAACACGCCCGGCCGCCGCTCCCGCCGGTCGATGGCCAATTCCGCCAGGTGACCGACATGGCCTGGGATACGGCCGGGAACACGTACATCAGCGACGGCTACATCAATTCGCGCATCGCCAAAATCGACAAGCACGGGA
This sequence comes from uncultured Acidobacteriota bacterium, assembly GCA_963846375.1. Classification (GTDB taxonomy): domain Bacteria; phylum Acidobacteriota; class Terriglobia; order Terriglobales; family Acidobacteriaceae; genus Telmatobacter. The sequence continues at coordinate 332,814 of CAWJVV010000017.1, forward strand.
ACTGGATCAAGTCGTGGGGCGAGCCCGGAACGGGGCCGGGGCAACTGAGTACTCCGCACAGCATCGCCATCGACGATTCGGGACATGTGTACGTGGCCGACCGCGGCAATGGCCGTATTCAGGTCTTCGATGAAGACGGCAATTACCTCCGTGAGATCCACATCAATGTTCCCTACGACCACAAGATCCATCCATGGATGGGCAACATGCCGGCGGAGACGCCAGTCTCTCCAGAGACGCCGGCGCCCTTGAACAAAACCATGATGAACGGCTCGCCATGGGCCATCTGCATTACACCAGGACCGAACCAGGTACTGTATGCCGCGGATGGCTACCCGGGACGCATCTACAAGCTGGCGCTCGACGGCAAAGTGCTCGGTGTGTTGGGCAGAACCGGTCATGAAGCCGGCGAGTTCGGCTGGATCCACGGAACTGGCGTGCCCTTCGCAGAATGTACTGTTCGCTGCTGAACTGCTGAACTGGCGCGTGCAAAAGCTCACGCTCGACGAAGACCCTTCGCATCCATCGAAGTAGCCGACTTCATCATAAGGTTCCGGTGCGGGAGCCGTTCCTGGGATTCGAGGCAACGCCTCCTCACAATTTCGTACGAGACAGACTGGACGGCAGCCTGTCGAGCCAACTTCAGGCGCACGCAAAAGGAGCGGGCGGAAGCCCGCTCCTTTTGCCTTTCTATGTATCTATCTGGGGGGGACACTTGTTGAGCGCCCCGAAGACGAAGACCTGTCTTCGGGGGCTCGCTTGGGTTTAGCTGCATCCGCTGGTCGAGCCGCAGCTCATGCAGCGGTAGCAGCTGCCGTTGCGCACCATGATGGCTCCGCATACGCCGCAGCTCGGCGCATCGCCCATGTCGTACATGTCGCGCATGGCGTCGGCTGCATGATAGATGCCGCGGTCCTGCATGCTCGGGCCCGTGCGTCAGGCGTGCCGCCGCTGCAGCCCGCCGGCCTGAATCTCCGGCGCAATTCCGCCGCCGCGCTGCGTCGATCCCATGCCGGTGCACCGGCTGGCCGCTGCTCTGCTCACCTGGTTCAGCCTGCTTCGCTACTTCTTCAGCCAGGCGAGCAGAGCTGCTCCTGCGGCAGCTGGCTGCCTCTTCCTCCGGCTCCGTCTCCGGAAGCATGCTGGGCGAAGCCGGCAGTTGCGGCGCCTGCGGAGCAAAGCCCGCAAACAGCGTCAACTGCTTGCCCGAAAGGAAGCGCAGATTCAGCCAGCGGAAGATGTAATCCATCAGGCTCTTCGCGTAGCCAATCTGCTCGTTGCCGGTCCAGCCCGAAGGCTCAAAGCGCGTGTGCGCAAACTTCTCGCACAGCACCTTGAGCGGCACGCCATGCTGCAGCGCCAGCGAAATCGAGGTGGCAAAGGCATCCATCAGCCCGGAGACCGTCGACCCTTCCTTGGCCATCTTGATGAAGATTTCGCCCGGCTGGCCGGTGGGATAGAGGCCGACGGTGATGTAGCCCTCGTGCCCGGCAATCGAGAACTTGTGCGTGATCGAAGCGCGCTCCTCCGGCAGCCGGTGACGCACCGCGCGCGGCGGAGCGTTCAGATCCTGCGCTGGTGGCGCTCGCGGGCAGCCGGTCGCGGAGCTGACGGGCGTCGCTTCGAGCACCGGCACCGCAGCGGCCTTGGCAATCTCCTCCAGCGCCTTCTGGAAGCGCTGCGCCGCCGCGATCACCTGCTTCGCGCTCACCTCCAGCTTGTCGCTGATCTTGGCTTCCAGCGTCTTCACGTCGGCTTCGGCCGCGGCCTGCGCCAGCCGCCAGCTGGCCAGCACGCGCGCTGCCGACGGCATCCAGCGCCGAAGGCTCCTTCTTCGCATCCATGCTGGTGTTCAGCGGCTGCGTGCCCTTCGATCCGTCGCGATAGATGGCCACCGCCTTGATGCCCTGGCGCCAGCTTTCCGCGTAGGCCTCGGCCACATCTTCCACGGTGGCCTCGTGCGGCAGGTTCACCGTCTTTGAAATCGCGCCCGACAGGAACGGCTGCGTCGCCGCCATCATCTTGATGTGGCCCATGTAGTGAATCGAGCGCGTGCCCTTGGCCGGCTTGAAGCTGCAATCGAACACCGCCAGGTGCTCCGGCTTGATGCCCGGCGCGCCTTCAATGGTGCCCGTCGCGTCAATGTAGCTGACGATCGCGTTCACTTCGTCGTTGTAGTAGCCCAGCTTGAACAGCGCCGCGGGCACCGTGTTGTTCACGATCTTGATCATGCCGCCGCCCACCAGCTTCTTGTACTTCACCAGCGCCAGGTCCGGCTCAATGCCGGTGGTGTCGCAATCCATCATGAAGCCGATGGTGCCCGTCGGCGCCAGCACCGTGGTCTGCGAGTTGCGATAGCCATAGCGCTCGCCGTAGATCAGCGCCATATCCCAGCACTCGCGGCTGGCGTCGATCAGCGCATCCAGCTGCGGCACCATGAACGGCTCGCCGCTGTGTGCGCGACTTGCCGATGTTGTTCACTTCGGCGCGGTGCATGCGGATCACGTCGAGGAACGGCTCGCGGTTGACGTAGAAGCCGGGGCAAGCGCCGCCCTGGTGCTCCACCGATGCGGTCAGCGGCGTGGCCGAAGCCAGCGGCGGGCAGTTGCGCCGCAATGATCGCCGACTGCAGATACGCCTGGCCGCACATGATCGCCGTCAGGCTGGCCGCCAGATCGCGTCCGGCCTCGGAGTCGTAGGGCAGACCGAACGCCATCAGCAGCGCGCCCAGGTTGGCATAGCCCAGGCCCAGCGGCCGGTAGTCGTGCGAGTTGCGCGAGATCGCCTCGGTCGGATAGCCCGAGTTGTCCACCAGGATCTCCATCGCCGTGATCACCACCGAAATCGCGTGCCGATAGGCCGGGATGTCGAAGGTGCCCGCCGGCGTCACAAACTTCAGCAGGTTGAAGCTGGCCAGGTTGCACGCCGAGTTGTCCAGGAACATGTACTCGCAGCACGGATTCGACGCGTTGATGCGCGCCGTGTTCTTGCTCGTGTGCCACTTGTTGATGGTGGTGTCGAACTGCATGCCCGGATCGCCGCACAGCCACGTGGCCTCGGCGATCTTGTCCATGATGTCGCGCGCCTTGTAGGTCTTCACCGGCTCGTGGCCCTTCACCGTATAGGTGGTGAAGTCGCCATCGGTCTCGTAGGCGCGCATAAACTCGTCACTGACGCGCACCGAGTTGTTGGCGTTCTGGAAGAAGATCGACGAATACGCCTCGGAGTCCGGACCCGATGCCGTCGTAGCCCGCCTTGATCAGCGTGAAGGCCTTCGCCTCTTCCTTGGACTTGCACTCGATGAAGTCCACGATGTCCGGATGGTCCACATTCAGGATCACCATCTTGGCCGCGCGCCGCGTCTTGCCGCCGGACTTGATCACGCCGGCAAACGCGTCGAACCCGCGCATGAAGCTCAGCGGCCCGGAGGCCTGCGCCGCCGCCCGACAGCAGTTCCATCGAGCCGCGAATCGACGAAAGGTTCGTTCCCGTTCCCGAGCCCCACTTGAACAGCATGCCTTCGGTCTTGGCCAGCGTCAGAATCGAATCCAGCGAATCGTCCACCGCATTGATGAAGCAGGCCGAGCACTGCGGATTCCTGTAGCCCGTCGCCGAATACTGCACGCCGCCCGTCGCCGGATCCCAGTGCCAGTTCTGTCCGTCCGACATCCGGCTCCAGCCGGTCGCAGCCCACGTTGAACCACACCGGCGAGTTGAACGCCACCTTCTGCGTCAGCAGCATGTGCGCCAGCTCGTCGTGGAAGATCGCCGCGTCCTCAGCGCGTGGCAAAGTAGCCGCCCGCCATGCCCCAGTCGCGCACCGTCTCCGCCACGCGCCCCACCAGTTGCCGCACGCCCGTCTCGCGCTCCGGCGTGCCCATCTGCCCATGCAGATACTTCGAGGCCACAATGTTGGTGGCCGTCATCGACCAGTCCACCGGCACCTCCACGTCCTTCTGCTCGAAGATCGTGTTGCCCTTGGTGTCGGTAATCGAGGCGGTCCGCTTCTCCCACTGCACCTCGTCGTAGGGCGAAACGTGCTGGGCTTGAAAAACGGCGGGAAAAGGTCAGCCCACCGCTGGCTATACGCAGCGGTAGGAAGTGGCGGCAGAAGACTTGAAGATGGGCCTCGTTCATTAGTGGGGGTCTCCTTTTACTGATAAAAAGCCGCATGCAATCCGGCGCGCCGGCCGGTTCCTCGATTCAGACAGAGACTTGGCAACGGATGAGAAACGGGTTCTAAGATCCGACCGCGATTTTCTATTCGTACGTGCGTGCTGCAGGTGCCGGTTCCGCCGGAGTTTCGTTACATGTCCGTTAACAGGCCGCAGATGAAAAAATACCGCTGTCCATGGTGCATGTCAACCACAAACCACAACATCTAGTGTTTTAGATGCAAACGTGGTCACTGTTTACTCAAAACCCAACATCCAGCCTGTGGAAACCGCGAAAACCCGCATCGAATCGCGGACTTTTCGCCGCGATTACGAATCCGTCGCGGAATCCTGCTTTTGTGGTTGAATCCGCGTCAAGTCTCTCGACTCATTCAGCCTATGCCTCGCTGGGAGGCGGTACAAGGCGCATCAGCGGTGCAAAACTCGTCCGCAATGTGCAATTATGGGAATCTGGAGCAGAATTTCCAGCCCATTTTGGGAATGATGGTGCCCGGCGGGTTTTAGGCTCCGCCTTTGAGTCGCTAGCTGTTGTGCGCCTTGTCGAGGACCCGCAGCATCAGCCTGTTACCGTGTTTTCATGCCCTCGTCTTTAGCTGAATGGAAGCCCGTTTCCCTGCCTCGCCGCGAACCCATTTACGGCCGCACCGTGACGCTCGAGCCCCTCGATGCCGAGCTCCACGCCGCAGACCTCTGGGGCGCCGTCGAGGCCACGACGAAGTGTGGCAGTATCTCTTCGACGGGCCTTACGCGACCGAGGCTGACCTGACTCGTGACATCGCTGAAAAGCAATCCGCTAAGGACCGGATCTTCTACGCCATCATCTCGGGAGAGATCGGCGCAGCTGCCGGCTACGCCAGCTTCATGCGCATGGACCCCGCGCACGGCGTAATCGAGGTAGGCAATATCATGCTCTCGCCCTCGCTGCAGCGCACCACCGCCGCCACTGAAGCCATGTACCTGATGGCGCGGCACGCGTTCGACCTTGGCTACCGCCGTTACGAGTGGAAGTGCAATGCAGAGAACCTGCCCAGCCGCCGCGCCGCCGAACGGCTAGGCTTCACCTACGAAGGCATCTTCCGTCAGCACATGGTTATCAAGGGCCGCAACCGCGACACCGCCTGGTTCTCCATGCTCGACAGCGAGTGGCCCGCGCGCAAGACCGCATTCGAAGCCTGGCTCGATCCAGCCAACTTCAATGCCGACGGCACGCAGCTACAATCGCTCAGCACTTTCCAATCCTGACCCGGCGCCGTCACCGCTGCCGTAACATGGCTTCACGAGGAAAGCACATGGCTGAGGAATTTCCCCTCACCGGAGCGTGGCTCACCGACAGCATCGTCGAGTACTCCCGCGAGTCCGACTTCCGCCGGCACGCGGAAACATCGGCTTTCCGCCTCGATGGCAGCGGCCCCTACCTCCGTCTCCACTTTGTCAGCGTCTACGTGGCCGACCAGGAGCGCAGCCTCCGCTTCTTCGTCGACAAGCTTGGATTCGGCGTAGTCACCGACGTCCGCTTTGCCTCGGGCAGCCGCTGGGTCGAGGTGTCGCCGCCCGACGGCACAGCCGTGCTGGCCCTCGTGCTCCCCATGACCGGCTTCAACGAAGAAAAGCTCGTCGGCAACTCGGGCCTCGTAACCTTCCTCACCGAGGACGTCGACGCCACGTACGAACTCTGGTCCGAACGCGGCGTGCACTTCACCATTCCGCCGCAAACGCCCGCATGGGGCGGCACCTTCTGCCGCTTCGTCGATCCCGACGGCAACTCGTTCGCCCTCGCCGGATTCAGCGAGGTGACGCGCTCCATCGACGAGCGCCGCCGCGCTTACGCCGCCAAGCTCGACGACGAGCGCCGAATCGCGCAGGAGATCGAAATCGCCCGCCAGGTCCAGGCGCGGCTCTTTCCGCAGATCCTGCCCCTTGTGCCCGGCCTCGACTACGCCGGCGTCTGCGTGCAGGCCCGCTCCGTGGGCGGCGACTATTACGACTTTCTCGACCTCGGCACCGGCCGCCTCGCGCTGATCGTCGGCGACATCGCCGGCAAAGGCATCGCCGCCGCGCTCCTGATGGCCAACCTGCAGGCGGCGCTTCGCAGCCAGGTGGTTGGCGCCGCCGACTGCCCGCGGCGCCTGCTGGCCGCCGTCAACCGCCTGCTGTTTGAGAACACCATCTCCAGCGCCTACGCCACGCTCTTCTTCGCCGATTACGACTCCGCAACCGGACGCCTGCAATACGCCAACTGCGGCCATGTGCCCGGCCTGATTCTGCGCGCCGGTGGAGCAGTCGAGCGCTTGAGTTCAACCGGCACCGTACTCGGCCTCTTTGAGAATTGGGATGGCGGCTTGTCCGCAACGCAACTCGATCCCGGCGACCGCCTGGTTCTCTACACCGACGGCGTAACCGAATGCGAAGACGACTGCGGCGAGGACTTCAGCCAGCAGCGTTTGATCGACGCGATCCGCCGCCACAATGCGCTGCCGTCGAGCGAAATGGCTGCCGCAGTAAGCAGAGAAGTTCTGGAGTTCAGCCATGGCCGCCAGTTTGACGACCTGACGTTGATTGTTGCGCGAAGAACGAGCTGACCGAAGCTCTCAATCAGAAAGGCCCGCGCAGCCGCGGGCCTTTTCTCTGTTCCCTGTTCCCTGATTACTGCTTCTCAATCCTCATGCCATAGAACGATTTGTGCACGAAGAATACCGACACCAGGAAGAATGCCACCGCCAGGATGTGTGTGAGCATCGGGTTGTTCGCAGTGAGCGTCACGGCAAGCTCCACAGCGAGCAATCCGAATAACGTGGTGAACTTGATGACCGGATTCAAAGCCACCGACGAGGTGTCTTTGAACGGATCGCCGACGGTGTCTCCGATCACGGTAGCGTCGTGCAGAGGTGTCCCTTTCTGCTTCAGGTCTACTTCTACGACCTTCTTGGCGTTGTCCCATGCCCCGCCGGCGTTGGCCATGAAGATAGCCTGGTAGAGGCCGAAGATCGCAATCGAGATCAGGTAGCCGATAAAAAAGAACGGCTCAACGAACGCGAACGCCAGCGTGGCGAAGAAGACGGCGAGAAAGATATTGAACATCCCCTTCTGCGCGTACTTGGTGCAGATTTCCACCACCTTCTTGCTGTCGGAGACCGATGCTTTCTCCACGCCGTCGAGCTTGATGTGCGTCTTGATGAACTCGACCGCGCGATACGCGCCGGTGGTTACCGCCTGCGTTGAAGCTCCCGTGAACCAGAAGATCATCGCCCCGCCGGCGATCAGGCCCAGCAAAAATGGCGCGTGCAGCAGAGACAGATTCTCCTTGCCGTGGGTTAGTCCGTCGGTGAGGGCCATGATGATGGAGAAGATCATGGTGGTTGCGCCCACCACGGCGGTGCCGATCAGCACCGGCTTGGCCGAAGCCTTGAAGGTGTTGCCGGCTCCATCGTTGGCTTCCAGCAGGTGCTTTGCTTCCTCGAACTTCACATCGATCTTGAAGTCCCTCTTCAACTCAGCTTCGATGCCGGGAATGTTTTCGATCAGCGACAACTCGTACACCGATTGAGCATTGTCGGTGACCGGACCGTAGGAATCCACGGCGATGGTCACCGGACCCATGCCCAGGAAGCCGAAGGCCACGAGGCCAAACGCGAAGACAGCGGGTGCCAGCATCAGGTCTGCCATGGACGGACCGGTGCTGAAGTAATAGCCCAGTGACATGAGGGCAAGCATGCTAAGTCCCAGCCAGTAGGCGGAGAAATTGCCGGCCACGAACCCCGACAGGATTCCCAGGGAAGCTCCGCCTTCCTTGGCCGAGGTTACAACTTCCTGCACGTGGGCCGATTTGGTCGACGTGAAGACCTTGACCAGCTCGGGGATGATGGCGCCCGCTAGCGTTCCACACGAGATGATCGACGCCAGTTTCCACCACAGCGTTCCATCGCCGAGATTGGGGATCATCAGGTAAGTAACGGCGTAGGTGAGGACGATGGAAAGGACAGAGGTGATCCACACCAGCGAGGTGAGTGGCGTCTCAAAGTCCATTTCGTCGGCGTTGCCGTATTTGGCGTGCGCGATGGCGCCATTCAGGAAGTACGCGCCGGCGCTGGAGACCAGCATGGCCACGCGCATCACGAAGATCCATACCAGCAGTTGCACCTGGGTGGTGGGGTCCTTGACGGCCAGCAGGATGAACGTGATCAAGGCAACACCGGTAACGCCGTAGGTTTCGAAACCATCGGCGCTGGGACCTACCGAGTCGCCCGCGTTGTCACCCGTACAGTCGGCAATCACGCCGGGGTTGCGGGCATCGTCTTCCTTGATCTTGAATACGATCTTCATCAGGTCGGCGCCAATGTCGGCAATCTTGGTGAAGATGCCGCCCGCAATCCGCAGGGCCGCGGCGCCCAGCGATTCGCCAATGGCGAATCCGATAAAGCACGGGCCGGCATAGTCGCGGGGAATGAACAGGAGGATGAAGAGCATGATCAGCAGCTCAACCGAGATGAGCAACATGCCGATGCTCATGCCGGCCTTCAGCGGAATGGCATAGACCGGGTACGGTTTACCGCGCAATCCCGCGAACGCCGTCCGCGAGTTGGCAAACGTGTTGACGCGAATGCCGAACCACGCCACCCCGTAGCTGCCCGCGATGCCGACCAGCGAGAACAACAAAATGATCGGCAGCGTCACCGCAATCGACTTTCCCGGAACCGGCGCCAGGTAGCCGAAGTAAAGCGCGATAATGACCGCGATGAAAGCCCAGAGAAGAAGAATGAACTTGCCCTGCGTGATCAGATACGTCTTGCACGTCTCATAGATCATTTCGGAGATTTCGCGCATGGAGCGATGAACCGGCAGGTTCTTCAACTGCACATAGATCACAAGGCCAAACAACAGGCCGCCGACGCAGAAAAGCAATCCGTAGGTCAGAAGGGCATGTCCGCTCAGCCCGAAAAAACTCACTGCCGAGGTCTTCAAATCGGGCAGCATCAGGTTGGCTTCTCCGCCGCCTGCATGTTCCGGCTGGGCAAATGCGCATGTCGGAAGCACCAGCCCCAGAAGTGCTGTCGCGGTCTTGTAGTGCCGCTTCAACAACGTCTCACCGCCTTGTCTTGCGGCCCCGGCCATCCGCCGCAACTTCGTTCCACCCACCTGCCACCCAAACAAAAATGCCCCAAGCATCCAAAGTACGCTTGCGGCCAAAAAGTACACCGAAACCTGTGCTGTCACATATCCTCCCGAATTAAAGTTTCAAGCCGAATTTGGATCAAAACGGCCCCATAATAGGCGACCTCGCATACAACGGGGAAAAAGCCAAGGGGAATGTAACATCCGTACCTGCCCCTGTCGAGTGACTGCAATCACAGGGTGCTCCAAACCCAAACGCCCCAATTCCTTCGCGAACCGGTCCCCACCAATAGGTCTTCGTCACCGGGGTGGAAGCGTGTACATTACTGCGTGAGGCGAATCACGCAGCATGGACGCACCTCTGCTCACACCGCGACAAGCTGCCACCCGGCTCGGCATCAGCTACCCCGCGCTCAAGCACTGGATCCTGGCCGGCCGGATCCGCACCATCAAGACCCCAGGCGGCCACCATCGCATTCCCGTTGAAGCGTTAGATGAGTTCCTGCCCCAGGCAGCGGCCCAGCCCGGCGCCGCCCGCATCAGCGGACGCAACCAGCTCGCCGGCACCGTCGTCGAGGTCACCACCGAAGGCCTCCTCGCCAAAGTCGTCCTCGCCGTCGGCTCCCAGCGCATCACCGCCATCATCACGGCCGACGCCGTCCGCGACCTCGCCCTCAAACCCGGCGAACCCGCCCTGGCCCTGATAAAGGCCACTGAGGTCATGATCGGCAAACCCTGAAACAGTGATCAGGTTTCAGAGATCAGGAGTCAGAGAGAAGCAGTGCGCTGCCCACTGCGGCCGCACTTTTCGTTTGATATTCGCCTTCTTCCGGATAGGCCCGGCTCTATGACACTCTTTTCAGGTTGCTCGACAGGTCCTGAACAACCATCCAGAACACGACCAACCCACTGAGGGTAATCAGGGTTGCGCGAATCCAGTGCGTGCTCACCGAGCGCAGATACGTCGGGTCGAGCGTGCCGTCCGGCAGCCGAGCAAAATGGGTTTGCGCTTGCCAGCGGCCCCAGAATGCTGCCGTCAGAGCGTAGATCAGGACCTGCAATCCCAAATTCAGCCAGACAGGCATCGCCGTCACTCCTGCGGGCCGGAACCAAATCAGCGCAATGGCTCCGAAAAATGCCACGGCCGCCACCGGGAAGACGACAGGCTTGATCATGGCCCACCACGCGTTGTGATATGCGCCAAAGTCACTTGGGGCGACATAGGTCCACAGCCGCCAGCCAAACTGCGTCATCCAGATATTACCCACACCGTAGAAGGTGGCCGCGAACGTCGTCATCAGCACCCATTGAGCGCGGCTCATTGCTTATCTCCTCGGCTTCCGCGTTTGCGCGCGTTGTCCATTCGCTGAAATGGCCCTTGGACGTTCAACCTCTTCTGATCCAGCACGGAGGTAAAGCCGTTCAGAATCGCTGAGGCCGTTCAGTAGTTCATTCAGGAGCGCCAGCAATTCGCGGCGCCGGGATTCTCGCATGCTCTCCAGGCTCTTCACCAGCGAGCTGCCGGCATCCATCTTTGAGAACCGGGCGAAGAGATCGGCCCCCTTCTTTTCCAGTTGCAGTGGCCCGCGGCGCCGATCCTTCGGGTCCTTGCCCCGCTTCACGAGCTTCTTCTTGGTCAGGCCGTCCACCACGTACACCAGGGTCGAAGGCGCGACTCCCATCAGCCGGCTGATCTCGGCCATTGAGGTGACCCCATGCGACAAATGGCGGAGTACACCATGCTCGATCGAACTGATGCCGGAATCTCCTTCATTCAGCTGCGACTCGAGATCCGCACGGGCGGACTTGGTGATAACCGAGCAGAGCGCTCTTATCTTGTCCGCCGTGGCGACGGTCTCGGCAACCGTTGCAGACTCAATACTATTATCTTGCATAGTTCATAATGAATCGTTCATTTTGAACTATATTTGGGAACACGCGGATACGTCAAGAGAGCGGGGTCACGTTTCTTCGTTTTTTTTGGAGACCTGGGATAGCGCAGATTGCATGCAATTTGTGCCCCGGCCTAGAGTCGTCGCCAAACCACAGCCTGCGGGTCAAGCCCCGCGCGCTTGTTCACTGTTCACTGTTCCCTGTTCACTGTTCACTGTCTTATTGCACGGGAATCTCAATCCGGTCTCCGGGCAGCGGCTGTTGCAGATTCGTCCCGTCAATCTCCCGCGCCTCCGGCAGCCGGTGCAGCTTGAACAGCACCAGCACATTCCTCTCCGGATCATCCATCGCGTGAAAGCTCGCTACCTGCTCCAGCGAGTGATGCACATGCAGGTCCTCGAGCGTGCCCGGGTCGATGTCGTTCCATGTCGCCCACCACCCAGGCTCATACTCGTTCAACTTCGTCGGCAGATCCAACGTGCCAAAGTCGTCGCACAACGTGGGCAGGTGCGTCAGCAGCGTGATCTCGTCGCCGCTGATCGAAACCAGCAGCCGGTTCCCGTTGGGATGCTGGTCGATGTACCGCGTCAGCTGCCGCGCCGCCTCCACCAGCGTGTACTGCGGATGCGCCGCATACTCGTACGTCCACGCCGCGTTCACCCCAATGGCCGCAACAGCGGCCATCACGAACGCCCAACCCGCCACCCAAAGCTCCGTGCTCCGTCCCGTCCAGGCCCACCGGCCCCTGAGCGCAGGAAACAGAGTCATCTGCGCCTTGGTAGGATTCATCCCCGGCATCCATGGAGCAGAATCAAGGCGGCCTTCAGCCCCTGAGGAATGCTGTTGTGCCGCGTCATTCAAACCTTCCGTCGGAACCCGCACCAGCCCCTCCACTCCCATCGCCAGCGCCAGAAACGAGAACAGCGCCACCACCGTGTAGTACCGCGGCTGAGGATGGTTCTGATAGGTCATGAACAGGATGTAGCCCGCGGCCGCCAGCAGCGCATGCGCCAAACACCGGATCGCGGCGCAGTCCGCGGCTCCACTCCGTCCGCCATGCCAATAACCCCGCTACCACCAGGATCCCGGTCAGCGGCAGCAGAATCCGGTCGGCCCACAGCACCCCGTGCAGCGACCACCAGAAACTCCATACCGGCCAGGTCCAGTCGTGCGGCTTGATGTACTTGTTGATGAAAAAAAGATAGCGATAATCTTTCAGCAGCCCTTCGTGGACCACCAGCGCCATCCACCCGGCGAAGCTCACTGCGGAAGTAACCGCGGCCACCGCCGTGCACTTCCAGCGCACCAGCCCTTCCTTGCGCAACGAGACCAGCATGGCCCATCCCAGCGCCGGCAGCAGGAACGCAGCCGAGGTCTTGGTCAGCAGCATCAGCGTGTACAGCAACCCGATCGCCACCGACACTGCCACCGGATGCTTCATGCGCGGCAGCCGCACCGCCAGATTCAGCGCCGCCAGCAGAAAGCACATCAGCATCGGCTCCAGGATGGCCAGTCGGCTGAAGCTGTACAGGAACGGGCTGGTCACGGCCAGCGTCACTGCGAGCAACGCCGTCCAGCGGTGAGCCGTCGCGCGCACCAGCCAGTATGCAAGCCCCAGGTCGGCCAGGAAGAAACACACCGCCAGCGCCCGCGCCGCCGCCACGCTCACGCCCGTAAATCCAAACAGCAGCCACTCCAGGGCCGGCCACACCGGCACCGCCGGGGCCGGGTTGAAGTCCCCAGGCACATACCAGTTGCCAAACAGCCGCGCGCGGATGGCGGCGTTCCCGTACCAGCCCTCATCGGTGTACTTGGCCCAGTCGCTCTCCCACGGCGAATGGTTAGGGAAGTCGGCCTGCAGGTGCAGCAGGTGCGCGATCGCGAACCCCGCTATCAGCGCAACCCACAGCCACATCCCCCATCGCTTGACCGATTGTGACAACGGCGCCTCCACCGGTGTAAACCCCGGTCGGACGGCGACAGTTGCTCGATCTTCCTCGGCGGCCATGGTCATGTCTCGGGTACGTCCAATCCCCGGGCCCTCGGGAACCGCTCTGGAGAAAGCGTTCCTCTCCCCTAAGTTTAATCGAGTCAACCTACCCGACCGGCTAGGTTCAGGCCCGTCGTTATTGGCTCCGAATCCTGTGCCCTGAGACAATCGAAGCGGGAGGTGAATTGTGATCGATGCCTTTGGCCTCTCCATCCCCGAGAGCCTTGAGGAGATATGCCATCCATCCCGTTGCGCCATCATCTTTTATGACATGCAGGTGGGAATCGTGCCCCAGATCGCCAAGGGCCGCGACATCCTGCTTCGCTGCCAGGAACTCCTCGCCTTCGGGCGCTCACGCGGCTTCCGCGTCTTCTTCACGCGGCATCTGTTTCTCCCCTTCCCCGCCGCCGGCGTCGGCCAGCTCCGGCGGTCAATGATCTGGCAGAAACAAAGGGACCCCTCCAGGCTTCACACCATGCTCGGACAAGGAACGCCGGGATGGCAGATCGTCCCTGAACTCGAACCAAAAGAAGGCGAAGTCGTTCTGGACAAGATCACCATGTCGGCCTTCGAAGGCACCTTCCTCGACATCGCCATGAGGGACGCGCACCTCGATGCCTTCCTCATCGCCGGCATCGCCCTGGAGATCGGCATCGAGCCAACCGTCCGGCATGCCCTCGACCTTAATTACCTGCCGGTGCTCCTCAAGGATGCGTGCGGTTCCAAGACACCCGAGCTCAAGGAGCGCTCCCTGGCCACTCTCTCCGAAACGGGCGAGACAACCATCGTCGACACCCGCGACGTGCTCGCGCTACCCTGATCCGCGAGCACGAACCTTTCAACCTGACCTTTTCAATCTGGCCTTTTCAGTCTGTTCGCGGCCCTATTCGTATGCCAGCGCGTCGATCGGATCCTTGCGTGCGGCCATCCACGCCGGGTACAACGCTCCCAGCAGCGAGCCGCCAAACGCAATCAGCGCACCCTGCATGATCCAGTGGCTGGTGATCTCAAAGTGCTGGGTCGGGAACAGGTGCGCCAACAGGAATCGAACGCCGTAGGTGCTCAGGATTCCCAGCACCACGCCCGCCACGGCCAGCACCGCCGTCTCCCGCAGCACCACCATCACGATAGCCGGCTTTGAGGCGCCCATCGCCTTGAGAATGCCGATCTCCCGCGTCCGCTCCAGCACCGCCGTGTACATCGACTGGAAGATCACCAGGAACCCGATGATGACTGCGATCCCGGTTACGGTTCTGAGGGCGATGTTAAATCCCGGCAGCTTCTCCGGCGTCATCTCCGACAGCCAGTCCTGCATGGTCATGACCGGATAGTCGGCAAGTCCCGGCGTGTTGTGAATCTCCTCCATGACGGCTGCCTCGTTCGACGGATCGTCAGTCCGAATGTAGAAGATGGAGACCTTGCCCTCGGCGCCCATCATCTTCCCCAGGGTGTCGAGGGGGATCAGCTTGCGCGCTCCTTTGCCGTGCTCCACGATGCCGCAGACCCGGAATTTGTGGTTCATGATGGTGATCGGATCGCCTACCTTGTATCCCGGCTTGGCGTTCGCGAACACGTCGTCGATGATGGCGTCGTCCGGTCCCTCGAACCTGCCCCCGGAGAGAAAAACAAAGGGCTTGAGGGCGTCAAAGCTGTCGAAGTCGATGCCGTCGATAACCCCGAAGTCTCCTCCGCCGGTGTTGAACTTCACGATTGTCGGAGCCACCACGGCGATGTGCGGCAGCTTGCGCAGCGGCTCGGCCAGCTTGACCGTCATGGGGGCGCCGCTGATGCCGTTGAAGATGGCGGCGCCGGAGGGTTCCAGCATCAGGTCGGCGCCAATGCCGTTGGTGCGGTCTTTGGTGTCGTTGAGCATGCCCATGAAGATGCCCACGATCGACAGGATCATGACCACCTCGATGGCGACGGCCAGCACGCTGATCATGGAGCGCAGCGGGCGGTGCAGCAGGTTGGCGATGACGAGTTTGTTCATGCGGTCAAAGGTCCCGGGCCAAAGTTCCAGCCCCACCCCATCAGGGTACCAAGCCACGCCTGGCGCAAGGGTTCCGGGGCGGCTTTCCCCTGGTGGTACAGGTTTGATTCGGTGCTAAAGTAACCAATTTGGTGCCGTTTATGCGGAAATTTGCTTTGACGCCCGACTTTACTTCAGATTATGGTTGGGGTGAAAATTCTATTAGGTCTATATAAAGGCCTGAGATCGGTTAGTCGATGAGCAGTTTCGGTGAAGACCTTCGCATGGAGCGGGTATCCCGCGGCATTGCGTTGGAAGACATCACGGCAATCACCAAGATCAGTGCACATCACCTGATGGCGCTGGAGCAGGACCGTTTTCGCCAGCTTCCCGGCGGGATTCTCAACAAAGGCATTGTGCGCGGCTACGCGGGCGCGGTGGGTTTGGACCAGCAGGACTGGACGGAGCGCTTTCTGCGGGCCTGCGCCCAATCCGGCGAGGTGGTTCCGGAAGAGGACTGGACGGCATTTGCCGCCAATGTGGGCCGTGCGCGGCTGCAGCGGCGCGAGGCCACCGAGTACAAGCTGCGCTGGGCGGGCGCTGGGTTGCTGCTGCTGGCCGCGATGATGGGCGGGTACCTGGCGGTGCGCTACTACGGGATCCGGGCGGGGTGGTGGTCCACCTTCCTGCCGGCCAGCCACCTGTTCAGCCGGGCGCACGCTTTCTTCCTGTCGACCGGTCATTTCTTCTCCTGATTTCAGTTCCGGCTCGCACGCAATAAAAAAAAAATTGAACTACTCCTTCAGAATGAAGGGGATACACCCTTCGTTTTTGCTGAGTGTGATTTATCTCACCCGCTTTCCATTGCAATCTGCAATAGGCGCTGAATTTTCGCTCTCGTGCAAAGGAAAAAGGCCCCGGATCCGGGGCCTTTGCTCTGCGATTTTTTGCTTCTGTACTAAGTATGACAGATTCGTCGAATTAAATACCAATTCTATTGGAAAATTTTTCTGTTTGTTTTATGGTATTTGAGAAGTTTTCAACAGGATAACCTCTTGACAAGAGCTTTTCCACAGGTTTTCCACAGGGCGGGCCTGTCAAGCCATTTGTCTCCCGGGCGTTGGGGGCGGGCACGCTGTCTTTCCCTATGATTGCGCCTGATAAAGGAGCGGCTGCTTTGTGCGCAGACCAGGTTGCGAAAAGCAACCACGGATTCTTCGCTTACCACCCCCAAACTCCACCCCAAAGAGCAAAGACCGCTCTTCGGGGACCCCGGAACTGAAAGACGTTTGGGGCCCCGTGCGCTCAGAATGACACGCGCAGGTTTCAGCGTTACCCCGAAGTGGCTGCTGGCGGGTGGATGGCGGCGAGGGCCCGGTCTCCGTTGTCCCGATTTTCCCATCGGCCGCCACTCACTCATAGCCGGCCTTCGGGAGTGTCCTCCGCACTTCACATTGCAATCCCTTCGCCTTTCCGGGCACGGCGGGTTGGCAGCCCCTGATCCGGCTCACATTCCCAGTTCCCCCATTGGCCAACACTCTCCCGGAGCAGCAAATTAAGTGTTTACGGAACCGGCCGCCCGCCGAATCTATAGGTGAAGCTGACACTCGCATACGACGGAATTCGGACGCCAGCCACTTCCGAAGTTGTGGAGGGATAGAAGGTCTCCAGCGTCTGCCCAGTAAATCCCGTCGCGATCATCAGGTTCACACCGACATTGATTTTTCCGTCCTGAAGAGGACGTGCGACCGCTGCACGGAATTCTCTCACCGCTACACCCACGCACTGTGAACCGGGATCGGGATTGCAGCCATTGCCAAGCGGTTTTGCGCCAACGTACTCAAACTCACCCTTCGCCTGCAATCGCATCGGCAGCTTTTGGAGCACGCCAAGAACGTCAAGTATCGTACGCGGCGCCTCCGCAGTCGGCTGGCCCGTCTCGATTTCGCGCGCATCCGCCTTTGAGAACGTCATGAGCAGAGAACCTGCGTCGAAGTTTTGCCGCAGGGCGGCGGTCAAGAAACGCAAGCGGCCGGGTCCCTGGTCTTCCTGCAAACCTGTGTCGGGATCGATCTTGGCCAACTGCTCTCCGGTTGTCATATGCCCAAAAGTCAGTTTCACTTCCGTATGAGAGATCAGCTTGCTTGCCACCAACTGGTAGGAATGCGCACGGCTTACTGGTGACCCTCGTGAGGTTCCCGTACCGATCCTGGGGTCTTCTGTGAAGAATGATTCGCCTGCACTAGCGGCGATAAGAGGGGCCCACCTGGTTGAGCCTGGAATGATGGAGACCGTCGCCTTCGGCGAGTTCACGCCAACCCACTCGCGGTATGAATTTTCGGGTTGCACGAGGTCCCGATTCTCGATGTCGATTTGATCACGTCGCCACCCAACGTAGTAGCGAAGATGGCTGCTGATTGCGCCTTCCATCGCAGCATAGGGAGCAATGGGAAAGATCGTTACATCGTTCCCGGACACCTTGGCAAATGGTCCATCGGCCATATTCCCGGGAGTGTAAAAGTTGTAGTGATCGAGATCGTCCCGGCGCGGAGCCTCACGCACACCGTCCACGCCTGCAAGCAGCGAGATGCAGTTGCTGATCTCGTTCGCATAGTTGGCGCTGCCTCCGGCTACCGTTCGGAACTCGCTTTGCCGGATGAGCCCCTGGCCAAAGTCCGAATAGAGCGAGAGATTGTAGGTGCGGAAGAAGCCGGAAAACTGGTAATGCTGGTGACCGCTTGCTGTCCATTCATCGTTGATTGCGATCAACGCGGTGTGTGTCTGGTCTTTTTGTCGCGGATCAACGGTGTCTCCGAAATTCGGATAGTCAGGGTTCGATGTACCTATGGGGATGAGACCTGGGACGTACGAGGCGCCGTAATACCCGATCCCCACCAGCGTGAATCGGTGGGAACCAGCCTCAAATGCTCGTTCTCCGTTGATCTTGTATTGCTGACGGTGCTCCAGGCGCCGCAAAAACCCGTTTCCGTAGGAGCCTTCAAGAGCAAGCCAGCCGTTGTTGCCTCGGCTCAGGCCAGCCGCAAGATCAATGTCACGATAGTCCCCGGTAACGGTGAGAAAGGAAGAGATGCGAGAGCGCAGTCCGTATGTCGCAGCGAGGTTCAAAGCGTGATTGCCTTCCAGAACGTTGAACGAGCCGCCGTCCACTTCTACATCCGCGATAACCTGCGGGATGAGAATGTTAGGGTCTGCGTAGCCGTTGCCGTGAGCGTTCGCTGAGAGGTTATTGGGAAGCAAATATCCAGCCACCGCAATAAATTGCGCGACAGGTTCGCCGTGGTCAGCGGCAACACCGGGCGCGAAGTATTGCGGAGCCTTGATTCCGCCAGAGGCGGTCTCGATTGGATATCCGGGAATCGAGACCGGCGCTCCCGGACGGCCGGGATTTGCATCGATCAGGTTCTGTTGAACGAAGACCTTTTCGGCCGGGTCGGGAGAGTAGAGATCGACCTGGTCAAGGCTGGATGTGACCGTGACCAACTCGACCGTGGTGATCATCAGACTGAAGTCCGCCGATTGTCTCGGATCAGCCGGGCCGAGGTTCACCATTCTCGTGCTGGATTGGAATCCCGCAATTGTCACGGTGAGAAGATGCCTGCCCGCCGCTTCAGTTGAGATTTGAAAGTGTCCCGATGATTCGCTGATCGCATGGGCAATAACTTTGCCATTTCCATCGACAAGCTCCACAACCGCATCTCGGACTGGTCTACCGGCTGGATCGGAGATGATGCCGCTCACGACATAGGTACTAGCGAAAGAGAACACGGGAAACAGGGCAATGCCGATCACCACGATGAGTGCAATATTGGAGGGGCGGAGCCGCGCATGGCGATGAATCTCGCTACTGAGAGCAAACAGCCCGAGTCCCTTCATCCTGAATCGCTGAACCTCTGATCACGATTATCGCCTTTGATACACTGTCGATTGAAATCACGCGACCTGATCATTCCGTTTGGATTCTTAGTGAATGACCGCGTATTCGGAAACAACAAAGACAACGGCGGGTCCTTCGACTCTGCTCCTTGTCTTTAGCCTCACGTTTGTGCGCAGACCGGTGGTGCGAAAAGCAGCCACGGATTCTTCGCTTACCACCCCCAAACTGAAAGACGTTTGGGGCCCCGTGCGCTCAGAATGACACGCGCTGATTTCAGGGGCGTGTGCGCTCGTCAGGAAGACTGCTCAAGAAGGAGTGCGAAGCCGTGGATGCGAAATTTGGCGAGATCGCGGCGGACTTGGAAGTCCGCGCGACAGCCGGCCAGGAAGCCGGCGCTACTCTCTTCGAAGCGGAAGATTGCCTCGCAGTCTGACTTAACCAAATGCAACCGCGGGTCGTTCGACTCCGCTGCGCTCCGCTTCAGGAAGACAGCCTTTGAGGGAGTGCGAAGGTGGCACGTCACCGCGGATGCTTCCCATTGCCGACGGTTCACGCTGGGTTTGGGGGATCCGAGGTTGTGTTCGGGGATGTTGCCAGGGGCGGGCGGGTGTGACAAGATGCGGCTGCTGACCTTTCCAAAGCAAATTCGGATTAAGGAGTCTGTCATGCCGGTTTCTCTCTCGATTACGCTGCACAACGCCATGATTGAGGCGTGTCACTTTACGGTGGTGGACAATATCTGCGGCAAGACTGTGTTCGACGACGATCTGGCTGAAGATGGGACCAAGGATGTGAAGGTTATGCCGGGGGTGGGAGGGGAAGGCGACATTTCGTATACGCCGCTGGGGGGCCTGACTATCCGCAAGTTCGGCCTGGACGACGGGGACACGGTTGATATGCAGTAACCGGGTTTGGGAAAGACTGGTTCGGAGGGCTGGATGCTTTTGCAGGGGCTAAAGTGTTTGCGTGAGAACCGCTCATCGGGTGAGTGAGAGGCCCGCGGCTGAAGCCGTGACCCATCCTGGGCCTTTCCAGGGGCCTGAAGACACCCTGCTCCCTCCGGAATCAAATTCTCACGCGTGTTTTCGGGCGAGTTACCGGGCCGACCGAACCGCTTATTGAAAAAGTCAATCCAGGCCACAGAATGTGAGTGAGAAGCGTGCCTCAGGGGCTAAAGCCCATTTGATTTATTGCCTTTTTGGCACGACTGAAGTCGTGCCCTGACGCTTCTTGCACTTCCTTGAGAATTTTTCCGCAGCCTGTAAAGCGCATTCCCTGGATTTATTGCCTTTTTGGCACGACTGAAGTCGTGCCCTGACACTTCTTGCACTTCCTTGGGAATTTTTCCGCGGCCTGTAAAGCGCATTCCTTGGCTTTATTGCCTTTTTGGCACGACTGAAGTCGTGCCCTGACGCTTCTTGCACTTCCTTGGGAATTTTTCCGCAGCCTGTAAAGCGCATTCCTTGGATTTATTGCCTTTTTTGGCACGACTGAAGTCGTGCCCTGACGCTACTTGCACTTCCTTGAGAATTTTTCCGCGGCCTGTAAAGCGCATTCCTTGGATTTATTGCCTTTTTGGCACGACTGAAGTCGTGCCCTGACGCTTCTTGCACTTCCTTGAGAATTTTTCCGCAGCCTGTAAAGCGCATTCCCTGGATTCATTGCCTTTTTGGCACGACTGAAGTCTTGCCCTGACACTTCTTGCACTTCCTTGAGAATTTTTCCGCAGCCTGTAAAGCGCATTCCTTTCGGGACGTTTACGGCACGGATAAATCCGTGCCCTTTCACAACGGGGAGCGCCTTACCGCTTATTTCAGCAAGCTGGGAAATCGTGCTCCAAATAGAAACTGCAGGTTTCATCCATGGCGGGTGGGTTAAGCCGGTGGAGGACTTGTTACAAGGCAGCCGTGGAGTCTTTCAGCAGCCAGAACCGCGACTATACTGACGCCATGCGCAGGATGCTTTTTTCAGCGGTGGTGCTGTTGGCAGTGGTTGCGGTTGCATCGAATGCGACGACACAGGACAAGACGCCTCCGGCGGAGATCTCGGCGGACCTGGGACCGTGCTCGGCGCTGCTTACGGTGACCGATGCCGATGGCAAGCCGGTGTACGGGGCCAAGATGACGACGCGGATACAGTACGGGTTTGGCGGCGTGAGGAAATTGGACCTGGAGGCCTACACCGGCACAGACGGGAAGGTGAAGATCACCAAGCTGCCGGAGACCCTGAAGAAGCCATTGATCATCCACATCGGGAAGGACGATAAGGCCGACCAGGTGGAGTTCAATCCCTCACCCCAGCGACGAGGACCTGTCGCTGGGGACCCCGACAAGCCGAGTGTGCACTGCAATGCGACTTTCGATGTGGTGTTGAAGGGGCAGTGAACAGGGGTCAGTGATCAGCGGTCAGAACGTCCGGTTCTTGCCAATCCATGCTTTGTCGCATCCCGCCCCTGCGGCGGAAATAAGCCGCAAGGACGGGGCACGGAAGCTCTGGTGGCCCGATGGAGTTCCCTCAGGGATGATGTCCGCGGCGCAGTAAGTCGCACATCAATGTATTTATGGCAATAACGGGCGGTTCATGAGAATCTAGCTGCTACTATGAGCCTCTTTCGAACCAAACCCCTATCCGTGTTGCTTGCTCAGATTGAAGAGAAGGGCGGGCTGAAGCGCAGCCTGCGCTGGCCGGGGCTGGTGGCCCTGGGCATTGGCGCCATTATTGGCGCGGGACTGTTTGCGCGCACGCCGGCGGCCGCCGGGCAGAATGCCGGGCCCGGCGTGATGTTCTCGTTCATCATTGCCGCCATTGGCTGCGCGTTTGCGGGTCTGTGCTACGCCGAGTTCGCGGCCATGATTCCGGTTGCGGGGAGCGCCTACACTTACGCCTATGTGACGATGGGCGAGCTGGTGGCGTGGATCATCGGGTGGGCGCTGATTCTGGAGTACGGGCTGGGCGCGGCCACGCTGTCGATCTACTGGACGCAGTACTTCAACAATCTTTTTCCGAATCTGATTCCGTGGGTGTGGCGGCACTCGCCGCTGCAGACGGGGCCGGGCGGGATGCACGGCATTGTGAACGCGCCGGCGCTGGGGATTCTGCTGGTGATGACGCTGCTGCTGATCAAGGGCACGTCAGAGTCGGCGAAGGTGAACGCGGTGATTGTGGCCATCAAGGTGACCATTGTTCTGATGATCATCGCGATTGGATGGCACTTTATCAGTCCCGCCAACCACACGCCGTTTGTGCTGGCGCAGGACGCCGACCACATGGGAGTGTTCAAGCACGGCTGGGGAGGCGTACTGGGCGGCGCGGGCGTGGTGTTCTTCGCGTTCATCGGATTCGATGCGGTGTCGACCGCGGCGCAGGAGACGATTGAGCCGGGCAAGAACATGCCCATCGGGATTCTGGGATCGCTGGCGGTGTGCACGGTGTTGTACATCCTGTTCAGCTGGGTGCTGACGGGCATTGCGCCGGCGCTGGACTTTAACGATCCCAACAAGGGCATGGAGGCGTCGGTGTCGTACGCGATTACGACGTACATGCCGGGCTATGGGTGGCTGACGACGCTGGTGAACATTGCGATTCTGGCGGGCTTTTCAAGCGTGATGATGGTGATGCTGCTGGGGCAGAGCCGGGTGTTCTTTTCGATGGCCAAGGACGGGCTGATGCCCAAGCTGTTCAGCGACGTGCATCCGAAGTTTCGGACGCCTTACAAGTGCAACTGGGTGCTGTATGTGTTTGTGGGTCTGCTGGGCGGCTTTCTGCCGGGCGATATTACGGGCAACATGACGAACCTGGGAACGCTGTTTGCGTTTGTGCTGGTGTGCATCGGGGTGATGGTGATGCGGAAGAAGAATCCCGCGCAGCCGCGGCCGTTCCGGGCGCCGCTGGTGCCGCTGGTGCCGATCCTGGGGGGCATCTTCTGCCTGGCGATGATCATTTCGGTGGATTCGACCTCGAAGATTGCGGCAGGGTCGTGGATGGTGATCGGGCTGGCGGTTTATTTCCTGTACGCGAGGAGCCGGAGCAATTTGTGTACGCCGATGCTGGCGGCTGAGCAGAAGGCCGGAGACTGAGGGACAGAGGGACTGAGGGGCAAAGGGACAGAGGTACGAAGGGAAAAAGGGACAGAGGGACAAAGGGACAGAGGGACAAAGGGACAGAGGGACAAAGGGACAAAGGGACAGAGGGACAAAGGGACAGACGCTCTTAGCGGAAGCGAGCGGCGGAGAAGAGGGAGATGTCGGTCGCGGTGCGGCGCGTGAGGGACAGGTCAGCGAGGATTTCGCCTACGGCTGAGGAGAATTTGAAGCCGTGGCCGGAGAAGCCGGCGGCGATGGCTACCTGCTTGTGAACCGGATGCGTGTCGATGAGGAAGTGCGCGTCGGGGGTCATGGTGTACATGCAGGTGGCGGCGTGGGTGATGTGGCCATTGAGGGCGGGAATGCGCGCGGCGAGCACGGAGCGGATGGCGGATTCGTCGCGCGGGTGAATGACGCGGTCGATGGTGGCGGGCGTGCAGGTGGTGCCGTCGGTGTCGGCTGCCCAGTGGATGGCGGCCTTGGGATCGCCCGTTGGATCGACACGAGGTAAGCCGTAGAAGAATGGGCCCTGCCGCGGCTCCCATAAAAAGATGGGGAAGATTCCCGCATCGAATGCGGACGGCTGCGCGGTGGGGTGAAACCAGAACATGACGCGGCGGACTACGGTGAGGGGAACAGCGAGGCCGGGAAGGATTTCGGAGGAGCAGGGGCCGGCGGTGATGACAAGCGATCGGGCGCGGTAGGTTTGCTTGGTGGTGACGACCTGCACGCCTTCGCCTGAGCCGGCGGCGGTCTCAGATGCGGACCAGGAGACGATGGGCTCTTCGAAGTGGAGGTCGGCTCCGCGTTGGGCGGCACAGCGCAGGTGCTGACGGATGCATTCTTCCGGCCGTAGGAATCCGGCCTGCGATTCGTAGACCGCGACTTCATCATCGGCGAGCGCGAACTGCGGGAAGCGCTGCTTCATCGCGGATGCGTCGAGCAGTTCGTGAGCCAGGCTGTGCAGACGCGCGCTTGCGAGGCATCCGGTGACGAGAGAGCTGTGGGGAGTTCCAATGGCGAGGCCGCCGGTGACGGTGAGCAGGCTTGTTTTGCTTTCGGATTCAAGTTCGCGCCAAAGTTGATAAGCGCGGAGGACGAGCGGGACGTAGGCGGGGTGTTCGAAGTAGGCCTGGCGGATGATGCGGGACTCGCCGTGGGAGGAGCCCTGATCGTGCGCAACTCCGCGGGCCTCAATGCCCAGCACTCTCGCGCCTTGTCTCGCCAAGTGATACGCGGCGGCGCTGCCCATGGCGCCGAGGCCGGCGACGACGACATCGAACGATGATTGCATCGGCGCTCTCCTCCCGAGAGGCGGTTTGAGTTTAGTGTTCTTTCAATCCAGCAGATATGGGACCTTGGAGCAGGCGCCCGCGCGGGATCTGTTCTCGAATTTCTTTGAATTTGAGGTTACATGGAGAATACAGCCCATTTTGGCGGGGCACGATTTTTGGCACACCTCGCTGCCTGGAATTACCATCAAAGTTAGTACCTGAAGAATGCCTTCGGGTATGGGCCGGTGTGGGTAACAGGTTCAAATGGCTGGCCAAGTAAGTCCCTTGAATGGGAAGGAGTGTCGATTGAGCGATCGTTTTTTGTTTACCTCTGAATCAGTGACAGAAGGTCATCCCGACAAGATTGCCGACCAGGTTTCCGATGCGATTCTGGACGCCTGCCTGGAGCAGGATCCCTATAGCCGCGTGGCGGCCGAAACGCTGACGGCGACCGGCCTGGTGGTCATCGCGGGCGAAATCACAACCAAGGCGTACGTGGATTTTCAGATCGCTGGTGCGCGGCGTGGTGGCCTCGATTGGCTACGACAACGCGCTGTATGGCTTCGACTCGAACACGTGCGCGGTGATTTCGTCCATCAACAAGCAGTCGGGCGACATTGCGCAGGGCGTGGACACGGGCGGCGCGGGCGACCAGGGCATGATGTTCGGCTACGCGTCGAACGAGACGCCGGAGCTGATGCCGGCGCCGATTTCGCTGGCGCACAAGTCTGACCGGCGGCTGAGCGAAGTTCGCAAGAACGGCAAGCTGCCCTATCTGCGGCCCGACGGCAAGAGCCAGGTGACGGTGGAGTACGACGAGAACGGCAAGCCGGCGCGCATCGATGCCGTGGTGATCTCGAGCCAGCATTCGGAGAGCGTGTCGCAACGAAGAGCTGCACGCCGATATTCTGAAGCACGTGATCCAGGCGGTGCTTCCGGCCGAGTGGCTCGACGAGCACACCAAGTACCACATCAATCCGACCGGGCGTTTTGTGATTGGCGGGCCGATGGGCGACACCGGCCTGACCGGACGCAAGATCATCGTGGACACCTACGGCGGCGCGGGCCGTCACGGCGGCGGCGCATTCAGCGGCAAGGATCCGACCAAGGTGGACCGCTCGGCGGCTTACATGGCGCGCTACATCGCGAAGAATATTGTGGCTGCAGGGCTGGCCGATCGTGCGAAGTGCAGCTGGCCTATGCGATCGGCGTGGCCGAGCCGGTGAGCGTGCTGGTGGACACCTTCGGCACCGGCAAGCTGAGCGGCAAGCAAGCTGACCGAGCTGGTGCGCAAGAACTTCTCGCTGACGCCGAAGGGCAATTATCGAGAGCCTGAATCTGCGCCGGCCGATCTACCGAAGACGGCGGCCTACGGGCACTTTGGCCGCAACGAGCCCGAGTTCACCTGGGAGGCGACGGACAAGGCTGCGGCGCTGGCCGAGCAGGCCGGGACGGTGGAGACGGCGGCCGCCAAGATCAGTTCCGGCCGGACCAAAAAACCGCGCACAAACAAATCGGGCGGAGGCCTAACAAGACCTCCGCCCGATTTGCTTTCGGATTAGAAGAGGATGTGCAGCGACATCTGGACGATGCGTGGGCTGCCGATGGTGTTGGTCACTACGCCCATCCCCCCGTACTGGTTGGCGGCCGCGGGTGTGGTGTAGAGCTCGTACGCGCAGGCTTGCGCGGAACCGGTGCAATTGGCGCCGCCTTTGGGGGTGGCGACTGAGCTGTCGGTAACCGAGTAAGGCTGCACCTGCGTTCCCACGTAGTTTCCGCCAAGCTCGCCGTAGTTGGGATCAAGTGAAAGATTGTTGTTCGGGATGTCGAAGCTTGGCGTGTTGGTCAGGTTGAAGATCTCCAGGCGATAGCGCGCGCCCACGTGCTCGGTTATGCGAATCGTCTTCTGCACGGTCACATCGGCTCGCCTCTGGAACTGCTGCCGGAAGATGTTGCGCTGACCGGGCACGAAGTTGGTTTCGTACACGTCACAGAGCGGAGCGCTGGCGCCGCCCGAAGCGTCCGGTCCGCCGGTTGGATCGCACCCCGGCACGCCGTTCTGGCCTGGCGCCACCAGCGGGATCTGGAACTGGGTGGCGTCGAGCGACGAGACAGGCGTACCGCCGGACAGGAACGCGCCGGAGTGGCCCGTAAGGGCCTGGCGCGGCTTGACTCCCGGAGCGAGCGGCAGGATGGGATTCATGAGGGCGATGTTGGTGCCGAAGTACTGGCTGCCCACCGACCCCGTGTAGTCGTAAATGCTGAAGGGCTGTCCGCTTTGGAACACCGTGAGCCCGATGAGCGACCAGCCGTTGGTGAAGTGGCTGAGAAGATTGTGGCCTTTCACCAGATCGGGCAGAGCCAGCAGGTAGTTGAAGGTGATGATGTGGGTGCGGTCGTAGTCGGAGCTGGCATAGGAGCTGCGCAGGTTCCCCGGATCGTCGCCGGTAAAGAACAGGCCTATGTCGCTTTGCTCATCGAGGGTGTGCGAGAAGGTATACGACACTCCCGCCTGGACGCCGTACTTCAGGCGCTTTTCCAGGTGGGCCTGCAGGGCATCGTATGAGGAGACGCCGGCAGCGCGGAACGACGTTGAGTTGGGATCGTAGCCAACAAAAGGAACGCGGAGGTCGGTGTTGCCGCCGCTGTACGTATCGTACGGCTCCGTAGAGAGCGGCAGAGGATTGCCGCTTGCGTCGGTGTTCATGCTGAGGACTTCGTAGCCGTAAGAATACGTTTCGCCATTGACGGGGTGGCCGGGCGTGGCCAGCTGCGGCTCATTGAACGGCAGTGGAATCACAGCGTGTTTGCCGCGATTGCCCACGTAGCCCAGATTGAGAGACAGGTCGGAGGTTGGCTGCCACTGCCAGTCGAGAGTCCAGTTCTCTGTGTAGGGCAGCTTGTTGTTGATGTCGTAATTGCCGATCAGGTAGGGCGCCACGGGGCAGAGATAATTGCTGGCCGAACTGGCGTTGTTGTACACATTGGCCGCGGTGCAGCCGGAACGGATCTGGCTGGCGGTGGGCAGAAGCGAGTTGAAGACGTTGGGGTTCTGCTGCCCGTTGCCCAGCGAGGCCGTGCCGAAGGGCGCATCGAGCTTTCCTGAAACGTTCACGTACGATGCCAGCGGAGCTTCCTGGGTGACGCCGAACGGGCCGCTGATGCCGGACCCGGCGGGCGGCGAAAGATACTGGAAGTATTCACCACGATCGTAGTAAATTCCGTACCCGGCGCGCCACACCACCTTGCCCTTGTCGAAGCCCGGGCTCCAGGCAAGGCCGATGCGCGGAGCCAGGCCCCACTGGCGGCCCTTCAGGGTCGAGTCGCTTACGCCCGAAGTGGCGTACTGCTTGTTGTTCCCGGCTACGATAAAGCCGCTGTTGTTGACCGTTGTATCGGTAACGGAGAAGCGCGCCGGATCGAAGTTGAACAGGTTGCCGTACTTCTCAGTAAATGGACCGTTGTAGTCGTAGCGCAGCCCGGCGGTAACGCTCAGATTGGGACGCAATTGCCACTTGTCCTGCGCATAACCGCCGTAGTCATTGGTCCTGTAGTAACGCTGCGTATCACCCAGCAAAATGCTGCCGTTGTGCACGCGGCCCTGCAAAAAGCTGGGGAAGTTGTTGATGGTCATGGTGGCCGAACCCACGCGATTGTTGCGGATGTTGAGCTGGTTGTAGCTGTAATTCATGCCCGCGCTCAACGTGTGCGCGCCCATCGACAGGATGATACTGGTCGACGGCGACAGGCGGTTTTCAAAATACCCGGCGTCGACGAAATCGGACGCAGGACCGATGTTCAGGCTATTCTGCGCGCCGTCGTATCCGCGAGCTCCTGATGGTAATGCCCGGAAACTTGTTGTACCCGGGAATCGTGATCCCCACGTCCGCCGGGTTTACTTCCTGGCCGAAAGCGGAATACACCTTCTGCCGCGAAAACCCCAGGCGCTGCGACCAGCTCGCCTTGGGTCCCAGGGTGATGGCGTTGTTGATGGACGCCACGTGCGCGCCCGTATCGGAGTTGCCTGAAAAGCCGCTCACGTTCGATGCCGCAAACGGATTCACCGTGGGCGTGTGCTGATAGAAGTACTTCAGCGACAGGCGGTCGTTGTGCGTCGGATCGTAGTCCATCGATCCATCGGCCTGATCGCCTTTGAAGCGCGAGGTGGCAAGATTATCCACGTTGTACGCGCTGGAGTTCGCGGCATAGAGGTTCTGCGACGTGTTGGAGGAAGGAATGAGGAATTGGCCGGTGGGCAGCTTGAACTGGAGCAGCGCCACCGCGGCCGGATCCAGATTCCCGGCGTTGATGGTACCGGGATTGGTCTTGCCTCCACCCACGTACCAGGAATCGAGAGCGCTGAGAATGCCGTTGGTGCTGCGGTCACTGCTCAACCCGAACGGAACCTGCAACAGCGAGGTCCCGCCATATTGATCGTCCGACACCTGGTGCTGATAACCCAGAAAGAAGAAGATGCGGTTCTTCACGATCGGGCCGCCAAACGTGGCACCGGCCGTGTAGCGATGCAGTTGTGGTGTGCCCAGGCCCTGCTGCTTCCAGAAGAACGGCGCGGCGTTTAACCAGTCGGTGCCACGCACGCCCCACGCCTGCCCGTGAAATGCGTTGCTGCCTGAGGTGGTGCTGATCTCGATGTGCGCGCCGGCGGTCTGGCCCTGCTGGGCGTCGTACATGGACGTGGCTACACTCAGCTCCTGCAGGAACTCGGGCGGCGGTGAGGCCAGCCCGTTGCCGTTCGACCCGTACACCGACGAAGACGTCAGAGTGCCGCCTCCGGGCTGGTACACCTCGCCGATATTGAAGTTGATCCGCTGCGAGGTGCTCTGGCTGGACGTTTTGCCGTTGAACAGGTTGGTGACGTCGACGCCATTCACCAGCATGCTGTTGGACGTGTCGCGCTGGCCGTTGGCCCAGATGGGCTGGTTGCCCAGGCCGGCGTTGGAGCCGGTGCTGTTGAGCATCTCCGCGCTCACGCCCGGCGCCAGGATCGCCAGTTGCGTGAAGCTGCCGGTGGCCAGCGGCGTGGCTTCAATCTGCGCCTGGTCGAGCGTGTAGCCGTTGGTTGTGTCTGTGGCATTCAGCAGCGGGTTGGCCGACACCTCCACCGACTCCGACACGTGCCCCACTTTGAGCGTCGCGTTCAGCGTGCGCGTGCTGCCCTGCTGGACGCCGATTCCCGTCAACTGCTCGCTCTGAAATCCATCGCGGCTCACGTTTACGGTGTACGTGCCAATGGGCAGATTGAAGATCTGGAAGAATCCGTTCGCCTTGGTGGTGGCGCTCTGGCTGAAGTTGGTGTCCGTGTTGCTGGCCGTAACCTTGGCGCCGGCCACGGCGGCCCCCGACGGGTCGAGCACGGTGCCGTTGATGGACCCCAGGGTTTGTTGCGCCTCCAGCTTCGACAGGCAAAGGAGCACAGCCACAACAAAGCCGCACGCGGCGAGATATCGCTTGAAACGATGCGTCATAGGTGCCTCTCAAAAAAATCGGTTATCTGATTTGTCGTTTGCGATAGGGGAAGTAGACCACCGACTTCGCTGGCCGGGTAAAAAAGGGTTCACTCAGTCTACTGCACCTGCAATCATGTGCCCTGGATTTTTAACGATTGTTAAACTCGGGTACGCGGTCACAATTCGGTCTCGCTATTTGCAACGGAATCGAAACCTGAAGTCTGGCTGAAGATTCGCAAGGCGCCGGCAAGACCGCGAGGAGCGCGAGCCATTTTGCGTCTGCGCCAGTCCTATCCAATAGAATCTTGCCTTGGGTTATGGTCTTCATTTGACGTGAGGAGAACGGGATGCGGATTGTTGCGGTGATGGCGATGTGCCTGGGTCTGGCGGGTGCGGCAAGCGCGCAAAATGCGCCATGGAGCTATCTGGGAAAAGACGGGCCGCTGAACTGGGGCAAGCTCGACCCGGCTTACAAGGTGTGCTCGCAGGGGCACCAACAGGCGCCCATTGATATTCGCGGGGCCCACCTCAACAAGGCGCTCGCGCCTCTTGAATTCCACTACATCTCGGGCGGCGTGACAGTGGAGAATACGGGCAACCTGATCATGGTGCGCCCCAACCCCGGCAGCAGCATGACGGCCGACGGCGTGAAGTACGAGTTGCAGGAGATCACCTTCCATCGGCCCAGCGAGACGGCGGTGAAAGGCAAGCTGACCGACATGGATGTGGAGATGCTGCACAAGAGCGCCGATGGCAAGATGGCGATTGTGGAGGTACGGTTCACCATGGATCGCGGCTCGCCGAGCGCGGTAATGGCGGCGTTGTGGCCGCATCTGCCGCAGGCCGCGGGAGCCGCGCAGAAGGTGACCGAGCCCGTGAATGCGGGCGGCTTTTTACCCGCCGACCGCGGCTACTGGACGTTTATGGGCTCGCTGACCACGCCGCCCTGCACCGAAGGCGTGCGGTGGTTTGTGATGGAGCAGGTGCTGAGCCTGAGCCGCGAGCAGGTGCGGCAGTTTTCCGCGATGTTCCGCATGAGCTCGCGTCCGCTGCAGGATACGCATGGACGGAAGATTGAGGCGAATGAATGAGACAGGGGTCAGGGATCAGGGATCAGGGATCAGGGATCAGACGATGGGGCTGATTGAGCTCGCTGCTGCGATAATGGCTGGAAATTGCTCTGTGAAGCGAGTAAGAGATGCTGGCACTGTTCGCGGAGTACCCCACCCTGCATATACTCTTCAGTCGGCCCTACATCTTCATGATTGTTGGGATAATTTTCACCGTGTGGGGCGCGATCACGATGGAGTCCGGCAGAACCTGGGCGCGGTATCGCGGTTGGATTTACCGGGACGAAGAGCCGGGAAGGTTCTGGTTGGACGTTGCAGTTTGGTTCCTCGCTGGCGCTTGTTTTCTCGGTTATTTCTTGTACCTCGGCACCACCGTCGGCTACCCGCGCCTTTGGTAGATGCCACTTTCCTTCCCGCACCTTTGTTCCTCGCTCCCTCGGTCCCCTTGTCCCTCGCCCGTGTGACTGCCGGCACAGAACGCGCCCGCTGATTGTCCCAAACTCAAAACGGGTCCGTAGGGATCGTGTGTTGGCGTGTGCCACAAAACTTGGAAACTCACGTTTCGGACGCGTCAGCATAAAAAAAATTCTGCTGTCTTATTTGCTTTCTGTTCGCCAGAACATAAGGCGTAAGTTACTGAATATTAATAAGTAATCGAAGATCAAAAAGCAAACAGATGGCGAACCATTTTTACCTGCGTCAGCAGCGAGTTTGCGGCGTAAACGTCAGCTCGATCCCTTGGTCTTCCACCGTCGCGCTGACTGAGGTCAGGTCCTCGACCACGTAATCGGCCTTGCTGAGGTCCTGCGTCTCGTGCGCGAACATGGTGGCGATCACGATGCTTCCCGCGGCGTGTCCGGCCTTCACGCCTGATCCGGAGTCCTCAAAGACTACGCACTCCTGGGAAGGCAGGCCGAGCATGGCCGCGCCGGCGAGATAGGGCGCGGGATGCGGCTTGCCCTCCGAAACGCTGTTGCCGTTCACAAAGTGGCGCGGGACCGGCAAGCCGGAGGCGGCCAGGCGCACGCGGGCCAGGCGGTCGGTGGCGCTGGTGACCACGGTCCAGCGGTCGGCAGGCAGCGCGGCGAGGAGTTCCTTGACACCGGGAAGCACGGCGATGTCTTCGGTGTCGTCGATCTCAAACTGCTCCAGAATCCCCAGCTCCTGCTCGCCGTCCAGATCAGGGCGCAGGGCGGTGAGGCTCTCGATGGCGCGGCGGCCGTGAACGATGCGGAGGGCCTGCGCCGGGTCGACGCCGCGCATCTTTGACCAGCGCGTCCAGCTGCGCTCGACCGAACCGAGCGAGGAGATCAGGATGCCATCCATGTCGAAGAGAATGCCCTTGCAGGAGACCGATACGGGGAAAATGGCCATGGCTTTCATTTTACGGACCTCGTTTACGGCCATGGTCAGGCGCGCGAGGTGACTAACGATTCCCTCCAGGAGAGTACCGCTTAGTAGATGGGTTTGGCGTAGCATGCAGAGAAGACGCCATTCCGAAATCGAAATCAAGCAATCCGCGCTTTGAGAAAGGCACTCATGCTACGGCCGGCGACACTCCTGCGCACAGCGGCGATCTTTGCCCAGCTCACATTGATCGGCACTCTCAGCGGCCAAAGCGCTGGTGCGAGCTGGACAACCACGCAAAAGGTTCCCATACAAGACCGGGTGCTGGGCATGACCGCCTACACGATCGAGATTCCGTCAGGATGGAAGTACGCCGGCATGATCCTGCGTCCCGGCGGCTGCCACGCGCCCGCAGTGCCTGCCGCCGGCCTGTCATTCACAACCGTGGGCCCGGACGGCATTACCGCATACTCCCAGCTTCCGGGCGTCACGTGGGACTGGACCAGCGACGGCAAGAGTCCGCAGGGACCCAAATGCCGGCCGATCGACATCACCACCGCCGCAGGATTTCTGTTGAACATCGTTGTACCCAACATGCGACCGGACGCCAGGAACATCCGGGTTGTAGCGCTTCCGCCCCAGATGCAGGCGGGGCTGGCAGCGCAACAGCGCAATCTTCAGGCTCAGTCGGGCGCGGGGGGCGCGAAGATTATCGACGCCGCACGAATCCGGCTCGAGAGCCAATTCAATGGACATGCTGTGGAAGAACTGATCGGCACGGTCATTTCCTGCGAGGAGCACGACATGCCGGCTTACCCGGCGCTCCATCGTGCGGCGGTGACGCGGCGCTTCTGCCGTTCTTTGGGAACCAGCATCCGTCGCGCGCCCAAGGGGAGCCTGGATGCCATGATTCCGAAGAACCTACCTCCGGCCCAGACCGACCCTGCCTGGGATGCTCGCATTCAGCAGAACATGCAGAGGAGCTTTGCGGCCTGGCAAATGCAAAATGACGGCGAGTTCCAGGAAATCCAGAAGCATTACCAGGAATTCACCAAGGGCATGATCGAACACGGCCGCCAGGTGCAAAACCAGCTGCAGGACCAGACTGACCACGCGATGGCCAATGACCGCGCGACCCAGCGCTCGATCGACCACGCCGCGCAGCAACAGGTTCGCGACTCTCTCAACCGCGCCGACTTTATCGATCCCACTACCGGCCGGAAGATTGAAACGTCCAATCAGTACACACACAACTGGATATCCTCCGACGGCAGCACGGTCTTCCTTGGCGGCGATCCAACCTTTGATCCCAACGGGCAGATCGATCCTGTTCGCCAAAGCTGGACGGAGCTTATCCCAATCAACTAGATCAAATTGAGCCTGGAGGTCTTGAGGCTATGTGGTGGATTGCATTCGCCGTCCTTCAGTTCATCGTGATTCTGTCGGGCATTCGCCGGGAGCAGCGCGCCGGTCTCTGGAGCTGGTCTAAATTCGTCTTTGCGATTGGGTTTGCTCTCCTCCAGGCGGGAATCGTTCTTTCTCCGCTTTACTTTCTTGGATTGAAAAGCCATTGGTTCTGGCCGGCCTTCAGCGCAGCCTGGGTGATAGCCATTATCAACTTCATCTGGATGATTATTGTGGCGCGCGGCTGGAAACTGCCAGACGGCCGTACGAGCCTTCAGGCCTACCGCGACCAGCAGCAGGAAAAGTAAACCATTCGAGCACAATCTGCTGCCATGGCCTCGCGTAGTCTCGGGGTCGCGTCCCCGGCCGCATCAGCGGTTGGCTGGCAGAGAGCCGACCGTTGACGGGAAGTTGACCTCGGCGGGGATGGCGAAGGTGATGCCGGCACTTACCGTCGATTTGCGGGAGCCGCGGCGAACTTCGGCCTTGTCGATGGACATGCCTCCGTTGGCGATGGCGGCGTCGCCGTTGAGGCGGTCGAAGCGGGCCAAGGCGGGCGGGACAGGATCTCCGCTCAGGCTGGAGAGCGTGCCCTGGTCCCAATCGAAGTGGAGATCGCCTTTGGCAGAGGCGGTGAGGTCTTTCTCGGTAAAGCCGGACAGCTCAAGCTGGAGGGAGCCGTCAATGGAGCCTCCTTCGGCTTTCATCGCCATCAGGTCGAGGACCTGGGTGGAATTGAGCTTCTGGAAGGAACCGCTCAGCTTGTAGGCAGGCTTGTCGCCGGCGGCAACGCTGCCGGTGGCACGCAGGCTGCCGCCGAGGATGGCGGCGTCAAGCGAGGTGATGTCCGCCCCGGCCGATTGCAGATGGAATTCCGCGGAGACGCTGGAGCATGTGAAAACGCCGAGTTCGAGCGTGCCCGCGTGCAGGGTGGCATTGACGAGAGGCCACGCTGGAGTGCTGTTGGGCTTGAGCCGGTCAATGAGCGAGGAGAGAAGCGTTCCGGCCTGGCGAGCGCCGAGAAGGGCCGATTGCAGGGCGGCCGCGTCGAGGACGTCGAACTGCAGCCCGAGGTGCGGCGGGCAAGGCTCGGGAGTGGAGCAGGTGGCAGGCAGATCGAGCGTGGCGGTTCCCTGCACCGGTCCATAAGCGAAGGCGATGGGATCGAAGCGGAGAGCTCCGTTGGCGAAGCGCAGCGTGGCGGTTTTGACGTCGAGGGGAAGAGCGAGGTAAGCGGGTTTGAAAATGGCGTTGCGGAAAGCGATGGCGCCGGTCATGGTGCCTTCGTCGGTTGGCGTTCCGGCAGGAACCAGCGGCGCAGGCGCGCCGGGACCGGTGGGCAGGGACGAAATGATGGGGAGCCAGGGCCCTTCGATGGCGAGATCGAGGGTGGCGGGCTCGCCGGCAAGCTGGTTGAGGCTTTCGGCCTGCGGGATGCCAGCTACGTGGATGAGTTCGCGCAACCGCGGCAGCGATGCGGCGCCGCGCACGCCGAGCTGGAAGCGGTGCAGGGAGATGCGCGCGGTGAAAGAAAGAGGAATGGGGCCGCCGGCGGGGATGGCAACCGTGGTGGTGAGCGCCGGCGGGTGGCCGGTGATGGCGAGAGCCGGATCGAGAGTGATTTTGGCCACCTGGATGGGTGTGGTCAGGGTGTCGCCGGTGAGACGAAAACCGTCAAGGGTGAAGCTGCCGGCGAGCGGACCGGCGGGGGGCCGAGGGGGGCCGGCGGTGCGCTTGCCGCGCGGGCGGTGCGCCGGCGGCGCAGCAGTCTCAGCGGCAACGGCAGCGGGGTCGTAGGTCATTTTGCCGCTCGCCGAACCGGAAGCCTGCAATCCCGGAGCGACGTTGGTACGCAGGGTGCGGAGAACGTCGAGTCCGGCCTGGGCGGGGACCTTGTTGAGCTCGAGGGTGAGCTTGGGCGGGTGGTTGTCGCCGGGAACCTCACCTGTGAGACGGGCGCGGCCGTCGCCGATGGGGGATTCGCAGAGCAGATTCTGGATGGCGCGGCCGGCGGAGCGGAAGGCGAAGCTGCAGGCGGCATCGAAGTCGAGCGGAGCGGCGGGCGCGAACTCGGCGCGATGCACGCCGGTAGCGCGCAAACGGGATTTGACCTGGGCTGAATCCGGAGTGCCATCCAGATGGAATTCGCCGCGCAGGTCGCCGCGCCAGCCTTCGTCGGAGCCGAGTAGAAGCCGGCTGAGCTGGCCGAGCTGGGCGTCGTTCCATTGCAGGTCGATATGGAGAGGCATCTGGTCGAGCTCGGGAGCGGGGTGGAGGGTGCCTTCGACGCGGACGATGCCGGTGTCGGCAAGGTCAATGGCAACGTCGGTACGGGAGGGCTGCGCCTTGAGTCGAACGTGCCAGACGCCGGAGTCCTGCCAGAGTGATGCGTCGGCTCCAACCAGCGAGTAGGGCAGCTTCTCCACGCCGTTCTTTACGTTGATGCGGGAGTTGGTGGCCTCCATGTAGGGATAGGGAACGGGGCGGCGCGCACCGCTTGCCGGACCGGGCAACGAGACGGCGGTATGGAAGAGCGGGTCGATGTTCCAGCGGCCATCGGGCGTGTGGACGAGATTGAGGCTGGCCTCATCGACGCTGATGCGGCTGAACTGCAGCTGTCCGCGCCACAGCGAGGAGATGCGGATGGCGGTAGTGACGGTGGTGGCGTGCAGGACCGGCTCGGCGCCGTAAGCGGGGTCTTCGTCAACGGTGAGGTCGTTGAGGACGAAGCCCGGACGCGGCAGGAGTCGGAGCTCAACAGACGAAAGCCGGACGGGACGCCGCAGGGCGGCCGAAACGAGTTCGGTGATGCGGTTTTTATATCGGGCGATGCTGATGAGCGGAGGGACGACCAGCAGGGCAATCAGAAAAAGGACTGCTGAGAGTGCCAGCCAGATTCGGGTTTGCCGCCTGTGCCGGACTAGCTGGTCTGAAGTCATGAGAGACAGTGAACAGAAGACAGTGAACAGAAGACAGTGAACAGAAATGCGAGTGAAAAGTGAAGAGTGAAAAGTGACGGTCAGTGGATGATTTTTAGGGTGCGGGACCAGCGGGTGTCGGTGAAGAAGTGGATGGCCACGTGGCCCAGCCATGCGATTTTGCTGCCGATGCCGGTCTTGTCGTATTGATTGTCCGGGGTTACGAACGACCAGTAGTTGAAGAGGGGGCGGCCCACGATGTTCTCACGCGGGACAAAGCCCCAGTAGCGGGAGTCGAGGCTGTCGTGGCGGTGATCGCCCATCATGAAGAACTT
This sequence comes from uncultured Acidobacteriota bacterium, assembly GCA_963846375.1. GTDB lineage: Bacteria > Acidobacteriota > Terriglobia > Terriglobales > Acidobacteriaceae > Telmatobacter. The sequence continues at coordinate 369,743 of CAWJVV010000017.1, forward strand.
GCCGGGCGGAACGACGAGTTCGCCGTTCTGGATATCTTTGGAGGACTCGACGGCCCACTCGGGGGTGGCGCTGGGGTTTTCTGCCGGGGGGATGGAGGGGAATTCGTCGAGGAAGATCTGCTCGGACGGGCTGATGGCGGGGCTCTCGAGCGCCGTGGGGGCCAGCGGCATGGGTTGGCCGTTCACATAGACGAGCCCGTTATGCAGGTGGATGTGGTCGCCGGGGACGCCGATGAGGCGCTTGACCAGGTAGAGGTACTGCGGCTCGCCGTTGACTTCGTCGGCGACGGGCTTGATGAAGACTACGACGTCGCCCCGATGGGGCTCGCGGTAATGGACCAGCGGCATCCATTTCGTCGGCGGGGCGAGGGTGATGCGATCGACGAGGAGGTGGTCGCCCACGAGGAGTGTGCTCTCCATGGAACCGGAGGGGATGACGAAGTTCTGACCGAGGAAGGTGAGGATGAACAGGCCGACGACGAGAACGGAGCAGATGGAGGCGACGGCTTCGAAGGGGGTTTCTTCGACCTTTTTGAGTTCGGTTTCAGGGGGTGCTTCCGGGGCCGTGGTCGTCGTCTTTTTACTCATCCTGTCGCTCATCGTCCTTGGAAAAGGCAGACTTCGATCAATGCACGACGTGGAAGATGCGCTTCCATCGCGCGAATCCGGCCAGCCTGGCTGAGAGTTCCCTATCGTGGTTGAGTCTATCATCCGCGGCTTGCTGAACATCGGTGTTGGAGGGACGGGCGAGCGAGAAGTAGATGACGAGCGGGCGGGCGATGATGGCCTGGCGGGGCACGAGTCCCCAGAAGCGGGAGTCGTCGGAGTGGTTGCGGTTGTCGCCGAGCATGAAGTAGTAGCCGGGGGGGACCACGAGCTCGCCATCGTGGACGAGGGTTCTCATCTGCCGCCACCAGTCGGGGCGAATATTGGGATCCGTTGGGAGCGGGGAGGGAAAGTTCTCGCGGAAGGGATTCCCGGGTGTCGGCTCGAATGTGGCGTAAGGCTCATCGAGCGCGACGCCGTTGACGGTGACCAGGTCGTTCTTGATGCGGATGCGGTCGCCGGGAACGCCGACGACCCGCTTGACCAGCAGCGGCGGATCGGGGTGGTGGAAGACGACGATGTCGCCACGCTGAACGTCGCGGTAGGGCAGGAGGAAGCGGCTGAAGTTATGCGGGCCGCCAGCGGGAGCGAAGATCTGCTTGTTGACCAGGAGGAAGTCGCCGACGAGCAGGGTGTGCTCCATACTTTCAGAAGGAATGAGGAAGGGCTGGAGGACGAAGGTCAGCAGGAAGAGTGCGACGACGATGGTGCGAAGGAGCGAGGCGAGCGCTTCAGGCACGGTGGGCAGATGGAGCCGGAGCTGGGCGAGACGAGATCGCCGGGGGCTGGCCACCTGAGTGGGGGTACTCATTCTGCTGCGGTCTCCTTGGTCCGGGCAGCCTGGGCGCGGGTGAGGCGCGCGAGCGCACGGCGAGCGGCATCCTGTTCGGCGTTCTTCTTGGTGTTTCCTAGCCCTCGCGCGAGCGGTTTTCCCGGTTCTCCTTCCGCGGGTTTGAGCCGGACCTCGACCAGGAACCGTTTGCGGTGGTCGGGGCCGCTCTCGCTTTTTATTTTGTACACCGGAGTGCCTGCGTGCGCAGCCTGGAGATGCTCCTGGAGGGCGGATTTGTAGTTACCGAGGGCCTCCCCGGAGTCGAGCTCGCGGGCCAGCTGCTCGGCGGTTTCGCCCAAAACGCGGCCGCGGACGAAGGCGCGGACCGGGTCGAGGCCGCCATCGAGGAACATGGCGCCGATGACAGCCTCCATGGCGTTGGAAAGCACCGTGCTTTTGCGGCGCAGGCCGCTGCGGTCTTCGCCGCGGCTGAGGCGAAGGTGGCGGCCCAAGTCCAATGATTCCGCCACTTCAGCCATATGCTGACGGCTGACCAGCTGGGCACGGAGGCGGGTCAGCTCGCCCTCGCGCCATTCGGGGTGGAGCAGGAACATGGATTCGGCGACGACGAGGCCGAGGACGGCGTCGCCCAGGAACTCGAGGCGCTCATTATCGCCGGCGGCGTCAAGGCCGCCGTTGGGCTTTTCATTGGCCAGGGAGCGATGGGTGAGGGCGCGGATCAGCAACTCGGGACCATGAAAGGAATATCCGAGGGCCGATTCCAGATCGCTGATGTGTGTCTCCATTTTGGGGTTAAATCGTCTTGTGAAGCCAATCTGAGCAGAGGCTAAAGCCCGATAATTTCTTGCCTTTCTTCGGCACGACTAAAGTCGTGCCCTGACGCTTCTTGTCTCGGGAACAGAGGCTAAAGCCCGATAATTTCTTGCCTTTCTTCGGCACGACTAAAGTCGTGCCCTGACGCTTCTTGTCCTCGGGAGCAGAGGCTAAAGCCCGATAGTTTCTTGCCTTTCTTCGGCACGACTAAAGTCGTGCCCTGACGCTTCTTGTCCTCGGGAGCAGAGGCTAAAGCCCGATAGTTTCTTGCCTTTCTTCGGCACGACTAAAGTCGTGCCCTGACGCTTCTTGTCCTCGGAAGATTTTCCCCAGGCGGAAATTCCTCCGCAGCGGCCGCGCAGTGATTAGACGCAGGATTTTGGCGGATGGGCGGTGGCGGATTCATTGCGGCTTAGTTGCAGGTTGAGGAGGCGCGGACCCGGGTTTACCCGGCGTCTGGCTAGGATTGTCGTCGGCGTCATCCTCCTCACAGCTATGACCTTTGACGGCGTAGGCGGCCTTGACGCCGCGCTCGGCGGCCAGGCGGGTGTCCTGCTGGCCGTCACGGTTTTCGAGAGCGGCTTTGTACTCGGTGACGGCTTGATCGCGCTTGCAGTCGAGATCGAGCATGCGGCCGAGGTAGATGTGCGACCAGGCCAGCAGGCGCGGCTCCTTGCTGTCGGCCAGCGTCTTCTGGAACCGGCTGATGGCCTCGCCGGGATGGCCGGTCATGATGGCGACGCGGGCAAGGACGAAGTTGGCGCGGGCAACGTCAGCGACGGACTGCAGGCTGCTGTCGTCGGTTTTGGCGAGAACCTGGCGGGCTATGGAGCCGGCGCTGCCGACGTCGCCGGACTGCAGCCTGGCCTCAGCAAGGTCGAGGCCTTCGAGCTTGCGCGGCTTGGCGGTGCGGTTGAGCACGTCGGTGTCGGCCTGCTTGTCGAATTCAATCTGACGAGCACGGTGGACCTGCTGTTCGATGTCCATGGAGTAGACGATCTGGCCCATGGTGTCTTTGAGGCTGGCAGGGTCCTTCTCAAATTGGAGGAGCGATTCGTAAAAGTACTGGGTGAGGACAAATCCCTGGGCCATGTCGTGGTGAACGGTCGCCTGACGCACGGCCTCCTGCTTTTGCTGCACGACCTGGCGTTCCCGTTCGAAGCGGGGCAGTTCGGAGCGGTCTGTGCCGGCGGGAATCTTGTAATCCGGAATGCCGGTATTCATGGTTCGGGCTTCGACAGCCTTGATGAGGCACTCGACGGTGAGGGCCACGGTGTCGGACCGGTAGCGGAACTCCAGGGGCGCCTCGCGGATCTCCTTGAGAATGGGCTGCTCGCGGTCGATGGCATTGGCGCGGGAGAAGAGCAGCGGCTCGATGATGTAGTGCAGGTAGGTGTGGCGCACGTCATCCATGCGGATCTTGCCGTCGACCGGCGAGACGACCACGACGTAGTCTGTGCCGTAGATGCGCGCGTTAACGGTACGCGGGGAGAGCATGGGCTCGACGACAACCACGAAGCGGCGGCCGGAGTAGCTCTCGAAAGGCATGCGCAGATAGAGATTGGTGGCCTGAATGGCCTGGTAGAGAGGGTCGTGGACCTTGGCCAGTTCCTCGTCGTAGCTGTGGTGGATGGCGAGCCAGATGCTGTGCAGGTCAACGGCCTGAACGAACTGCCGCAACAGGGGAATAATCTCCACTACCTGGGTGGAGTCGGGCGGCATCTCGGTGAGTTCGGCCGAGGTTTCAAGCTCGGGTGGCGGGGTAAGGTAGAGAGCCAACGAGATGTATTGGGCGATGTCGCGTTCACCGCCGGTCATGCGATGCTGCGCGATGTAGAGACAGACTTTGTCGCGGGCGCTACGGGCGTCCTCACTGCGGCTGAGAGCCTGGTTGATCTCCTCACGGACCTTGGTACGGATGGGCGAGCTTTCATCGAGGCCTTCGTCGTAACCGCAGGCATTGAGGGTGGCGGCCATCAGGAATACCGGCTCGGACGGAACCAGCGAGATGGTAGGGCCGCCGGGGTCGACCAGCGACGGCGCCTTCTCCTGCAGAGAATTGGCTGTGGATGAGGAGGTCTTCTGCGAGTCGTTACTGGAAGACGAAGATTGCGCCGCGGCTTGATGCGCCCAGACAGGGGAAAAGACCGCCATGGCGGAGATGACGGCGAAGTGAAGAGGACGAAACGACATGGGTTGATCCCTGAAAAGAAGTCTAACGAAAGGAAGGGCCAGAGTATAGACGCGGTGGAGCAGCTTTCAGCTTTCCTAGCTTTTAGCTCTCGGCAGATTAGGCTTCAGACTGTCAGGCCATGGAGCGCCAATGTCTGGTAAGCGACGGATACTGGGAAACGTCCGAGCTTTTTTTCGAAGCTCATCTTGTGCTAAGTTCTGGCGATCATGGTAACGATGCCCGATTTGCTGGCGAAGGTTCGGCTTAATCGGAATGGCGAGGTTTACCTGGTGGTAGACGTGGACCTGGACCATCAGCGTGTCGAGTTGCTGTCGACTTGCGGAAGGACACACCTGCTCCCCGATGTTCCGTTCGCAGCGATCCATGAATTGGTGGAGGAACCACCCGATTACCTGTAATCACGCGAAGTTGCCTGTGAAGCCGACGTGAAAATGGGAACGGGACACTCTCTGGTCTTCCCGAGGGGCGCTGCAAGAAGGGCGCGGCACCGCAAGTGCCGCGCCCTTGGTTTTTGCGCGGGACCGATCAGGATTTCGGGGGGTGGGTGGGCTTGATGGACAGGGAGGGCCGGCCCGAAGGATAGCTGATGAACACGGCGCTGTGGCTGACGGCAAAGCGCGTGGACGTGAGCACCCGGGCCGTAATTCTCTTACGGCGGGAACGGCGCAGTTGGAATCGGAGAGAACGGATTAACGAGTTTAGGAACATGGCGGGCCCAAATTTTTCTCGGCACTTTACCAGTTCCACAAGACAAAAGTCCAGTAGGGATATTCAGGGGAATTGCGAAAGGTCATGTTCCCAGGCAGGCTCGTCAGAAAATAAGGCCGCGGCCGTGTTTGCTTCGCTATCCGCGGACCGATATCCCTGAGAAGGAGACAACCGCGAGGCCGCGAACAGGCTGGCCGAAGAACTTTGCCGGCTCGAAGCGTTCCCCGAGGAGGAGGTTCTCGACCTGGGCTCGGGTGACCGCATCGCTGGGTCCGGAGACGATGCGGAAGTCGTAGACCTGGCCGGAGCGATTCACGTAGGCCTCGACGACGACCGGACCGGGAAGGTTGGCGATCAGGTTGTCGCCGCAACCGTCGAGCGAGTAGAGGAGACGAGGCGCAGTGGCATTGCCCAGCGGCTCATCGCCGGCGTGGGCGGCCTGCGGTTGGGCCACCAAGCCAATCAATACAACGACGGTGCCGAGCAGCAGGACGGCGGACGCGAAACCTGCCGCGGCCTGCAGCAAAAACGGGCCGACGGTGTTCTGCCAGGCGAGGCGCCAGTTTTGAAATGCGCTTTTATTGCGGCGGGCGCGTTCCTGGCTGACGGCCACACGAATACGCAGGAGCAGGTCCTTGGGCTCCGGAACGGGGCCAAGCTTAGCCAGGGAGGCCTGCGCGGTGCGCAGGTTATACCACTCTGAAGCGCAGGCGTCGCAGTCCTCGAGGTGCGCCGCGATGCGCTGCATCTCGACGCCGGTGAGCCGGCCATCGAGATACTCCGAGAACCTGACCCGCATACTGCCACAGCCGTTCATCTCGCCTCCTCACCCAGGGGCAACGGAAGAGAGGGCGACGCATGTGCACGGGAAGCGGGACCGAACTCGGCCATCAGGAGAGCCTTGAGGAAAGCGCGTCCGCGCACCAGGCGCGACTTGACCGTGCCCAGGTTGACTCCCTGCATCTCTGCCACTTCTTCGTACACAAAGCCCTCAATATCGCGCAGGATCAGAGTTGTGCGATACGGTTCCGGCACCTTGGCCAGAGCCGCCTCGACGCGCGCGCGATTTTCTGCATGCACGGCCGCATCGTAGGGTGATTCAGACGGATCGACGAGCATCTCCTTGAGCCGGAGGGGAGTGGAACACTCGCCGTCGGTGATCTCCTGTTCGATGGGCACTTCCTGCTGTTTGTGGCGCATCCACCAGCGGCGCTGGTTGGAGGCCTCACGCAACGCGATCCGGTAAATCCAGGTGCGCAGCGACGATTCGCCGTGGAAGCTGCCGACACCGCGGAAGACTTTGACGAAGACTTCCTGGGCAAGGTCGGCGGCATCGGCACGATTCTGCACGGTGCGCGCGAGGAGCGAGTAGATGGGTTGGTGGTAGCGCGCGATGAGCCACGCAAACGCCTGGTCCGAACCAGCGCGCAACTCGGCTATGAGAGCGGCTTCTTCGGATTGGATCGTCAACGCGCCGGCGATATTGCCCATGGTGAGGTCCGCCTGCAAACCAGTGTCCTCCCACCTTACCGCAAATCAGGCACGCTTGGCATCCGGCGGATGCAGCCGGCGGGCCAGGAAGCTGATTGCGACTCGCCCGGACGGTGTAACCCCGCCCTTGGCAAAACCATGGAAGGAGACCGGTGGGTTTTCCGAGTCTTACTTCCACACTCTCTTAGACACCGGACACCTTCTCAGTGTTCCCTGTCACCACGGCGTGTGTCGAAAGCGGTCAAGTACCAGATTGTGAATACGATGCGGCGACCATCGGTTTTTCGGGACCCGGCGGACTCAACCTGGCTGAGGGGAGTGGTAGAGCGGCAGGTGGCCCAAAACCGCGAGGCTTGCAGCGTGCAATGACGGCCTCGTGAATGGCGGCATCACGCCTGCGGAAGGAGCGTGCAAGTGGTTTGACGAATCCAGCCCTAGCAGCGACAATAAGAGGGTTGCATCCCTGCGACGAGTGGGCCTGTGGCGCAGCTGGGAGCGCGCTTCCATGGCATGGAAGAGGTCATCGGTTCGATCCCGATCAGGTCCACCAATATCCCCTTTCTTACGATATATTTGCCGGCACCGGCGAATGGACGTCTCGCCTTCCGAGGGTGCTGAGGGGTGCTGAAGTTTTCTAATCTCCAGCGGAAGCATCAATTCCAAGACTCTACGGCTCGCTTCGCGTTTTTGCAGGTCCACCGCGCGGGTGTAAACATCAAGGGTTGTGCGGCAACTGGCATGCCGCATCAATTCCTGTGCCACCTTGATATCGACACCGAGTGATCTCAGATTGGTTGCAAGTGAATGACGAAAACTGTGCCAGCCGATTCGCTTGCCAACGATGCCTTCCTTGGCAAGCGCAGGCCGAATGCTCTTCTCCAAAATGCTGTCTGGACTGAGTGGTTTCTCCCCTTTGTGCCAAATTGAGGGGAACAGGAAATCTACGTCGCTCGCATAGTGCGATCGCTTTCTCCATTCCAAGAGCGCGCTGAGCACAACAGGATGGAGAGGCACGGGACGGCACGACGACTCGGTTTTCGTCTTTCCGATTCGGTTTCGGACACAGGACCTCAGAACACTCACTTCCATCGTTCGGAGGTTCAGGTCGGACCACGTCAGAGCGATCATTTCTGATCGACGAAGGCCAGTGCTGCCGATTAGCAAAACCATGGCGCGGTCGCGGACAGAGAGATTTCGCACTAACTTCTGAAATTCGTCGGGAGTGAGAACGTCTTTGTCGCGGAGCCGTTTCTGGGACGTTCTTACTCGGCTGATCGGATTGAACGTCAACCATTCATGGCGGATCGCATGGTTATACAGCACCGAAAGCACACACTTCAGTTTCGCCTTCGAAGCTGGCGCCAATGGGAGCGAATGTAACCATTCCTCGACTTCTACTGTTCGAATGGCCAAGCCGAAGGTGCCCCCATCTTGGCTCAATGTAACGATTGAATAGATTGCGATAGTTATCGATTGTTGAAAACGACTTCTTCTCTTGAGTCAGCTCATGCACTCGATAGTGCGCCGCAAGATCACATATGGTGTGTGGCGTTCCAATGTCGACGTTGATCGAGCTGCGAAGTGCAACGACAGCTTTTTCCGCTTCTCGTTTACTCCGAATTTGAGCTACGCTGCCAATGATCTGCTTCTTGTAGATTCGCTTTCCAGAGGAATAGTCATACCAGCGGAATACCCACACATCAGAGCAGCTTTTTCTCTTTGTTTTAAAGAGGCTCCCTTGCTGAAATCTGTTCATTTGATCTCCTTTGCTTCCAACTGCGAAACGGAGGCTCCTTCAAGACCTGAAGGGCTTGGGATCGCCAGTGTCTTGGGATCACTAATGATGTTCCCTGCTTACAAACCCATTCGAGATCACCCAGAATTTAGGCGCTTGAACGCACTATTTCCGACCCAGTGAAAATTCCCCTGCGCGCAGACATTATGTTGCCCATGACCTGGACTGAACCTAGTCTCTGTTCGCAATTCGGACTTCGCGTATTGCCATCGCACCACGGTCCTCCGGCTCGGCTATTCCAACGATGGATAGACCGGGAGCCCACCTGTCCGGAAAGCCGACTACAAGGCTAACGACTATACAGCCATGTGGATTGCTGACCTCTGCCGTGACAGTGAACCGGAAAACTAAAAATGTTGAAACAATACGTAGCGGATGGCCCGTTTTAGCGCTATTGGGAACAGCAAGGAACAGTTACTGACTCTTATCGGACCCGTCGGTCCAGACCCACGACCTCTGCCCAACACTACTGCTGCTACGCGAAAGAAGTGTTCGGAAAACAGGCCGCGAATGCTTCGATTGGTTGCGTTTGCTACGATCGGGACGCCCGAACTTATCGGCGAACAGGTAGTGGCTCTGTAGCCCGGAGAAGGCCCGCGTGCGCTGCAGCTCGCCTCCCGCCAAGGACCTTCGCCACCTCGATCTTCGTGTCGTCGTAAAGGATCCGCGTCGGCACGCCGCCGACGCTCATAGGTGATGAATTGGGCCGCGCGACGGCCGTCCACAGTGAACTGGGCCGACACGTCAGGCGGGCGGCCGCAACGCGATTCTACGCCACATGGAAAAGGAACCAGATGGCTCGTTCTCGGAGTGGTAAGCCTCAGTCACAATCCGCGTTGGTCCGGTGACTTCAATCCACTCAATCATCTTCTACCTCATACGTGCCGCGCCAAGCCGCCAGCACCTCCTTCAGGGACCTTTGGTTCCTCCCTCCACGATGTCAATCTTCTAGTTGCGGAATTGAATTGAAAGGTTGAGTTCGCATTAAAGCAATGGGGCGATTCGGCCCTCGACTGACGCCGGGCCATTCGGGGACGGAAAAGATTATGAGACGGAAAGTGCGCGGCTGACGCGATCTCTAACCTTGAGAGATTTGAGCTGGATTTTGGGTGAAAGATGGTCTTCGCGCTGGGTCTGCTCACGCGTGAGGTCGGTGGTGAGATATTTCTTATTGTCATCGGGAAACACAGTTGCCACTACGGCGTCTGCCCCTAGAGTCTGTTGCGCACGGACCGCGGCCAAGAAGTTGCAGCCTGAGGAGATGCCCACCCCCAGGCCAAGCACAGAGGCCAACTTCTGAGCCATCAGGATGGAATCGCCATCCGATATGGCGATCGGGCGTTCGAGCTCATGCAGTCTCACAATCTCCGGAATGAATTCGTCGGAGATGCCTTGAATCCGATGACTGCCAACACGATGTCCGGCCGATAGAGTAGGCGACTCGGCTGGCTCAACGGGATAGGCTGGCAGAGATGGGTTTTCCGTTGAAGATAAGCGCCAGCGCCCATGATGGTGCCACCTGTTCCCACACCGGCAACGAAAGCATCGGGAGTGCGGCCGTGGCTGAGCATCTGTTGCCATATTTCTGGGCCAGTTCCATTGAAGTGCGCCCGCACATTGGCCTGATTGGAGAACTGGCATGGCAGAAACACATCGTTCCGTTCCGCGGCAAGCTCCTGCGTGCGCCGAATACAGCCAAGAAATCCACCCTCGCCGTGACTTACCAGAATAACCTCAGCTCCGTACGACTCGATGATCTTAACGCGCTCCAGGCTCATCCAGTCTGGCATGTAGATGCGCACCGGATGGCCGATTGCGCCTCCGATCGCCGCGATCGAGATGCCCATGTTGCCGCTAGTGGCTTCTGCAATCAGATGCTCCTCTTTAATCTCATCCGTGGCATAGGCGCTCCTGAGTATTTCGAGCGCCACCCGGTCCTTGATGCTTCCAGTAAGATTTGTCTGCTCGTATTTGGCGTAGACAGTCCCGGGCGAACCGCAATACACATATTGAATTTCAAGCAGAGGCGTATGACCGACCAGCCGCGAGATCTCACCCAGCTTGCGGACTACCGATTGTTCCCCTATAACCCTTGTAGATTCCATTCGACTCTCATTCACAACCATGAGGATGGCCCCCTTGCCATGCGAGACAGTGCTTCATGTTATTCGGCAAGCTTGAGAAAGTGTAGGTACTCGTCCGACTTGCGCGTGAGGCCGGGGAAGGTGGCGATGAGTTTTTCATCTGGGGTGGAAGCGCATAGAGCGGCAGGGCTACGGTGCCAAAGCGCGCATTCTCCATCGATTGTTGCTGTTGGTATTTGGGGCCATCGCCATCGGTGTAGAGGCGCACGAGCACAAATTTCTTCAACTCGGATCGAATCTCCGGTCGGGGAAATATGTTCGCTTCCATCCATCGGCAATTAGTGCAGGTGTACCCGGTGAAGTCGATGAAGATGGGCCTTCGCCGCTGCTTTGCAAGGGCAAGCGCCGCCGGATAATCGTTGAGAATCCATTGGGGATCTCGCAGCTCAACTGCGACGGACGAGTAGGTTGCGGCATAACTTCCCGGATTGGGATCCGGAGGCAGAAACGATTCCAGTTCGCCGAGCGGCCGGCTGAACAATCCTGGCACCATCCAAACAGTAACTGCAAGAAATACAATTGCGATTGTCAGGCGGCCGGCTCCCACGGACCCAACCGGCGAGTCGTGTTTCAGCCGAAAACAGCCCAGTATATAGAGAACGATCAACAGCCCGATACCAATCCACACCGATAGCACTGCTTGGCGAGTGAATATGCCCCAGTGCCAGATGATATCTGCGTTCGAGAGAAACTTCATGGCCGCGGCGATCTCGAGCAAGCCCATGACGACCTTGACCGAGACCATCCACTGGCCGGCCTTCGGCAGCCCTGTCACCCATTGCGGCACAAGCGCAAGAACAAAGAACGGAATCGCAAACACCGTTGAGAATGCGAGCATTCCCGCCAGCGGCCATCGCCAGTTTCCTTCGGCGGTCATTACGAGCAGCGTGCCGACAAACGGTGCCGTGCATGTAAACGAAGTCAGCGTGAAGGTAAAGCCCATCAGCACAGCGCCCAGCACGTGGCTTCCATGCTTACTGCTCGACAACGAATTCGCCTTGTTGAGCAAGCCCGAGGGAAGCTGGATAAAGTACGCGCCGAAGAGCGACAGAGCAAAGCCGAGAAAAATCAGCGTGATTAGCAGGTTTACCCACGGGTTCGCCGCCAGACGATTGACTCCACCCGCTCCGAACACCAATGCCAACAACATGCCCAGGGCGGAGAAGGTGAGAACGATACCCAGCGCAAACACGGCGGCCGTGAAGACCGCGCCCCTCCGATTGGTGCTTGCGCGGCTGGTGAAATACGAGACGGTGATTGGAATCATCGGAAACACGCACGGCGTCAGCAAGGACAGGCCTCCCATCGCCGCAGCCAACCAGATGAACGACCACAAGGACTGTGTGTTTGGCCCACTCGACGCGTTTGTCTTCCGACCTGCCGTTGCTGCCGTTGACGGCGCGGGCAGAACGCTGGACGGAGGCGTAGTAGATAGGGGCGGCTTTATTAACGGTGCAATCGTTGCGGCGGGTTTCGGCGCGTCAACAACGGCGGTCTTCGCGACAGCCGTAATTTTCACCGGTGCACTCAAATGCACAGTCTTCGGCGGCATGCATGTGGTTTCGCTGCAGGTCTGGAATCGAAAATCGATGGCGACGTTTTGCGTTCCCGGCGGCGCATCGGGCCGCACTACGATCGGCATAGTGAAATCGATCGATCCCTGGTATGTCTCGGTTTCCATTTCGAAGTTCGGATCGTAAGCCTTATGAGGGGGAGGGCCACTGATGGCGCCCGCTGCACTGAAGGGTTGATCGGCCGTCACAGTCGCCTGCGAGGTGATCGGCCCGCCAGCAGGCTGCGTGAACGAATAGATATGCCAGCCAGCTGCGATTACGGCCGTAACCGCAACTGAAAACCTCTCAGATCGATTCAAGGCTTTCGCTGGACCATGTGCCGACCACTCAACTTGATCTTGCGCCCGGGCGCAAACCGCCGTCAACAGCACTGCGGTCCAAACTAGACAGCTCTTCGCATTTTTCATTATCGAAAGGACCATTGAGGGATGATGAGATGCCGAGTTTCGCCCAGGCATTATTGAGAGTTTCCGCTGTCGGACTTGGCCGTGCCGGGAGGTTGCAACATCGACTCGACGCGCCAGCTGAACTGATCGAGTAACCGCCGGCTGGCACCCGATTTTGCAAAGACTTCCTTCCCGTCGCGATCCACAAACCATGTCGTGGGAAAACCCGTCACGCCTGCGTGCTCAACGTAATCCCCTTCTTCGCGAAGTACCGGGAAAGAGTACTTCTTCTCCGCCATGAATTTCTTCACCGCATCGAGAGTGTCAAGGTGATCGATGGTAAGGAAAACAACATTCGGATTTCCGTCGTACTTTTCGTAGAACTTCTGAAGATACGGCAGCTCCAGCTGGCACGGACCACACCACGTTCCCCAGAAGTTGATAAC
>CAWJVV010000018.1:0-435848 GCA_963846375.1 uncultured Acidobacteriota bacterium
ACTGGACCCACTTCTACAGCGGAATGGGGCTCGGTGTCAATGCAAACACCGTTGGAACGATCGATCTTGCCAATCCGGTCTATACTCTGGTGTTCGCATCACAAACCCCGCCCAATTACATTGAGGACGACCACTACAAGACGCTCGCGGGTTATGTGCAGGATCAGGCGACCTACAGAAGGCTCCACCTCACCGCTTCGCTTCGCTATACCCAGCTCAAGTTTCTCGAAACCAGCAACTATGGGGTGGCGAATGATTCGACCTACCACCATGTATCGCCGAGGGCCGGCGCGACCTTTGATCTCACACATGGTGTCGCACTTTACGGCGGCTATGCGACCGCGTTCCGCGCTTCCTTCGCCTTCTTTGGTCTTGAGCCGCCCAAGCCCGAGACATCGACCAACATCGAGGGCGGGCTGAAGCTGGCGCTGCCCAAGTCTGGCCTGTCGGGCACAATCGCCGTCTTCGACCAGACGCACAACAACGTTGCCACCGCCGACCCTGCCAATCCTGGCTTCTCGGTCCAGACCGGACAGCAGCGCGCTAAAGGAGCGGAAGCGGATCTCGCATGGGAACCGATCCGCGCTCTCTCGCTGCTCGCGAACTATGCCTACACGGAAGCGGCGGTGACAAAAGACAATGCCATCCCGGTTGGCAACGTGCTGGCGCGTGTGCCGCGCAACAGTGGGCGTATTTTTATCCGCTATCGAGTGGCGACCGGAGCCGCCAAGGGACTTTCGTTTGGGGCCGGCGTTACAGGATTCAGCGCACGCCAGGACACCTTGCCAAACACAGTATCAACTCCGGGTTATGCCGTGGTCGACGCGCAGGCAGCCTATGACTTCGGACGCCGCTACACAATCGAGGGCTCAGCAGTGAATCTGACGGATCGCCACACTTACGATCCCTACGAGTACTTCGGGTTCGCAGTGGTGATGCCAAACCAACCGCATCTCGGCTTACGTGACTTTGAAGATCCATCTGAGCAAGGAGTAACGATATGACCGACTTCAACTGGCGCAAGGCATCGATGACATCGGAAGCATCCTCTTTGACACAAACCGCTCGCAGCAAACCCATTGCAGAGGTCATCTCAATGAATCGCAGAGAACTCCTTAAGCGTTCCGCAGCCCTCGGCTTGACCGCCGCCGGCTCGTTGACTCTCCCTGGCGCGGCCGCAGCAGCACTCGACGCATCCCGAGGAAGCGCCGCGCTCAATCCGCTTACCCCTCCGGCCAACGCGTCCATTCCGGTCGCCTTCCTTATCTCCGAAGGTGCCGTCGTCATTGATTTTTGTGGCCCATGGGAAGTTTTCGAAAGAGTCAACATTCCCGGCCAAAAGTATGATGCCTTCAGTCTTTACACGGTGGCGGAGTCCGCGGCTCCCATTATTGCGAGCGGTGGATTGAAGATCACGCCCACCTATACGATTGCCAATGCCCCCGCACCTAAGGTGATAGTTATCCCCGCACAAAGTCCTGCCAGCGAGGCCACCAAAGCGTGGATTCGCAATGCGACCAAAAGCACCGATGTTACGATGTCCGTTTGCACCGGCGCCTTTGTGCTGGCGAGCACCGGTTTGCTTTCGGGCAAGGCTGCCACCACACATCACGGCGCTTACGTCGACTTTGCGATGCAGTATCCGGACATTCATATTGAGCGTGGGGCCCGGTTTGTTGAAGTGGGCAATTTAGCGACCGCCGGCGGCCTCACTTCTGGAATGGATCTCGCCATGCGGGTGGTCGAGCGTTACTTCGGCCGGGATGTCGCGAGCCAGACTGCGTCTCTGCTTGAGTATCAGGGCCAGGGCTGGCTGAACCCGTCTTCCAACGCCGAGTATGCCGGACCTATCAGGCAGACGGCGAATCATCCTGTCTGCGCCATCTGCGGCATGGAAATCGATCGATCTCTGTCCTCGACTTACAAGGGAAAGACCTACTATTTCTGCGTGCAAGAGCACAAACAAATCTTCGATGCGTCACCAGAAAAGTTCGCCGCCGAATGACCGTTCCCTACGCCCGGTCATTTGCGCAAGATGAGCTGCGCCGGCAACATGCGGATTAACGAACTCGCGCAACCTGCCCGGCAGCGCATTCTGCGTGTCGTCGATTGCGCCGGAAGAGTGTGCCGCAAAGTGCTGGAAAGAACGAGACTCACCAGCCTACTAAGTGCACGCGGTTAAGCTACTTTGGCGCACTCGCTCGCGCATGCGGCGCAGGCATCGCCGCAGTTCTTGCAGACTTCGTGCTCCGGATGCTTGCGACATTCGGCTTCGCAGCTCTTGCAAATCTCAGCCGCAACTTTGGCGTAGCTGGCCAAATGAGCCGAATTCTGCGCAGCCAAAGTACGCAGGCCATCGCACACCACGGCAACCTCGCGTGAACTTGCGGCGCATGCAGCCAACGACTTGTCGCCACCCGCAAGCATTTCAACGCAATGGCTGGTGCAAATCTCAGCCGCGCTGGAACACTTGCCAGCGGCGTCGATAAGCGCTTGGTTCTTCGCACCCCCCATGTGGTGGTGAGACATGTCCTGGCTAACCCCCTGCAGAGCACTGGAGGCGACCACAGCCGCACCCGCGGCAAACAAAACTTCGCGTCGATTCATAATGATCTCCTAGCTTCTTGCCGCAATTGTACGACACCGGACGAAAAGTCGGGCAAGCCCCTTCCAGCATGGGAGTAGGCCCACACAGACTCGCCTTTGCATAGGCAGATGGAAACTCGACCGTGATCCCGCTCACATCCCCCTATTTGGTTTTGAGTTAGATTGGCATGGATTCCCATGCGGCGCGCGATAGCACATTCGCTATTGATAATCTTCAGCTGGCTGCTGACCGCGCCGATGCTCGTCCCGGGTGGCGAGGCGAGTCTTCCCGCCTGCTGCCGCAGGGCCGGGAAGCATCACTGCATGATCGGCGCGGCGCAACTTGTCGGCGCCAACGATGCCCGTTTCGCATCCGTCTCTGAGAAGTGTCCGTGTATTCCGGACAGCACCGGAGTGGTCCATGCTGTGAGGTACAAGCCTGAGCCAGCGGCACGCTTTTACGCCGAGGTCGTTTTCCACCCGGCATATGCGCCTCAGACCTCGGCCCGTTTCAGAATATCGTTTCTCCACAGTCATCAACGGCGCGGCCCACCTTCGCCTCTCATTTAAAAGCCTGCCAGTGTTCTGCGACCGGAACGGGGACTTCAAATTCCGTGCTGCCACTTCACGTGTTTTTGAAAATAAGAGGACAAGTCATGAAAGCCAAGTTTTTGCTGGCTCTATTGCCAGTTGTCTGCCTGTCCTGGGCGGCGATGTCGATCCACGCCCAATCGAATTCAAGCGCGGGGAGAGCCCCCGCGCAAGGACCGCGACAAACAGTCGATGATCAACAGTCAACCGGCCGGATCGCCGGCGTTTTAAAGGATCCATCGGGCGCCGTGGTGGAGGGCGCCACCGTCGAGATCGAGAGTCTGGAGTCGCATCTCAGAAGATCCATTGTTACGGATGCCGAAGGCCGATTCGATTTCAATGGTCTGCCTGCGGGAGCCTACCAGCTTTACGCAATTGCCCGCGGATTTGCCACGGTAGTCCTTCATCACGTCGCCGTCACACCGAACGCCGAAACTCCCTTGGCTGTGGCTCTGATGATCGCTACAGCAAAGACGTCGGTTGAAGTCAGTGATTCAGGCGTTGAAATCGCTGAAGGCGCTCGGAACAAGGTTTCCAATCGTGATCAAGAACGTAGCAGAAACGCTGCCGAACTCGTCGGAACCACACCCGGCGTCAGCCTG
Source organism: uncultured Acidobacteriota bacterium (assembly GCA_963846375.1). Classification (GTDB taxonomy): domain Bacteria; phylum Acidobacteriota; class Terriglobia; order Terriglobales; family Acidobacteriaceae; genus Telmatobacter. The sequence goes on from CAWJVV010000018.1 coordinate 3,780, forward strand.
CGCGAGAACGGCCAGCTTGCGTCGGTTCCGCTCCTTCATGGTCTCGGAGATGAGCGCACCAAGCTTGTTGTCGACGGCATGACCGTTTCCTCAGCCTGCGCGAACCATATGAACCCGCCGCTCTCATACATTGCGCCATCTCAGGCGGCTGAAGTTACGGTCATGGCGGGCATAACTCCGGTCAGCCAGGGTGGCGACAGCATTGGTGGGACCATTTCCATCGAATCACCGCAACCTGTCTTCGCAAGCCCGAACGAACGGCTTCATGCGGAAGGTTTATCTACGGGTTTTTATCGCAGCAACGGCCAGAACTATGGCGGATCGCTGACGGAGTGGGTTGCCGGACACAACTTCGGCATGGGTTACACAGGTTCGTGGGCGACCAACGACGATTACACCGACGGAGGCGGCCATAAGGTCACTTCGACATACTCACAGACAACCGACCATATCGTGACCGTTGCGGCGCGTGGCGCAGGCAACCTCGTTGTCCTCTCCGGCGGCATTCATCACACACCGTACGAAGGCTTTGCCAATGCGCAGATGGACCTGGTGCGCAACTACGCCGAGTCGCTCAACCTGCATTACCGCAGAAGCCTGCAGCACGGAGTGCTCGACACTCGCGCTTATTGGCAGAACACCTGGCACTCCATGAACGTCGGCAAAGACAAGTCGACCTTTCCGATGCCAATGTGGATGCCGATGAACACCCACGGAAGAGACTTCGGTTATTCAGTCAAGTACGAGGTTCCGCTGGCTGACCAGCACACACTCCGAGTGGGAAACGAACTGCATCACTTCATTCTCAATGACAAGTGGCCCGCGGTTACAGGCACTGCGCCCATGATGGGACCAAACACCTTCTTTAGCATCAACGATGGCAGGCGCGTCCGCCTGGGCACCTTCGCTGAATTGGCGAGCAAGTGGAATCCACAATGGACTACGCTGTTTGGACTACGCAACGACACGGTCTGGATGAATGCCGGCCCGGTCCAGGGCTATTCGATGATGATGTACGGCGCGGACGCGAATGCCTTCAATGCTCTGAACCACGCGAAGACCGACGTCGATTTCGATCTGACCGGCGCAGCCCGATACGAACCAAACCCGCACAGCTCCTACGAATTCGGCTACGCTCGAAAGAACCGCTCCCCCAATCCCTACGAACGCTACGCCTGGTCGACCAACGTGATGGCAAGCGGCATGATCGGCTGGTTTGGGGACGGCAACTACTACGTGGGTAGCCTCGACCTGAAGCCCGAAATTGCCAATCACGTGAGTGGCACAGCGAGCTGGCACAGCGGGGATCGCAACAGCTTTGAGCTCGAGGTAACGCCCTACGTAAATTACATTCAGGACTTCGTGGATGTGGACACGCTGATGACCACGATGTACGGGATGAGCACATTCGCACAACTCCGCTTCGCCAATCACAACGCAAGAATAGACGGAGTCGACGTATCTGGAAATGGCACAATCTGGAACAACTCTGGCTTCGGCCAGGGCAAAATCAGCGGCGTTGCCGGATGGCTGCACGGAGAAAGACTCGATACATCGACAGGCCTCTATCAGATCATGCCGTTTAATATCCGGGTCGCATTCGACGAGGACCTGAAGGGATTCACAGCCGGGATGGGACTCCAGGCCGTCGATCGCAAATCCAACGTGGATCCGCATCGTTTTGAGCAAGTGACGCCCGGATACGCGCTGCTAAACTTGCAAACGGGTTACACGCATGGCTACTTTCGAATGAGCATTGCCGCCGAGAATTTAACGAACAAGCTCTATGAGTTGCCGTTAGGTGGAGTCAACTTCGACGACTACATGGCAAGCATGTGGATGGGGCAGATCAAGCCGCTCACCGGCAGGGGAAGGTCGGTGTATGGAAGTCTGACGGCCCGTTTCTGAGTGACCTCAGCCCACTTTAGTAGTGCGTCAAATTGTCGCACTACTTCACTCCACTGACAGACTTTAACAACGTCCAGCAGCTTGTTAAATCCTATTTATCATTGACTTCCAGCAAAGTGGCGGCTTGCCAATTCGATAGAAACCACACTTTTGTCGGTCGCGTCTGCCTCTTTCTTGACGGTATTCCCGTTGACTGAGATTTCCGTATCCATTAGCTATGAAAAAGAGCCAAAGAGCCGCGGGTTTTATGCCGACACTAAGCCCGATTCAAAGGCCGAGAACCCTGGATCTGGCGAGGTACACATGATCGTCGCGCTGAGATTCCTATGATTTGAGCATCCGCCCACTGTAAATAGTAGCCATTGTCATTTGCACACTGCCCGAGAACTCAGGGCTGTAACGGTATCTTCAATTCGAGGAGAATCATGAACCGACTGAAAAAAGTGTTTTGCCCGCTTGCGTTCGCGTTTTCGCTCGTGCTCGCAGCCGCTCTATCGGCGTTTGCGCACGCTCATCCGAAGGTAATGAAACCCGCACCTGATTCCACGGGGCCAGCGCCCAGCTCTGTCTCGATCACATTTTCTGAAGCGGTCGAACCAAAATTCAGCTCAATCCGTCTTACCGATGAGAAGGGAAAGGTAGAAGACTCAGAATCCTCCAAGCCCGTCACCGTTGACCCGAAGACGATTACCCTCAGTGTGCCGAAACTGTCGGCAGGGACCTACATTGTTCATTGGGTCAGTGTTGCTGTCGACGGGCATCGGCTCGAGGGTAGCTACAAATTCACCGTGCAGTAGACGGACCGTGCAAGGATGATAGACATTCCCTTAACAATGAGGGCCTGCGCGGCGGGTGCATTCGATGTTGCTTATGCGGCGTCAGGCGGAAGTCTGCTGAATACTCTTTGGCTGGGTAAGAGTGCCACTCCTGCCTGCGAGAGGCGACTCTCGCATTGCCTGGCTGTCTGCTCCCTGCTGATGTTACTGGCCATCCCTTTGCAGCTTCTCCTGCTTGCGGCTGCGATGACTGGCAACCTGTCATGGGCGGTGGCCTGGAGTGCCTTGCCGGATGTGTTGACGACCCACGCCGGGCATACCCTGATCGTGAGCTTGTGCGCCGTTCCGCTCTTGCTAGCTCTCTCGCTTTTCCCACCTGCTTTGAGGATCAAGCCGGGAATATGCGTTGGGATAGCTCTTCTTCTATGGCTAACCGTCTTCCGAGCAGCGTTCGGTCATGCAGCTTCAGATGGTGATTTCACGCTTCGAGAATTCGTGCAGATTCTCCACCTTTCTTCGATTGCCGTCTGGGGAGGAGGTGTCGTGGTCGCCGGGATGGTAGTCGTCCCTCAGTTGTCCGCCATGGTGAAACCGGAAGCAGTGCTGCAATATGCAAGGCGCCTCTCAAGCACGGTCACAATCGCTCTCATCGTCGTGGTACTGAGCGGTGTCTATAACTCGTGGAAAGGGCTTGGCGGGTCCTTATCTCCGTTGCCACACACCGCCTGGGGGCGAGTGCTGATGGCGAAAGTCTGCATGGTGCTCGTGGCCTTATTTCATGGAGCCCGCGTGCGGCTTTTGCTTCAGCGGAACTCGAACTCGGATCGAATTGTTCTCATGAGACGCTTGCTTTGTACCGAAGCCTTGTTGATGGTCTTTGTATTGGTCGTCTCAGCCTGTCTCGCGAATCTACCGCCTGCCGACATGTAATGAAGCATGACACGGCACTTAAGAACCGGCAAAACTCAGGATTAGAGTATTTGTCGAGGAAGTGCACCTGAAGCTTCTCAAGAAGCAAAGTATCATCGTCATCATCCCAGGTGTCGATCGTCAAGAGCGAGCAATGAAACTCAGCGCCAAGGTTCGATCCGGTGGTCCTTGACTTCCCACGGCAACTCCAGCAGATGTCCAGCATCAACGGAGCGCACCGCCCATTCAATCAGCGAGCGATATTGGTCGAATTGGGTGATATTACCCAACCATTGCGAACCTGCCTCTGAATTCACCACCACGACATTTGGGACGTCGCAAGGGCCGACGCAGCCGCTCACGGTGAGCTGAAACCGCTTTACTAAGCCTCGCTTTCGCCACTCGTCCTTCAGCCACTCGACCGGCACCTCCGGGCGGTCTTTGTGCGTAGCCCCGCAGCAGCATCCGTGGCACACAATCATCTGGCCAATCACGAGGCGTTTGGTCTCCAGCATTTATTTCGCTCCTTGCTTGCCCACTCTCTCATATAGTATAGGTGGGTATATTATTATAGTATAGGTGAGTATATTATTAGCAAAATGGGAGAGGCATAGTGTCGCACATCTCGAAAGACAAAACAAAGACGCTCTCTCGCGTCCGGCGCATCAAGGGCCAGGTGGAGGCTATCGAACGGGCTCTTGACGGGGAAGGCGAATGCGAAGAGATTCTACAGCTGGTTGCTTCCTGCCGCGGCGCTCTCAATGGGTTGATGGCAGAGTTGATTGAAGGTCACTTGCGTTTTCACGTGCTCGACCCCCGTGCAGAAGATACGCCCAGCGCAGCAAGCGGCGGCGGACGACCTCATTGCCGTGGTGAAGCGCTATTTCAACTGAAGAGCGAGGAAATCTCATGGCCGCTACTCACGAAACTGCGACACAGGTCCACGAGGACGAGCTGCATTTAGACCACCCGCCACAGCAGCATTACGATGGCCACGATCATGAACACGAGCATGAGCACGCATTCGAACTCATCGAGGTGCTCCGTGTTCTGTTTGTGGCGCTGGCGGCAGCAGCGGTCTGGTTTCATGTATGGGAGCCATTCCATCGCGTCAGCGTCATAGGATTGGCTGCCACTCTGATCGGCGGCTACCCGATCTTCAAGGAGGCAGTTGAGAACATCATCGAGCGGCGCATGACGATGGAGCTGTCGATGACGATTGCGCTGGTCTCCGCTCTGGCCATCGGCGAGTTCTTCACAGCTTTAGTCATAACCGCATTTGTTCTGGCAGCCGAGATTCTGGAGGGATTGACCGTCGGCCGGGGCCGGCGCGCCATCCAGGACATGCTGGATTTCCTGCCCCAGGTGGCCAGCGTGTTTCGAGAGGGACAGATCGTCGAAGTGCCCACACAGACCATTCTCCCCGGCGAGATCGTTGTCATTCGCCCCGGCAGCAGAATTCCCGTCGATGGCCAGGTTGTGAGTGGGCACTCGTTTGTTGAAGAGGCTGCAATTACCGGCGAGCCGATGCCGAGCGAGAAGGCCGCGGGCAAGGAAGTATTCGCGGGCACCATCAACCAGGCAGGCAGCCTCCAGGTGCGCGCCGACCGGCTCGGAAAGGAAACCACATTCGGCAAGATCATTGAAGCCGTGGAGAAGGCCGAGCATTCGCGGGCGCCCATTCAAAAGATGGCCGACCGCCTGGCCGGATACCTAGTCTACTTCGCGCTCGGCGCTGCTGTACTCACCTTTCTCATCACCCACAATATCCGCTCCACGATCTCGGTCATCATCGTTGCCGGAGCCTGCGGTATTGCCGCCGGCACCCCGCTTGCGATTCTGGGCGCCATCGGGCGCGCCGCCCGGCACGGTTCCATCATTAAGGGCGGAATCTACCTTGAAGCGCTGGGACAACTGAATACCGTCTTCCTCGATAAAACGGGCACCCTCACCATCGGCATGCCGGTGGTAACGGAAGTGAGCGCCGCGCCGGGCGTTACCGACCGCGCGCTCCTTGAAGCGGCTGCCAGTGCCGAGAGCAGTTCGGAGCATCCGCTGGGCCGCGCCATTGTCCGCTTTGCCGAACAGCAGAATATCCCGGTTTCGCATCCGTCGCACTTCGAGTACAGGATCGGCCGGGGAGTGTCGGCCCAGGTGCTGGGGGAGCAAACGATCGCGGGCAATCGGACACTCTTTGCGGAACTCGGTGTTGCGATGCCCGAGCGCGCCATCTCCGAGGGCACAGAGATCTTTGTTGCGCGGAACGGAAGATACATTGGCTCGATTGTCGTCGCGGACCAGTTGCGACCCGGCTCCGCTTCCGCCGTCAAGGCCCTCCAGGAGATGAAGATCGATGTCGTGTTGCTGACAGGTGATACGCGGCAGACTGCGCAGGCGGTTGCCGGCCAGCTCTGTATCCGGCATGTGCACGCCGAACTTCTTCCTGAGCAAAAGACCAGTTACATCGCGGAACAGGTGCGGGAAGGGCGAGTGGTGGCCATGCTCGGCGACGGCATCAACGATGCGCCCGCGTTAAGCGAGGCCACCGTTGGCGTCGCCATGGGGGCGGGAACCGATGTTGCCCGGGAAAGCGCCGATGTAGTGCTGATCGGCAATGACCTCATGAAGTTCGTTGAAACCGTTCGCGTTGCTAAGAGCTGCCGCGGCATCATTCTCCAGAATTTCTACGGCACGCTCATTGTTGATACTATCGGGATCGGTTTGGCGGCGGCAGGTTATCTCAATCCGCTCCTGGCTGCGTTCATTCACGTTGCATCGGAGTTGACTTTCATTTTGAATTCGACGCGCTTGCTCCCGCCTCAAGAATCGAAGCAGGATATAGGACTGGAAGAAACTCCAGTTTCAATTTAAGAGCGCGCGACTCAGAGAGAAACAACGATGAAATCCTCCGGAGGCTGAAAAGGCCTAGGAATTCCACGCGACAAAGCAGTTCCGATTGCGGAATGCAGCCGCTCCTGGCCAACATTTCGCCACCCAACCTTCGAATTCGATGATCTCTTCGCGGCGCGGGCATCGGGCTGCGGCGCCGAAAGCATGGGCATTCGTGCAACGCTATTTGTGCACTTGCGTCTTCTCTCACTCTTTGGTACCTTGGTATTCATGTACCATGATAGCACCGACATTCCGAACAATGCCGTAGAGCGGGTACAAACGGGAGTCCGCATTGAGAAGCGCCTGCTCAAAGTCATGAAAGCGCTCGCGGAGTATCACGACCTGACGTTGGGCGACTTAATTGAGGGGATCGTACTGCACGCCTTTGACGGCAAGTGCCCATTTGGGGAGGAGAGCCTGAAACGCATTGCCGAGTTCAAGAAGATCTATCACCTCGACCTTGATTCGAAGGCGAGTCACAGGTTGGTGGAACGAAAGCCAGCGTCAATGGTTAAGGGCCCAACGCAGGGCACCGGTGGAAGTGCAGGAGTACGGAGGAAATCGTGAAAGCGAAGCTTTCGTTGCGTCTGCTGCAGATTGTGCTGGGAGTCGTACTGTTCCTGTACAGCGTGGAGCTGGTGATCGAGCAGCTACATGCTGCCCATGATCGTCTTGCACTCTTTCTTCTTTTGATTTTGGGAATCGTTGAAGCAGTGGCGGCGCTGGTCTTCCTCTTTGCGGCTTCGATCGGGGGGTCGGTGCTTCTGGCCACCTTCGCTGCGGCGGCAGCGGTCCACATTTTGCACGGGCAAGCTGGGCACGTCGGCGTACTACTGATTTACGCGGCAGCGGTGATCGCGGTCATGAGCGGCAAGCGAGGTTGAAAAGGCGGCGTTCGATGCGGAATGATGCCAGCTACGGAAGCTATCTGATGGGTGAAGATGAATTTGCAGCGGCAGTGGAGGAGAATCGCTATGCGAATGCGGAGTTCCGGCATTCAGACCACATTCGCCTCGCGTGGATTTATGTGCGACGGTATGGAGCGCGTCAAGCCGAGGAGCGCATTGCTGAGGCTATCCGGCGATTCGCCATCAGTCACGGTCACGAGGGGAAATATCACGAAACGCTGACGCGCGCCTGGCTGCGGCTGGTGGCGGCGGCGCTGAAACTCACACCAGGAGTAACAACGTTCGATGAGTTTCTCGGTAAACACGGCTGGCTTCTCGACCGGAGCGCACTATCGGCCTTTTATTCAGGCATGCGCTTTTCGGACGAGAATGCGCGACGCGGATGGGTGGACCCAGATCGCATGCCTTTGCCCTATTCGTGCGCGGACTGCGGTTTCGACCTGATCGCGAAGAAGGAATAGATCTTCAAAGACCGCTTTTTGCGAGACCCGCATCCGAGCATCTCACCGAGCGGGGCATATCGGTCGAAGGCCGGACCTGCGATGCCGAATTATGGCTAGCGCCGCTCATTCCCCGTGTCGTCAACGAGCGCCTTATCGCCATAAGCGCTCACCGACGTCGATTTATCCTCAGAAGCGCGGCCGTGTGCTCGATTCAACCCGGGAATTTTTTGGGGTTGCTCAGATCACGCTTCACAAGAAGTGGAAAGGTAGTCCTTCTCGAACGAAGAACCACGAGGCTTTCGTTGGAAGTCCTCTAACGAAAGCTTTTCAGCTTTTCCTTTAGCAAGGTCTCCGCGAGATGTTTGGCCTCGAAGAGGGTTAGGCAAGGAACCCTCGACACGAGCTTTGGCGGTCGCGGAGCGATTCACGCGACCCGAACAGTGCCAGCAGTCAAAGTTACGGCTTGGTAATTCAGAGCGACGGGTGCATCGTTCTAGCGGGAACGGTCGCTCCTCCCCCCGACAATGAGCAATGCAATCTTCGGGCTCGTGCGCCTCTGGCCATAAAAGCCGGATCACGAAAGCTACTGTCTCAATGCAGCTCAAGTAGTCTCATTGTTGCTCGTGAGGCGAATCGCAGCCGCTCGATCTCACGGCAGTTTTCCGTGGCATCGAAAGAGGTCAGATGGGGTTCCACGACCAATACACGACCATCGTACGGACGAAACCAGCCCAAAGGGTCCTAAGCCATCCTAAATCGAGGAGTCCACAACGCTGATCGTCTCAATGATATCCGCTGATTCCAGATCACTTAGTTCGCTTGCTAGGCGGCCCTGAAAAGCCGGCCTCAGCGGTTCACCTCCTTGGCGAGCGGAATACGGTCCTCCAAGCGCTCACAATGCTCCCGGCATCGAGTGATCCAGGGGAGATGACGGATGCACGGGTGAGTGACCAGATGCGAGCATGAGATGGGGTGCGTCTTCCGAAAAGGAAGGCGGATTTGACCGAATTCCAGACTTGCAGGACTATGCCTGCATTCGAGGTCCGGGATGCTCGTCGCGGCTAGGAGAACCGAGGGACTTGATGAACGAGGAACTCGCTACTCGGGAGCAAGCGTTATGGGTGGTCCGTGGTTGCCATTAAGGTTGCCAATAAGGTGCCAAAAAGGGGCTAAAACCACCCCTTTTGGCAACCAGAATCCGGCGGAAATACCCTGTTTTGTCAGCGGGTTACGGGTTGCTGTCAAAACTGCAAAACCTTTATGCGTCGGTTCGATCCCGACCCGCGCCTCCACATTCTTTTCATAGCCCCACCCCAGACAAACCTGCTCTTGCCCCCGCTGCCTGCTCGTTCAACCGAGCACCCACGGGCCGCCGGTGCTCGATCGGGCTCTCTGCAGGAAACTCCAGCGTGCGCGAGCCGCGCTTCAGTCCTGCCCGCTCCCTCGTGGAAACGCCTTTGACAGGTACGACTGAATGACACTCAACTCGGCTGGCGTGGCCGGCGCGCCTTTTGCGGACATGGTCTGCACCACGTTGGTCCATTCTTGCGAAGTGAGGTGCTGATTGGTCACGATGTCCAGGCCATGGCACGGGGTGCAGGCACGTATGGTAACGTCGCGCCCCGGTCCGGGAGGCATCAACGCCGCCTGGTGCTTCAGGATGGCTTGCATCCTGGGATCAAGCTTCTGAACCATCTGAGAAGGTCCGCCGGGTGCGGCTACTGACTGAGACGCCGCGGAATTCGCGCTTGCCTGCACCACCTTCGGTCCTCCACTCGCGCCGTCGTCGAGCGTGAATGCGATCACTTCGTCGCTGAGCAACGGCGCACGCAACAAACCCCCGCCCGTCGAAACGATCGCCACGTACTGCTTGTCATGATCATCGCCATACGTGATTGGAATCGACTCGGCGGATGCGGGCAGATGGTAGCTCCAGAGTTCCTGTCCTGTTCCTGTGTCGAACGCGCGGAAGCGAGCGTCATCGGTGGCCCCGATGAACGTCAGGCCGCTCGCAGTACTAATCGGTCCCCCTAGCCCTGGACGGCCCGTGTGCTGCTTTCCTTCAGGCAGGTTGTCCGTGACGCCAAGGACAGATCGCCAGGCAATCTTGCCAGTGTTCACGTCGACAGCCACAAGCTTCTCCCCAGGGCGTTGCCGTGCAGGGCAGGTGTTTCTCGGGATCCCAAAACCGCACCGTTCCCGCAAACTCACCCGCATTCGTGTAGCCGCCTGCCTCGTCGCGCACAATGCGCATCGGTTGGCCCAGGTTGTTTACATTCACAATAAACAGGCCGCGCGTCGGATCGAAGGTCCCACCGGCGTAGTTCACGCCGCCGTGTGTTCCGGGCAAATTGACCGAATAGCCGTTGAATGCCGGAGGCGTGTAAGGCTCCTTCCCCAGCAGCATGTGGTTTTTTTCCACATAGTCCCTGCACCATGCCGCGTGCTCCGGCTCGCCTTGATATAGCTGCACGCTCATCGGCGCCAGCGGCTCTGGAGTTACCGGAAAGGGTTGGGTGGGCGAGGCGTGCTCGCCCGGAACGTTGCTGGGCGGCACCGGCCTTTCGATCACTGGGAACAGCGGCTTTCCAGTAACTCGGTCGAGAACAAAGAGAAGTCCCGTCTTGTTGACCACGACCACTGCCGGGATGGTCTTGCCATCGCGATGAACATCGACCAATGTCGGGGGCGCTTCGGTGTCGTAGTCCCATATGTCGTGATGGACCACTTGGAAATACCACAGCAGTTTGCCGGTCGCAGCGTCCGCGGCCACAATCGACGAGCCGAACAGGTTGTCCCCGGGCCGGTCGGTTCCAACCCGATCGAAGTTCGGGGCTCCAAACGGCATGTAGAGAATGCCCCGCTCCTGATCGACCGTCATGTAGCCCCAGACATTCACGCCGGAGCGCTGTTTCCAGCTGTCGCCGCCCCAGCTGTCGTGGCCCACTTCTCCCGGGCGTGGTACCGAGTGAAACGTCCACACCAGTCTTCCCGTGTGGATATCCCAGGCGCGGGTATCTCCCGCGGGGCCAAGTCCGCCACCGGTGCCTCCGCGCCCTTCTCCAGGCCCTGCGCCCGTGATCACCAGATTCTTGTAAATCACCGGAGGTGAAGGCAGAATGTAGGTTTTGTCAGAACCCGTGCTCATCACTTCGGGAGTGCGCAAATTCACGGCTCCGTTGACACCGAAGGCCATGTTGATTTTTCCGGTCGCGGCATCGATCGAATAAAGATATCCATGATTGGTCCCGAAGAAGAGCGACGCACCCTGGGCGGTGTCTCCGGGCCAGTAGGCCGCTCCACGCAGCGATGCCTGGTCCGCTCCAGGTATGACACACACCCATTTCTCCTCGCCCGTGAGTGGATCCAGGGCGACGATTCTGCTGTAGGGTGTTACTACAAACATGGTTTTACCAACTACCAGCGGCTGATCTTCTGAAAGACGCCACGCAGTGTCCGCCGTGCTTCCGGCAGCGGCCGCGGGCTTCATGTGATAGATCCACGCAACCTTCAGGTGGTTTACGTTCGCGGGAGTGATCTGGCTCAGCGTGGAAAAACGCGTCGCGCCGGAATCGAGATTAACCATCGGCCAGGAGCCGCCATCCTTGGACGTATCGGTGGACGCACGCCAGCTGGTGAGCAGCGCGACCAACAACAGAGCTTGCCCCCAGCGCAAAATGATGCGAACGGATCCTGGACCCATAACCCCCTCGGACGTTGCCGGCGCAAAATGTCGTGCTCAAAACGCCGCATCAATTCTAGCGAGGAACACGCGTAGCGGCCGCGTATGAGTGCGCTCAAAGTCTGCATCAGACGATGCGATTACCTGCCAGAGTTTTTCAACCTCTCCAGGTTGGCACGCGCCGCCGCATGATCCGGCTGCAATTGCAGCGCACGCTCCAGCGCCGTTTTCGCCTCCGCTGTTTTTCCGCTGCGTAACAGCATCACCCCCAGGTTGTTCCAACCGTCCGGATCGTTCTCCGCGAGCCGCAGCGCCGTCCTCTGCTCCTCGATGGCCGACGACAAATCCCCCTGCGCCGCCAGCACCTGCGACAGCGCCGAATGCACCTGCGCATCGTCCGGCTTCAGCCGCGCCGCTCTTCGCAATTCCTCCAGCGCCTTCTGCTGATCGCCCGTCATCGCGTAAGCGCGCGCCAGTTCCTCGTGCGCGTCCGCCGACGAGCCATCCACATCCACCGCGTGCTTCAGATGCTCCATGGCCGCATCCGCGCGGTTCCCGTCCAACTCAATCGACGCGATCCCCACCAGTGCTGCCTCGTTATCCGGAGCCAGCTTCAGCGCCTCGCCAAATTCCGACACTGCGTCCTCGATACGGCCTTCGTTCGCCAGCGCCGCCGCTAGTCCTGCATGCGTCTCCGCATCCGGCGTGCAAGCCGCCATCAGCGCGCGAAAATCCATCTCCGCGTTCTTCACCTTCTGCTGCCGCAACTCCAGGTTCGCCAGGTCAAAGCGCGCGTCGCATGCCGGCGGGCTCGCGCTCACGGCTGCCCGGAATTGCTCCTCCGCGCCGCGAAAATCTCCCTCTCCATCCAGCGCTACCCCCAGCGAAGTAAGCGTGCGCGCATCGTGCGGAGTCTGCCGCAGGATGCCGCGGTAAACCCCCACGGCCTCGTCGAACTTCCTCTCGCCGGCCAGTGCCGTTCCCAGGTTGTACAGGCTCACGTCATCGTTCGGCGTTTTGCTCACCCGACTCCGCATCCACGCTTCTTCCAGAGCCAGCCTCGGATCCGGGCCGCCTGCGTCCGCATGCGCAGGCAACAGTTGCAGCCATAGATGCCCCATCTCGTCTTCCGAGCGATTTCCCGCCCTCACCCGCACCGGCGGCGCGTGCGGATTGTGCACGTTCCCCGCCGAATTGTCATAGCTATACCGCATATGTAGTACCGTTCCCTTGGGCAGCATCAGCGGCTCGCGGTAGCGGTAAATCGACTGCCGGTCAATGTCCCAGTCGCGAATCCAGATCAGCCACTTCTTCTCCCCCGACGGCAGCACCGCCCATCCCTGCATGTCGCGCCCCAGGTAGTGCGCGTGCGGATAGACGCCCAGGACCTCCACATCAATGGGCAGCGTCAACTCGTCTGTCACCACGAAATCCTTTGCGCCCGCCGGAATATCCAGCTTGTCATCGCGTTCCAGCGAGATCAGCATGGGCTGGCTCGTCGGCCCCTTGTCCGCAAAATACAGCCCCACCTGCGCGTCCAGCGTCTCCGGCTTGCCCGATGGCTTCAGGTGCATGTTCAGGATCAGATCGTTTCCCGGATCAAGCCGCCACGGCATCCCCTTCGGCTCAACCAACGCCGGCGAATCCGGTTTCCAGAACAGAAAATGGCTGTCGGGATCGAACCGGTTTCCCGCATCCACGTACATCTCCATCCCCGTCACGCCGTCCCGCCATGTCGTCGGATTCTGGCGGCGCATGCTGCCCGTGCGGTCGATCGTGATATTGGCGTGGTGCACAATCTGTGGCGTCCCCGGCAAAATCTGCATCGCCCTGATGTAGTGCGTCTCCGCCAGCGGATACGGCAGAATGAAATTCCGGAATACATCCGTGCCAGACGCACCCAGCGTGTAAGGCCGCTCCACCTTCAGAATTAAATCGGGCTTGCCCATCACCCATCCGCCATCGAAATGCGGAGGCGCCGGCGCCTCCACGGGATCGCCCTGCGGCATCTGCGCCTTCACCCAATCGCGAATCAACTCCGTTTCGTGATCGCTCAGCCGCCGAACGTCAGCAAAATCTCCATAGCCCGGCTCGGGCAGCCACGGCGGCATAAAGTGCGACTGCGTCACAGCCATCACCTGCGGGGCCCAGCGCCGCGCGTCCGCATACGTGAGCAGGCTGAACGGACCCGCGCCGCCCGGATGATGGCAGGCCGTGCATCGCTGGTACACAATCGGCGCAATGTCATGCGACCACGTCGGTGCCGGCTTTGCAGTGTCTGCCTGGGCGCTCTGCGCCGCATGCACCGTGGCAACATGCACCGGCAGCACAACCGCAACAAAAACAGCCGCCAGCACCGCAGCGGCAAAATAAGCTCGATTCTTCATCGTTGCGGAGGCTCAATGGCGCATCCCACCGGCGGCCCACCCGGCGGAGGGGCCGGTTTGCCCGCAAGCGCCGCTTCAATCGCGTCCTCCAGCTCATGCCGCGTCGCCTGCGGCCGCTCCTGTCCAATCGCAATGTAGCGGTCATCAACGCGCCCGCGATACACCTCGTGCATGCGTCCGTCCGCCACCGTAAACACGGCCGCTTCCGGCGTTATCGTCGCATGCGCCAGTTCCACAGCCGACTCCGGCGCGCCCGGATACACCGCTCCCGTAATCGAGAAATCCTTCCTGTGCTGTGCAATCGTCTTCGCGTCGTCCGTCGGGTTGGGATAGACCCACCAAACCCGCACACCCTTGCTCGCGTACGCGTGATCGAGCCGCTCGATCGTCGGCACATAGCGGTTCGAAATCGGGCAATCCGCGGCCGCAAAGAACATCACCACAACCCGCGCGCCCGCCGCATCCGTCCCCGCTGAATCCGGTCTCAGTGCCGCACCGCTGCCCTCCGCTACGGCTATCGGCCTGGGCTGAACTTGTCCGGTAGCAACTGCGGTCAGAACTGCAAGCACTGCACTGAGAAAACTGCCTTGTCGAAGCATTACACTCTCGTATTGCCTGCCATTCTAGCAGGAGGCTGAATTGGCCCGCACCCTGCTCCATCCGCCTCCGCGCATGCTCCGCCCTCACTGCTTCGGATCGATCAGCTTCATTCCCGAATCCGCGTCGGGCCTCTTCTTCAACCCCGTCGTATTCACGGTCATGAAAACCTCCAGCGTGGGATTCACATGCAGCTCAAACACGTGCCCGCCCACCGGCGATCCATCCGGTTTTCCCAGTACCGCATGCATGTGCACCACCGGCTTGCCATCGAATGTAGCCACGTCTCCGGTCAGCGACAGCACCTCAACCTGCTGCTCCACCGGAATACGGTGATAAATCTTCTTCGCCGGATCGAGCCATGCAAGCGTCGCGCCCGCCACCGCGCCAATCCCCGTAAAATGAGCGTCCGTGATCTTGTGTTCGATCGCAAAATCCGTAAGCCCGCTCAGCGCCTCATCGTCGTTGTAAAAGATCACCGCATACACCTTCTCATCGGGCGCATCTTTCACCAGCTTCGCCAGCATGTGCGGCGCCTTTCCCGTGGGCACCGGTCGCGACGGCGAAATCAGGCCATCATCCTGCCCCCGCGCCAAGCCGCCACCACAAAGTGCGGCAAACGCAGCCAGGACCATCAAAGACACTACCCCCGCAGCCTTCAACTAAACCTCCGCAATGCTCTGTTGTTCCCCTCGATCCGGATAATTCACCAGCTGCACCGTATCGTCAAACATCATCGTCGGCACCGTCTCCGCCGCAAACGGCTTCCACTCCGGTATCCCCGCATGGCTCGGATTCCCGCTGCGCGCAAACTGGATCCACGCGTCGCTCATCTTTGCCGCCAGCGCGCGCGCCCTCGGCCCGCCTCCGGTCATGCACTCGCACCGGTCCGTGTTGTCGAACACAAACGCGATCTCCGCGCAGTGGAACGCCCGCGGCCGTCCGTCCAGCACCGGCGTCTGCCACGTAAACCAGTACAGGTACGCGGGCGCCTTGCCCAGCGCCGTCTTCGCCTTGCATTGCTTGATCGCGTTCTCCCGCACCGTCGACGCCGCAATGTGCGACCACACATCAAACGGCTTGGCTGATGGCGCGCGCTCGCGAAACGCCGCCAGCACCTTCGGCGCATTCTCCCCGAACATCCCCTTCACCCGCGTCTCCACCTCTTCGTTCGTCATGTTCTCCACTTCGGGGTGGTTGATGCCGTTCACAAACTCGTTCAACACCGTACCCACAATCATCGGCACGTCCGCCGATATCTGCGAAGCCATCGGATCGAACGGATGCGCGGGAATCACCTTCTCATCCAGCACCGGAGCCCAGCCCAGCGTATCCGCCATCCGGCGAAAATTCGGCACGCCTCCCGCCGGCCTCGGATTGTGCTTCACCAGCACCGCTGCGCTCACTTCCACCATCTTCCGGAACGGCACCGTCTGGATCGAGTCAATGTTCGCCTTCTCGATCCCAAGCTCGGCAACAACCAGTCCCGCCAGCTCGCGCGACCGCTCTTGCGTGCCCACCTTCAGCATCGAGCCGCTCTCCACAATCGCGCGATGAAACAGTCCCTTCGCGGCCGGCATGCCCATCAGCGCGCCCACCTTGCCGCCGCCGCCCGACTGCCCAAAGACCGTCACGCACTTCGTATCGCCGCCAAACGCCGCAATGTTGTCCCGAATCCACTCCAGCGCCGCCACAATATCCAGCATCCCCACATTCGCCGAGTGCGCATACTTCTCCCCATAATCCGCCAGGTTCAGATATCCAAACGCATTCAGCCGATGATTCAGTGAAACCAGCACCACGTCGCCGCGCCGCGCCAGGTTCTCCCCGTCGTACGACGGCAGCTCCTGCCCCGATCCCGCCGAAAAACCGCCCCCATGCAGCCACACCATCACCGGCCGCTTCTTGCCATCGTTCACTGCCGGCGTCCACAGGTTGATGCGCAAACAGTCCTCGCCTTGAATCCCATCATCCCAGCGAAATAGAAATGACTCCTCATCGTTCGACCATCCGCCGCGCGCCCCTTGCGGCGACACGTGCCCGAAGTAGCGCGAGCTCCGCACCCCCGTCCACGGCTTCGCCGGAGCCGGCGGCATAAACCGGTTCGTTCCCTCCGTCGTGTCCCCGTATGGGATTCCCTTGAACGTGAAGACCCCCTTGTGTACATAGCCGGCCACCTTCCCCGACGCCGTCTCCACCACTGCGGTCTCCAGCCCCGCCACAATCGAATCCGATTCCAGGCGGACATCCGTCGGCTCGGTGCCCATCGCCCTTCCGGTCACCACGCCGCTTCCAGCCAGCAATGCCGAAGCCCCTTTCAGGACATCCCGCCTGTTCCATTCCATGTGCATTCCTCCTCAATCAACCGCACCCGCAACCCGTCTTCTTCCCGACAGCGAACCACGATAGCAGAAGCAGCCAATAGAACGACAAGCCCTCCTGCACGCCCTTACCAATCCGAAAACATCTCAGTATGTGATCGAAATGAACAGATTGGGTATAGTGCCGCCGTCTTACTCGAATTCCGAAAACAAATTGTTTATTTACAATATTTTCGACTTGTTATAAACCGATCCGAGATCCTCGCAATTTAGCGACCGCCGCCCAACTCAGTGACCGAAATGAACATTTTTATGGAAATAATGATCACTTTTGCTTTATTGTGATTCCACATTTCGATGGCCGCGATCCCCACGCGGTTCGTGGTCCTCGGCTGCACCACTCGCAGGAGGAATCACATGAGGTCAGTTCCACGCTTCGCCACCGCCGTCCTGGCGCTGGCCATCTCGATCCTTGCGTCTGCCACCGGGGCTTTCGCCCAGAACGCCCAGGGCACAATCCTCGGCCACATCACCGATCCGTCCGGCGCCGTCGTCGCCAACGCGCAGGTCACCATCCTCAATCTCGATACCGGCGTCCGCAGCGCTATTCAAACCAACGCCAACGGGGATTACGACGCACCTGCCCTGAACCCCGGCAATTACTCCGTCTCCGTTGAAGCCGCCGGGTTCAGCAAGTCCGTTGCCGACCGCGTGGTCCTCGAAGTCCAGCAAACCCTCCGTCAGGACTTCAAGCTCGCCGTCGGCGCCGTCACCAACACCGTGCAGGTATCGGCCGAATCACAGATGCTCCACACCGAGGATCAAACCATCGGCCAGGTCCTGCAGGCCGACTTGATCCAGGCCCTGCCCGTCAACGGCCGCGACTTCACCAACCTCATGATCACCAACGTCGGCACCAACATCACGCCCGGCGGCTCCGGCACCGACTGGGGCTATCACGGACTGAACCAGCAATACATGGAAGTCGCCGCCAACGGAGCCCAGGCCCAGTCCACCAGCTACAGCATCGACGGCATCTACGACGCCGACTTCTTCTTCAGCGTCCCCATCAACATCCCCAACGAGCTGTCCATCCAGGAATTCAAGATGATGAACGGCATGTACGGCGCGCAGTACGGACAGGGTGCCGCACAGGTCAACGTCGACATCAAATCGGGCACCAACTCCATTCACGGCGCCGCGTATGAAGCCCTCGAAGCCAACTGGCTCCAGCCCGACAGCAAATACCAGGAAGCCGTCAACGCCGCTAATCCCAGCAGCACCTCGCCCGTAAATCCCCCGTTCCATCAGCATCAGTTCGGCGGCGCCGTCGGCGGCCCGCTCACCATCCCGCACCTATACAACGGCCGCGACCACACCTTCTGGTTCATCAGCTACGACGAGGGCCTCTACAACAAAGTCAATACCCCCACCTCCGACTTCGTTCCCACCGCCGCTGAGCTCTCTGGCGACTTCAGCGCCTATCCCTTCCCCATCTACGACCCGTCCACCACCGTCCCCAATCCCGCATACAACTCAAACAACCCCGAGAGCCCCACCAACTCCCCCGTCATTCGCCAGCAGTTCCCCGGAAACAAGATCCCCACGGGCGATCTCGATCCCGTCACCTCCAAGCTCGCCGCGTTCTTCGACACCGCCAACATCAGCAGCTGCGCCGAATCCAACCACCTGCAATCCGCCTGTTACAACTACACCGCCACCACCAAGACCACAAAAAAGCAGGGCATCGGCACAGGCCGCATCGACCAATACTTCGGCCAGTCCGATCACGTCTACCTCACCGCCAACTGGGGTGTCCTCTCGCAAACCAACACCAGCATTCGCGCCGGTCAGGGCGGCCAGGTCTACACCCGCCCCAAGCTCTTCGGCGCCTCGTGGACCCACACCTTCGGTCCGCGATTCCTCAACCAGGCCACCCTCGGCTATAGCCGCGATCACTACCTGAACGGCACCAACACCGCCTACGGTGCCAACCTCTCTCAGCAAGTCGGCCTCGCCAATACCAACCAGAATCCCGCCACCTTCGACTTGCCCCAGGTCGGCGTCTTCAACTACCAGGGATTCGGCGGCGGCGAGCCCACCACCTACGCTGACAACATCTACCAGGGCGTCGACACCGTCACCATGATTCGCGGTCGCCACACCCTCAACTTCGGTATCGACCTCCGCCGCATCCAGCTCTTCGAGCTCGATAACTACGGCGGCACCGGCTCCCTCAACTTCAATGGCGAGTTCACCGCCGCCGTGCCCGGATTCGCCGGCAGCTCGCTCGGCAGCAACGGAGCCTACAGCTCCACCGCCCCCTACCAGGGCAATGCTCTCGCCGATTTCCTCCTCGGCGACACCAGCTCTGCCAACGGCCCTCCCCCCATCGCCACCGACAACTTCATCCTCTGGGGCAATAACTGGAATCTCTTCGCCCAGGACGACATCCACGCCACCGACCGCCTCACCCTCAACGCCGGCCTGCGCTGGGAGCGCCCGGCCGACCTCCACAGCAAAAACTCCGACGGCTACGCCTTCAACCCGGCCAACGGCGGCCAATTCCAGTGGGCAAACTGCAGCTTCACCAAGCCCATCCTGGCCGCCGGCGGCAATCCCAACTTCCTCCAGTGCGGCGCCAGCAATACCCTGGTCCCCATCGACAACAAGGACTTCGCTCCGCGCGTCGGCTTCTCTTGGCGTCCTCCGCTCAACGACCGCTTCGTCGTCCGCGGCGGCTTCGGCATCTTCTACGGCCTCTACAACCGCTACTACGACGGCACCCAGTACGACAAAGACTCCCTCTACAACACCGCCGCCGCCTCTTACAACGCCCCCTCCGGTACTGAAGCCCAATCCACCGCTGTCGTCAAAAACCTCTGGTCCGCGCCCGTCAGCGCCAATCAGCTCTTCGTATCGCCCGGCTACCAGTTCCCCTTCAACCAGGTCAACTGGCCCAGCAACCACAATCCCTACGACGAGCAGTGGTCCCTCGACACCGAGTACCAGCTCAACCACACGCTCATGCTCGACATCGGCTACGTCGGCGATCGCGGCCGCCGCCAGCCCAGCCAGGACATCCTTGGCGCAGCACTGCCTCCCACCACCGCCGGCGATCCCTGCAACTCCACCGTCGACGCCTCCCTCGCCTCGGCAAGCTGCCTCGCCGATCCCAACTTCCAGCCCATCGACACCCGCGAGCCCTACCCCAACATGCCGCCCTACCTCTACGGCAACCGCAACGGCTTCTCCTCAAGCTACGACGCCCTCCAGGTCCAGGTCATTCAACGCCAGACCCACGGCCTCACCTATCACGTCAACTACACCTGGTCCAAATCCATGGACCTCACCTCCGGCATCAACCTCATCAACGGCGAGCCCAGCCTGATCCAGGATCCTCACAACCCCTACAACGAATACGGCCTCTCCGCCTCCGACCAGACCAACCGCATGGTCGCCACCTACAGCTACCAGGTCCCCCGCTTCCATGCCGCTCGCACCTTGGACTGGCTGCTCGCCGGCTGGACCACCAGTGGCATCTACCAGCTCGCCAGCGGCTTCCCCTTTGCCGTCTACGGCGGCGTTGGCGCTGACCAAATGGCCGAGTTCTATACCGGCCGCTTCCTCGCTAACTCCACAGGGCAAAGCTCCTCCAGCTTCTCCAAATCGCTCGGCATGAACTTCGACACCTCCAAGTACTCCACCCCTACCCTCGGCCGCTACGGCAACACCAACAAGAGCCCCGAGCGCACTCCCTACTTCACCAACCTCGACGCCAGCTTCGGCAAGCTCACGCACTTCAACGACCGCCTCTCGTTGCTGCTGCGCGCCGAGGTCTTCAACCTC
Organism: uncultured Acidobacteriota bacterium; assembly: GCA_963846375.1. Taxonomy (GTDB): domain Bacteria; phylum Acidobacteriota; class Terriglobia; order Terriglobales; family Acidobacteriaceae; genus Telmatobacter. Next base: position 24,452 of record CAWJVV010000018.1, read on the forward strand.
GGTTCTACCTGGCACTCCAACACCGGTCTGCTCTTCCCCGACTCCACCGTTACCGATTCCAACTTCGGCTCGCTCATTAACCAAAACTATGGCTCGGTCTCCCTCTGGAACCCGCGCACCATCCAGCTCACCGGCCAATTCAACTTCTAAACCTCCACGGGAACCCACGAAGCGCCAGGGCACGAACTGCGAAAAACTTCTCGGGAAATCACGAAGCTTCAGGGCACGACTTCAGTCGTGCCGCAAAGGCGCATAAACAGCGGGGCTTTAGCCCCTGGGGGACCTCATCGAACTGGTTCTCGCAAAACTGAAGGCTGCCCGGCCCCGCGCCGGCCAGCCTTCTAACCCGGTTCGGTACACTGGTTGCACCCCCCAGTTGTTCGTACTGATCGCCGCGTGGCGGAGCGGAGTGCCCGGTCTATGTCGGTTGCGCTGGAAATTTGTGTCGATTCCGTTGAGTCCGCTGTGGCCGCACAGGCGGGCGGCGCCGACCGCATCGAGTTGTGTTGCGCCCTGATCGAGGGCGGACTAACCCCCAGCGCGGGCCTCATCGAAGCCGTGCGCAAGGCAGTCTCGCTCCAGGTCTCCGTCCTCATCCGCCCCCGCAGCGATGACTTCTGCTTCTCCGACTACGAATTCGACGTCATGCTCCGTGACATTCAGCGCGCCCGCGATCTCGGTGCCGACGGCGTCGTCATCGGCCTCCTGCATCGCGATGGCAGCATCGACGAGCAACGAACCGCCCGCCTCATCGCCGCCGCCCGCCCCATGAAGGTCACCTTCAATCGCGCCTTCGACGTCTCCGCTGACCTGCTCCATTCCCTCGAACAGATCATCTCCGCCGGCGCCGACCGCATCCTCACCTCCGGCGGTCATCGCTCCGGACTCCGCGGCGCATCCTGCATTGCCCGCCTCGTCCAGCAGGCCGGCGATCGCATCACCATCCTGGGCGGCGGCGGCATTCGCCCCTCCAACATTCGCGAATTCGTGGATGCAACCGGCGTGCGCGAAGTGCACTCCTCCCTGCGCTCCCGAGCCGACGCCGCTCCCATCGCTCTGGAACAGGGGCGTCAGATCGCCGCCATCCTCGGATCCGACACCGCCCTCACGCGATATGTGCTCAATGGCGACGATGTCCGCAGACTGCGCACCGCTCTTCTCTCTTCCAACGGCACTCCGCCCATCACCCAACACCCGCACACTATCCGTGATTGAGTAGAATCGGCTTGCACAGGCTGCAAACGAAGCCGCTGTCTTGAAAGGGCACGATTTGTGGGCTTGCTGAAAATTGTCTCTAACGGGCACGAAGCGTCAGGGCACGACTTTAGTCGTGCCGAATGAGCCCAGAAAAATAAAGGGCTTTGAGCCCCTGAGGGAGGTTTCTCTTCCACTTTCCATTTGTGAAAGCGTTTATCTTGCAGGAAGCTGTTCAGTCTTGAAGCACGTGTGGCAAAACCACCATCGGCATTAACCCTAGCGGAGTTCCGACTCACGGTATGTCCGTCAACACCGACAAGCGCGCCAAACAGATCCTCCATCTCCTACTCCGCGAAGGCCGAGCCTCCGTCGAGGGATTGATCGACAGTCTCGGCGCATCTCCCGCCAGCATCCGCCGCGACCTCGCCCGCCTCGAAAAGCAGGGCCTCGTGCATCGCACCCACGGCGGCGCCATGCTCGCCGGCAACGGTCCCTCGGTTTACGAAGCCTTCCGTTTCGACGCCAGTTTCGCCGTGCGTGAAGATCGATTCGCCGCCGAAAAACAGCGCATCGCACGCGCCGCTTCCGCCCTCGTGCAGGAAGACGAAACCATCGGCCTGGCCGCCGGCACCACCACAACCCTGGTCGCTCGCCTGCTCGTCCACCGCAAGAATCTGCACATCGTCACCAACGCTGTGAACATCGGCATGGAGCTCAGCTCCAACGCGCGCGTCGACACCACCCTTACCGGTGGCAGTCTGCGCTGGGCAGGCGCATTCTCGCTCGTCGGGCCAGCGGCCATCGAATCCTTGGCCGCCGTCGTCATGAATAGGCTTTTTCTCGGCGCAACCGGCGTCGATCCCGAACGCGGCCTCACCGTCATCCAGCCGGAAGAAGCCGCCGTCTTCCGCGCCATGGCCCGCCAGTCGCAACAACGCATCGTCGTCGCCGACTCAAGCAAGGTCGGTCACGTCAGCCCCGCGGTCATCTGCAACGCCAAGGAAATCGACGTCCTCATCACCGACACCGGAATCTCCGAAGAGATCGCCGCAAAATTCCGCGACAAAGGCGTCAAAGTCATCGCCGTTTAAATTGGTCGCTGCTTTTGTTTCTTGGGAAGGACCGCGGGTGCCCCCGGTCCCTCGCTTTTGGGGACCGGGGATAACGCGTCGCTTTCGAAAGCGCTCTACCGGAACAGCGCCGAAGTCGCGTGCATCTTCGCCTGCGCCGTAAGCACAGCCACCTTTTCAAACGGTAGCTTGCACTCGTCGCCCAGGCTCACCTCCGCCACGTGATTATCCGCAGTGATTGAGGCGCGCGGATCCGCCACAATCCCAACCGTCAGCACCACCTTGTGTCCGCTCTCGATCCGGTCGCGCAACAGATGCTGCTCATGCGGCCCGTGGAACGACCGCTTATTCCAGAATCCCTTCTCAGTTACAACGCACCAGCCCGACGGCTGGCCCACCAACCCGGCATACTTCTGGGGGTCATTCTTGATCTTGGCGCATGCATCGCGCCGGCAACGCTCTGCCTCTTGCAGAACTTCCGTCGCGCTCGATATTCCATCATGTATCAGAGTTGCCATAATATCCTCCCTCGCGTGGACAACACGGCCACGCAATCGCAATTCAATTTGGGTCAGCTTGTTCAGGGTTCAGTGATGCAAAGAGGCTCGCCCATCTTCGAGCGCTTGAATGATGTCACTCCGCCAATCCATCGCGAACTATCTTGAATTCGATTCGCAAGTCGGACTAACTTCATCGGCACAGCTCTTATTCGTTTTTCTTAAGCACCAAGGTATGGCTCGACTATAGCATCGCGTGCGGAAAATCGCTCCCACAATGTTCGTAATCGTTCATAAATATCTTGCGGGATACAAATGAGTTATCCACGCCTCCGTCATCTAGCCGGAATTACACGGCATCGGAATTAATTTCCCGTCATGTAGGAAAAACTTACCCGCTCCTAAACCGGATCCGCGCCGCCGGGTGCCCCACGTCTCCCGGTTTTGGAGACATGGGATACCGATGTCGCCCGTCCCGCCTTCTTATCCGTCACCGCCTCATCCAGCAACCGCCCCATCGCATCAAACTCCGCGCGCGGCCCCGTCCATCGCAGTTCCTCCACATCGCTGAAAAGAGCAATACCGCTCTTCAACGTGGCCAGCGTCCTGAACAGCAGCGCCAGCTCGCGATCGCGCGCCAGCGTCGCAGCCAGCGCATGCGAATTCATTACGCTCACGTGCCAGTCGCCGCTCGACGCCGGAATCGACTCAATGTGTCCGAACTTCGCCAGCACCGCCGCCGTCGACTTCGCGCCCCATCCCTGCAGCCCCGGATATCCATCCGCCGAATCACCCACCAGCGCAAGATAATCCGGAATCGACGCCGGACCAACACCAAACTTCGCCGTCACGCCCGCCTCATCCAGCACCACGCCTGTGCGCCGAATCAACTGCACCACCCGCGTTCCCTGTACGCACTGTCCAAGGTCCTTGTCCGGCGTGCAGATCACCACCTGCTCCACCCGCCGATCCTTCAACGCGAGCGCGCTCGCCGAGGCCAGCGCATCATCCGCCTCGAACTCCACCATCGGCCACACCGTCAGTCCCGCCGCCGTCAGCACCTCTTCCAGAATCGGAAACTGCGACAGCAGGTCGGCCTCAACGCCTTCACCTGTTTTGTATCCGGCCCACAAATCGTTGCGGAACGACTCAATCACGTGATCCGTCGCGACCCCGACATGTGTTGCTCCCCCGCGCATCATCGCCAGCAGCGAAGCCAGCACCCCGCGCACCGCGCCCACCTCGCGCCCCCGTGCATCGCGCGCCTTCGGCACCGCAAAGTAGTGCCGAAACAATTCGTACGTGCCATCAATCAGGTAGACCTTCACGGCAATCTCCGACCCCACCTTACCCCACCGCCGGAAGCCGAAGCAACGCAGCCGCTACTCGTACCGTATCGCCTTCACCGGGTCCAGCGCCGCCGCGCGCCGCGCCGGAAGCCAGCACGCAAACACCCCCACGCTCACCAGCACCGTCGCCACCAGCGCCACCACGCTCACATTCGAACTCGACACGCCCAGCGGCAGCGAAGCCATCAAATGAACCACCGGAATCACAAGCCCAAGGCCCACCGCCAGGCCCACGCCAATCTGCCAGAGCCCGCGCTTCATCACCAGCAGCAGAATGTTGCGCACGCTGGCGCCCAGCGCCATCCGCACCCCAATCTCCTGCGTGCGCCGCCCGCCCGCATGCGCAATCACCGCATAAATCCCCACCGAGGCCATCACCATCCCGATGAACGCAAAGCAGCCGAACAGCTTCCCAAACAGCCGCAAAAACCACGTCTGGTGTTCCAGCGCGCCTTTCAAAGTCGACACATCGCGCAGCGGCATCTCCCCATCCAGGTTCTGCACCGCGCTGCGAATCGCAGCCGTCGGGTCGCTCGACGACTCCACCATCAGCGCCATCGAATCCCAACCCAATTGCCGATACGGCAAAAAGATCAATGGCTTCGTATCCGGCGCAATCAACTCCTGCACCATATCCGCCGACACGCCCACCACCGTAATCCATTCCGTCGCTTTGTTCTGGTCGTCATAAAGTCGAAAGCGCCTGCCAATCGGATCCTGGTTTGGCCAGAAATGCGCCCCCGCCTCGCGCGTAACAATTGCCGCGAAGTGTTGCGTGCTTCCATCCACCGCGTCAAAGTCGCGTCCCTCCAGCAGCCTCTGGTGAATCGCATCGAGATATCCCGGCGACTGCGCCACGTACGACACCTGCGGCCGTCGCGACGGTTCGCTCACCGGCGCATGCTCCAGTTCAATCTGCTCGCGCGCCGCGCCCAGCCCCGGCGGCGACGAAACAATCGCCACATGGCTCACGCCGGGAATCGCACGCAATCGCGGCAGCAACAAATCGTAAAAGCGCATGCGCGCATCCGCGTCCTTGTACCGCGCGTCCGGCAAATCCAGCCGCGCCGTCGTCAGCCGCTCCGCCGGAATCCACGTATTGATCTCGAAGCTCGCCAGCAGGCTGTGCACAAATATTCCCGCCCCTGTCAGCAGCACCAGCGTCAGCGCAAATTGAAACACCACCAGCACTCCGCTCAGCCATCCCTCGCGCCGTCCGCCGGCGCTGCGCGCGCCCTCTTTCAGAATCTCGTTCAAGTCCGCCTTCGAGGCCCGCAGCGCCGGTGCCATCCCAAACAGCAGTCCGCTCACAATACACAGCGCCGCAAAGTAGCCGAACACCGCCCAGTCCATGCTGAACGCGATCCACGTCGGCCTCACTTCCTGCGTCGAGAAGTCGAACCAGCGCACCCCCAGCGCCGCCAAACCCATCCCCAGCACACCGCCCATCGTGCTCAGCAGCACGCTCTCCATCAGCAGCTGCCGCATCACGCGCCAGCGCGAGGCACCCAGCGCCGCGCGAATCGACATCTCCCGCTTCCGCGCCAGCGCGCGGCTCAACATCATGTTGGCCACATCGGCGCACGCAATCAGCAGCACAAAACCCACCGCCGCCAGCATCAGCAGAAAAATGATCTTGATCGGGCCGCCGTTGTACCGCTCATGAAACGTCGTCAAGCTGGCGCCCACGTTCTTGTCTACGGGATACTGCGCGGCAAGCCGCTGTGCAATCGCGTCAAACTCGCTCCCCGCCTGCCGCACCGATACGCCGCGCTTCAGAATCCCGTACGCCATCAGGCTGCGATTGTCGCGCTTCTCCAAATCGGCGTCGGGCACCAGCGGCATCCACAGATCAACGCCGCTCGGAAAGCGATACCCCATCGGCATCACGCCGATAATCGTTGCCGGCTTCCCATTCAAGCGCACCTGCCTGCCAATCACATTCGCCGCGCTGCCGTAACGGTCCTTCCACACGCCGTAGCCCAGCACCACCACCGGCGCAGCCCCAGGCCGCTGATCGCTTTCCACAAATCCGCGGCCCAGAATCGCGTTCGTGTGCAGCATCGAGAAGATCCCCGCCGTCGCGCGCTGCAAATGATACGGCTGCGGCGGACTCCCGCTCTCGCTGATCACTCCCTCTTCATCCTTGGCCGCCTCCAGCGCCTCGAACGAGCGAGTCTGCGCCCGGTATTCCTCGAAATCCGCGTACGACATGCGCAAATTGCCGCGTTGCTCGTTCAGGTTCCGGCTGATGATCGAAACCAGCCGCGCACCCCCCGGCACCGGCACCGGTTTGAACAACACCGCATTGATCAGTGTGAACACCATGGTGTTCAATCCGATTCCCAGCGCCAGCGTCACCACCACCGCCGCTGAAAACCAGGAATGGGACACGATCATCCGCAGCGCGAAGCGCAGGTCGTTTCTCATGGACCCTCCTACGGAGAAACGTAACTCCCGGTTCCGCGGTTAACGCGAATTATTTTGTGCCCCCGAAAAGGTCCCCGCACCCGGCCAAAACCGCCCCGTGCCCGTCCTTGCGTGTTGCTTCTGCCGCAAGGCGGCGCCCGAAATATCTGAAAAACGGCAGGTCGCCAGCGGAGGGAGCAGGGATCTTCAGGTCCCTGAAACGAGCTTCGACGGATCTGGCTTTAGCCGCGGGCCTTCCTCCAGCCCGCCGAGATCATTTCGCCAAAAATTGAGTAATGTCCGAGTACGCGTGACTCGCTCGCTCTTCCTCCCCCAGGCACAATCCGAGGGTGCCCCAGGTCTCCTGCTGTTGGAGACCTGGGGCACCGCGAACCCCACCTAGCCGGCATTCCCCGACCTAGAGAAATCGAACAATCTGCAGTCGCATTTCGCAAATGTCCGAGTACGCGGTAAAACTCCCGCTTCAAAATGAGTAGCGCCGGCTTCCAAGCCGGCTGTCGCGCGGACTTCCAGGTCCGCGGCGATCTCGTGCGGCTTCCATTCAGTGACCACCCGCCCGTCCCTCCGATCGACCTGCCACACGCTTATCGACCAGCGTGCAGGTCAGGACCGCATCCACTAATTCTCCGAAGGGTGCTCCGCATGGTCGATGACAACGATCTCTACCGGACCCGTGGAGGCCTTCAGCTTCAGGCCCATCACCTGGATAAACTGCAGGAACTCGTCTTTGTTGCCAAGTTGGGAATCGGGCTGGTCCGGGTTCCCCAGGAGCATCTGCCACTTGAAATCATAGGAGCCGGAGAGGCCCGTCTGATCAACCACCGGGCTGTTCAGATAGAAGTCACCGGCGAAGTTCGCCAACTGCCGCATCGTGGCGTTGTGCATAACCCACGTGTCGCCGGCGTCGCCAATCGAGCCAAAACCCTCGCTCGCAGAAGGTTTGCCTGCCGCCTCGGTGGGCTTCAGGGGAATGGTCTTGCCGCTCTTGACCAACCGGTACACCTGTCCGGTTCTGGTTTCGCAATGAACCCTTAGTTGGAAACGATCGATCAGCAGCGCCTGCAACATTTGGCGAAGGTGGGGATCATCGATACGAAACCATGTGTGATGGAGATCGTTCGGTGTCGAGTTCTGGGGGGCCTTGGCGACCACATCGTACTGTTCCTTGCCCATCCATTCCTCTCCGCCCAGGAGCCGCGAGGCGGGCAAATCGAATGCGGTAGCAATCAGGCTTTTCAATGTGGCGGTCGGGATCGCGACTCTGCCGTTGGGCAAGACCTTAAGACCGACAACATGAATGGCATCTGGACGCGTGTCGACGGGCTTGATCGTCGCCACTTCGAAGCGAGGCCAGTCGCCAGGCGAGGTTGCCGATTGGCAAAGCGACGCCTGAGTACGTCCAATTCGCCCGGCAGATAGCACCAAAAGAACACCCACGACCGCCAACAACGTTCGACGGCCGCGATCGAAGTGCCTGGTCATGACGATACCTCTCGTTGTGGGCCGCAACCTCTGTTCGCCTCGCGGCCGCGGGAGGAACACACTGAGGCCGCAATGTTGACGGGTTCATCCTACGATTCTCCAGCCGCAACTCAGGCAGAAAAAAGCCTGCGCGGCAACCATCAGCCCCTTTGTACTGTCCCCCTTTTGTCCTTTTGTCCTTTTGTCCTTTTGTCCTTTTGTCCTTTTGTCCTTTTGTCCTTTTGTCCTTTTGTCCTTTTGTCCTTTTGTCCCTTTGTCCCTTTGTCCCTATGTCCCTGATCCCTCCTGGTCCCTGGTCCCTAATCCCTAGCCCCTGCCTCTTGAATGTCTGCTTTTTTTCGCCTGTCAAGAGGTAAACCTGTGGAAATACCGCTAAACCGCACAAAAAATGGCTAAAATTATTCTGAAAAAATTGGTATGGAACTCGTCGAATGTGTCATACTGGTATCAGCAGTGAAAAAAGGCCCGCCAAATCGGCGGGCCTTCGCTTTTGGGAGAAAGGAGGACCGCCATGCCCGCATCCAAACAAAACGCCGCGCGCTCCCTCCATCACCCGATCACTCCATCACTGTGTTCCAAATCACACTCGCGAATTCACCATGGTCTATCCCTATGAATCTGCAAGCGTTGTTCGTTTTTATTTTTTCACGATACAAGGTGATCTACCGCACAAAACGCAAGCAAAAGCACCCGGATCGTCCGGGGGCTTCGCATCCTGCAGGAGAGCGGCCGGCCTACACCGCAGCCGGCGTTCTCTGTTCCAGCTTCGCCAGCCGGTCCGCCAGCAGCGTCTCCAGCTTCACCAAGGCATCCGAGAACCCCTGGATGCCTTCGCTCAGCTTGTCGTGGGCCATCCGGTCCTCGGCATGCATCCGCTCGAAGGCCGCCTCGTCCATGGGTATCTTCTCGATATTCATGGTCTTGGCCTTCTCTGGATCGAGTTTGCGCGGCAGCTCCGCCTTTGTCGAGTCCAGCTCGTTCAGCAGCTGCGGCGAGATGGTCAGCAGGTCCGACCCCGCCAGTTCCGTGATCTCGCCGATATTGCGGAAACTCGCTCCCATGACCTGCGTCCTGTACCCGAACCTCTTGTAGTAGTTGTAGATGCGGGTCACCGACTGCACGCCCGGATCGTCCGCGCCGTGGAAGTCCTTGCCCGTGTCCTTCTTGTACCAATCCAGGATCCGCCCCACGAACGGCGAGATCAGCGTCACGCCCGCCTCCGCGCAGGCCACCGCCTGGTGCATCCCGAACAGCAGCGTCAGGTTGCAGTGAATCCCTTCCTTCTCAAGCACCTCCGCCGCCTTGATGCCGGCCCACGTGGAGGCAATCTTGATCAGGATGTGCTTTCCGTAATCCACGCCCGCATCGCGATACTGCTGGATGATCGCGTGGGCCTGGTCGATGGTCTTCTGCGTGTCGTACGACAGCCGCGCGTCCACCTCGGTGGAAACCCGTCCCGGCACGATCTCCAGGATCTTCCTGCCGAACGCCACCGCCAGCCGCTGAAAAGCGAGGTTGGCCACGTCCTTGTCGCTGGCGCTCTCGCCCAGCTTGTTCCGCGCCTCCTTCAGCACCTCGTCCACAATCGGCTGATACTGCGGCATCTGCGCCGCGGTGGTGATCAGCGACGGATTGGTGGTGGCATCCGTGGGACGAAACCGGGCAATCGTCTCAAAGTCGCCCGTGTCGGCAACAACCGTTGTGTAGTTGCGGAGTTGCTCCAGTAAACTCTGCGCCATGATTCCTCCAGGGGAAGGGTGATCGCGCCATGCGCATTCCGTTCCCAGTGTACGCCCCTTTTTGATGCCGGCCGCGGCGGTCGGTTTCCTCCATTCCAACCATGGGAAGGCTCTCCAAGCAAGCATCAGGAACCACGTCGGTTCACCCCGCTCGCCTTGATATGCAACCCCAGAGGTGAAAGACTGAAGCCATGTTCGGGGAGGTCGGCACAACGGTCTGGATCGCGTCAATTCTGGCGCTGGGCATCTGTGCCTGGGTCGCCATTGTCGACGTGCGCCGCTGGCAGCAGCGTCTGCCCGTGCGCGCCGGACTCAAGCGGCTCTTCTTGTGGGCCGCAGCCGCCGTCTTCGTGTTCTGGATCGCCCAGGCCTGGTCCAACGCCTCCAGCGTGCCGCACGCCACCACCACCGGCCCGGTGATCTCCGTCCAGAAGGCCCTTTACCACGGCGACCGCGAAGGCATGATCGCCTGCGTGCAGGACTGCAAGTCGGTGCTGCTGAACTTCGATCCCGAGGCCACCAGTGCGGTGCGCGAGTATCCACCCGGCACGCCATTCAAGATCGGCTTCCTCGACGAGCGGAAAGAGGTCTATCCCAACGTCTTCGGCTTCGAAGTGGTCGACGTGTGGGACGCCTCCGGCAACGCCGAGTTCTACCACTTCGATACGACCTATCATCCGGTGCGTCTGATCCTGCTGGGCATGGACGCGCTCATCCTGATCCTCTGCGGGGTGCTTTGCTCTCGGCTTGCCGAAGCCGAGCTGGACCCAGAGGACGCGGCCGTGGCCGCAGCCGAAAACGAGCCCGCGCAGCCCGTTGTCCCTCCCGTCTATCGCCGACGGGAGAGGCCTGTCTTCAACATCGCTTCAGCCCGCGACGGAGCCGAGCCCGCCGACTAGGTACTCGGGTTGGAAGATGTTGCTCAAGACATCCAGCCCGGCAATCGACACATCGACGCGATCCCCTGGCGAGAGCGGCCCCACTCCGGCCGGCGTTCCGGTCAGCACAAGGTCGCCTGGCTCCAGCGTGATGGCGGCGGTGATGTAGGCCAGCAACTCCGGAATGGTAAAGAGGAAGTCCGCTGTCGAGCCGTGCTGCCGCACCTCACCGTTTACCCGCGTCTCGAGCGTGAGTCCAGCCGCGGGATCGACTTCGTCGCTGACAAAGGGGCCGACGGGACAGAAGGTGTCCCAGCCCTTGGCGCGCGTCCACTGGCCTTCCTTCTTCTGCAAGTCGCGAGCCGTCACGTCGTCAGCGAGCGTGTAGCCGCGGATAACGCCGCGCCAGTCTCCATCGGCTGCGAACCGGCTGGTTCGCCGGCCGATCACGAATGCGAGCTCGCCTTCGAAGTCTACGCGCGCCGAGGCAGACGGCATGCGCACCACACCCCCCGGCGCCAGCAGCGACGATGGCGGTTTGGTGAAGAGCAGCGGCTCGGCGGGCACCTCGTTGCCCAGCTCCTTGGCGTGGTCACGATAGTTGCGGCCCACGCAGATGATCTTTGACGGCGTGACCGGCGCCAGCAGAGATGCGTCGCCCAGCCGGATCGCCTCGAATCGACCGTTGGCGTGCTCCCTGGTCACTGCAGCGACGGCGTCGTGCCGGGCGGCAGCGACCCGGAAAGCGAGATCCTCTTCCGGGGCAGCGATGAGGCTGGTTATCCAGAACTCACCCTCGCGTTCTTCCACGGCGCCATATCGAACTTCACCATGCAACAGAAAACGGCAATACTTCATGTGCGGCTCCTCCAACGCGATCAGGGCTTTGGCATGGTCTCGCTGGCTTCGGCGGAACGCCCGCTTTCATGCCCGCCGCCATCGACGGCGCTGACAGCGTAACGATACGTGTGGCCGGGCAGGACGGCCGCATCGCGGTAGGCCTGCCCAACCACGGGCTGCTCGCCGGAGACGCGCTGCCATGGCGTCTCGTCTTCGCGGCGGTAGACATAGTAACCGGCCAGATCCGGCTCGGTGTTGGGCTCCCAGTTGAGATCGATCGAGGGTGCGGCGCCCGCTTCGCCCGGAGTGGCCACCGCGGCAAGCCCAGTTGGAACCGCGGGCGGAAAGACATCCTGGGCCTCGACCTTGATGGGCGCGGAGATCTCGCCAGGCAGCTCGACCACGTGTCCATCGACGTCAACACGAGCGAGGCGCTGCGCTCTGTATTCGTAGGTATTGCCGAAGATGATTGCCGTGTCGATGGCGCGTCCCTTGTCAGGATCGACGAGCAGGTTCTGGTCGATGGGCTCGGGTGGCGGCGCAAGAGGTCCCGATTGCCTTTTGGCCGGCGGCGGCGTGAGCAACTTGCGATGAATGCGGACAGCGAAGGCTTCGCCTTCCGGCGCGTTCCAACGCAAGACCACGCCGCTCTTGCGCACCTCGGCGGCAAAGCCAATGACTGGCGCCGGAGCCTCGCCGGCCAGGACTACAGCGGCATTCGAAGCGCCAGCGGAGCGGCCGTTACGGTTCTGAAGCTCGACGGTGTAGGTGAGCCGCCGGGGCACAGCGGTCGCCAGCGCGGCGGGCAGCGAGTCTTCAAACGAAGCCGACTGTCCCGGCTGAACGCTGAGCTCGCCGACAGCGGTGCAACTGCTCTCAGTCTCGCGGCGGCAAATCTGCGCTGTCACGCCGGTCTTGATCAGAAGCTTGTCGGTATTGCGCCGGGGCATGGTCCACGTGAGCTTCACGCGGTTGCCGGTGCGCACCGCGGCCAGATCCTCAACGCGGTCGGGCAGATTGAGCGAAGGCGGTTGTGGCGGGCCGGGCGTTCCGCAGCCCACCAGAGCGGGGAGCAGCAGGGCCAGGACCAGCAGGGCCATTCCCGCGCGTCGTTGAACCAGGGCCATTGTGATTTCAGTCTATCGGGTTGAAGAAGTGAAGAGTTAAAAGTGAAAAGACGATGGGGCATTGCCGTCGAGCGCGTTGCCCCGGGCTGTGTACAATGCTTGCGACTTCAAACCGAACCTGTGCGCGCGTTCCGGAAAGGAATCCTGACTCGTGTTGATCTTTGCGGCCATCCTGGGAATCTTTGTGTACGGCATGATTGCAGCCATGCTGGGGACCATTCTGCCCGATCTCTCCGACCGCTTTAAGCTGACGCCCTCACAGAACGGCACCATTGCGTTTGCGCAGGCCGTGGGATTGATGATCGCGTCGCTGGGCGTGGGCCCGTTGCTCGACACCGAGGGCGACAAAATCGGCATCATCCTGGGCCTGGTGTTCATCGTGGTCGCGCTTTTCGGCCTGCCGCGCTCGCGCGGATATGGGAGCATCGTGCTGCTCTTGTTCGTGCTGGGCCTGGGCGGCGGCATCGTGGTCACGGGCGCCAATGCGCTGGTGAGCGGCGTAAGCGAGGCGCATCGCGCCACCGCATTGAACCTCGTGAACCTGTTCTTCGGGCTGGGAGGGTTGGCTACGCCGTTCATCTCAGCGAATCTTTTCAAGCGCGACTGGGTGCGCCTGTGTTACAGCGTGGCGTTTCTCACGGTGATCGCCATCGTGGTGCAAGCGGTGGTACCCATGCCCGCGCCGGCCGGCGGCGTCGGGCTTCGTGCTTACCCAGGTCGGGACCGATTCTCGGCCACCCGCTGCTGTACTTACTGGGCCTCTTCCTGTTTCTTTACATCTCGTGCGAGGTGGGCGTGTGGAATTGGCTTGCGCAGCACCTGATTGCGCAGGGAGTGCCGGAATCGCGCGCGTTGAATATTCTCTCGCTTGGTTTCGCGCTGGGGCTGCTGACCGGCCGAGTTGTGATCTCGCAAGTGCTGAAGACCGTGCCCGCGGTCGATGTCACGCTAGGCGCGTCGATTGCCATGGCGATTACCACGTTCCTGATGCTACGCACCAACAAGGCTGGCATGGCGGGCGTGCTGGTGTTTATCGCGGGCCTTGCCATGGCGCCGGTGTTTCCCACAACGCTGGCCATCACCGGCTCGGCGTTTCCGCATTTGACCGGCACGGCGATCGGCTTCGTGATCGCATGCGGATGGTGCGGGCTGGCGGTAAGCTCGCGCATTATTGGCGCGATTGCAGGAGGCGATCCGCTGCGGCTGAAGAAGGCTCTGCTGCTGATTCCGGCTTCCGCGGTGCTGATGGTGGTGTTGAATATCGCGATCTGGTCGGCGTTGAAGTAGTGGCCCGATTGCTTTCTGGCTGACGTTCACAAGCTCATTTATGAGCCTGTCATCCTTCACTCCGCTGCGCTCCGTTCTGGATGACAAGCCTGTGGGATGCGTTCAGGAGACCTCGATGACGGCTTTGGAGAGATTCCGGGGGCGGTCGACGTCGACGCCGTGCTGGAGCGCCATGAAGTAGCTGAAGAGCTGGAGAGGGACGACTTCAGAGATGGGCAACAGGAACTCGCCGGCAGGATCCACGCTGACCACATCGGTAGCCGCAGCGGCCACCTGCTCGTCGCCGGTGTTGGCGATGGCGATTACGCGCGCGCCCTGCTTCTTCATGTCTTCGAGCAGCTGTAGGGTCTTTTCGTAGCGCATCATGGAGTCTTCAAGGCCGCGGTCGGCAGTGGCCATCACCACCAGCGGAACCTGCTCGCCCACCAGCGCATTGGGGCCGTGCTTCAATTCGCCTGCCGGGTAGCCCTCGGCGTGCACGTACGAGGATTCCTTCATCTTGAGCGCCCCTTCGCGGGCAATGGCGTAGTGAACGCCGCGGCCCAGGTAGAGGAAGGTGCTGGCGTCGGCATACTTCTGCGCCAGCTCGGCCATGCGCGCGCGCCAGCCGTCGAGCTGCTTCTGGATCTGCGCGGGTACTGCCTGGAGTTCGCGGATGTTGCGGTCGAGCTCGGCCGCGTCCATGACGCCAGTCTGCTGCGCGGCGTAGAGAGCCAGCAGATAGAGCGCCGTCAGCTGGCAGGTGAAGCTCTTGGTAGCGGGGATGGCGACTTCACGGCCGGCCGCCAAGGGCATGGCCGCGGAGGCCTCGCGCAGCATCGCGCTGCCGGGCACGTTGGCGATGGCCAGGGTGTGCTCGCCGCGGTCGCGCGCCATGCGCAGGGCCGCAAGAGTGTCGGAGGTCTCTCCCGACTGCGAGATGACCAGCACCGAGGGATGGCGCGGATTGGCGGTGGCGCGGCATCCCCATTCGCTGGCGTACTCCACGTCCACAGACAGACCGCACAGGTCTTCGAGGATGACTTCGGCGGCAAGGCCGGCATGGCGGCTCGACCCGCTGGCGGCAATCAGTACTTCGCCGCGCGGATTGAGCCATTGCGCCATAAGCGCGAAGGCCTCGGGTTTGAGCGACGCGCCGCTGAGGTACAGGTCGAGCGTGCGCCGGATCGCGTCGGGCTGCTCGAAGATCTCACGGAGCATAGCGTGCTCAAAGCCGGTCATGGATAACTCTCCTTGGACTACGGGTTTGCGACCCCGCCACACTGATTTTATCGTCCGGGCCCGACGGATTTGAGACGAGTTAACAAGCATTCACGTTGACTTGCCCGGCCGGGCGATATGCTGAGTTCATGTTGAAGAAGCGCGCACTTGTTGGGCTGTTGATGGGTCTGGGATGGCTGGCCGCGGGTACCTGGGTGTGCCGTGCGCAGAGTAACGACGGCACGTGGACGTTTGCCGTCTCGGGCGACAGCCGCAACTGCGGCGATTTTGTGATGCCGGCCATCGCCGAAAAGGTGAAGGCGGAGAGCGATGCGTTTTACTGGCACCTGGGTGATTTCAGGTGGATGTCGCAGCCCGACGAGGACCTGCTGGCAATGTTGGGACCAGGGGCCGAGCTGTCAAAGCATGCCTACCAGGAGAAGGCCTGGGACGATTTTCTGACGCACCAGATGGCTCCGTTCGCCAAGCTGAATGTGCCGGTGTTTCTTGGCCGCGGCAATCATGAATCGGTCCCGAACATGACGCGCGAGGGCTACATCAGCAAGTTCTCCTCGTTCCTGGACCGGCCGGAGATTGCCGAGCAGCGCAAAAAAGACGGCGCGGAGGCTGCGCCGGTGGGGCCCTGGTATCACTGGGTGGAGAAGGGCGTGGACTTCATCACCATGGATAACTCGACGCACGACGAGTTCACTGAGCCGCAGCTGCATTGGCTGCGCGCGGTGCTCGATCGCGACCTGGCGCCGAATTCGGGAGTCCGCACCATCATCATGGGTGCGCACGAAGCGCTGCCGCACTCCACGGGGAATGAGCATGCGATGGACGATTGGGAGGTGGGCGAGCGTTCGGGCGAACTGGTCTACACCTGGTTTTACGATGCGCAGGCGGCCGGCAAGCACGTGTACCTGATCGGGAGCCACTCCCATTACTACTCCCCCGACGTCTACGACACGCCTTATTGGAAGCTGCGGACCAAAACCGTGGTGCCGGGAATGATTGTGGGCACGTCGGGCGCGCATCGATATGGGCTTCCCAAGAACGCCAAGAAGGGCGCCAAGACCATGGTGTATGGGTTTGCGCAGGGGACGGTGCACCCCGACGGCTCCATCGATTTCGCCTTCCACGAGCTCAGCGAAGATGATTTGATGAAGGCCAAGTGGCCGAACGCGCCGGCTGATGCCATCCACGATTGCTTTGTGCACAACGGGGACGCGCCGGGATCCAAGCAGGATTAGGCGGCGGCGTTATAGGGTGTGGGGATTCCGGCCGGGTCGGCTAGGACTTTACGCGCACTTTGTCCGGTAAGCTTGCCGCGCGTTCGCTTTCCGATTTGCGGACATTGGCTTCGACGCGCCGCGCCTCATTGGCAAAGAATGTCGCGGCTTCCGCATAGGTGCGGGGCATGACGCGGGCGACGTGCCAGCACCCGTCCTGCAAATGAGTGACCGCGACTTCGCTCTCAAACTCCACCTCGTAGTCGCCGTCGGGGAGATCGGAAGGAGCATCGATTACGGCGCAATGGCTGTAGGTGGGGCGGCTGTTTCCTGGCAACACACTCTTGGTGGCCAGCAATTCACACTCAGATTTGCGGCCCATTCCCCGGAGTACGCCTTTTAGTAAGACGGCAAAACGCATCAGGCCCGACGACTCCCCCAATAACATAAAATGTTCGATGGCCGACATAAGGCCTGAGTTGGCTGAGGGTTTGCTTCGATATTCATCGGAGGAGACAAGCTGTCGGGCGCTAGAAAATTCTATAGCGGATTCCCACCGTGCCGCCGACGGAGTTCATGGCGCCAAACGTGAATTGGGGCCATTCCTGGTATTCGAAGTCGGCGCGGGCTGTCCAGCGGTGACTCAGGCGGTAATCGAGGCCTCCGCCGCCGGCAACGACGAAGTAATTACCGGTGGCGAAATTGTAGGGAAAGTTGAAGTGGCCATCGCCGCCAAGGGCCTTGATGTAGGGCTGCATGCGGCCGACGTTGAAGTGGTAGCGCACGCCCGCCAGGTAGGTTTCCGCGTGCACGTTGGCGGTCTGATGGTATTCAAGCCGGCGCAACTCGCCTTCCACGCCAAAGCGCCGGATAGTATCGGCGTCGACCCAAGCGGTGAGGCCGAGTATCTTGCGGTCGCCGTATTGAAGGGTGAATCCCGAGGCGGCGATGCCGGCCGACAGCATGGCGCGGCCGGAGTTGGCAGATTCCGCGGACTGGCCTTGAGCCGACCGGGCGCCAAGCAACAGCAGAAACGGGAGGACAAGAACAACAAGGCACATGCGCCAGCCACGGCGATCGCCCGCAGACCCTACCAATACGGCTTTCATTTTTATCCTGTTCGCCATCATTCTATTCCTGAGTTCGGCTCCGCGACCGTCAGCACCAACACTGCTCCGGTCGCGGATTACGCCGGGGACACTACTTCGTAACCGTGAGTGTCACGTTGGTGTAGTGGGAGATGTTGCTGCCTGTCCCCACGCCGCCTACCTGGATGGTGTAGGTGCCGGGGGCGACCGTGTTCTGCGAGAAGCTGGCGCCGCAGCCTGTGAGGCCAAATGAACCTGACAGGAAGAGAACAATCGCGAGGGCGACCAGCGCCGGGTTGCGTCTGCGGAATCGCCAGACGCCGATTCCCAACAACATCGCCGCAGGCCAGCAGAGCGATGCCAGTGTTAATCCGGAGCCCGCGTTCCGCGCACCCGGTTTCGAGTTGCGGGCGCTCTGGCCGCCGCTGAGCGGGGCGTTGGTATCGATCGTCACCTGGACCGCCGCCGTTTGACCCGCGGCCAGTTTCACCGTGGCGTTGGAGAAGTGGCAGTTGACCCCGGCCGGCAGCGACAGGCAGCCCATGCCGATGGTGTCGGCAAAGCCATTCGCCGAGCTTACGTTCATGGTGATCGTCCCGTTTTGCGAGGAGACCAGCGTAAGCGAGGGAGGAGTGGCAGCCACCGTAAACCCGACCGCCGCTCCGGAGAAAGTGACAGGCGACGAGGTCGACGCGCTGTGCAGAGAGTCGCCGCTGTAGCTCGCGACCACTGAATACGTGCCGGCCGGAAGGTCGGGCATGATGGTGGCCACGCCGCTGGCATCGAGCGCCGCGCTTCCAATCAGCTTGTTCGTCTTGCTGTCGGTAAAGTTGACCGCGCCCGTGGGCGTGGGACCGGTGCTGCTCAGCGCAGTGGCCACCAGGATCGCCTGCGGATTCGCTCCCGACGACGCTGATGAGCCCAGGTTGGTGACCGTGGAAATGGGCTGAATCACGATGGGCAGCGTCGGCGCCATGCTCGGGTTGTCATTCGAGTCGCCGGAGTAGCGCGCCGATACCGCGTGATTGCCAACCAGGAGCCCGGAGTCTGCGAAGCTGGCGTTGCCGTGAGCGTCGACTGATACCGTGTTTGCGTCGACTCCATCAACTGAGAAGATGACCGAGCCGCTGGGCATCCCGCCGTTGCCGGTCACCGAAGCCGTGAACGTCACCGACGACAGCACCTGCGCCGGCGAGCCGCTGCTGTTCAGCGCGACCGCCGTGGTAGCCAGCACCACGTTCACCGGCATTGCATTCGACGTGCTTGGATTGTCGTTCCCGTCCCCGGCATAACTGGCGACGATGGCGTGCGCGCCGGGCGCCAGCATTGGCGTAATGGAAGCCGTTCCGCCGGAGCTAACCGTTGTCGTCCCCAGCTTCGTTGTGCCGTCAGTAAACGTCACGCTGCCGGTCGCCGTTGCCGAGCCCGTAATCACCGATACCCTGGCCGTGAGGTTGACGGCGGCCCCGGCGATGGCGGGAGCGGGAGTGCACGCAAGGGCGGTGGTGGTCTGCGTTAGATTGACGGTTTGAACAATGGCCGGCGAAGTACCCGGTCCGCTGTTCGGGTTGCCCTTGTAGACCGCCTCAATCGGATGCGTTCCGGCGGAGAGATGCGTTGTAGTGAAGGTGGCAATGCCGCTGGTCCCGGAGATGGTCGCCGAGCCGATTTGCGTGTTGCCGTCCAGGAAGTTCACCGTGCCACTCGGAGCCACGCTCGCCGTGGACGTAACCGTGGCTGTGAACGTAACCGGGGAACCGTAGACAGAGGGGTTCACTCCCGAGCTGACCGCGACCGTCGAGGGCGCCAGCACATCCTGGCTGAGCACGCCGCTCGCGCTGCCCAGGATGTAGGTGGCAGGGTCGCCGCTGAAAGTCGCTGTGATGGAATGCGCGCCATCGATCAGCGTCGAAGTGGTATACGTGGCCGTGCTGCCGCCGGTGAGCGGAACCGTGGCCAGCGCGGTGTTGCCGTCCATGAAGGTTACGGTGCCATCCGGCGTCACACCTCCGCCGTTGGCGCCAATACTCACGGTAGCCTTGAAGGTCACAGGCGAGCCGACGGCAGAGGGATTGGCGCTGGACGTAACAGTGGTCGACGTTCCCTCATTCACCACCTGCACAAACGGTGTCTTCGAGTTGTCGCTCGCGAAGTGAAGAGTCTCGCCGGAGTAGGCAGCCCAGAGAGAGTGGGAACCTACCGTCAGGTTTGAAAGGCTGATTGTCGCCTTGCCGCTTCCGTTTACCGTCACGGGAGACTGCAGCTTGGTGGTGCCGTCATAAAATGTCACAGTCCCGGTGAGTGCCCCGGTGTTTTGGCCGGTGATCACCGTCGCGGTAAGAGTCACGGTCTGGCCAAAACTGGACGGGCTTGGAGTGGCTGTCAGCGTCGTGGTAGTCGAGTTAACCGCCGGCGCATTGCCCACCACCACAACGTTGAGCGGAGAATCGCCGCTTTGCGCGGTGATCGCGAGGTTCGCCACCAGCGGGTTTCCGGCCACCGACGGGGCAAATTCCACGCCCAGTATGCAAGCAGCATCCGGCGCAAGCAAGGTGCCCGGCAGACACGTTGTTGAAGCCGCGTCGAGGGCCGAGTTCGCGTCCGGCGTCAGGCTGGTAACGGACAGAGTATTGTTGCCGTCGTTTTCAAGGCTCTGAGCCTTCGGAGACGAGATGGTGCCCTGTCGAACCGGGGTCTGAGTAAAATCCACCGCCAGCACGTTCGGCTGGATCTGCCTGACACGCAGGTAATAGTAGTCGGCTACATACAGATTGCCCAAGCCATCCAGGGCCAGCCCAATCGGCCTATCCAATGAATTGCCGACCAGCTGGTTGTTGATCACGCTCTCGCCCAGCGCGGTCGCAATCGTCGTGTTGATCTTGCCGGTCGCAGCATTGATCTTCCGGATAGCGTTGTTCTGCGAATCCGCGATGTAGATGTTCCCCGCCGGATCGACGGCGAGCCCTTCAGGCGACCACAACTGTGCTTGTGAGGCTGCGCCGCCATCACCGGAATAGCCGTTCGCTCCGGTGCCCGCCACGGTTGAGATGTTCCCAGCCGAATCCACCTTGCGGACGCGGTTGTTGGCGGAGTCCGGAATGAGCATGTCTCCAGCGGCATCAAACGCCACCGCGTACGGAAAGTTCAGCGAGGCATTGATCGCGGGTCCGCCATCGCCCGAATAGCTTCCCACACCGGTTGACGTCGTGGCGCCATTGCCGGCGACCGTGGTGATGATGCCCGTAGAGATCGTCACCTTGCGAATGACGTGATTGTTGGTATCGGCAATGTAGAGATCTCCCGCGGCATTCACGGTGACGCCCCACGGCTGGTTGAGCGTGGCGTTCTTTGCCGGGCCGCCGTCGCCCGTGTAGCCAACTGCCCCGTTGCCTGCGATGGTCGAGATAACTCCGGTCACCGCGGAGACCACGCGCACCGCATTGTTCTTGGTGTCGGCGATGTACAAATTACCTGCGCCGTCGATGGCGACACCCGAGGGCATATTCAAGGACGCTTGCAATGCGGGTGTTCCGTCGGCTGGTACGCCCGTGTTTCCGTTGCCGGCCACGGTGGAGATGATGTGAGTCGTAGCATCGACCTTGCGGATTCGATCGTGAGCGCTGTCGGCGATGTACAGGTTCCCTGCGCCATCCAATGCCACGCTCGAGGGCAGGTTCAATTGCGCCTGTACCGCAGGCTGGCCGTCATCCACCAGATCAAAGGCGCCGTTGCCGGCATAGAGGACTTCGTTCCCCGGAATCAACACAGCCAGCCCGCCCGATCCGGTGCCCTGCAAATAAGCCGTGCCCAGCACGTTGTTGCTGCCGTCAAGCAGCACCACGGCTCCGAACCGCGGGCCAGGGAACGCCGGCGTAAAGCTGACCGTCAGCGTGCATTGCTGGTTGATGGCGAGGTTGGCGCCCGCGCAGGTGCCCGTTCCCGCTGCGTAGTCCAGGTTGGGGCTGCCCAGGGTGAGCACCTGGACGGTGGCTACGCTGCCGGCGCCCGTTGCTGTCACCGTCACGGTCTGGGACGAGGCGATGCCGACCGCTTGAGATCCAAAGTTGGTTTGTCCGAATGCCCCCACAGCGGAAAGGAACACCACCACAAGGTTCATCAGCCTGCGGCCAAAGCCGGTTCCTGACTCATCGGGCGAGTTGCTGCACTTCTGGCTGGTTTGAGAGGAATTCTTTTCGGGTGAAGCCGGGTCAAAGGTGGAACCAGGTAAATCAGAACAACCCATCGGTGGACTCCGAGCTCAGCCTCTGGTCAGGCAAACTCCAGAATTAGCCCTGTACGGCGCCGAGGGGGAAACCCTATATAGGTGGGCTATCACGGCGGGCACGGGAGGAGCCGGAAGAACAGAAGCAGAAGCATTAATTTGTCTGGAGTATAGCGGGGGGTCATATGCCTTGGGTAACCCACAAAGGTGTTACTTACCAAACGCCCGTGACAAAGATCACATTACCAATGCAAATCAATGAAAATTAAGACCTTAATACGGTTATCAATTGCAGCGTGCGGTAACATGCCTTGCTACCGTCTGTTCGGGTCCCAAGACCCTGTTTTCTTCGGGTTTCTTGGGATCGGCAGGTGGTTACCATTTCGCGTCTTGACTGATTCATTGTGTTTACGCAATATAAATTTGTGGCAGACAACGGAAAGCCGGGGCCGGGAGAGAGCGGGCTCTACAACCGCATCGCGGTGCTGCGCACCGAGCGCGGGGTGAGCCGCCAGGATCTGGCCGATGCCGTCGGGGTGAACTACCAGACGATTGGCTTCCTGGAACGCGGCGATTACGGCCCGAGTCTCAAGCTGGCGTTCGCCATTGCGGAGTTCTTCAAGCTTCCCATCGAGGCGATCTTTTCGACGGAACCGTTCCGGCCGCTGAGCGAACAGCTGTATGCGGCGGGGAATCGGGAACAGGGATCGAGACACAGTTAAAGAACGAGCCAAGGAGTTGAAGCGGTGATATCGGCAACGAATCGATGGCTGGGGATTTCGTTCATGCGGCGACGAACCAGGCGCTGGGTGGTTGCAACCTATTGGGTCTGGGTAGCGTATTTCTCGTTCCTGATACTCCGCAAAGAATTCAGGGTTGGAGTCGACGGAGTCGGGGCCCTGCTATTGGTGTCGATGGTTGTCACCTTTCCCGCTGTACTCGGCGGGGTGCGTTCTGGTGGGGCAGTCAAACCATTTCGCGGCTTCGGCTGGATCCGCCCGATGAGCCGCAACGACCTTGTCGGGCTGTTCGAGCAGCCCCTGGTGGTATCAGGAAATCTTGACCAGTCCGATGACGACCTGGACGAGCGCGAGAAGCGGCTGCGCGACCGGGTGCACTTCCTCGCCCACACCTTGTCGCGATGGTTTGCGCTGCTGTTGTTCGCAGTCCTGATCGGGCTAGGTGTGAAGGACTCGACAGTAGCGGCGCGCGTGGGGCCGGTCTTCTTCTTTCTGATGAATCTGGTCCTGTGGAGCCTGCCGCAAAGCCTGATTTTGTGGAACGAACCGGACATCGAAGAGGCAGGAACGAGCAACTGAGGAACGACGCAGCGGACGGAGAACGATGAGAGCCGAGTTGGTATTGATGGGACGGCGGGTGGACATGGCGCTGCAGGCGCGGCGGCGAACCCTGGTGGTGTTGATCTACGCCGCCATGGCTTTGCTGATGACGGCCATGTGGTTTGTGGATGGTTGGCGGACTTCGGGCATCTGGGTCTATTGGGCCGCCCTCCTGGCATGCCGTCTGTTTCTGGGCGGATATTATCGCGGCGGGTTGATCAAGCCCTTCAATAACAAGCCGCCGCGTCGCGAGGAGAGAGCCCCCTCATTTCTGGCGGTAGGGCTGCGGGTCTATAACCCGCTGCCGGAGGATGACCGCTCGTTCCGCAACGACGAGCGCGAGCTGGCGCAACGCGACCGCGCCCACTATCTCGCCTACCAGGCCATCGCCGTGGCATTGGTGGTTCCTTGGTTCGTTGCCGACGTTGGGGTAGCCAAACCGGCATGGGCGCAGAACATGGGTATTTCGGCGGTGCACCTTCTCTATGGGTTGATCCTGGCCATTCTGCTGCTCGTTTTCACGCTTCCCCAGGCCATTTTGCTGTGGTTGGAGCCGGATATGGAGGAAGCCGGAGAGTAGAGGGTCGCCTCAGTGCGTAATCCGGAGATTGGCGAAATACGCTTCAGTGCCCGGGCCGATCCACAACGCGATGGAGCCAGTGCTGTCGCCGAGTTTGAGGTCGTTGACCAGGAGAACGGGCTGCGCAGATCCATTCACGTACAGCCGCATCTTGACCCCGCTCACTTCAATGCGCAGCTTCGTCCATTCCCCCGGAACCAGGTCAACATACGACTCGTACTTCCCCGGCGTCTCGTTGCGCAGGCGGAACCATTCGTAATCGGGGATGGAGACGTACTGGGCGGAATGATTCCGGCGCAACTGGTCGTCGGCGCGGCCGTTGGTGGGCCGCAGGTAGACGCACTCGTACTTCGAGATGTCGGGGTTGGCGCGAAAGACGATCCCCACAAATCCCCGCGCGTCGCCGGGCGCGCCCGCGGCGGGCTTGCCCGCCAAGTCCACCTCAATGGTTCCGTCGTGAAACGAGGCGTCGGGAAGGACGGCGATCCCGCCCACCGAACTCGACATCGCGCCATTTCCACCCGCGTCTGGCTTGGACTGCTCCGTCACCCGGATGGCTTTGCGTCCTCGGTACGTAACCGGCTCGATAGCCACGCTGTGCGCTTCAAGCCCCTTGGCGGAATCCAGCGGAAACGTCTGCGCGGGTCCGAGTGAGGGAGCCAGCAGGACAGCGGTAAAGGACGCCAGGGCGGCGAGTTGGAGTCGGCTCAGCATGGCGCCGATTATCCCATCCGCCCGAGCCGGGACAAAGCCGGGAGTGACGAAATGCGCTTGCAAAAGGGAGCAGATCATGCCCGCTCTACGGCGTCTCTGTCCTGACGCGCCCCAGGGTTGCTCAGGATGACGGCTTCTTCAGGTGGGCGATCACGGCACCGTTGGGTGCAGATTTTTCCCGCGGGGTAGAGACAAATGTGTTAACCGCAGGCTACACTGCATTTCCATAACCGCCAGGGTTCAGGGTGCGGCCGGCGCTCGCCGCCTCCTGGGCCTCTTCTCCCAGGGAGGTTCCATGAAAATAACGGCTACAGTTGAGCAAGTGATCAAGCATAAGAAGTTCAACGCAGTTCTTTCCCTCGACCCCGAGCAGACTGTTTATGAGGGGCTCGAGATGCTCGCCAAATATGATGTGGGCGCACTGATGGTGTGCGACAACGGCAAGCTGGTGGGGATGTTTTCCGAGCGCGACTACGCACGCAAATGCGTGCTGTTGGGGCATCCTTCCAAAGAGACCAGCGTCGGTCAGATTATGACCAGCCCGGTGAGCTTTGTGAGCCCCGAGCACACCGTAGACGAGTGCATGACGCTGATGACCGAGCGCCACTTTCGCCATCTCCCGGTGCTGGAGCGCGACCGTGTCGTCGGCATGGTCTCCATGGGCGACCTGGTGAACTGGGTCATCGACGGCCAGCAGCAGCATATTGAGGAACTGCAGGGATATATCACGGGCGGGTACCCCGCGTAAAAAAGCAGTGATGAAGTGATTGAGTGATCAAGCAAAGCGCCGGGCTTCTCCATCGCTTCTTTACTTGATTACTTGATCACTGCTTCTCTACACTCCTTCTCCCACGTTGCCGATGATGCCCACCTTGGCGCGCTTCCCCAGCCGCACCACCATGCGAGCGGGGAGTTCACTGAGAGTGATCAGTGAGTTGGTCACGACTTCGCCATCGATCTTGACAGCCTTCTCTGCGATCTTGCGGCTGGCTTCGGCGCCGCTCTGGGCGAGGCCTAGCTGGATAAGCAGTTTTGGGACGCGGATCTGGAGGCAGCCGGGTTCGCCGGATGCGGGGGCGACCAGGTCGGCGTAGGCAATGTCCATCTCCTCGAGATGCTCGCTCTCCAACTTGTGCTGGTGCACGCGAGTCCAGTCTTCGGCGGCGCGGGCGGCCTCTGCCTCGGAGTGGAAGCCCGCGGTGATGGTTTGGGCCAGGCGCTTCTTGATCTCCATGGGATTCTGGGCGCCGGATTCAGCTTCGGCACGCAGATGGTCAATCTCCGACTGCCGGAGGTCGGTGAGCAGCGTCCAGTAGCTCCACATCAGCGTGTCGGAGATCGACATCAATTTGCCGTACATCTCCGCAGCCGGCTCATGAATGCCAATCGCGTTGTTCAGCGACTTGGACATCTTCTGCACGCCGTCCAGGCCCTCGAGAATGGGCGTCATCAGGATGATCTGCGGCTTCTGCCCGTATTGGCGCTGCAGCTCGCGGCCGGCGCCCAGGTTGAACCGCTGGTCCGTGCCGCCCAGCTCCACATCGCATTCCAGGGCCACTGAATCGTAGCCCTGCATCAGCGGATATAGCAGCTCATGCAGACTGATGGGCTGCTCGGCCTGAAAGCGCTTGTGAAACTCATCGCGCTCCAGCATCTGCGAGACAGTGAAGTGCGACGCCAGCCGGATGGTGCCCTCGTAGCCAAGCCTCCCCAGCCACTCCGAGTTGTAGCGAACCTCGGTAGTCTCCTCGTCGAGAATCTTGAAGACCTGCTGTTTGTAGGTTTCTGCGTTGGCGTCAATCTGCTCGCGCGTCAGCGGCTTGCGCGTTACATTGCGTCCGGTGGGGTCGCCGATCAGCGAAGTGAAATCGCCCACCAGGAAGATGACCGTGTGCCCGAGCTGCTGAAAGTGCCGCAGCTTGCGCATCAGCACGGTGTGTCCCAGGTGCAGATCGGGCGCGGTGGGATCAAAGCCGGCCTTCACGCGCAGCGGCCGGCCGGTCTTGCGGCCGTCTTCAAGCCGCTCGCGCAAATCGCTCACACGGATGATCTCTGCGGCGCCTTTTTGAAGCAGATCGAGTTGTTCGTCAACGGGCAGAAACGAGCTCATGCTGTCTTTGAGTATAAGGTCGTGAGCGGCGCAGGATCGGGGGCCCGGAGTCACAAGAAGTTAATGTGCATCCCACAGCCGAATCCCGTATCTAAGCGCGCAGGAGTGTACTGCGCATGGCGACTGTGAAAGGGCGGGCCGTCCAGGTTTCCGCCGCGAATGGTGATTTTCAGCTTGTCGAAAAAGAATATCCGGATCCAGGGCCGGGCATGGTCCGCATCAAAGTTCAGGCCTGCGGCGTCTGCCACAGCGATTCCGTTACGAAAGCCGGCCTCTTCCCCGGCATCCAATATCCGCGCGTGCCCGGCCATGAAGTCGCCGGCGTCGTCGATGCCGTCGGTCCCGACGTGCCCCTCTTCAAGACCGGCCAGCGCGTCGGCCTGGGATGGCACGGCGGCCATTGCAACTACTGCGTGCCCTGCCGTCGCGGCGACTTCATCCTCTGCGAGAACCAGCTCATCTCCGGCATCAGCTTCGACGGTGGATATGCGGACTACGTAGTGGCGCCGGCCAATGCCCTCGCCTTTGTCCCCGATGAACTGAACGACGTGGATGCCGCGCCCCTTCTGTGCGCCGGGATAACAACCCACAACGCCCTCCGCAACAGTGGCGCGCGTCCCGGCGACACGGTCGCCATCGTCGGCCTCGGGGGCCTGGGACATCTGGGCGTGCAGTACGCGGCCAAAAGCGGCTACCGCACCGTGGCCATTGCGCGCGGGCAGGATAAGGGACCGCTGGCCATGCAACTGGGCGCTCACGTCTACATCGACACCACCACGCAGGACCCCGCAGTCGAATTGCAAAAACTGGGCGGTGCGACGGTGGTCCTGTCCACGGTCACCAGCGCCGATGCCCTCGAGGCGGTGATGGGCGGCCTTGGGCCGAACGGCAAGCTCATCATCAATGGCGTGCCCGAGCGCGCCATGGGCCTGTCCACTATTCAGATGATCTTGAAGCACCAGGCAGTCGTCGGCTGGCCGTCAGGCACCGGCATGGATTCAGAAGATACGCTGAAGTTCAGCGCACTGTCCGGCGTCAAGCCGATGGTGGAAACTTATCCGCTGGAAAAAGCGCCCGAAGCGTTCGACCGCATGATGACCGGCAAAGCCCGCTTCCGGGTGGTGATCACGATGGGCGCGTGAACCGCGCCTATCGCAGTGATGAAGTGAAAAAGTGATCGAGTGAGGAAGATTCGTTGCGGCACAACCCGCTTGATCACTTCATCACTCCATCACTTGATCACTGCTTCTCCTTCATTCTCCCCCGCAGCCTCTTCAACACATTCGGCGGCAGCAGTCCGGTCACATCGCCGCCGAAGCTGAAGACCTCCTTCACCATCCGGGAGCTGACAAACGAGTAGCGGCCCGCGGGCTGCAGAAAAACCGTCTCGATCTCCGGAGCGAGCCGCCGGTTCATCAGCGCCATCTGGAACTCGTACTCGTAGTCGGAGATGGCGCGAATGCCGCGCAGCACGGCCGATGCCCCCTGTTGGCGCGCAAACTCCACCATCAGCCCGTCAAACATGGCCACCGAGACATTGTTGAGCGTGCGGACGCATTCCTGTAGCATCTCCACGCGCTCGGCAACCGTGAACAGCGGGTTCTTGCCGGGATTGTTGAGCACCGCCACCGTAAGGTGATCGAAGAGCCGCGAGCCGCGCTGAATCAGGTCCACATGCCCATTTGTCGGGGGGTCGAATGTGCCGGGATAGAGGGCTCGTACAGGCATGGCGGGCTCAAGTGGGATTGTATGTCATCGCGTCGGGGTGACTGGCTGCGGATCGGATCGGAACTTCCTTGATCACTTCATCACTCGATCACTTCGTCACTCCATCACTTGTTCACTACTTCACTCTTTCACTCCTTCACCGCTCCGTTGACACCCTCCCGCCCACACCCTATGCTGTTCCCAAGCGCGAGGGGCGCATCCGGTCCGCGGAAAGGGCAGCGCCCACCCATCCACAACACAACTGAAGGCACGAACCTTCTTTCAGCCTGATAGTGCGGACCCCAGGCACACCTGAGAGGAGATTCGTATGTTCCCCAATCCACAAGACGCCCTTCCGCAGCCTCCCCACGCCAACCTCGAGCAGTACCGCAAGCTCGCCAAAGACCTCGTCAAGGCATGCCGCGCCGACTCCCCAGATAGCCTCCGCAACTGGACCACAGCCTTCGTCCACGATCTGGTCCAACGAAGCGGCATCGAGATCACCCCAACTCTCCCCTTCGACATCGACCGCAGAATCCACCAGGTCACCAGGTTCGCTGAAGAGACCCTTCGCGGCGGCGACCGCCCCTGCGTCCTCACCAGCGCCCAGTTCGTCCTCGCCCAATCGCTCGGCTTTGTTAGCTGGCCGCGCCTCGTCAAGCACCTTGAAGAGATGGCCATTCAGACCTCCGGCACCTCCGACTTCGAAGCCGCGGCCGACGCCATCATCCGCGGCGACCTGGCTTCGCTTCAATCCCTCGTCGCTCGCAATCCCGGCCTGATCCGCCAGCGCTCCTCCCGCGAACATCGCGCCACGCTGCTGCACTACACCGCTGCCAACGGCGTCGAGGGTTACCGCCAGAAGACTCCCCCCAACATCGTCGACATCACCCGCTTCCTCCTGCAATCCGGAGCCGAGATCGACGCCGAGGCCGACGTCTATGGCGGCGGCTGCACCACCCTTGGTCTCGCCGCCACCAGCATCCACCCACAGCTCGCCGGCGTGCAGGAGCCTCTGTTGCAACTCCTGCTCGACCACGGTGCGCGCATCGAAAAACCCAACCTCGCCGGCAATGGACACGGCGCTATCCTCGCCTGTCTTGTCAACGGTCAGCCGAAGGCCGCTGTCTTTCTCGCAGCACGCGGCGCAACCCTCAATCTCGATACCGCGGCTGGCGCCGGCCGGCTCGACTTCGTTCAATCCTGCTTCGCTTCCGACGGCGCACTCATCCCTCCTGCAACAAAACGCCAGGTGCAGAGCGGTTTTCTCTGGGCTTGCACGTATGGCCATGAAGACGTCGCCATCTTCCTCCTCGACCACGGCGCTGACCTTCGCGATCGGGCGCACACCGGTGCCACCGGATTGCATTGGGCGGCTGGCAGCGCTCACGCCGCCATCGTCAAACGCCTCATCGCACTCGGTTCGCCACTCGAAGACGTGAATCAGTGGGGCGGAACCGTGCTCGAGCATGCCGGCCACGGCTTCGCGCACGACATGTCGGGCACCGACTTCATCCCCACCTTCCAAGCCATCCTCGAGGCCGGCGCAAAGATTCGCCGCGACTGGCTTCAGTGGATTGACAACCTTCAGAACCGCTCCCCCCGCGACAAAGCCCGCGCCACAGAACTCTTCCGCCGTTACGGCGCAACCACCTGATTGCGGCCGATAGTTGAAGTGATCGAGTGATGATTGAAGTGAGTGATGAAGTGATTGGGTGATGACGTGGTCACGCGATGGAACTGGGCGGGCCGGTCGCGTATGGGGAAGTGACGAATTTACAGTGAAGCGACCCGGCGTCATCACTTCATCACCCAATCACTTCATCACCTCGTCACTTGATCCGGTTGATCGAGAAATGCCTCGACCGCGGCAATCGTGAATTGCCCTTTGCAGGCGAGCACCACATGGCCGCAGCCAGGAATGACAGAGAACTCTCCCCTGGGCAATAGCTGGAACAGTTCAACCATCTTCGGGATCTGATTGTATTGATCGTGATCTCCCATCATGATCAGGGTCGGAACCTTGATCGACTGAATTTGCTCATCGGTCACGTAGACGGGACCCGCCCACAACGAGGTGAGTTTCTCGTTGAACTCCAGCCACCTCTCCGGCTGCGGCATCAGCTTCTTCCTGCCGGCCACAAATTGAGGCGAGTCCCGCTCCACGTCGGTGGGCTTGGAGCTCTTGAACTCTGCCTGGGCCTGGGGAGGCCAGTCCGTAAATCTTCGCGGACCGCCGATGGCTACCAGGCGCCGAACCAACTCAGGATGCGCACTGACCAGCGCATACGAGGTAACCGCCCCATCGCTGAATCCCAAAACATCAACCTTTTCGCTCGTCTCGTGATGGATCACCGCGACCGCATCGCTGGCAAACAACGCATAGGAGAAGGGCCTGGCCCCTATCTCCGATCTTCCGTGGCCGCGCGTGGCAATCGCGATCACCCGCCGGTGCTTGCTCAACTCCCCAATCAGCTCGCCGAACTCCTCGATGTAGCCGTACAGCCCGCCATGCAGCAGCACCAGGGGCGTGCCGCCGCTCCCATAGGTTTCGTAGTACAGGTTCACGTCATCCACGTGCAGGTAATGCCCCGCCGCGGGATTCGCCCCATACGGAATCGCTTCCGTCTTCTCTTGACCGTGCGCCGCGCACGAAATCAGCAGGGTAACAACCACTGTCCACACCGCCGTGGACACGCTTCGAGATAGGCTCACAGAAATCTCCCTCCGGACGCAGCCGCGTCCAACCGATTTGTCAACGATCGGGAAGATTGAGAAAGCTTCTCCAGACGGATCTTGCGCGGGATCGGGTAGCTTTGGGCGGAGCCCTCCCCCAAACGGCTAGGGAGGCTCGCATCAACCATCGCTCTGGAAACGCACCTGATATTCAGGCCCCTGCGCCCAGCGCTACCCGAGTTGATGGAGCCAGATTAGGGGAGCACCGGCGTGGTGTCAATCGATGGGTTGTCGAAAAGGGACGAGAACCTGCTTTCTATGTGAGTAATGAAGTTCGGCTGCCGCGGGCTATACTTGCGCGCATGCGTGGACCGTTCGGTTGCCTTGGCGGTTGTCTGACGAAGCTCGTCCTCGTCCTCCTGGTCGCGTGCGCGTGTGTATACCTGCTGGTGGTTGCGCTCCATCCATGGGCCCTCCATATCGGCGGACGTTCCACGCCGTTGCTGACGTGGCATGGCGTGGGCAGCGTCGTCTCCAAGGGCGGGAAAAGCTATCCGCTCTATCTTTCGTTCACCCCGGGAAGATCGCGCGGAACTCACGGCGGCGGCGGCCGGGAAGGCAAACGCAAGATTGGCGACCTGGATGGCAGAGGCTGGCTGTGCGTCGCACCTGGAAACATGGAGCGCATGAACGTGAGCGGCACCATCTACGGCAGCTACACAAGCACCGAGGAAAGCCTGATCGCCTTCCGGCTGCTGGAGTGGAGAAGACCGTTCGCCATCAACCCGCAGAAGCGCGGCTTCTTTGACCTGGCAGGCACGTTCCAGGGACCTGACCTGGTGATGGACCGGACCGGGGAGCAGGGCATCATGTTTGCCTCCGGCTTGTTCATCGACCACGCGACGGCGACGCTGCGCTGGGGAAGTTACGACGATTTCGACGCGGCCTGCCGGAACATGAGCAGATGAGATTGCGCCCGCTCGCCGTGTCACGGCAAGGTGGGTGGCGCGGGCGGTGCGCTTATCACTTCCATTCGTGACCGTCGGCACTCATCGCCGGCCCCTGCCTCGCACATACTTCAGGTCAGGTTCCTTGGAACCGACAGGAGCTGTGTCTCTTCAAGGTTCCACGGACATGAGGGGAAAAG
Organism: uncultured Acidobacteriota bacterium; assembly: GCA_963846375.1. GTDB lineage: Bacteria > Acidobacteriota > Terriglobia > Terriglobales > Acidobacteriaceae > Telmatobacter. The sequence continues at coordinate 56,364 of CAWJVV010000018.1, forward strand.
AGCACCCCACCCCCTCCCATGGATATCCAAAGTTTCGCCTGTTTTTTTGGGTGCCTAATAATAAAATCAGCGTTTTACAGCGGAACTCGTCATATAACCTTCGCTTTTTATGGATATCCATCTCGGATCGGTGGGGCTAAAGAAAACCCGCATCATGAGAGAGAGTTCGCCGGCTCGCGGCGAGCCATGCGTGACGCCACGTACAGCGACACAACGGTAATGTCGTCCGTCTGCCCAAACCGCTGCGCCGTCTGCGCAATATAGCGCGCAGGCTCGTTCGACACCTGCTGCGTCCGCTCGAACCCGAACAGCTCGCCTTCGGAGTTCTGCGCCTCAACCACGCCATCCGACAGAAAGACCAGTCGATCGCCGTGGTTCAGCTGGTAGGTGGTCTGCTCGTACTGCGCATCGGCAATCACGCCCAGCGGCAGGCTGGGCAGCAGCTCCAGCTCGCGACCGTCACGATAAGGGCCGAGATGGCCTGCGTTGGCGATCACCAGCGTTCCGTCCGGATAAACGCGGGCGCAGAGGCAGGTGGCGAAGCACGGCGCCGCATCCAGTTCAGGCACCGCGCCGGGCGAGGAGACGGCGCCGAGCAGAACGTGGTTCAGGTGCTCGAGCACGGTGGCCGGATCGTGCGAAAGCTCGTTGCGCAGCGCTCCAACCAGCGTGCTGGAGTTCATGGCGGCCTGCAGGCCCTTGCCGCTTACGTCGCCGACGACCAGCAACAGCGAGTCGTCTTTCAGCGGCAGCACCTGGAAGAAGTCTCCGCCGACACCGTGGATGGGCAGGTATGCGCTCTCCAGCATGAAGTTGCGCGTGGAGGGAAGCTGCGTGGGGATCAGCAGGGCCTGCACGCTGCGCGCGGCGGAGATCTCCGCGTTGGTCTGCTGCTCCACCTGGCTGACACGGATAAAGCGGTAGAGGATCACGGCGATGAGGCTGGCGAGGAAGACGAGGTAGTCGAGCGTGCCGGTGCCGAACTCGATCGGTCCCATATGGAAGCGTGGCGAGAGGAACCGCTCCGGCAGCCATTTGAGCTGGGCCGCGTACTCGACGAGGATGTCGGTGGAGTCGGCGCCCGCAACCAGGATGAAGGGGATGAACATCACGCCGGCGTCGCCGCGCCCGCTGCGCCACGCGCGGAAGAGCAGCACGCACATCAGGCCGAGGTAGGTGAACTCCGATGCGATGTTGAGGACGTCGTATACCGTCTGCACATGCAGGAAATAGACGAAGGGCAAGATCAGAAGCCAGCCCTGGAAGGAGCGGATGAAGCGGTGAGGCCTGGTTGCGGAGAAGCGGAGTACGAACTCCAGGGTGACCGCCATGAAGATGCGGCCGGTGAAGAGCGCGAAGACGCGGTAGACCGACATGGGCAGCAGGCCCAGGCCAAAGACGGCGTCGGAGGCGGCGCCGATCGAAACGACCAGGCAGAGCAGCGTCATCCACAGGTATTCGCGGTGGTTTCGCTGCGCCAGCAACAGCGCGACCCCGAGAAAGGCTACGCAGAAGTAGAGGAACGACAGGACAAGGGCGCTGGCCGCGCGCTCGTTCCACGTCTGCGAGCGGGTCATGTTGAGATGCGGGGCGATATCGGATTGCGCGCCGAGCTCTACGTTGGTGAGCAGCCCGCGCCGCGTGGAAATGCCGGGACCGGCCCAGGTGCGAATGGCCAGGACGATCGGCTTGGTGGCGTCGGCGCCGGCCAGCGGAACCATGAAGGCCGGCGACTGATACTCCGAAGGATGGTCGGACATGCCGCGGGTGTGCGCGGCCTCCATTCCGTCGACGTAGACTGCGAGCTGGCCGACGGAGTTGCCGGTGACCAGGAGGGCAAGAAGGGGGTTGTCTTTTAGCAGGCCGAGCTGCGCCAGCTGCTGCGGCTGCAGCCGGATGCGATACCAGGCAAACCCGGAAAAGGTCTCGATGCCCTGATCGAAGAGCGGCTGGCTGATGTCGACCTGGGGCCAGGAGGAATCGTTAAAATCGGGATCGGCCCAGCCGGGATCGTCGCCAATGTTGACGCGCCATGGCCCGTCAAGCTGGAGAACGGCGTGGATGGCGGGTGCGTTGGACGGGGTAGCCGAGGCGGCAGGCGCGGGGGCCGGCGTGGTCACACCGGGTTGGTTCACGCCCGGCTGGGGCTGCGCAGGCGATTGCGCAATGATGGGCAATGCCAGGAAGACCGAGACGCACACGAGCGCAAAACTGCGGAGTATCCACCGCAGATCAAACTGCGATACCGCTCGCCCGGGAATCTTCATGCGTAATCCGGTTCCGGCGTCTGAACCCAGCAAAGCAACCAGCTCAGAGAAGTCGTGCAGGTCTGGCGGCCTCTCAACGTCCGTAGTTCGATCCTACGCGATCAGGCGCGAGCCGGTTCCCTCGGATTATCCGCGGCGGCCGCGGACGGCTTCCTTGGCTTCGGCGGGACCGGCGGCGGGGACTTCGGGCACTTCGGCCTTGGCGACGGCGCCGATGTTGAGCTTCTTGCGCAGCTCGCCGTCCATCTTGGCGAAGATGTCCTTGTTCTCCTTGAGGAAGGTGCGGGTGTTTTCGCGGCCCTGGCCGATGCGCTCGCCGGCGTAGCTGTACCAGGCGCCGGATTTCTCGACGATGTTGTTGGCGACGGCGAGGTCGAGCACGTCGCCTTCGCGGCTGATGCCTTCGCCGTAGAGGATGTCGAATTCGGCTTCGCGGAAGGGGGCGGCGACCTTGTTCTTGACGATCTTGACCTTGGTGCGGTTGCCGGTGACGACGTCGCCTTCCTTGATGGCGGCGATGCGGCGGATGTCGACGCGGACCGAGGAGTAGAACTTGAGGGCGCGGCCGCCGGTGGTGGTTTCGGGGTTGCCGAACATGACGCCGATCTTCTCGCGGATCTGGTTGATGAAGATCAGCGCGGTGCGCGACTTGGAGACGGTGCCGGTGAGCTTGCGCAGGGCCTGCGACATGAGGCGGGCCTGCAGGCCCATGTGGGAGTCGCCCATCTCGCCGTCGAGTTCGGCCTTGGGGACGAGGGCGGCGACGGAGTCGACCACCAGCACGTCGATGGCGCCGGAACGGACCAGGGCTTCGGTGATTTCAAGGGCCTGCTCGCCGGTAGTCGGGCTGGGAGACCAGGAGGTTGTCGACGTCGACGCCGAGCTTCTTGGCATAGCCGGGGTCGAGGGCGTGTTCGGCATCGACGAAGGCGGCCAGGCCGCCGAGGCGCTGGGCCTCGGCGATGATCTGGAGGGTGATGGTGGTTTTGCCGGAGGATTCAGGGCCGAAGATCTCGATGACGCGGCCGCGGGGGATGCCGCCGACGCCGAGAGCCGCGTCGAAGCTGATGGAGCCGGTGGAGATGACCGAGATGGGCATCAGCGCTTCGCTCGATCCGAGGCGGACGATGGAGCCCTTGCCAAATTGTTTTTCAATCTGGGCGAGGGCGAGTTCTACGGCTTTGGTGCGTTCGTCGGTAATGGCCATGTGAGCTCCTTCTGACGCAGCGACAGGGCGCTCCTCAAGGCGCGGGAGCAGGCAAAATCCTGGCTGCATTTCGATGGGATTGTAGCAGTTTGAGACAGTCCGCCGATACGAAAAAGCGAAGAAAGAGAGAAACTAGTTACTAGTCATGTGATGGCCAATACATTGCGATGGTCATCAATCACAGACTCCGTGGGATCCACGCAGTCGGAAGCCCTTTGTGTCGGCGATCTCAGGCGGGCTAGCGAAGAAAAGACACTTTTATTCTTTCCTTACATTGACTTTATATTTTCTTCATGCTTCGCTCATGACAGACGTGTTGGCCGAATTGCCTCGAGGTCGCCCTCGAGCCTTGCAGAAGAAGAGGACACGTTGAAAAGGGGATTCAACGATGAACGCCTGGGATCGGTTTGTAGTCGATTGCGTGGCCGGCATCTTTTTTTGCGTTGGGCTTGCAAAAATCTTGAGCTATAGGTCGAGCCCCAAGGCGCTTGGGGCCCAGCCTGCTCGCCTGAGGTTTGGCTTGCGTTACGGCGGCATTGTCTTGCTGGGTTTGTTTGAGATAGCTGCGGGTTTGGCACTCGCATTACCTTCCAGCTTCTTGCCGCAGTATGCGCCCACACTGCTGGCAGTCGCAGGACTTGCTCTCCTGACCACGATTGCCGCCATCTACCAGGCTCGCCGCCGTCAGTCGATGGTGCCAAACATCATGCTGTTCCTTCTGGTACTCTTTGTAGCCATTGTCCGCTGGGTTTAGTGCCTGAGTAAGGATTGATCGCGAACCAACGTCAAAGTGTGTAAGCGCCGACCCGAATCTCCCCGCGGGTGAGGGCGTCGCACGACCGATCCAGGGATTCGTAGGCGGCGTCGTGCTCCTTGCGGAAGGAGCGGTACGCGTCTTCGCTGGACCAGCGGTCGATGGTGAGGTAGTTGCCGGCGATATAGACGTCGCGGAGCAGCTCGGTACCGTGGTAGTCGGATGAGGAGCGGAAGAGCTGGGCCCAGGAGCCGTTGGCGCCGTAGGCAGCTTCAAACGCGGCGATGTTCTCTTCAGCGATTTCGAACTGCCAGACGACGATGAACATGAAGGCTCCCCAGGCTGAAAGCTTATGTTAGCGCAGGAGGGCAGAGTCGCCTATTTGTCGTGGGACATGGCGGCCAGCACCTCGGCGAAGTGGATGGCGCGCCGGTGGCCGAGCTGGTCGATCTGCTCGCGGCAACTGAAGCCATCGGCGACGATGAGCGTGCCGGGTGCGTGCGGCGTTGACGGCCGGCAGCAGGTCCTGGTTGGCGATGGTCTTGGAGACTTCGAACTTCTCGGCCTCGAAGCCAAAGGGGCCGGCCATGCCGCAGCATCCGGCTTCAATCGGCTCGAACGTCGGCGCCGGCCTGGCGGAGCAGTGCGATTTCGCTTGCCGGGCCGCCGAAGACCGCTTTGTGATGGCAGTGTCCGTGGACCAGGATGTGCGCCCCGTGCGAGTGTGCCGGCGACGAAGTCCGGGGCTTTGGCGGCGAGGAAGTCGGCAAGCAGCCAGACCTGTTCGCTCAGGCGCTGGCGCGCGCGGATCGTTGCGGGAAAAGCTCGGGCAACTCGTCTTTGAAGACGCTGGCGCAGCTGGGCTCGAGAAAGATGAAGGGCATGCCGGCGTCGATTTGCGGGCGTCATGCGATCGAGGATGCCGGCGAGATATTGCCGGGCGCTGCGCCGAGGAAGCCGAAATCATAGAGGGGGCGGCCGCAGCAGATGTGGCCGCGCGGGCGTTGCAACGCGGAAGCCGGCGGTGAGCAGAAGCGGACTCGGCGGCTGGCGAGCGATTGCGGGTGGTAGTAGTTGTTCCAGGTGTCGGGCCACAAAACCGACCACCTGCGGTGGGGCCGGCTGCGCTGCGCGCCTTGTGTCGGATCGAATGTGGCGCTCTTGCGGTGGGGACTAGGCGCTGAGCGTCTTGGATGCTTAGGGCGTCGGATGCGAGCCGAGGGCAGTTGGCGTTCGCTGCTGCTACGCCGACGATGCGCTTGACCAGCGAGCTCTGATGGGCCGGTGAGCAGGGCGTTGGTGAGGCGCGGGAAAGCGAGAGCCCCAGCGGGCAAGCTTGTCGGCGAAGCCGAAGATGTAGTGATGCAGCGGGTGCAGCGGCCCTTGTATCGCTGGGCCAGAAACTCGGACTTGTAGGCGGCCATGTCGACCTGGACGGGGCATTCGGTTTTGCAGGCTTTGCAGCTCAGGCAGAGGTCGAGGGCCTCATGGACGGCATCGCTTTGAAAGCCTTCGTGGCGCAGATCGCCGGCGAGCATCTCCCAGAGCAGGTGGGCGCGGCCGCGGGTGGAGTGCTGCTCTTGGCCGGTGGCGCGATAGCTGGGACACATGACGCCGCCCCTGTCTTGCGGCACGCGCCCACGCCGACGCAGCGCTCGGTGGCGCGCTCCATGGAACCGTCATCGTTGGCGAAGGCAAAGTGGGTTTCGAGGCTCTTCCCTGCGTGCCGACGCGCACTGTTTTGACGCAGGCTTCTCGATCGCCCTTGCGCTTCTGATGGCGCGGACTGGCTGGAGCGATGGGCATCGCGTGGCGAAGATTTTCGACGGGATCGTAGACGCGGACCGCATCGACGAGCTTGCCGGGATTCATGCGGTTGTCGGGATCCCAGAGCGCCTTGAATTCGCGGAAGGCCTGCATGAGTTCGGGTCCGAACATTTTGGGCAGCAGGGCGGCGCGGGCCTGGCCGTCGCCGTGCTCGCCGCTGAGCGATCCGCCGAAGCTGAGAACGACATCGGCGGCGCGATCGAGGAATTCGCGGAAATTGCGGAGGCCTTCTTCGGTGCGGAAATCGAAGTTGATGCGCATGTGCACGCAGCCCTGGCCGTAGTGGCCATAGAGCGGGCTGCGGTAGCCGTACTCGCGCCATGAGTGTGGTGATCGCGCGCAGATAATTGCCGAGCTGGTCGGAGGCACGGCGGCATCTTCCCAGCCTTCCCATGCGTCGGGCTCGCCGGGCACAAAGACGACAGCGCCCAGCGCGGACTCGCGCACGTACCAGACGCATGGCGGCTTCTTCAGGCGTGCAGATGTGCGCGGCGGGCGGCACGGGCCAGCGATTGCGAATGCGCGGGCGACGGCTTCGGCTTTGGCGTGCGCCTCTTCGTCGGTCCATGCGCCCATTTCGACCAGCAGAAAGCCTACGCCGGCGGGAAGCTGGTCGAGTCTCTGAAGGGCGAGGCCCTTGCGGCGCATGAATTCGACGAGCAGGTGGTCGAAGCCTTCGAGACCGATGGGCCGGTGTTCGAGCGCCAGGGGAACCGCGTCGGCGGCAACGAATCCGTCGGCGAATCCAAGCACCGTGAGCACGCGGAAGGGCGGACTGGCGGTGAGGTTGAGCGTGCGCCGAGACGACGTTGGCGCAGGTGCCTTCGCTGCCGACGAGTGCGCGGGCTACGTGAAATCCGTTCTCGGGCAGAAGCTCATCGAGGTTGTAGCCAGAGACGCGGCGCGGAATGCGCGGAAACTTTTCGCGCACCAGATCGGCGTAGCGGTCGCGAATGCGGGCGAGGCCGGAGTAGATCTGGCCCACGCGGCCGCCGGCGCGAATCAGGCTATCGAGCTGGTCGGAGCTGGTGCGGCCCACGGTCATGCGCGTGCCGTCGTAGAGGACGATGTCGAGGGACTCGACGTTGTCGGCGACCTTGCCGCCCAGCAAGCCGTGCACGCCGCAACTGTTGTTGCCGATCATGCCGCCGAGAGTGCAGCGCGAGTGGGTTGCGGGATCGGGGGCGTAGGTCAGGTGATGCTGTTCGGCAGCGTCGCGCAGGCGGTCGAGCACAATGCCGGGCTGGACCGTCGCGAGCTTCTCCGCGGCGATCGAGTCGTGCCGAGGCGTTCATGTACCGGGAAAAGTCGAAGACGACGGCGACGTTGGCGCATTGGCCGGCAAGGCTGGTGCCGGCCGCCGCGCGGGAGAACGGCTGCGCCGAGTGCGCGGCAAGCGGCGAACGCGGCTTCCACGTCGGCGGTGTCGCGCGGAAAGATGACGCCGATGGGAAGCTGGCGATAGTTGGAGGCGTCCGTGGCGTAGAGGGCGCGCGATCCAAGATCGAAGCGGACTTCGCCGTGCAGGTGGAGCAGCCGCGAGGCGAGTTCGCGATGGGCGGAAAAGCACTCGTGATCGAGGGGCGGGAAGGTTTTGCAGGATCGGGAAGTCGCTCGATGTCGGGATGTGTGCTCAAGACGACCTCACGATGGCCGATTGCGGCGCGTACGCGATCGGAGTGAACAAGATGCGCTCCCAGCGTTTCCAACAAGGAGACAGGAGACCGATGCGGTTTGCGAAGTCAAGCGGAGAGGGCGTCGCGGGCGATCTTGCGCAGCTCGGGGAGGACGTCGCCGATGGCAACCGGAGCGGCGGAGCGGGAGCCGAGGCCGAAGTAGAGCTTGCGATAGAGCGGGTAGAGGCGCTGGTAAATGGCCTGCGCGCGGGGCTCGGGCTCGATGGTCTTGAAGCTGGGGCAGAGCGCGGACTGCGCGTCTTCGATGGTTTGGAAGGCGCCGGCCGCGGTGAAGGCGAAGATGCCCGAGCCGAGGCTGGTGGGGAGCGCGGACGGGAACGAGGACGGGCTTGCCGAGGACGTTGGCGTAGACCTGGTTGAGGACGGCGTTGTTTTGCGGGATGCCGCCGGCGTTGATGACGCGGTCGACGGGGACGCCGTGTTCGGCCATGCGTTCGAGGATGATGCGGGTGTGGAAGGCGGTGCCTTCGATGGCGGCGAAGAGCTCGTCCTGCGCGGTGTGGACGAGGTTCCAGCCGAGGGTGACGCCGCCGAGTTCGGGGTTGACGAGGACGGTGCGGTCGCCGTTGTCCCAGCTCAGGCGGAGGAGGCCGGTCTGGCCGGCGCGGATAGGATTCGAGACCCTCGGACGAGCTCGGCGACCGTTGTGCTGGCGCGGCGGGCGATGGCGTCAAAAATATCGCCGGTTGCGGAGAGGCCGGCCTCGATGCCGGTGTAGCTGCGGATGGACGCTGCCGGGGACGACGCCGCAGACGCCGGGGACGAGCTCGGCTTGTCTTCGCCATGGCGATGATGCAGGTGGAGGTGCCGACGACGTTGACGACATCGCCCTCGCGGCATGTTGGCGCCGATGGCGTCCCAGTGGGCGTCGAATGCGCCGACGGGGATGGGGATGCCGGCGCGCAGGCCGAGCTCTGCGGCCCATTGCGGGGAGAGATGGCCGGCGAGGTGGTCCAGGTGAGGTAGTCGCCGGCCGAGTTTGTCGCGGACGCCGGCGAAGAGCGGATCGACGGCGACAGGAAGGATTCGTGGTGGAAGGCCATCCCACTTGGGGTTCCACATCCATTTGTGGCCCATGGCGCAGATGCTGCGTTTGACTCTGTGCGGGCGGTGATGCCGCAGAGGGTGGCGGCTACCATGTCGCAGTGTTCGAGAGCGGTGACGAATTGGTCGCGCTTGTCGGGGTTGTGGCGCAGCCAGTGCAGGAGCTTGGCGAAGCCCCATTCGTGCGAGTAGACGCCGCCGCACCACTCGATTGCCTTCGAAGTCCGAGTTCGATGGGCGCGGCGCGGTGATCTGCTCGGCTTCAGCGTGGGCGCGATGGTCGCACCAGAGGTAGTAGTCGTCGAGAGGCTCAAGATTTTCGCCGACGGGAATGACGCTGGAGCCGGTGGTGTCGAGCGCAATGGCGGCGATGGACTGGCCGTCGATGCCGGCTGCGGCGAGGACTTCGCGGGTGGCGCCGGCGAGCGCGCGCATCTGGTCGGAATGCGATTGCGTCGCGAAGTCGGGGTCGTCGCGTCGGCGATGGAGCGGGTAGGATGCGGCGGCGGTGCCGATGCGACCCGCGTGCGCTGTCGACGAGAGTGACGCGCACGCTGAGGGTGCCGAAATCAACGCCGGCGACGATGGACATGGGGCTGTTTCCTTTGAGTTGGGCGGCGAAGCGAATCGCCGGAGTTGAAATCAGATCGCCGGGTTAGTGGACCGGAGCAGATTCTTCGATGATGGCGAGATCCCAAGGCGCAAGCGCGATGACGGAGCCTTTGGAGATCGACTTGCCGTCGAGCAGGTTTGTGCCGGCGTCGTATCGGTAGGGCACATTGACGTTGTTGCTTGAGTAGTTGAAGTAGTAGTGGAGCGCTTGCCCATGGCGGTTGACGCCGTGCTGAACGTGCACTGCGGCGGAATCTGCTGATCGGGCCGGAAAGGCCGGCTTCTTCAACAGGTCGCTTCAGAACGGCTGTTTGCATCGCGTCTGAGAGATATGTGCCTTCGTAGAGAAGCGTTCCCGAGCCGAATTGGTTCTCAGTAATGGCCGGCCATTTTCCGAAGAAAGGGTGGTCGTAGTAGGCAATGGCTTTGGCGTGTTCGGGCATGAGGAACTCGGCCCAGTAGCTGACTTGGTTCTGCATCGCCCACGTGGAACGGATCGCCTTTGAGTGCGAGCGGATGTTCGAGGTTGGAGAACTCCTGGTAGCTGAAGCCGGCGGCCTCGCGCAACGGGCCGGGCGCGCGCACCCAGCGAACAGCGGAGTTTTCGTTCGCGAAGCCGCTCTTGAAGGTCATCACAACATGGCCGCCGTTTTTGACGTAGTCGGAGATGCGCTGCAGCAGAGCGTCATCGGCGATGTAGAGCGCGGGAACGATGAGGAGCTTGTATGCGGAGAGGTCCTGCGTTGTCGGGAAGACGAAGTCGGAGCCGATATTGAGGTCATAGAGCGAGTGGTGCAGCTGTTGCACGAGCGAGGTGTAGTCGGCGGAGGCACGCCCGTCGCCCATCGGCTGGACCCGCTGAAAGTGAAGGGCATGAAGTCGATGGCGTTGGCCGAGTCGCGGCTGTAGAGAATCGCGACGTCATTGTGGATCTTAGGCCGACCAGATGCGGGCCGATCTTTTCGAGCTCGTGCGCGGTGCGGCTCATCTCGGCGTAAACGCGGTTAGGCTCGAGATCGTGAGAGAGAATGCCCTTCCAGTATGTCTCCTGATTGGCGGGGATCGAGGCCCAGTGCCAGTACTCCACCATGTTGGCGCCGTTGGACAGATGGGTGTAGACATCCTCGCGAAGCTGGCCATCGTAGGGCGGATACTGGCTGGATGACGTCCAGCCGATGGTCTGCGCGTTGGTTTCGGTGACCAGGTAATTCGCGTGCTTGAGTGAACGGGAGAAGTCGCCCTGAATGGACTGCGTGGCGCCGTCGTAGTGGTCCTGCGGGCCGTGGTAGATGTTGTCGGCGACGATGTCGAGGGCTTCGGCGATGGCTTCTCGTTGACATCGCGCTTCATCATGCCGCCGTAGTCGGTGGTGACGAACTGGCGCGGCCCGGCGCACTCGCGCACCAGCGCGGCCTGCCATTGCAGAAAATCGGTAACGCGCATCTGGCTCCAGCGCGACCACTCGAGCTTGTAGCCGGTGCTCTGGCGCCGTCGCGGGTGGGCAGGTCTTCCCAGGTGTGCAGATTCTCCCCCCAGTAGTTGAGGAACCATGCCTTGCTGAGCGCCTCGGGCGTGCCGAACTTCTTTTCCAGATAATGCTGGAAGCCGATGAAGACGTCGCGATTGGCCGCGTCGTAGCTGGCGGTTTCGTTATCGAGCTGCCAGCCGATGACGGTGGGGTTGTCTTTGTAATGTGCGACGATGTGGCGGATAAGCCGCTCGGCATAGAAGCGATAGGCGGGCGAATCGGTATCCATGTTCTGACGCATGCCGTACGGAGTGGGGACGGGCGTGCCGCCAAACTGGCCGGGGGGGATGCGGTCGGCGAGGATCTCGGGATGCTGGTGCGCCATCCACGCGGGGATGGAGTAGGTGGGCGTGCCGAGGATGACCTTGATGCCGGCCTTGCCCATCGCGTCGACGATGCGATCCATCCAGGCGTACTCAAAGTGGCCGTCTTCCGGCTCCCACAGGCTCCAGGTGGACTCGCCCATGCGGACGACGTTGAGGCCCGCGGACTTCATGAGGGCGACATCTTTTTCGAGGCGGGCGTCCTGGTCGCCGGGCATGTACTCGTTGTAGTAGGCCGCGCCATAGAGGACCGTGGGGAAGTCGAGATCGGGTGTGCGCGCGGGAGCTGTAGAGGAGTCCTGCGCAGCAATGGATGCCGAGAGCAAGAGAGGAGCGAGTAAACCTTTTCCCAAATGGTTCAAAATCGTGTTGCCTATGTTCATTTCCGCGACTTTCTTTCGACCCTATGATTGGAATCTTCGATTCTACAGGGTTTGCACCGAATCTCGTGCACATTCCGGCCAAGAGGCATCCGCTGGATTCACAAGCATCCTAAGTCCGAAGCGGAGGGGGCGTCCAGCGCTTCACCAGGTCGTGTTCGGTTTGGGCACGCAGGTAGGGTCCCAACGTAGTCCTGCTATCCTCAATGTCACCTTTATGTCCAAGTCAAATTCAATCGTCATGCTCACGCAATGCTGGGAATTGTGCTGTTCGGAAGCGTGATCTTCCTGCTTATTACCTGGCAAAACATCGATGCGGTCCTGTACGCGGTTCTGGGTGCGGCAGCGGGGTGGGCGCACCGTGCCGGGCCGTCCATTGACTCAAAGCGCCAGAATGCCTACCAGTCTGCAGAATCAGGTAATTATTAAGTCCTTATTGCGCACTTATTCCGGTAGGTATTGAAGAAAGACACAAAGGTCTCTGGATAGAACAGGTCCTGGGTGACATGCCCGCAAGTCCCGTCGTTGTTGAGGTTGAGAGTTACGTTTCCTCCTGCGCTGTTTACCGCCGCCTGAAATGTGCTCCACTCTGAAGGCGAGATTGTTGTATCCCCTGGGCAGCCGCTCAGATAAATGGGAACGCCCGAATAATTATTTGGATTCAGTGTTGGATCGAAGACTGAGAGAGCGCCAACTCCGCCCGTAAACGGCGTATTCACGAACTGGCCTAACGAGTAGGCTGTGTCACTCCGCCAGTAGTCCAAGTAGGTATAGCTTGAAGTCAGATACTGGGTCGGCAGGCCGTCCGGGCCAATTGCAATCTTCTCCCAGTAACCCGTGGTAGATGCCGGATTCTCTCCCATGCTCGGTTGCAGCGAAGCGTACCAGTCGCCGTAGGCATGGTCAATAATCGCGCCGAATGGGTTGCCGTCCTGATTGTAAGCGTTGGTCAGACTTGTGACGCCCGACACGCATACAATGGCCGCGCTTCCCGGCCACGCCCGCTCGTACTCCAGGGCATCTATGCACCCCATCGACAAACCGAAGTGATAGAGCCGCCCCAAATCAGGGAGGCTGGTCCTGGCCCAATCTTCTGCCGCCTTGCGCCAAAGTTCTCCTGAGGGCGCTCCCAGTTGGAGGTGAGGCCGTTGGTGTAATCTGTTCCGACGGAGTTGAGCCATGTGTTGGGTGCGATGACAACGTATCCCTCGTTGACCAGCGCGGCAACCGAACCAAAAGCAACCGCGTTGATGTTGTAGTAGCCATTCGGATGGTGGTACAGGACAATTGGCGCGCTACTTTGCGCACTATAGCTCCCCGGAACGAATATCTGCGTTTTAGGCTAAGGTAACGAGAGGGTGGACCATAACCTCCCGGGTCCAAAGCCACGGCCGGATTAAGAATCATGGGCGCATCCATCTCTCGATCAAGAGGTGGGTCAAGATTACCCTGGTGAAAGATAGAGACCCTTATGGGGTTTCGATGAAGCGTAGATTCCACGACCTGCAAGCCCTGGTTCAATGCTCCATATTTGGGGTCAACATAAGACGCGGACATTTCACCGCAATATTCGCTCCCGTCCCAGTTCGCGGCATAAGACATGTCCGAAAAGACCGTAGTCAACGTGTCTGGAATAACACAGGGCCAGACACCGAAGCCGTCCGACGCTACAGTAAAGCTCATCGGCGTTCCGAGTGGGATCGACGTTAGAGGGCCATAGGTAAGGTATTGCCCATTGTTCCACCCTGTGTACAAATTCATTGACCCGGTGCTGGACCAAACATACCCGCTATATGGATTGGCCGGATTTTGGAACCTAATTGTGAATGGATTCGCGTCGTTGAAAACGAAGTGGATGTTCAACCGCCAAGGCTTTGTTGGATCAATCGGCTGCGGAAGGACAATCGTCCCGGTCCCCGGCACCCTCTCCTCCGCTGCTACGACCCCCTCGCTAGTGTTGGATAATCCGCTCGACGCAGTCAGATCATAGGCTTGGAGCAGAGAGTAATAGATTCCGTTCAACGAAGGCGGAGCGGGTTTGACGGCGATTGAGACGTTGGCGGCGGCGGTGTAGTAATCCGTGGTGTCGGTGGGCGTGAATGCCACCGAGAGGGTGTGCGAGCCAGCCGTCAACACTGTACCCAAGGATGGTGTGTAGGCGTAGCTTCCGGCTACGCCGCCCGATGTGGCATCAAGCTGAATCGCCGACAGCGCTGTCCCGCAGGTGATTGCTGTTGGAGTAGTCCAGCTTACCGTCGGTGGGGCCTTGGTGATGGTCACCGATCCATTGACGTATGTGAAGCTGTAGTTGGACGAGACCGCTCCCCCTGAACAACTTGTTGCCGGAGTAGAGCCGACCACACTGGTGGCTGTATACGCCGTCGTGCAGGTCGGAACCATTGTCACCACTGCAACGGAGTCGCCGTTCTGGAGACCGCTATAGCTGGAGGTAATCTTCGAGACGGTATCCAAGAGCGAGTCGGACTCATGCCGTCACAAGTGTTGCCTTATACTTGTATTGGCGTCGTCTGCGTGATCGGCGAGTAGCGCGCTGTATCGGTCGGAGTAAAGGTCACCGACAGCGTTTGTGTGCCTGCCCCAAGTACCGCTCCCAAGGCCGGTGTGTAGGCGTAGGGCCAGCCACCGTCGAGGTGGCGTTGAGTTGTGCCCCAGAGAGTGGCGTGCCATAAGTGACGCCGCAGGTGTTTTCAAGGTAAGACGGTCATATGTCGCGGTGATGGTCAGCGTGCCGGGAACGAAGGTGAACGAGTAATTCGATGCTGCGAGGGTGCCGATTGCGGCCGTGATGGGATAGGTTCCGGCGACCGATGTCGTGGAGGCTGTCGTGGTCAGGGTGGCCGTGCCGCTCACAACCGAGGAGTGTCCCCGTTAACATAACCGGAGATGCGTCGATGAAGGTCGGGTTGGCAGCGCCATAGGCTCGACTCGCGCTGGCCGCCGTGACGGTAAGAACCGCGGGGTCGACGGTGATGGAGACCGTCGCCGTAGCAGTCGTATAGTTGACGGTGTCCATTGGGGTGAAGGTGACGGAAAGCTTAGTAGTGCCGGCGGTTGACAAGATCACGTTGGGAGCTGGGGAGTAGACGAACGTGCCCGGCGCGTTGGCCGTAGCGTCGAGTTGCGTAGAGCTTAGGACAGTTCCTACCGGAACTACGTTCGGCGTGTTCCAGGTGATGGTGGGAGTGGTCTTAGACGGAGTCGGGTTGAATGAGGACGCACCACAGCCGGTGAACAAAGAAATGATCGAGAAGGAGGTAGCGAAAGTGGCGACGAGGATTGGAGCCTTTGGGGTGGCGATGAGTGTTCTCATCTCTTGACCGGCAGATGACCAATTAAGCTCAACAAGAATTAGCCAACCTACGAATGTGAGTCCCCAAGTGCGATCCGCCAGGAGGCGTTATTCTGCCTGATTGCTGAGCACGGACAGGCAACATCTCCCTGTGACGTTTGCGCACTTTGCAAGTCGTCAAAGTCGGAATACAACGACACTAAACTCAAATACAAATTGCTCGATGTGACGCAGCGCACGTGCCTACATGGACTTGGACCGCGAAAGCCACCGACATACCTAAGAAAGTCGCACAGGGCTTTGGCCGTCCTGAATAAGTGACCTTCCGATTCTATCACCTATCGGAAGCCGCACTATTTTCCGATGCAGAAGGTGGAGAAAATGAGGTTGAGAATGTCGTCGGAGGTGGTTTGGCCGGTGAGGGAGTCGAGAGCCCAGAGGGCTCGGTAAAGATCGAGCAGGATCATCTCGTGGGGAATGCCGCCCGCATTGGCCTTGGCGGAATCGTTCAGTGCCTGGAGAGCCGTAGTGACGGCCTGATGATGTCGTAGGCTGGTCAGCATGCCGGGCTCGCTGGATGCGCCACCCGAAGCCAGCGCCAGGATGCGTTCGCGCAGCGTGGCGATACCTTCGCCGGTCGCGGCCGAGGTGGTTACGGACAGCAAGCCCTTCAGATCCGTGGCGGGAACGACGACGGCGGCCAGATCGCTCTTGTTGATTGCGACAACCGCCGGTCTTCCCTGCGCAGCGGCCAGCAGGGAGCGCTCTTCGTCGTTCAGGGTCTGTGTAGCATCGAGCACAATGAGCACCAGCCCTGCGTCGGCAAGGGCTTCGCGGCTGCGTACGATGCCCATCTTCTCGGCTTCTTCATGTGCCTCGCGCAGGCCGGCGGTGTCGACGAGCTCGAGCGGGATGCCGTCGAGGGAGATGCGCTCGCTGACGGTGTCACGGGTGGTGCCGGGAGTGGCAGTAACAATGGCGCGGTCGCGCTCGGCGAGGCGATTAAACAGCGAGCTCTTGCCGACGTTGGGGCGTCCGACAATTGCGAGTGTGAGACCGTCGTGAACGATGCGACCGCGCGAGAACGTTGCCTCGAGCTTTTCGAGCGGCGGCGTGAGTCCTTGAATACGCCGCGCGATCTCCTGTTGCGGCGTGACGTCGACGTCGTCTTCGGCGAAGTCGATGCCGGCTTCGAGGAGAGCGATCAATTCGACGAGGGATTGTTTCACCGGCTGGGCCCGCATGCTGAGCGCGCCTCCCATCTGGCTAGCGGCCTGGCGAGCCTGGGTGAGCGTCTGTGCCTCAATGAGATCGCGAACCGCCTCGGCCTGGGTGAGATCGATTCGGCCCGCAAGAAAGGCGCGCTGCGTGAATTCGCCGGGTTCGGCGAGACGCGCCCCAAGCTCGATAGCGCGTCGCAAGAGAAAGTCGAGAACCACGGGCGAGCCATGTGCTGCAATCTCCACCAGATTCTCAGCAGTGTAGGAGTTGGGCGCGCGAAAAAATGTGACGACGGCCTCGTCAATTCGAGAGGGCTCAGAGACGCGCTGGTCATTTGCCGAAGATGCATCGAGCACGTCGGCGAACCGCACACGGCCGTGCTCGAGCGGTTGCCGCAGGGTCACCAGCTGCGCAGCGATCTCTGGCGAGATGGACCCGCTGAGGCGCACGATTCCGATGCCTCCGCGGCCGGAAGGCGTGGATATGGCCACAATGGTGTCAGTTGACGGGAGCGCGTCGGTTGGCGGGTTGGATTGGTCTATTGACATGCGATGCTTCCATTTTAGGAAACGGCCTCACGGAGGGATAGAACGGCTCAATTTAATTGCAAGTGGGATCAACTATTCCGGGCGAAATGGAACCGGGTATAATGCCGCTTCGTAACCTTTGCAACATAACAACGTTTGCGCCGCAAAAACCATTTAGTAGAGGGGATTGCGCATATCCATCAAATTTGGAAGGAATTAAAAGGTCAGGTGTTCATGACGTTGTCCTTTGCGGCTTTTTCGGGATTTTTCGGGATCATCTCAGAAAACAGAAGAAGAACGATTCGGCAAGGCTTGAAAGGGGGTGCCTTTCTTGGGCTGCTGGTGGGCTTTTTGTTTTTTGCCGAGTACGGCGGCGCGCAGCAGGCGCCGGTTGTAGCGCAATGGGAGGGCTTGTTGCAGAACGCGGCGCGGGCACCCATTGCAGGAGCCACGATCACCTTGAAGAGCGGGCCAAATGCCGCAGAGGCGATTACGGGGCAAGATGGAAGGTTCAGGATGCAGGCCGTGCCCATCGGCCGCTACAAGCTCATGGTTCTTGCCAACGGTCGCACAATTGAAAGCGCGCAATCGGTGGAGGTGGCTTCGGGTGGAGCGCCCGTTGCGATTGAAATCTCTGACCGGGGCGAGTTATTGCTGAGCGCGCTCCAGGGACAGGCGGGAACCGGCGGAGAGGCGCTTTCGAGTCAGGCGGTAAGCGAGCTGCCGCTGAACAAGCGCGACTTCAGCCAACTGCTTCTGCTGGCTGCGGGGACGATGACCGACTCCAATGGCGCCACAAACTTCACGCAGCAATTCGCCATCAATGGGCAGCGCGGCGTGGAGGCCACGTTCGCGATGGACGGCGCGGATATCAGCGATCCGGAGATGGGTGGATCGACGTTTTCCAATTTCAATGTGGATGCGGTGGAAGGAATCGATTCGACCTCGGGATGGCTGCCGGCAGAGATCGGGCGCGGCGCCGCGGGATTCACCAATATCCATACCCGGACCGGGGCGAGCGGTTTTCACGGATCGTTCTTCGAGTTTGTGCGCAACTCGGCGTTCGACGCGCGCAACTACTTTGACCATCCGACGCCTGCTTATCCCGGCCGTATTCCACCTTTCCGCCGCAATGAGTTCGGGTTCACCAATGGCGGCCCGGTGTATCTGCCTCACCTGTACGACGGACGCAAGCGCACGTTTTACTTTGCGCAGTACCAGGGATTCCGCCAGGTGCTGGGGACAACGCAGGTGATGCCCGTGCCGACCGGAAGCGAGCGAGCCGGGATTGACGTGGTGAGGTTCTCTGATGGCTCGACCGACACCTTGAATGTTCCTGTCGATCCCGGCATTGCAGGCGTTCTGGCGCGGTATCCGATGCCGAATTATCCGGCAGGCAGCTTTGGAGCGCGCACCTATGCCACGGCGTCGAAGGTCGACACGGACGCCAACCAGTTCTCGCTGCGCATCGATCACAAGCTCACAGACAAGGATCAGTTCTTTGCGCGATTCAGCATGGACAATTTGACCGGGCCGACCACGAATCCGGATCAGACCGCGATCGACCCCTCATTCGCGGTTGAGTACTTCGATCGCCAGCGCAACGTCGTAGGCACGTGGACCCGCACCCAGAGCCCGCACCTCACCTTCGAGTCCTCCATCAGCATCACGCGCAGCACGCCTGGCTTCCCCACGCCCAACCACACCGATCCGGCAATCAAATTCGCCGACGGTCTGTATGAAGCCTTCAACGCCACAGGCGGAGGGGTCATGCAGGCTTACGGCAACCTATTCCAGGCGCGCGAGAACATTACTTATACAGCAGGCCGCCATGGCTGGAAAGCCGGCTTCGAAGCCCGGCTCAATCGCGACACCAGCTACTTCGGCATGAGCATCACCGGCGAATACGACTTCGGCGGCGGCACTGCCTATGCCGGGGAGACCATCCACTCGGCCAGCGGCACGCACGACGTCCATCCCGGCGACCCGTTGCCCGATACCCTTTCAGGATTTCTCTCCGGCAGCGCCTTCGTCTACACGGTTGGCCTCGCGCCGCCGTTCATTTCCGGCGGAGAACACATGGGCCCCGCCGCCATTAACCGTGAAAACTACGCGGCCTATGTTCAGGACACCTGGAAGCTAACCTCGCGCCTTACGCTCGATTATGGCCTGCGGTGGGACCTCTACACGCCTATCACCGAGCGCGCACACCGGACCTCGAGCTTTCAATACGCTAACGGAAAGCAGAAGTGGGTCATCAATCCTCAGCCCGGCTACCAGACCAACTGGCACGCACTCGAGCCGCGCATCCAGGCGTCGTGGCAGGTCACCGGCAATCTGACTGCCCACCTCGGCGGAAGCATTATGACGATCCCGCCAAACATCTGGGCCGACAACCTGCTGACTGGATGGACGCCCCTGGCCGTCTATCCACGCTCCGTATCCACATCCGCTCAGCCCATCTCCTACGGCTATCGCATTACCCCGGACCAGTTGCCGCGCGTCTACACCCCGTCCGGCCAGGACGTGTACGCATCCGGCGATCCAAAGAAGGTGCCCTCCAATACCGTGATGGACATCGATCGGTACGAACGAGATCTGGCGGCCGTCACTTCCGGACACATCGTTAGTCCGCTCACGCTCAACGGCATCCACCAGACGTTCGATAATGCCACCCTCTACACCTGGACACTGGGACTCGAGCGCAAGTTCGGCAATCTCGTGGGCGATGCCGCATACGTCGGCACCACCGCCAACCATCTGCCGTACATGTCCGCGCCGAATGCGTACTCGGGTGCGTCGCCTGGCTTTGCCCCCTACACGGAATTCAACGCTGAAGGAGCTGTGATCGGGGGCGCAGGATATGAGAACGAAGTTCTCGCGTCGGGCCACTCTTCCTATCATGCGCTGCAGGCATCGCTTTCCGGAACCGTGGGACACGGCGGCCCAGGCACCTCGGCCAGCTATACCTGGAGCAAATCGATTGACGACTCCAGCTTGGTGATTCCCGGCATCGGCTCCACCGGCGCTGTGCCGTCAGGTTTTCCGCAGAACCCGTTCGACTTCCGCGCCGAAAAGGCTGTGTCAAACTTCGATGTCACGCACGGCTTCAGCCTCAGCGTGGCGCAGGACCTCCACCTTGAAAGT
Organism: uncultured Acidobacteriota bacterium; assembly: GCA_963846375.1. GTDB lineage: Bacteria > Acidobacteriota > Terriglobia > Terriglobales > Acidobacteriaceae > Telmatobacter. The sequence continues at coordinate 76,208 of CAWJVV010000018.1, forward strand.
GCCGCCTTCCTGCATGCTGTGACTCGTAGAATCACCTACGGGTGGGAACTGCTCAGCATTACCAGCATGAGCTCCGGCTCGCCTTTTACCGTGTTCTCCGGCGTCCAGCAGACCGGCTACGGCTCGCAGGGCGTCGATCGCCCCGATCAAATCGCCAAGCCAAAGCTCTCCACCGCTCGAAAGGTTCGCGAGGACTACTTCGGCCAAGGCGGTGACAACGGGGTCGACTTCTTCTCCATCCCGGTCCATGTGGCGGGCGGGAGCGGGCCCAACCAGGGCCGATTCGGCACGCTGGGACGGAACACCTTCCGGGGCCCGGCGTTCTACAACTTCGATTTTGCGCTGATCAAGGACACGCCTTTTGGACGCCGCAAGAGCGGCGCGGAGGTGATGGACCTGCAATTCCGGTCGGAGTTTTTCAACCTGTTCAACATCGTGACCATGGGGCTGCCGTCGAATACGCTGCAGGTGAACCAGAGTAACGGCGAGATTCTCCGAGACACCGGGTTTGGGGAGATCAGCAAGACGGCCGGGAATTCGCGCCAGATCCAATTCTCGCTCAAGCTGATTTATTAGTCGATCAGCTCAGCCGCCCAGTTGTCACCATCCGTGTGGATTCGCCTGCGACGCCTTGGATCCGAACGAAAATCGGCGCCATCGACCCCACCGTGGCTGTCGATGTCCAGACGCTGAATGAGCGGGTAGGCACGCTTCCTGCGCGGCCGCGTTTTGAAACCGCCCTTCTGGGCTTCTTTGCCCTCACAGGCCTGGTAATGGCTGTGATCGGGCTCTACGGCGTGGTGGCCTACCGAGCGGTACAGCGAACACCGGAGATTGGCATCCGTATGGCGCTGGGCGCGCGCAGGATGGATATCGCGCGGCTTGTTCTCGTCGAGGGTTTCCGCTTAGTTGTTACCGGAATGTTGCCTGGAATCGCAGCCGCGCTTGTTGTTTCGCGATTGTTGAAGAGCATGTTCTTCAGCATCGGGCCGGGGGATCCCTTGAGTTATGCGGTTGTCATTCTATTACTGGCGGCAGTCGCGCTCCTGGCCACGTTGCTCCCGGCCCGTCGCGCCGCATCGGTGGATCCCAGCGTGGCCTTGCGCGCGGAATGATTCAACTGTCCATCCGGGCCTTGCAGCCTCAGCCGGTCTGTCCGCGATAGCCTTATAAAGGGGCTCTTCGAGGAAGGCACGGCTAATGAAGGCAACTCAGATCGAATTTCGTTTGCGTCTTGCGATCCTCTTCGGGATCGTCGCCGTGGGCTTCTGGTCGCCATGGATCGAGGCGCGGGGCATCGGTCCCCGCATCTCGCTGCTGGAGTGGTCGGCCCTCGAGCTGAGCCGCCTGGGATTGTTCAACTTCACGGTGGCGACACCGGTCGTGATCGGAATTGCTACCGCCATCGCCGCTCTGGGAGCGGCTTTGCGCGTGTGGGGGACAGCCTGGCTTGGGGCGGGAGTCGTCAACAATCTCCAGATGAACGCGGGAACTGTCATGACCGGCGGACCGTTTCGCTATGTGCGCAATCCGCTCTACCTGGGAACGGGCCTGATTCTTGCTGCCATGTCGTTTACCATGCCGGTAACAGGTGCTGTCTTCGCGATCGTGCTAGTTGCAATCTTTCAGCTGCGACTCATCCTCGGGGAAGAGGCGTTTCTGTCCGCTAGGCTAGGCGAGAGCTACCAGCAGTATCTGCGCAGCGTTCCGCGTTTGTTTCCGCGCCTCCGCCCCAATATGCCGGCGGCACAAGGGCAACCGCAGTGGGGACGCGCCGTGCTCGCGGAGATCAACGCCATCGGCGTGTTCCTCATCTTTGCAGCCCTGTCGTGGCGCTATGAAAACATGCTGATGATCAAGGCGTTTCTGATCTGCTTTGGGATCTCGCTTGTGGTGCGCGCCCTCATGCCATCTACTGAGCCCAAAACGATTACTCAGTCTTAAGCCGCGGCCCGCCAGGCAAAAAACACCGTCAATGCAAAACTGAGGATCCCACCCGCGGTGACCAGCCAATATCGCACCAGCAAAGGTCCCTTTGGGTAACACGTGCGGTAGATTGAAAAGACCTGCCAGTCGCTCATTGGCCTCGGGAAGAATCCAAAGAAATCAAGAGGCTCTTCCCCAGGCCGCGCCTTGTTGATGGCCTCTATGATCTGATGCCGGATCATCAGGTTCGCAAGCTGGCACCCGATGACGCCAAGAAAACAAAGCAGTGCGAGCGTTCCATAAAGCGTCATGCAGTTTCGGCTTTACTGAATCGCCTTTTCCGTACCCCCAGGTGCGTCCAATCGAAGCCGTTGGAGAATTTCAGTCCATAGCCCATCATGCGATCGAGAGCGATGTGATTCATCCAGATAAGCGCGAACGGGAGCAGCGCAGGCGAGCGGAGAAGCAGACCCAACACTCCCAGCGTGCCGGGAAGCGTATAGGTGTGCGCGGCGTTGTAGATGCGTGAGCCTCGACAGGGCCCCAGGAAGTAGCCCAGGATGGAGAGATCAGGCGCCAGCCACAATGCCGCGAATATCCACCAACTGGCCCCTGTGCGCGCGTACAACAAAGCCGAAATTGCGCCGATCGCCAATCCTTCCAGTCGCAACAACATGGTGATGGGCGCAGGCAGCACGATGGGTGCAGAGGAATCCGCCAGGGCCGCAGGTGTCGTCGTCATAACGCTATGATGGCGGCGCAGAGCCGCGAAGTTCAATTTTTGTGCTGCTGAAGAGCCAAAGAAAATCGGGGGAGAGCTTGCGCTCTCCCCCAGTTGAAGCCGGATGGTGCTCGAGAACTGCTTTATTTGTTGTATCTACTTTTTCGCGGGCGCAATGACGTCCTTTGCAGCCTTGGCCACGCGGAACTTCACAACTGTCTTGGCCTTGATCTTGATGGGCTGGCCGGTTTGGGGGTTGCGGCCGATGCGCGCCTTGCGCTCTGCCTTCACAAGACGTCCGATCCCAGGGATGATGAAGACGCCGTTCTTCTTGGTTTCCTTGATGGCGGTTTCGGCCAACATGTCCAGGAAGGACGCGGCTTGCTTGTTGGTCATTTCGAGCTTCTCTGCCATTTGCCGCGTAAGGGCGGTCTTGGTCATTCCAGTTGCCATTATTTTGTTCTCCTTCTGGGCGTGCCCTTGGGCAGCCAATCGTTGCCGCGGTTCCTGCCGGATGTTTGCGCATCAGGTGTTCGAGTGGGGGCAACGAACGTTCGAAACCCTGAATCCATGCGGGTCCGGAGAACCCTGTCGTTGAAAACAATGCGGCTTGAGGGTGGGTAAAGTCAAGGCGAAAAGGCTGTTTTCCACAGGTTTTTGTTGGGTTTTGCCGGTTTTTATCGGTTTTTAGCCTGTTTTCTCGCTCCGAGCAGCGAAATCAGTCCAATTTTCGGGCCTTTTACGTGTCACGGCCCTCGTCGACTGCTATTCAGTGAAGACCGAAGAGCACCTTCTTTTTCGGCTTCTGGGCCGCCGCAATGGGCGTGTTCAACGCGTTCACCACCGGCGCGGCCAGCTTCAGATGGCGGATGACTGTGTCCGCGAACTTGGGCTCGAGCGCCACGTCCGGCGGCAGTGTTGCGCTCAGGCCCCACTGGCGGCAGCGCACCAGGTCCATGGCCGGATGCTCGGCGGGAAAGCCCTTGGGAGGACGCGTCAGCGCGTTGCCTTCGAATTCCTGGAATGCTTTCCGAACGGGCGCCGCCTGCAATAGTTTCCGGAATGCCTGGTGGTTTTCAAGCAGCCAGTGACGGATCGCCGACAACTGCTCTTTTTCCGGCATGTGCGCGCCTGCTGCAATCACCACTCCCTTGGCGCTGACGTGGAAGTAATAGCCCGCGCCCGAAGTCTTCTCCAGGCCCTGGTGCGACCACCACGCAGCCACATGGGTCTTGTACGGCCGCTTGTCGCTGGAAAAACGCGTGTCGCGATAAATGCGAAAAAGCGACTTCTCCGCGGGACGAACGTGGTTCGGCGCGAAGTCGATCATCGCGTCGGTCACCTTGCGCACGATCGCCAGCATAGGCTCTCTCAGCTCGGCTTCGAAGATGACTTTGCGCGGCGCGAACCACTCGCGATCGTTGTGGCGCGCCAGGTTGCGCAGAAATGTAAAGGCTTCAGGACGAAAGTAGGGAACAGCTGCGTCTGGAGCGGGTTTAAGCGCGCGCGGCATACTAGAACGAGTTTACCGGATCACCTTCAGCGCGCCGCGGAAGAGCCCATCGAAGTCGCCGGCCAGCGCCTTGTCTTTCGCCACCGCCTGCTCGATGGCCTTCTCCGCGGCCGGCCTCTGATAGCCGAGATTGACCAGTGCCGAAAGCACATCGTCGACGGCTGCACCCTGCACGGCGGCAGGCGCCGGCGCTACAGCGAAATCATCCAGCTTGTCCTTCAGCTCGACAACCAGCCGTTCGGCCAGCTTTTTGCCCACCCCCGGGATCCGCGTCAGCTGCGCGTGATCCTGCGCGCGGATGGCCTGCACGGTGCGTTCACTGGAGAGGCCGCTCAGAATCTTGATGGCCAGCTTGGGCCCCACGCCGCTAACCGTGATGAGCCGCTCAAAGAGCCGCTTCTCTTCGCGCTCCAGAAATCCGAACAGCGCGATGGCATCGTCGCTGACCTGGGTGTGGATGTGCAGGGCCGCTTCGGCTCCCACCACCGGCAATGCCGTGAAGGTCGGCACGCTAATGGCCACGTCATATCCCACCCCGGCTGCCTCAACAATGGCCTGGCCGGGCTGCTTGTAGATGAGCTTCCCACGTAGATGAGCGATCATTTCGACTTCATTGTATTGAGTGCACCCCAGGTCTCAGTCTCACTCCAGTGGAGAAGTCAATGTTTCCCTAATGAGAATCGGACAGCAGATTCATCCTGTGCGCGACCCGTTCCAGCGTCTCCAGGGCCTGGTCGAGTTGTGCGCGTGTGTGCTCGCTGGTCACGATCAGGCGAATGCGCGCCTTCCCCTCCGGCACGGTTGGGAACGCGATACCGGTGCCCAGCACGCCCTCTTCAAACAACGCGCGGCTATATTCCATCGCTACGCGGCCCTCGCCGAGAATCACCGGCGTGATCGGAGTCTCCGTGGACGGCGTGTTGACGCCGCCGACGTTGAATCCCGCGCCGCGCAATTCATTCTGGAAGTAGCGCGTGTTGTCCCATAGCCGTTCGATCCGATCCGGTTCCTCTTCCAGGATGTCGAAGGCCGCCATGCAGCTGGCCGCCACCGAGGGCGGATGCGATGTGGAGAACAGGAACGGACGCGCGCGGTGGTAGAGATAGTCGATCAAGTCGCGCGAACCGCATACGTACCCGCCGAGCGCTCCGATCGCTTTCGACAATGTGCCCACTTGCACGTCAACATGACCGTGCATCCCGAAATGGTCCACCGAACCGCGGCCATTGCGCCCCAGCACCCCCGACGCGTGCGCGTCATCCACCATCATGATGGCGCCGTACTTCTCCGCCAGGGCAGCCAGCTTGTCAACCGGCCCGATGTCCCCATCCATGGAAAAAACGCCGTCTGTGATGACAAGCTTGTGTCCCGGCTCGCCGGAAACTTCATCCAGCAGCTCTTCGCAGTGATCCGCATCCTTATGACGGAACACCTTGATTTTGGCCCGCGAAAGGCGCGCTCCATCGATAATGCTGGCGTGATTCAGCTCGTCGGAGAGAATGAAGTCCTCCTTGCCCAGAATGGCGCTCACCGTCCCCGCATTGGCGGCAAACCCGCTTTGGAAGACAACGCATGCCTCCACATTCTTGAAGGCCGCAATCTTCTCCTCCAGCTCCATGTGGATCCGCATTGTGCCGGCGATGGTTCGCACCGCGCCCGAGCCCACGCCCAGCTCGCGGGTCGCACGCAGCGCCGCTTCAATCAGCCTGGGATGGTTCGCAAGCCCGAGATAGTTATTGCTGGCCAGGTTGATCACTTGTTTGCCGTCATAGTGGCAAACCGGCGCCTGCTGGTCATCGAGTACGCGCAGCCGGAAATGAGTGCCTTTAGCCTTCAATTCGTCGAGGGCGGCTGTCAGGTGAGCAAGTTGGGGCCGGGTCGCTGCGGATTCCATGCGTTCATACCTCAAAAGAAAGCATAGCGCGGGAGCCAGCCCATGGGCTCCCCCTCCCCCGGATGGCCGAGATTGAACGGCAGCACCCGAACCCGGCCCGAGTGGCCGGTTTCAAGAATCCTTGACACCCCTAGCAATCTGGGCATACAGTATGCGATACCTAGCGATCTAGGAGTGCAACGCACATGGCAAAAACCGATCCCCAGGGAACACTCGATCTGTTGGTGCTGAAGACACTGTCTTCGGGCCCATTGCACGGCTACGGGATCGTGCTCTACATTCAGGACGCTTCCAACGATCTGCTGAATGTGGAAGAAGGCTCCCTCTATCCGGCCCTGCACCGTATGGAACAGAACGGTTGGATTCGCTCGGAATGGGCGCTGACGGAAACCAATCGCAAAGCCAAGTACTACAAGCTCACCGCGGGTGGACGCCGTCAGCTCAACAGGGCCGAGGAAGGCTTTGAACAACTGGTGAAAGGCGTGCGCGCCGTGCTGCGCTACGCCTGAACTTGAGTCCGCACAAAGGGAGAATGCAGATGGCGCTCTTCCGCCGCTTCCTGAACTTGTTTCGAGGGTCCCAGCTCGATCGCGAGATCGGCGACGAGTTACAGGCTCACATCGACATGCGCACGGACGACAACATGACGCGGGGCCTGACGCCGGCCGATGCCCGTCGAGAAGCGCGGCTCCGCTTCGGCAATCCAACATCGACGCGGGAACATGTAGCCGCGGCGGACGCCACATTGACCCTCGAAGCTGTCCGGCGCGATCTCCGCTACGCCGTGCGCCAACTCAGGCGTTCCCCCGGCTTCGCGCTGACGGCCATTCTCACATTGGCTGTCGGCATCGGTGGCGTCAGCGCAGTCTCTTCCCTGGTTGAATCGGTGCTGTTTCGCCCCTTGCCTTTCGATCACCCCGAAGCGCTGGTACGCCTCCATGAAGGAGTGGAGCATCAGCTCGATCCCGCCGATCTGCCCGCGCCCGACGTGATTCGATTCGCTCGCGATAATCGCTCATTCGCACAAGTCGGCGGGTTTGTCGGCGCGCAATTTGAGATCAGCGGAGCGGGCAAGCCATTCCAGGCACGCGCGGAGCGTATCACCGCGTCGCTCTTGCCCATGCTCGGCACGCAACCCATGCTCGGCCGCTCATTCATGCCGAGCGAAGACGAGAAGTCCCTTCCGGTTGTGCTCATCAGCAACGGCATGTGGCAAACGCGGTTTCACTCCGACGCCAGGATCATCGGAACCACGATCGACTTGGATCGCAGGCCTTACACGATTGTCGGGGTGATGCCCGCGGGCTTTGAGTTTCCCCTGAACGCCGGACGGCTCAGCAATCGCGATGTCTGGGTGCCCATGAGTTTTACTCCCGACGAAAAGCAGGATGAGACCGACAACTTTCAATACGGCGCAATCGCCCGCCTGCGTCCCGGTGTCACGCTGGCGCAGGCGCAGCAGGATCTGCGCCGCATGGTCGCATCGGTCGAATCGGAGATTCCAACTCAGTATGGAATCCACCTCACCAGCGACGTGCAATTTCTTCAGGAAGAGTCCGTGCGCGGTGCGCGCCCGCTGCTCATGGCGCTTTCTGCCGCTTCTGCCATCATCCTCCTCATCGCCTGCGTCAATCTTGCCAATCTCCTGCTGGTGCGGGCGGCGGGGCGGCAGCGCGAGTTCGGCGTCAGGGCAGCTCTGGGCGCGGCGCGCATCACAATAGTCCGGCAGCTGCTGACGGAAAGTTTTGTGCTGAGCGCAACCGGCGGAACATTCGGCATCGCATTGGCAATCGCCCTCGTTCGCATCGCTGCGGCTCACATGCCTGACTCCCTGCCGCGCACCGGCGAAATTGCGATCCACTGGCCGGTATTGCTGGTGGCACTTGCCCTGACGGCATTCACAGGAATGCTTTGTGGGCTCGCTCCGGCCCTCTCCGGCAGCAAAACCAATGTCACGGCCGCTCTCAAGGACGGCGATCGAGGCGCCGGTCCGGCCCGTTCGCAGTACAAACTGCGCAGCGCACTCGCCGCAATCGAGATTGCGCTTGCCACGCTCCTGCTCATTGGTTCCGGTCTGCTGCTGCGCAGCTTCGCAAACATGCTCCACACCGATCCGGGCTTTCAGGCGCAACACGTCCTCACTGCGTCCTTCACGTTGCCTGTGCAGGGATATCAGTCTCAGCAGGCCATCGACGGCTTCTACAACGAGTTGTTGCGCCGCGTGGCCGGGCTCCCCCAGGTGAATGCTGTCGGGGCCGCGTCGACCCTCCCCATCGTGGGCATCGGCTCCGACCGTAACTTTGTCCCGCTGGGGTACGCATCACGGAACGGCCGCTCCTGGCTATCCGCCTCCAACTACTTCGTTCTCGGAAACTACTTCCAGGCCATGCGCATTCCCCTCATTGAGGGACGTCTGCTCAATGCTGCCGACGAGCAGCCCAGCGCCCCTCTCGTCACTGTGGTCAGTCAGTCAACCGCAAGATTCGCGTGGCCGGGCATGGATCCCATCGGCCGCCAGTTCCGCATGGGAGGCAATCCAAACAGCACGCGGCCTCTCATCACCGTGGTCGGCGTGGTCGGCGACATTCGCCAGGGGCCGGTCGACCAACCTGTGTACCCGCAAATGTACGAGCCATTCCAGCAAGCCGCCCGCCAGTTCGAGCAGGCCGCCCAGTCAAGCATCGGACTCTATCGCTCGCTGTCCATCGCGCTGAACACCGCCGGTAACCCCGAAGCGCTCCAGCCAAGTCTGGAGCGAACGGTACAGCAGCTGGATCCTCTTCTAGCAGTCGCCAACGTCCGAACCATGCAGACGGTGGTGTCGGCCACCCAGACATCGCGCCGATTCGACACCCTCACCCTGACGTCTTTTGCATGCATCGCTCTCGCGCTGGCTCTGCTCGGCATCTATGGCGTGATGGCCTGTTCGGTTTCAGAACGCATGCGCGAGATCGCCATCCGAATGGCGCTCGGAGCAACTCGGAGCGACGTCCTGAGCCGCACGTTGCAGCGAGCGATTAAGGTGTCCGGAACGGGGATTCTCGCCGGACTTCTCGCAGCCGCCGTCTTCACGCGTCTTCTCAAAACTCTGCTCTACGGCGTCAAGCCTCTGGATGCAGCCACCCTTGCAGGCGTAGTGGCATTGCTTCTGGTTTGTTCCGTCGCCGCGGGTTGGATTCCGGCTCGGCGAGCCGCGGGAACAGACCCCATGCGCGTACTGCGCAATGAATAACGGAGGACATGGCCATGGCATCTTTGCGTCGCTTCATCAACCTCTTTCGCCGCTCGCGGCTTGATCGTGAAATTGCCGCCGAGCTTGAGACGCACATCGATCTCCGCACCGACGACAACATCGCCCGCGGCATGTCGCCTCGCGAGGCGCGCCGTGAGGCTATCCTCCGCTTCGGCAATCCCACGTCAATGCAGGAGCGGGTTACTGCCACCGACACGCACCTGAGATTTGAGGAACTGCTGCGTGATCTGCGCTATGCCGCGCGCCAGTTGCGGCGCTCGCCCGGATTCGCTCTTACCGCGATTCTGACGCTCGCTATCGGCATCGGAGCCAACGTCATCGTCTTCGGCGTTCTCAACGCCGTGCTGCTCCGCCCCCTGCCCGTCGCCGGCGGTGACCGCCTCTTCGAGGTGATTCATCGCGCCCAGGGAGACGACAACCAGTCCTATCCCGATTACGTCGACTTCAAGGCACGCAACGCCGCCTTTTCCGATATAGCGGCTTACCGCATTCAAAACGTCGGCCTCAGTACCGGCGCATCTGCGCAAAAGTGCTGGATGTATGAGGTTTCCGGCAATTATTTCGATATGCTCGGCGTACAGCCTGCACTCGGCCGCACGTTCCACGCAAGCGACGAACGCGGCGACAATTCGGCTCCTTACATCGTGCTCAGTGATGCCTACTGGCGCAGCCGCTTCAACGCCGACACGCGTGTAATCGGTATGATCGTCGACCTGAACAAGCAGCCCTTCACGATCGTCGGGGTTGCACCGAAGACCTTCAACGGGACCGAGATCTTCCTCTGGCCTGATTTCTGGGTGCCCATGGTCAACGCTCCCGAGCTGGAGGGTTACAACTTCCTGACGAAACGCTCGTATCACAACTTGAACGTGCTGGGCGTGCTCAAGCCGGGCATCACCGCGCAGCAAGGCGCCGACGATCTGAACAACGTTGCTCGTCAGCTTGCCCGCGAGTATCCCAAGTTCGACGAAGGCCTGACCGCTCGCTTGGTGAAGCCCGGACTGATCGCTGATACGCTCGGCGACCCGGCGCGCCCGTTCCTCACCGCCACCATGGTCCTGGCACTCCTGGTGTTGCTTGCCGCCTGCGCCAATCTCGCGGGCATCTTCGCTGCTCGCTCATCCGATCGCGCTCGCGAACTGGCGATTCGCATCTCCATTGGCTCGCCACGCGTCCGCATCCTTAGGCAATTGGTCACGGAGGCACTCGTTGTCTCAATCGCCGGCGGCGCGCTAGGCACGTTGCTCGCATCCGCCATCCTTACCTGGTTGAGTCGCTGGCAGCCGATTGCTGGCCTTCCCATTCGTGTCAGCGTCGACGCCGATCTTCGTGTCTTCGCTCTTGCACTGGCACTTTCCTTGCTGGGCGGCTTGCTCCCCAGTATTCTTCCAGCCCGTCAGTTGTGGCGCACAGATGCCATGCAGGCTATGAAGGCCGGCACCGCGACTCCTTCCAGGCATTCCCGCCTGACCCTGCGCGATGCCTTGCTCGGCGCGCAGATCGCCATTTGTGCGTTGCTCGTGACCGCGTCGCTCGTGGCGTTGCGCGGAATGCAACGGTCGCTCAGTGCACCGATCGGATTCGTTCCGCAGGGCGCGAGTGTCGTCGCAATGGATCTGAAAATGGCCGGGTATTCCGACCACTCGGCATTTTCTCTGCAGCGCCGCATTCTCGATGCCGTGGTCGGCCTTCCCGGCGTCAATGCCGTGGCGACAGTCGACAACACTCCTCTCAGTACCGGTGGCAGCGGAACTGCGGTCTATCGCGAAGACGAGGCCGACATGAGGCCCACCAAAAGCGTCTTCGGCGCACGCTATCCACCATCTCGCCAGGGTATTTTCAGGCAGCCGGCACAAAACTTTTGGCCGGACGCGACTTCACATGGAACGACGATGAGAAGGCGCCCATGGTCGCGATCGTGAACCAGACATTCGCCCGCCGTCTCTTCGGCGACGCGCCCGCTGTCGGCCGGCGCTTCAAGACCGGGGGCAGCACTCCCTATCTGATCGTCGGCGTTGTCGAAGACGGAAAATACGTTTCGCTGACTGAAGACCTGACGCCGGCTATCTTCTTCCCGCTCCCCCAGAGCATGGAGAGCGATACCACGCTCGTGGTGCGATCGCAGCGACCCATGTCGGAACTTGAGCCTGGTCTCCGGCGCCTGCTGGCCGGCATCGATTCGAGGCTGCCGTTCACAATTCAAACCTGGCCCGACGCCATGTCTCTGGTGCTCTTCCCTGCCCGCGTTGCCACCGCTGTATTAGGGGTTATGGGATTGCTGGCCGCCATGCTTGCGGTGACGGGCATCTTCGGCATGGCCGCCTACTCCGTATCCAAGCGCCTGCGGGAACTCGGCATCCGCTCTGCCCTCGGCGCCCGCCGCGCCCAACTACTACGCTCCGCGCTGAGCCGGCCCCTCGTTGTGCTGTTGTCGGGATCCGTCGCCGGACTGCTGCTCGGCGTTCTGGCCAGCCGCCTTCTGGCCTCCATCGTCTACCAGGCCACGCCGCGCGACCCGCTTGTTCTCACCAGTGCCGTGCTGGCCATGAGCCTCATCGGCCTTCTCGCCACGTGGATTCCCGCCCGCCGCGCGCTCCATGTCGATCCGGCGCGACTGCTGCGCGAAGACTGAGTCGCCGCCGTACATGACAACCCGAAGCCCAAAACGTCCAACTCCCATCAGCAGATAGATCCCGGGGCGGGTTGGCCGCGGCTGACCCGCGCCGGATACAATGTACCTAAGCTGACCCATTCCCGGCGAACGGCGATTTCTTGGTTTCTGGAGCAGTGCACGTGAGAGGTTTCAATTGCCGCGGAGTGCGGCTCGTTAGCTTTGCGGCGGTCCTTGTCGCGCTGGCTATGCCCGCGTTGGCATCGGCGGCCACCCAGACTACGCAGACCAGGCTTTCCGCCGAAACGCACGATCAAAACGGCCGCACCCAGGCTGCGTTATCCATCGCGGTCGCGGGCGCAGACGGCCTGCCCGCCCCCGGCAGCGTCACCATTGAGGACCAGGGCAAGCCGCTCGCGGGCGCAGCTCTGAAGGCGGATGGAACCGCCCAGGTCACTCTCGATCTCGTCCCCGGCGTCCACGATCTGCGCGCCGTCTACCCCGGCGATGCCGCTCACAGCGCTTCTACATCCGATCCGGCTGCTGTCAGCGCCCAGTCCAGCTCCACCCCCGACTTCAACATCTCCGTCGACCCCACCTCCATGTCGCTCACCGCCGGCCAGACCGGCAACGTCACCGCGTCCGTCACGCCCCTGAACGCGGCGGCGCTGACCGCTCCCATGTTCGTGACCCTCTCCTGCGGCGGGATGCCCGATCAGTCCTCCTGCACCTTTACCCCCGAAAACGTTGAGATCCTGCCCAGCGCCACCGCGGCCATTATCAGTTCGATGGTCATTACCACCCAATCAGCCGGAACCCGCGGCATGGTCGCTCCTCAGTCTCACCCCGGCAACCCTGTCGCCTGGGCCGTCGTTCTTCCAGGATCCTTCCTCCTGGCCGGTGTGGCATTTGCCGCGCGCCGCTGCCGCTGGCTCAGCCGTCTCTCGCTGGTTGCACTCGTCGGATTGGTAAGCGTCCTGGGCGCAACCGCCTGCGCCCCCCGCTACAACTACTTCAATCACGGCCCCCCCTACAACCTGCCCACACCCGCCGGCACCTATACCGTCACCATCGCCGCCCAATCCAGCAATGGCGTCACGGCCAATACGCATACCATCACTTTCGCCCTCACCGTGAAGTAACCAAAACAAGCGCCAGACCATGAGCCGTCGGCATCCGCTTCCCAGGCCGATCTATCAGCTCGTGGAGCGGACGTCCGGTGCCGTGCTTCTCGAATCATCCTCCTCCCCCGATCCCGCTTCCGTCAGCCGCCTCTTTCTTGATCCCAAAGAGATCCTCACCGCATCCGACACCTCCGGCGTCGACGCTCTCTTCCAACGCATCGAAGCCGCAGTCGATCACGGCGATCTTGCCGCCGGATATTTCGCGTATGAGTGCGGAACCTGCTTTGAACCAAAGGCTGCTGCGTCGCCTAAGCAAAGCACCCAGCCGTTGGCATGGTTCGGAATCTACGATCGGTGCTATGCATTTAACCACGCCACGGGAGAATTCGCGAATCAGGCGCGGCTGCCGTTCTCGGAATCCCTCGCTGATCTGGCCCCCGAACCCTCCATCGTACCCGACGTGCGCTTCGGCATCACCGAGGCCGACTACGCCTCCCGGATATCCGCAATCCACGAGCTGATTCGCGCCGGTGACGTCTACCAGCTCAACTTCACGTTTCCCCTTACCTTCAACGTTCAGGGCAGTGCCGCGGGCCTGTATGCAGCCTTGCGCGAGCGCCAGCCGGTAGAATATGGCGCGTTCCTCCACTGCGACTCCGGCCTCAAGATCCTCAGCTTCTCGCCCGAGCTGTTTTTTCGCATCGAAGGACGGCCGGATTCAAGGCGCATTACCACGCGGCCCATGAAAGGCACGGCGCCCCGTGGCCGTACAACAGCTGAAGATCGTGTCATTGCCGAATCGCTGCGCAACGACCCCAAGAACCGCAGCGAAAACGTGATGATCGTTGATCTGCTGCGCAATGACCTCGGTCGCCTTTGTAAATTCGGAAGCATCCGCGTCGACCAGCTCTTCTCCGTCGAGCGGTACCTTTCGCTCTGGCAGATGACTTCCACGGTCAGCGGCACGACCCGCCCCGGCGTGACCTTCCGCGACATCTTTCGCGCGTTGTTCCCCAGCGGCTCCGTGACCGGCGCCCCCAAGGTGCGCGCCATGCAACTCCTCACCCAACTCGAAGCCGAACCGCGCGGCGTCTATACCGGCGCTATCGGTTTCTTTTCGCGGGAACACTCTGAATTCAATGTCGCCATCCGCACCCTTGAGCTTGAAGGCGCCGCCGGGCGAATGGGCATTGGCAGCGGCATTGTCATCGACTCACTACCCTCCGACGAGTTCCGCGAATGCGCATTGAAAGCCGCATTCCTCATCAGCGCTCCAGAGCCCTTCCAGCTGATCGAGACCATGTTGTGGAACCGTGGCTACCCGCTCCTCGAACTCCACCTCGACCGGCTCCAGGACTCCGCCAACTACTTCGACTTTCCTTGCGATCGCGCCGCAATCAAAGCCCGTTTACTGCTCACTGCCGACGCCTTCGATCCATCACCCCACAGGGTCAGGCTCACCCTGGCCGGCAGCGGCGAGCTCCGCATCGAACACAGCGCTCTCCTTCACAACCAATCGCCCGAGCCGCTCCGCGTCTTCATCGCCGCGCAACGCACCGATCCCGCCAATCGCTTCCTCTTCCACAAAACCACCAATCGCGCTCTCTACACCGAAGCCTGGAACGCGGCCCGCCGCTTCGGATACATTGATGCTCTCTTCCTCAATCATGCCGGCCAGGTCACTGAAGGCGCAGCCTCCAACATCTTCATCGAACGCGATGGCCGCTGGTTCACGCCGCCGCTGGCCTCCGGCGTTCTGCCCGGCGTGTACCGCCGCCATCTGCTTGCAACTCGCCCCGAGATCGAGGAACGAATCCTCACCCGTGAAGACTTGAAGGCCGCCGACCGCGTCTATATCAGCAACGCGGTCAGCGGCCTTCGCCAAGTGGTCATCGATTGGGAATTCGCCGGACCGGCGCCTCCAGGCTAGAACGAGTGCGTAACGCCCGCGATCACCGTGTAGTCGGCGAATGCCGCGTCGCCATGCGCATGGTTCGCCAAGTCCGTCACGCTGATCTTCCGGTTGCGCTCCATGGCCCACGGCCCGCTCACGTTGATCATGGTGCGGCCGCGCTCGTACGTCAGCCCGGGCTCGATGGAGATGACGTAACCCGGACGGCGGAATCCGTCGCTCTTGCCAAACGCATCACGCACCGGAACGCCTTCCATGCGTCCGCCCACGCTCAGCGCCAGGCCGCGCACCAGTTTCACGCCCGTCACCGGCCGCGAGAAGCCTCCGCGCCACAGGTATTGGTCGGTGGCAGAAACCACCTGCTCCCCGGGCGCCGAACGATAGGTCAGCACGCCCGTCGTGTCCTGCGGGCTGAACAGCCACGAACCCGTGAAGTAGCCCGCCGTGCGCCATTTGATTTCCTTGTACGCCTCGGTGGCCAGTGAAAATCCCCAGGTGCCATCGCCCGGCTGAATCGACTCGTCAAACGGTTCCACAATCTTCGTTCCATTCGAGCCGGTCTTGGTACCCTTGGCGTCATTGATCCCGGTAGGAAGCTTCAGCTGCGCGCTGATCGCTACGTTTCCATGATTCTCTGTCGGCGGCCGGAAGATCCACGATTGCACCCCCATTGTCACATCGCCGATCCCGCCTGACCGATATATGTTCAAAGGGCTGCTTTGACCATGACGCGTAGCTTCCATTCCGGGAATCGAGGCTATGAAGCTGAGGCGCGGTGTGAACTGATAGTTCACGTCGGCCTCGAACAGGTTCACGTGATTCACAACCGCCGAGTGCTGCGTCTGCCGTTGTACCTGATACACCGTGCCAATGTAGTGACGGAAGGAGTTGTAAACCCGGTAACCGGTGGTGATCGTGAGTCCGCGCCACCACATGCCGTTCTCGAACCGGTGCATGCTGTACTCCGACGTCGGATCTAGCCCCGATATCACGGGCTGCGGCGAATGGGCTGCGACGCAACCCTGCGCGCGTGCTGCAGGAGCGGCGGACAAAAGCAGTGTGAGCACAGCAGCCGACAAGACTGCCGCGAGCTTCCTGGAGCTTTTCATTTGAACTGATCTCCTTGGTGGTTGATGCTGGCCTCGGGTGTCCCCATTTGCCCTGCCGACAGGCGCCGGCGGGGACGGACAAATAGGGTGTTCAACAATCCTCCCGAACCTATCAGTCAGTCAACATCCGCGTCGTGAGATGTTCGATGGAAGCTCCTCTCCACCTTTCGATGGAGAGGCCGCCGGCAGCAAGGGCCGTATCCTCAACTGGCGATGACCTCCGTTGTGCGCCGAACCAGCCTGTTGCTCCTGCTCCTTGTTGCGGTCGTGGTCCCGCTCCACGCTCGCCGCGCGCCCGATCCCTCCCTTAAATCCCTCGACGGCCAGACACGTAAGCTATCGGCTCTTCGCGGCAAGATTGTCGTGGTCAACTTCTGGGCAACGTGGTGTGCGCCATGCCAGGAAGAGCTCCCGCGCCTCTCCCAGATCGCCGCGTCTTACGCCGGAAAACCGGTGGAGTTCGTCCTCATCTCCATCGACGAGCCCAAGAGCCGTTCCAAAATCCCAGCCGCTCTTGATCGCCTGCATGTTCCCCAGCAGAGCTGGGTCGGCGGCGACACCGATTTGATGGATCGCTTCGGTCTAGGCGACATTGTCCCCGGAACCGCCATCCTCGACGAGCAGGGCGAAGTCGTCGCCCGCATCCTGGGCGAAGCCCGCGAAGAAGACGTCCGCCGCGCAGTCGATTGGCTCCTAGCCGGCAAAACCGGACCACCCGCACCCGTTCTCACAAAGCGCTACTAATCAACCAGCCAGCTCCAACCGTACCGCCGGTCACCAGACCGGCTGTCGTGCGGGTGTCCCACCCGCGCCCGCCGCACTTCGGAGGGCGCAGGAAACGGTAGGCCGGGCGACTATCTCGGCAATCGGTCAAACGCAAATCAAACGGTAGGCCGGGCATTGTCTGGGCAATCAAGCCGACGCAATCGGACGGTAGGCCGGGCATTTATGCCCGGCAATTAGCAGCCCGGAACGGAAGGGGTTTTAACCCCTGAGGCATGCTTTCTTCCGCGCCCGCAACGTCCCACCACGAAGTCGTACCCACCATCAACGGAGGGAGCAGCGGCCTTTCAGGCCGCTGAATGGCCGCACAAAATGAAAGGGCTTCAGCAGATCTGGGTCGGCGGCGACACCGAATTGATGGATCGCTTCGGTCTGGCCGACATCGTCCCCGGCACCGCCATACTCGACGAGCAGGGCGAGATCGTCGCCCGCACCCGTTCTCACAAAACATTACTAATCAGCCTGGACTGTAGCGCCGGTCACCAGACCGGCTGTCGCGCGGGTGTACACACCCGCGCCCACCGCACTTCGGAGGGACCAGCAAACGGTAGGCCGGGCATTTATGCCCGGCAATTAGCAGCCCCGAAGGGCAGGGGTTTTAACCCCTGAGGTATGCTTTCTTCCGCGCCCGCAACGTCTGACCCAGAGTCGCATCCGCCAGTCTGAGAGATCACGTTGGCCGCTCGCCTCGAATTCCAAAGGGAGAGGTGTAAAACGGTAACCATGCGCGTGGTACGGGTTCGAACACAGAAGCAGATGCTGAAAAAAATCTGTTTCGCAGTGGTTGTGCTGGTTTTGGTAATGGCTGCAGCGGCGCAGGCGCAGAGGGCGGATCAGGCGTGGCTGAAAAAGGACGGGATGGCTCGGTGGGCGCAAACTTCGGTGCGTGCACTCGGTGGAGATCCACTTGAACTTACCGCGGTCAGTGAGATCCAACGGCAAGTACCAGCTGCCGTGACCTCCAAATCTCTGCTTGAAACCAGAGAGATCGTCGTTGGTACAGTCGATGAAGTTCGGAAAGCTTATCCGACGCTCAAAGCTCCCGCCCGTTTGGATCCCGATGGCTATTGGTTGCGCGGGACTCAAGAGAACATGGGTGGGCAAATTATCGTTGCCGGAGCGACCCCGCACGGAGCGTTGTTCGCCGCCTTCGCTCTTCTCAGGCTGCTTAGGACGGGGGCAAAAGGCGACAACTTCGACATCGTCGAGTCTCCATCCATGCCCATCCGCTGGGTCGACGAATGGGATAACCCCGATGGCTCCATCGAGCGCGGCTACGCCGGCCGCAGCATCTTCTTCGACGGCGGCAACGTCCGCGACGACCTCGCACCCGTCGCCGAATACGCGCGCCTGCTCGCCTCCGTCGGCATCAACGGCTGCAACTCAACAATGTCAACAACGCCGCGCCGTTCCTCCACCCGGAGATGCTCACAGGCATCGCGCGCATCGCCGACGCCATGCGGCCGTGGGGCGTTCACGTCGCCATCAGCGTCGACATCGCCAGCCCGCAGAAGATCGGCGGCCTCGCCACCTACGATCCCCTCGATCCCGCCGTCAAAGCCTGGTGGGCCGCCAAGGCTGAACGAGATCTACACAGCTCATTCCCGACTTCGCCGGCTTCACCGTAAAGGCCGACTCCGAAGGCCAGCCCGGGCCCGCCAGCTACGGCCGCACCCCCGCCGATGCCGCCAACACGCTGGCCGCACGCGCTCGCGCCGCACGGCGGCATCGTTCTCTACCGCGCCTTCGTCTACAACCACCACCTCGACTGGCAACGACCCCAAGGCCGACCGCGCCCGCGCCGCCTACGACATCTTCCATCCCCTCGACGGCAAGTTCGCCGCCAACGTGATCGTGCAGACCAAGGAAGGCCCCATCGACTTCCAGGCGCGCGAGCCCGTCTCGCCGCTGTTCGCCGGCCTCGACCACACCAGCCAGGCCATGGAAGTCCAGATCACCCAGGAGTACACCGGCCAGCAGCGCCACCTCGTCTACCTCGCGCCCATGTGGAAACAGGTCCTCGACTTCGACATGCGCGTCGAGAATCATTCCACGCCCGTGAAGACGATCCTCGCCGGCAAGAGCCTTCCATCAGCCCCGGCGGAATGGTCGGCGTCGCCGGCGTCGGCCGAGACAGCTGGCTCGGCTCCCCGCTGGCGATGGCCAATCTCTACGCCTTCGGCCGCCTCGCCTGGGACCCCAACTCGCGCCCGACAAGATCGCCGAAGAGTGGACCCGCCAGACCCTCGGCAACGATCCGCAGGTCGTCAGCACCGTCGTCAAAATGCTGATGCAGTCGCTGGCCAGCCTACGAGGACTACACCGGCCCGCTCGGCATGCAGACCCTCACCGACATCACCGGCAGCCACTACGGTCCGAACATCGAATCCAGCGAGAACAACGGCTGGGGCCAGTGGCATCGCGCCGACCACAACGGCGTTGGCATGGACCGCACCGTCGCCACCGGCACCGGCTTCGCCGGCCAGTACCCGCCCGAGGTCGCGAAGATGTACGAGAACGCCGCCACCACCCCCGACGATCTGCTGCTCTTCTTCCACCACGTCCCCTACTCGTACAAGCTGCACTCGGGCTCTACCGTCATCCAGTACATCTACGACAGCCATTACAAAGGCGCTGAAGAGGCCGCCCAGCTCGGCAGAGAGTGGGCGACCCTCGAAGGCCGCATCGACCCCAGGATCTTCGACGAGATGAACGGCGCGCCTCGACCTACCAGGCCGGCCACGCCATCGTCTGGCGCGACGCCATCGTGCAGTACTTCCTCAAGCTCAGCGGCATCCCCGACGCGCACGGCCGCGCCGGCCACTACCCCAACCGCCTACGAAGCCGAAGACGCCAAGCTGACCGGCTACACCGTCATCGACGTAACGCCCTGGGAAGACGCATCCGGCGGCAAAGCGGTGAGCTGCGATCGGTCAACCTGCTCGGCTGAATTCACTTACAATGCCCAACCCGGCCGCTTTGACATCGCCATCCAGTACTTCGATCTACAGGGTGGAAGCGCGCGCTTCTCCCTGACCGTCAATGGCCAGCAGAAGGCGGCGTGGACGGCCGACGCGCTACTGCCGTCTCGCCGACCGCACGGCGACAACTCCACGCGCTTCACGGTCCATGGCATCGATCTGAAACCCGGCGACACCATCCGAGTCAAAGGCGTTCCGGACAAGTCCGATCCCGCCGCGCTCGACTACATAGAAGTGCTGCCCGCCTCTAAGTAGGAGCGACGTCTTCCGGCCGCGTTGGGTAACCTAAAGGGAACAGCCGTTCCGGAGGCCCATGATCCCCAATCTCACTCGCCGCGGTTTCTTCGGCGTTGCCGCGTCCGCCACCGGCGCACTCGCCTTTCCGCAGGCCCACAGCGATACCGCGCCCGCGTTGCCGGAGCCCATTGCGGCACTGCCGGTCCTCTCCGGCCAGGCGCGGCCCTTCACCAACGCCGAGCGGCAGGCGCGCATCGAGCGCGCCAAGGCGCTCATGGCTGAGCACAAGATCGACGCCATCGTGCTGGCCAACAGCACCAACTCATCGGTGTACTTTGCCGACCTGCGGCTCAACGGTGGCGAGCGTCTCTGGGCTCTTGCGATCCCCGCGCGCGGCAAGCCCTTCCTTGTCTCCCCCGCGTTTGAAGAAGGCCGCGCGCGCGAAGTGCTGGCCACCGGCCCCTTCGGCAATGACGCCGAGGTGCTCACCTGGCAGGAGGACGAAAGCCCCTTCGCCGACGCTGGGCAAGGGCCTGCGAGACCGCGGCCTCACCACCGCAACGGTCGGCCTCGACGAGAACATGAAGTTTGTCTTCGCCGATGGCATCCGGGCGGCCAACCCGCATCTGACCGTCGTCAGCGCCACGCCTGTCACGGCCGGCTGCCGCATGATCAAGGACGCGCACGAGCTGGAGTGCATGCGCCTGGCCAACCACGCCACGCTGCTCGTCTACCGCGCGGTGGCGCAGTCGGTGCATCCCGGCATGACCAACGCCGACGTGGAGCGCCTGGTCGACGCCGCCTACCATCGCGTGGGGTTTCGCGGCGACGCGAGTCTGAACATCGACGAGTTCACTGCCCAGCCCCACGGCTCCAGCAAGCCGCAGACGCTGCGCGAGGGCTCGATCCTGATGCTCGACGACGGCTGCCTGGTGGAGGGCTACAGCTCCGACATCACGCGCACCTTCGTGCTGGGCAAGCCGACGGCGAAGATGCTGGCGGTGTTCGACGTCGTGAAGCGGGCTCAGACTGCTGCTCTCCAGACGGCCCGGCCCGGCACGCTTGCCGCCGATGTGGACGCCGCCGCGCGCAAGGTGATCGTCGACGCCGGTTATGGTCCGGCCTTTACCTACTTCACCCACCGCGTCGGCCACGGCATCGGGATGGATGGCCACGAGTGGCCGTACCTGGTGCGCAACGACATGTTCGGCTTCGACCTGGCGCCGCACCTGAAGGCGGGCATGACGTTCAGCGACGAGCCCGGTGTGTACATCAAGGGCGAGTTCGGCATCCGGCTGGAGGACGACATGGTGATCACCGAGAGCGGAGCCGAACTGTTGACGCCGCAGTGTCCGTCGCTTGAGGACCCGTTTGGCAACGTCAGCTAGGCTTTTTGTGAGATAAGTCACAATTTCATGCGAAAAATAAAAACGAATAACACCTGCACTTTCAGCGGATTACAAACCGATTTTTCGCGAGTGTGATTTGGAACACAGTGGTCAGTGGACAGTGAACAGTGGTCAGAGGGGATTCTCAGCACGGTTGTCCTCCTTTCTTGCCAAAAAGGGATGGCCCGCCGGAATCGGCGGGCCTTTTTGGACTGCTAATACCAGTATGGCAGATTCGACGATATAAATACAAATCGGCACAAGGAAAATTTGACCCTTAATCTTGAGTCTGATAGCGTGTTTTCCACAAAAGGACCTCTTGACAGCGCTAAAAAGCAGACATTCAGATGCAGGGACCAGGGACCAGGGACCAGGGACCAGGGACCAGGGACCAGGGGCCAGGGGCTAGGGGAGAGCGAGGGACGAAGGGACGAGCGGGCGAAGGGAAGGACAAAGCGACTGGACCGAGGGGCATGGTCTTCACTTGCGGGGGCTTCGTGCGTCCAATCAGGTACAGCGCTGGAGAATCGAAATGCGCCGTTTATTCGCTATATTTGGCCTCGCCACTATTGCAGTTTGCTCGGCCGTAGCCATTCTTGCGCAGAACTCCGGCAAGCCCTTACCGGTTCCGATCCGGGTCCGCAGGTTGGAGCTGGTTTCTCCGGATCTTACCCCGCGCGACTGCCTGCGCATCGAGGCGCGATTCCGTGGGAAGCGCTATGTTCCCGATGGGCTTCAGGAGCGTGTCCGGCAGGCGCTTCGGGATGAAGGCTTCTACAAAGCGAAGGTCGGGCCGGCGCAGATTGCGCACAGGACCGGAAGCGCGGAATCCATGGCTGCCAACTTCCGCTTCGACGTTGTTCCGGGTGCGCGGTACCGTCTGGCGGGGATCCGGTTTGTGGGGGTCAGCAGCTTCAGCAAGGACCCGCTGGTATTCCCGCCGGATGAGCTTCGCGCGCAATTTCACCTGGCCGATGGCGAACTCTTTCGCGCGACCGCGATCACCGAGGGCCTTGGGAACCTCAACCGGCTCTATGCAACCAGCGGGTATATCGACTTTGCAGGGATACTGAGGGCGGATGTGGATGAGACGCGGCACACCGTGGCGCTTACCATTGAAGCCGACCGCGGCAAGCGCTATTACTTCAGCCGTCTTTTTCTGGATGGGGTTGAGCCCCACGCCGGGGATGCGGCCGCGCTGTTCGACGCCTGGGGAGACTTGAAGGGCCGACCATACAATCCCGACGCGGTGGGCCGGTGGCTTGCATCTTACGCGCCGTACTGGCCCGATGAGCGCGAAGCGATGCGCCATATCTCCACGATGCAGCATCCGGGGTCGCAGCTGATTGATGTACGGCTGAATTTGCCGTAGGTTTCGAATCGCGGTCCGGATTTGATGTTCGTTGGAGCGTGCGTGTAGTGGACTATGGAAATTTTCCCGTCATCCAGATCACCCCGAATTGTGCCGGCTTCCAAACTTCCCGATGTGCGGTGACTCGCTCGGAACGAGTTGAACGCACTTACAATCACCGGTCATCAAACGCAGACTGCGTGAATTAGTTCTTGCAATACTTCAGCGTCAGCCTCCAATTCACCAAGCGTTTTTTACGATGTTTGGCAATAGCGCTTGACAATACCCAGTGGGGGTATGGTACAACGAGAGTGCGGGCGGTCCCCCCGCCTTGCGGGAAAACTATGAGCATCGAATCTGCACAAGAACCCCCCAGTACCTGGAGTTCTTTCCTGTGCCGCGATGAGCGCTCTGGAGACCGCCTCTAGCCTGGCTACCGACGATTTCCCACACGCTCTTCACGACACACGATCTGTGAATTGAGCGTGTGAGCCGCTGGAATCGAAGGCCTGACTCACCCTCCCGAACGAACAGTCCGTTGCGCCATCCCGGCCCCGTTGCGTGATAACGCAATTGGGGCGGAGTACCTGCGCATGGACTGCACGAGGAGGAACCATGAACAACAAACTGCATCTGGTCGAAAGCACTGTTTCTCTCACCTGCCGTTGGGCGCCTACGGGCGATCCCAGAATGCCGCTGGCTCGCGTTTGGACTGCAAAAGCTCCACCATCCGCCAAAACCGTGCCCTCCTCAATTGAAACCGGGAGGATCCACCTTTGCGCATAGCCGAAGCCAAAGTCGACACCACCGCGATGCCGTCCCACAGCATGGCGGTTCGCCGTTCCTGGCAAAAGCATGTCCTCACCTTCCTGATGGTCTTCGGCCCAGGCCTGATCGTGATGGAGGCGGACAATGATGCCGGTGCGGTTTCCACTTACATGCAGGCGGGCGGTCAGTACGGTCTCCATCTCTTGTGGACGCTGATTGTGCTCCTGCCCATCTGCTACTTCGTGCAGGAGATGGTTGCGCGGCTGGGGATTGCAACCGGCAAGGGTCATGCAGCCATGATTTATGAGCGCTTTGGGAAATGGTGGGGACGTTTCTCGCTCATCGATCTGCTGGCCGTCAATTTCCTCACATTGATCACGGAGTTTGCGGCCATTTCCATGGCGCTCAGCGCACTTGGAGTCAGCCCCTACATTTCTGTGCCTGTTTCAGCGCTGGGACTGACATTGATGGTCGTCACAGGAAGTTATCTGCGCTGGGAGCGCATCGTTATTGCTCTCTGCCTCATCGACCTGACCTGGTTTGCGCTCGCCTATGTGGTGCATCCGGATTGGGTCGCCGTCACGCGCGCTACGGTGAGTCCAACCATGCCCGCGGGAGGCATTACCAGCAGCCTGATATTCCTGGTCATTGCTATTGTGGGCACCACTATCGCTCCATGGCAGCTCTTCTTTCAGCAAAGTTGCGTGGCTGAGAAGCGGCTGCGCTTTGCCGATTTGAAGTGGGCGCGGCTTGACACATTGATAGGCGCAATTTTCACCGTTCTGGTCGCAGGCGCCATGATGCTGGTCGGAGCTTACGGCTACCAGCACGACATCGCCTTTGAAGATCCCGCCCAACTCGCCCTGGCTCTCAGCCCCCTCGCGGGACATTTCGTCCGCAATGGCGTCTTGCTCCTGATGGTCAACGCCGCTGTGCTGGGCACAACTGCCATCTCGCTTGCCAGCGCCTGGGCTTACGGCGAAGTACAAGGATGGGAGCACTCGCTCCACAAAAAACTCTGGGAAGCTCCTGGCTTCTATGCCACCTACATTGCGTGTGTCGGAGCCGCCGCGGGAATCGTTCTTATACCCCACGTGCCGCTGCAACTGGTCATCATCAGCGTGCAGGTTTTTGCGGGACTCATCCTTCCATCAGCCATCATCTTTCTGCAGTTGCTGCTCAACGACCACGAGCTGCTGGGCGATCGTTGGGTCAACCGGCCCTGGAACAACTACATCAACTGGACCATTATCGTGGTCCTCTTTGCCCTGTCGCTGCTGCTTGCCGCGCAGGTGATGCTTCCCCATCTCTTCAATTGAAAGCGAGGCAACACATGGCAACCACGCAAAATACATGCTCCTCCGACTATTTCCGCGTCATCCATCCGCTTGACGATGCACCGGAACAGAAGTGCTCCAGCGAAGGTCTTGGCCACATCGCGATGACACCCGCGGTTCGCGTCTCACTCACCGTCTTGCGGGCTTACCTGATCGTGATGACGCTGATGCTTGCCTACCACGTGTTGGACTTGGCTGGCGTGATTCATTCAATCCGCTAACCGGGTGCGAGCAGATCGAGGACGTCATGAATGTTATGGGCACCATTCCATTTGGGCTGCACCTGGTTTCTGCCCTTTTGCTCGGCGCAATTGTTGGCTTGGAACGGCAATGGCGGCAGCGTATGGCCGGAACGCGCACCAATGCCCTGGTGGCAGCCGGGGCTGCGGCGTTCGTCATGTGCGGGTTTCTTCTCTCTGAAGATCCGTCTGCGCGCGGGCGCATCGTCTCCTACGTCGTCTCGGGAGTGGGTTTTCTAGGCGCCGGTGTCATCTTCAAGGACGGCGCAAACGTGCGAGGACTGAATACCGCCGCCACAATCTGGTGTTCGGCTGCGATTGGTGCTCTTTGCGGGCTGGGAGCGCTGAATCTGGCGCTGATGCTTGCCGCCGCGGTGCTGTTTGCGAACATGGGGCTCCGCCCGCTCGCTTATCGCCTTCATCCGGTACTGCCCCAGGCCACGCCCGCCGAGACGCGCTACGAGGTACTGCTCGCCTGTCGGCTTTCCGTCGCGGCACACATTCGCGCGCTCTTGCTGTCGTCCATCAAAGGTTCTCCCCTTATGCTCCAGTCAATCCATGGAGAACAGAACGAGGAAGAGGGTGAAACGCACCTGCGCGCCGAGTTGTCCACCGCCGGCCGAAATAGCGAGGCGGTGGAACAGGTTGTCATGCGTCTCTCGATGGAGGATGAGGTGACCACTTTGAGCTGGTCAATTATCGAATCAACCATGGAATAGCCGATCTGGATTTGCCAAATGAGATGAACTCATCGCTCTGCGCGATAGGACCTTTTGGGAGTTCCGGTTGTTCCGGTTGTATGGTGGACAGCTCGGAATGACGCCATTCGAACCTGCAAAAGGCCACCGGGGCTTTAATGATTTTCCGTCGCCCCTACGGGGCTTGCTTCTTGTTGCTGACCTATCCCCGGATTGCGTCGTCGCCTTCGGCTCGGACTGCATCCGGGGCTAACATCCGTCGCTCCCTATGGAAGCTCATTCCGCTTCGCGGCTTGGGGTTCGGCACGCCTTCGGCTTTGATATTGCGGACGCGGGGGAAGCATGCCCCAGGGGTTAAAACCCCTTCCTCTCCGGTCTGCCAAATTGCCGGGCATAAATGCCCGGCCTACCGTTCGATTTGCGTTGGCCTGATCGCTCAGATAAATGCCCGGCATAGCGTTTCGCGTTTGTTGAACCCCGGCGATGTTTGTCCGGTGAAGTGGGGCTTTCGGAAGGGCCCGCGGCTGAAGCCGCTTTCATTCTGTGCGGCTATTCAGTGGCCTGAAGGCCGCTGCTCCCTCCATTGATGCCCGGCCTACCGTTTCCCGTTTGTTGAACCCCGCATCGTTTGCCCGGCGAAGTGGGGCAGACGATTTCGTCCGAGCGGAGATGTGACTTCACTGCTTACTTCACTGCGGGCAGGCCGGCGAGGGCCATGGCAATCTCTTCGGCCGGGTAGTCGTAGTTCTGGAGTTTGCCGGCGTGGTAGTCGATGTAGGCTTGCATGTCGAAGTGTCCGTGGCCGCAGAGGTTGAAGAGGATGGTGCGGGCGCGTCCTTCCTGTTTGGCTGCCAGCGCCTCGCGAATGGCGCCGGCGACCGCATGGTTGGCCTCGGGCGCGGGGATGATGCCTTCGGCCTGCGCAAACTGAACGCCGGCGGCGAATGCGTCGAGCTGCTGGACGCTGGCGGCCTCAATCAGGCCGAGGTCTTTGACGTGGGAGACGAGCGGGGCCATGCCGTGATAGCGCAGGCCGCCGGCGTGAATGCCTGGGGGAATGAAGGTGGAGCCCAGCGTGTGCATCTTGACCAGCGGAGTCAGGTGGCCGGTGTCGCCGAAGTCATAAGTGAACTCGCCCTTGGTGAGGCTGGGGCAGGCAGCAGGCTCGACCGCGATGACGCGCGCGTGCGTCTTGCCTTTGATTTTTCGGCCGAGAAGGGATGCACCAGACCGGCAAAGTTCGATCCGCCGCCGGTGCAGCCGACGATGACGTCGGGCTCATCGCCGGCCATGGCCATCTGCTCCATGGCCTCCTGGCCGATGACGGTCTGGTGTAGCAGCACGTGATTGAGCACGCTGCCGAGCGCGTACCTGGTGTTGGGGTCCTTGGCCGCTACCTCAACGGCCTCGCTGATGGCGATGCCGAGCGAGCCGCTGGTTTTCGGATTCTCGGCGAGGATCGCCTGGCCGGATTCGGTCTCCGTGCTGGGGCTTGGCGTGACGCTGGCGCCGAAGGTCTCCATCAACGCGCGGCGGTAGGGCTTCTGGTCGTAGCTGACGCGCACCATGAAGACCTTGCATTCGATGCCGAAGAAGGCGCAGGCCATGGCGAGCGAGAGCCCCATTGTCCCGCGCCGGTTTCGGTGGCGAGGCGCTTGGTGCCTTCAACTGCTTGTTGTAGTACGCCTGGGCGACGGCGGTGTTCGGCTTGTGCGAACCGGCCGGGCTGACGCCCTCGTATTTGTAGTAAATCCTTGCCGGCGTATCGAGAGACTTTTCCGAGGCGCCGCGCGCGAAAGAGCGGCGACGGGCGCCACTGCGCGTAGATCTGGCGCACAGGATCGGGAATTTCGATCTCGCGTTCTGTGCTGACCTCCTGCAGGATCAGCGCTCATGGGAAAGAGCGGGGCGAGATCGTCGGGACCGATGGGCTGCAGCGTTCCCGGATGGAGCGGCGGCGCCAGGGGCACGGGCAGGTCGGCGGCAAGGTTGTACCAGGCGCGCGGAATGCGGCTCTTGCGGCAGGTTGTATTGGATCGCTTCCATGCAGGGCATGATAACAGCGGGTTGTGACGAGAGGTTGTGATGGAGGCCGGTGAAGGAGTGAAGAGTGAAAAGTGAAGAATGAAACTGACGAAAGCTTCAATCGCTCTTGACCATCTTCACGACGGGCAAGGCTTCACCGTTGGCGAGGGGGACTTCGATTCGCTCCACGTCGACGTAGCCCTTCAGGCGGTAGAGAGGGACGCCGGTGAGCGTGGAGCCCATTTCGAAGCGATGGAAGCCGGCGGCGCGGGCGGCGTCTTCAACGGTGGCGAGGATGAGCGAACCTAATCCTTGCCGAGCGAACTGCGGATGGACAAAGATGGCGCGCACCTTGGCTGCATCGGTGGCGGGGTCAAGCAGATCGGGCTCGCGGCCCGGCCCGCGATCGGCGCCGAAGAGGGTTTTGCGTTTGGACCAGCCACCGCAACCGGCCATTGAGGGATCTTCGGTGTGGTTGGAAACTTCAGCGATGTAGTAGGTGCGATCGGCGATGAGTTGCGTATCGACGCCGAGCACGGTTCCGAGAGCGCCTTGCATTTGCGCTGGCGTGTAGTCATTGGCCTGCAGCGTGCGGACGGATGCTTCAATCAGCGCATGCAGGGCGGGGATGTCCTGCTCGGTGGCGAGGCGGAGATTGAATTTGTGAGGCATGCAACGAGTTCCAGCGGCTGACGGCTAAAGGGGGTTCTTCGCAACTTCGACCAGCGTGGAGTAGAACGTGGCGCCGGCGCCGATGTCGGTGAGGCGCTCGCTGGTGAGCGCGTTGACATTCACCGCGTCGCGGCTGAGCTTGGCCCAGTCGAGCCTGCCGGCGACGACGCCTGGTGGGCAGATCGCCGTTGACTGCGCGGTGAGGCGCAGCGATCCGCGATCGTTGAAGACGCGCACCGTGATCGCCGTCGGCGATGCCGCGTGCTTCGGCGTCGAGCGGGATGCATTTCGAGCGCCTGATTCGAGCGCGATTCCATTTTGCGATGGCCGTCGAGATTGGCGAAGGTGGAGTTCATGTAGTTGTCGGCTCTTGCGGCTCAGGAATTCGAGGGGATAGCGCTTGGCCGCTTCGCTCCATCGCGATTCCGCCGGCGGCAACAAAGGCGGGAAGCGGATCGCGGCCTTGCGCGGCGAGTGTCTCAGAGTAGAACTCGATTTTGCCGGAGGGCGTGGGCACGGTCCCGGTGACGAAGGGCTGAAAGGGGTGGGTCTCCGGGTCGCGATGAAATGCCAGCGGCACATGGCCGTTCTGCTGCAGATCGTCGAGCGTGATGTGCTCCATGCTGGGGTTGGTGGAGTGGCCGTCGGCGCCGATGCGCAGAGCCTGCGCGATGATTTCGTTCGGGCGTGTCGCGGAAGCAGTCTTCGGTGAAGCCCATGCGCTGCGCGAGCTGGCCGAAGAGCCAGACGTTGGAGCGCGCTTCGCCGGGCGGCTCGATGGCCTGCTGGGAGAGTTGCACGAAGTAGTGGCCGTAGGCGCCCTGAATGTCGGTGTGTTCGAGGAAGGTTGTGGCGGGGAGAATGTAGTCGGCGTAGTCGGTGGTGTCGGTGAAGAACAGATCATGAACCACGGTGAACAGGTCGGTCGCGCTTGAGGCCGCGCACCACCGCGTTGTGATTGGGCGCCACCGCGCCGGGATTGGAGTTGTAGACAAAGAGCGCGTGAACGGCGGGGCCTTTGCGCCTAGTCGTCCTGGCCCAACTCGGTGAGCGCTTCGCCGAGCTGCGACATGTTGACGACGCGCGCCAGGCGGCCGAGCGGAGATGCAGCGCCAGGTCGGGGCGGCGAAGGGCGTTCTTCGTCCCACTCAAACGCGCCGGAGGTGGAGAGCTGGGCGCCGCCGCCGCGATGTTTCCACGCGCCAGTGAGCGCGGGCAGCATGACGATGGCGCGGACGGCAGCGCCGCCGTTCTCGACGCGCTGCACGCCGTAGTTGAGGCGAATGGCAGCGGGCCGGGTGGTGGCATATTCGCGGGCGAGCTGCTCGATTTCGCCGGGAGTCATGCCGGTCCAGTCGGCAACGCGCTCGGGCGTGTATTCGCGCACGCGCTCGGCAGAGCTGCTCGAAGCCGTGGGTCATGTCGTCGGCGTAGGCGACGGTCTTCGAGGCCCTCGCGGAGGATGACGTGCATCATGCCGAGGGCCAGAGCCGCGTCGGTGCCGGGACGGATGGCGATGTGCCAGTCGGCCAGTGCGGCGGTGCGCGTGCGGTAGGGATCGATGACGATGAGGCGGGCGCCATTGCGGCGGGCCTGCTCGACCATGGGCCAGAGGTGAACGTTGTTGCCGTGGATGTTGGCGCCCCAGGCGATGATCAGCTTTGCGATGCTTGAAGTCTTCAGTGGGCGTGCCGAGTTTTTTGCCGTAGACGAGCTTCCATGCCTGGCCGCCGGCTTCAGCGCAGATGGTGCGATCGAGCTGGCTGGCGCCCAGGCGATGAAAGAAGCGGCGGTCCATGGAGCCGTAGCCGAGCTGCGCGATGGTTCCGGCGTAGCTGTAGGGGAGGATGGACTCGGGGCCGTAGCGGTCAGCTGGTGTCTTTGAGCCGCGCGGCGATCTCGTTGAGGGCTTCGTCCCAGGTGATGCGCTCGAAGGCGTCCTGCTCGGTGCCGCGCGGCCGTGGATCCTTTGCCACGCCGGGTTTTCGGCGCAGGGGATAAAGAATGCGGTCAGGGGCGTAGACGCGGTCAAGGTACTTGGCAACTTTGCCGCAGAGGAATCCCTGGGTAACGGGGTGCGATGGATCGCCCTGCACTTTGACGGCGCGCCCGTGCTCATCCACGGTCACCAGCACTCCGCACGAGTCAGGACAATCGTGCGAGCAGACGGTGTGAACAACGCGGAGCGGCGGATTGGGCCGGGGTTGCGGGCATATGTTCATTGTAAGCTGATCGCAGATTTTCGTTGTCCCGGAGGCTTGCTTTGCGATTCACGATTGCTTGTTCTTGACCCTGTTGATTGGCAGCTGTCTTACGGTTGCGGCCCAGGCGCCGGTTTCGGCCGATGAGTCTGCCATCCGCGCCGCGATTGCCAAGCAGGCCGCGGCTTGGAACCGCGGCGATATCCCGGACTTTATGAAGGCTTACGAGGACTCGCCGGAGACCACGTTTATCGGCACGTCGCTGCGCAAGGGATATCAGCCGATCCTGGAGCGCTACCAGAAGTCCTACAGCAATCCGGCGCAGATGGGGACGCTGACGTTCACGGATGTGGAGGTGCGGCTGCTGCCGGCGTCGTGCGGCAAAGCGGAACTTGCTGTGGTTACGGGGCGTTTCCACCTGCAACGCAGCGCAAAAGGGCGATGCCACCAAGGACGACGGAATCTTCTCGCTAGTGTGGCGCAAGGGCGCGCATGGCTGGAAGATCCTGCTGGACCACACCAGCTGAGCGCGACGCAAGGTGAGCGAGATTTCGATTGCTAAGCCGCGCATTCTGCTGTACGCTTCAGTCTCCTATCCGTACAGGCTGGCTGATAGCGCTTCAGGGTCAGGGATATTCCTGATACAGTCCGCCTTCCATGGGCCCATCCCGGTGATTTGGCACAGATTCAGGGAGGCACAATTTGGAAGAGCACAAGTGTGAAACCGCGGCCGGCCCGGCAGGCCCCTCGCGTCTGCGCAGAGTCTCCGGCTTGGCGGCCTTCGGAGCTCTGACTGTACTGCTTTGCTCAGGCGCGACTTCGCCGACCAACTGCAACGCAAACATCGGCCCGACCAGCGGTGAAATCATTGGTGCTGCGGTAGGCGTGGGCGTGGGGCTCGCGGTGATTGTTGTGGTTGTCGTCCATGTTTCCACCAATCACGCGGTAACCGGCTGCGTTGTCACCGGCCCTGGGGGTCCCGAACTGCAGACCAGCGACAAGCGCTATTCGTTGGATGGCGATGTAGCCGGCATCAAGGTAGGCGACCGGGTGAAGATCAGCGGCAAGCATGTGAAAAAGACCAAGGACATGACCGGCGACCAGGTCTATCGCATCAAAGAGCTGAAAAAGGATTACGGTCCCTGCCCGGTGAAGCCGGCGGCTTGAGCGGCGCTTCTCTCGCAGAAGTGTGGCACGCACGCCGACCCGGGCTGCATCATAATGGGAGCGATGGCTTCCCCTGCCGCCGAGCATTCGTGTCCCGATCCGCCTCCGGGCCGGCTTGCGGGACTTTACTACTTTCAGTGGTGTGAGTTTCAGTGGCGGTTGCCGCTGGTGAGCGCGGCTGCGGTTGCCGTTTGCCTTTTTGCGGGGATTGTTGTCGGACATCCGGCGGCCGGGTTGATCGCCGGAGGCGGGGCATTCACGGTTGGGTTCGGGGCCAATCAGCGCATCTCCGATTCGCGGCTGATTCCCATGATTGCGGCCGTGCTGGCCACGTCCACAGCAGCTTTTGCAGGCACGGTGGCCGGACATCGGGATTACTGGCTGCTGGTGGCTGCCGCGGGTTCGGCCGCCATCTACGGCGTTCTGAGCACGCGCACTGCCGGCATGGCATGGGTTGGGCAGCAGGCCTATGTTTTCATGATTGTGGCCTCGGCGTTTCCGTCGCATCTGAACGGGGGTCTGGAGCGCGGCGCGCTGGTTGCGGCGGGCGGCATTGTGCAGCTTCTCTTCACGTCGGCGGGCCTGCGGTTGATGCCCGATCTGCGCAAAGACATCTTCACGTTTGCGAACTCGGTCTTCAATTCGGTGTACGAGGAAGACTGGGCCATCACGCAGCGTCTGCGTGGGCTTCCCAACCTGCTTCCCACGCTTTCGCGTCATGAGGCTTTCGGGTACTCGCTGCGCCTGCTGCTTACCGCGCTTGCCGCCACCGAGGTCTATCGGCGGCTCGGCATGCAGTCCGGCTACTGGATTCCCATGACGGCACTGCTTGTGCAGCGGCCCGGGGCGCTGGACACCGTTACGCGCACGACGAGCCGCATTATCGGCACGATTGCCGGCGCATGGCTCGGCAGCCTGTTCATTGCCCACGTGGCGCCTCGTCCTGAAGTCCTGGCCGCCATCACCGGCGTCTTCGCGCTGCTCGCCTTTGCCACCAACGCGGTGAATTACGCGCTCTTCACCACGTGCCTGACCGGCTACATTGTTTTCCTGTTGTCCCTGAATGAAATTCCCGGCTCGGTTATCGCGCACCGGCGAATGTGGTGTACGGCTTTGGGCGGGCTCATCGCGGTGGTATTCCACGTAGACGGTCTGCTTCGCCTGCGCAGATCCGAGCGGCGCGAACAAGCAGAAGAACGCGCTGCCTGAGCACGCGCTGCTACCATTGCCCGGAGTTCCTTCCTTGTCGGAAAGGTATGCCCGTGCAGATTCAGCGCATTCTTTTCGTCGTGTTTTTTTGCGCGGCCGCTGCAATTGCTCAGCAGCGTGCCCCGACTTTACCTGCCGACCAACCCACTCGAGACACTTACCTGAAACTCGCCTCGGAAGTGGAAGATGCCCTGCACACCGACATCCTTGGCATGTGGTTCCCGCGCGCTGTTGACAACGAGCATGGCGGCTTTCACTCGCATTTTGCGCGTGACTGGCAAGCGCTTCCCAGCGACGGCAAGTTCTCCGTATTCCAGGGCCGCATGACATGGGTTGCCGCACAGGTGGTCCTGCGCGAGCCTAAACAGCGTGAGACGTTCCTGCCCGTTGTCCGCCACGGCGTCGACTACCTGCGCAATGTGATGTGGGACAAGCAATACGGCGGCTTCTACTGGGGCCTGGACGATGAGGGGCAAATTACCGCTGAGTTCACCGACCACAAGGATCTCTACGGTATTGGCTTCTGCATCTACGGCGCCGCGGCCGCCTACCAGGCCACGCATGATCCCGCCGCGCTCGAGTTGGCCAAGCAAGGATTTGCATGGACCGACAAGCATGCGCATGATGCCGAGCATGGCGGCTACTTTGAATGGCTGGCACGCGACGGAACGCCGGTGGTTCCGGAACCGCTGAGCGGCCACGTGGCGATGAACGCTATCGGGCCCATCGGCTTCAAGTCGATGAACACTCACATTCATCTTCTTGAGGCATTCACGGAGCTCTACAAGGTGTGGCCCGACGCCACGTTGCGCGCGCGATTGGAAGAACTGCTGATCGTTGTGCGCGACAAGATTTGCGTGGATCCCGGGGTGATGAATCTCTACTTCACCAATGCCTGGCAGCCGATTCCCGATCACGACTCCTACGGCCACGACGTGGAAACCGCTTACCTGATGCTTGAGACCGACGAGACGCTGCACCGCGCAGCGAGCCCGGCTACGGAGCGCATGGCGCGGCTGCTGGTGAATCATGCATTGGCTTATGGATGGGACACCAAGAACGGAGGGCTGTTCCGCGAGGGTACGACTTTCGGCAAGCCTGAGGACACGGCCAAGGAGTGGTGGGTGCAGGTGGAGTGCCTGAACGCGCTGCTGATGATGCACGAGCGCTATGGCAAACAGGATCCGCTTTACTTCAAGCGCTTTCTGGAACAGTGGCACTTCATCCAGCACCACACCATCGACGCGCAATATCACGGCACTTTCAATTTGACCACTGCGGAAGGCGAACCGATGACGCAGGACAAGGGATCGATCTGGAAGGCCGCTTATCACGATGGGCGCGCGTTCTGGAACGTGAGCGAGCGTCTGCGACACCTGGCTGCAACGCCATAGTCAGAACTGTTTGGCCACGGTTGCGAAAAAGGCGTTTGTGCCGGTGCGCAGATCGCGGCCGTAGGTCAGCAGGACGCCTGTACCCAGCACGGTAAGTTTGGCCTCCGCGCCGGTGCTGATCAGCCACTCCTTCGGAGCCAGCCCGCTTGTGGGAGCGCGCATACGGCCAAAATCGAGCAGCGGGCCAAGCTGCACACCAACCAAGCCGTTGTCATACACGCGGCGATAGAGGCTATTGTTCGACAAGAAGTACTTGTCGCCGAGCGGTGAGCTGCCTTTGCGCTCGTCGCGCGTTCCGATGAGTCCTCGCAGCCACAGATCGTTGTCGCGTTCCACGCCCAGCATCCAGAGCTCGTCGAAGGGCGCCGCGCCGAACGTGGCGCCCGCGCGCACTCGCTGCTCCAGTTCCCACGTGTTGCCTGTGGGCTGCGGATACCAGTGCAGTCGTTCCGATGCCTGCAGCTTTTCGTAGAGCCGGGCGGGCGACGACCACAGCCGTGCGGTCTCCGAAGCCGCTCCGATCGTGGCACCCAGGCGATGCTCCGGCACGTGGGCGCGATAGTCGATGGCGCCAGTAACTTTGCCCTGCCACCCAGCCCGCACGAGTTGCGGCGTCAGCGCCGATCCCAGGGTGATGCCGCTGAACGAGCGATGCGAGACTTCGCCGCCTGCGGACCATGCGAATCGTCCGCCTTGAAATCCGGTGATCGATCCTGACAGAAGCTCGCGGCTCATGCGCACGGCGCCCAGCTCCGGCGCACTGCCGGTAAACGACCGCCGGATTGCCCAGTGCTCGTCGCGCTCGTCGGTGGCCAGATGCCATCGCCACTGGGGAAGCTTGTGCTGCGGCGCGGAAATCTCAACCCAGGCGCGGCGTTTCTCGGCATCCCAGCGCAGGAGCGACTGTACGTTCAACGCTTCGCCGCTCACGTTGTAGTAACTGGGATAGATGGTCTCGTAGGGCGCGCCGCCAAACACTGCGATCAATGATGGAAGCCATCCCGCGCCGACCCCGTCCTGCTCGACCGCGCGCAAGTCCGCTGCGAATTTGCCGTCTGGTTGCGCAGTGAGGCCGATGTTGTAAGCGGGAAAGATGCCGAGGCCGTTGAGCCGCGCTTCCGTTGCCTCGTACTCGCTCAGCTTCAGTTGCTGGGCGGGCGCAAAGGCAAATGCACGATCGACGATCAGCCGCTGGACGCGGATGTTCTGCGGAAAGCGGAGTGCCTCGACATAAGGCTTGTCGACGCGATTCCAATATTTCAGCGCAGCCGGGACGTTCCCCATGAGGAAATACGTGGTGCCGGCGAAATCGAGCGCGTACTTGTCGTCGGGCGTGATGCGGAGGCTGCGGCGGAGAAAGGCTGCCGCCTCCGCATACTTCTTTTCCTGAAATGCCACGCCGGCCAGTTCGACGTCGAACCGCTCCTGTGCGGGGCAGGCGAGGCGGCCCGTTGTGAGGGCAGCGCGCGAGTCGTCCCAGCGCTGCAGACGCGCCAGGGCCATGCCCAGTTCGAAGTCGTCATTGCCGGTGAGCCGCGGATACTCCTTCGCCAGCCGCACAACCTCATTCCATTCGTGGGCGGCGTAGGCGCGGTGCATCGGCGAATCGGCGGCCGCACACTCCGCGATTGCCGGCGCGCACGGGGCGGCCAGGAGCAACATGCCTAACGCGATTGCGGGGAAGCCGGCACGGCGAGAAGCAGCCAATTGTGCGTAGCGCTCCAGTCTTTCTCGAATCGGGCACGCTCCTCGGTCAGCAGCTTCCGCTCTCCCGGATCGTTCATCATGACCGTCGCATGAGCCGGGTCCACGCCGTCAATGACTACGTAATGCAGCTGCCGCTGGTCGGGGGGACGAATCGCCGCAATCAGCGGCCTGCCTTTGCGCAACTGCTCTTCCAGGTCTTCCCACGTCCCGTTGATGGCGAAAACGCGAAAGCCATGCGCTTGGAAATACTGCTGCATGGCTGAGGCTTCAATGCCGTGCGCCTTGTGCGAATACAAAGCACGCTGGATTGCCGCGACATTACTTTCTTCACCGGCCGGCGTCTTCAACTGCGCGGCCCAGTACTGCATGACCATCGCGATGGACGCGGCGCCGCAGCCTTCCGCCGGCTGGTGAACAAACGGCACATCGACCCAGATGCCGGCGTTCAGCTGCGCAAAGGCCGCAATCGCCGCGCTCAGAAGACCTACGGCCGCCACTCGGGTGATGCGCATAGCCCTATCAGTGTATGACGGCGACGATGATGATCAGAATGACGACGAGGATGATGATGGTGAACAGGCCGATCCCGATCAATCCCGCGGAGAAATCACTTTGTGCCTTGGTGACACGGCCGGAAAGGTTGGCCAGTTCGTCGTCACTCAGAGTCGGGATGGCGTTCTTTACCTGCACCGGATCGACTTTCGCGTCATGCATTGCCTTCTGCGCCGTGGGCGTCTTCAGCAGTTCGGTCAGAGTTTCAATGTTCTTCTGACGTGCAGCGGCCGAAGTTACAACCTGTTGCTGTAATACCTGCGAGCTTACGATGTGGTCCTGATTCGACGCAGGGTCCACAGCCTGGGCCAGGGTTTGGGTTGCGCACAGGAATGCCAGCAGCAGTGCCAATGGAGCCAGACTCTTGACCAGCTTCAAGGATACGGGATGATGCATTTCGCCTCCGGGAATGTCGTGCGATGTTACTCGCCCGATAGGATGTTTCGGGATTCTGCAAAGTTGTCCTTGTCGTAAAAGGCGCTCCTGTAAACTGGTCCGGCTATGGATTGCCTTTTCTGCAAGATTGTGGCTGGAAGCATCCCCGCGAAGCTGATCCACCAGGACGAGAAATGCATTGCGTTTGCCGACATCAATCCGCAGTCGCCTACGCATTTTCTGGTGGTTCCGCGCGAGCATGTTGCCTCGCTCGCCCACGGCGATAGCTCGCATGCGGCTCTGTTCGGGCACCTTCTTACCACGGCTGCTGAAATTGCCCGCGAGAAAGGGCTTGCCAAGGGCTACCGCGTGGTGATCAACACCGGCCCCGACGGCGGGCAGACGGTCGACCATCTGCACGTGCACGTGCTTGGCGGGCGGCACCATACGTGGCCGCCGGGATGATGAAGGCAGGGGCCAGGGGCGAGGGGCCAGGGACCAGGGACCAGAGATCAGGGATCAGAAAAGCCCTTAGGCTGTAGAGCCGGCGAATGCTCCATTCCGACCGATCAAATGCGGAAGCGCGCCAATGAGGCGCGCTTCCTTTTTCTGATCCCTGTTCCCTGGTCCCTGTTTTTCTACACTGGCTGGGGGATGTACTCTTCTTCCTCTTCCATGCCGTAACGGCGCAGCAGGTTGGGCAGGCTTTGCGAAAACGCGGAGCGCGGCATCACGGTGTCGCATCCGGCTTCGGTTGCCTTCATCTTCAGATCGCCCTGCAGGTGCGAGAGGAATCCGATGATCGAGGTCGCCTTTTTGAACTTCGTCTTGAATTTGGGAATCAGCGTCATCGGCTTGGCGTTGGCGTTGTTCAGGTCGAAGACAAGCAGCCGCGGGCGTTCGCCTTCCGGGGTGTCGATGAGGCGCGAAACCACCTCTTTATCGCCCTTCACAAACTCCACCTTGACGCCCAGCTTGCGCGCGGTCTCCTGGATTTTGGCCAGGAAGAACAGATCTTCGATGAAGCAGAAGATCCGCGTCGGCGCGTCGTGGCGCATCTGCACCGGCGGAGCCGGCGCCTGGTACGCGTCGGGATGGTAGCTGCCGTGGCCGTTGCTGGTGATCTGGATGGTGGAGGCAGGGGAGTCGGCGACGTTGCCGTTCACGGCGCGATAGCTGTGGTCCATGGGGCCGACAAACTCGCGCGGACCGCGCTGCTTGCCCTTGCGTCCCTTGCTCTGGTGCGGCGGGTTGATGCTGTTGCCCGGCTGCGGAGCAGGGGCCCCGGTTCCACCACCGCCGCCCTTCTGGAAGAACTTCTTTTTCTTCCTGCGCCCGGATCCCTGTTGCTGATGGCCCTGGCTCTTGGCGGGCGCAGATTGCGCCTGGGGCGGCGGCGGTGTGGCCGCTGCCTGCGCCGGCTGCGAGGCCTGACCTTGTTGCGCTTGAGGCGCTCCACTGTGGCTCGATTTATTTTTGCGGCGGCGCCGGCGGCGCCGATGTCCTTGAGACTGGCCCTGGCCGTTGGCCGGGCTCGGCCCCAGATCGGACTGGGGCTGGGTCGGTTCTGTCGTCATGCGTGCACTTCCTGGCACTTTAGTGTTGGATGCATTGCTCTTCTTGGATCTGCGGCGTCATTCACAGGCGCTGCGTACCCGGGTCTGTCGTCGCTTCAACTCGGGAAGGAATACGACAACGTGCTTTCTACTCTCTGGAGGCAGCAGGCTCACGTGCAGCGTTGCGGATCGCTGTCCGCAAAGGTCTCATGAACCGCTTCCGTCAAAATCACCTAAGCTGATTCGCAACCGTCTGACGATCCCTCTTCAGAGGAACCTTATCCGCCTGTTCGTGTCCCGGCTGAATACGTCCCGACTCCGATGGTCACTCCTGGCCGTGCTTGATACTCCTTACCCCTCAGGCACCCTGAACGCGCCGCGTCCGGACCTGGCAACAGGCGTTATATGCGGTCCGCCTTGCCTGAGCTCCGCCCGTGTTTCCTCTCTAGTGGTGCCTTTCCGTGGGGAGTTTCGCCGATCGCAGCTGGCTGCGACACTGGGGCGAAGATTCCTTATCAGTGGTGAGCTGCCTCTACCCTCGCGGGGGCTTGCGTCAACCACTGGATCAGCAAGTCTGATACTACAGCGCCCGGCGTCGGCTTGCAAGTCACCGGCGCATATCACTTCTGTGGGATTGTTGACGGAACAGATGCGCCCCAGCGAAAGTGAACCCGGAAATCACAAAGCGCCACTCAGTGAAGAGTGGCGCCCGGCGATTCCTTCGCGGTCACTGGCCTCCCAAACATAACTGCACGATGGTCTTAGCCATCAGTGCTGATTCGCAGGTCCCGGCTGGGCTTTACCTTTTTAGGTCCGCTCGTGGCGGCGCCTCTCGCCGGTTCCCCCGTTTTCGGGCTGGCCGGAATCGCTTCCGCAGCCTCTACATCACTGGCGCCCTTCAAATATGCAATCGACGTGCCGTTTTCATCGCATTCCATTTTCAAGCACTTGCATGCAGGTTGATGTCGTTGGTCAACGATTTCTGGTAACTCGTCTTCCAAATTCTGTAGTTCACGACTGGCAAACTGGGCAAAAGTGGGTGCTGCGTCCACCTACAATCACGCGCTTAATGGGCGTACCGCACCGGCGGCATGGTTCCCCAGTACGTTGATACACGCAATGTTCCAGCTGAAAGAACCCGCGTACGCCCTCGGCATCCACGTAGTCCGACACCGACGAGCCGCCCAGCCGGATGGCGTGCTCCAGCACTTCCACCAGCGCCTTGCGCAAGCGCTTCAGCTCTGCGCGGGTGAGACGTCCCGCCGCCCGCCTGGGGCGGATCCCGGCACGAAAAAGCCCCTCGTCCGCATAGATGTTGCCCACGCCGGTGAGCAGGTGCTGATTTAGCAGGGCTGCCTTGATGGCCAGTTTGCGGCCGCGGAAGAGCGCCGCAAAGTTCTCATCCTCCACCGTGAGGGGCTCAGCGCCAGCGCCTACAAATCCGGCGTTACCTCGAAGCTCGCGATACTCCAGGCGCCCGAAGCGCCGCGGATCGACGAAGCGCAGCTCCCGTCCGCTCTTGAGCCGCAAGCGCGCATGCGTATGGGCGGCCAGGGGAGCATCCGGCGTCGTCACCAGGAGCCGTCCGGTCATTCCGAGATGAACGATCCACTGGGCATCCGGTTCAGCCGCCGGGCTGGTCGCCTTTCGGGGACCGGTAGATCCGCCGAGCTCGCAGACAATATGTTTTCCGGTGCGATGGACGGCCAGAATGGCCTTGCCCTCGAGCCCCCTGGCCTGGCGTGCCGGCGGCGTTTTGAACGGCTGAGGATATTTGCTGAACCAGGCCTCGGCGATTTGGTCGCCGCGCACCCGCGCATCCACCCCACGGGCAATCGTCTCCACCTCGGGCAGTTCCGGCATTGACCTATTTTAAAAGGCAGGGACCATGGAACAGGGAACAGGGAACAGGGACCAAGGGACTAGGGACTAGGGCGCATCCCCGGCGTACTCATCTTCTTCGGCGCTGATGGCGTTGGCGATGCCCCACTGACGCAGATAGACAACTCCGAGCCCAATGCCGAGCACAAACACGGCTGTCGAGGTGTACTCCAGCACCGTCAGGCGCCGGTCTTCCTCGTCGGTTTCGTAAACCACTGTTCCATGAATGTTGCGGGGCGTATACCGCATCTCCACCGGGACGGGCATCTGGGGCAGATTCTCCAGGTAATTGGTGGACAGTACCGCCGCCCCCAGCAGTCCTCCGAGCCCAGGTAACAAGAAGAACAAGGCCCCAAATCGTAGCCCTCGCAGTTGCGCCGCATCCATCATCTACGTCCCCATCTCATCGAGGGCCGCGCATTGCCGGAAGAATTTAACCTAAACCGGAAGAATGGCGCCCTATTGGCTTCACGCGCGCCCAAAAGGCACGAGTGACCTATAACTTCTCCGGGGGAATGCCTGAATTATAGGGCGGAAAATGCAGAAGGATTGTGCGCCTGCAAACAGACGAGTGTGACAACACAATCAACCGTAACTGATTGATGAACCTAAGTTATACCGCGTCGATTACAGAAGCAGTAGAGCAGGTTTCGGGAATGTCCTCCCGATGCCCGGTTTCAACTACTTCCTTTCGCCGGGATCGCGAATCCGGCTGGCCTCAAAGCTCACGATCTTCCAGGCCCCCGTCGCATCCCGCACGTAGACGCGTGTGTAGCGGTAGCTCCCTGAGATCTCCCCATCGGCCCGGTTGCCCCTGACCTCCGCCTTCGACGTGACGAGCGCGGTCTGGCCGTAAAATCTCACCTTGCGGTCAGAAAGTTCCAGCGTATCGAAGTGCAAAACCCCGCTTTTGAGATTGGCCAGGGTCTGCTCTTTCGATTGCAGCATGCCATTGGCCGTGATGGCGACGTAGTCGTCGGCCAGCAGCCCATCCATGGCCTGGACATTGCGGTGCATGATGGCATCGCGCCAGTTCTGCTCAAGCTGATCGATCTCGTGCTTGCTCTCGTGCCGCTCGGCCCGGGGCATCCCCGACTTGGCCTGGGCAAACCCCACCGTAAGCGACAGCAGTACCAACAGCGTCGCCTGGCAGCTACGACTGCCCGATCGCGTGGCTCGGTTGAGGGGCATAACGCGTAAGGATGGTAGCCCTACTGAAACCCGGCGGTCAACTATTCCTCGTTGAAAACGACTCCCGGGCACCGTAATTGGTAACGAGGCGGCCATACCTCCGGTTCGATGCGAGAGGTGTCGCGGACGGGGGGAGGGCTGAAAAAACAGGTGTTAAACCAGTGCTACCAGGTCTTCG
Source organism: uncultured Acidobacteriota bacterium (assembly GCA_963846375.1). Lineage (GTDB taxonomy): Bacteria > Acidobacteriota > Terriglobia > Terriglobales > Acidobacteriaceae > Telmatobacter. The sequence goes on from CAWJVV010000018.1 coordinate 118,161, forward strand.
CGCGACCGTTCCCGCATTCGCTGGTAGAGTCCCCCCACTGCGTAACGGTTGAAGTGCGCCGACTGCCGGTGTGCATCGGCAGCCGCCGAATCCCGGTACTGCTCATAGATCAGCACCGTGTCGGGATTGCCTTCAACGGCGTGCGGAATGTACGTCACGCACCCCGGCTCCGCCCGCGATGCCAGGGTGAGCGCGCGCAAAATCTCGGCGATCTCCTCCCGATCCTCCGGTGCAAAGGTCATCCGAACCGTGAAACTCACCATCCCCAATCCCCTCGATACCTCGGCAGCTGTTTAGTCCAGCAGCTCTTCACTCCGGCAGCCCTTTTTTACGCGCGGGCCGCGCTCATCTCATCCAGCGCCGCCTCAAACTCCGGCAGCAGCATGGTCTGGTCGCGATCCGGTCCCGTCGATACCATTCCGATCTTGGCGCCGCTCTCTCGTTCCTGGAAGCGGAGGTACTCCTGAGCTGCTAGCGGCAGCCGATCAAAGTCGGTGATGCCTTCCGTCGATTCCTGCCAGCCCTTCAGCTTGGTGTAAACCGGCTTGATCCGTTCGAGGCCGCGCACGTCTGCGGGAATCTCATCGGAGACCTTGCCGTCGACGTCGTATCCCACGCACACGGGAATCTCTTCGAGTTCGTCGAGCACGTCCATCTTGGTGACAACCAGCCATTCCGCGCCATTCACCTGATTGGAGTAGCGAAGCAGGGGAATATCGAGCCAACCGCAGCGCCGCGGCCGCCCGGTCACCGCCCCGTACTCGTTGCCGCGCGCCCGCAGATGATCGCCAACCGGGTCGAAGATCTCCGTGGGGAATGGGCCTTCGCCGACGCGCGTCACATAGGCCTTGGTCACGGCGATCACCGTGCCAATCGCCGTCGGCCCCACGCCTGTGCCCGTCGAAGCCCCGCCCGCCGTTGCGCTCGAGGAGGTCACGAACGGATAGGTCCCGTGATCGATGTCGAGCATGGTGCCCTGAGCGCCCTCGAACATGACGCTGCCGCCCTCGCGCAGAATCGCATTCAACAGGCGGCCCGTGTCCGCCACGAAGGGGCGCACCTGCTCCGCTGCCGCCGCGTACTCGTCGTACATCTTTGTGGGATCGAGGGGGTCGGTTCCTGTTCCGAACAGCGCCTTCACAATGGCGTTCTTCTCGGCGCAGGCCGCTTCGATATGTGTCCGCAGCAGGTCGGGCCGCAGCAGGTCTACGATGCGCAGGCCCGAGCGCGCCATCTTGTCTTCGTAGGCCGGGCCGATGCCGCGGCTTGTAGTGCCGATCTTCTTCCGTCCCGGCGCGCTCTCGGCTGCCAGCTCAATCATGCGGTGATAGGGCAAGATGACCTGCGCGCGATTGGAGACCTTCAGCGCGCCATCCACATCGACGCCCAGGTCGCGCAGCTTGGCTACTTCTTTGAGAAACGCAATCGGGTCGAGCACGACCCCATTGCCGATGACGCCCTTGCAGCCCGGCCGCAGCACGCCGCAGGGAATCAGCTGCAGTACAAACTTCTTTCCTCCGATGATGACTGTGTGGCCCGCGTTGTGCCCGCCGGCATAACGAGCCACCGCGCTGAAGCGCTCGCTCAGCACGTCCACAATTTTGCCTTTGCCCTCATCGCCCCACTGGGCGCCCAGCACTACCGCTGTCTTCGCTCGCATCAAACGTCCGTTTCCTGAGAAATATCGGTGGGTGATTTGTTGCGCGTGAGCACGGCCGAGTTCAATGAACCCCGTTCACACCCTCAAAGATGATAAACCGCGGACCGGCTGAACGCCGCGGCGGCGCCTTTCCCTCTTTTTGCTTTGTCCCTTGTCCCTTTGTCCCTTCATCCTTTGGTCCCTCGCACCTGTTAACCATCTGTCGAGTCCTTCGTTATATCGAGCAGAAGATCGCACTACGAGGGGAACGAACCAATGAACACCCGCCACATTCTGCATTCCTGGATTCTTGCCGTGGCCGCTGTGCCGCTCGGCGTCTACCCGCAAGCACCGGCCGCACATCCCGCGCCCAAGGCCGAGCCGTCCGCACCGAAGATGCCACCGCAGGTGATGCTCAGCAATAAAGATGTCGCCGGCGTGCAGCGCCAGCTCATCGAGTTGCTCCGCCTTAGCCCCACGCTGACCACGGTCGTCTCCCACGACCCCACCCTGCTCTCCAATCAGGAGTACGTCAGCCGCAACAATCCTCAGCTCGCGGAGTTTCTGGCTGCCCATCCTGAAGTCGCCCGCAACCCCGACTTTTATCTCTTCACCCACATGAATCCCCAAGATGGCAGTCCCGACGAAGCCCTGAATCGAGAGGTCTGGCCCGAGGTCTACCGTTACCAACGCCACACGGGCTTCGACGAGCTGCTCAGCGATTCGCCGCCACTGCTGGCCTTTGGCGCCTTTCTCTGCGCAGCGATCTGGGGCATCCGGGTCTTCGTGGAGAATCGCCGCTGGAGCCGCATCTTCAAGATGCAGAGCGATGTGCACTCCCGGTTGATCGACAAGTTCTCAACCAACCAGGAACTCGCCGCCTACATGCAGACCGAGGCTGGGCGTCGTTTTCTCGAGGCCGCGCCCATTCCGCTCAACGACGAAACGGGTCGCCGCGTTCCCAATGCCGTCGCGCGGGTTCTCACCCCAGTCCAGATCGGCACGGTGCTCATCCTGCTTGGCATCGGTTTCCTGATGTTGCGCAACGTTGGCGCGGATTACGACGTCCCCATGCGCGTCCTGGGCGTCCTGATCCTCATGCCGGGAATCGGTTTCATACTTTCCGCCGGATTGACCTGGTTTCTTGCCGCGCGCATGGGCCTGATGCCGCCGGCGGGCTACCCGTCCCAGTACGACCAGCGCTCGTAGCCCATACGCGTTCATGAAGACATTCGGCGCCCCAGGTTTTCCGGCTTTGGAGACATGGGTCAGCAAAAATCTCCGAACCCTGGACCCCAAAGACGCGTATCGTGAGAAAGCAAAGGCCCATGCCGTACGAATCCGCCATCCCGCAACCGCTTACCGGCGAAGCCCACTCGCTGGCTTGCACGCATATGGATAGCGATACCTTCGCCGGCTTCTACGAGCGCTCTGCGCGTCCGTTGTGGGCCTATCTGGCACGCGTCTCCGGCGACCCCGCGTTGGCCGATGACCTGCTCCAGGAGGCGTTCATCCGATTCCTCGCCGCCGACGCTCCCACCGACGGCGAGGTCGCCTCGCGCCGCTACCTCTTCCGGATCGCCACCAACCTGCTGCGCGACCACTGGCGCCGTCCCCGGCACAGTTCCATCGACGAAGTTCCCGAGGACCGCGTCCCCCTGGCCGGCACCACCCGGCAATCGGACTCGGCCATCCTCCTGGGCCCGGCGCTGCAGCAGCTCAAGCCTCGCGCCCGGCAACTGCTGTGGCTCGCTTATGCCGAGGGCTACTCGCACCAGGAGATCGCCGCCATCACCGGCCTGGCCTCCGCCAGCATCCGCCTTCTGCTCTTCCGCGCCCGCCGCCAGATGGCGCGTCTTCTCGAAACTCCGCGTCCAAGTGAAAGGAGGCCCGCATGACCGCCTGCTCCCGCGAACCTGAAATCCGCAGCCTCCTCGATCGCGGCCACTGGCCTGCCGCGGCTTCATCCGAACTCAGCGCCCACGCCGCCGCGTGCGCGCGCTGCGCGCAGCTCATCCTGCTGACGCAAGCCTTTCGCGCCGACCGCGCCCGTGCCGTTGCCACACCTCGCCTGGAAGCCCCCGGCGTCCTGTGGTGGCGCGCCCAGCTTCGCCGCCGCAACACCGATTTCCAGCGCCTGCAGCGGCCTCTCATCGGCGCGCAGATCTTCTCGGTGGTTCTGGGGCTGATCGCGGCGATCGTGTTCCTGGCATCGCAATCGAAGGCAGCCCTGGGCTGGCTTGGCGAGATTCCGCGCGCCCTTCACTTCGAATCGCTGCTCCCGCAGCCGCTTCAATCCCCGCTCGGCATGGCCGCGCTCATCGCCGGCGTGATCGCGCTGCTGGCCATCGTCAGCAAAGCACTGGTTTACGCTACCTCTGACAGCGGAGAGTAGGCGTTAGCGCGCGCTGCCTTTGCCCAGGACAACCGTCAGAACTGTTCCGATCACGGAAGTCTGCTTGCCTCCAGTGGCGCTGCGTTCCAGGAAATACCCGTCCAGCCGCGTCGCGAACCCCATGGGCACACTCATTCCCGCCTGTGCCCTGTTCTGACTGAAGGCTGCATGTGGCGCGACGTTGAAAATGATCTCGTTGGCGAAGTAGAGTTGCGTCTTGCGATCTTTGCGCAGCATATAGTCCGCCCTCACCAGGTTGCGATACCGGTAGGGTTCGTTTGAATACTCCAGCAACCGCTCCACGCGGTTTCTTTCGGCTAAACTCCATCTGCCGGGCGCGACCTGCGCTGTTATTGCCACCAGGGGAACATGGGCTACGACATCAGCCTGCGGCAGATCGGCAAACAAATACCCGGCGCTGACTTTCCAGTGCGAACTGGCGCGCAGCGTCCCAACCACTCCGGCGGCGACGAGCTGCGGATCCGGGAGGGCTGCGTCCGCGCGCACCTGTCCCAGCAGCAGGACATTCAGCCGGTGGTGCGCCATCTCCACATCGATCTCGGGCCACCACTGCAGCGACTGCGCTCGTCCCGGCGTAGCGCCGGAGAGCAGCCCTATCAGGATGCCAAGCGCGAATCGAGCTCCCGCTGCGCGAGCGCGGCTCATCCACGCGCCATCTCGAACAGGATTCCGACTGCCTGCTGCCCGCGCGGCTGGCGGAGATCGCCAGCTATCTCGCCGGCTAGCGTCATGACCGAAATCGACCGGCCACCTGCCTGATGAATTCGATCCAGGGCGGCCCGCTCCGTGCGCTCACCCATTCCCCCGCAGGCATCCACCACCACAAACGGGTTCAAGCCGGCGTCGCTGGCGCTCAAGGCCGGCAACTGCACGGCAAGCTCGGTCGCCACGCCGGAGATCAGCACCGTGCGCCGCCCCGTTGCGCGAATCCGCTCCAGTACGGCCTCGTTCTGAAACGCGTCGCACGTGGTGCGGTATTGCACGGTGTAAGCGCCGATTGCCGATTCAATCTCGGGCAACATCACGGCGTCGCGATTTTGTTCCCGCACTGCTGAGACAATGACCGGCATCTCAAATAGCCTGGCCAGTTTTCCCAAAGCGCTCACAGCCTTTCTCAACCTCGCCAGCGGATTAGTCTGCGTCAGTTCAACAATGCCCATTTGCAAATCCAGGAACAGCACAATGGCATCATCAACGGCGATCTGAGACCTGCTCTGTGAACCTCCCATTGCCACACTCTGTCCTTTTGAGTTCAGGAATCACTCGGGCGTAGGCACTGCACGCCCCAGCCACGCTCGTTCCTGCTGCAGGATGCGAAACGAAAACCACGACTCCCGGATCAGCATCGATGCACCCATGATGATCGACAGCATTCCGGCGACACCGATTGCGAGCGCCACGCCCAAAAACCCGCCGAACCATCCGTCGTTTCCAAGGCCGCGCAACACCACGCCCACCAAACAAACCAGGGTGCTTCCGGTAAAACTCGCCACCGCACCATAGAAGCAGCTCAGTGCGCGCACAATCAGCGCGGCGCGCCGCTCGCCGGCGCGAAGTTGCGCAATCCTGAGCCGTTGCTCTTCATCCTGCGCGTCTGCCCGCGTCCGGATCTGCTCAACCAGGTCGTGCACCCTGTCGATGGCCCGTCCGTAGCGGTTGCCGGTCCCGAACAGGAGCACGCACGATGCATTGGTGAGTACAGTCGGCGCCGAAAGAAACGTGAGAACCGCCAGCGGATTTTGCGACAGATCCAATCGGGCCCCCAGCTTCGTGAGCTTTGAGCCGAGAGTAGCCGCATTGCGCGCGATTGCCTAGTACGCACAAAAAGGTAAGTCCGGGAGAATTTGCGATGATCAAATCCGCTCGTCAATTATGCTGATGAGCATGAAACCAGACCTCGCACGATTCCGGGGCTGTCCCATTCGCGGCACTACCGCCGTCATCGCCGGCAAATGGAAGGTGGAGATTGTCTGGTATCTCGCCTTCGGCACCAAGCGCTTCGCCGAGCTCCGCGACCTGTTGCCCGGCATCAGCGAGAAAGTCCTCGCGGCGCAGCTCAAGTCCCTCGAGAAGGACGGCGTCGTCCGCCGCGACTCCATCGGCGGGAAGCTCTTATGGGTCGACTACTCCCTCACCGAAGCCGGCGTGGAGCTCATCCGCCTCATGGACCACCTCTGCGCCTGGGGCGTAAAGCACCTGGGCATCCCGCCCACCATGACCGGCCGTCCCGATCTTCTGGCCTCCGGCTAGCCAAGCCCATTGCGAGCGCAACCTTGTTCTTTACTACAAGTGCGGTCGTTTCCGCCTCACCGGTGCTTAGTCCATCTTCGGATGGACTTAGTGGAACCCCGTCGCCTCCTGGTACGCGCGTCCGAACGCCGCCAGCTTTGCATCCTCATACAGCCCCGCCAGGAACGTGATCGACACCGGCGTGTTCGGCCCGCCGATATCGTCCTCCTCGCCGTTGTCCATCGCCGGCGGATGGGGCGCGTCTGCGCCACGCAATCCATTTGGCACAATCAGCGCCGGATGCCCGGTGAGATTGGTGGCGACGAGCTGCATGCCGTTTGTGGGCGTCACGATGATGTCGACCTTCTCAAACAGCGCCGATACCTGCTGCACGGCCAGCGTGCGCGCCCGGTTGGCCTGGATGTAATCGACCGCGGGATAGAAACGCGACACGCGAAACTCGTTCGGCCAGTCGTCCGCGCTTTGCTCGGTCAACAGCTTGTCCCGCCCGCTCCGCGTGAGGTCATCGAAGGCGGCCGCGGCCTCGGCGCCGAGCAGGGGGGTCATGGCGCCGTAGGGCAGCTTGGGCAGCTCGACGGGAATCAGGTTCACGCCCATGGCCTTCAGCTTGTCCAGCGCGGCCATGTCGAAGCGCCGGTCGTAATCGCGCCGGGCGCGCCCCTCGCGTGCCCGCGCCGTGCGCTCCTCGCGCTTCTTCTTCTCTTCCGCCGTCTCGTCGGCTTTCGCTTGCTCCGGCTTGAATGCCTCAGGCTCATCGAAGCCGCTCTTCAGATAGCCGATGCGGAGTTTCTTCCAGTCAAAGCCCGGCTCCCACGCAAAGCGCACCGGATACACCGACGTATCCTTCCCATCCGGCCCGTGGATCGCGTCCATTACCAGCGCGCAGTCCTCGGCCGACCGGCAGATGGGCCCCAGCTTGTCCATCGTCCAACTCAGCGCCATAGCTCCGGTTCGCGGCACAAATCCAAACGTCGGACGCAGCCCCGAAGTTCCGCAGCGCGTCGACGGCGAAGAAATGGACCCCAGCGTCTCCGAGCCGATCGCAAACCCCACACATCCGGCCGCCACCGCGCTCGCCGGTCCCGCGCTCGACCCGCTGGACCCCTGTTCGGGTTCCATGGATTACGCGTCTGCCCGCCGTACCACTTGTCGCCCATGGCGAGCGCGCCCAGCGTCAGCTTGGCCACCAGAATCGCCCCCGCCTCATCCAGCCGCTGCACCACCGTCGCGTCTTCATCAATCTCCTGATGCTCGAAACCGCCCGCGCCCCATGTCGTGGGATAGCCCTTCACCGCCAGCAGATCCTTCGCGCCCCACGGAATCCCGTGCAGCGGCCCGCGATACTTGCCCGCCGCAATCTCCGCGTCGGCCGCGGCCGCCTGCTTCAGAGCCCGTTCTTCCGTCAGCGTAATGTTGAAGTGCAGCGTCGTGTCATAGCGCTTCAGCCGGTCGAGATACATCTTCGTCAATTCAACCGATGAGATCTTCCGATTTCTGATCAGCGCAGACAATTCGCGGACAGTGAAGAAACTCACGTCTTCCACTTTCTTTGGTCGATCCGGAGAAAACAGAGGACCGCCCAGCTCGATGCGATCAAATTCGTTACGACCGGATGACTCTGAAGGTCTCTCCACCTTCAACGCCGCCATGGGATGAAACACAAACGCCGGCGCCACCGAATTGGGCAGATTCAGTTTCCGGATCGCCTTCACGGATCCATTCATATCCGTCAGACCGTCGATCATCATCTTCTTCTGCTCATCCGTGAACGGACCCACCCCCGCGAGTTCCGCGGCTTTGTCGATCATCTCCGGCGTAAACACCGGAGGCTTCGACTGGTCCGTTCCCGTCGCCTGGCCCACCGCCTCATCCGCCTGCGCCGCCAGTGTGTACAGAACCCCCGGCATCAGAGCCGAAGTAATACCCGCGCGGCTGCACGCCGCCAGAAACCCACGCCGATCCAGAGTCATTTTGGAACCTTCGGACAAGAGGATTGAATAGCCTTTCCGCAACTATACCCGGCCCGGCTCTCCGCTTCGATTCGTACCCCATTTGTTGCACAGACAAACAGCCCGCTCAGATTTACGCTGTTGGCTGGCGGGAAGCACAGGTGCGGGTTATGTCAGACGATAAGATCATTCTCCGACTGCTCGTCACGACCATTCTGCTGGCGTGGTGTTCTGTCGTCGGACTCACCGCTTCGTTCTGCGACGCAATGTCATGCGGCTGCAGAATATTGTGCGGGTTGGCCGGCATGACCTGCGGCGCCATCCTGTTCGTCCAGATCGCGTGCGTTCAGATCGCCAGGTACTATCTCACCGAGCTCGAGGGCCAGGCGTCTGCGCACCGTGCGTGATCTCAGAGAATCTCAGGCCTCGAAGTCCAGTTCCACCGGGTCGATCAGGGGTTTCAGCCACGTAAGCAGCGCCAGGTGCATGGGATGCTGGGTGTAGGCGTCGGCCGCGGCCTTGTCGGTGAAGGTCATGAGCCCGCGAAACGTATAACCCTGCCCGCGCGGCGACACATTCGGCCCCACGTGCACATCGATCAGCCCGAGAATGTGGTCGCGGAAGGCGGCGATGTCGTGCGCGGCGCGGGCCTTGTCGGCCTCGGTGGCCTCCGGCTTCCAGCGAATCCGAAGATGTGAATGAACATGGCTCCTCAGCTCCTCACTAGTCAGCGCAAGGCGCGGCCGGACTTCGAGCAGTCTGGCGACCGCTTCCTTCGAAGCATGGATTCGGTGTAGATGCGCATCAGCGGTTCGGTGCCGCTGGCGCGAAGCAGGATCCAGGTCTCGGCGGCGTTGGGCTTGGTCTTGGCTTCCGGGTTGTCGAGGTAGAACTTCACGCCGTCGAGTGTTTCCTGGCGCAGGATGGGCATGCCGGCGAATGCCCGTGTCGCCGGCCTTGAGCGCGCGGGCGCGGGCGATGGCGCGCGTTCTTGATGTCGTCGGGAATGTGCAGATCGATGCGGCCGTACTGGTGCTCGCCGTACTCGGCCTGCAGATCGGCGACAAGCTGGCCGAGCGTCTTGCCTTCCTCGGCCATGACGTTGGCCAGCAGCAGCGCGTTGAGCAGGCCGTCGCGCTCGGGCAGGTGGCGCTGGAAGCCGATGCCGCCGGACTCTTCGCCGCCCATCACGATCTCGCGCTCCAGCATGAAGTCGCAGACAAATTTGAAGCCGATGCCGTGCTCGATGCAGCTCGCGGCCATGTTTCGCGCAGATGCGGTCGAGCATTTTGGTGGTGTTGAAGGCGCGGGTCACGGCGCCGGGCCAGCCTTTGCGGCGGAGAACCCAGCTGAGCAGGACGGAAAAGATCTTGTGCGGGTCGACGAAGTTGCCGTGCTCGTCGGTGGCGCCGATGCGGTCGGCGTCGCCGTCGGTGCAGAGGCCGGCGTCGCACTGGTTGGCGACGACTGCCTCGCCAAGCGCGCGAATATGCGGCTCGATGGGCTCGGGATTGATGCCGGGAAAGAGCGGGTCGACGTTGCCGCGAATCTGCACGTGGTCGACGCCGATGCGCGTGAAGATGTCGGAGAGGATGGTGCCGGCCCGCGCCGTACATGGAGTCGATGGCAGAACTTCATGCCGGACTTGGCGATCAGGTCGAGGTCGGCGAAGCTTTCGATGGCCTTGAGATAGTCGGGGCAGGAAATCGACCTCGGTGATGGCGGCAGGCTGCGCGGCTTGGGAGACGGGCTGGCCGAGATAGGACTTCGATTTCGGCGATGATGGAGGGCTTGCCGGAGCCGCCGTACCAGGCCTTGTACTTCACGCCGTTCCACTGCGCGGGATTGTGCGAGGAGGTGATCATGATGCCGCCGGCGGCCCGCGCTCGCGGACGCCATAGCTGAGCGCGGGAGTGGGCGTGATGTCGTTGGCGAGCAGCGACCGGGATGCCGGTGGCGGCGACAACTTCGGCGCAGGCGCGGGCAAAGGCCTTGGAGCCGAAGCGCGTGTCGTAGCCGATGCAGAGCCCCTTGGCTGGGTCTTCTTTGGCGTGGACGTAGGCGGCAATGGCTTCGGCGGCGGTGCGCACGTTGGCAAAGGTGAAGTCGTCGGCGATGACGCCGCGCCAGCCGTCGGTGCCAAACTTGATTTGAGGATGGGGCATCGAGAGGGCCGTGCTCCTTGAATAGAACAGTGTACTCAGCGGGGCTTGGGGGCGCGGAAGATCGAGGCCCGCCTCATGACTTGGATGCATGACCAGCCACTCAGCGAGTTAGCAAGTCAGCGGATCCACTTCAGACCGAGGTGGGGCGCTGATGGGCGTCCTTGACCCACAAAATGTAGTCGAGCGTGGGCGGCTTGGCGCCGAGTTCGCGGAGACGGGTGAGGCACTGGCCGCGGTGGTTCTGGCTGTGCAGGATGATCTGCGTTATGCCCTCGAGCGGGGTGAAGTTGCATTTAAGTACGGCATCTCGAAGGGGCGCCGCAAGTCGGCTTCGGTAAGTGACATGAGGAAAGCCTCGTTGGCGGCGTGGGCTTCGCGGAAGCGCTCGACGATCTGGGCGTAGGGCGCCTGTTCCTTGAACTTCGCCGTGTCGAAGGACTCCTTTTTCATCTGGCTGAGGAGGTAGAGCTGAGCAGTAGCGATGTGCTGCAGGGCGTGCAGCATGACCGGATCGGTTTGCGCGGGCTCGCAGGTGTCGACGGCTATGAGTAACTCGTCGTCGGCCCAGAACTGGTGGCGATACAAGGAGCGGATGTAGTTGAGCATGTGCGATCTCCTTAGGGAAGCAGACGTGTTCGTGTAGTTGAGGGAGCGGCCCGCGCGACGTTCCGATTCGGCCAACTGTTGTTGCAGGATTTGGGGGATGTTAGGATTGGGCAGGTCACACCCCGATGAGCGAAATATTTTGAAGTGAGGGAAGACGAGGTTGACGGCGGCTACGATGCCTCGGCGTTGGGCTACGGCATTCACACCCAGGGCGACACGCTCGAAGAACTGCGAGCCATGGTCAAGGACGCAGTGCGCTGCTACTTCGATGAGACGATGGAGTCGCCAAAGATTATCCGTCTTCATTTCGTTCGCGATGAAGTGCTAACCCAGTGAAGCTACCGCGCGACGTTGATGGTCCCCGCCTGGTGAAGGCCCTAGCGGCATTGGGATATGAGACGACTCGGCAAAAAGGCTCGCACATCCGCGTCACTACGCAACGAGATGGCGAGAACCATGAGGTCATTCCACACCACCATCCGATCAAAGCGGGTACACTGGCGAGCATTTTGAAGCGGATTGCGACGCATCATGGCATAACCGTTGAGGCACTTTTGCGATTGCTTGAACTTTGATTCCAGCTCCGACAGAAGGTGTTTAGATCAGTTCGGTGTGACCGGAGGCGGTCAGTTCCTTGACCACTTTTCCTACGTCTTGTGAGTGGTCGCGTTTGGCGATCAGCAATGCATCCTCCGAGTCGACAACGACCAGGTCGTCTACGCCCACCAGGGCTACAAACTTCTTGGGGCTGTAGACGTAGTTGTTACCGGCATCGAGAGCGAGATGGCCCTCGGTCTCCGCCACATTGCCGTCGCCGTCGCCGCGCAGGCGCGTTTCAAGCTGGTACTCGTAGAGCGAGGCCCAGGAGCCGAGATCGTTCCAGGCGAACTCCGCGGGCAGGCAGTAAAGCCGCGACGAGTGCTCGCCCTTGGCGGAACGCGGTTCCAGGACTGCGTAGTCGACCGAGATGTTCTCGCACTTCGCGATAGAGCTCGCGGAAGACGGAATCGAACTGGGGTGTGCCGAAGGCGGCGGCGATCTGCTCCAGCATCGGCGCGGTCTCGGGCAGGTGTTCGCGGACGGCGTTAGCCAGTGTACGTGCCGACCACAGGAACATGCCGGAGTTCCAGTAGTAGTTGCCGGCAGCGAGAAACTCCTCGGCGCGCATCAGGTTGGGCTTCTCGGTAAAGCGGCGGACGCGCAGCGCGGTATCGTCGGGCGCAAAGTCGCCGGTTTCAATGTAGCCGTAGCCGGTTTCAGGCCGGGTTGGCTCGATGCCGAGGACGACGATGTTTTCGCCGGCGGCGGCCGTGGCGATGCCCTTCTGCAGCGCCTTCAGGAAGCGGGGCTCGTCGGCGATGACGTGGTCGGACGGAAAGACGCCGAGGACGGCGTCAGGATTGTCGCGTTCGATGAGGAAGGCAGCCAGTCCGCAGGCGGGAGCGGTGTTGCGCGCGCAGGGCTCGGAGACGATCTGCTCAGCCGGTACGCCCTTAAGCTGCTCAGCGATCTCGTGCGCCAGGAACTCATTGGTGATGACCCAGGTGTGGTCGGCCTTGCCCAGCGGCTTCAGGCGTTCGACAGTCTGCTGAATCATGGAGCGCTCGCCATCGAGGGCGAGGACTTGCTTGGCCCGCGCGCGGCGGGAGCGCGGCCAGAAGCGGGTTCCGCTGCCGCCGGCCAGAATCACAGGGCGAAAATCAATGCGTTTCGACATGGAAAAGTCATCGTACCCGATGGACACGGACTTTGAACAGGACGGCGGGCACAAATCCAGGGCAAAACGGCGGTAGAAATGGCGGCTGTTGAGGTTAGATCGAGGATCGATCCCGTAAGGCGAGACGCAGCCGCGTTTGAGGAGGGCTAGACGCCAAACTGGCGCAGATGGTGGTCGACGTGTTTGTACATGAGGACGGCCCACTCATCGGGGGTCATGCGGCCGAAGAAGCTGTGCGGCGCCGCGGTGCATCCGGCCGATCCGTTGGCGACAAAGCGGTCGATCAATCCGCTCAGCCGCTCCTGCTCCAGTGCCAGCTCCCGCTGGTCGGCGATCACGAGCGTTTTGGCCGTGGGCGAGTTGCGGCGCATGGGTGCGTCATCTTTGAACACCATGGGCTTAATGATCTTGCCAACCATGCGGCCAAAGAACATGGACGGAGGGACCGTGTCGCCGACGGCCCACTCTAATCCGCCGGAGCAGTGAGCAGCTGCCTGCGCGGAGTTCATGGAGCCCCACATAGGCTGGCTGTCGGGTTGCAGTTTGGCGATGCGTGTCCGCACCTCGGCGACGGTTTGCGGTTCAAACAGGTTCTTCATAGGTCACCCGCAAGGCTGGGAGATTAAGGTCAATGGATCATGTTGGCTGACTTGAAGAGACTGCGTCGAGGGATCTTAGCCACTGCGCGACTTCTTCATTTCCGTTGCGGACGGCTGCATCAAGCGGGGTGCGGCCGTTGTGGCCAATCCAGTTGCGATCGGCGCCGCGCTCGAGCAGTAACTGAGCTGCCTCCAGCTGCCCGCCATGGCAGGCGCACCAGAAGGCGTTGGTCACTTCGTCTGGCGACGGCAGTGCCGGGCCGGCGAAGTAGTCGCGGACTCGATCCACGAGGCCGAGCGCGGCGGACTGCCAGAGGTTGGACTGCGCGCCGCGTTCGACGAGCCTGCGGGCGGCATTCCATTGACCGAAGCCGACTGCATCCGCGAGAGGAGTGCCGCCCCCGATTACTGCGCCGGGCGACTCAATGTCGGCGCCAAGGTCGAGGAGCGCGTCCAGAGCGGTGACGTCATTGGAGCTTGCGGCCCAGTGGAGCGGCGTTTCGGCGTTCGAGCCATGAAACGGCGCGTTCAGCTCTGCGCCGTGACGGGCAAGGAGCTGGATGGTTTGTTGCACGTTGGGGAAGTGGCCGGGCCAGTCGGTGGCGATGTGCAGGAGGGTTCGCTGGCCGTCGATTCGGTCGCGCGCGGCCTCCGGTTTTTCCGCCAGAAAGCTCTCGAGGGCGGACAGGTCACCGTGGTGAATGGCATCCACGACATCGATTGGCATGCTGCGATGATAGCTGGCGGCTGCATTCGCGCAGCCGCCGTTGTTGCGAACCGGGCGGGAGAGGATTTCAGGCGAGGTTTTTTAGGAACTCGCCCATGCGACGGGTGCCTTCGTCGATGTTCTGCTTGGTGACTGGGTAGGAGAGGCGAATGTGCTCGGCGGTGCCGAAGGCCTCGCCGGGGACGGTGACCACGTGGGCTTCGTGCAGCAGCCGCGTGGCCAGCTCGGTCGCGGTCTTGATGCCGCCCTTGCCCAGGAACGCGCCGATGTTGGGATACACGTAGAAGGCGCCTTCGGGTTTGGTGCAGGTGACGCCGGGAATCTGGGCAAGACGCGGCCAGCATGTAGTCGCGGAGCTCGATGAACTCGGCGCGGAACTCGCAGACGCAGTCCTGCGAGTCCGGCAAGCGCGGCGATGGCGGCCTTCTGCACGATGCTGGTGGCGTTCGAGGTCTGCTGCGACTGGAGCTTGGAGAGGTTGGCAATGATGGCCTTGGGCGCCAGGGCGAAGCCGGCGCGCCACCCGGTCATCGCGTAGGTCTTGGAAAGCGAGCCAAGGACGACCATGTGCTCCTTGGCCCAGGTGAACGAGCCGGCGGAGACGGGCTTGGCCTGCGTAGTTCAGGTAGACGTAGCACTCGTCGAGGAGCAGGTAAATGCCGCGCTCGTGAGCGAGGCGGACGATGCGCTCCAGATCGTCGGCGGAGACGACGGAGCCCGCCGGGTTCGACGGCGAGTTGAGAATGATGGCCTTGGTGCGCGGGGTGATGGCGTCCTCGATGGCAGTCGGCGGTGATGCGGAAGTTCTCCGCCTCGCTGGTTTCGAGGTAGACGACCTTGCCGCCCGGCGTACTGAATGATGTCTTTGAAGCTGACCCAGTAGGGGACGGGCAGGATGACTTCGTCGCCGTGGTCGACGAGGATCTGGATGGCATTGAAGAGCGCGTGCTTGCTCGCCGGTGGTGAAGATGGCCTCGTCGATGCCGTAGTCGGAGCCGAAGTCGCAGGCGTGGCGCTCCACGATGGCCTTGCGCACGTCGGGGATGCCGGGAACGACGGTGTAGCGGGTGAAATTGGCCTCGATGGCGGCGATGGCCGCGTCCTTGATGTGCCGCGGGCGTGGTGAAGTGCGGCTCGCCCGCGCCGAAGTCGACCAGGTTGGCGCCCTGGGCGCGCAGTTTGGCGGCCTCGGCGGCCACGGCCATGGTTGCGGAGACTTCGATCCGGCCAATGCGGTCGGCAAACACCTTGGCTGACACTTTGGATGGTTCGGCAACTGTCGTCATAGGTCTATCTTTGCAGATTTGGGGGTGGGAGGAAACCCAGTATTGAGCTGGCCGTGAGGGAGATCACGCGGGGCGGGACGGCTTCTTGTAGGTGATGTCGGCGCCGGGTTGCACTTTGGGCGCAGCGAGCCTGAATGCGGTGTGGTCCGGCGAGGGGTTGTTGACCTTGGACGGGCGGCCTTCGGTCTGCATGCGGCGGTGGGCTTCTGTCCAGTTCGGGAGGGTGGCGTCAGGCTGGTTCCAGTGGACCAGGGCGGCTTCGTCGCACCAGTTCAGCAGCTTGCGCATGGCGGCGCCGTGGGGCTGAGCCAGCATGAACTTGCGCATCGAGGCTTCCGAGTCCCAGGCCGTCGAGGTCCACCAGGTGTTGTGGGCGTCTTTCAGGAGCTTGACGGCGAGATTGCCTTCGGCGGATTTAGCCTGGCCGGAGCTGCGGAGCGCATAGAAGAGAAAGGCCGGGAGGAAACGATAAGAGCGGACGCGGAGGCGGGTTATGGAGATGAGCGGCATGGCGGGCCCTCGCTAGAACGATGGTATCGGCGCGGCTGCGGCTGCGGAACCGGGATGTTGCGGAAAGGATGACCTAACGCCCTGAGCTGCCGAAGCCCTTTTCGGCGCGTGCCGAATCTTCCAGTGACTCGACCTGGTGGACCTGGCCGGTAAGGACGGGGACCGGGATCATCTGGGCGATCTTTTCGCCGGCTTTGAGCTCGACGGGCGCGGGGCCGAGGTTGGTCATGAGAATCATGACTTCGCCGCGGTAGCCGGCGTCGATGACGCCTCCGGTGGTGGCGATGCCCCTGGCGGCCATGGAGGAACGGTCGCGAACGAGCAGGCCGAGGGGATCGCCGGTGACGGGGTGGCGCGCTTCAACGGCGATGCCGGTGCGCACGCGAAGGGTGGACTGCGGAGCGAGGGTGACAGCTTCGAGCGAGAAGACGTCGTAGCCAAGGTCTTCGCCGGGGTGGGCGACGACGGGCAGTCGGGCGCCGGGGTCGAGGAGCTTCACACGGAGCATATGGATCGATGCTAGCAAGCGGAGCTCCCAGGCATCCCGGGTCGGCAAATTCAGGAGACCTGGGGCATCGGCTCGGTCAGCGGGCGGCAAGCGGGGCCAGTGGGCTTGCCATCACGCGCTGGTAGGCAGACCAGACCTCGGCGGGAATGTCGATATGGGGAAGGAAGTTCTTGCCGCGCGGGCCGTAGCCGTTTTCGTCGTCGTGGAGACGGGCAACCTCGCCGAGGAGCAGGCCCAGGTAGCGGGCAAACGGCCACGTGCCGGTGGCGTGAGCGGCGATCAGCCGCGGCAACTCACCCGGCTCCTGTTCGACCTGAGGCACAAAAGCAGCGTGGCTTTGGACACGGCCGGTGGTTATGCCGGCGCGTTCGGCCTCCATCTTCCACGTGAGAAGAGATCGGCGCTGCATCAGCGGGTCCTGGAGCAGAACGATATCGGACGCGGCGAGGCCCTCCTGCTGAAGCAGGCGCAGCGAGAAGCGGGCGTTTTCGCCGCCGTTGGTTGATTGCGATTCGACGCGGATACGTTCGGCTGGAATTTCGAAGATGCGATGTGCGATCACCGCGTAGAGTTCGGCTTCGCCCAATTCCGCCGTGAGATGGGCCGCCCGGACCAGCTCCTGGTAAGCCGACGAGGCGGCAAGGTTCTCGAAGAGGAAGTGCGTGGCGTGCCCGAAGCCGCCTGAGAAGACCAGGGTCGCTTGCGGATTAGTCTGGGCCAATTCGCAGGCTGCGGTCAGGGTTGGAATTGTCTGGTTTCCGAGCAGGACGATCGCGTCCATCAAACCGGCGCGGTCAGCGATCACGGGACAATCGTCGAATGCCAGCCACCCCGCGACTGCATTCAGGTCTTTGCAAAGGCCGGGATAGGTGTCGGGGGAGCCGGTCACACCTCAGAATACGTGCCAACCGCGATCAGCCGACCGGAACCAGCTTGGGATCGGGCGCCAGCGGGAGAGGATCGGTGGTCAGGCGCACCGGCGATGGGGTCACTCCCAGGTTGATGCGTTTGCGCGGACCTTCCAGGCGAAAAAGGAGGTTGTCCTGGTCGAAGGTGATGGCGAAGTGCTGCATGGGAACCGAGCCGAAGTTGGCCAGCGGGAAGGCCGGGTTGATCTCGACCCAGGGCTGTTCGAAGGTGATGTCGCCCAGGCGAACGTCGGTGGCCAGGCGGGCGACCTTCAGGGGGAAGCGGCTGGAGAGCGACTGGGCGTGGGCGAAGACTTCGGGCGCGGCGGAGAAGTGCAGCTGGGACGCAAGGCTTTCAGGCAGGCTCAGCCCCGCCCCGCCGGAGTCGAGCAGCGCGCCGATCTGGATGCCGCCGATGATGATGTCGGCAACCGGAACTCCCTGGGGCATGCGGAAGGGGTGAACCGTGCGGCCGCCGTCGGGCTCCAGTTCGCCGTCGGACAGAGTCACCACGCCGTGCGGGTAGTCGAGGGTAAGCAGCAGGCCTTTGAAGAGCGGGAATCCCAGCATGCCGTCGCAGGGGCCGTCGGCATTGAGGAGGGCATGCTCGACGGCCCGGATGGCGTAGAAGTCGACGCCCGCGACGGAAAGCGTGT
The DNA here is from genome assembly GCA_963846375.1 of uncultured Acidobacteriota bacterium. Lineage (GTDB taxonomy): Bacteria > Acidobacteriota > Terriglobia > Terriglobales > Acidobacteriaceae > Telmatobacter. The sequence goes on from CAWJVV010000018.1 coordinate 136,097, forward strand.
CGATGCGGCGGACCGCGGCGGGCTGGCCGCTCTCGCCGCTGGGATCGTCAAGCCGCGTGGAGCCGGCCGCGGGCAACTGCAGCATCGAGGCAAGTTCCGGAGTAACAATAGCTTCGCCGCCAGTGCCCGTATCCAGGATGAACCGGAAGGGCCCTCGGCCGTTGACCATGGCCATCACGTAGGGCTTGCCATGCAAGACCTGCATGGGCGTGGAGTGAATAACGGCCTGCGCTCCTGCCGGTATGAGAACGGCGAAAAGGGAGATTGCGGCGGTGACTGCGCGTTTCATTGCCCCTCCAGTGTTCCGGTGGGTGTCCGACGTGGTGGTGGACGGGCATTCGGGGAGCGCGGCCCGATGATCGATTGTACGTCGGAATCGAGAATCCAACTCCTTCCTGATTCGATGTTTATCCGTTACGGACGGAAATTGGGTTGTGGCGGCGGCCCGCTACAATGAAGCGGTATGCCGACAACCGTTCGTTCGCACGCGAAGATCAACTTGGGATTAGGGATAGGGGCTCCGCGCGCGGATGGGTTTCACGCCTTGATGACGGTCTATCAAACGTTGGGGTTACACGACCTCGTAACCGTTAAGGCGGCACCTGCGGTGCGGCAGACTTCCATTCGGATCACTTCCAATGACGAACGAGTTCCGACCGATGACCGGAACACAGCCTGGAAGATGGTCTCCCTGGCTTTGGAAGACCTGGGACTTTCGGCAACCGTTGAGATTCATATCGAGAAGCAGTTGCCGGTGCAGGGCGGGCTGGGAGCGGGGTCGGCGAATGCGGTGGCGGCGCTGGTGGGGCTGGAAACAGAGATCAGGGATCAGGGATCAGGGATCAGAGACGCGCGCTGGCCGGGGCGGAGGCTGGAAATGGCTGCGCAGGTTGGCTCGGATGTGCCGCTGTTCCTGATCGGAGGGACGGTTTTGGGACTTGATCGAGGGCAGGAAGTGTATCCGCTGCCCGACATCGATCCGACCTGGTGCGTGGTGGCCACTCCGGCGGTTGGCGTCTCGACCCCGCAGGCGTTTCGGGAGTGGGATGCCCTCTGCGCCGAGGAGGGTTTGACCGCCGAAGCAAGCACCGATAAACTAAACGAGTTGAGCCGCGCCTATGGCAGCGCCTTTTCGGGAGCGATTTCAGGATTGCTGGGGGCAAGCAGGGGGCAGGCTCCTCCGGTGTCCCTGCCCAGAAGAATGAAATGGCCGTGGGGACCTGGCCGGACCCCAAGAGTCCGCGCTTGTCCGCACCGGGATCACGAGCTGGATTGCAAACGACTTTGAACGAGTCGTCTTCCCCCAGCATCCTTCCCTTGCAGAAATCAAGCGCATTCTTGCGGCTGCAGGCACGCCGGAGGCAGCTTTGCATGCCTCGCTGTCGGGGTCCGGTTCGGCGCTCTTCGGGTTGTACCTGACTCGCGGAGATGCGGAAGCGGCCTGTGACCGGCTGCGGGCTGCGGGCGTGACGAAGCTATTTGACGCGCACCGTTGGCCGCGACCAGTACTGGGGCCAAATGCTTCTGCAATAACGATGTTGACAATCGGCCATTGTGCGAGAGAGACTCGCGGCGGCTACGGGAAGTAAAGCAAGCAAGCGCGACCTACCGTAAACCCGGAAAGTCGAGATGCTGGGCGATCGTCTAATGGTAGGACAGTGCCCTTTGGAGGCACTTGTCTAGGTTCGAATCCTAGTCGCCCAGCCAAGTTTCTGTAAGCCGATAAGCAGCCAAAGCCAACCAGCTTGGAGGAATCGGAGATGGAAGTGGAATCGTTGACGGTGACGTTGGAAGACAAGCAGCAGCCGACACCCAGAGCCAGGTGGACCGAAGGACCCGGGTCGAGGGCGGACCGCCGGATGCCAAGGGCCAGGGCGGCCAAGCCTGCTCCGGAGCGCAAGCGGGCCCGCAATCTGAGCGAGGACAAGCGCTTCAAGCTGTTCTGCGGGACTGCCAACCGGCCGCTGGCCGAAGAGATTGGCCGGCACATCGGCGTCAAGGTAGGCGAGGCCAAGCTGCAGCGCTTTGCCGACGGCGAGGTTTACTTCCAGCTGCTTGAAAACGTGCGCGGCGTGGATGTGTTTGTGGTGCAGCCCACGTGCTATCCGGTCGACCAGCACCTGGTGGAGCTACTGATCATGATCGACGCGCTGAAGCGCGCCTCGGCGGCCAGGATCACGGTGGTGGTTCCGTATTACGGGTACGCCCGCCAGGATCGCAAGGACCGTCCGCGCGTGGCCATCAGCGCCAAGCTCATTGCCGACCTGCTGACGACGGCCGGCGCCAACCGCGCATTGTTTGTCGACCTGCATGCGGCGCAGATTCAGGGCTTCTTCAACATTCCCGTGGATCACATGTTCTGCCAGCCCGGTGCTGGTGAGCTATTTCCGCGAGCTGAACCTGCCCAACCTGACGGTGGTTTCGCCGGATGCGGGCGGCGTGGAGCGGGCGCGGTTCTTCGCGCAGAAGATGGGCGCGCCGCTGGCCATCGTGGACAAGCGCCGCACCGACATCAACGTGGCCGAAGTGATGCACGTGGTCGGCGATGTGCGCGGCAAGACCTGCCTCATCATCGACGACATTATCGACACGGCCGGAACGCTGGTGAAGACCGTGGATGCTCTGTATGCGAGCGGCGCTTCGACGGTGCATGCCTGCGCCAGCCACGCCGTGCTTTCGGGCCCGGCCATCGATCGCATTGCCAGACTCGCGGCTCGAGCAGGTGGTTGTTACGAACACGATTCCGCTGCGCGAAGCGGCGCAGAAGCTTGCCAAAGATCAAGGTGCTCTCCATCGCCGGCCTGCTGGGCGCGGCCATCGAGAGCATTCACATGGAGACCAGCGTAAGTACGCTGTTTTCTTGAGACAGTGGATCAGTGATCAGTGATCAGTGGTCAGAACCTGGGCTCGCTAGTTGAAGAGACGGTCGACATTGGATCGGATGCAAGTCTTTCTGACCACTGACCACTGATCCCTGACCACTGGCCTCAACAAAGGGAGCGGCTCCCGCAACGGTCCGTGCCCGACACGAGAAACGAGAGAGAGATGCCTGAAGTAGTCGTAGCCAAGCCCCGTGAGGGCAAGTTCAACAAGAATGCCGCGCGCCGCGTGCGTGTCGCGGGCAAGATTCCTGCCGTGCTGTATGGCGCCGGCCACGAGCCGGTGGCCGTTGAAGTGGATCCCAAGCAGATTTCCCGGATTCTTTTCTCCGAGACCGGCCACAACACCATCTTCGATGTGCAGATTGCCGGCGGCGGGTCGCGCCAAGGCCATGATCGTCGACTGGCAGCGCGAGCCGATCAAGGACATGCTGATCCACATCGACCTGAAGCGGATTGCTCTGGACAAGACCCTGCAGCGTCAGCGTGCGCGTCAAGCTGCATGGGCGTTCCCGTGGGCGTCAAGACTGCCGGCGGCATCCTCGACCAGGTGCTGCGCGAAGTCGAGATCGAGTGCCTGCCGGCCGACATTCCCAGCCACATCGACGTCGATGTGAGCAACCTGAACTGCATCGACGTGATGCGCGTGAGGGATCTGCCGCACTCCGACAAGATCAAGTACCTGGATGCCGAAGAAGCGACCGTGGCCCACGTGGTCTCGATCCGCGAAGAAGCGGCTCCGGCGGTGGAGGCCGAAGTTGCTGGCCGCTGCGGCGCAACCCCGGCCGAGCCGGAAGTGGCCAAGAAGGGCAAGACCGATGCTGCTCCCGCCGATGCAGCGGCTGCCAAGAAGCCCGAAGGCGGAGCGAAGAAGTAAGCCTTGGCACGAGGCAATTCAGTCCGCGAGACGGCACTCGCGAGGTCTCGCCGGGCCCGTTTCTTGTGGTGGGCCTCGGCAATCCGGGGCCGGACTATCTCTGGACGCCGCACAACGCGGGGTTCATGGCAGTCGACCGCATCGCCGAGCAAGAGGGCGTTGTGGTGCAGAACCGGCGATGCCGGGCGGTGACCGCGGCCTGCCGGATTGCAGGACGCAGGTCATCCTGGCCAAGCCGGAGACGTTTATGAACCTGAGCGGCGCATCGGTGGCCGCGCTGGTTCGGGAGTTCGAAGCGGACCCGATCGCAGGACCTGCTGGTGATTTACGACGAGCTGGATCTGCCGCTGGGAACGCTGAAGATCAGGGAGCGCGGTTCGCCTGCGGGGCACAACGGAGCCCGCAGCATAACCGCGGCCTTGGGAACTCAGGAGTGGCTGCGGCTGCGTATCGGCGTTCAGGACCAGAATCTGTCCCAGCCCGGAAGGCAGGATTGCCGCCGGCGATGGCAGGCGCAGCCGCCGGGGAGGCAAGGATTACCTGCTTGCTCGCCCATGCGGAAGGCGCGATCTGACGGTGCTGGACGAGGTGCTGGACCGGGTGGCAACGGCCACGCGGCGCATCCTCGAAACAGGACCGGCGGCGGCGATGAACGAGTTCAACCGCAAGGACAGGGACTAGGGCCTAAGGGACTAGGGACTAGGAACTGCGAGGAAGAGAAATTCAGCCGCTATGGTTTTGGCCGGCGGCAGCGGCCGGGGCAAGGATGCTCCGGCGGAAAGAGAAACCAGATGTCTCGTTGTACGAGGTTATGTTCATTGTTCGGCCCGACGTGGCCGAAGAGGATGTCGACAAGCTGATCGCCGGCTTTACCACCACCGTCACCAACGGCGGCGGCACGGTCAAGGCGATCGACAAGATGGGACGGCGCAAGCTGGCCTATATGGTGAGCAAGTTCAACGATGGCAACTACGTGCTGATGACCATGGACGCCAACGGCGCGTGGTGGCCGAGCTGGAACGCCGCCTGCGCGTCTCCGAGCCGGTGATCAAGTTCATCACCGTGCGCATGGACGAGGAAGAGAAGCGCCTGGCAAAGGTGAGGGCGATTCGCGCCTCGCACCGCAAGCTGAGCGCCGAGCCGCATGCTCCGGCGCCCGTTCCCGTTGCCGCCGCCGAACCTGCGGAACCAGCCCAGGCCAGCGCTTAAGACAGGGACTAGGGTCTGGGGGCTGGGGACTAGAAAGACTTGCCCCCTTCTCCCTTCTAGCCCCTAGCCCCTAAAAGGATTTCCCGGCTTGGCCGGAGACAGAGAGTAAAGAGGAACCAACATGGCAGATGAAGTTCAAGGACGGGCGCCCGAGGGCGCAGCGCAAGGTGGACCCAGTACCGGATCAGGTTCGGGTCCCAGCACCGAGCGGGCTCCTGGCGGTCCCGGCGGACCGCGCGGACCTCGCCCCGGTGGCGGAGGCCCTGGCGGCCGCGGCAAGTTTTTCCGCCGCAAGAAGGTGTGCAAGTTCTGCACCGAGAAGATCGATGCGATTCCGTATCGCGATGTGCGCCTGTTGCAGGGCTTTGTGGCAGAGCGCGGCAAGATTGTGCCCCGCCGCCTGACCGGCGTGTGCACCACGCACCAGCGGCGCCTGACCCGCGCCATCAAGCAGGCGCGGAACATTGCCTTGCTGCCGTTTGCAACCAGGCACTAGAGCGCCGTCAAAACGCCTGTTGGCCATCCCGCTTTCCGCCACCCCAGCGACGAAGACCTGTCGCCGGGGACCCCGGGGAGTGATGGGACTGACCATCGGGCGGGCGACAATGCTGCGGAAATCGAGTTAGAATCTGCGCGGCGCATTCGACTGCCTGGGTCCGAGTCAGAGGAACGACGGGCCTTGGGGATGGCGCTGGCAACAACTGGAGATTTGAGATGGAAGTCATTCTGAAAGAAGACGTAGCCAACCTGGGCCACCGCGGAGATGTCGTCAAGGTGGCCGACGGCTACGGCCGCAACTTCCTGCTGCCCCGCAAGCTGGCGCTGCAGGCCACCGTGGCGAATAAGGCCGTGATTGACCAGATGAAGGCCGCTGCCGCCCGCCGCTCCGCGACTGAGAAGACGCAGGCGGAAGAACTCGTCACCAAACTGCAGCCCGTGGTGCTCACCTTTACCCGCAAGTCCGGCGAGCAGGGCCACCTGTTCGGCTCGGTCACCTCGGCCGACATTGCCAGCGAACTTGCCGCGCTGGGCTTCGATATCGATCGCCGCAAGCTCCAGCTCAGCGAGCCGCTCAAGTCGCTGGGCAACTTCGACGTGGCCATCAGGCTGCATCGCGAAGTGACCGCGCACATCAAGGTCAAGGTGATGGGAGAGGCCGGGGCGGCAGAGCCGGCCGCCGGGGCAGCTGTCGCTGCCGCAGCTGAACCTGCGACCGAAGAGACCGTCGCCGAATAAGCATCTGCGGTGCGGCTGACTGCGCCTTCAGCGCCATAGGGCTGACAAATTAAGCTAACGATGCCGCCTCTCGGTTCGCCGAGGGGCGGCCGTGTTTCGTGGAAAAGGAGCGACACTTCACGCGGGAGGCATCAAGAGGTCGCAGGGCCAACGTCCATTCCGTCATAGCAATCCAACCCGAATTGGTTGGCCAATTCGTAGAACTCTTCGTTTCGTGCGAAGAGTGTTTGTGGGGAATGCACCTCTACCCGTTCCACATGCAGCACGAGCGTGCTCCCATCATCCGCCTCATGAATTTCAACGGGACGGTAGCCCATTGCCGTCAATCGAGTTGTCGCCCTCTCAAGTTTCTCCACATTGCGATCCATGAAGAAGTAGCCCCAAAGCATTGGGCCATCCACGTTCCAACTCGTGTTCGCACGGATTTCGGAAAACATTTCTTGCAACTTGATTAACTCGATCATCTCGCCGTACTCCGGACAATGTTTGTGCGGGATGCGCCTGGGCAAGCCGGCTCATCACTTGGCCGTCGGCGCCGGCGTATCAATACGAGGCAACATCTCGGCCCGCGTCGCGGCGTTGTAAGCGAACCAGGCTTCGATCATTGCGCCCTGCATTACATCGCCCTTTTGCACGCGGTCGTACAGATCCATGTTGGAGTGATGCGTACGGCTCCCATACTCGAGCGGGTCCTGCATAAAGCCGATCCCATCCAATCCAATCCAGGAGAAGCTGGTCGAGTCCGTTCCGCCGGGCTGCGTGGTGGGACCTGACGTCAAACCCACCACGTCCTCAATCCCCAGATCCTTGATCGGCGCGATCCACGATTGGAAGATTGCCGCGAGCTGCGCATTGCCAAGCGCCGACACCGCGCGGAACTTGCCGGAGCCCGAGTCGTCGTTGAAGTAGACATCGAGCTTGTCGTACTCCGGCGTCTTCTTCATGGTGTCGCGCGGAGCAAAGTGCTGTTGCACATACGCGAGCGAACCGTAAAGCCCTTCTTCCTCTCCGCCCCACAACGCCACGCGGACGGTGCGCGCCATCGGCTTGTGCAGCGTGGCAAGGATGCGAACGGCTTCCATTGCCACAGATGAGCCGGTGCCGTTGTCGGTGGCGCCTGTGCCGCCCTGCCAGCTGTCGAAGTGGCCGCCGACCATGACTACCTCATCGGCCTTCGTGGTGCCGGGAATCTCCCCGACCACGTTGAAGCCCATCTGGTCATCCTTCTGATATTCGGTCTGGATATCGAACGTGAGTGTCGGCGTGATGCCGTGCTGCAGCAGCCGGCAGATGCGGTTGTACTGCTCGGGAGTGATTGCAGCCATGGGCGGTCCAACCGGGTCTTTCGGATCCTGCGATCCGCCATAGGATGCAAAGATCGTGCCGCCGTCGCCGTTGTAGCCCGGCGTCAGGGCGACCGCCGCACCCTCCTCCTTCAGGAACGCATTCACCTGGTTGCGCAGAACGCGGCCGCTGGGCGCGGCCGTCGAAAGCGTCGAGGGCGTGTACTCTCCCGGCCGCGGCGCGGGCCCATTCGGCCGAGGCGGACCAAAGCCGGAGCGCGATGGATCGGGCGTCTTCGTCCGCTCCTCAACTTCCGCGTCGGTCAACCGGTGCGCGTCAGCCTCGGTATGCAGCGCCAACTCGCGCGGGTCGAAGATCAGCACGATCTTGCCTTTCAGCTTTCCCTTGTATTTGGCGAAGTCCTCCTGCGAGTGCAGCGGCGCCAGCACAGCCTCAGCTGTTACGGTCCCATTGGTTCCGGGCGTCCATGCCAGGGGAAAACCGATCAGCGCGGCGTAGGCCGGCGTCTCCAGGGCGCCGTAATACTTCTTGATCTGCCAGCCGTCGCCAAACGGGCCCCACTTTTCCAGGTGAACATTCTGCAACCCCCACTCCTTCATCCGCTGCATCGCCCACTCGGCGGCAGCGCGATGATTGCGGCTGTTGTTTACGCGCGGTCCGTAAACCTCGGAGATGTAGAAGAGGTTCTCCATGACCTGGGAACGCTGAAAGGCCTCATTCTTGATCTGCGTCAGGGCAGCCAGATCCACCTTGTCGCCATCCTGTGTCTGTCCTGGCGTAATCGCAGGGAAGAGCAGCGTCATGATGCAAGCAGCGGCTGCAGCCGGCTTGAGCGGAAGCAGAATCACGATGTTTCTCCTTGGCAAGGTTGAACGAACGGCTGTTTCGGTGGGCGGCAAACTTCCACGTTCGTTCATGCGCTCTATTTGAGCACAGCGTTCCCAAGGCACCTGCGGGGCGGCCAATACGCCGCGGCACGACGGAACCAAACCCGTGATTCGCAGGTTCTATTCGCCGTTCCCTCTTCCGCTCTTTGGTCTAGTTCGGCGTCGGTGGTTCGGCCGAATCAATCACGATCACGTCGACCGGTTCTCTCATCAGCTTGAGCCTCAGACCAAGCTGTTCCTGCAGTGCCGTGAAAAGGGAAGGGGCCGGGGAATCGGACTTCGTTCGACCATCAAACGAGGGAGGCACATCCGCCATTGCCTCGGGAGTCCACTTCAGCTTGAAGTCAAAACCTCCTGTCAGGCCTGTCTTGTCGACCACAATTCGCCCTGCTACTTCCGGCAATGGGGACAAGTTGCCGGCAAGTACAGACATCGAGACCCCGTGTCCCTCCCAATTACCCGGTGGTCCCTCCGCGCCTCCTGGGTCTTCATCTCCTGCCTTGGAGGTCTGGATCCCTGATCCGCCTTTCACGCGGACCAGAGCAAGAACCGTAAGCCGTCGCATCTCATGGTGCGTCCGGAGCTTGAACCGGTCGGTCAAAAACGCGTGGACCATCTCTTCTTCCGTGCGAAGTTGCTGCTTTAGCGACATCTTTCCGAACGCGCGTGCCGTTTCTTCGTCGCACTTGGCTGCCACATCGAACTTTGACGAACCAATCCACTTCGGCCCGCCAATGATTCGCTGGTCCACGTCGTAATAGCCGAAGTTTTCCGCGAATTCAATCAGCTCTTTCAGCGATTCCGCCTTCGCGTCGAAGGACCCGCCACCAGGGCTGAAGCCGATTTCTCCGCCAGCTTCGGCTCTGTTCGGATCGCTCGGCTTGATCGTCGCGACAACAAACCGGGGAGACGACGAGGCGGTAGCCTGCGCAGCACAAACCAGCACAGGTGGGCCCAGCAGAACAAGAACAATCCAACGAGCAAAGACGGGCGGACGCATACCCAATGGACGTGCTTACTGCGGACGAGGGAATCCGAAGGCCCACACAAAGCCGATGTGCGGCTCGACCATGACGGTATACCTGCTGGTATAGAAGCGGTCGCTGTAGGTGGATGCCCTGAGCCCATCGAGAGTGAAGCCGGTTCTCAGCGTGAGAACGCGGGAGAGCCGAAGATCGCTTCCGCCGCCTCCTACCAGCGCCCACTGCGCGTCCCAGCCGGATTCATTGGGGTGTCCATTCAGCGCAATTGCGCCTGCGCCCGTGGTGATGTATGGAGTCAACCGGCGATGGATTTGAGCAAATTCATGCGTGAAGAGCATGTCGAATTCGTAGCGGCTTATCGGCCAGGTGAAGGGCTTTTGCCGGGGCACGTACAGAGTGGCGTTGGTGGGTGTTTCGGAGTACAGGAGCCCGGCGAAGTTTCTTTCCCAGATCCTCTTGCGGTACTCCGCGGAACTGCCCCACCCCGTGCCGTTCGTTTGCGAGGCTTTCATCGGGATGGGGTAGTTGAAAACGCCGGGAGAGGGCCTGGTGATCGCGGCGGTGACGAACCCCGCAAGCGTTTGATTGGTGGCGACGGCGCGGGGAGTCTCGATGATGCTTTGACTGGTGACGGCATCTTTGCCAAAGGCGCAGGTCGCAGGGGGAAGCACGGCCCAAAGCAGGAGCAGAGCCCGAGAAATACGCATGACGATCCTTGGCGCTGTTCGTTCTTGCTGTGCGCCTCAGTGATGTTTTTGGGGGGCGAGCGAAGTATAGCAGAATATCGGGTCCCGCCGGCGCTTTATCGCCGGCGCCGCTCCCGTTGGAACTCACCGTGAGGCTGCTCCTCCTCGTACGAGTGCATGCTTATTCGGGTCCAGCCTCATTCAGAGCCGCAGTCTGGACAGGGCGCATCATCTCCACAGCCGCCAGCACAAACCACAACGCCTGTGCGAACACAACCACGGCCATGCCGTGCACGTTCAACCGCAGGTGTCCGACGGCGATCAGGATCGTGAGCACGATCGCGGCGATCAAGCCGTAGGTGGCGATGCCGCGGTTCAGCCCGCCATAGCGCCACGCAGATGCGGACCACAACAGAATCGCCAGGGAAGCCGCCACCGAGTAGATACGCGCGAACGCCTGGTTGAACGTGAATACCGCATCGATGATCATGCGCCACTGCGGACCGTTGGCCGCTGAGTCGCGCATCATGTGGCGAATCAGATCCGGAACGATGAATCCGCTCACCGAGGTGGCCAACATCAAGGCGACGGCAGCAAATGCGTAAACGACGATCGCGGCGACCGAAAGATCCGGCGACGAGGCGGAGCCTCGCCAAGCCAGCCGGCGGGTGAGCCCCACGGCTCCGAGAAAGAGAACGAGAAAGCTGATCATGGCCAGGGTGTGAGCGATTTCAGAGGCTGAGGCCAGCGCTTCGGCCTGTGCGGGCGTCATCACGCCGCTGCCGTGCGGGTGAATGGCCATGGTCACAATTCCGCCCAGCGATCCAACGAGGAACGCGATTCCAGACTTACGATCATTTGTCATGTGAGGTACTGTAGAGCCATACGCAGCGCGCGGATAGAGCAGAAGTACGATAACGGACACTGCACCTTTGTTTGTCCGGAAACGTGCGAGGATCGACGCATGAAGACGGACCGCCGAGTCCTTCGGACCCGTGACACGCTGGGCGATGCGCTCATCGAGCTCATCCGAGAAAAGCCCTTCGACGATATCACCGTGCAGGAGATACTGGATCGCGCGGGCGTGAGCCGCTCCACTTTTTACGAGCACTACCGCGACAAGGACGACCTGTTCCTGAGCGACGTGGAAGATTTCTTTGAAATGATGTCCACGATGCTCACGCGCAACGGCGCGCCGCCGCGACGCCTGGTTCCATTCGCCGAGCTGCTCTCGCACCTGGCAGATGTTCGCGACTTTTACGCGGCAGTGGTCGCGTCCGGGCGGATTGCCGATGTGCAGATGCTCGGGCGTGGTTACTTTGCGCGCTCGATCGAAGAACGGCTGCGGCTGGCGGGCGTGAAAGGCGAGCCTGCGCAACTGGCCGTGCAGGCGCATGCGTTGACGGGCAGCATGTTCGCTCTTATCGACTGGTGGATGGATCGAGGGATGAAGACCGACCCGCGCGAGGTTGATGCCCTGTTTCATCGCATGGCGTGGAGTGGGATTGAAATGCCCTAATTCGCACTCAGCTCGCGGTTAGCGGTGTAAAGGTGTTTCGCCTGATGTTCGCATATGAACCGTATCTAAATATCTATTTTGCTATTGTTTGCAAATCTACATAGGCGATGATGCGGCGAAGATGAAGCGCATTTTTTTTTTGCTGCTCATCGGGGGCTGGTTGCTGCCGCAACCGGCCGCACTCGATGAAACGATGATTCTGCCGACACGTCCACAGGATGGAGTGTAGTGATCTTTACGCAGCGAATCTGTATTGGCCGTCACAACGGCGAGGGCGGAGGGACAAGGGGACAAAGTGACAAGCTCAGAGCTAAGGGCTGCTCTGCGCTGGTTGCCTGGCCAGGCACTCATTTTCCGGCCACGGAAGGAAAGCAACAGACGCGAAACTCTTCCCATCCATTCGTGTTGGTAGGGTCAGGTTGGAAGGTTTTGGGAGGAAAGAATGAGGAAGACTGTTTTGTCCGTGGCGGCACTGATGCTGGCAATGGGCGCGGCCTTAAGTTCAAATACTGCCGCGCGCGCCGCCGAACCCGACGGAGCGCAGTGGAATCTGCCCTGGGATCAGCCTCCGTCGGAGTTCAGGGAGATGGAGCGCAAGGGTTTTCACGACGGCGTGCAAGGGGCTATGAAGGACTACGATCATCATCGCTTCCCCGATGTGGAGCGGCGATCCGAGTACAAGCATCCACATGTGGATGCGAGCGTTCGCGAGGATTATCGCAGGGGCTTTCGGCGCGGATACGACGACGCCATGAAGCATTTGATGGTCACCAATGGCCGCCACTCCTAGGTTGGCATCCAATACATACAGACAGGTTCTTGTATTCGCCTTAAGGGCATGCTCTCGCAATTAACGAAAGGTATATGCGCGCCCGTTTCTCGGGTGACGCAAGGAGGTTCGAAGATGAAATTGAAAGCCATCGCCATCCCGGCTCTGACCGTCGCATTGGCCACGTCCGCTGGATGGATGACCGCGAAAGCATATGCAGCCTCGCCCGCTCAGCCCGCCGCCGGGTTCTATCAGGAACACGGCTGGGATGAGCCGCCGTCGGAATTCCGCGACGCGCAGAGGAAGGGCTTCCATGAAGGAGTCGAGGCCGCGCGCCACGACTTCGACAAACGCAGCCACAAAGACGCGGACGACCATGAGATGTATAAACATCCACCGGTGGAACGCGAGATGCGCAACGATTTTCGCGAGGGCTTCCGCCGCGGGTACCAGGTCGCGATGGACCATTTGAAGGGCGAGCATCGCGATCACGACGATCATCCGTACTAACCTGACCGCACGTTTACAAGCAAAGGGCCCGTTCTCGTGATGAGACGGGCCCTTTGCTTTTGCGAATTCTCCACTGACGGAGCAAAACGGGCCGACAGGTCGGTGTCTAAGCATCCCTCAGGGGCTAAAGCCCAGGGGTTATTTGGCGGTTTTGCGGCACGGCTGAAGCCGTGCCCTGACGCTTCGTTCTCACGCGCGAGTTTTTCTCAGCCTGTAGAGTCGGGCCCTTTCAAAGACCGACTCCAGCGATGGTATTTCAGCAGGCTGTGAAGTCGTGCCTTTAGGCAGCCACTTCTAGGTGGTTTCGGCCGCTACGTCGACTTCGTTATAGCGCCGCGCTGCGTTCCATCCCACAACGCTGGCCACGGCGGGCTCGCGTTTGCGCACCTCAGCGCCGCGCACGGGCTGAGCAGGCTCTGCAACCGGATCGGGAAGAATACGGTTCACCAGGCTCATGGCCGTTGCGGTGACGCCCGGCGAAACCTGCGACAGCCTCCCGGCGATCGCGGCCTGCGGGGTAATGAAGATCTCGGTTTCGCGCTCCAGCACTGCGCGCACGATGCGCCGCGCGGCATGACGAGCGCTTGCGGCGAGGCCAGGCGTGGTTGCGCCCATGCTGAACCACCGGTACTCGCGCTCGGCGTTGCCGGTGAACAGTGCGTTGACATGGGAGCCGGTGCGCATGAGTCCTGGACATACCGTCAACACATGAATGCCTTTGCTGCGCATCTCGGCGTGCAGACCTTCAGAGAAGCCGACGGCCGCGAACTTGCTGGCCGTGTAAGGCAGCAGGTGCGGCACGGCCAGCTTGCCGCCGATGGACGTGATGTTCACGATCATGCCTGCGCCACGCTCCAGCATGGCCGGCAGCGCGGACAGCGTGCAGTTGACGCCGGTGAAGAAGTTCGATTCCATCGCATCGCGGAAGTCCTGCATGGACTGGTTCTCGACCGGGCCAACCGTGATGATGCCCGCGTTGTTGACGAGCACGTCGATGGGTCCCCATGATTCGGTGACGCGTCGAATGAGCTCTTCAACGTCTTCGTTCTTGCGAAGGTCGGCAGGGATAATGAGCGTGTCCTGCGGTCCGGCTACAGCGCCGACGTCGAGCAGCAGTTGGTGCGCGCGGGTCAACTCGTCGGCATCGCGGGCGGTGAGCACGATGCGCGCGCCTTGCCGGCCGAACTCCTCGGCCAGCGCCAGGCCCAGTCCTCGCGATGAGCCGGTGATGACCACGGTTTTGCCGCGGAGGCGTTCGGCGCGGCGACGCCGCGCGGCGGCAGCGGTGGCCACGGTTGCCGCGGCGCCCAGCGCGGCAAGGCCCAGAACGGCAGCTCCACCCGCCGCGGCGACTTTCGCCACGTTCATGGCGCCCCGCATGAATCGGGGGAAGGGTGGGTGTAATTCATCTGCATGAGCGTAGTCGATGGCGGTGCGGCGAGGATAGGCACACATAACGGGTCAGAGCCTTCTGCCGGGAACATGGTTGTATGGATTCCAGGGACCAGGGACCAGGGACCAGGGACCAGGGACAAAGGGACAGAGGGACACGAGGGACGATGCGAACGCCCGGCGCGGCAATTGTACCGCGCCGGATGATGCGATGCAGCCTAGCGCTCGTGAGTGAGGTTCCAGCGGATACCGCCTGCGTAGGTGGGGTGATAGTACTCGCGCTGGACCATGTACTGCGGGCTGCCGTTGAAGAAGCCGAAGACCTCATTGTTCAGGTTGAGACCGTAGCCGTAGACCTGAAAGCCCCACGGGAGCTGGTAGCTTGCCTGCGTATCGAACTGGAAGTGGGAGTAAAGGTAGTTGTCGCCGGACGGCCCCTTGACGCCGACGGAATCCGCGCCATCCTGCCACTGGTATTGGTAGATCATGGCATCGTCATAGGTCATGCCGATGCGCATGGAGAACTTCTTGGTGTCGTAGGTGGGGCTGATGTTCCAGGTATTCGGGGCATCGCGCAACAGGGCCGGCTGATCGGAGCGTCCGGGCAGGTCGCGGGCAGCCGAAGCGGTGTGGCTGTAGTTGGCTGACAAGCCGGCGCCGCCCAACACGCTGGGCAGATACGACAAGCGTTGCTGGAAGCCGATCTCGAATCCCTGCACGTAAGCGCTGCCCGCGTTGATGGGCTCGGAGACCAGGACGTTGGTTCCGGCGGGGACGTGCGGGAAGCTGGCGGTGGAGTAAAACTGCTCGAAGGCGATGGGTGAGGTGAGGTCCTTGTAGAAGTAGCCGGCCTGCAGCAGGCCTGTATGGCTGAAGGCACGCTCGTAGAGCAGGTCATAGTTGTTGGCCTGTTCCGCCTTCAGATTCGGGTTGCCGATGCTGATGGTGACGGGCGTCTGATTCAGCGTGGGCTGGCTGACGGCCGCGGAGATGTCCTGGGGGTCGGGGCGCGCGACGCCGCGGCCGTAAACGAGGCGGATGTCGGAGTCCTTGTCGACGGCGAAACGCAGCGAGGCGCTGGGAAGAAGGTTCGTGTAATCGCCACCTGCCTTGTAGGAAAGCGTGTTGGCGGTTTCGTCGAAGCTGGTGGTGTCGACGTGGGTGGCTTCAATGCGCAGGCCGGCGACCAGGCGCACCCGCGGCATCAGCTCGATGGTGTTCATGAAATATCCGGCGGGAATGCGCTCGATGAGGTCGTAGTTATTGGAGTTAACTCCCGGGCCGCCGACGAAGGCCAGTTGTGACTTGTTGGCCTCGACCCAACCGCGCAGCTTGCCCCAATCGGTGACGGCCGGCCAGGTGCCCGCGCTTTTGTAGGTGCCATCGTAGTAGTTGGGGTCAGAGAAGGTGCTGTTCCACTCGGGGTGTTGGGCGATGGGGATCAAGGTGGCGCCGTCGCAAGCGGCATCGGTGCAGTACGACTCGTTGTAGGTGTCGTCGAACTTGTGCGCGTTGCGGATCTTGGCGCCAAACTCAAAGGTTCCGAAGTGAGAACCGAAGTGATACACGCGCGCGTATGATGCCGAGGCCTGCAGATTCAACTGCACGCTCTGTCCGAGGGTCGGGTAGTCGAATTCCGAGAAGCCATAATTGTTCTTATCGA
Organism: uncultured Acidobacteriota bacterium; assembly: GCA_963846375.1. Lineage (GTDB taxonomy): Bacteria > Acidobacteriota > Terriglobia > Terriglobales > Acidobacteriaceae > Telmatobacter. The sequence continues at coordinate 152,012 of CAWJVV010000018.1, forward strand.
ATCCGTTGTCGGCGGCGGGCAGTCCGCTTCCAATGCAGCCCGTCCATCCGGGGCGGTACTGGCTGACGCCGGGTACGTTGGTGCATTGCACGTTCGGATCGCCCATCCAGCCAAAGTTGGCGCCGCCGCTTCCGCTCAGCGAACGGGAACGCGAAACGGACGCGCTCCACAGGATGGTGTTGTCGCCGAAGGTGTGGTGGCCCTGCAACTCAAGGCTGCCAATTGCCATGTTGGGACGGCGCCAGTCCTGGCTGTATACCGGAGTTCCGCCGTCGTTCATCGTGAACACCCATTTGTTGCCCCAGTTGCGGAACGTCGAAAACAGGGTGCGCAGCGAGACGTTTGATCCCTCGTTGAACTTGTAGTCAAGCGAACCGGTTGCGCCCCAGCGCGAGCGGTTATAGACGTAATCGCGGAAGTCCATGCTGCCGTAGTGCGGGGTAGCGTCACCGGGCGTGGGGACCGGCTCCATATCGTTAATGCCGCGGCCGTTGTAATCGTAAGTGCCGCCGATGAGGACGCCGATCTTTTTGCTGCCGCCGAAGCGTTTGCCGATGGTGCCGCCCACCTGGTCCACTTCGCGGCCGCCGATGATGGGGGTATATCCGCCGACACCGTAGAGCGCGATGGTGGGCGTGTCGCTGGCCGTTTTGGTGACCAGGTTGACCGAGCCGCCGATGCCGTCTCCATCGATGTTGGCTTGCAGTGTTTTGTTGATCTCGACGGAATCGACGAGGTCAGAGGCGATGGTGTCGAGCTTGATCTGGCGAACGCCGCTTTCGGGCGAGGGGATGGTGACGCCATCGACCATGACGTTGCTGAGGCGCGGCTCGGTGCCGCGAATCTGCACGTACTTGCCTTCGCCCTCATCGCGTTCGATGGAGACTGACGGCATGCGGCCTAATGCGTCGGCGATATTGGCGTTGGGCAGCGACGTGATGACATCGGCCGGCAGCACCTGGAGGATGTTTTCGGCGGCGAGGGTGCGATTGATGGCCTCGGCGTCTCCGTGCGGGCGCTCCGCGGTCACGATCACTTCATCGCTCGCGGATGCCACTTTGAGGACCACGTCGACCTGCGTGGTCTGACCAGGGCGATAGAGTCACTTCCTTGGTGAACGGGGCAAATCCAACAAACGACACCGTGACCTTGTAGGTTCCGGGCGTGAGATTGTTGAAGAAGAATCCGCCCTGACCGTTTGAGGTCTCGGGCTGAGCTGCCGGTTCGAGTGTTATGCGCGCGCCCTGCAAGACCGCGCCGCTTTCGTCCTTGACTGCTCCGGACAGAATGGCCCTGGAGTTCTGGGCGCAAAGCAAGCCGGTCGCCATGAGCGCGAACGTGAGCAGGAGTGTGAAAAAACGAGTACGGGTGCTGTGCATGACGCCTCCACAAAGATTGCAGAATGGTCGCCTGAATGGATAAGCAACTCTGCCCCCAAGTGTGGGTGCACTGTGAGAACGGACTGTGAACGGCAAGTGACAAACAGTTGAATTGCCTGCGCTGTCTCCCACGGTGTTGAACCTGCCAACAGAAGCGTCGATTTGACCTTCGAGAGTGCTCAAAGCTCATCGCAGGCATTTCGGAGAAGAGACGGCCTCCCTGAGGTCTCGGATTCGTGCAGCGGAGTGCGCGGAGCACCAGGAGTTTGGCGTCTCAGTCAGCTGGAAAGTGATGCAGAGCGGCTAGAAGCACTCGATGACATCGCAGGCGTTCATGAGCGGGATTTGCAGGTTGGAGTCGTGCTCCGTGTCGGAGTAGATGGTGATGGTGGCGGGTTTGTAGTCCTGGGGCTTGGCCGTCATGATGTTGGGCACGAAAGTTTGCGGGTTGCGATCGTAGAGCGGGAACCAGGTGCTTTGAATTTCGATCAGCACCGTGTGGCCGGCTTTGAATACGTGATCCACGTCGTGCAGGCTGAATTTGTATTCACGCACGGAGCCGGCACGAAGGGCGCGAGGCTTGTCGAAGCCGTCGAGATAACGTCCGCGGAAGATCTCCTCGTTGATCATGAGCTGGTAGCCGCGCATCTTGGAGTCGGGATCGTCGTCGGCATACTGGTCGATTAACTTGACCACCATGTCGTTGTCGGTGCCGCTGGTGGAGGCAAAGACGTCGGCCAGGACTTCGCCGGTGACCACCATGTCCTTCTTAAGGGGCGGCAGCTTCCAAAGGGCGAGGTCCTTGCGATCGGTGACGAAGCGCTGGTCCTCGGTGAGCCAGTTGTACCAGTGCGAGCCTTCGCCGTAAGTCGGCTGGATGGGCCGATGGCGATAGGGAATAGGATTTGCGGGGTCGCTGGTGTATGCGGTGGTAGCCGGCGTCTTGGGATCATTCCAGCTCAGTTTGCCGTCGCCGGCCAGATGCAGGGCGGTGGGCTGCGACTGCTCCGGCGGAAATTGCGCATAGCGCTTCCAGGTGTTGGAGCCGGTCTGGAAGCTGGCGGTGTTTTGGAGATCGAAGCCGGAGGCGTCGCTGCCTTCAGGATCCTTGAGGTAATGCGCAAAGAACTTCGCTTCGATCTGGGCGCGGAACTCGCTGCCGATCGGCTCACCGTAGTTCAAATTGCCGAGATGACGCGAGGAAGACGACCAATAGCCGTGACGCCAGGGACCGAGCACGAGGAAGTTTTCGTGCCTGGAGTCATGGGGCTCAAGGGCTGCGTATTCCGCTTGCGGCCCCCACATGTCCTCCTGGTCGTAGTAGCCGCCGACGGTGAGTGTGGGCACCGAGACAGTCTTCAGGTTGTGTTCCAGGCCTCGCGAAGACCAGACACTGTCGTAGGCCGGGTGGTCGAGGAAGAGATTCCAGGTGGGAAGCATCTTCGAGCCCGAGCGCTTCACGTCTTCGTCGAAGCTGCCGCGTTCCAGGAAATAGTCGAATCCGTCGCGGGGTTTGCCGTCTTTGTCCTTGCCATAGCTGACTTCGGCGCTCTCCTTGTTGCTTTCCAAGCCAAGGACGTAGTCGTATCCATAGGTCTGGCGGAAGGCGCCGTTATGGAAGAAGTCATCGCCCACCCAGACGTCGATCATGGGCGCCTGCGGCGAGATGGCCTTCACGGCGGGATGGGGATCGATGCCGGCGGCCATGGTGAGGAATCCCGGATAACTGGTGCCGACAAGGCCGGCGCGTCCGTTGTTGCCAGCGACATTTTTGAGCAGCCAGTCCACGGTGTCGTAGGCGTCGGTGCTCTCGTCGATTGCCTTGGGATCGTGGTGATCGGCCGTGGGGCGGCTCATTATGAACTGGCCTTCGCTCTTGTAGCGGCCGCGGATGTCTTCGCCCACGTAGATGTAACCGTCGCGTGCAAGCTCGGGACGGCCGCGGAAGAACCCGGCTCGGGTGGTGCCGTCGACGCCATAAGGGGTGCGCTGGATGAGGAACGGGAGCGGCGTCGTGATATCGGAGGGCTTGAGGATCACGGCGTGCAGCTTGACGCCGTCGCGCATGGGAATCATGACTTCTGTGCGCTGGTAGTCGTGAAAGACGTGGTGCACGGGCTCGCCGGTGCGGCGGTACGTGGTATCGGGCAGGTCAGAAAACTGGACAGAGGCGCCGCGCCCGGAGGCGTCAAGCTTGAACCGTACGATGACCTTGGAGTCCGGGACGGGGAGGGTAAACTCGGTCTCGGAAGTTTGCTTGAGTTCGGCTGGCACGGTGCGCTCAGACTCCATCACGAGCTTTCCATTCTGCGCGGAGAAGGTCATAGGCGAATCGGGTTCGGCTGGGTCGGTGTACTCGCCTGCCAGGGCCTGCAGACTCGATGCGGACGCCTGCGCGGAGCCGTGGCGGGCACCGAAACAAGCCGGCGAACACGTAAGGCAGCACAGGACCGCAAGGCACATCAGGCGATGGGGCACGGAACCTCCGGAAAGCAACGGAAGGATGAACGGATCATCCCGGCGGTGAGCCAGGGGAATGGGACAAAGCGTCCTGCACATTCTACTGCGTTTAATCGAAGGAATACGCGTCACTGAAAGTGAGAGAACTACCCCACAGAAGACGGGCGCCAGCCTTGGGCGGCAGGAATTGACACATAACATGTGAACACGTATTATGTGGACGTGAATATTACTCTTTCCATTGATGAGACTCTGGTTGAGCGTGCGCGCGAACGGCTGCGTGCGACCGGAAAGACCATCAACCAGGAGATTCGCGAGCATCTCCAGCACATCGTCGGCGACGATGACCTGGAACGCGATCTGGAGTTCCTGGAAAAGAACTCGGGACTTGGAGATTCGAAGGGTTGGAAGTGGAACCGCGAAGACGCCTATGAGCGAGATTAAAGGAGTTCGAGTCTTCCTTGACTCAAATATCCTGATTTACTCGGAAGACAAACGGTACCCGCAGAAACAGCAGACAGCCCTATCACTGATTCGATCCCACCGCTTAAATCGCACAGGTGTTGTGTCACTCCAAGTCTTGCAAGAATATTTTCGGATTGCTACGCGCAAACTGGGCTTGGACGCGGCCATCGCACGTGGAAAGGTGGAGATATTTGCCAGATTCCATTTGGTTGAGCCCGTTTTAAGCGACGTCCTAGCGGCGATAGACCTGTACCGTTTGCACAAGGTCTCCTACTGGGACGCCTTGATCGTCCATTGCGCAAGGAAATCAGGTTGCCAGACCGTCTTGACCGAAGATCTCAGTCATGGTCAGACCTTCGACGGCGTCCGCATCGTAAACCCTTTCTTGTAATCACCGCCCGATGGGCCTCAAAGTTAATTCGCGTTAGAATAGAAGCAGCCGTGATTCTGCACCAGCCCATTCCGGCCCTCCTCTAGCGGCGCCCGCCGCCGATACTCCTGCCCTGCCCTTTTTGACCCCCACAAGTTCAAAGCCCTGCCATGCGCAGGAGGAGATGGTGTCATGATTGACCGTTTGGAACAGATGGAACAGCGCTACAACGAACTGCAGGCCCAGTTCGAGCTGCCTGAAGTGCTCAATGACCACGAGAAGTACCAGAAGATCGGCAAATCGCTGCGTGAGATCGAGACGCCCGTTGAGAAGTATCGCGAGCTGAAGCAAGCGCAGCAGGGGCTCGCCGACGCCAGGGCCATGCTGGTCGACTCCGATGCCGACCTGCGCGGCATGGCTGGGGAGGAGATCGCAGTACTCGAGCCGCGCGTCGCCGCTCTCGAAGAGGAGATCAAGGTCCTGCTGCTGCCCAAGGATAAGAATGACGAGAAGAACGTGATTCTCGAAATTCGCGCCGGAACGGGGGGTGACGAGGCCTCGCTCTTTGCCGCGGAGATCTTCCGCATGTACACCCGCTTCGCTGAGCAGCATCGCTGGAAAGTCGAGGTGATGTCGATCTCCGAGTCCGGCGTGGGCGGCTACAAGGAAGTCATCGCCATCATTGAAGGCGATCGCGTTTACTCGCAACTCAAGTGGGAGAGCGGCGTGCATCGAGTGCAGCGCGTGCCGGCCACCGAAACGCAGGGCCGCGTGCATACCTCCGCCGTCACCGTTGCGGTGCTGCCCGAGGCAGAAGACGTCGACATCAAGATTGAAGCCAAGGATATCCGCATCGACACCTTCTGCTCCTCCGGCCCCGGCGGTCAGTCGGTCAACACAACTTATTCTGCTGTCCGCATCACCCACATCCCCACCAACACCGTGGTGAGCTGCCAGGACGAGAAATCGCAGATCAAGAATCGCGAGAAGGGCATGCGCGTGCTGCGCTCCCGCCTCTACGAGCAGGAGATGGAGAAGCAGAATGCCGAGCTGGCGCAGGCCCGCAAGCAGCAGGTGGGCTCCGGCGACCGCAGCGAGAAGATTCGCACCTACAACTTTCCGCAAAACCGCCTGACCGATCACCGCATCGGCTTGACGCTGCACCAGCTCGACCTGATTATGGAAGGACGCCTGCAGCCCATCGTGGACGCGCTGATTACCCACTACCAGGCGGAGTTGTTGAAGGCTGAAGCGACACAGGCTGCCTGATGCAGTTGCGTGAGGCCGTCGAACTCGCGGCCGCTCGGCTGGGCGCCTCCCCGCATCCAGAGCGCGCGCGGCGCGATGCCGAGATGCTTCTGTTGCATCTCATCGGCAAGAATCGAGCGTGGCTGCTGGCCCATGGTGATGAGGATTTCGGCGGCTGCACGGCGGTGCGCTATGCGAGCCTGGTGGGACGGCGCATGCTTGGCGAGCCCATTCAGCACATTACAGGCGAGGTGGAGTTTTATGGCCTGCCGTTTCGCGTCTCGCGCGACGTGCTCATTCCCCGCCCTGAAACCGAGCACCTGGTCGAGACCGCGATACAGATTGTTCAAGGGTGGGAAGCAACGCGCATTGTCGATGTCGGCACCGGCTCCGGCGCGATCGCTATCGCCCTTGCACACGTGTTGAACTCAAAACGAGTCACGGCGATCGACATCTCTGACACGGCACTCGCGATTGCGCAGGAGAACGCCAGCCGCAATGGCGTGAACGTGCGCTTCCTTCAAGGCGACCTCCTCGATCCCGTGCGCGGCGAGACTCTTGATCTAGTTGCCTCGAACCCGCCGTACGTGCCTGAGACCGACCGCGCCACTCTCTCTGTGGAAGTGCGCGAGTTCGAGCCGGCGATGGCGCTTTTCGCCGGGCTCGATGGCCTTGATGCGTACCGCCGGCTGATTCCTCAGGCCTTTGGTGTGCTGCGTCCGGGCGGGCACATCGTGCTTGAGATCGGCTGCGGCCAAGCCGATGCTGTGCGTTCACTGCTCGAAGGCGCAAGGTTCTCGAGCGTGCGGGCCATCCCCGACCTGCAGGGCATTCCTCGCGTCCTCGACGCCGTGCGCGACAAAGCCTAGCCCGCACAGTCCCGCAAGTTGCAATCGCGCTTGACACTCCGCTTGTCGCGCAAATATCGTTGCGCCTGTTCAAGCACGACGTTGAGGTCACCGATGAATTCAAAGTCGCAGCTCTGGTGTGTGCTCACCGACAGCCACTTCCTCATCCCACTCGCTGTCTTTATCGTCGGTGTGGCTACGTTGATCATCGTTCACTAGGCGCAACCCCTTCCTCTCATGACTCAATCAGCGACGGCATCCGGAATTCAAACGCGAAGCATGCACGGCCTCGGGGTATTGTGCGGCGTGTGCGCGGGCGTGTGGCTGGGCGCGGCTGAAGCGCCCACCAAGCTGGTGAACAGCGGTCTCTCGCCGTATGCCATCTCGCTGTGCATGGTGGCCGGTGTCTTTTTGGCGCGCTGGTCGCTGCCCACGCTGCTGAAAGGTACGCGCTCAGTATTCGCTGACCTGGGCCGCAACACGCAGCTGATCCCCTTCGCCGTGCTCGCGGGGATGCTGTGGGCCGTTGCTAACACGCTTACGGTCTTCGCCATTCGCGACGTAGGCCTGGCCATCGCCTTTCCGCTGTGGAATACCAATTCGCTGATCGGCATCCTGTGGGGACGTCTCCTGTTTGGGGAGCTCAAGGGTGCGGGCGCCGTGAACGTCGCGAAGGTACTGCTGGGTTCCGCTGCTATTGTGGGCGCTGCAATCATGCTGGGCTTCAGCACCATGCACCAGCAGAGTGGCCACGCGACGCATGCACTCAACGGCATTCTTGCCGCCGCGGGCGCGAGCCTCCTGTGGGGCTCCATGTACATTCCCTATCGCAAGGCCTATCTCAGCGGGATGAATCCGCTGTCGTTCGTCACCGTATTTACGGTGGGCGAGCTGGGGACCATGCTGGCGCTGGTGCTGGTCTTCGATGGCGGAACGAACGCCGCGGTCTTCCATTCGCCGGCCGTCATGCCCATGCTCTTCTGGCTCTTCCTCGGAGGATTCGTTTGGGTCATCGGCGACATATTTCAGCAATTCGCGACCAAGTATCTCGGCATCGGGCGCGGGATTCCGCTTTCGAACACCAACCAGCTCTGGGGGCTTGCATGGGGCGCGCTCGTCTTCGGCGAGCTGACCCAGAACCGGAGCCACATGCTGCTGGTGGTAGGAGGATCCGTGGTGATGATCCTGGGCGCCATCGCGGTCAGCTCGGCCATCGCCACGGAGCGCGAAGCGCATAGCACGCGTTCGGCTATCGAAAGAGAGTGCGAACGCTATCGCCTCGATCAGGATGCCGTGCACCGCGCATTTGCCGGCGAATCAAGCGATGCAGAAGTTGCCGGGCGAACGTGGTGGGACTGGCTGATCCTGGCGCTGGTGACGGCGGTCTTTGTTGTGCTGGGACTGAAGGCGCGTGTGCCTTCGCTGGCCATGAACTACACTTGGACGGCCGTTCTGGCCGTGGTCATGATCGCAAGCGCCATCGCGTGCCTTTGGGGACTGTGGCGGACGACGCGATTCTCCTAGCCTGTTCTGACGCTCGTTGCGGCTCGATACAATGAAGCCTATGTCCGAAGTGCCGATGGTGGATCTGGTGGGAGTGGGCCTGAACGCCACCGACACGCTCATTCCGCTTGCCCATTTTCCCGAACGCGGCGCCAAGCTTGAGTACGCCGAAGCCGCGGTGATGCCCGGGGGCCAGACCGCCAGCGCGGTGATGGCCTGCCAGACGTGGGGCATGCGCACACGCTATGTGGGCAAGATGGGCGACGATGACGCGGGCCGCTTGCATCGCAGGGAATTCGAGCGTGCCGGCGTGGATGCACGCCTCGTGGAAGTGGCCAATGCCGCCAGCCCGCAATCGCTGATCCTCGTTGATGGCGGCGGCGAGCGCACCGTGCTGTGCCGCCGCGACGAGCGGCTATTGCTGCAGCCTCACGATCTCGATCGCAGTTGGATTGTCAACGCGCGCGTGCTGCACGTGGACGGTTACGAAACCGCTGCCGCTACCGTTGCCGCACAGTGGGCGCACGAAGCGGGCATTCCCGTGGTCGCAGATCTCGACGAGATCTACTCCGGCGTTCACGACCTGATTCGCAACGTCGACTACCTGATCGTGAGTCGTGACTTTCCCGGCCGCCTCACCGGCGAGCGCAACCTGAAGCAGGCGTTGCGCGCGATTCACAAGCACTATGACTCCCGGCTCGCGGCCGCAACGCTCGGGCAGGATGGTGTGCTGGCGTGGGATGGAGACCAGTTCTATCTGCAGCCGGCGTACCGCGTCAAAGTGGTCGACACCACTGGCGCAGGGGACATCTTCCACGCCGGATTTATCTACGCGCTTCAACAAGGCTGGCCTCTCGAACAGCAGCTCGACTTTGCCTGCGCGGCTGCGGCGTTGAACTGCAGCCACCAGGGCGCGCGCGGCGGCATTCGCAGCGTGGATGAGGTACATTCCTTGATGGCCAATACGCCGCGGTACAGCATTCAATGGTCGACGATGAACGGCCGGTAAGTTAGTATCCGGGCGGATGTTCCCCGGCCACACCGAAGGCCGCTTCGAGCGCGATGCCTGCCTGGCACAGCGTGCCCTCATCGAATAACCGGCCGATCAGCGTAATGCCGTGCGGCACGCGGCGCGGCGGATTGAACTTCGGCAGCGGGTGCTTCGGATCGGGCGCCCAGTCGCTGCGCGCCTCTGACACTTCTACAAATCCTGCGCGCAACGTGAGCGACGGATGACCGGTGTTGTTGGTGATGACCAGCATCTCGTCGCGCAGGGACGGCACCAGCAGCAGATCTACTTGTTGGAAGACCCGCGCCATCTCCTGCGCCACCTTGCGGCGGAAGCGATCGGTCTGCACAAAATCGACCGCCGATAGAAAACGCGACTGCCGGAAGACGTTGGGCCACGCATCGGGCACCTGCATTTTGAGCTCGTCGAGCTTGTGGCCCAGCACCAGCTCGTCGAATGCAGCGGCGGCCTCGGCAAAGAGCATGAGGTTGAGCGAGTCGTAGGGCCAATCGGGGATGGAGACCTCAACCAGTTCCATGCCCACCTTCTTCACCGTGTCGAGCGAAGCGCGATCCACGTCGGTGGCGGGTGCGTCTTTCATCCATGCCGGGAAGTACCCCACGCGCAACCCTTGCACGCTTGCGCCGGCGTGGAACGTAAGCTTGCTGGGCACCGAGGCCAGGTCGCCGGGATCGGGCCCGCTGATGGTGTTCAACACAAGGATCGTGTCTTCCACGCTGCGCGCCATGGGGCCGAGCTTGTCGAGCGACCAGCACAGCGTCATGGCGCCGGTCCGCGCCACGCGCCCATATGTGGGACGCAAACCGGTAACGCCGCAGCGCATCGACGGGCTCACGATGCTGCCGCCGGTCTCGCTGCCGATGGCAAAGCCCACCAGCCCCGCGGCTGTGGCGGCGCCGGGCCCGGCACTCGATCCCGACGAACCTTCCTCCAGCAGCCAGGGATTCATGGTCTGCCCGCCAAACCAGACGTCGTTCAGCGCCAGCGCGCCCAGGCTGAGCTTGGCTACCAGTACCGCGCCCGCCGCATTCAGCCGCGCGGCTACGGCGCTGTCGTCTTTCGGTATCCGGTTGCGATAAGGCTCCGCGCCGTAGGTGGTGGGGATGCCGGCCGTGTCGAGCAGGTCTTTCGCGCCCCATGGAATGCCATGCAGCGGCCCGCGATAGTTGCCTGCCGCAATCGCCTTGTCCGCTTTGCGCGCCTGCTCCAGAGCATGCTCCCGGGTCAGGGTGATGACGCAATGCAGCTTCGGATCGAAGCGCTCCAGGCGCTTGAGATAGATCTCCGTTAGCCGTTCCGAGGTAAGGGCCCGTGACTCGATCCAGCGCGAAAGCTGCTTGACGGGGGCGAAGGCGATCTCGTCGTCGCTGGCCGGCAGCGGTTTACCGGATGCATTGCTGCGCACAAAGCTGCCATCCCCTTCATTGAGGGCGCCCACCTGCGGGATTGCTGGGTTCCACAGCGTGGCCGGCTGCAAGGATGGCTCGAGTTCCAGCTTGCGCGGGCCCACGCGCAACTCGTAGTTGGGGGCCATCTGCACGCGCCAGTTGCCGGCGGCCTGCTCGCGTTCCGCAGGCGTCATGGGGAACTGCACCAGCTTCTCAGCCTCGGCAAAGGTGGCCGGCGAGACTTCAGGCCCCACGGCCGGTGAGGTGCCGAATGCAGTCGGAGCGCCCGGCGTGGCCTGCTGCTGGTTCTGCGATGGAGCCTGCGCGGCGATCGACGATTCAAGCGCGGCGCTCACCGCGGCAAACGAACTGAGAGTTAGAAAATCCCGGCGCGATGCGGTCATGGCGCGTCCTTAAGAACAGTGAAGAAGTGAACAAGTGAAGGAGTGAACAGATGCATCGCGACTCTGCTGGCGGCCTCGTCGCTATCGGGGCACGCCTCCCGGCGGCACATGGTCTTCCAGGTAACGCACCATGGTGGCGTAGTGGTGAACGTTGTCCCCTTGCCTTCGCACAGGCAGTGCGTGCGGTTGGGGTAGTCCATGAAGTCGAACTGCTTTTCCAGTTCGATCAGCTTATTGATCAGCAGCTCCGTCCCCTGGTAGTGCACGTTGTCGTCGCCCGAGCCGTGCAGGATGAGCAGATGGCCCGCGAGCCCGGCGGCAAAGTTGATGGGCGAGCCATCATGGTATCCCTGCTTGTTTTCCTCGGGCAGGCCCATGTAACGCTCCTGGTAGATGGTGTCGTAGTGGCTCTCGTCGGCCACCGGCGCACCGGCCATGCCGGTGGAGTACACGCCCGGGTACCGGAACATCAGGTTGAGCGTGCTCGATCCGCCTCCGCTGTGCCCATAGATCGCCATGCGCGCGCTGTCGATGTAGTTGTGTTCCTTTGCCAGCCACTGAATGGCTTGCGACTGCTGCGCCGACGAGAGCACGCCCACGGCCCCATAGATGCATTTGCGCCACTCCCGCCCCTTGGGCGAAGGCGTACCTTCGTTATCGAAGCTGACGACGATGTAGCCCTGCTGCGCAATGATGCCGTGGTACAGGCCGCCATTGCCCGACCAGGCATCGCGCACCGTTGCCCCTGCAGGCTCGCCATAGACATACGCGAGCACCGGGTATTTCTTTGCGGGATCGAAGTCGGGTGGCTTGATCATCATGCCATCGAGCGTCACGCCATTGGCCACCGGCACCTTGAAGAACTCGGGCTCGGCGGGCAACAGCGACTTCACCTTCCTGGCCAGTTCCTCATTGCTCACCAGCGTGCGCAGCACCTTGTGATCGGGCAGGCTCACCACTTCAAAATTCGGCGGTGTGATGTACGTGCTGAACTGGTGAACGGCAAAGTGCGCGTTGGGAGCAACGTTGTAATTGTTGTTGCCGGTGAGTGAGGTGGGTGTAACCCGCTCCGGCGTGCCGCTGCCGTCCAGCTTCGCGCGGTACAAGTAACGCCGAATGGGATCGTCCGGCGAAGCAATAAAGTAGAGCCATCCGCCATCGGCGTCGACAGCCTCTACCGAGATCACGTCGGCGGCAAAGTTCGTAATCAGGTGCGGCTGGCCCGTCGAGCGATCGATGCGGTAAGCATGGTTCCAGCCGTCGCGCTCGCTCAACCAAAGCAGGTCCGGCTCCTTCGCGCCTCCTTTGCCGATGAAGGTCAGAGGCACCACGTCCACCCATGCCTTATCGGTGTCTTCAAAGAACAGCCTGGCATCGCCGCTATGCGCATCGGCCAGCATCAGCTGGTTGTGCTGCTGCATGCGATCGAGATACTCCACCAACACTTCGCGCGAGTTGCCGGCCCACTCCATGCGCGCAATGTAATGCTGGCGAGGGTCGCCCTCCAGCTTGATCCACACCGTGGGCCCGCCGGCCGCGGGCACAACGCCGGCGCGCACCGCGGAGTTGGTCGTCCCCGGCTGCGGGTATTTGTACTTGAACGTGGTGGGATACTCCTCGCCCGTGTCGTTGATGAGCGTGTACTCACCCACGCCCGACTGGTCGAACTGCCAGTAGGCGATCGACGTGCCGTCAGGGCTCCAGCGGAAACACTCGCGCAGGGCAAGCTCCTCTTCGTTCACCCAATCGGATGTGCCGTTGATGATGTCGGCCGACCCGTCGCTGGTAAGCTGGGTGATCTTTTCCGTCGCCAGGTCTTCGACATAGAGATTGTTGGCGCGCACCCATGCCACGCGCGTGCCATCGGGAGAGAAGGTGGCGAACATCAGCGATGACTCGGGCGCATCGCCGCCGAGCTTCTTCAGCGTGCCGGCCTCTTCATCGAAGACCCAGTAGTCGCCGCGGGTATTCAGACGCCAAACCTTTTTCGTATTGGTGAAGATGAGCAGCTTTTTGCGATCGTCGGACCACGAGTACGCGTCGATGTCGAGCGGCGCCTTGGCATCCTTCGGAGTCAGTTGCGCGGCTGACACCACCACGCTGCGCTTGCCCGAAGCCGTGTCGTAGGCCACGATGTCCATGCCTTTGCCACCCGCGGGCGGCTCAAGGATGGTGTAGATCTCCCCGTCCTTCTGCCAAGCAAGCTGGATATTCTTCATGGGGTAGGCATGCTTGTTGAAGACCGCATCCAGCTGATCGTGCAGATTCGAACGGGCAGGCACATCGGCGGGGGGCGCAGCAATTGAAGATGGGGAAACACAAACCAGGAGAGCGGCGAGAGAACTCGCCAGGCAAAGCTTTTGAGGGGAATTCAACGAGAGAACCTCCGCAGAAAAGGGGTGATGCACCAAGTGAGAGCGCGACCCAGATGTTCCTTCAAATCCGTGCCCCCGATTATAAGCGGGCGAACGGTACAAGAGCCGTTGCGCATCTGCGGGTAGGCGTCGTAAGATGACTCGCTGAAACCGTTTTCAGGAGACTCCTCCCATGCGTCTTGCCGCCCCGGCCTCCCTTGCAGCACTTGCCTTCGCATCGCTTCTTGCCATCGCGTCCTCGCCGACCTTCGCGCAATCGGCGCTCAAGCCGCTGAAGTCCTCCGCGCCGCCCAAGATCGCCGCGGTATCCAAAGGTTTGCCGGAGGGTTCTGAGCCTGTGGCACTCACTCCTCCCATGGGATGGAACAGCTGGAACTACTTCGCGGGCAGGGTCACCGATCAGGACATTCGCAACTCCGCCGACCAGATTGTCTCCACCGGCATGAAGGACGCGGGTTACATCTACGTGAACATCGACGACACCTGGGAAGGCAAGCGCGACGAGAACGGGGTGCTGCACACCAACGAGAAGTTCCCCGACATGAAGGCGCTGGCCGACTACGTGCATTCCAAGGGGCTGAAGATCGGCATCTATTCGGGACCCGGCAACAAGACGTGCGCGGGCTATCCGGCGTCTCTTGGCCACGAAGAGCAGGACGCAAAGATGTACGCCGAATGGGGCATCGACTATCTGAAATACGATCTGTGCAGCTTTATTCCCGAGGTAATGATGAAACAGGCGCCCGACGACAAGCCTGCGCAGATGAAGCTGATGCATGAAGCGTACGTGAAGATGGGCAAAGCCCTCCACGATACCGGCCGCCCCATCGTCTACTCGCTTTGCCAGTACGGCTGGGATGCGGTGTGGGAGTGGGCGCCTTCTCTGGGCGGCAATCTGTGGCGCACCACCGGCGATATCCAGGCCAATTGGAATAGCGTGTACTCGATTCTGAGCGAGCAGGAGGGCCTGGAAGGCTACGCCGGCCCCGGGCACTGGAACGATCCCGACATGCTTGAAGTGGGCAACGGCAAGCTGTCTCTCGCCGAGAATCGGTCGCACTTCTCCATGTGGGCCATGCTCTCCGCGCCGCTGCTGGCCGGCAACGATCTGCCGCATATGAAGCCCGAGATCCACGATATCCTCACCAACCGTGACGTCATCGCTATCGACCAGGACAAGCTGGGCAAGCAGGCTTCGCGCATCTATAGCGAGGGCGAGGTCGATGTGTGGTTGAAGCACCTTGATGGAGGCGCGGTTGCGATTGCCGTGCTCAGCGCGGGCAGCGATCGCTACTCCACGCATCCATTCCACTTGAGTCTGTCCAAGCTTGGCCTTCATGGCCCAATTCAGGGCAAGAATCTATGGTCGGGAAAAACCGTCGAGCTCACGGAGAACATGCCCATTGAGCTTTCAAGTCACGACATTCTTTTAATCCGTATCGCAAATCCGAAATAAAGGCCGCCCGGCCCGGAAGAATTTCTGCTCTCATGAGAATGAGGTGTGAGTAGATGAGCGAAGTATTATTTTCGTCTCTGATTGCCGGTGGCGCGGCCATTTTTGGAGCCTTCGTCGGCGGCGTGGTGACATACCGGACAGCAATCAAGGGCTTTTTGATGACCTCCCAGGCCGCCGAATCTGCCGAGATCCGGCGGCAGAAGGCCGAGTGCATCATCAAACTGTCGGGACTGAAATGGGTGCTCGGCTCCTATCAGCTGGTTCCCGACGAGTTCAAAGCCCGTTTTCTAGTTGAGCTGAACAAGATCTCCATTCTTTGGTCGGATGACCGGGAAGCCACGAAAAGCCTTCGATATTTCTTTGCCGATCGCACGAATGAAAGTCTCGTTTCGCTGATCCAGAAGCTGAGTGCGTCAATCAACTTGTCGGCGGAAGACCTGGGCGACGCCGACATCCAAAATATCTTCTCGCTTCCAATGGTGGGCCGATAGCCAGCTCAGCCCATCGTTCCCCCCCAACACAGATGCGCGACGCGGACGATCTTACTCGGCGCGCGCCAGGCAGACTGAGAACCAGCCCTTCTCGTCGGTCCAGGTTTCTTCCGGCGCAAAACCGCTGGAGCGCAGCATGGTCTCGGCCTGGCCGGGAACGTACTTATAGCTGTTCTCCGTGTGGATGGTCTCGCCGGCTTCAAACTCCAGCCGCAGGTCGAGTGCCGGAATATGCACCGTCTGCGGGAGCTGATTGCCCAGGTGCATCTCGATGCGGCTGCGGTAGCGGTTCCACACGGCGCGGTGCTGGAATGCGTCGGGGTTGAAGTCAGCGCCCAACTCGCGGTTGATGCGCGCCAGGATATTGCGATTGAAGGCCGCCGTCACGCCCGCCGCATCGTCGTAGGCTCGCAACAGAGTCTCGCGGTCCTTCGCCATGTCCACGCCCAGCAGCAGAGCGTCGCCGGGAACCAGCGCTTCCCGCACGTTCTCCAGCAGCAGCCGGGCCTCATCCGGCTCAAAGTTGCCGATACTGGAGCCGATATAGAGAACGAGCCGTCGTTCGCCGGGGGATGGAGGTTCGAGCGCGAGGTCGCAGACGTAATTCAGAACGCGCGGGCACACCACCACGCCGGGAATCTCGGTTTCAATTCGTTCCTGCGCCTCGATCAACGCGCTTGCCGAAACGTCTACCGGCTCATACACAACCGTGTCCTGGCGCTCGACCGCGCTGCGCAGCACCACGCGCGTCTTGTCGCACGACCCGGCGCCGAGCTCCACAATGCGCAGGGCCTCGCCGCCGCGAGCAACTTCGCCGCTTCCCACGTCGTCGCCTGCGGCTCGCCGCACAATCTCCGCCGCCCGCTCCACCAGGATGGCGCGCTCGGTGCGGGTTACGTAATACTCGGGAATTTCGGTGATCTGGTCGAAGAGCCGCGAGCCCGTCTCGTCGTAAAACAACCAGGAGGGCAGCCATTTAGGGCGCGAAAGCAGTCCCTCACTCACGGCTGCGGCAATCTGCGAATCAATTTGAACGCTGCTCAGAGGAAGCGAAGTTGTCGTCATGCAAGCACTTGGATGCTGTTCGTCCCGTTTGGAGTTACCAGCTTCTCGATTGGAGTCACCAGCTAGCGAGTCTGATTCCGGAAAATTGCCAACGGGTATCAGGCGTGAAGAAGTTGCGATAACTCGCCCGGATATGCGCGCGCGGCGTGGCGCACGACCCGCCCCGCAACACCATCTGGCCGCTCATGAACTTTCCGTTGTACTCGCCAAGCGACCCCGGAAGCGGCCGGAATCCCGGATACCCGAGATACGAGCTCGCCGTCCATTGCCAGCAATCGCCAAACAGCTGCCAGGGGCGCTTGAAAGGTCCCGCCGGGTTCTCGGCCAGCAAAGCGACGCCCTCGTCAGGACGTTCCGAAGCTTGGAGCGCGGCCATTTCGCTTGCAGGCAACGGCATCAGCCAGCCCGAATCGAGCAGGTTTCCCGCGATCAGCCGTCCCTCGGCTGCCGCCTCCCACTCGAACTCGGTGGGCAGCCGATATCCCGCCCAGCGCGCATATGCATCCGCCTCGTAGTAGCTTATGTGGCTCACCGGAGCGTTTTTGCGGCGCGAAAGCGGTTGCTCTCCGCGCAGCGTAAAAATCGACCATTCACCGCTTTCGGTCGACCAGTAAAGCGGCGCCGTCCAGCCATGGTCCTGCACGGCGTTCCAGCCGTCGCTGAGCCACAAATCAGGCCGGCGATATCCGCCGTCTTCCATGAACTCCAAAAATTCGCCGCAGGTGACCAGCCGCTCCGCCAGCGCGTAGGGTTCCAGCCATACCTTGTGGCGCGGGAGTTCGTTGTCGAAACAGAACCCGTCGCCGGCATGACCGGCCTCGTGTACCCCACCTTCGAAGCGCAGGAATCGCAGCGCTGAAGTCTGTTCCGAGGGCCGCTTCGACACGCGAGGTTCGCGATCGCCACCCCGGTAGACCGGTCGCAAAGGATTGACATAAAAGGCGTTCAGCACATCGGTCAGAATCAGCTCCTGGTGCTGCTCCTCATGGTTGATCCCCAGCGCAATCCTCTCCAGCGCTTCGGCAGGCGGGTTGCCCTCCAGCAGCGTCTCCATTGCGGCATCTACGTGCGCACGGAATCGCAAAACCTCTTCCAGCCCGGGACGCGAGAACGACGAACGTAACCGCTTTTCAGGAAATGAAGCGAAGGTCTGGTAGTAACTATTGAATAACCAGGCGAAGTCGGGGTTAAACAATTGATAACCGCGCAGAAACTCCCGCAACACGAACGATTCAAAGAACCATGCCGTGTGTGCCAGGTGCCATTTGACGGGCGACGCCTCAGCCGTGGACTGGACCATCATGTCCTCAGGCGTCAACGGCTGGCACAGGGAAAGGGTCCGGTGGCGGGCAGAGCGGAACCTCTCGGCAAGAGCAGTATGGGCAGCAGGAGAAGTGGTCGTGCTCATTGGGCTCCCTCGTTCGATGAGTGTACCCCAGCGCCGGTTAAGGGGCCGGGTACGAACTCTCACCTCGCGATATGTGAGCTGGATCACTGCGTCCCATGGTGACTCGCATCACTATGAATCCACTGAACCTGGAACCAGCCGGGCGGTCTCCCTCCCGGTTTCCCCGATGCACGGCTCACCGGATTTTGATGCCGCTTGGCTTCATTGGTGGCACAAAAAGCCAAAATGGTGGTTTAATGCTCGGCAGATGATCCTCCCGATTCCCAACGATCATCCGCACGGATTCCTCCACTGAATAGGAGGGGGAATTTATGTTCAATTCGCAACGCGTTCCTCAAATCCTGGGGTGGTTGACCACGATCGCTCTTGCGGCTCAATTCCACCCGTCCGCAGCGCAGATTCCCAACCAGGCCCCGGCGGCGCCCCAGTCCGTCACCTCCCCGCAATTCAAGGCGACTCCCGAGCAAATCGGAGATTCCCTGATGGCTCGCCAGCGCTATCAGGCAGCCATCGAAGCCTACAAGACTGCGCCCCGAAATTCTTCGGAGTCGTGGAACAAGATGGGTGTGGCCTATCAGCTGATGTTGAATGTGGACGACGCCGAACGCTGCTACAAAATGGCGTTGAAGCTGGACCCCAAAAATGCCGTGGCCATGAACAACATGGGCTCCATCTTCATGGCAAAAAAGAGCTTCGACAAAGCGGAAAAGTCTTATCGGAAGGCCCTTAAGCTCGATCCCAAGTCCGCGCTCTTCCACAAAAACCTGGGCACCGCCTTCCTGTCGGAAAAGAAGTACAAGAAGGGCTGGGAGTCCTACCAGGAGGCGCTCAAGATCGACCCGGCCATCTTCGATCACAACACTTCCAGTGTCCGCGTTGAGAATCCGGCATCGATCCAGGATCGCGGGGCCATGAACTTCTACATGGCCAAGAGCTGCGTGAAAGCCGGCATGACGGACAAGGCCATCGATTACCTGCGATTGGCTTTGAACGAGGGGTTCACGACCCCCAAAAAGATCCTTGCCGATGCGGAGCTGGCGAGTCTGAAGACAGTGCCCGCCTTCCTGCAGTTGATGGCCTCGCAAGGGGTCTACCTGACGGATGCGCGCTCGGTACCGGTGCGGCAATAGCCGGCATGCGGCGATAGGCCGCCGGACGGTCATAGCCTCGTCCGGCGGCACAAATCGAACGTCTATACTTCAGGGTAGATTTTGTCCCCTGGAGCAGCAATGATCGTTCGATTTCTTTCTATGTGTGCGCTCGGGCTGGTGCTCGGCGCCGGTTGTATCGCCCAGGATTCCGCAACCCCAAGCCCGGGCCAGGCCGGCCAGGACCGTGAGGGAAGGCGCGGCGGACCGGGTATGGGCATGGGCCGGGGCATCATGGGCATCGTCAGCGAGGTGGGTTCCGACCATTTGCTGATCAAAAACGCGGCCAACGAGATCTACACCATTCACTTCAGCGCCAACACCCGGATTATGAAGCAGCCGCCTGCGTCTCCTGGGGCTGCAAGTCAAGACGGCGACGCGTTCGGCGGCCGTCAGGGCCGCATGATGGGCGGCGGAGGCACTCCGCCAACCCCGATCAAGGCCAACGACATCAAGGTCGGCGACGCGATTGCTTCAGGCGGCGAGGTCGACGACAAAGCGAAGTCCGTGGGCGCGGTCTTCATCATGCTTCTTGATCCGGAGCGCGCCAAGGAAATGCGCGAGTGGCAGGCCAACTTCGGCAAGACCTGGCTGATGGGCCGGGTGACCGCGATCAATGAGGCCACCGTTACGCTACACAGCAATGTGGACAACGCCGACCACACCTTCGTCGCCGATGAAAACACCACCTTCCGCAAGATGCGCGACCCCATCACCCTCGGCGACATCCAGGTGGGCGACAACGTGCGCATTGAAGGCGCGGCCAAGGGTGGCCAGTTTGTGGCCACCACCGTAAACGTAATGGCATTTCCCAATACCCGCGGCGGTCCGGTGAAGGCGCCCGGCGATAAAGCACCGCAATAACAGGGATCTGAGAACAGAGATCGGAGATCAGGAATTGGGCCGAGTCCGAAGGGACTGGGCCCCTTCGCCTTCACGCGCCCATGAACATGCCGCCATTCACGTCGAGCACGTGTCCGGTAATGTAGGCCGCCGCGTCGGACGCGAGAAACGCAACGGATTGGGCGATCTCGAGATCGGTTCCGGGCCTGCCCAAAGGGATCTGCGCCATCATGGCCGTACGCTGCTTTTCGTCGAGCACGGCGGTCATGGGCGTCTCAATGTATCCCGGCGCGACGGCATTTACCGTGATGCCGCGCGATGCCACCTCCCGCGCCAGCGAGCGCGTCATGCCGATCAGGCCTGCCTTCGACGCTGCGTAGTTCACCTGGCCCGCCTGGCCGGTCCTGCCCACCACGCTGGTGATGTTGATGATCCGTCCCCAGCGGTTGCGCAGCATGGCGCTCAGCAGCGCCCGCGTCAGCAGAAACGCGCCGGTCAGATTGGTTTGGAGCACGTCGTCCCAGTCGGGCCGCTTCATGCGCAGCACCAGGCCGTCCCGCGTAATGCCGGCGTTGTTCACCAGGATCTCGACCTTGCCGAACATCTCCAGGATGGATTTTGCACCTGAGCTGATCGAATCAGGGCTGGCCACGTCCAGGGAGAACACCGCAGCTTTGCCCCCCGCTGCCGCGATCTCCGCCGCCGCTTCGGCCAGCTTTGCTTCATTGCGAGCGGCCAGCGCCACCGTCGCGCCCGCCCGCGCCAGTTCCAGGGCGCATGCCCGTCCAATTCCCTGCGACGCGCCCGTCACCAGCGCGATTCTTCCTTCCAGATTTGCCATCGACCCCGCTTTCTCTCGAGCCGGACCAGACCCCAACCGGCATCGCTTCGAAGGCAATTATAGGAGCCGACCCCGGACCGTCCCAGGGTCATCCGGCTTGCGCCATGACTCGTCACAATTCCCCGAAGACGTAGGCGGGAACGCGCTACTCTGGCGTCTCATCGTTGAGGAGATAGCAATGGAAAGCCTGTTGCAGGACATTCGCTATGGAGTCCGGTCGCTGGCCAAGTCGCCGCGTTTCAGTATCGCGGCCGTGCTCACGCTGGCTCTGGGCATGGGAGCCAGCACGACGATGTTCAGCGTGATGTACGCGGTCCTGCTGAAGGCCTGGCCCTATCCGGATCCCGAGCGTCTTCTGCTGGTGTCGCAGCGCCAGGCCGATGGGAACAACAACCTCTTCTCCACGCAGGATTTTCTCGACTGGAAGCAGCAAGGCGGCCTCCTGGCCCGCATGGGTGGACATATTTCCTGGGCCTTCAACCTTGCAGGGGGCGGAGTTGCCGCCGAGCGCGTTGCCGGTGGCAAGGCGTCTTTCGACCTGCTGCCGACTCTGGGTGTTCAGCCCATGCTCGGCCGCTTCTTCAGCGAGTCTGAAGACGTAGCCGGGGCCGGCAACTACGTGATCCTCAGCGCAGCGCTGTGGAGAACCCGCTACGGTGCGGACCGCGAGATCGTCGGCAAGCCGATTCCCCTGGATGGAGCGCCCTACACCGTGGTGGGCGTCATGCCAGCCGGCTTCGACATCTTCGATGGAAAGGAACTGCTGTGGACGCCGCTCCAGTTGCATGCCGGCGCCGGAGTGGGCGCGTCCCGCAACATTCATTGGATCAATGGCGTCATCCGCCTGCCTGAGGGCTCGAGCCTGCAACAGGCACAGAATGAACTCAACGCCGTCGCGGCTCGCCTTCATCACGAGAATCCCAGTAGCACCCTCGGCTACGGAGTCATTTTTTTGACGCTGAAGGATGCGTTCACCAGCAATGTTCGGCCCGCGCTCCTCATGCTGATGGGCTGTGTCGGTTTTGTCTTGCTGATTGCCTGTGTGAACGTTGCTAACCTGCTGCTGGCTCGCGGGGCCGTCCGCCAGCGCGAGATCGCGGTGCGCACCGCCCTGGGCGCTTCTCCGCTCCGCATCGTGCGGCAATTGCTTACCGAGAGCGCGGTGCTGGCGGTGTCAGGCGGCATCGCCGGCATTGGGATTGCCGTTCTGCTGCTGCGCGCCGTGCTCGCCCTGCATCCGCCTTCCGTTCCCCGCGTCGACGCGATTGGGATCGACGGACCCGTGCTCGGATTTTCGTTTTTGCTCTGCGTCCTGGTCGGCATTCTCTTCGGAGTCATACCCGCATTCCAATCCGCGCGCGTTGACGTAAGTGAAGCCCTGCGCAAATGGGGAACCAACACTATCCGCGGGTTTGGCTTGCAGCGCTCCATTCTCGTCGTCATGGAGACCGCGCTGGCCTGCATGCTGCTCATCGGGACCGGACTGGCTTTGAAAAGCCTGTGGTCGCTGAAGAGCGTGCAGCTCGGGTTCGACCCCCAACACGTACTCATCTTCCGCATCGCCGCGCCCGCGCAACTTACCGGGGCCAAAATCTCCGACTTCTATCGCGACGTCGCGGAGCGGGTGCGAGCCCTGCCTGGCGTGGAATCCGCCGCCGTAGCGCGCGACTTCCCCCTGGGCGGCGTAGATCCCTCCATGCCTATCGAGACCGAGGGCAAAACGCCGGCTCCGGTGCAGGGCGATATCGTCACGCGCTTCCGCGCCGTGGGTGACGACTACTTCCGCACCCTTGCAACCCCCGTGCTTCAGGGCCGCGCGTTCAACGCGAGTGACACGGCGGACTCCATGCCCGTCGCCGTCGTGAGCGAAAGCCTGGCCCGCAAGTACTGGCCGGGCGAAAGTGCGGTGGGCAAGCGCATCAAGCCTCGTTTTGCGGGAAGCTCCTGGTGCCAGGTTGTCGGGGTCGTAGCCGATGTTCGCCACTGGGGAGCCGATGTCACCATCGAGCCGACGGCTTACTACCCCTACGCCCAGGCCCCCGACACCATCCGCGCGCTGCTTGAAGCAAACATGGGGATCGCCGTCCGCAGCCGGCTTTCCAAGCGCGATCTGGTTCAGCCCATCAAGACAGCGGCCGCGGGAATCAACGCAGACCTGCCCGTCTTTGGTCTCAAAACAATGGATTCGATGGTGACCGATAACGACTCCCTGCGCAACTTCGACCTTATGCTGCTGGGCGTCTTCTCAGTGCTCGCCTTGACTCTCGCTGCGGTCGGCGTTCACGCCGTCATGGCTTACTCCGTTTCGCAGCGCACGCGGGAGATGGGAATTCGCATGGCCCTCGGCGCGCGTTCCGGCGACGTGCTGCGCCTGATTCTTCAGCAGGGCGCCAGGCTGGCAATCGCGGGTGCGGTTGTCGGCGTTGCGGCGGCTATGGTCCTGCGCAAAATCATGGCTAGCTTTTTGTATGGCTTAAGCGCGAACGATCCCATCGTGATGCCGGCCGTGGGCTGCTTCATGGTGCTGGTGGTGGTGGCGGCGTGCTGGATGCCGGCCCGCCGGGCCACCAAGGTTGAACCCACCGTGGCGTTGCGTTACGAGTAGCAATCTCAGATGTCGTCGCGAAGAAAAATCTCCCCAAAAAACACGAGGAGCCTCTGCGGCTCCTCGATCGTAGGATCGATCGCGGGAGGTGCTTCGTCCGCCTCACTCGCAAATGAAGACTATCAGCCTGCCAGCAGGTTCACGTATCCCCCGCAGGTGTCACTCTTGGTCACTGCAGGGTGACGAGCGCCGTCGGCACGTCCGGCTGGCACATCGCAGCCGGCTCGCTCTCCGCGCGCGGCGTCCAATTGCGCGGCTGGTAGATGCAGCAGGGCTCCGGGGCGTGCGGATCACCAGTAAGGGCATAAGCCCGGGCGCGCGAGCCGCCGCAGATCTCCTTGTATTCGCAGGCCCCGCATTTGCCTTCCAGCCGCCCGGTATCGCGCAGGGCTTTGAAGATGGGCGCTTCGCGGTAAATATCGGCCAGCGGGCTCTCCCTCACGTTTCCTGCGTGTATGGGCAGAAATCCGCTGGGATACACGTTGCCGACATGGGAGATGAACATGAAGCCTTTGCCGTCGTTCACACGGCGCGTGGCCCAGCCGTGGGTGCGGGTCTGGGGATCGGCCTGGGGCGCGCCCGGCTCATATTCATGCAATGCCGAGCCGGGATGCCCATGCCCATGTCCCATCTTGCGCTCCTCCAGGTTGTGCTGCAGCAGATAGCGCCGATAGTGCATCGCCTCGGTGGTCTTGATCTGGAAGCTGACGCGGTGAGACAGCTCGTAGATCTTCCCGAAGACCTGCTCGAACTCGTCTCCTGATAGCAGGTCGCCGAGCTGGCCGCGGCCGACCGGAACCAGGAAGAAGACATTCCACATCACGATCGCCAGCTTCTCAAACAGATTGCACAGGTTATCCAGATCGTGGGCATTGTGGCGGCTGATTGTCGTATGCACCTGGATGGGCAGGCCAGCCTCGCCGGCCCATTCCACCGCCTGGATGGTCCGCGCAAACGCCCCGGGCAGGCCGCGGAACTTGTCGTGAATCTCGGGACAGGAGCCGTCCAGCGAGATGCCAAGGCGCACCACCCCGGCTTCCTTCATCTTGAAGATGGCCTCCCTGGTCAGCAGGGGGGTAGCGCTGGGAGTGACCGCCACCTTTACGCCTTTCTCCGCGGAGTAGCGGATCAGCTCGTAAAGATCGGGCCGCTTCAGCGGATCGCCGCCGGTAAAAACGAAGATGGGGATCTTCATGTCGGCGATTTGGTCGATTACGGCCTTCCCCTCCTCGGTGGAGAGCTGGTCAGGGTGGGCAATGGGCTGGGCTGCGGCGCGACAGTGCTTGCAGGCCAAATCACAGGATTGAGTCACTTCCCAGATGGCCAGAAAAGGGGCGTCGTCATAGTTAAGCCCGCCGCGGGCGGGAATCTGATGCATCGGCTGTTGCAAGGGGCCTCCTCTAGGAACCGCGGCGAGATGGAGAGGATTCGTCCGGTTCCATTCCGGCATCTAGAAGATCAGGGATCGACCCGCGCGGGCTGTGATTCGGATCACCTTTCGCGAAAGGTACCTTTGTTATTCCATTCGTCATGAAAAATTTTCTGGCAGGGCAACGGTTCCGTGCCAAGATGCTTCCAACGGACGTTGATCTCTCTTCAACGTAGTGTGAGCCAGATCACGCCTCGGTGTGTTCAGGAGCACTGTCAACCCTTCGTCAGAGTGCCAAAATGTTGATCCGCATGCCAGGAGGTTTCCCATGGCCACTGCTTTGAAGCCGGAATGGAGCAAACCCGGCACGATCCTTTTTGCGTCGGAGGTGCCTTCAAACGAAAAGGCCTTCTCCTTCGCTCTGGCGCAAGCGATCGAGTTCGGCGCAGACCTGATCCTGTTCCACGCATACGACACCCTGGTGGTTTCGGCTTCCGAAACCTCGGGAATTCGCTATTACGATTACACGGCGGCGGCGCGAAGCGAGATAAAGCACCTGGAGCCCCTGGCAGATCGAGCCCGCGCAGCCGGCGTTCAATGCGAGATTGTCGTGCGACCCGGCCTTCCGGCTGACCAGATTCTGGTGCTCACCCACGAGCGCCAGATTGACCGTATCGTGATGGGCACCCGCTCGCCTGGTCCTATCGGCAAATTGCTGGTGGGGTCCGTCGCCGAGGCCGTCCTGCGCACCTCGCCCGTCCCGGTGCTGATCGTGGGACCGGATGCGGTCGACGGCAGCTTCCGCAACTTCGGGACGCGCACCATCCTGTGTGCCGTCAGCATGCTCGACACCAGCGTCGTGGTGGCCACATTCGCCGCGGCCCTGGCGTACAAACACAATGCCAGGCTGATTCTCCAACACGTCATCAAGCCGCAGGAGCGCAGCCAGGTTCTGGCCGGACGGACGATCGATCAAATCGAAGGTGATCTGATTTCATTGATTCCGGTGGAGTTGCAGGAAAAAATCGACGTGCAGGCCATCGTCGTGCCCGGCGATCCAACCGAAGAGCTGCTCTACCAGGGACGTACGCAACAGGCCGACCTGATCGTGCTCGGCGCCCATGGCGCCTCGGCCTTCGCAGCCATCACGCGGCATGGCGTCGTCTACAAGGTCCTGGCGCACGCGCAGTGCCCGGTAATGACACTCTCTCCGGCGATCCTTTCGATGAGCGGCGCCACCGGCGAGCGCATTTCCAACGTCGAAACGTTCCTGGCCGGCGTGTTCTAAACAGGTTCTCCCTGAACGGGAAGGGCGGACGGCCTTGCGGCTTCCGCCCTTTTTCGTGCGCGCCATACTGGCACCCCACACAGGCACGCCATATCGGATCAGCGCCTGGCTGCGGCGCACGGGCGTCCGCCGCACAATGCCCCGACAATGCCTTCCCCTTCGCGAATCGTGTAGATCCGGTCCACGCCAGACAGCTTCACGGTCTCTTTCACGCCCGAGGGCCAGTGAATCTCCGCGGTGCCGGCGTCCGTTGCGTCGCCCACGCCGAAGTGCGGGCGCTGATCGTTCGACGAGATGTAACTCCCCCCGCTCATCACGTCTTCCCGCTGGCGCATCCCGTTGGCGGTCAGGTAGACAGTGGCCCCAACTGCGTCGCGAGGGCTCTTCTGCCCGCCGATCAGCTTCAACTCAACCCAGTGATGGTGATCGGGATTCACGTTCTTGAGCAGCACCGGCGGCCCGTCGATGGGATTGATCACTACATCAATCTTGCCGTTGTTGAACAGATCACCGAAGGCGGCGCCGCGGCCAGAGGTGAGAACCGCCAGTCCCGAGCCCCTGACCGGCGGAACATAGGCGAACTTTCCGTTGCCAAGGTTGCGATACAGCAGCACGCGCTGCTTGAACGTAGTGCCCCAGTCGTGCTCGTCCACCTGCGGATAAACGTGGCCGTTGATCATCATGATGTCTTTCCAGCCATCGTTGTCATAGTCCGGAAACCCGGCGCCCCACCCGACGAAGGGAACGGCCATCTGGGTAATCCCGGCCTCGTCGCCCACATCGGTGAAGCTGGCGTCGACCACCCCATCGGACCCAGGCCGGCCGGTGGGAACAGCGGTATCGACGTCATGGCGATAGAGCGCCTTGAAGTCGTCGGAAAAATCGGTGACCAGCAGATCCAGCAGACCGTTGTTTGTGTAGTCGCCCACTGCCAGGCCCATCGACGCAATCTCGCGGCCGTCTTTGTTCAAAGCGAATCCCGACACGTAGCTTTGGTCTTCGAAGGTCCCGTTGCCGTTGTTGATGTAAAGGTAGTTGGGCTCGGAGTCATTGGCCACCAGCAGGTCCACCTTGCCGTCGTTATTCACGTCGACAAAGATGGCGGTGAAACCATAGTAGGCAGTGGGGTCTGAGACGCCCGCCTTCACGCTGACGTCGGTGAATGTGCCATCGCCGTTGTTGTGGAACAGGTGATCGGGCTCGCCTTTCAGGCCGTGCGGTCCGCACATCACCGGCGCGCCGTGCAGCTGGCAGAACGCGAACGCCACACTGCCATCCGTGGCCGTGGGCTGATGTTCAAGGTCGTAATGCACATAGCCCGAGACGAACAGATCGAGCCTGCCATCGCCATCGTAGTCGCCCCAGGTGGCGCCGTCGCTCCAGTTGCCCAGCGTCACGCCGGCCTTCTCGGCCACGTCTGTAAATGTGCCATCGTGATTGTTGTGGTAAAGCCGATTCTTGCCGAAGTTGCACACAAAGATGTCCGGCCAGCCGTCGTTGTCGTAGTCGCCGATGGCGACGCCGAATCCCCATCGATCGTTGGTCACGCCCGCTTTGGCGGCCACGTCGGTAAACGTTCCGTCGTGGTTATTATGGAACAACGCGGCATGCGGCGGGGTCTTCTTGCCGGTGAGCGCATCGTAGGTCGACCCATTCACCAGGTAGATATCGAGCCACCCGTCGTTGTCGTAATCGATCAGGCCCACGCCCGAGCCATCGGTCTCGAGAATGTATTTCTTCTGCTGCGTCCCCATCACGTGCTGCCATTTGGCCAGCCCAGAGGACTTGCTTGCGTCCTCGAAGACCACCGGGCCCGAATCGACAAATCCACCCGCCGTGATGGGACGCTTTTGTGAGTCGTAGACCGGCGCGAATGTGCCGGCGGACGAGATGCCGCCCGTGGGAGTCGGATGCTGCGAGGCTGGGTGCGTCGGCGCCGGCTGTTGCGGCGCGTTTTGGGGAACGGCAGGACTGGAGAACAGGAGAGCGAGAGCGAACGCCGTACAGCGACTGATTGCGAAACGATAAGCGCGGGAACCGGAAGACAACAGGATGCCTCTCGAACGGTCGGGAGTGACCTGAAAAGCATACCGCAAGCGTGGCTGCGCTCGTGAATGAACCCGACGCAGAAGTGAATGCCCGGACCTGCCATGGCGACAGGCCTGGGCGTCAACACATCCCTCTGTACTTTGGCCGGATCCTGCCCGTCAGCTACTGCTTGGCAGTGCCCGGGGCAGCGGCCGCCGGCGCTGGGGGCTTCGGCATTTCAAACACGGCCGGATCGATGGTGGGGTTCAGCTCCACCTTCTTGACCGTAATGTTGAGCGAGAACTGCCCGCCTAAATCGATGTCCACATGATAGGGAAGCAGATAACCCAGATCCGTCTTCCGGTAATCGGAGACCGTCGACGTCGACTCCACATCCTGCCCTTGCATCTTGGCTTTGCCGGCGACGGACTTAATCAGGAATGTCTTGGCATCAATCGAAATGACCGACTCGACATTATCCTTCGTCGTCACCTTGAGCTTGTACGTGTCTGCATCCTTGCCCGCCAGCTCGATCTTGCTGCCCTTGGCAGCATAGTCGTAGAGCGGCCCGCCGATAAAAATCTGCGATTTCCCCGCCATGTACTGATCGTCCGGCATCGGCGACGGATCGGCCGCGCCCGCCATCGGATTCACCGCCCATCCGCCCTTGTCGGTATAGCACTGCACAATCTTGGTGCCGTTGAAGTCGGTCTCCATCTTGTAACCCACCCCATCCACCACCTGGGCCGTGCTCGGGGCTTCACTCCCCATCACCTGCATCGACATCTCCATCGACAGCGACTTCACCTTGGCGATCGCGTCTTTTCCACCCACCGCCTCAATGTTCTTGGCAACAATCTCGTCTGCTGTAAGCGCTGGCGCTGCTGCCGCGGTGTCTGTCTGGGCCGGTGCTGTTGCGGTTGCCGGCGCCTGTGCCGTCAATGCCATGGCGCTCGCCAATGCCAAAATCACCATCAAATTGCGGATAACGTTGTTCATACTGCGTTCCTTCCACCTTTCGCGCGCCGCTCCGGCGCGCTTGCCCATGCCGCATCAGTGTAGCCCAGTCCGGTGAAATCGTAGAGACATCGCCGCGAGCCGGTGGAATCCCATCGGCCTTTTTTGCTACTCTCGCGCAGATGAGCCAAGGTTATTTTTGGGTGGCTAGCTCGCTGGAAGCTGTCACGCTGTTCGCGATCGGACCGCTACTCGGCATTGCCATCGCCTATCGCGCGTGGCAGCGCCGGATGGAACCCTGCAGCGGCCGGCAGAACCGGACGCGGTGCATTCTGTCTGGCGTGAGCGCGATTTTGCTGTTTCTGATCGCCAAATGGATGAACGCCGACATCAAGACGGCCCTATATTTAGTTCAATTAGCCTGCGTTCTAGCGGGCGGCCTTTTGTTCAACGCCTGCATGGGCTACTTCGTATCGGTCCTTCTTTCCGTGGCTTACTGGCACAACAGGACCCGCCTCAAGTAGCCGTCCTACTTGCCCACCGCCGCCGGCTTCACCGGCTTGAAGTCCGCGCAATTCTTCCCCTCGCACATCGCTCCGGTAATGCCCACCCCTTCTTCAATCGTGTAGATGCGGTCCACTGCCGGCAGCTTGAGACTCTCCACCTTTCCCGATGGCCAGTGAATCTCCGCTGTTCCCGCGTCGGTCGCATCCCCAAGTCCAAAGTGCGGCCGCCGGTCGTTGGCAGAGATGTAGCTGCCGCTGGCCAGCACATCCTGCCGCATGCGCATCCCGTTGGCCTTCAGGTAAACAGTGGCGCAGGTAGCGTCGCGCGGGCTCTTCGCACCGCCCACCAGCTTCATCTCCACCCAGTGGTGCTTATCGGGATTCACATTGCGCAGCAGCACCGCGGGTCCGTCGATGGGATTGATCACCACGTCGATCTTGCCGTCGTTGAACAGATCGCCGTAGGCCAAGCCGCGCGCGGGAATTACGTCCGCAAGCCCCGTGCCCGTCACCGGCGGTACCACCTCGAACTTCCGGCCCTTCCCGTTCGCTTCGGGAATGTTGTGAAACAGCAGCGGGCGCTCGGCAAAGCTGGTGCCCCAGTCGTGCTGATCCACTTGCGGATAGACATGGCCGTTCACCTCGAACAGATCAAGCCAGCCATCATTGTCGTAGTCAAAGAATCCGTCGCCCCAGCCCACAAATGGAATGGTGGGCTGTGCGATGCCTGCCTTGTAACTTACATCGGTAAAGCTCGCGTCGCCATCGTTGTGATAAAGCACCTTGTAGTCGTCGCCGAAATCCGTCACGTAGAAATCGATCAGGCCGTTGTTCTCATAATCCCCGGCAGCAATGCCCATCGAGGCAATCTCGCGCCCATCCTTGTTCAGAGCAAATCCGGAAACATAGCTCTGATCGTCGAACGTGCCGTCGCCCTTATTGATGTATAGAAAGTTCGGCTCCGAATCATTACCCACAACCAGGTCCGGCTTGCCGTCGCCATTGATGTCCACAAAGATAGCCGTAAAGCCGTAGTACTTGTCCTTATCTTCCACCCCGGCCTTGACCGTCACGTCTTCAAAGGTGCCGTCGCCCTTGTTGCGGAAGAGATGGTCGGGCTCGCCCTGAAGCCCGCGCGGTCCGCAGTTCACTCCCGCGCCGCGATACAGGCACTGCGCGTAGCCCACCGCCTTGGTCCCTGCAATCGGCAGATTGTTGCGGTCGAAATGCACATAACCGCTGACATATAAATCGAGCTTGCCGTCGCCGTCGAAGTCGCCCCACGCCGAACCCGGCGACCAGTTGCCCAGCGCCACGCCGGCCGTCTTCGGCAACGTCCGTAAACGTGCCGTTCCTGTTGTTGCGATACAGCCGGTTCTCGCCGTAGTTGCCCACGTACAGGTCGGGCCAGCCATCGTTGTTATAGTCGGCAACCTAACAGCCATAGCCCCAGCGATCGTTGGCCACGCCGGCCTGCTGCGTCACATCGGTAAATGTGCCGTCGTGATTATTGCGAAACAATGCCGCGTGCGGCACAGGCTCCTTGCCGTCGAGCGAATTGAACGAGGCGCCATTCACTAGGTAAATGTCGAGCCAGCCATCGTTGTCGTAGTCGATCAGGCAAACGCCGGAGCCGTTGGTCTCGACAATGAAGTCCTTGTTGAGCGTGCCCATCTTGTGGACCCACCCGGCCAGTCCCGCCTCTTTGCTGATGTCTTTGAAGACCACCGGCCCTTTATCGACAAAGCCGCCCGCGGTGATGGGACGCTTCTGCTCGTCGTATTGCGGCTTGGCGCCGATCCCCCCGGCGATGCCGCTCATGCCGCCCTTTTCGGGCGGAGGTGCCTGCTGCGGCTGCTGTTGCTGGGCCGGTGGCTTGGGCTCCGCCTGCTGCGAGATACCAACAGCGGTACAAACAAAGAACACGATCAATGCAAGGAAAACTACGTCGCGCAGACGCAAAGACTCAGCAACCTCCATCGGGTTGCAGTGTATCGCACTCACGCAGAGGGCAGCACTGACGTAGCCGTGTGTCGCAATGACGCAGCAGCGTCGTACCGCGGACACGCTGCGTCATTGCGCCTGGCTCAGACGACTTTTAGCAACAGGAGAATCAGCAAAATCAGAAGAAGCAGGCTGACGCCGCCTCCGCCATAGTAGCCCCATCCCGGTCCGACGCGATAACCGCCATAACCGAACCCGAAGATGAGGATGATCAGAATGATGATCAGTAGCATCCAGTCTCCTTTTTAAGTAACGCCAGCTTGTGTCGCATAAGGTGCGCAAGAAATGCACCCTGCCTGAGCAACTTAGATGCTGGGTTGTCTCTTCGCAGGCGGCCTTCTTTGAAAACCATGTGTTTTCGCACTGCCGCGCGATTGAAAACAACCATCTGCGGTCACGCAGGAATCCAAGCAGTCTGAAGTTGAGGCAAGACTTTAGGCAATTCCCCAGAGTGCGTAAGTCAACCGACCACCCACTTAGGAATTGCAATCGCCTCAGGAGGTAAAGGATGCTCTGGACAATTTTTGTGATCCTCCTGGTTTTGTGGCTCGTCGGCTTGGTGAGCAGCTACACACTGGGCGGCTTCATTCACCTGCTGCTGGTTGCGGCAGTCATCGTGCTGATCCTGCAGTTGATCTCGGGACGCCGAGGACCCGTCGTTTAGCACGTCGGGCAAAGAAACCGATTAACCCGGAGACGCGGTCTCGACCGTGTCTCGAGCTAAGTCAATCTAACCCGCGGCTTGAAACGTGAACTGCGAAAGAGGCCGTGTTGAACGCGAATCGATGGAGGAAGACATGAACCAGGACAATATCAAAGGCACGATGGATGACGCAGCGGGCCGAGCCAAGCGGCAGGTTGGCGAGTGGACAGGCGACACCAAGACTCAGGTCGACGGCGCGGCGCAACAGGTAAAGGGCAAAGTCGAGAAGGCGTGGGGAAACCTGAAGGATGCGGCAAAGGACACCGACCGCAAGGATCGCACCGCTGAAGATATTGACCGCGAACGCACCAACGACACGGATCGCCCCTAGAATTTAGTTAGAGTAAGACGAATCCGGCGGAGCGCCTAAATGCGCTCCGCCGGATTTTTGTTTCAGTTGAGATATGCCGAGCGAGTAGCCGGTTGTCGCTTGTTGGAAAATTTGATAAACGGGGACTACTTCGCAGTCATTCCTTCGAAAGCATGGCGCGCTGCTGCAATGGTCGCGGCAATCTCCTGGTCTCCGTGCGTGGTCGAAAGGAACGCAGCTTCGAACTGGCTGGGCGGCAGCCACACGCCGGACTCCAGCATGGCGCGGTGGAAGCGGCCGAAAGCTTCGTGTCGGACTTCTCGCCGACGCGATAATCCGTCACCGGGCTGGCCGTAAAGAACCAGGTGAACATCGACTCCCACGCGGTTCGTTGTCAGCGGCACTCCGGCCTCGCGACGCTATGGCGGCCACACCTTCGGCGATGCTTCGGGTGTCGTTCGAGCTGCGGATAGATCTGCTCTCGTGCTCCATGAGGTACGCGATGGTCGCAATGCCCGCGGCCATGGCCAGCGGATTTCCGCTGAGCGTGCCGGCCTGGTACACCGGGCCGAGCGGCGCGAGCAGATCCATCACATCGGCGCGGCCGCCGAAGACGCCGCACCGGCAAGCCGCCGCCGACAATCTTGCCCAGCGTGGTCAGGTCGGGCGTCGATCCCGTAGAGCTGCTGCGCCCCGCCCAGCGCCAGCGCGGAAGCCGGTCATCACTTCGTCGAAAATCAGCAGCGCGCCGTTCGCGGTGCAGAGATCGCGCGCAGGCCGTCGAGAAAGCCGTCGGCGCGGCGGGATGGAGCCCGCGTTGCCGACGACCGGCTCGACGATGACGCGGCGATCTGATCCGGACGCGCGGCGAATGTAGCCTCGACGGCGGCGAGATCGTTGTAGGGCAGCGCCAGCGTGAATTGCGCAACTCCGTCGGGAACACCGGCCGATCCGGGGATGCCGAGCGTCGCCACGCCCGAGCCGGCCTTGACCAGCAGCGCGTCCGCGTGGCCGTGATAGCAGCCTTCGAACTTGACGATGATGTTGCGCCCGGTGAAGCCGCGCGCCAGCCGGATCGCCGACATGGTGGCCTCCGTGCCGGAATTGACGAAGCGCATCTTCTCGAGCGCCGGATAGCACGCCGACGACCAGCTCCGCCAGGTCGGCTTCGGCCGGCGTGCGACGCGCCAAAGCTGGCGACCGCGGCCGGCGGCCTCGCTCGATGGCCTCGACCACCGGCGGAAACGCATGGCCGAGGATCATCGGTCCCCACGAGCCGAAGAAATCGATGTAGCGGTTGCCGTCCGCGTCGTACAGGTACGCGCCTTCGGCCGCTCACGACAAACGGCGGATGCGCCGCCGACCGCGCGGAACGCCCGCACCGGCGAGTTCACCCCGCCGGGAAAATAGCGCTCCGCGCGCTGTTGCAAAGTCTGGGACTGCGTGCGGTTTGAGGCCAGCTGCGTCGTCATGATGACCTCAGTATAGAAGGGACGTGAGCCCGGCGAATTCCTGGGTCACGATCGCCTGGCCTGCCTGTTCTTGCGCCGCCCGGCCACCACCCCTGCCACGCCCATCAGCTCGCAGGCAATTCCGATACCCACAAGAAAGCCCTGGATGAAGTCAATCCCGCCATCGCTCATGGCGCCGTGAAGCGCGCTCATGCGCGGCCAAATCAGTCCGCCGGCAATCAACACCAGCCCGGTGCCGATCATCGTCAGCGGCGGCAACACACCCAACTTCCCTGCGATCTTGCGGCCGGAGAGCACGAACTAATTCTCTCAGCATCCGCCATCAGGTGCGGTCAGCCCGGCACGAGCGGACGGCCTTTGCGCCAAACAGCAAAAGCCCGATCGACAGCCCGAGCAGGCAGCCGACAATCACATGAAGCAGGATCCGCTCATTCAGCGCCACAGGATGCACAAAGATGCGCAGCGCCAACCCGAGCGACAGACAGATGCAACCTGCCGAAATCAGGCGGCGGGATTTGCGATCCGGATTGCGTTGGAAAAGGCTCATTTCTTCCTCCCCGGAAGAAATGAGTATCGGCCCAATGTCTGTCGAAACGCTATGACCTATATCACTGTTTGATCGGACGAGCCTTTGCCGACGACGATCTCCCCGTTCCCAACGCCTTGCGCAGATCCTGCCAGTCCTTGTCCGTCTGGTCGGCGTAGCTGCACCCAAACTCCGCCAGGGCCTCGGCAAAGCTGTCCCCCGACCCGATATAGCCCGTAATGATCATTGGATCGGACGCGCGCGCATGGCCCCGCGCCAGCAGTTCGCCGCACACGTGGGCAAAGGCCTCCAGCCCCGTGCCCACAAGATCCCCCAGGTCGATGCTGCCCTTGTGGTCATTGAGCTGCCGTACCAGAAAGTCGCGGCCCCCTGAATCTGCGTCCAGCCCAGGAATGGATCTCGACTGCACCTGCATCGCTCTTCCTGCCCCTCCGCCGTGCGCTGCCCGTTGTGGTGTGCCGGCCGCGCGTCCGGCAGATACGGCGCATAAACCGAATGCGCTTCTTCCTTGATCTGCAAAAAAAGCGGA
Source organism: uncultured Acidobacteriota bacterium (assembly GCA_963846375.1). Lineage (GTDB taxonomy): Bacteria > Acidobacteriota > Terriglobia > Terriglobales > Acidobacteriaceae > Telmatobacter. The sequence goes on from CAWJVV010000018.1 coordinate 187,052, forward strand.
TCACCGGGACCGTTGCCTTCAAAATAGATGCAGTAATCGCGGAGCCCCACCGACCCGGTCCCCACCACTTTGAACGCCACATCGACGGGCCGGTAGCGCGCCAGCAGGTGTTGCCGCTGCGGCTCCAGCATATGGCGATAAAGCTTCAGCGAGGCCAGCACAGTATCGGCCACGCGGCCCGTAACCCGCGTCAGGTTCGGCTTGATCTCCCTGAACCGCCGCGCCCCATCCGAATGGCCGCGAGCCGGTTCTGTCAGCTGCTCCAGGTTGTGCAGGGGCGTGGCTCGCTCGGCCTTGAGCAGGGCGCTGTGAATGGGCTGAACTGATCCCAGCCGGTGCACCTGAAACCGCGCCGCATCCAGAAAACCCATCTTCGACAAGCCCTTCATCAGCTCCGCATAGCGCCCGATGCATTGCTGCACGGCCTCCCGCGCGGCTGAGTCCTTGTGGCCCGACTCCCTTCCGGCCAACACCAGCGACGCCGCCATGCGCTTCAAATCCCATTCGAACGGCGCCACAATGGTCTCGTCGAAATCGTTGATATCGAAGACCAGCCGCCCGTCCGGAGCAGCAAACGCCCCCAGGTTGCGCACATGCGCATCCCCGCAGATCTGAGTGCGAATGCCGGTGCTGGGCAGCACCGACAGATCCGCCGCCATCACCGGCGCCGCACCTCGAAAATACACAAACGGCGACTGCGACATCAGCTCGTACTTCAGCTTCAGCAGTTGCGCCACGCGTCCCTGCGCGGCCTGCTGCAGCAGCTTGAGCGCCGGCGTTCGCCTCGCCTTGATGTTCAGCGCGGCATGCTTTTGCCGCCCCACCTGCTTGCGCCTGGCCTGGCCCAGTGCTCGCCGCTCTTCTGCCGTTGCCCAATGCATTTGCAAGGAACCATACACCGGAGGCCCGGCTCCCGCAAAATTGCCGGTCGCGGTTTCCATAGTTCGCAACGCCTCATTTTCTGCATCGCAGTTCGGCTCGCGCGCCTCTAACGAACGTCCTTGCGGCGAAGGTCTTCCCGCCGGGAGCTCGGGATAGACTGGACCAAACCATGACCGCCGCCGCGGCCGACGCCAGGCCCCTTCCTCAAGCCGCTGCTGTTTGGAAGCCCAAGCGGAACCCATGGCTCATCGCCATCACCGTCACCCTGGCCACGTTCATGGAGGTGCTCGACACCTCCATCGCCAACGTCGCCCTCCCCCACATCGCCGGCGGCCTGGGCGCCAGCCAGGACGAAGCCACCTGGGTCCTCACCAGTTACCTCGTCGCCAACGCCGTCATCCTTCCCGCCTCGGCCTATCTCACCACCTTCATGGGCCGCAAGCGCTTCTACATGATCTGTGTCATGCTCTTCGGCATCAGCTCCGCCCTGTGCGGCCTGGCGCCGTCGCTGCCGCTGCTCATCTTCTTCCGCGTCCTCCAGGGAGCGGGCGGCGGCGGCCTCGCCCCCAGCGAGCAGGCCATCCTCGCCGACACCTTCCCGCCCAGCAAACGCGGCCAGGCCTTCGCGCTCTACGGCCTCGCCGTGGTCGTCGCCCCCGCCATCGGCCCCACCCTCGGCGGCTGGATCACCGACAACTTCGACTGGCGCTGGATCTTCTTCATCAACGTCCCCATCGCCATCATCTCGCTCTTCCTCACCAACCGCATCGTCGAAGACCCGCCGCACATCGTTAAAGAAGTCAAAGAGATGCGCAAGCGTGGCCTCGACCTCGACTACTTCGGCTTCGCCCTGCTCGCCCTCGGCTTCGGCTCGCTCGAGTTCGTCCTCGACAAGGGCCAGGAAGACGACTGGTTCGGCTCCCGCCTCATCACCACCTTCATCATCCTCTGCGTAACCTCCCTGGTCACCCTCATCTTCTGGGAGATCGTACAGATCCGCCGCAAACGCCGGCCCATCCTCGACCTCACCCTCTTCAAGCAGCGCAACTTCGCCATGTCCTTTGTGCTCATGTTCGTGCTCGGCTTCGTGCTCTTCGGCACCACCGTCCTGATTCCGCAGTTTGTGCAAACGCTGCTCGGCTACACGGCCGAGCGGGCCGGCCTGGTCATCTCCCCCGGCGGCCTCGCCGTCATGCTCATGATGCCCGTGGTCGGCTTCCTGGTCAGCCGCGTCGATCCGCGTTGGATGATCGTCTACGGCTTCTCCATGACCGCCGCCGCGCTGTTCACCATGCTCACGCTCAACCTCGGCGTCAGCTACAGCTACGTCGCCTGGCTGCGCGTCTTCCAGGCGTCCGGCCTCGCCTTTCTCTTCATCCCCATCAACACGCTCTCCTACACCGGCATCCCCATGACCAAAAACAACGATGTCAGCGGCCTAACCAACCTCGCCCGCAACATCGGCGGCAGCGTCGGAACTGCGTTCCTGGTCACCATGCTCGCCCGGAGGCAGCAATTCCACCAGGATCGCCTCGGCGCCTGGATCTCGCCCAACAACCCGGCTTTGCAAAACCAGGTCGACGGACTCGGCCGCTATCTCATCCAGCATGGCGGCAAGGTGACCTCGCTGGTCCAGGGCCGCGCACTCGCCCAGGGAAACCTCTACGGCCAGCTCCTCCGCCACGCCACCATGCTTTCCTACCTCGACGTCATCAAGGCCCTGGCCGTCGCCGTCCTGTTCCTCATCCCGTTGGTCTTCCTCATGAAAAAGCCGCCCAAGGGCAGAGGCCCCGGCGGCGGCCATTGACACTGTTCAATTCGGAGGGAGCAGGGGCCTTTCCAGGCCCCTGAATATAGCTCGGAGAGGCCCGGGCTTCAGCCACGGGTCATACATGAGGAACGAACAACGCGACGCACTGCGCGCCGATACACTCATTGCAATGAGCAAAGACATCGCAAAACCTGATTACGGGGTCGATGCGCCGGGCGCCATGCGCACGCTGTTCCTCATCGGCATCGCATTCCTTCTGGTCGCCATCGTTGCGCCGCACATCTTCCCCGGCGCTGCAGCCATCGTTGTTTCGGACGTCCTCTACTGGCCTGCCGGGTTCCTCATCGCCGAGGGCCTGCTCTTTGTTCTCTATGTCCGATACGGCAAGTTCCGCCAGCGCGACCTCCTGCTCGGAATGCACACCTGGCGGGGCAACGAACAGGTCCTCGATGTGGGTTGCGGCCGCGGCCTGCTGCTTGCCGATGCCGCCAAACGCATTGCCCGGCTCAATGGCACGGGCCACGTCACCGGCATCGATCTTTGGTCCAATGTCGATATGGGCGGCAATTCAGCAGCCGCCACCCAGCATAATCTCCAGGTGGAGGGTGTCGAGCAGTTTTGCACAATCGTCAGCATGCCTGCCCAGGAGATGCCGTTTCCCGACGCGAGCTTCGATGTGATCGTCTCAAATCTCTGCCTGCACAACATCAGCGATCGCGTCGCGCGCCGCCGCGCCGTCGATCAGATTGCCCGTGTGCTCAAGCCTGGCGCGACCGCCATTCTCTCCGATTTCAAATTCACCGGACAGTACGCCGCGCAGCTGCGCGATCTGGGATTCTCGATTCAGAAACGGCGCGGCGGCATTGTCACCGCCTTCGCCTGGCTCACGGTTGTCATCGCGCGAAAGCCCATCTGAGGTCCGCCGCCGCTCTTCCTTGATTCGCGCCCGATTCCGCTGCAGCGGCCCAGGCGCAGGACCTCGGGCGGATCTTCTACGAAAGGCTCCTGCGCCCGGTGCCGGCGCAATCCCGCATCTTCGCCCTTCCGCAACAATTCTTTACTGGCATTGATTTAGACTTTTCCGCGGGAACCCTTTCGACTCAAGGCCGCGCAGAAGGCCACGTCGCCCAGGGATTACCGTCTTTTTGGTCCGGAGGAAGCATTGCGTTCAGCCGCGTTTCTTATCCCAGCTCTTCTCTTCTTTTCCTTCGGCCGCCCCGATGTACAAGCACAGACCAGCCCCACCCCCCTTACCGTCGAGAGGATCTTCGCCCACGGTCCCCTCATCGGCAACATGCCCGAAGGGCTCACCTGGTCCCCCGACGGCAAGCACCTCACTTACCTCGACGGCGGCGAACTCGTCGACCTTGATCCCGGAACCGGCAAGCCGCACGTGCTCGTCAGCCGCGCCAAGCTCTCGGCCCTCAGCGGCGCCGACGGCAGCGAAGAGGACAAAGACCATCGCGCGCGCTACGGCATGGCCAGCTACCTCTGGGCGCCGGACTCCAAACATCTGCTCTTCGACGCCAACGGCCGCCTCTGGCTCTACGACACCGGCAACGGCATCGGCCTCCAGGTGGGCTTCACCGACACCGCATCCGGCGACGACCCCAAGTTCTCCCCCAACGGCGACACCATCGGCTTTGTGCGCAACCACGGCCTGAGCATCGTGCGCCCCCGCGACATCAACGAGGCCGCGCCCTACACAGTCGCTCCGGCCCCGCTCAACTCCGCTACCATGAACGGCCAGGTCGATTGGGTCTACGAAGAAGAGCTCGACGTCCGCAGCAACTACTTCTGGTCGCCCGACTCCAAGAACATCGCCTTCCTCCAGATGAACGAGGACCACGTTCCGCAGTACCCCATCGAGGACTGGATTCCTACCCACGCCCAGGTTGAGTTGCAGCGCTATCCGCAGCCCGGCGATCCCAATCCCGAGGTCCGCATCGGCATGGTGGGTCTCGCCGGCGGACACGTCAACTGGGCCCGCCTCCCCGCCCATCCCGGACAGGATTACGTGCCGCGCTTCGGCTGGGTCGACCGCCGCGTCGTCTGGATCGAAACACTCTCCCGCAATCACCAGCAACGCGACATCTACTTCTCTGACCCCGCCAACGGCCAGTCCCGCCTCGTTCTCGAGCTGAAAGACGAGAAGTTCCTCGACGAGAACTACGATGTATTCGTCGAGAACGGCAACATCCTCCTCTCCGACTGGAAGGATGGCCACACGCACATCTATCTCTTCCCCTACAATCCCTCCAATCCCATGCAGGACGCGCCCGCCACCCCCAAACAGCTCACCAGCGGCGACTTCGATGTCACCGCCATCTCCGTGGTCGACGCCGCGCACAAGACCGTCTACTACGCCTCCAACGAAGGCAATCCTCTCGAACAGCAGCTCGGGCAAGTCACCTTCGACGGGCAGCGCAAGCCCATCACCACCGAGCCCGGCTTCCACGACGGCAACTTCTCCGCCAATGGCGAGATGTACGTCGACCGCTTCTCCACGCGCATGGATCCGCCGCGGCTCAGCGTCTGCAAAACTGGCGGCGACTGCAAGGTCTTCTGGTCCACGCGCGCCCTCGAGCCCTTCCAGCTCACGCCGCCCACGCCATTCGAAGCCAAAGCCGACGACGGCTCTGTACTCTACGCAACCCTGCTACTTCCCTCCGGCAAAACCGCCGCCGCCAGCGTGCCGCTCATCGTCAATCCCTACGGCGGACCCGGCCCCCAGACCGTAAACAGCCGCTGGGACGATTCGCTGCTCTTCGATGAGCTCCTCGCCCAGCATGGCTTCGCCGTTCTCCACACTGACAACCGCGGCACCGGGCACCGCGGCCGCGACTTCGCTCAGGCGGCTTACCACAACTTCGGCAACATCCAGTTCGACGACCAACTCACCGTGCTCGAAGCCGCGCTCGCCAAATATCCGCAGCTCGACGCCGAACGCCTCGGCTGGTGGGGATGGAGCTGGGGCGGCTCCTTCACCCTCTACGCCATGACTCACTCCGACCGCTTCAAGGCCGGCGTCTCCGTCGCCCCCGTCACCGACTGGCGCAACTACGACTCCATCTACACCGAGCGTTACATGAACCAGCCGGCTGACTTCCCCGACGGATATAAGGACTTTTCAGTCGTCAACTCTGCCGCTAAACTAAAAGGCCATCTGCTGCTCGTGCACGGCACAGGTGACGACAACGTCCACATCGAGAACTCCGTGCAGTTCATCCAGAAGCTGATTGAGGCCGGCATCCCGTATGATCTGCAGATCTACCCGCGCAAGACCCATTCCCTTGCGGGCTCCGATGTGCAGACCCACCTGTTCAACCGCATCCTTGCGCATTTTGAGCTGTACCTTAAGCCATCATCTCCAAATTCAGGATCAAATTCGGAACAGGCAAAATGACCGCAGGTGACCGATCCAACGACGACAAAGCCGCAACCGCCGCACAATTAAGAAAACTGGAAGAGTCCTTGCTCGACGCATCGGTTCGTCGCGACCGCAAGAAGATTCGCTCCATGCTCGCCGACGACTTCCTTGAATTCGGCTCCTCCGGCCGCATGTGGAATCGCAACAGCATCATCGAACTGCTGTCGCAGGAAACAGCCTTCGTTCCCCCCGCTATCGAAGAATTCCGCTGCGCCTTCCTCACCGACGATGTCAGCCTGGTGACCTACAAAACCGTCCGCACCGATCCCGAATCCGGCGAGGTATTGGCCAGCCTGCGCAGCTCTATCTGGATCAACCAGTCCGGCACATGGCGCATGCGCTTCCATCAGGGGACCCGAACCATCCCCAACTGACCGCCGCGATTCTTAAGCGGAGTGAGCACGGACCTTGAGCGAGCCGCGCGGCTGCTCGAATCTACAAAATCCGACCGTCAACGGAGGGAGCTGGAACCTTCACAGCTCGTGCAATCAACCGCGGGGCCCATGCCAAATATGATCTATAGAGACAAAAAGATTGCACCCATCCGGATGTCCGCGCCATCCGTATTCAATAAGAGCGCGGTCTACACTGACCGGCGTCGGAACAGTTCGTCTTTGTCGCGGCACGGGCACTTGGCGCAGCCCAGGCAACATACCAGCAGTACCGCTACGCCCGCCGTGACCACAAGGGCCACCAGGCTTTCGCTCGTCATGAGCCATTGAAATAAGTTATGCATACTTGAAGCTCGCTCCAGCCGAACCTGGTCCGAGAACACGTCCTACTATTATCAGATGCCACGCGCACTGCCAACGCTTGTTTGCGGCGCGAATGCTCTCGTCCCCCATTTGAAGTGAGCCAAGTGTACAACGGAAAATGAACGAAAAGCCATCGAATTTCCGTTGTAAATAGCGAACAAAAAGCGAATAATTACCCCGAATGGATGAGATTCCCACAGCCGGAGCGTCTGCCCCCACAGATACCTCTCCAACCCACGGTCCGGCCGAGCCCCAACCCCCTACCGACCCCCACTTGAACTGGCTCTTCGTCGATCTCAACTCCTACTTCGCCTCCTGCGAACAACAGGTCCGCCCCGAGCTCCGCGGCCGCCCCATCGGCGTCGTCCCCATGCTCGCCGACACCACCGTGCTCATCGCCGCCAGCTACGAAGCCAAGGCCTTCGGCTGCCGCACCGGCACCGTGGTCGCCGACGCCAAACGCATGTGTCCCGGCATCGAGCTCGTCGAGGCCCGCCACGAGATCTACGTCGAATACCACCACAAGGTTATCGAGGCCGTCGAATCCTGCCTCCCCGTCACCGCCGTCTGCTCCATCGACGAGATGGCCTGCCGCCTCATGGGCCGCGAACGCCCGCTTCTGGCCGCCCTTGACCTCGGCCGCCGCGTCAAGGCCCGCATCCGCGAGCACGCCGGCGAAATGCTCCGTAGCTCCGTCGGCCTGGCCACCAATCGCTATCTCGCCAAGGTCGCCAGCGACATGGAAAAGCCCGACGGCCTGGTCGCCCTGCCCCTCGACATCCTCCCTGAAGCCCTTGCCCGCCTCTCCCTGCGCGATCTCCCCGGCGTCGGCGCCAAGACCGAAAAGCGCCTCAACGAAAAAGGCATCACAACCACGGCCCAGTTGATGTCTCTTGACTGCGACCAGGCCGGCGACCTCTGGGGCTCCGTCTGGGGACAGCGTCTGTTCCACTGGCTCCGCGGACAGGACTTCGAGATGTCTGAGACCGACCACCTCAAGTCCATCAGCCATTCGCATGTTCTGGCGCCCGAGATGCGCACCCGCGACAAGGCCTGGGCCGTCGCCCACAAGCTCCTGCACAAAGCCGCCATGCGCCTGCGCTCCCATCAGCTCTGGGCCGGCAGCATCGGCCTCTCCGTCGGCTATGGCGTCCCCCGCGACGCAGGCCCCGTCTCCAGCTTCGGCGTACCCACCCGCGGCTGGCATGGCGAAACCCGCCTCACCGAGTGCCAGGACAACCAGATCCTCATCCAGGCCCTGCGCCACCTCTGGGAGTCGCAGCCCCAATCCGCCGAGTCCGCCAACCCCTACTTCGTCGGCGTTCAGCTCGGCGGCCTCGTCCCCGACCGCCTCCACAGCCTCGGCCTCTTCGACTCCCTCGAAGAGGAGCAAAGCCGCGCCAGGCTCCTCGAAGCCATGGACCAGCTCAACCAGAAGTACGGCATGATGACCGTCGCCCCCGCCACCATGATCACCGCCTACAAAGCCGCCCCCACCCGCATCGCCTTCCACAGCATCCCGGATCTGTTCTGAAAATCGGCCGGCGCTCCGGGTTCTGACCGGTCGCCTTCAACTCAACCACGCATTCCGGGCCGGACCAGCCGCACCACGGCTCCCGCCAGCAGCAGCGCGGCGAACCAGGGAAACCAGGCGCCGAAGCGGTTGAATACCGTGTCGTCGTGCCGCATCGGAATCTCAACCAGCAGCGAGGCAAACGGCGCGCTCCCGCTCTGCACCTCGCCAAGAATGCGGCCGCGGTCGTCGGTCACCGTCAAAAATCCATCCTTGGCGGCATGCGCAATGGCGTAACCGTTCTCCACGCCGCGCATGATCGCGATGTGCCCGTGCCACGCGCGATCCACGTTGAAATCCCATGCTGGATCGAGCAGCAAATCAATGCCCAAGCGGCCATACTCGCGGGCCGGACGAATGAAATCCATGTCCTTGCAGATCGCTACGCCTACGGTTCGTTCCCGCAGCAGCGCCAGTGAAGTGCCGGGCTTCAGATCCGATTCGAACGGCGGCAACATATGCTCCTTGTCGTAGGTCGCCGAGGCCAGGTGCGGCGTGTAGATGCGCGCCTCGTTCAAGCGCTCCGCCCCATCCACATGGAGTACGCCCGCCACCAGCATCGTGTCGGTACGGTCTGCCACTGATTGGAATAGGGCATCGACGCCCGCAACATCTGGTCCGCGCACAACCGCGATCTTTTCCGGCATCACGATGATCTGCGCTCCGCGGCGCGCCAGGTCTTCCGCTTGCCCCGCATACTGCTTCAACAGGTCTTCGGCCTGTGCTCCTGCATCCGCAATATCCACGCTGTCGGTCACCAGCAGCCCCACGCGGACGGTCTCGCTCGCGGGTGCGGCCTTTAGCCGTATCGCCCCGAACGCCAGCAGCGCCCCCAGCGTTGCGCACATCGCTACCACCACGCCAACCGCCCTTCGCCGCTGTGTCCGTCGCGCAAACCACGCGGCCACCAGCGTCGATGGAAACAACAACAACAGAAAGCTGATGCCCCACGGTCCCGTAATCGACGCAAGCTGCAGCAGCGGCAGCAAACCAAGCTGCGTATATGCCAGGCTGCCCGCGGTTCCGTTCGCCGGCACATAGCTGGCGGCAAACTCAATCACAGTCCAGAGCGCGGGGAATGCGATCGCAGCGCTCCACACCGAGCCGCGCCTTAACAGCCCGCGAAACAGCAGAACATCGCCCGCGAAGATAAGCGACGCAATGCTGAACGGCGCCAGCCACGCGATGACGGGGAGGTGCAGCGCGCCGTGCAGATAGCGCAACATGGGATAGCTTCCCACCAGCATCGAAAAAAATGCGGAAGGCCCCGCCAAGAGCCAACTCTCGCTCGTGGCGGCAAACCACAGCACCGGAAACAGCGCCACCCACATCAGCGGCCAGCGCGGCTCCATGCCATTGCCGGCAATCAGCAGGGCAGCGGTCGCCAGCATCGCGGCGATCCCAAAAAGCGGACGTCTAACGGCGAAGGCCATCGATATACCTCCGGAACGATTGCAGAAAAAATGAGCGGAACTGCCTGGCATTCAGAGCGACGCGGCCCCCGCGATACAGCACCACCAGGCCGTGCGACAGCGCGCTCAGTTCGAAGGCGATCTCGAGCGCATCATCGGTTCGAAGTTCCCCGTTGCGCATGGCTTCTTCCAGTACGCGCACGGCGGGATTGAACGTGGGCGAGCGGCCGGCCCTGAAATCCTCCGGATAGCTGCGCGCCCCTTCGCGGCTCGCCAGAAACATCAGTTCATACATATGCGGAAACTTGAGCGCATGCTCAAGAAAGACCTCTCCCAGCCGCATCAGGCGAGTCTCCACAGGGCCCTCAAGCCGGGTCGCGGCCAGCTTCGCGGCGAGCGCCTCAAATCCCTCATCCGCCAGAGCATTCAGCAACGCCGCGCGGCTGTCGAAGTGACGATAAATGGCCATGGGAGTCAAACCCACCGCATCCGCCACGGCTCGCATCGACACGCCGTCTATGCCTTCGCGGTCGAGAATCCGGCGGCCGGCGCGGAGAATCTGTGCCGAAGTGCTGGTCTTTGCAATTGTTGCGTTGGCAGCTTTCATGCTCGTATACACCGTATACTAATTATGTATACAGCGTATACAAGAAAGATGCAACCCCCGCTCAAATGGAGTCGGGTAATCCATGATTGCCGCGCTGACGCTATAATTCATGTCCGCCCCATCACAAGGCTTGAAAGGCTTTGTGGAGACGTCCAATCGGGAGGGTGCCGTGGCCGACGTAACTTTTGAATGCAGCATTTCGTGCACAGACCGCGCTGAGATTTCCCTCAACAACACGCCCGTCCCTCTCGATGAGAGTCAATTAGTAAAAACCGGAAAACTGACGGTGAAAAACGTCGGCGCGACGGTTCACATCAAGGCCCAGATTGAGGGCGTGAAGGGCACCGCCTGGTCCCTCGATATCACACCCGTCTGTCCCAATAGCCAGCCACCGAAACTCTGGCACCGGAGCGGCACTCTCGAAAAGGGCGGTTTGATTTTGAGCGGTGACGCCGCGGTTCCGGCAAATCCATGTGGGTCCACCGATGGCATGGAATTGAGCAAGGTCATCCTGCCTGTGAAACGGGTCACGACGCCTGAGGGTGGAAAAGCTGCTAAAAAAGCAGCGGCGAAGTCCCCCAAAAACAGTTCCGCAAAAGGGTAGGAGGACAACCTATGCGCCGATTCGCCGTGCTCTTCGTTCTTTGTGTTTCTTTCCGCGTCTCAATGGCCCAACAGTCCATGTTCGAGACTGGCGACGGTAGAACTTCCCTCTACCTCCGCCAACCTGCAGCCACCGTCAACTTCGGCGATAGCAAAGCGAGTGGCTCAATCGTCCATGACGTCGGAGGTGACCCGATCTACTACGGCGCAAGCATCTTTGCGACTGCCAATAGTGGAATCGGGTCGCTCTTCTCTTCCGACAAACCGACAGCTCCGGAAGGTGGAATTGACGGAGTGATCGGACACGTTTGGGACTCGGCGCCTAATTGCGATAACTGCACCTACTACCCGCGGGACCGAAAGCTTTTGTTGGACGTGGGATATGCAAGGTCTTCTTTCTACCTCTATCCCACCGGAAGCACACCTTCGGCGACTGTTTCAAAAACCTCTTTCAATCGTTTTCGAACGGTGGTTGCAGCCAACTTCTTCCTGCATGGCGACGTGTATCTCGGTCTGGCCTCTGGAGCCGAACGACGCAATAACCTGCCCGACCTCAAGGCCGTCAGCGCTCAAACGGTCGTCGTGGCTGCACCCAAAGGCGGCGCCACCAGCATTGTCAAAACGCAGACCGGGTACTACGGAACCTATCAAAAGTACATCGCAACCCCGATCTACCAGGACGCCTTATTTTTTCTCAATGAGTTTAAGCATATGGGTCTCGATAACAGAATCGGTCTTGATTTGATGACTCGATCCGATCTCGGGTCCGCTAACAGAAGCGCTATGGGCGGCATCGGGATTTTCCTGCTGAATAAGGACGACCCCTACAAGGTTATCGGTGGAATCTCCGCCACCTACGATGGAACGAAGTTCCAGCTTTCCCTCACAACGGGATTTACAGGCGCGGCCCCAAAATAGCTCGCTGGTCATACTAGAATCCCTCGTGCCTGAACAATCCATCTAAGCTCCCTCCTGCCAAGTCGATCACGATGGCTGCCCCCCCCCGGCCCTCGCTGTTACCATCCCCCCATGAACAACATCGCCCCCTTCCTCTGGTTCAACGACAACGCCGAAGAAGCCGCCGAATTCTACCTCAGCGTCTTCCCCCACGCGCGCAAACTCGCAGAGGTGCGTTCCCAGGGAGTCGGCCCATGGCCCGCGGGCAGAATCGCCACCATCACCATCGAGCTCGAAGGGCAGGAGATGGTCTTTCTCAACGGAGGCCCGCACTACCAGCTCAACCCCGCCTTCTCCTTCTTTGTCCGCTGCGACTCCCAACAGGAGATTGACTCCTACTGGGACAAGCTCCTCGATCGCGGCAAACCCATGGCCTGCGGCTGGCTCACTGACCGCTTCGGCCTCTGCTGGCAGATCGTCCCCCGCAATATCGGCGAGCTCATCAGTCACCCCAAGGCCATGCAGGCCATGATGGGCATGATCAAAATGGACCTGCCCACCCTGGAAGCCGCCGCCCGCGAAAACTGAACGCGCAGCCTACGCAAAAGATGGCATTCGGCAGCTGGCCCACTCATCCTCGTCTCCGAAGCTGTGGCCCGTTCATCGCGGCTTTATCGCGCGATGAGCGGGTCCTCGGCCCATTCCCTTGTTAAAGTGGTCGCAGGCACAGCGCCGCGGAGCACACATGTCCAACCTCGTTGCCGACTTGCTGCGCGACGTGCGCTTGACGCTCCGCCAGTTCCGCCGCGAACCCTTCTTCCCCGTCCTCTCCATCGCGGTTCTCTCCATCGGGCTCGCATTCAGCGCCATCATGTTCGCGCTCGTCGATGCCACGCTCCTCAGCCCCCTGCCCTATCGCGAACCATCGCATCTCGTCGCGCTCTACGAAAGCATTCCAGTCGGAAGCCAATTCCACATCTCCTATGAGGACTTCCGCGATTGGCGGCGGCAAAACGCCACCTTCCAGTTGCTCGCCATCTATCGCCCCGATCGTATGAAGTTCCAGACCTCCGTCGGGCTTCGGCACGTCCCCGTCGCACGCGTAAGCGACGGCTTCTTTCGCACCCTCGGCGTCTCGCCCGCGCTGGGCAGGGACTTCAAGCCGGGGGACGAGCTCCCCCAAGCCTCACTCTCCGTCATCCTCAGCCATCAAGCCTGGCAAAGCCGGTTCGGTTCGGACCCCGCGATCGTGGGCAAAATGGTCGCCCTTGACGGCCAATCGTTTCAGATCATCGGCGTCCTCCCCCAACGATTCCACTTCGCGCCCGCCAACTCCCCCGAGTTTTGGATCACCGTTCACGGCTTCTGCGGCGACGCCAATCGCCGCTGTCACGCCTTCTACGGCATCGGACGTCTGAAAGCGGGCATCCCCATCGAGCGCGGCAGGGCCGATCTTCAGCAGATCGCCCAACGCATCGCCGCAATCTCTCCCACCACAAATGGAGATCGTGGGGCCACCGTGATGCCGCTTGCCGATCTCCTCCTCGGCAACTTCCGCCCCACCCTGTTCGCCCTCTCCCTCGGAGCCACGCTCCTTCTCCTCATCGCAGTTCTCAATGTCGCGGGCCTCCTGCTCGTCAAAGCGCAGCGCAAACGAAGAGACATGGCCATTCGTGGCGCCCTCGGAGCTTCGCGAGCCAGGCAGGCGCGGCAATACGCAATCGAAGGACTTCTGCTTGCCTTCTCGAGCTTCGTACTCAGCATCGTCATCGCCGCCGGTATCGTCTCTCCCCTTGCCTCGCTCATTCCCTCCGGCCTTCAGGACAATCTGCCGTCGCTCCGCATGCTGCATCCGTCCTGGTCCATGGCCGCATTCTCGGCCGTCGCCGCCATCCTCTCCGCCGCCCTGTTCGCCGCCATCCCGTTGACCGCCCTGGCCGCCGATGCCGGCACACAGGCCCTCCACGAAGGCGGCCGGTACGCAACCGGGAAAAACTGGCGCAGGTTCGGCTCGCGGCTCATGGTGGGCGAGCTGGCCATCACCGTCCTTCTTCTGGTTTGCGCCGGTCTCCTCGCCAAAAGCTACTTCAACCTCCAGCACGTGGATCTCGGCATCCTTCCCCAACACCTGGTGGCGATGCAAATCGAATTCCCCGATCAAATCGACGGCGCGCGAGTCTCCTTCAGCCGCCAGATTCAGGCTTCGGTCTTGAGTCTTCCCGGAGTCAACGCCGCCGCCCTGTCCTATGCTGTCGCCACGGGAGGATCCGACAACTACTGCCACTTTCGCGTTCCCGGCCGCTCCTACTCCGGACAGGGAGTAGAGGCCAACCTGTTGACCGCCGGCGTGGGTTACTTTGAAACCGTACAGGCAAGCTTGATACAGGGCCGCTTCTTCACGCCCGAGGATCGTGCCCAAAGCCGGCCGGTCGTCGTCATCAACCAGACCATGGCAAGCAGGTTTTTTCCCGGCGAGGAGGCAATCGGAAAGCACGTTCTTTGTGAATGGAACCAGAATCTCTCCATGGAAGTCATCGGAGTCGTTCGCGACATTCAGGAGCAGGCCATCGACGCGGAACCCAGGAACGTGGCCTACGCTTCTTTCGAGCAGGGGCCCGACAGCAGCGCGTTTTTAACCGTCCGATCCAGCTCCTCCGACGCATCCATCCTCCCCGCGATTGCCGGAGCTGTGGCGCGCGCCGCCCCCGGTGTCGTGGTCGATCAACCGGAGCGAATGCAGCAAAAGATTGAAGACTCGCCCGCCTCGTATCTGCATCGCTCCGCATCGTGGCTCACCTCCGCATTCGCAACCGTCGCCGCTCTCCTCGCCTGCGCCGGGCTCTACGGAATCGTCTCCTACTCCGTTGCGCAGAGAACCCGCGAGTTCGCCGTTCGTCTCGCCATCGGCGCGCCCATCCATTCCATCTACCGGCTCGTCTTCGCTGAAGGATTGAGACTTGTCCTGTGGGGCGCCGCCCTCGGCTTCACCCTCTCCCTGCTCGTCACTTCCGCTCTCCAATCCATGCTCTTCGGCGTCAAGCCGTGGGATGAAAGCACCTTTCTGGCCGTCCTTGCGGGGCTAGCCCTCGTGGCATTCGTGGCGTGCCTTGTCCCCGGCATGCATGCCGCCCGCGTTCCCCCGGTCGAAGCCCTCAAGGCCGACTAACCCCGCAGCGCGGTATCTTGAGGAGGCCATGAGCTTCTAGCTGGTTCCAATCAGCTTTGTCACTCCCACGGTCCTCGCCCGTGCGGCCTCACCCACTGCAGGCCGTGGGAGAACGTCATGCGCTCACTTCCATTCTTTCTTTCCCTTGAAAGTCGCGTAAATCGCCATGGCGTGACCATGACCTAAGCCGTGGTCCTTCTTGAGCCAGTTCACAATCTCCATGGCCTTGACGCCGGGCTTCAGCAGCCCTTTTTTCTCAGCCAGCTTGTGGAAGTCTTCTGGCGTCTTGCCGGATTTCGCCTTGATGTTGTCGATGTATGCCTGAAATGACATGATTCTCCTCTCATGCCGCCCGAGCAATTTCGGGCGAACGCGCCCTGTACGGCGCGATGACCCATTGCATTGGCGCGGTTCGCGTTGCTTGGTTGGGACTGCCTAGCGTTGGGTAATGAAGGTTGTGTCTTTCGCAGTGAGCAGGGTCTGCAGGCGTCGATCGCGCAATCCCAGGCCGCCCCAAACCAGGATGGCGAAGAGCACCGGGAAAATGGTTTCAAACCAACCGGAGCCCGCGCGAACGTTGCTGGCGACAGCGCCGCCCAGGTAGCCGGTCAGCAAAACGGCTCCCAGCATCGATGTCCTGGGAATGAGATAGATCAGAGTGGACGCAATCAGCGCTATGCCGATACTGCTGAGAGCCGACACAGGGTAGGCGAGTCGAGCATTCGCCTCCAGCACCTGAGACGGTTTGACAATCTTCATCACCCCATCCAGCAGCATGAACAGGGCAGTCAGGACGATGAGAATGCGTCCTGACCAGATCATTTTTCCTCGGCGGTGACTCGCGGTCGCTTGCATAATAACTCCTCCTTCCAGATTCCGGGTTGAATGTGTTGGCGTGCTACACTGTTACTACACCGTGTAGTACTACTAAACCGTATAGTACGTTTTCGGGCGCAACCTGTCAACAGGGATTGGGAGGAAATATGGAACCAACTTCGGAAAGCCGTTCCAACCGCAAACGCCAATTGCTGCTAAACGCGGCAACCGAAATCTTTCTGGACAACGGCTATGACGGCACCACCATGGAAGACGTCGCCATGAAAGCCGCGGTCTCCAAGCCAACCGTCTATCGGTTTTTCTCTGACAAGGAGCGGCTCTTCGCCGAGATCGTCCGAGCCACCACTGGCGAGATCGATGAACTTGTTCGTCTGGTTGTCGAAACCATGGCGGAACAAACAGACGTTGAATCCGCGCTAATTGTGCTCGCCCGCCGCTTTCTGAGCGCGCTGATGCAGCCGCGCGTATTGCGTCTGCGCCGGCTCGTGATGGCCAACGCGGAGCGATTTCCTGATGTGGGCCGCAGCTGGTACGAGCACGGCTTCGATCGGGTCCTCGCCACTCTGGGAGCCAGCTTTCGAAGCCTCTCCGACCGCAAACTCCTCCGCGTCGATGATCCGATGCTGGCCGCCAGCCATTTTGTCGGAATGCTGCTGTGGATACCCATCAACAAGGCCATGTACACAGGGGATTACCGCTCCAGACCCGGCGAACTCGAACGCGTTGCTGTCGCCGCGGTCCGCGCCTTCCTTGCCGGATACGGACCGGCCAGCGGATCAGCCCCGTCGAGCGCCAAAGCTGGAAAAAGGCCGTAAAGTCCTCGTCGGCGTCAAGCCGCGCCAGACCACTAACGCAACTTTTCGTCGGCAGTCGAGTTCTTGTTTGCAAGCGGAAGTCTTCGCACCACCGCAAGCCGGCTTTCAAACTCCTTCAAGAAAGTCTCTGTGGCACTTGTCCAACTAGCCTGCATCACAAACATCACCGCCCTCGTCACAGAGTTTCAAAGTTCTTACGCACCTCGGTAATCTGCGCGCTCAAAGGTCCGTCTACCTGCACATATCGGGAGCCAGTATGCTTGAAAACAACGTTCATTCCGATTCTTCCCAAGGTCGCTCCCCGTGGACCTCCACGTGGCTCGAGTCGCTGCTTCGCGATTTGCGCTACAGTATCCGCGCCCTGGCCCGCACGCCCCTCTTCGCCGCCATTGCCATCCTCGTCATGGCTCTGGGCATCGGCGCCAACGTTGCCCTTTTCACCATCGTCCGTTCCGTCCTCATCAAGCCGCTGCCCTTCCCGGATGCGGACCGCTTGATCCGGCTCTACGAGCGAACCCCCGACGATCAGTATCAATGGAACGACTGTGCGCCGGGCGTCTTCGCCGAGTGGCAGAGGCTCAATCAAAGCTTCACCGGTCTCGCTCTCTGGAGCGATGCGCGATACAACCTGTCTGGCGCCGCACAGCAATTGCCGGAGAGCGTGCGCGCGGCCACGTTCTCATGGAACATGCTTCCCGTGCTTGGCGTGCAGCCCGCGCTGGGGCGCAACTTCCTGCCCAGCGAAGATAGCCCGTCCGCCAATCCAACCGTTCTTCTTAGTTGGGGACTGTGGAAGCGGCGCTATGGCGGCGATCCCTCCATCGTCAATCAGAGCATCCTGCTCGATGGAAAGTCCTACACCGTCATCGGCGTCATGCCCGCATGGTTCTCCTACCCTGACTCAGCCATCCAGCTTTGGACGCCGACGTATTACAACAAATCCGCGCAAGAGATGAAGAGCCTTGATTTGCACGAATTCAGAGTGATTGGACGGCTCAACCCCGGAGTCACCCTGAACCAGGCGGTTACCGAGCTGTCGTTGATCACCTGGCGTCTTCACGAGCAACATCGCGACTTGATCTTTGTGAGCAAAGGCGCCAACGGCCGTTCCCTGTTGGATTCGCTTGTGGGGACCGTAAGAACGCAGCTCTACGCGCTGCTGGCGGCAACGGGCTGCATGCTCCTCATTGCCTGCTTGAACGTGTCCAACCTGCTGGTGGCGCGCGCAGCCAACCGCAACAAGGAGCTGGCCATCAGGATGGCGCTGGGCGGAAGCCGTTTGCGCCTGTTGCGCCAACACCTGATGGAAAGCTTGCTATTGTCCGGAGCCGCGGGCGCGGTCGGCCTTCCGTTGGCCTATTGCACGTTGCTCTGGGTGATGAATGCGCGTCATGACATGGCGCGCGCTGAAGCCATACAAATGGAAGGCACCGCCGTGGCCTTCACACTGGCGCTCATCCTCGTCTGCGCCGCGTTTGCCGGCCTCATCTCCTCCGTTTCCGTGCACCGCAATCAGGTGCTCTCTTCCCTACAGGAAGCGTCGCGCGCCAACACGGGTGGCAACAGCCGCGCGCGTCTGCGCGGCCTGCTGCTCTCGCTCGAAATCGGACTGACCGTGGTACTGCTGATTGCAGCGGGATTAATGTTCAAGAGCTTCTCCAAATTGCGCTCCACCAACCTCGGCTGTATCACGCAGAACGTAATCAAATTCGACCTTGAGCTGCCCCAGGCGCGTTATAACCAGCCGGCTCAACGCGCCATCTTTTTTGATTCTCTTCTCGCGCGCGTGCGCGGTCTGCGGGGCGTTCACGCCGCGGGACTGGTCTCCCCGGTAGTGCCGGGAGAAGGATATGGCGGAGATAGCGGCTTTGTCGTTATTGAACATCCCAGGCCACCCGCCGGCCAGCGCCTTGATGCAATTCACAGGTGGGTTGATCCCGGTTATTTCGCAGCCATCGGAATTCCGGTCTTGCGCGGCAATACCTTCGACGACAATCAACGCCCCGGTCACGCCACCGAGGTCATCATCTCCGAATCGTTTTCCAGGCAAATCTTTCCCGGAGAAGATCCCGTCGGCAAGTACTTGCGGACCCTGGGCGATCGCCAATATCAAATTGTCGGCGTCGTCGGCGATACGCGATTCAGTGTCGCAGATCTCCCGCAGCCGATGATGTACTTCGCTCTCGATGCGGATTCTGAAATGCATGGAGCCGCGCTCATGGTTCGCTCCGACCAGGACGTAACCGCACTGGCGTTGCCCATTCAGCGTATCGTCGCGCAACTCGACCGGGATTTGCCCGTATCCGACGTGCTGACCATGGATCAGGTGGTGCACAGAAATACGATGGATGCCAGTTTCGATGCAACCCTGCTGTTCGTGTTTGCCGGTCTTTCGCTGCTGCTCGCTGCGGTGGGATTATTTGGCGTGCTTTCTTATGTCGTAGCCCAACGCACCGGAGAAATTGGAATTCGCATCGCACTGGGCGCGCAACGGGAGCAGGTGCTGCGCAAAATATTGGTTGACGGTCTCCGGCCCGCGTTGCTTGGACTCTTCCTGGGGCTCTTGGCGAGTGCCGCCGTAGTGCGTCTCATCAGTTCGATCCTCTATGAAACCGCGCCGCTCGATCCGGTTGTCTTCGCTGTAGTGGCAGCAACGCTGCTTCTTGTCGCTGCGATTGCCTGCATGCTCCCCGCGTGGCGCGCCTCCCGCCTCGATCCCGTCCAGGCCCTGAGAACCCTGTAGAGACGGGCTGGATTCATGGCAGAAAGCTGTGCCCCGTTCATCGCGGCAATATCGCGATGAGCGGGTTCGCGGAAACAGCCGGATCACCAGCGTTCCGCACTCCAATTGGGCAGCCCATCACCCTCTGCGACAATGAAACCAGAATGCTTTCCCTGCAAAACGCCGGCAAGCGCTTTGGCCCCAGGATCTTGTTCCTTGAGGCCAATTGGCTCATCCGCAGCAAGGAGAAAACCGCCCTCGTCGGAGCCAACGGAACCGGCAAATCCACGCTCATGAAGGTCCTCGCCGGCCTCGAAACCCTCGACTACGGCGACCTCCAGCAGACCAAAGGCATGAGCATCGGCTACCTGCCGCAGGAAGGCCTCCGTCTCACCGGCCGCACCATCTTCGAGGAGTGTCTCACCGTCTTCGACGAGATCCGCGACATGGAAGGCGAAGATCGAGCGCCTCGCCGCGCAGATGGCCGACCTGGATCACGCCGGCCCCGAGTACGAATCCGCGGCCGCCCGCTACTCCCTGATTCAGGAGCGCTTCCACGCCCTCGACGGCTACGCGCTCGATGCCCAGGTGGGAGCCGTCCTCACCGGCTTGGGATTCAGCAAACAAGACTGGACCCGCCTCACCGACGAGTTCAGCGGCGGGTGGCAGATGCGCATCGCCCTGGCCAAGCTGCTGCTCGCCAAGCCCAACCTCCTCCTCCTCGACGAGCCCACCAACCATCTCGACCTCGAAACCCGCAACTGGCTCGAGGACTACCTCAAGAGCTATCCCTTCGGATACATCCTCATCTCCCACGACCGCTACTTCCTCGACGTCACTATCGATCGCACTGTGGAGATCTGGAACAAGCGCCTCAACATCTACCAGGGAAACTACACCAAGTACCTGGCGCAGAAGGACGAGCGCCGCGCGCAACTCGAATCCGCGTACCGCAACCAGAAGCTCCAGATCGAGCACCTCGAATCGTTCATCAACCGCTTCCGGGCGCAGGCCACAAAGGCCAAGCAGGTGCAGAGCCGCGTCAAGGAACTGGAGAAGATCGAGCGCATCGAGATCCCCGAAGACGAACCGGTCATCCACTTCAAATTCCCGCAGCCGCCTCCCTCCGGCCGCATGGTTGTCGAGGCCGAAGGCCTGTCGAAGAGCTATGGCCAGAAGCAGGTGCTCACCAACGTGCGCTTCAACATCGAGCGCGGCGACCGCGTGGCCCTGGTAGGCGTGAACGGCGCGGGCAAGTCCACGTTGATCAAGCTCATGACCGGCGTGGAGGCGCCAACGGCCGGCACGGTGAAGCTGGGCCACAACGTGGTCAGCGAGTACTTCGCGCAGGACCAGTACAAGGTGCTCGACGGAGACGCGCGCATGCTCGACGACATCAGCCGCGCCGCGGTAAAGGTGCCGGAGAGCGAACTGCGCTCGCTGCTGGGCTGCTTTCTCTTCTCCGGCGACGACGTCTTCAAGCCGCTGGGTGTGCTCTCGGGCGGCGAACGCAACCGCTTTGCGCTGGCGCGGATCCTGGTTTCGCCCTCGAACTTCCTGCTCCTCGACGAGCCCACCAACCACTTGGACATGCGCGCCAAGGACGTGTTGCTCGAGGCCATCGCCAACTTCAGCGGCACGGTGATCTTTGTGAGCCACGACCGCTACTTCATCGACCGGCTGGCAACGCGCGTGCTTGAAGTGGAAAACGGCACTGTCTTTACCTACGAAGGCAACTACGAAGACTACCTGCGCAAGAAGGAAGAGCTGGCGGCTGCGCTCTCCAGCGGATCTGAAGCTGTTTCCTCGAAAGATGCGCAACCCCAGGTCTCCAAAACCGGGAGACCCGGGGCACCTGAGGGAAATGCGGAGTCCGCAACCTCGGCCGCATCGATGAGCACCAACGGCAAGGTTGAAGCGGACCCGGCCAAAGACAAGCCCAGGCGTCTGAATCCCATCAAGCAAAAGCAGATGGAGGACCGCTGCGCGTTCCTCGAAGAAGAGGTCCCGCGCGTAGAAGCGGCGCTGGCTACGACCGAGCAGCAGCTAGGCGTGTTCGTGTCGGCCGCCGAAACGCAGCGGCTGACCACGCTGGCCGAAGAGCTGCGCGCGCAACTCGCCTCGTTCACCGCCGAGTGGGAAGACATTATGCTGCAGCTCGATGGCGCTTAAGGGGATCAAGGCCGAAATCTACGCGGCTATACTCTGAAAAGAAGCTCATGCCCAAGCGCGTTGCGTGGATCGTCGGTGCTTTGATGATTGCCGCTTTTTTGTTTTTCAAGGGTTTTGGCGCGGCTCAGCGGTTCGAACTCGGAGATTTCAAATTAACCATGCCCAAGGGTTGGCGCGAGGTTCGGAGAATTCCGGATCGAGTGGTCATTAGCTCTCCAGATCAACGTCAACAGGCCACGATCAGCACGATGGATTTCAACAAGAATCTGAATCCCGAGATTTTTCGATTGATCTGCAAAGATCGTCTTGCTGTCGAAAGACAGGAGTTGCGGGATGGCACCATCTGGCCCGACTCACCAGAACCTCTGAATCGGGGCAACAGCCTCTACCTGTTTTATTCGGGCGGCGAAAAAAGCACTGGTCGCATCTTCTCAACTTACATGACCTTCAAGGAGAAGGAAGTGCTGACAATCTACCTGGAGGGGCTGGGAGTCACGCACGATGAACACAGTGCGGAGTTCAAGACGATTGTTGCAAGTCTGAAGTGACCAGTCTCGCTCCGCGACCGGGTACCATCACAACATGCCGACACCACCCGCCAAAACGCGCTGTCACTGGTCCGAATCCGATCCGCTCCTGCGCGAGTACCACGACGCAGAGTGGGGCGTGCCGCAGCGCGATAGCCGTGCGCTGTGGGAGTTGCTGATGCTCGAAGGCTTTCAGGCGGGGCTGGCGTGGATCACGGTGCTGCGCAAGCGCGAGGCATTCCGCAAGGCGTTCAAGGGCTTCGATCCGGCGAAGGTGGCGCGCTTTACGGAGGCCGACATCTTGAAGCTTCTTGAGAATCCCGGGATTATCCGCTCCCGCGCCAAGATCGAGGCGACCATCGCCGGTGCGCGCATCCTTCAGGAGATGAAGAAGTCCGGCGAGGACTTCTCCGGGTGGCTGTGGAGCATGGTGGGCGGCAAGCCGATTCAGAACACGGGCCCGTTGGTCGCGCAGACACCGCTGGCTGCCGAGATGTCGAAGGCGCTCAAGAAACGCGGCTTCAAGTTTGTCGGGCCGGTGATCGTCTACGCCTTCATGCAAGCCGCGGGGATGGTGAATGACCACTCGCCGGAATGTTTCCGACGCAAGGCTGTGAGCAAGCTCGGCTGAAAGATCCCTGCGATACCGGCTTCCGTTCAGCTTCGTTGTTCCGACTTATCAGCAGAGCGCGTCAATCTGGCGGACAGGCGAAAGTAATAGGTCGCTAAGGCAATCGGGATCAGTGGAAGCAGAAATCCTAAGCCGTAAGGAAGGCCCAACAACTCCTGCCCTCGGGCGAATAGACCGACTACGAGGCCGCCAAGGTAGATCCAAGCCATGCGCCGAGCAGCTCTTGCTCCCTTCAGATTCTGGTTGTTTGTTGGCGGAGGGAGCCGACCTCGGAAATATCGAATGAGTAGAAACATGGCCACAAATGCGGCCAGCCAAACGATGAGGAGAGCCCATCGCAGTTGCGGGTGCTTCGGGAGTTGCAGGGCGATGACCATGAGCAGGATGACCGACGCTATGCAAAGGCCGAAGAATGAGACCAAATACTTGGTGCGTGGGTTCATGTTCTTTATCCGGTTGCCCAAGAGTACATCAAACCAACACGTTCCTCCTGACGAGTTCTCGCTATCCCAGGTCTCAGAATCGAGACCGGGGCACCCCCAGATTTTTGCTTGGGAAAGAAGAGACAAATGCAAGAACAACCGCGGATCCTTCGCCTCCCCTTTCACTGCGTTCAGGGTTCGCTCAGGAACACAACTCGCTTCGTACTGATCAGCATTCTGCTTTGCGCCGGGGTTCTGGCGGCGCACGCTCAGGGCGACATGCCGGAGTGGTGTCGCAAGCTGCCGCGGGCGGAGTTTGCGAAGCTGGAGCGCGTCACAGTGGACGATGGCTGGTTCGAGGTGTACCGGGTGGCGCCGGAGACGCTCGCGATCTATGAGCCGCACCAGTCGGAGGAGACGATCGGCTATCTCATCCTCGGGCGCGAACGGGCACTGCTGTTCGACACGGGGATGGGAATCGGCAACTTGAAGGCGCTGATTGCCAGGCTGACCAAGCTGCCGGTGGTGGTGCTCAACAGCCATACGCACGATGACCACGTGGGGAACAACTGGCAGTTCGACACGGTATACGGCATGGATACGCGCTTTACGCGGGAGAGCGCGAAGGGCTCCAAGGCGGATGCGCAGGCGGAGATTGCGCCGGGCGAGGTCTGCGGGAAGCTGCCTGAGGGGTTCGATCGTGCGGCTTATGCGACGCGGCCCTGGACGGTGTCGAAGTGGATGCACGATGAGGACCGCATCGATCTGGGCGGACGGACGCTGGAGATTCTGGCGACGCCGGGACATACGCCGGATGCGATCTGCCTGTTTGATCGAGCCAATGGGCTGCTGTTTACCGGCGATACCTATTATCCGGGGACGGTGTGGATCTATCGGCCGGAGACGGATCTTGCCGCGTATGGAAGATCAGTCCGGCGGCTGGCGGCGCTGGAGCCCGAGGTGAAGCTGGTGTTGGCCGCGCATAATGTGCCGGTGGCCGAGCCTGCGGTGCTGGGGGAAGTGGCCGCAGCGTTTGAGAAGGTAATGGCGCACCAGGTGCAGCCGAAGCCGGCCGGGCCGGGAAAGGTGATTTACCAGGTCGGCGGGATTTCGTTTTTGATGAAGGCGCCCTAAGACGTTCCTCATTTTCCCTCGCGCTGAATCAATGTATCGGGCCAACTTTGGAACTCTCAAGGCGGGACGTGAGTGCCTGCCAGGTATTCGCATTGAAAAACACGCTTCCGAATGCTAAAAGGAGTACATGCGGCCGGTTCTACGAAAATATTCCAGCCTCGAGGAGATGAAGCTCGACGAATACCGTTACTGGCAAAGCCGGCCGGTGCATGAGCGGATGGATGCTGTGGAAGAGATCAACCGGATTGCGTACGCGATGAGGGGCATCGAGCAGGAGCCGGATGTATCAAAACTTCAAGGACCTATTGTCCGCATTCCACGCCCATGGGGTTAAGTACCTGGTCGTCGGCGGCTACGCAGTCATTTTTCATGCACAGCCCCGCTCAACGAAGGATATCGACCTGCTCATCCAGACCGATTCAGAAAATGCCCGCGCAATTTACGCTGCCCTAGCCGACTTCGGATTACCGATGGGCGAGATTCGTGCCGAAGACTTTGCTGAGAAGGGCAGTTTCTTTCGATTTGGATACGAACCGCAGACAGTCGACATTCTTCCCGAGGTTCCAGGGGTGTCCTTCGAAGAGGCTTGGCAACGGCGGATATCGGGAACAGTCGATCCGGCAACGGGCCTCACAGCATTCTTCATGTCCGCGGAGGATCTGATTGCCTCGAAACTGGCCTCGGGCAGGCCACAGGACTTGGCCGACGTAGACGCGATTCGGAGATCGATTGAATCCAAGCGCCGCCTAAAATGAGCCTGGCTCGGCGTGAAGAGTCATTTGGAACAATTCCATCATTCGTGGTACTTGAGACGGTCCTGATTTCGGGTCGTGCATAATCAAAACACGATGGCCTTATTGTGGAATCCTCGAGAGCTGGTCGCAGCGCCTGGCGGAGCTGGAGGCGCAGTCGGGCGAACTGAAAGAGGCTCCGCTGCGGCGCGATGTGCGTTCGCTCGGCATGCTGCTGGGCGAGGTGCTGCGCGAGCAGGCCGGCGAGGACCTGTTTGCCCACGTGGAAGCGCTGCGGCAGGGCACGATCCGCCGACGCGACGCCGAAGCGCGCGGCAACGAGGAGGAAGCCGCAGCGACATGCGGCCACGGCGCTGGAACTGGTGCACTCGCTGCCCGTGGAGCGCGCCATTGCTGCTGACGCGGGCCTTCGCGTTCTATTTCGAGCTGATCAACCTGGCCGAGACCAACCACCGCAAGCGGCGCCGGCTGGCGCTGCAACTGAGCGGCGACGCAGGCCGCCAGCGCGGGTCCCTGGCTGGAACGCTGCGGGCAATGCGGCGCGTGGGCATCGCTGCGGAAGAAGCCATGGAATGGCTGGCGCGCGTGCTTGATTGTGCCCGTCTTTACGGCGCATCCCACTGAGGTGGCGCGGCGCTCGGTGATGTTCAAGCGGCGGCGCATCGGCGAGTTTCTGGCGGCGCTGGACCGCATTCCGATGCCGGAGCAGGACCTGGCGCGGCTGGAGGAGCTGATGCTGCGCGGAGATCACCAGCCTGTGGCAGACGGATGAGGTGCGCTCGCGCCGGCCCACGGTCTACGACGAAATCAAGATGGGGCTCGACTACTACGACGTCTCCATCTTTGCGACGCTGCCGCAGCCTGTATCGCGAGATTGCCGAGGCGCTGCGCAGCGCTTATGGGCTTGAGATCGGAGCCGCACGAGCTGCCGCAGGTGTTGCGCTTCGGCTCGTGGATCGGCGGCGATCGCGACGGCAATCCATTTGTGACGCCCGAGGTCACGCGCGACGCGATTCAGCTGGCGCGCGGGCATCTGCTGCTTTATTACAAGCAGCCAGCTTGAGGAGATCATCGACCTGCTGACCACGAGCGCGCAGCAGATGCCGGTAAGCGATGAGCTGCTGGCGCGGCTCCAGGGCTATCTTGCGCAGGTGCGCACGCCGGAGGCGCAGGTCTTCGGCGAGCAGTATCGAGTTCGAGTACTACCGCCGGTTCGTGATCTGCGTGAAGGCGCGCATGCAGCGCACGATGCAGGCCAACGAGCACGCGCTGGCCGCCGGCAGCGCCGTCCCGGTGATGCCGTACACGCTGGCGCAGGGCCAGGAGAAGCTGGCGCAGGTGCTGCCCGCATACTGCTCGGCAGAGGAATTCCTTGACGATCTTGAATGCGCTGCGGGCTCGCTGGCGAGCAATCGCGGGCTGCGCATTGCGCGCACGCTGGTCGATCCGCTGCTGCTGCAGGTGCGCACCTTCGGGCTGCATCTGCACACGCTGGATATCCGTCAGCATGCGCAGCGTGCACGCGCACGGCGCTCGAAGGAGGCGATTGCCGACACGATGGCGCGCTTCGCTGCCGGGGTCGCTGTCCGAGAGACGGCGAGCGTGCTGGAGACGTTTCGCGTCGTGGCCGAGGTCAAAGCAGGCTGCTCGCCTGAAGCGATCCGCCAGTACGTGATCAGCGGCGCGGCGTCGGTGGAAGATGTGCTGGCGGTGGTGCGGCTGGCGCGGCTGGGCGGCGTGACGCGTGGAAGGAACGCGGGCACGCGATCCGGGCCTGATGCCGGTGCCGCTGTTCGAGTCGATTGAAGACCTGCGCAACGCGCCCGCGATTTGCCGCGAGCTGTGGAGCCGTCGATGACTATCGCAAGCTGCTGGCGTCAGCTGGGACAACTGGCAGGAGGTGATGCTGGGCTACTCCGACTCGAACAAGGACGGCGGCATGCTGACCAGCACGTGGGAGATCTTCCGCGCGCATCGCGAGCTGCACGCGGTGGCGCGCGAGGCCGGCGTGAAGCTGCGGCTGTTTCATGGCCGCGGCGGCACGGTGGGCCGCGGCGGCGGGCCGACGCATCGCGCCATCTTTGCGCAGCCGATGGATTCCTTCGAAGGCCAGTTGCGCATCACCGAGCAGGGCGAAGTGCTGAACTTCAAGTACGCCGACGAGGTGCTGGCGGAGCGCAATCTGGAGCTGATGATCGCGGCGTCGCTCGATGCGCTGGCGCGGCCTAATGCGCGCGATCCCGAAGGGCACTTCACCGGCGTGCTGAAGCCGGAGTGGGAGCCGGCGCTCGATGAGCTGTCGGCGATCTCGTTTGCGTACTATCGCAAGCACATTCTCGAACGATCCGGACGTGATGACTTACTTCGAGCAGTCGACGCCGGTGGGCGAGCTGGAGCACGCCAAGATCGGCTCGCGGCCCTCGCGGCGCAAGGCGTCGACGCAGATTACGCGATCTGCGGGCGATTCCGTGGGTCTTCGGCTGGACGCAGTCGCGCCTGCTGGTGCCGGCGTGGTTCGGCGTGGGTTACGCGCTGGGCAAGTTACATGGAGCGGCCGGGCGCGCTTGAGCTGCTGCAGACCATGGCGAGGGAGTTTCCGCTCTTCATCGACCTGATGCGCAACGTGGAGATGGCGCTGGGCAAGGCGGATCTTGGCGACGGCGCGGCTCTACTCGACGCTGGTGGAGGATGCGGAGCTGCGCGAACGCGTCTACGACATGTTCGAGGCCGAGTTCCATCGCACCGTGCGCGCGGTGCTGGCGGTTACGCGGCAGACGGAGCTGCTTGAGAGCAACCAGGTGCTGGCGCGGTCGATCAAGCTGCGCAATCCGTATGTGGACCCGATGCATTTGATCCAGGTGGATATGCTGCGGCGCAAGCGCGCCGGCGAAGATACGCCGGAGGTGAACCGCGCGATTGCGGCGACGATCAGCGGAATTTCGGCGGGGCTGCGAAATACGGGCTGAGGACTCGGTCCGCGCCGAAAAGAGAGCGCGAGAACCAGCTCCGAATTCATGAAATATGCCGGACATGCCCGACGCAGCCGCGGCGAGATAGTTCTTGTGATCGCTGATGTAAGGTATCAAGGTCGCCTCCCTCGAAGTAGACCAGGGCTTTTAAAGCTTCACTTGGCTGGAATCCTGGTGCGTACATGGCGGTGGCGGCCGCCAGCCCATCGTTGAGGCTAATTCCTGATTTCAGCGGCGATGACATCAAGGTAGTCCTTGGACTCGATGCGCTGCAGCATCACCTTCAGCTTGGTAGCGAGCAAGTCGAGCGGCGCGGCGATTTCCAGGACGTGCTCAGAAGCGAGGTCTGGAGTTGCAACTCTCCCCATACCGATGTCCCCGAAAAACGAGACCTTCACTTGCGCGTTATTCCGGGGAACCATCACGCTCAGGGTATTGATCCTGTCCTGGATCACAATGGCTTGGTTCAAAATTGGAAGCCTCTCGAACAGAAAGGGGCGGTCGAGCGGACGATCGGTGAAGAAGTCGAAATCGACCGAGCTTCGATGGCCAAATCTCAGCGCCGCTGCTGTTCCGCCGTAAAGCACGTAGCCGAGAGACGCTGTGCCGGATAGGTCGGGCAAGAGCTCACGCTGAGCGGTCGGCAGGATCTCCCAATGAAAGTGCATCGGCTCAGGCAATCCTTCGTACGGGCATGGGCGGAACAGGTTTCACACCGTATTCGGCCATGCCAAGCCGGTAGTGCCAATAGTGCCAGGAGCGCGCGTCTAGTTCACCGGCCTCGGAGTTCTTGAGAACGTCACGAAGGAACTCCTCGCCGACGGTATCGATCATTGTCACCACGTGGGGCCAGAACCCAGGTTCATTACCTGGGCGGCAATCCGGCGGGGGAAGCGCATCGCGTCGTCAGGCGACTTCCACCAGACGTAAGTTTGTGCGAGCTCGCGCAGGCACGCTTGCGCAGCATCCGTGAGTTGGGGGCGCTCCTGTGCTTCGCAATTCACGGTAGAACTCCACATACATTTTACCAATTCCGAACTCGTAACGCCGGGTAAACCCTTGCCAATCGAAGCCCTTGAGGTCTAGGCTATCCTCATGCATCGATGTCGCTAACACCGGCCTGGTGAGGAGCTCCGATGCCGGCGCGCGCCTTGTTTTTGCGTGTCCTTTCCCCCCGATAGCTACCCCTCATTCCAAAAACTTGATACGCAACGCCCGGGAGATGCCCGGCAGAGGAGACGATATGGCGCGAATTGCCGCGAATGTGACGGAATTGATTGGCCGCACCCCGCTGGTGCGATTGAACCGTGTTGCCGCTGGGCTGCCCGGCACGGTGGTGGCGAAGCTGGAGAGCCAGAACCCGGTTTCGAGCGTGAAGGACCGCATCGGCTTTGCGATGATCGATGCCGCGGAGAAGGCCGGCAAAATCAAGCCGGGGGAGACGGTGCTGATTGAGCCCACCAGCGGCAACACCGGCATCGCGCTGGCGTTTGTGGCGGCCGTGAAGGGCTATCGGCTCATTCTGACCATGCCGGAGACCATGAGCGTGGAGCGCCGCGTGACGCTGCTGGCGTTCGGCGCGGAGATTGTGCTCACGCCCGGACCCAACGGCATGAAGGGCGCCATCGCCAAGGCCAACGAGATCCTGGCCAAGACGCCGAATGGCTTCATCCTGCAGCAGTTCGACAATCCTGCCAACCCCGCGATCCATCTGGCCACGACCGGCCCCGAGATCTGGGACGACACCGACGGCAAGGTCGATATTCTGATCTCCGGCGTGGGCACGGGCGGCACCATTACGGGCGTGTCGAACTACATCAAGCCCAAGAAGCCGAGCTTCAAGGCGATCGCGGTGGAACCCACGGACAGCCCGGTGCTCTCCGGCGGCAAGCCGGGCCCGCACAAGATCCAGGGAATCGGCGCAGGCTTCGTGCCGGGCGTTCTCGATACCAGGAACATCGATGAAGTCGTCTCAGGTCACCAACGACGAGTCGGTGGAGATGGCGCGCCGGCTGGCCAAGGACGAAGGACTGTTTGTGGGCATCAGCTCCGGTGCGGCCGTCGCGGCTGCGCTCAAGGTGGCGGCGCGGCCTGAGAACGCGGGCAAGCTGATCGTGGTGGTTCTGCCGGACTTTGGCGAGCGCTATCTCTCCAGCATGCTGTTCGAACCGCTGCGGCAGCAGGCGCTGGCGCTGCCCACTGAGGCCATCGCGGTATAGGCGCACGATACGGCGAGGGTTGGAACGTAAAGCTTTCGGTCCGGTCCTCGCATCGTTGCTCGTGTGCATCCTTGCTCGTTTTGAGGATCAACAGCCATGGGGTTCTTCGGCCGAATTCGCGAAGACGTCAGCTCGGTACTGGAGCGCGATCCGGCTGCGCGCTCCTGGCTCGAGGTGGTGCCGTGCTATCCGGGGCTCTGGGCGGTGTGGTTCCATCGCATCTCGCATGCGCTATGGAAGGCAAAGCTGCGGCTGCCGGCGCGCATGCTCTCGCAGATCGCGCGATTCTATACAGGCGTGGACATTCATCCCGGCGCGCTGCTGGGGCGGCGGCTGTTTATCGATCACGCTACGGGCGTCGTGATCGGCGAGACGGCCATCGTGGGCAGCGACGTGACCATCTACCAGGGCGTGACGCTGGGCGGCACGGGCAAAGGGCACGGCAAGCGCCATCCGACGATCTGCGACGGCGTCTTCATCGGCAACAACGCCAATGTGCTGGGCAACATCACGGTGGGTGAGAATTCGCGCGTAGGCGCCGGGTCGGTGGTGCTATCCGACGTGCCGCCAAATTCGACCGTTGTGGGCGTGCCCGCGCACATCGTGTATCGCAACGGCAAGCGGGTGCTCATTACCGATCCGCACGACATCAAGGATCCGCTCTCCGATGCGCTGATCGCGCTTTCGGCGCGCGTGGACGAACTCGAACATCGGATGGGCGCGGAGCCGTGTGTTGAGCCGTTCGCTGAAGAAGAAGCGGACCGCAGCGCCTACCGCGAAGAGCTGGACCGGCAGGCCGGCTATGTGTCGATGGGTGAGGGTATCTAATTCCCCGTTCCGTGCCGCCTCAACGAATATCGGCAGCTGTGACCTGCGGCGCTGCGGCTGGGATGCGCCGGTGCTATTGTGAAGTCGTCCCCACTTTATTCCGGAGTCGCTCTTTGCCGGGTCTGCGGGTTTTGTCCGCGCTGCTGTTGGCGCTTCAGTTCTCTGTCGTATTTGCCGCATCGCATAACGCCGCGCCGCGTGTGACGTCGGCCCCGGTACCGCCGGAGATGCGATCGACGGGCTTCAGCGTCACCATCGACGGCCAGTCTGTGGACGTGGCGCACGCCGCGGCCAGCTACGAGTATGCGAGCTTTGACATCACAGGACCTGTGACGGTTGAGGTCACCGCCGCCGAGCCGGGCTTCTGGGATCGCGGTGTCGACATTGAGCCGTGGCGTCTCGGCATTCGCGCCCAGCGCGAGGGGCGCACCATTCGATTCAAAATGGCCGGCCCGGCAAAGTTGTCCATCTCGCGCCCGCGCGACTTCCTCAATCATGCGCAGATGCTGTTTCTCTTTGCTGACACGCCGGCGCCCGCGCCGCCCAAAGCAGCGGAGAATGTCCATGTCTATGCTCCCGGCGTCTACCACGAGAGCCTGAATCCCAAGAGCGGCGATGTGTACTATCTCTCGCCCGGCGCGTTCTTCTTCGGCAGCCTCAACTTCTGGCAGGTTCACGACGTGAAGGTGCTGGGGCGCGGCACCATCGTCTATGAAGGCCCGCAGGATCCCAACACCGACGAAGGCTGGATGCAGAAACCCGACTGGCACTGCATCGACGCCATGAACGCCAGGAACATTGAGGTGGACGGCGTCACGTGCATCATCCGCTCGCGCACATGGTCCATCCAGATGAAGGACTCCATCGGCTTTGTCTACGACGATCTGCGCGTGATCGGCGGCAATCCCGGCAACGCCAACCAGGATGGCATGGACTGGATCGGCTCCAGCGACGGCGTCGTGAGGAATTCGTTTCTGCGCGCGTCAGACGACGATATTGCCCTGATGGGCAACTGGGACGGCTACTCCGACGCCGATATGGTGCGCCCCGGCCAGGAGGTTCACGACATTGTGATCGAGCACAGCCAGCTCTCCACCAGCATCTCCAACGTGGTGCGCGCGGGCTGGCCGCAAGAAGATCTTCAACTCGCGCAACTTCACGCTGCGTGACTCCGATGTGCTGCACGCCGGCATCGGCGCGTGCGGACAGACGTTCGGCCTGCTGGGCTTCTGGGGCGCCAACGGCTCGCGCGGCGACCACTTCAACTATCACTTCGAAAACATCTTTCTCGACAACTGGTACTCGCTGGTGCAAATGGAGCAGCGCGAGCAAAGCCTGCGTAGCTTCACGTTCAAAAACATCTGGGCGCTCGATCAGCCGCCGCTGGTGGGGTCGTATGTGTCGGGATTCGTGACCGGCGTGGTGATGCAGAACGTGAAGTATGGACAAAAGGTCGCAAGCTCGGATGCCGACATTCCGCTTTCCACTAACGACACGCAGCCCGTCAAATTTGAGCCGCCCGAAGAGCCTGTCGCCGAGTTCACCGTGGATCCGCCCACGGTGATGCGCGGCGAGACGCAGACCTTCGAGGCAAAAGAGGCGCCGCACGCAGAGTACACGTGGATCTTCGGCGACGGCGCCGAGGCGCACGAGCGCAAAGTGAAGCACGCGTTTGCAGACAGCGATGGCACCGATCTCGACGGCCGCAACGGTGCGGGGCGTTTTCGCGTGATGCTGCAGGTGAAAGACAAGAAGGGGCATGAAGACTGGGCGTCGCAAGGCGTGGTCGTGGTTTCGCACTGGATGGATGCGCAGCAGCCGGCGGCGCCCATCGTCGCGGGCCTGGCGTTCGCCATCTATCCGGGCACATGGACGGAACTACCGGACCTGAGCCAGGAGAGGCCGGTGTTCACAGACCAGGCGCCCAACCTGAACGCCAGCGCGCAGGGCTTCACGCACTACGCGGTCGCATGGGACGGGTTAATCGATGTACCGGTAGACGGCGGCTATACGTTTCACCTGATGGATCGCGACGGCGCGCGCGTGGTGATTGACGGCGTTGAGGTGGCGCGGACGGGTCCGCCGTTTGCCCAGGTGTGCGGCTCGCCGGGCAATGCCGTGCGCTATGACCGCGGCGCGCTGGGACTCCGTGCCGGCAAGCACGCGCTGCACCTGGAGCAATTGCACGAGGCCAGCGACGGTCCGCCGCGCCTGCTGTGGGAAGGACCGTCGCTGCCTCTCGCCGATGTGCCCGCCGCAGCCTTCTCGCACGTGCGTCAGGACAGTGTGACAGCCGGAACGCCGCCGCGTCGCAAATAGCGCGGCCCCCAGTCAGCGCCTTGTTTCGTTGGCTCCAGGCGCGAAAGCACGCGCACGCTCCAGCAGGCCGCGCACTTCCTCGTCGGTCGTCTGCGAGAAGTCCTCATACCATTCGCCCACCGAGCTCAGGTCCGCGGGTTTCAAGAGACACACCACGCGATCAGCTTCGCGCTCAAGGTCAGCGCATGCAGGCGGTCCAGCGACGGGAACGGCCACTACGATCTCTTTCGCGTCGAGTTGACGCAGCGATCTGACGGCTACATGCATGCTGGCGCCGGTCGCAATGCCATCGTCGATCAGGATCACAGTTTCTCCGCGCAAATGGAGGGGCGGCTGGTTGCCGCGATACGCCACCTCGCGCCGCGCCAGCTCTTGCCGCTCGCGAGCGACGACTGCATCAATCTGTTCCTGTGTAATCGAGAGCTTGCGCACCGCATCGGCGCTGATCGTCTGAACGCCGCCGGTCGCAATCGCGCCAATGGCCAGTTCCGGGATCGAGGGCGCACCCAGCTTGCGCACCAGCCACACATCGAGCGGCGCGTTGAGGCGCCAGGCTGCCTCATACGCAACGGGAACACCGCCGCGTGGCAGCGCCAGCACCTGTACATCGCCCCTGTTCGCGTAGGAGATCAACTGCTCTGCCAGAAGCCGGCCGGCCTCGGTGCGGTCTCGAAAGCGCATCCAGCACCTCCGCGTTTCCATTATCGGTGCTGC
This sequence comes from uncultured Acidobacteriota bacterium, assembly GCA_963846375.1. Taxonomy (GTDB): domain Bacteria; phylum Acidobacteriota; class Terriglobia; order Terriglobales; family Acidobacteriaceae; genus Telmatobacter. The sequence continues at coordinate 221,209 of CAWJVV010000018.1, forward strand.
GGCCGGTGCAATCACCGCGTCTTACGAACGACGCACGTACCGCCGCCCCTGGATCTCCCACTCGCCGCTGGCCACGCGGCCGATGGCTTCCGAGTACCCAATGTGTTCCTCGGCGAGGATGCGCTCGGCCAGCGTGTGCCCGTCGTCGGTGTCGAGCACGGGAATCACGCGCTGCAGCACGATGACGCCATGGTCCAGGTGCTCGTCGACGAAATGCACGGTGCACCCGGCGTACTTTACTCCGTAATCGTAGGCCTGCCGCTGCGCGTCGAGCCCCGGGAAGGCGGGCAGCAGCGAAGGATGAATATTGAGAATGCGATTGGGAAAGGCCGCGATGAACTCCGGCGAGAGCAGGCGCATGTATCCGGCCAGGCACACCAGTTGAACGCGGTGCTGCCGGAGCGTAGCCAGCATGTCCGCGTCGTGTTCGGCGCGGTTGCGTCCCTTTGAAACGTGGAGCACAGTCTGCAGTCCAAGAGCGTGCGCGGCATCGAGCCCCGGCGCGTCGGCCACATTGGAGATGACGACGGCGATCTCGGCTCCCGCCAGCCGATGCTCGCGGATGGATTGCGCGATGGCGAGAAAGTTGGAACCGCGGCCGGAGAGCAGGATGCCGAGACGAAGAGGCGAACGCGCGCCTTCACTCACGTGTACTGCACCCGCCGCTGCTCGCTCTTCACCACGCGGCCCACCACGAAGAATTTCTCTTCGGCACGATCCAGCAGGTTCTTGGCGCGGGTAAACTTGGCCGCCGGAATGGCGGCGATCAGCCCGATACCCATGTTGAACGTGCGCATCATTTCGTCCTGCGACACCTGGCCCAGCTCGCGCAGATGCTCAAAGATGGGCAGCACCGGCCACGAGCCCACCTCGATCTGTGCAGCAGTGCCCTTGGGCAGAATGCGCGGCAGGTTTTCGGTGATGCCGCCGCCCGTAATGTGCGCCATGCCGCTGGTCATGCCCGCGGTCACCAGCTTCTGAATCACGTGCAGATAGCTGCGGTGGACCTTCATCAGCGCCGCGCCGGCCTTCTCCTTGATGGCCGTGACGTACTGCGTGGGCTTGTAGCCGCCCACCTCGAACAGAAGCTTGCGCGCCAGCGAATAGCCGTTGGTGTGCAGGCCGGTGGAGGGCAGCCCGATCAGCACGTCGCCCGGCTTGATCGTCTGGCCGGTCACCATCTTGTCGCGATCCACGGCGCCGACGATAAAGCCTGCCAGGTCGTACTCGCCATCGGCGTAGAAGCCGGGCATCTGGGCCGTCTCGCCGCCGATCAGCGCACACCCGTTGGCCTTGCATGCCTCCGCCAGGCCGGTCACCACGTCTTCAGTGACCTCGGGCTCCAACTTGCCGCACGCAAAGTAGTCCAGAAAGAACAGCGGCGTGGCGCCTTGCACGGCAATATCGTTGACGCAGTGGTTCACCAGGTCCTGGCCCACGGTATGGTGCAGGCCCAGTTCGAAGGCTACCTTCAGCTTGGTGCCTACGCCGTCGGCCGAGCTTACCAGGATGGGGTTCTTAAACCGCTGCAGGTCCAGGCGAAACAGCGCGCCGAACCCGCCGATACCCCCTAAGACATTGCGATTAAAGGTTTTCTGCGCCAGAAACTTGATGCGCTCCTTGGCGCGGTCACCAGTGGCGATATCAACGCCGGCGTCGGCGTAAGTCACGGATTGAACCTTCGAATCTATGGGCACGATAAGGCTTCCTGCGGCTGGACTCGGCGCGTCTTGGCTCGGCCGGAAATGTCGATTTTAGCAGGAGAATGACGGTGCGGCCGTGCGTTGCAAATGTGGATATTCGCAGGTCAGGGATGCGTCGGCGGCGTGGGCTGATGCGCTGCCGCGGACGAGGCCAGCGGGTCGTCCCAGTTGAACGACTCCGGATCGATTCCGCCCGGCGACCAGCGGTCGACAATGGCCTTGGCCAGCTTGCCCAGCGTCTGCTGCCCCTCATTGTCGCCGTTCCAGCGTTGGTCGATGTTGTCGTAGGTATAGGCGGCAATCACGATCGGCCCGGCCTTCGACGCAACCAGCGCGACGTCCGCCCGCAAGGCATCAAGCGCGCCGGTCTTGTTGGCGATGGCCGATCCGTGCTCGCTCGTGTCCAGGAATTCCAAGTAACGGGGAAGGCCGTCGCGGTCCTGCTGGTTACGCAGCATGTGCAGGATGGCGCCGCATATCGCTCCGTCGCCTGGCTTTGCGGCTGAGCCGTCGAGCGACAACCGGCACTGCGCAAGCCGCTTCATGATCGATGCCATCTCCCGCGCCGTTGTCTTTCCCAACCCGAACTTCGGCTGGTCCGCCGGCATGGGCCCGGCCGCCGGCACGTAGACCTTCTTGTAGAGGTACGTCTGCTTCAGCCCCGCCTCGCGCAGCGTCGCATTGATGTGCGCCAGGCCCAGGCGGTCGATGGACATGTTGGTGGCGGTATTGTCGCTGAGCACCACCATGAGGGTAAGGGTGTCGCGCAGCGTCAGGGCCAGGGGCGTGTCCAGCTCGCCCAGCACGCCGGAGCCTTCCACCTGGTTCTCATGGTTCAGAACCAGCTTTTCGTCCAGCGACGCATGCCCGGCGCGGACCTGCTCCGCTGCCTCAAGCAGGATGCCCATCTTGATGGTCGATGCGGTTTTCACCGGCTCGTCGGCCGCGAGCCCAGCGGTCTGGCCGGTCTTCAGGTTTTCCGCGTACACGGCTACCTTGCCGTGATGCGCAGCGGCGACAGCCTGGAGCTGATGATCGAGTTCCAGGTCGTCGCGCGCCGCCGGTGGCTGTGCGGATGCGCTAAAGGAAACCGCGAAAACTCCGGCCAGAAACAACAAGCGAGAGGGCATGCTGACAATCTACGCGATTGCGCCGGCCCTCAGCCGCCGTCATTTCAGTTCGTGCTCAAAGGTCAATGAAGCCGAGTTGATGCAGTAGCGCAGCCCCGTTGGCCGAGGCCCGTCGTTGAAGACGTGGCCCAGGTGTCCGCCGCAGCGCGCGCACGTCACCTCCACGCGCCGCATGCCAAAGGTGTTGTCTTCATGCTCTGCCACGGCCGTGGAATCGGCGGGGATCATGAAGCTCGGCCATCCGCAGCCGGAATCGAACTTGGCCCCGGAGTTGAACAGCAGCGCACCGCAGCCGGCGCAGTGGTAGTCGCCCGTCTCATAGTTGAACTCGAGGGGGCCGGTGAAGGGCCGCTCCGTTCCCTTCTCCCGCAGGATGTGGTACTGCTCCGGCGTAAGCTGCTCGCGCCACTCCGCTTCTGTCTTCTTGATCTTTTCAGGTGCCTCAGGCATTTGGGGAATCTCCGGGGAATTGGATGCGCCGCGCTCCGAAACGAACTACTAAGCCTCGGCGATCACGTCGATCTCGACCAGGATGTCGCCGGGCAGCCGCGCTGCCTGCACCGTGGTCCTCGCCGGGGGCGCAACGCCTGCCGGCGCCATGTACTTCGCGTACACCGCATTCATGGCCTGGAAGTCGTTCAGGTCCTTCAGAAACACGCTGGCCTTCACTGATCTATCCAGGCTGGTTCCGGCTGCCTCGAGAATGGCCTTCAGGTTTTCCATCACCCGCGTGGTTTGTTCCACGATGCCGCCGGGAACAATCTTCTGCGTAGCCGGATCGATGGGACCCTGCCCGGCGGTGAACACAAGGTTGCCAAGACGAATGCCCTGCGAGTAGGGGCCGAGCGCAGCGGGAGCGTTGGGGGTTGAGATGGTTTCTTTGCTCATGCACAGGATTTTAACGACTGAGGGCTCGAGCCCGGGTCTGGAAAAATAACGCCGACCCGGGCTCTCGGAAGCGAGCCCCCCGGGGAAACCGATGTCAGTGCCACACAGCCAGCAGGCCGCCCACAATCACCAGCCCCACCAGCCAGTAGCCGGCGTTGATGGCGAAGTACGCGAACGGACGTCCCTCGTACACGCTCTGCGGATACAGTGGACCTACTACAAATCCAAGCCAGGTAATGAACCCAACGAACGCTCCCAGCGCGAAGGTGTCCGCGCCCGACCATCCCACGAAGTGTGCCAGGACAAAGGCCAGAAGCAGGTCGCCAATCAACGAGCCGACCATTCCCACAACCAGGCCCTTCGGCTTCTCGCCCTCCCGGCGGCCGATGATCGCGATCCAGGGCTTGGCAAAGGCGACGGGCGAGTACCAGAATGCCCCAAGGAGCCAGAGAATGACCGCCGAGACAAGGATCGCAATATGGTTGAACTGAAGGTGGTGCATGGGACCTCTCCGGGGGCCTTCGTGCCCGTGCGAAACAGGATGGAATTGGTGCCATCGACTGTCTGATAACGGCGGGAGTTGTGTCAAATGAAAAAATCGGAGCACTGTGGGAAAAAGCGCGGAACCGGGCATCCGTGATCATGCCTGTGAAGCATCCAAAATACTTGGCATCGCTTCCTCGCGCGACCCCTCATGAACAACAGCAGACGGCAGGTGATTCCAATCAAGCGTTCAGACTCTCCCTCGGATGGAGTTGCAGCGGGTTCCTACGAGCTTTCGTGCGCCGCGGGCTACGGCGCCGGCTACCTGGAGTGGAAGCATTGGAACCCGGAGAACTTTGGCCTGCTCAGCCCCCGCGAGCGAGCCGACTTTGCCGCCTTGCTGCGCAAAGCGAAGATCGACGTTTCCGAAGGCGCGCCGGTTCTGGAGATCGGCTTCGGCAACGGCACGTTTCTAGAGTTTGGCCGGCGGCGCGGATGGCAGATGCAGGGAACCGAGGTCAATCCTGGACTGCTGGAATGTGCCACCCGGTGCGGCTTTCACGTCACCGGCGCAGAAACGCTGGACGACTTCCCCAGCCGCGCCTTCCAGATGGTTGCAGCCTTTGACGTCATGGAGCACATTCTGCTGGAACTGCTGCCCGGCTTCCTCGGCGAAGTTCGGCGTGTCCTGAAACCGGGCGGCTACTTTGTGGCGCGCTTTCCCAACGGCGACTCGCCTTTCGGCCGCCACCTTCAAAATGGCGACGTCACCCACAAGACCGCCATCGGCAGCATCCGCGCGCGATTCCTGGCGCAGCAGGCCGCCATGCAGGTAGTCTTTCTCGACTCCGAAGTGCAGGCCATCTGGGCGGGCCGCACCCACACGCCGCACCGCATGTTTGCAGTACCCGTCAAGAAGCTGATGAACGCCTTCCTGAACCTGGTCTTCAGCCCGCGCGATCCCCTGCCGTTCTGCTCGGCGAACCTGCAGCTCGTGCTGCGCAAACCGAACCCCTGAGCCCCCAATCACCTCGCAGGTGACATTTCGCGACCAACGAGTTTCTTCCACGCAACGAGCACAAGAAAGAGCGCGACCGCAATCTCAAGGTAGCCCCCGAAGACGATTGCCCACAGCACCAGCTGATTGTTGCCATCAAACCATCTTCCTAGCTCGAGCCCAATCCAATGCATGAGCACCCAGCGAAGCCCCATCACTTTTGTGAACCAGCCCGCGTCGTCCGATAAGCCTACGTCGATCGGGAAGGGATACACAACGAAGCTGGCCCATTCCAGCGGTATCGCAAGAAGCAGCGCGAGGATCAGGGGCTTCTTCATGAGTCGATCGTATAGGAGACGCTACTTTCGCCTCAGCGCCTCCAACTCATCCAGCGTGCGCGGCCAGTCCGCGCCCAGCAGCCGCGACAGGCTGCGGTCCGCCAGCACCTTGCCGCCCGTCTGGCACGCGGCGCAGTAATTGGTTTCGTTGTCGGCGTACCGGATGCGTTGAATGGGCTGGCCGCAGCGCGGGCAGGGCTGGCCGAAGCGGCCATGCACCGCCATCTCCGGCCGGAACGCCGTCACCTTCTCCGGAAAGTCCTTCTGCGCTTCCCGGTTCAGCCGGTCAATCCACGCGGTGAGAGTGCTGCGCGTGGCCGCATACAGCCGCTCCCACTCTTCGGGCTTCAGCTTGTGTGTCAGCGCGATGGGCGATAGCTGCGCCGCATGCAGAATCTCGTCGGAGTACGCATTGCCCACTCCGCTGATGAGCCGCGGATCGGTCAGCGCGCGCTTCAGCGTGCGGTTCTCCTGCGTGAGCGCCGCAGCGAAATCCATCCACGCTGGCCTCCGGAGCAAAGATCTCGACTCCGCCCGGGTCCATGTCGTAGAGCTGATTCGCCGCGGACAACGTGCAGCGATGCGCGCCGCTTCGATCCGGCTTCCGTCAGCGTCAGGGTGCCGTCTGGCGAAGTCAAGGGCCAGCAGCGCATTCCGCCCGCCCAGCTTGGCCTGCGGCGGCTTGCCAGTGCAGCCGTCCCGCAATCATCAGGTGAATCACCAGCCAGACGTCACCCTCGACGCCGATGGCGATGCGCTTGCCGATCCGTCGCAGCGCGCGGACGATGCGGCCCTCGACAGCCGACACCGGCGGGTCAACCGTGCGCAGAACGAACCCGATCCCAGACGCACATGCTCGAGCTTCTGGCCGATGATGCGCGTCTCGAGCGCCGTCGAATATGCGGAGATGTCAGGGAGTTCCGGCATTCATACAGATTGCAGTGTGCGGCCGCTTTGCGCAACTAGGGATTATTAGCGATCAGCTCAGAATAGTATTGTCGATCAGCCGCGTCTCGCCCACCCACGCGGCAACGGCAAACAGCGTTCCCGGCGCCGCCGTCTCCACCGGCTGCAGCGTGGCCCAGTCCACCAGCGCGATATAGTCCACGCGCAACTGCGGGCTCGGCCGCCGAAGACGCCCGCGCCGCTTCGACAACGTTCTTCGCGACGCGCCGTCCGTGCCCCGCCAGCGACTCCACAGCCGAACAGCCCGGCTCAAAGCCAGCGCCTGCCTCCGCTGCTCCGCGCTGAGATACACATTCCGCGAACTCAGCGCCAGTCCGTCCGGCTCGCGCACAATCGGGCACACAACAATCTCAGTCGGCAAGCGCAGATCGCCTGGCCATGCGTCGCAGCACGGCACACCTGTGCCGCGTCCTTTTGCCCGAAGAACGCAAAGTCCGGCTCCGCGGCGATCAAGCAGCTTGGTCACAACCGTCGCCACGCCGCGAAAATGTCCCGGCCGCGACTGCGCCATCCAGACGATCGCTCAGGCCTTCCACATCGACAAACGTCGTCCGCGCCCGCCGGATACATCTCCTCGACCGAAGGCGCAAAGATCACATCGGCGCCCTCGGCTTGCGCCAGCCGCGCAGTCTGCCTCGAACGTGCGCGGATAGCGCGCGAAGTCCTCGTTCGGCCCAAACTGCGTGGGGTTCACAAAGATGGTGACGGCAACGAGGTCGCACCGCCGACGCGCCGCGCGGATGAGCGACAGCGTGCCCCGCGTGCAGCGCGCCCATGGTCGGCACAAGCCCGACAATCTTGTCGGCTTTGCGGCCCGCGCGCGACCACGCGCGCAGCTCTCTGACAGTGTCTGAGAATCTGCATGATTCTTGAAATTGGGTCTCCGGTTTACGCTGCGCCGAATTCGCCGATGTCCTGCAGGGCATCGCGGTTAACCACCTCGTCAGGCTCTTCGGCCAAAACGCGCATCGGTTTGCGCGCCGGCAGGTGATAGCTCTCCGCGTCCGATGGAAACATGCGATGCTCCACGTCTTCGCGATAGTGTTCCACCGCGTTGCGAATGAGCCCCGCCGCATCTGCGTAGCGGCGGACAAACTTGGCCGGCGGCGCGAAGGTCAGGTTCAGCAGGTCGTGAAATACCAGGATCTGCCCGTCGCAATCCGGTCCGGCGCCAATGCCAATGGTCGGAATCGTCAACTCGGCCGTGATCTGCGCGGCCACTTCGCGGGGAATGCCTTCCAGCACGAGCGCCCGGCGCCGGACTCCGCGAGCGCGTGCGCATCGGCGCGCAACTGCGCGGCCGTCTCCGCGCTGCGGGCCTGAACGCGATATCCTCCCATGCGATGCACGCTCTGCGGTGTCAGACCCAGATGCGCCACGACCGGAATCTCCGCTTCGCTCAGCGCCCGCACCAGGTCGACGCGCGGCGCCCTCAATCTTTACCGCTTCCGCGCCCGCTTCCTTCAGGAACCGGACAGCGTTGGTCACTCCCTCCGCCACCGTGCCGTGATAGCTGCCAAACGGCATGTCCGCCACCACCAGCGCGCGACGCACGGCGCGGCGTACCGCACGCGTGTGGTGCAGCATCTCGTCAACCGTGACGGCAAGGGTGTTTTCATGCCCCAGCACCACCATCGCCAGCGAGTCGCCCACCAGGATCAGGTCGATGCCGGCCTCATCGACCAGCCGCGCCGTGGCATAGTCGTACGCCGTCAGCGCGGAGATGGGCTTGCCCTGGCGCTTCATCTCCCCAAGGGCGGGCATGGTCACTTTGGGAAGGCTGTGCGGGACGGCGAGGAACCGCCGCCGGGGAAGTTCGTCAGGCTCATGGTGTCTCCAGTGCCGCTCCGTGAACTCAGGATGCGGCCCGTTACCCTGCGAGTGTACACCCGCTGCTGAGTGCCGAGTCCCACATTAGCGCAATCGACAGGCTGTCGCACCGGAGATCAGATACAAACGGTCCATTTTCAGAGATTTGACGCAAAGACAGTTGCGTACCGCGGCGATTCGCCGCAAACTGGAATCAGCAAACTGGAAAGTCATGTTCGCAGGGTCCATGAAAGGCTTGCTCGAAGGGATAGGTGCCTTGGCTACAGCCGGGTTGGCGGCCGGCGGGTTCGCCTATGCCGCCATGGCTCCGCGCTCCCAGCTGTTTGGCGACACGCTGATTGCCCCCCGCGGCCGCGGCCAGGTGGCCCTTACGTTCGACGACGGACCCAACCCCGCCTGGACCCCGCAGCTGCTCGATCTGCTCGCCAAACACCGCGCCCACGCCACCTTCTTCTTGATCGGCAAGCATGCCATGGAGGAGCCGTATCTCACTCGATACATTGCGGAAGCGGGACACGTGATCGGCAACCACTCCTGGAGCCACCCCAACCTCGCCCTCACTTCTCCCAGGAAGGTGAAGGAAGAGCTCAAGCAGACCAAGCAGGTGCTTGAGCACATCACCGGCATGCCCGTCCGCTTCTTCCGCCCGCCCTACGGCGCGCGCCGTCCAGATGTGCTGAATGCCGCCATCGATCTGGGCATGAGGCCGGTGACCTGGAACGCCATGACCGACGACTGGAAGGAGCGCTCCGCCGAGCGCATCGCCCACCACCTCAGCGAGCGGATCGACCATCTCGGCAGGCGCGGCTGGGCCTCCAACGTGGTCTTGCACGACGGCGGACACGAGAAGCTTGGGATAGACCGCGAGCCCTCGGTCGAGGCAGCCCGGATCCTTCTGGAGCGGTACACCGGAGTCCGCCGCTTTGTTACGCTCGACGCGTGGGTGTAGACGCTGTTGACTGCGCCGGTTCCGCATTCCCCGCGCGCTCCGCAGCGCTTTCACTAAGCCTAATCATTTCATCAGATTTTGTTTTTCCTGCGGCTCCATCCTTGCTCCCCGTCCTTGCCACAGGAGAACGAAACGCGTATAGATAAGGTGAGGCGGCACGGTCCTGCGCCTTCCAAAGGGGTGCGTCTTCCGCAGGAACCTCGGTTCACTGACGAGCGACGTTCCATCCAGGACTTCTACATGGCGCGCCGTGGCTCGCGTCCTCCGAAGTCCCCTGGATGCCGCGAGCTGTGCTTTTCTCCCCTCCGGTTGTGCTCTTTGCGGCTCCCCTCTGCCGCGCCTTTCTTCTGCTCCAATCTGTGATGTCTGCTGGATGGAAGTTCCCGTCCTGCGCGGTCCTGCGTGCGCCCGCTGCGGCGACGATGTGGATTCGCCGTGCGAAGGGCCCCAGCTATGCCGCGCCTGCCGCCTGGCTCCGCCCGCCTTTGAGCGCGCCGTGTCCTACGCCTTCTACCAGGACACAATGCGCAATGCCATCCACGCGCTGAAGTACGACCGGATCCATCCCGCGGCCAAGCGCCTGGGGCGCATGCTGGCTCAGGCCATCGCCCAGCTTCACGGGGAAGCGCCCGGCCAGATGCTGGTGGTCCCCGTTCCGCTGCATCGATCGCGCCATACCGAGCGCGGCTTCAACCAGGCGCGGCTTCTCGCGACCCATGCGCTGAAGGCGCTCCGCTCCAGCCACCCTGACTGGGAACTGACCATTGCCCCCGCGGCCCTGATGCGGCTGCGCGCCACCGAGAGCCAGGCCAGCCTGACCCCGCATGCACGCCGCATCAACGTGCGCGGCGCGTTCTCGGTCACCGATCCGGCCGCGGTTAAAGACCGCCATATCCTGCTCATCGACGACATTCTCACCACGGGAGCCACGGCTCGCGCAGCCGCTCTCGCGCTCAAGCGCGCCGGCGCAAGCAGCGTTTGGGTGGCGACTCTGGCTCGCGCGCGGCGCATTGCTCGCGGCCCCGATGCACACAACACAGTTTCCGCGCCGTCAGACACTCAGGACGGCGTCGTTTCCCCAGCAAGCGTGGACTCATTCAATAACCAACCATCTTCTTGACGAGGCCAATGAGATGTCTTTGGGAAAAGCCATGATTCATGCACGCAAGCAGAAGTCGATTGCACGCACCGCGGCCTTTGCCGGCGAGCCGGCGGTGGTGCATTCCAACCACATGCTGCAGATGCCGGTGCTGGTTCTCAATGCATCCTACGAGCCGATCAACATCTGCGGCGCTCGCCGTGCGTTGGTCCTGGTGCTGAAGGGCATTGCGCGCACCGAGGAGGAACACGGCCTCACCCTCCACGCGCAGCGCAGCCGCATTGCCATGCCTTCGGTCATCCGCCTGCTCGAGTACCGCCGCATTCCCCACCAGACGCGGGCGCTGTCGCGCAAGAACATCCTGCTCCGCGACCGCAACAGCTGCCAGTACTGCGGCGTTGTGCTGCCATCGAGCGAGCTGACGCTCGATCACGTCATTCCGCGCTCGCGCGGCGGCAACTCCACCTGGGAAAATCTGGTCGCCTGCTGCCATGCCTGCAACCGCAGGAAGGGCAACCGCATGCTCCACGAGATGGAAGACATGACGCTGCAGCGCGAGCCGCGCCCGTTCTCGCTGCACACCAGCCGCCAAATCATGCGGATGCTGGGCCGCGGGGACGATCGCTGGCGAAAGTATCTCTTTTATTAGGGAACAGAAGACAGACGACAGAAGACAGTCGACAGAAAAGGCCTCCGGTCCTGAGAGGCTTTTCAATTGCCGGTGGGAATGATGCCGGCGTTCTCCACCATCAGCACGCTCGTCCGCTGCGGGGCGCGGGTGCGATGCACCACCGTGCGCGGCACCACGAATCCCTGCCCAGGCGCGAGCTCTACTACGCGGTCTTCGAGATCGATGAAGAGCTTGCCCTCCATCACGTAGAAGAACTCGTCGTCGTCGTCGTGCTTGTGCCAGTGGTACTCGCCTTCAAAGACGCCCAGCCGCACCACCGAGCCATTCACTTTGCACAGCGTCTGGTTGAACCATTTGAACGCGCACGCGTCGGCCATCGCCTTGGCGTCGACGACTTCGAGCGGCCCGTGCAGGATGTTCAGCCTGGTTTCATAGGGGAATGCTGCGGTATCGGTCATACGGTCTCCGGAGGGAACAGGGAACAGGGAACAGGGAACAGGGAACAGAGAACAGAGAACAGAGAACAGAGAACAGACAGTGATCAAGTGATCAGGTGATCAAGTGAGAAAGGACCTAAGAACTGAGAGCAAGAAGCGTTCATCGTTTCCTAGTCCCTTAGTCCCTTAGTCCCCGGTCCCTGCTTCTTAAATTCTCACCAGCTCCCGCTGAATCTTCCCGGTCACCCACGCGTTGCCCGGCGCTGTGATCATGTCCACCTCGCTGCGCACGCCGAACTCCGGCAGATAGATCCCCGGCTCGACGGAGAAACAGGTGTTGGGCAGAATCAGGCGCTCGTCGTGCGTCTCCAGGTTGTCAAGGTGCGCGCCCGGCCCGTGAATCTCCTGCGCAATGTTGTGGCCGGTGCGATGGGTGAAGAACTCGCCAAAGCCGGCATCGCGGATCACCGCCCGCGCCGCATCGTCGGCCTCAAATCCGCGAATCGGCCGGCCGGCCACAAAGGCCGACTCCACCAAGCCAATTGCCGCATCGCGCGCATTGCGCACCGTCTCAAAGACGCGCTGCTCGTGCTCGGTGGGTGCGCGCCCCACCACGCCGGTCCACGTAATGTCGTAAAAGATCGCGTCGGGATGTTCGAGTTTGCCCCAGATGTCAATCAGGATGAAGTCGCCGCTGTGGATCCGCGAACAATGATCCCGGGTCGGCTCGTAATGCGAGTCGGAGCTGTTGGCGTTGGCGCTCACATTGGGCCCGTTCTCCCAGATCAAGCCCTCGTTCTTCATGGCCGTCGACAGAAACTCCACCATGTCGAACTCGGTCAGCGTGGTGGTCATGCCGTCAGCCGGCCGCAGCGCGCGCCCCATCTTCTTCCACGCCTCATCGAGGATCGTGTCGATGGCCCTCTGCGCCTCGGCGTGGCTGGCAATCTGGTCGGCGCTCAGCACCGCTTCAAATTGACTGACGAGGTCGGCGGAGCTCACGATCTGCTTGCCCAGCGAGCGCAGAAACTCCACCGTGCCCGCGTCGGTCATCGAGACGTACATGATGGCGTTGTTGGGCGAGTACTGCATGGCCAGCTTTTTGGCGCCGCGCAGCATGGCATCGAGCCCCATGGCCAGCTCCTGCCAGCTCGAGTAGAGGCCCTTGGAGCCCGGCAGCGAATCCAGCCGTCCCTGCTCAATGCGATGAACAAGCTTGCGCGGCTCGCCGTGGGCGGGCACAAAGTAGTAGTAGCGGCGGGTGATGTGCGCCTTGGGATCCAGGCCCAGGATGCGCTCCCCGATGGGGTCGCGGTGATGGTGATCGTAGAAGAGCCAGCCGTCATAACCGGCATCGCGCAACGCGGCCTGTATCGCTTCCAGGTTCATGAGCGCATTTTACGCGGAAGGCGGCCTGGCCTGTTTACAGCGCCGCCATGGCCGCATCCTGCGAAGGAAACAGCCCGGCGTACTTGGTGATGCCCACCATCGTGAAGACCTTGGTGAAGTGCTGCGACAGGCCGTAAGCATACACCTTCTGGCCGGAGTTGGCGGCCTCGATCAGCATCTGGATCACGAGCGCAATTCCGCTCGAGTTGATGTAGTCCACCTTGGTGAAATCCAGGAGGATGATCTTGAACTTGTCCTTGGCAAGGCCCTGGTAGGTGCCGAGCACCGCGTCCTTCGACGTGCTGGCGATGTCGCCTTCGAAACGCAGGACGCTGACCGGGTGGCCGGCGGGGGAAGTAAGCTGATCAACACGCGATTTCGTTTCGCTCTGCACGATCGATTTGTCTCCGTAGAAAAATGGCGTTAATCGGTTGGGGAATCCAGTCGGATGACCAGTCGGACATAACTGCTTTTGCCGTTTGCGCCCGCGACCCACTCGGCTTCGTCAACCAGCGCCTGGATGAGGAACATGCCCATGCCGCGAGGATCCTCCTCGCCGTGCATCTTCTTTTCGATGTCTGGCTTGGCCGGAAGAGTCTTTAATCCTTTGCCGTCGTCGATGACTTTCACTTCGAGGGAGTCTTCGCCGGCCGAAAGCACCACGCCAACCGACAATCCTTCGTTCAACCGGTTTCCGTGCTCAATGGCGTTGATGCAGGCCTCGGCCACGGCCGTCTTCAGGTCCTCAATGCGGTCTTCGCGGAAGCCCATGAGCTTGGCCACGGATGCGGCCGTGCTCATGGCTACCTTCTCGTAGCCGAGCCGCGAGGGTAACCGCACCTCAACGTTGGCCGACTTGTGCGTCATGCGCGGCGCTCCGCTGCGGATTGCGATCCGGCTGCGGGCTGCGATCCGGCTGCGGATGGCGATCCGCTGCCCGAATGGTGGCCGGGCACCCGGCAAAGGACAAGGGCTGTCATGTCGTCCCCCTGCGGGCCGCCTTCAACAAAGGACTGTATGGCTGTCCACAATGCATCGAGAATACCATCGGCCTTTGCTGACTTGCATTTAGAAAAATTCTCCATCAGCCGTTCCGGACCAAATTCTTCATCTCCCCGGAAGGCCTCGGTCAGCCCGTCGGTGTAGAAAAGCAGCCGCGACCCCGGCGGAAATGGGCACCGCTCGCTGGTATAGCTCATACCTGGTATTAAACCCAGCGGCGTGCCGCTTGACTCGAGCTGGCAGCTCGATCCATCGGGGTGGATCACGAACCCCGGGTTGTGACCGGCGTTTACCACCTCAATCTCGCCGCGATCTGGCGAGAGCTTGAGAAAGATGGCGGTTACGTAGCGGCGATGCGCCTCTTCGCCTTCCTTCCAGTGCTGCTGGTTGACGCGGGCGGCCAGCTCGTCGAGGGGCACACCGCTCACCGCCATGGCGCGAAAGGCCGATCGGAAGATGGTGGACATGATGGCCGAGGCCAGGCCTTTGCCGGCGACGTCGGCTACCGCCATGATGATGTTGCCGTCGGATAACTCGATGATGTCGAGGTAGTCGCCGCCTACCTCGTAGCAGGTGGCCGACTTGAATCCCAGCGAGTAGCCTTCGATCTCGGGCAGGTGCTGCGGCAGCAGCGACCGCTGGATGTTACGGGCCGCGTCCAGGTCCTGTTGCAGGCGGGCAAAGTCCACGTTGCGCTTGTGGTTGCGGGCATTCTCAAGGGCCACGGCGGCCTGCAGGGCCAGCCCCTCCAGAAAGTCGGACTCGTAGATGGTGAGCTCGCGGCCGTCTGGCGGCGCCACCACCAGCTCCGTCATCGTCTTCCCATCGCGGTCTTTCAGGGGAAAGGTGGGCAGCGGCGCCGGATTTGCTCCGGCCGTGCTGTTTACGTCAGCGGGGCCGGCCTCGGTTTCGCGATTGGGCTCAACGCCTTCTCCATACGACAGCCCGATATTGGGGAAGGCCGCCCCCGCCATCTCCAATTCCCGGACCACGATGCGCAGCACCGACTCCAGGACGTCCTCTTCGCGGATGGTGGCGTGTACCTGGCGCGAGGCTTCCAGCAGCGCCTGCAGCCGGAATACCTGCTGTTGTAGATCGATTGTGTCGTTGTGATCCGGTAAATGGATGCCGGCAGCCATTATCGGGAACTCCTGTGGAATCTCACTCTACCATGATGGCTGTTTCAGGCGCTTGCCTCAAGGCACGGAGGTCAGGGCCTTTTCTGGGCTGTCAATTGGCAGCGCGCCAGGCGGTGTACGGCCTCTGATTTATCCTGCCCCCACATGCGCAAGACTCTATCTGTAGCCATGATTGCGATGAACGAGGAGGCCAACCTGCCGCGCACCCTGGAGAGCGTCAAGTGGGCGGACGAGATCATCGTCGTCGACTCCGGCTCCAAGGACCGCACCCTCGAGATCGCCCAGTCGTTTGGCGCGAAGACCAGCTATCACGCCTTCGGCGGCCACGGCGAGCAGAAGAATGTCGCCCTCGACCTTTGCACGATGGACTGGATCCTGCTGCTTGACGCTGATGAGGTGCTGACACCGGCATTGCAGGACGAGATTCGCCAGACACTGGCCGGCGAACCCCGCTACGGAGCCTATTGGATCCCCCGGCTCAACCTGATCCTTGGCCGCTGGATGCGCCACGGCGGTTTCTATCCCGACCACAAGCTGCGCCTCTTCCGCCGCGGGGCTGCGCGCTTATCGGAAGGCGTAGGCCCGCACTCGACTCCGCAGTTCGACGGTCCCAAGGGGACTTTGAAGCACGACATGCTGCACTACGCCTATCCCGACCTGACTGTCTATCTCGAGCACATGAACCGCTACAGCTCAGAGATTGCCGGACTGCTGGCAGCCAAGGGCCGCACCAGCCGCTCGCTCCCGGCCTTTCTGGGTAACGCCGTGCTCAACCCCTGCGCCACATTTATCTATAACTACTTTTTCCGCCTGGGTTTTCTCGACGGGCGCGAAGGCCTGCTGCTGCACCTGAACCACTCGGTTTACATTCACTGGAAGTTCATCAAGGCGTGGTGGATGGCAAACCGGAGGCAGTGACCCGGCGCCGTGCATCAGCCGCTTTGGCTGTGGCTTGTGCGGTCGAGGGCGGCGGAAAACGTGCCCACGATGCCGAGGAACTGCCCGGCGTCGTTATGCATGGGGGTTCCCTGCACGTCTACCCAGATCGAGCTGCCATCCACCCGCCTCAGCTTGAATGTAAACGGCGCCGGACTGCCGCTCTGTTTCATCGAGAACAGCCGGCGGGCCGCGGGTAAATCCTCAGGGAAGATGAAGGCGAAGGAGTCTTTCCCGCGCAGGAAAGCAGTGGTTGTGCCCAGAATCTCCGCCATCGGGTCATTCGCGTAGACCGTCTTTCCTTCGGCATCGATGATCCAGGTTCCGACTTGCCTCATTTCTAGCTATGGATGCGCTGGCGGAAACGACTGTTGCTGTGAGGAAAGATCGAGCGGTTGATCGGCTTGGTTCCCGCCATTATCAGCCATTGACGGGATGCGGCTGTCGGGCGAGGGAATTCTTACGCCGCCGGAAACTCCAGCAGAATCGCCGCACCCCGCGGTTCCAGATTCATCGCCTTGGCATGCCCGCGGTTGTCGCGCACGATGGTGGCGCACAGGCTCAACCCGAGCCCGGCCGTCTCGTGTGAACCGGGATGCGGCGGGGTGAACGGATCGAAGGCCCGTCCCGGCTGGTCGAATCCCGGCCCCGTGTGGGTCACCTTGATCTGCACGTCGGCGGCTTCAGAGACGGCTTCCAACTGCACCAGCCGCTCGCTCTCCGACTCCACGTTCCCCACGGCGTCCATGGCAAACTGCAGGCAATGCAGCACGGCCTGGCGCAGCTGCTGCTCCTGGCACAGCACGCGCGGCAGATTGGGCGCGACGCGCAGCCTGAAGTCGATGGAGCGATGCAGAAATTCCGACCGGTGCAGACGCTCCATGTCGGCCAGCAGCTCCGCCACGGAAACCGCGGTCAGCTGCCCGGCAGGAGCGCGCGCCACCCGCTGCAGGCTTTCCAGCGTCGAGCGCATGGCCCGCGCTGCCGACAAAATGGCTTCGACGGCCTTCTGCTCGCGATTGTCCAGGCGCGGCGCGTCTTCCAGCAGCGAAGCGTAGCCCAGCACCACCGTCAGCGGATTGTTCAACTGCTGGGTCACGTTGCCGGCCAGCTGCCCCAGCCCCGCAAACTTCTCTGAGTCAATCAGCTTCTCCAGCATGCGCGTCTGGCTGCGGACCGATTGCAGCCTTGTCGTCAGCATCTCCATCGGCACCAGGTCGTCGGCACGCAGCGGCTCGCCCAGGCTGTCTCGGCGGAGCCCATCCAGCACCAGCGCGCCCTCCACACCCGATCGCCCGTGCATGGGGATGGCCAGCAGCGACGTACAGTGCAGCCGCTTCATATCGTCGCCCGGCGTCAGCCAGGGACGTAGATCCAATCGCACCGTCTGGCTGCCCGGCACCGCCGGCGTCTGGGCCTCCTTGGGCAGAAACTTCGGAACCTGAATTCGCGCCGCCAGCGCGTTCAGCGCCTTGGCCGTCGCGCCATCGAATCCCGCGGCTCCGGCCAGCCGGTACAAGCCGCTTGGCTGCAGCAAAAGGAGCCCGGCCCTGGCAAAGCGGCTGTTCGCCACGACGGTCTGGCAAATCTCCACGGCCTGCCGGTCGAAGTCTTCCACGCGCCGCTTGGACAGCGTCAACCCGTGATAGGACTCCAACTCGCGCCGCGCGCGCCGTTCGCGCCCGCTTGCCGCCTGGTTGATGTGCAGCTCATTTTCCAGCGCCACCAGGATGAGTCCCAGCGCCGTGGCCACCTTGGCCATGATGATGAACCGCAGCAGCACCAGGTTCGTCTCCGGCGCATGCGCCTGCGGCAGAATCAGCACAATCGGGAGCGACCACACCAGGAATCCCAGACAGCTGATTACCACTCCCGGCGAAAGCCTGCGGAATACCGAGACCACCAGCATGGCGCTGACCACGTGCACGCCCGACTCGGCCAGGATCAGCGGCCAGTAGAGCCCCGTGGCGAAGTAAAACCCCAGCGCGCTACCCCCAAAGAACAGACACGCGATCGTGCCCGACCAGTACGGCAAAACCCGGTGCGAGCGGTCCCAGGCGATTCCGACGATGCACGATGTGCCGATCAGCATCGGAAAGACCCAGTACATAATCCCGTGGGGCGACCCGCGGTGGTACAGCGCGTGCGACAGCAGGGCGTACAAGATCAGCGGAATCGTGAACGGAACGACATACAGAATCCGCTTGCTGCCGAACCGGAACGAATGGGTTGAGAGAGAACCAAGGAAAAGCCCCGAGGCGAGCATGGCCAGCGACTGCCCAACCGCAGCCAGACCCGCCGGGGCGCTTTGCAGAAAATCAGTCTTGTTGCCGGGGTACAGCAGGAGCATGCGGCCGATCACGCAGAGAAACGCGAGAAACCAGAGCAGGTTTCGCGTATCCCGGGTGCGCCAGTACAGGTGTCCGAAGGCCGGCAGCAGCAGCGCTGTCAGAAACAAGGCCGGCATCTGATACCAATCTTGCATGCAACCCTTCCCTTGTCCTTTCAGCGGCTTACGAATCGGACGGACGCATCGCTGCAGGACAGGCTTGCCCCTATCCATTCTCTCGGCAGCCACCGGAGGGGTCCATGCGTCTAAGGTGGTAGGAAAGATTACTTAGGTGCTGTGATCCACGCGCCTGATTTCGGGGAACTTGGAAGCTTATGGCGATTCGTTTTATAGCGCGGTGCGGCATCGCGGTAATGATCGGGGTTTGGTGCGCCGGCGCGGCCTGGGCGCAGGACAAGAACACCTTCACGCCCATGTCCCTCGACGCGGGCTTCGGCAAGATGGACCTGAGCACCCCGGAGATACCGCCCGACCAGATCATCCAGAAATTCGCCGCCAAGGAATCCGAGTTCCAGGAAGCCCTGAATCACTACACCTACCGTCGCGTCGCCAAGGTCCAGACCGTCGACGACGACAACAAGGTCGACGGCGAGTGGTACGAAGTCGACGACGTGATCTTCGACCCCAACGGCAAGCGCACCGAGAAGACCGTCTTCGCCCCCGAGAGCACGCTGCAGCGCGTGATGATGTCGCCCTCTGACATGCAGGACATTCAGAAGGGCTATCCGTTTGTGCTTACCGCCCAGGAGATCGGCGCCTACGACATCAAGTACGTTGGCAGGCAGAAGGTCGACGAGATCGACTGCTACGTCTTTGACGTAAGCCCCAAGCAGATCCTGAAGAATCACCGCTACCTGCTGGGCCGCATCTGGGTCGACACCACGGAGCTTCAGATCGTCGTCACCAACGGCCGCATGGTCCCCGACGACACCCGCAAAGGCAGCGAAGACCTGCACCCACCCTTCATGACGTGGCGCGCCCAGGTCGACGGCCACTACTGGTTCCCCGTCTACACCAAGGGCGAGGGCATTTTGCACTTCGCCGGCGGCCACGGCTACATGGCCGACGACGTCCACATCCGCGACATCATCAAATACACCGACTACAAGCAGTTCGGTTCCACGATGAAGATCGTCTCGGTGGATGGCGAAGAGCCGCAGGGCGGCAAGCCCCAGGCACAGCAGCCGCCCAAAACGCCCAAGAACTAGCCTGCGTGTCTTTCCGAAGTGGCGTGGGAGTAGCGCGCGAAGACTTCAGCGGATTTAGCCGGGAACCTTTGCCCTTGAAAGCCCCTAGATTATTGATCTTGCAATAGCATCAACCTGCCTTATCCTGTACGCAGTTCCTCCGAATTTCAAAGCCTGACCTCACCCGGACTGCTGCCTTGCAAGGATCGTGCCGCCTTACATTGCCAAGAACCCGCTCCTGGGTGCTGACGCTGGCTTTCGCCGTGCTCGCCTTGCCCGGCCGCGGGCAAGTATTCAACATGGACCGCGACCGCGTGCCCATGGCGCCGCTGAACGGCCTCATGCGCTTTCATACCGGCGACGATCCGGACGGCAAGCTGGGCTGGTCCGATTCCGCTTTTGACGACTCCTCCTGGCCGCTCATCTCCTCCGCGCGCAGTTGGAGCGAGCAAGGCTACAAGGACTACGGCGGTTTTGCGTGGTACCGGTTCAGCGTGATCCTGCCCCGCGAACACCGCCAGCTTGCCCTCTACGTTCCCAGCATCAGGACCAGCTACCAGGTGTTTGCGGATGGAAAGCTGGTGGGCTCCTTTGGAGGATTCCCGCCCGACGCCACCGTCTACAACCTTCACCACCACGTCGTGCCGCTGCCGCAAGAGCACAGCGGCCGGATAGAGATTGCCATTCGCG
Organism: uncultured Acidobacteriota bacterium; assembly: GCA_963846375.1. GTDB lineage: Bacteria > Acidobacteriota > Terriglobia > Terriglobales > Acidobacteriaceae > Telmatobacter. Next base: position 241,353 of record CAWJVV010000018.1, read on the forward strand.
TGTGGCATTGGCCGGGCTGGGCGACGTCCACCGGTGGAGGAATGACGGACGCGCCGCGCATTGGCGATGCCGACACGCTGAATAACTGGGAGGCTCTGCAAGACAGGAGCACGTTCTGGGAACTATCCGCGGGGAATTGCACGGCCTTGCTGTGTCTGCTCTATTGTGTCGCGGGATTTGCCCTCTACCTCATGCGGCGCAAGGAGCCCGTATACCTGTGGTACGGATTGCTCGGCTTCTTCTTCTTTGTCTCTCCCCTCGTGCTGGACTATGGGGCATTTCACGATGTGCCGCTGGTCGCCGCGGCCAGCTTGAGGAATGTGCTTGCGGCGGGCGGGTTCTTCTGCTTTGTGATGTTCACCTGGATGCTGCTGGGAGCCCGGCGCACTATCTGGGTCTGGGCCGCGGGAGCGTCCCTGCTGCTGCACATAGCAATGTCGGTTTTGCCCTTCGCGCGCCACCTGCCAGGTACAGTCGCCGACCTTCTCTTCGTCGTAATTGACTTGCCGACTGCCATCGGCCCTCTCGTGATGCTGATACAGGGGGTGAGACGCGGCAATCCCGACGCGCGATTGCTGTTGATTCCGGTGGCACTCAACACGCTTGCGAACTGGATCAGCGACGTTCTCACCATCGGTATCTCCGCAGGCCATCCGTCAATGAAACCGAGCCTGGCTTTCTGGACCCAAACCTTCCGTTGGCCCTTTCCGTTCGGGCTCTACGATCTTTCGGTTTGGATGATTGTGCTCGCGGTACTCGGGATCGTGGTGCTGCGATTCGCGCGCTCGCGCCACGAAGAAGAACAGCTGAACAGCGAGTTCGAGGCGGCGCGAACGGTGCAGCAGTTGCTGATTCCTGAAGCGGCCCCGCGCGTTCCTGGCTTCCGCATTGAAAGCGCGTACAAGCCGGCTCGGTATGTCGGCGGCGACTTCTTCTATATCCGCCCCGAGGAAGGGAACGGCATCCTGCTCGTGATAGGCGACGTCAGCGGCAAAGGTCTCAAAGCGGCCCTCGCGGTGAACCTGGTCATCGGCGCGCTGCGCACCATGCCGACCATGCCCCTCCCGCGCATCCTCGCCGCCCTCAACCGCGGTCTCATCGGCCAGATGCAGGGCGGATTTGTCACCTGCTGCGCCGCCCGCATCGACAGGGATGGAATAGCAACGTTCGCCAATGCCGGTCACCTCGCACCCTACATCGACGGCCGCGAGATGGAGTTACCGGCCGCGTTTCCGCTGGGCATCGCCGCTGAAGGTCCGTTCGAGGAGTCCACCCTGAAACTCACCCCCGGCGCCAGGCTCACCCTCATCACCGACGGCGTTGTGGAAGCGCGCAACGCATCCGGCGAATTGTTTGGCTTCGACCGTACCGCCGCTATTTCTACTAATGCCGCCGAAGACATTGCCGGTGCGGCTCAGCACTTCGGCCAGGAAGACGACATCACCGTCCTCACCCTCACCTTCGCCCCCGGCTGAGGTGGCCCCATCCTGGGTCTGCCGGCACGCCAGTCTTCGGGCAACTGTCTTCTGTCAACTGTCGTCTGCCGTCTGATCTCCATGCGATATAGTCAAATCAGGAATGGCAACTCCCCAAATCAGAACCGGCGCCGCGCCGAAGAATCCCTCCAGCCAGGGGTTTGTGTACCTTCCCCTCATCGCCGGATGGCTCGTTCCCGGCGCGGGGCACCTCCTAATCGGCAAGTGGGGCCGCGGGCTGCTGCTGGCCGCCGCCATCATCGGCATGTTCGCGCTCGGCATCGGCATGAACGGCAAGATCTACTCGAACGCCCACGATATCCTGGAGCTCCTGGGAATGGCGGGCGATCTTTGTAACGGACTGCCCTACTTCGTGAGCCGCGCACTCAGCCTGGGCGCCGACCAGGTGCAGGTCACAACCGGCGACTACGGCACCCGCTTCATCGCCGTGGCCGGTCTGCTCAACGTCATCGCCGCCGTCGACGCGCATAACATCCGCACGGGGAGGAAGCCCGCCTGATGCTCCGGCCCTCTCATTTTTCCGCTGTGCTGCTCTTCGCCCTCTGCGCCTCGATTGTTTTTGGCATCACCATGCGCGAAACCCCCCGCCGCATGATGCGCTACGGCGCCTACTGCTTCGTCCTCTTCGTCGGCGCGGCCATCGTCCTCAGCTGGGTCATGTTCCTCATCGCGCGCTGAGCCGTCAGGACCAGCATTCTGTCCCTCTGTCCCTCTGTCCCTCAGTCCCTCAGTCCCCCAACAATCTCCCACCGATCTGTTCACTGACCACTGTTCACTGACCACTGCTCGGGGTACATTCATCCTCTGAGGCCTTCCGCGCGTGAGCATTGTCGTGAAAGATGGGTTTCGCGCTCTTCGATCCCTGGCGGCCGCGCCCGCCTTCACCGCTGCTGCGATTCTTTCCCTCGCCATCGCCATCGGCGCCAACGCCGCCATCTTCAGCATAGTCGACGCGCTCCTGATCCGTCCCCTCCCCTACGCCGATGCTCAGCGCCTCGTCATCCTCTGGAACCGCTCGCCTGGCCTCGATATCACCCAGGACTGGTTCTCCACCGCGCAATACTTCGACATCAAGAACGGCCATCGCGGCTTCGAACAGGTTGCCATCGCCATCGGCGGCAACTTCAACCTCACCGGGTCCGGCGAACCGCAGCGGGTCGGCACCATTCGGGTCTCATCCAATCTGCTGCCCATGCTGGGACAGAAGGCTTTCCTTGGTCGCCTGTTTGTCCCCGCCGAAGATCAGACCGGCAAAACCTCCACTGCCGTGCTCAGCTACGGCACGTGGGCCCGGCGCTTCGGCGCCAATCCCGCCATTCTCGGGACAAAGATCTATCTGAACGGCCTGCCCTGCGAGATCGTCGGAGTCCTGCCGCGCTCGTTCTCCTTACCCCGCGAGGTCATGCCCACCCTCGACGGAGCCGAGCAGGCCGAGATCCTGCTGCCTCTTCCGCTTACCCCCAACGCCGCGCAGAATCGCGACCACGAAGACTACAACATCATCGGCAAGCTGAAGCCGGGCGTCTCCGTGGCTCACGCGCAGGCCGAAATGGACACCATCACCGCCCGCCTGCGCCACGATTTCCCTGAAGTCTATCCGCCCAACGGCGGCCTCACGTTCGGCATCGTGCCGCTTCTCGATCAGGTGGTCGGCAACGTCCGCCGCACGCTCTACATGCTTCTGGGAGCCGTCGGGTTTGTCCTGCTCATCGCCTGCGTCAACCTCGCCAACCTGCAGTTGTCGCGCGCCGTGGCGCGGCAAAAGGACATCGCCGTCTGCGCCGCGCTGGGCGCGAGCCGCATGCGCATCGTCCGCCAGCTTCTCACCGAGAGCGTGCTCCTGGCCTTTGCCGGCGGCGCTCTCGGCGTCCTCGTCGCTCTTCTCGCGCTGCGCGTTGTGCGCTTCCTTGGCCCGCAGAGCGTGCCCAGGCTCGGCGACATCGGCATCGGCCTCCCCGCACTCCTGTTCACGTTCGGGATTTGCGCCTTCTCCGCGATCCTCTTCGGACTGGCGCCGGCCCTGCGCGTCTCCCGCGTCGATGTGCAAACCGCGCTGCAGGAGACCGGCCGCACCTCGGCCGGCGTCAGCGCCATCTGGGGACGCGGAAACAATCTGCGCCGCTCGCTGGTCATTGCCGAGATTGCCCTCTGCGCCATGCTGCTCACCGGCGCCGGCCTGCTTATCCGCAGCTTCGTTCGCGTGCGCGACGTGAACCCCGGCTTCGACCCGCGCGATGTCCTCACTCTCGAACTCACCATGACGGGCGAACGCTACAACAACAAGGACGCCGTGCTCGCTGCCTATCACGTGCTCTGGCAGCGGCTCGAACATCTGCCCGGCGTCACGGCCGCGGGCGCCGTCACCTCGCTGCCCCTCAGCCAGATGTTTGCCTGGGGCCCCATCACCGTGGAAGGGCGAGCCCTGCAACCGGGCGAGAAGTTCATCAATGCCGATGTCCGCATGATCAGCGGCCACTACCTTCAAGCCATGCGCATACCGCTCCTCGAGGGCCGCTTCTTCAACGACGACGATCTGGCCGCCAAGCCCCGCGTCGCCATCGTCGACGACTATATGGCGCAGCAGCTCTGGCCCAATCAGGACCCCATCGGCAAGCGACTGCACATCGGCGGCGTCAGCGAGACCAGCTCTCCGTGGATCACGGTCGTTGGCGTGGTGGGCCGCATCAAGCAGTACACGCTCGACTCGGACTCGCGCATCGCCTACTACCTTCCACAAACCCAATATGTCACGCGCGCCATGAACGTCGTCATCCGTACCGGCGCCAATCCCACTGCGCTGACCCCAGCCGTCAAGCAGCAGATTCGCGCCCTCAATCCCGACCTTCCCCTCTACAACGTCAGCACCATGCAGCAGCGCTTCAACCTGTCGCTGGCGCGGCGCCGCTTCACCATGCTGGTGTTCGCGGCATTTGCGGCCATCTCGCTCGGCCTCGCGCTGGTGGGCGTGTATGGGCTCGTCGCCTATCTCACCAGTCAAGGCACGCGTGAAGTCGGCATCCGGCTTGCTCTTGGCGCGACACCGGCCAATATCGTGATCCTGATCGTTCGCGGCGGCATGACGCTGGCACTTTGGGGCGTCGGCATCGGCACCATGGGCGCGCTGCTTGTGAGCCGTCTCATGCGTTCGTTGGTCTTCGGCGTGGAGGCCACGGACATTGTGACCTTTGCCGCCGTACCCGCATTGCTTGCCTCGATTGTCTTTCTCGCCAGCTACATTCCCGCGCGCCGAGCCTCCCGCATTGATCCCGGCACGTCCCTGCGCTGTGAATAGCTACCTACCCTTGATGCCGGACATCAGGTTTGGATCGGAGGTCGGGCATGCCAGAATGGTGCCGCGGTTTTCAGCCGCGGACGATCGAAACCGGCATCAATGCACCGGGCCCTGGGTCTCGACAAACTCGGGAGCGCGTTTGCCGCCGTCGAAGCGATATCCCCAGCTGAAATACCATTGCCGATAGTTCATCGTCGAGCCGTTCACGTAGGTGTAACCGCTTTGCAGGTACGTCTTCCGGCCGATGTTGATGTCGAACGAGTCGTCGACATAGATCGAGTTACGGTTCGTTGTCATGATCGACTGCAGACTTTGCTGCCCCACCTGCGCGTTCCAGAAGGCCCGGTTGGTGATCTGGCGCGACAGGGAAACTACCTTGTAATTGCCGGCGGCGAAGTTGCTGTCGAACTTCGAATAGTGAAAGTCGGCGCGAAATCCGCTGCGCGCGATCTCGCTCCACGACGCCCCGTACATCTGGTTCAGAGAGCGATGAGAGTCCCCGGTCTTCTCGCTGGCGCCCAACGTCGTGTAAAGGGAGATATTGCGAAGCGGCCTGACGTGAACCCCGGCGCTGAATCCCTGGAAGAGAAGCTGGTCGACGAGGCCCGTGCCCAGAATCGTGGTGGTGGCAGTCGGCACGTCGCGGAAGTAGTTGTGATACGCATCGAGCGAGATCATCCGGTTGGGCGTGTAGTGCGCGGTGAAATAACTGTGGCTGATTCCGGGCCCGAGGCGAACACCGTTTGTCGAAAGGCCGCGGAGCGAGTCGGCGATCAACGAGTGATAGAGCGAAATCGTGTTCTTGTAGGAGGCCTCGTTTTCAAAGAAGGCAAAGGGACGGTCGAGCTTCCAGACAAGGGTGTTTACGCCGACGCCGGAGGTGCTGCTGAAATGAAATCCCTGGTAGTCGCCGCCCTTGAAGTTGATGAAGGTTCCGCCGGTGCGCTGGTTGGGGCGATAGTGCCAGGAATTGATATCGGGCGTGGATCCGGCGAAGATGCCGGTCGTCATTCCCAGAGGCCACTTATGGCCCACATAAGCTCCGTCGATTGTGTCCAGGCTGACGGCCCAGGGGAGATATAACCGCCCGACCCCCGCGACCCACTTCGATGCCGGATTGTCGTAGTACAACTGCATCGTATAGGTCTTGTTGAGTGACTCTTCAATGGTGGGTTGCTGGAATTGCGAATGGTCGTTGATGCGCCCGCGCCAATATCCCTGCAGATTCCAATGCGTGCCCAGGATGTGCGTCATGTCGCTTTGGAAAGAGATGCCGCGCTGCAGGCTTGTACCGGGGGTCGAGCCGCCGCTGGTGATGCTGCTCAAATCGAAGCCGATGCGAGCGGACATGCGGGTGCCACTTTCCTGGGTTTGTCCGCGGACGGGGCGAAAGGAGTTCGACTTCACCCCGGGCGAGAGGGACGAAGGACCGTCAGAGTCCGCGGCGTCGGAGCGATGGATCGCTACGGTCTTCTGCGCTGCACTTTGCACGTTCTGAGCGGCGAGTCGCGCATCTTGCGCGGTGAGTTCCGCCACGTCGCCAATTGCGACGGGACTGTCACTGGAGCGCACGTCAGCGATGGCGGAACTTGCGGCCACTGCCATGACACGAAGAATGGCGGCACTCGGCCCACTCTCACCATCGGCCTTGGGGTGGATCTGAAGCTGCATTCCGGTGCGCAGGCCTGCATTAGCGCCGCCGTTGAGGTAGACCGTGTTGCCCGCAAGGTATTTGACCCTGAATGTCCGGGCAGCCGGGAGCGGCGAGGCCGTTCCGGATGCCGCAGTTGCGGAAACTGACGGCGGACGAGCCGGCTCGCTTACCGGTTGATGGAGAGAGGAAGGGGCGGTTGTGGGTGCTTCGGCAACCACTGCCTTGGCCCCAGCCGGAAGGATGCTGAGGACGAAACGATTTCCCACGGATTCGAGGACATAGGGATGCGGCGTGTCGATATCCACCACGATGCGCGTGCCGGATGGGTCCTCCGGGCTTGTGGCCGCCTGGACGTTGCCCACACCATTCCGTTCGATGGCCAGATACTCCGAGCGCTGGGCAAAGGAAGCATGCGGGAATTCGATGATCAGCCGGCACGGATTGGCGGCCGTGGTGATGAACGGCTTCACGGGACCGGAGAGTTCCGCCTCGATTCGGACTTCGTTCCCTTCCGGGGCTACGTAGATGTTCTTGACCTCCGTATCTGCCGCGGACGCTGTGACAGCAGAGGAGCTGACAGCGAGCAGAAGAAGGAAGCGTTGCATTGTCGATTTCACATTCACCTCACTTGGGCAGGTTTCCGGGGTTAAAGACAGCGCCGTTCCAGTTGTCCATCGACAGGTGGCACTCACGGCATTCGGTGGAGTAGCCCATGGCGCGATGATTGGGAGAAGAGGCCGTATCGTAATCCTTGGAGTGACAACTGATGCACTCTGTGGAAAGGCCGAAGCGATTGAACTGCCCAACGGTTCCAACCTTGTGGCAGGCGTAACAGTCCACCACCGCGTGCGCGCCAATCAGCGGGAATCGATCCTGATGCTCGTTGATGTTGTGAACGGAGACCTGCCAGCCATTGGTGTTGTGGCAGAGTTCGCATTCCGCGCCGTTCTTCCTGCGATGCAGGTCGGCATGGCAGTCCTGGCACTTGTTGGGGACGTCGGCAAAGTCGAGGCTGGCGTGGCAATCGCGGCAGCCGACAGCGCTGTGGCGGCCGCGCAGGGGGAATCCGGTTTGCGCGTGGTTGAAACGGACCTTGCTGCGAATCACCTTCCAGTCTTCGGTGGTGTGACAGGTTGCGCAGGGAATCCTGAGTTTTCCATGCGGGCTCTGGGTTGATGCGACGGGTTTGGATGTGTCGGCGACTAATGCGCTCGCCGACAGCGAAAGGGCAAAGATAAGCAAGATGGATGAATAAGGGCGCACGATGATTCTCCCGCGGCGGAATGCACACGTCTGGGCCTCCTTCGAAATACGAAAGGTCGTTGTCTTCCCAAGGCGCTCGGTGTGCCGCATCGGCGCAGAGACACGACGACTCCACTGCCCTTTCGGGCAAATGCAGCGGCGGTTCCGCGAGGCCGAGCTTTATGCCGCTGACGCAGAGGCGCAAAGATCGCGGCCAATGGGCATCAGTCCGGCAGCAAGCCGAAGACTTGGGAAATCAGTTTTTGAGGATGAGCGGTTGAAGCGCGCGATCTATGTATCGCGGTGGCGAGTGCGGGTAGGGGAGGTAACGCGGATTAACGGTGGAATTATAAACGTCGAGATCAACGGATACTGAGCACTCTTTCGACGCAGAGGAGCGGGAGAAATTCTGAAGTAGAGCAAAGCTGCTGATACTCCTTTCTGTTGTAGTTATCGCCGATGGGGAGCATTACTGACTTATCCGCATGCTCTATCCCGTGGACCGATTGGGAACGTAAATATGTATCGGGCGCCACCCCGGTCGTTCCCCGCAAACTCGCGCTTTGAGTCAAGGCGAATTGTTATCTTCGAAAGCAACTCGTATGCCAAAGTTTACTCGTCAGGCAACCTATTGCGAGACAGGTGCTTGTTGAAAGCGGCCGAAGATGAACGCCGTGTAATTTTGGCGGTGCATGTAACTTTTGCAGCGTGCCCCGGTAACTGACTGAGTCGCCAAGCGGACTTTCATTCACACCTGCATGACTTCGGCTTCCTTGCGGCGCGACATTTCTTCCATGCGGCGGATCTCCTCGTCGGTCATCTTCTGCACCTCTTCCATGGCGCGCTTCTCTTCGTCCTCGCTGATCTTCTTGTCCTTGGCGAGCTTCTTGAGAGCATCGTTGCCGTCGCGGCGGACGTTGCGGATGGAGGTGCGATGCTCTTCGAGCACGCGGTTGAGGTGCTTGACGACGTCGCGCCGCCGCTCCTCGGTCATGGGCGGCACGGGGATGCGGATCAGCTTGCCGTCGGACTGCGGGTTGAAGCCGAGGTCGGAGCCCTGGATGGCCTTTTCTATTTCCTTGATGATGCTGGGGTCCCAAGGCTGGATGAGGATCAGCTGGGCCTCGGGCGCGGAGACCTGGGCTATCTGCGTCACGGGGGTGTGTGTGCCGTAGTAGTCCACCTTGATCTGGTCAAGCATGTGCACGCTGGCGCGGCCGGTGCGCACCGACCCGAGGTTGGACTGAAAGCCCTCGACGGCGTGATCCATGCGGCGCTTGAGGTCGGAGTAGAGGTCCTTGAGGGCCGGCATGCCGGCCATGGTCGAGACTGCCATCGCTTATTCCCTCGCAAAGAGCGTGATGCCAACGGCTATTTTACAACCGTGAATCGGGGTGGTTGTTGGTACCTCGCTCTCGCTGCGTCCAGCTAATTGCCGTCGGGGGAGAAGGCCAGCAGGACATTGCCGGGGGTTTCGCCGAAGGTGTCGTAGCCGGAGAGGATGTAAACCACGCCGCCGGCGACGACAGGACCGGCGACGCTGATGGAACCGCCGTGCCCGGGGATGCCGTTGACGGTCGGGAAGTCGCGCATGGTATCGAAGTCCCACAGAACCTTGCCGTCGCTGGCCGCGAAGGCGCGGATATGGCCGCTGAGCGAGCCGGAGAAGACCAGTCCGGGAACGGCGGTGACGGCCGCGGTCTGTGCCGGGCTGCATTGTGCGCGGCCGGTGCAGGGCGAAGCAGGAGCGCTCCAGACGACCTTGCCGGAGTTGATGGAGAGCGCGTAGAGGCCTCCGCCTTTGTCAGGATCGAGACCGCCGGTGGCGAGAAAGGCCTCGTCGGAGATGGCGGCGTAGATGCGTTCGCGATCGGTGGCCGGGCCCCATTCAATGCCTCCGAGCATGCCGCCCTTGCCGAGTTGCGTCCGCCACAAGGGTTTACCGCGATCGTCGGGATCGACGGCGTACACTTCGCCAGACTTTTGCGCAAGAATGAGCGCGCGCTTACCGCCGGCGAGAGTGAGGAGGATGGGTGATGCGCCGAAGTCGAAATCGGGCCCGGCCGCGTCAGGGCAGCTTTTCGTGCCGGGCACCACGCACGCTACGTTGAAGGCGTCGCCTGTGCGGAACTGGTGCGACCACTGGACCTTCCCACTGCTGAGGTCGAGGGCGAGAACGGCGTCGCTGGTTTCGCCGGCCGGATCGGAGTAGTTGTCGCCGGTGGCGGCGTAGATAAGGCGGGCGGTGGCGTCGATGGTGGGACTGGACCATACTGCGGCGCCGGAGGGTCCCTTGCTGGGGCTGCCGAGCTTGTTCACGTGCGCCTCGGTAGGTTCCCGATCGATGGTGTAGGTTTGCCAGACGGTCTTGCCGGTCGCGGCGTCAAGGGCAACGATGCTGCCGCGGAAGGTACAGCACACGTAGCCGGGGGTCAGCGCGGTGACTTCCTCCTGAGAGGAGACCGGCACGTACAGGCGGCCATCGTGGTAGGCGGGAGTGCCGGTGACCATGGCGGCGGGGTGGCTGTCCGCCTTGATCTGCCAGACGGGCGCGCCGGTGGCGACATCGACGGCGTAGACGTTGGCGGCGCCATCGCCAAAGAAGGCGAGGGGCTTGCCCGCTGGAGAGCCGATGGCGATGCCGGTGCGGACCGAGGCGGGCATCTCGGTGGCCCAGCGGGTGCAACCGCTAGCGGCGTCGAGCGCGTAGAGAATGGCGCCGCCGCCGAACAGGAGTGTGCCGTTGTAGACGGCCGGCTGGGCGCGGAGGGCGGTGACATCGGGGACGCCGAAGGCCCACTTGAGCTTGAGGTGCGCTGCTTGCGCGGAGCTGAGTCCGGCTGCCGATGCTGGCTGGAAGCGCAGGTTTTCCAGGCCGGCGCCCCACCCGGCCCAGGCGGGTGAGTTGGCCGCGGAGACGGAGGCCGTGCGGCAGGGATTGGCAAGTGCTGTTTTTTCCACGCTGAGCGCGGTGGTTCTGCCCAGCCAGTGCGCAACGGCTGCACGTTCCGGGGGAGCCAGCGTGGAGGCCTGCTCCTTCATCACGCCGGAGTTGAGGGTCTTGAGGATGAAGGCAGCGGTGCGTTGCTGTAAGACCGTACGCGTGGGGACGCGGGGTGCGGGCTTGTCGTGGCAGCTGGCGCAGGATTTGGCGTAGACGGCCGCGCCGGGGCTGTCCTGAGCCGATGCGGAGGATGCTGCCAACGAGGCGAGGAGGAGGGCTGGGCAGAGAAAGGTCGCTGGAGAAACGAAACGCATCAGGCCTCCGGATGGGAACAGAGAGTGCTTATTTGCCGGCCTTGGGGAACGCAGAAAGAATAGCCGCCAGGATCACATACGCAAAGGAAGATTAGGAGGTTGCGGAAAACAATCGTCGCGCGAGAACGGGCGAATTAGAATGCTGGAGAGTTTTCCCTGGCCGTTTCCCCGGCGCACATCGGAGAGGTTGAATGGCTTTCAGAAGGATCGGCCTGGTTCTGGGCCCGCTGTATTTGGCCGTGGTTTTGCTTCTGATGACGCCGTTGCCTGCCAACGCAGACAGCGCCACGCCCGGCGTGATGAAGGGCGCCATCGGCGATGCGGTGCTGGTGCTGAGCGGACCGTGGCGCTTTCATCCCGGCGACGATGCGGCGTGGGCGCGGCCGGAGTTCGACGATTCCGGGTGGGACACGCTGGACCTGACGCCGCCTGAGGGTTCCTACGACCCGGTGGTGGGATCGAGCGGCTTTGTTCCCGGTTGGACCAGGCACGGCTACCCCAAGCTGGCGAACTATGCGTGGTACCGCCTGAAGGTTGAGTTGGCGGACAATCAGTCGCAAACGCAGCGCCTGGCGCTGACCATGCCAATTAACTTCGACGATGCCTACCAGGTGTTCGTGAACGGCCAGCAGGTTGGGGCGTTCGGCACCTTCGATAGCGCGCCGGTTCTGTATTACAACGCCCAGCCAAGGTCGTTCGAATTGCCCGCGACGATCCACGGCGGAACCATTGCCATCGCCGTCCGCGTGTGGATGGATCCGACGACGCCGCTGGTTGCCGAAGATACGGGCGGCTTGCACGGCCCGCCGATCCTGGGAGAATCTACGGCGATTGAGAACATGCTGCGGCTGGCGTGGGACTCGGTGAATCGAACCCAGATCGGCAACATGCTGGTGCTGGTGCTTCTGGGCTTGGGGATGGTGCTGGGGTTCACGCTGTTTTCCTTTGATCGCCGGGAGCGAGCGTACCTATGGCTTGGCTTCGCCTGCATGGCCAATTTCCTTGAGACGGGTATGGTGGCGATCGGGTACTACCAGACGATCGTCCCCATGATGCAGGAGACCGTGCTGCTGGACATTTTTCTTGTTCCGCTCGGGCTATGTTTCTGGGCCGTGTTCTGGGCCTACTGGTTTGAGCTTGACAGCAAGCGCCGGATCGCGCGGATTGCCTTTGCGTTCACCGCATTGCTCATGGTGGGCATGGCGCTGATTCGGCCTCCGGTGCTGGGATCGATCGTTCCGATCGCGGCGACCGCGTGGCTTGTTCCGGTCACCGTGGTCCTGAAGCTGATGCCGGGCGTGCTGTTGCTCTGGATCACGATCCAGGGAATGCGGAAGCGGGCAGCCGATGGTTGGATGGCGCTGGCGCCCATCATCCTTCAGATTTTCAGGTCGTATCGGGAAGACCTGCAGGTATTGGGGGTCCCGGTGATTCTCCGCCTGGGACCGGTGACCCTGACGGTAGGGACGATTGCGGCATTGCTGATGTTGGGGATCGTGTCGGTGTTGATGGTGCGGCGGTTTATTCGCGGGCAGCGGGAGGGCGTGCTGCTGCGGCTGGAGATTGAGCAGGCGCGCCAGGTGCAGAATGTGCTGATCCCCGAAACGATGCCGGCGATCCCGGGTTTTGCCGTGGAGAGCGAGTACCGGCCGGCGCAGCAGGTGGGCGGAGATTTCTTCCAGATCATTCCTGTGCCGAATGGCGGCGTGCTGGCGGTGATTGGCGATGTGAGCGGTAAAGGCACGCCCGCGGCCATGACGGTGAGCCTGCTGGTGGGGTCGATCCGCACGCTGGTGCCGTCGACGCAAAGCCCCGGCGCCATTCTGAGCGTGCTGAACGACCGCATGATCGGGCGCAGCCAGGGAGGGTTTACCACGTGCATGGTTCTGCGCGTGGATCCGGATGGAGCGGTGACGGTGGCCAATGCGGGACACCTGCCGCCGTACTTGAACGGAAACGAGATCGATGTGAGCCCCGGCCTCCCCCTGGGGCTGGTTGTGGGGAGCTATCCCGAGGGCACCTTTCAGCTGAAGGAAGGCGAGCGGCTGACGCTGGTGACCGACGGCGTTCCGGAGGCGCGCAACAAGGCCGGCGAACTGCTGGGCTTTGAGCGCACGGCGGCCCTGGCCAAAGAGCCGGCAGCGTCGGTGGCCACGCGCGCGCAGGAGTTCGGACAGAACGACGACATCACCGTGCTGACGATCATGCGCGTGGCGGCAAAGGTGACGCCCACGATGCATGTGGAGGCGCTGGTGCCTTCGCCGGCGGGGGACTAGGGCGCGCGCAGGATTCGCAGCCGACCAAGCGAGCAGGTGATCGAACGGGCGCGGGAAGCAGGAGTCTTCATCCGTGACGCCGCAAGCATGGGGAGCGACGTGGGACCGCGCGCGCTTCGCATTGCAATCAAGGATCCAGTCGGCAATGAACGGGTGCGGCGAACGCTGAGACGGTGTGTGTATCCGCTCAAACAGAGGATGGAGTTTCTTCCGCAGGATTGAGCACCGTGGGATTCGCGGCGTGCACTTGCAATGCCGGCTGCGTCCCTTAAAATAGCCGCTCAAATGAATCGCCTGGTGTCAATCCTCTCTGCCGTGGTGATCTGCCTGACCGCGGTTCCGCTGCCCCGGAAGCCGACCCCTGCGGCTGTCCCCGAGGCGGAGACAATCTACGCTGATCTTGCTGACGCCTACGGCATCCTCTCAACGATCGATTCCGGTCTGTTCGCTACCTACCAGGGAAAGGACCGCGTGGCCTGGGAGCGCATTTACGGTGAAAAGCGAGAGCAACTCACCCAGACGCTGAGCAAGATACCGGTCTCGGGTCTTTCCCCTCTCGATGCGCGCGCACTCGACGTGATGAACCGTCACCTGCGCGAAGACTTTCCGGAGAAGTTCAACGATCAGAACGCGCCGTCTGAAAATTGCAAGGACACGCAGCGCGAAGACCTCGCCACGGAATCGCTCAAGGGCGCACTCTATGCGTGCTTTACCGAGGCCGCCGAGAACATTGAGTTCGAGGGCCGGCGTGTTACCCGCGTTTCAGCCCTTGGCATGCTGGGAGAAATACCCGAGGAGGATAGGCGCAAGAAGCTCTTTTATGCGCTGGAGCCTTTGTGGAATGCGGTTGACGGAAGACGCGATGCAACGAGCCCGTATCGCCGGCTGCTCCCATTGGTCGTCTCGGCAGCGCGGGTACACGGCACCAGAATCGATGCGGCGGCGAGAACGATCGGCGTATCGCCCCAGGAGGTGGAGCAGTGGCTGCTGCAGATTCTCGACACCTGGCGTAGGGCCGAGGGCGGGAGCATGGTCGAGCCATGGAACTACTTCTATCGCGGCGGAGAGGCCTCTCGCTTGCTGAGCGATGTTACCCGGAAAGATTCTTTTGCGGCCGTAAACCAGCGCTACTATCGCGATCTCGGGGCAGATCTTCAGCAGATGGGCGTGCTCTACGACCTTGATGCGCGTCAGGGCAAGTCGCCGGTGGCTTACACCGACTTCGTTACCCGGGGCCGGTTAGTGGACGGCAAGTGGCGTCCGTCGGTGGTGCACATCTCCGCCAGCTACGCGACCGGTGGACTGGGGTTGCTCAACGAACTTGTTCATGAAAATGGCCACGCCGTATACGAGATGGCGATTCACGAGCGGCCGGCGTTCATGGATGTCACGGCCGAACTATTCGACGAGGCATTCGCCGACGTTCCCTCATGGAATACCTACGAACCCGCATGGCAGCGCAAGTACCTGGGAAAGGCTGCGCCCGAGGCGGCATCGCTGCGCGATCTCTTCTCTTCGGTGATGCTCGATGTGGCCTGGGCCTTGTTCGAGTGCCGCATGCTGCGCAGCCCCGCGGCCGATCCCAATGCAGTATGGACCGATATCACCAGCCGCTATCTGCACATTGTTCGCCATCCGGAGATCTCCTGGTGGGCCATCCGCGGACAACTAGTGCAAATGCCGGGATACATGGTGAACTACGGTCTCGGTTCGGTCCTCACCGCCGATATTCGCGAGCGCACCCGCGCAGTCGTGGGACCGTTTGAAACCGGCAATCCGCAGTGGTATTCGTGGACCAGCGAGCACCTGCTCCGCTTTGGCGAAGAACTTGATACGCCAACGCTGCTTCGGCAGTTTCTCGGGCGCCCGGTTTCGCCGCAGGCGTTGCTGAATCAGATTCAAAGAATGGCTGCGCGAGCCACGACTACATCGCAACGTCGTTGAGGCCGGTCGAAGCCGCCTGTTCATGCGCGTGATAGCTCGACCGCACCAGCGGCCCGCTCTCGACGTGACGAAACCCCATCTTGAGCGTTTCGCGCTTTAAATCCTGAAACTCCGACGGCGCATACAAACGCGCCATGGGCAGGTGGTCGCGCGAGGGGCGCAGATACTGGCCGATGGTGAGGATGTCGCATTGCACCGCGGCGAGATCGCGGAAGACCTCGAGAAGCTCACGAGTCTCTTCGCCGAGGCCGACCATCACCCCGGATTTGGTGATGCCGGCGGGGTTGAGTTCCTTGGCGTAACGCAGCAGCTCGAGGGTTCGTTCATAGCGTGCGCCGGAGCGGACGGCGCGATATAACCGCGGCACCGATTCGGTGTTGTGGTTAAGGACCTCGGGCCGCGCTTCGACGACGATGCGGATAGCCTCAGGGTTTCCCTGGAAGTCGGGGATGAGCACTTCGACGCGGCAGCCGGGAGCCTGGCGGCGAATCTCCTCGATGACCATGGCGAAGGCGCGGGCGCCGCCAACCAGATCATCGTCGCGATTGACGCTGGTGATGACGGCGTGTTGCAGGCCGAGCGTGGCGACGGCTTCAGCCACGCGCCGCGGCTCGTCGAAGTCGATGGGCTCGGGCCGGCCCTTCGGCACGGCGCAGAATCCGCAGCGGCGCGTGCACAGGTTGCCGAGCATCATGAACGTGGCGGTCTTGTGGTGCCAGCACTCCCCGATGTTGGGGCACTGCGCGCTTTCGCACACGGTGTGCAGGCCCAGGGAGCGGGCCAGCCGCTTCAAATCGTGGTAGTTCTCGCCCACGGGCGCGCGAGCTTTCAGCCACTCCGGCTTGGGGGCGGGGGCTTTGCGCGCCGGCGCAATCTGCACCAGTTCCATCACTGTTTCATTGTATCGGGGCGCGGCCGCGTTCCCTCGCCGCGCCCCGGGGAACTAGCGCGTCTTCAACGCCGGATCGCCGCCCGAGTCGGCATCGCGGTCGCCGCGTCCGCGCTCGACAATGTGCACGGACCGGTTGAGCCGGAAGGTCAGCACGGACTCGGCCGGCAGCACAATCTGCTTGTTGCCGGTGAATGCCGTGCCTGCGGTTCCGGCGCCGCCGCCGGCCAGTGCGCCGATGGCCGCGCCCTTGCCGCCGCCGGCAAGGCCGCCGATCAGCGCGCCCAGGCCCGCGCCGCCGCCGATGAATCCAGCCGAGCGCTTGCCCTTGCCCTGCTCAGCCTTGGAGATGGTGCCGGTCTCGACGGGATAGGAGCCCCAGCGCGTGTGCACCCGATCGAGCTTGACCGCCAGCAGGGCTCCACCCTTGAAGCGGCCCAGCGGCTTGGCGTCAACCACGGTGCCGTCGGCGCGCGCGCCCTTGGGAATGATGACCTCGCCGTTTTTGGTCACATCGTCGGCCACGGTGGCGGAGAAGCTCTGGCCGGCCTGGCTGTCCTTGGAGCTGAGGTCCTGGTCGAGCCGGATACGGATCTCAGTGCCTTCTGGCAGGTTGACGGCCGCCGGGGGAGGCGGAGGCGCCGGCTGGCTGGCCTGGGTGGCTCCGGCGGGGGCGCCTGTAGCCGGCTGGCCGGCTGGCTGCGACGCGGACTGGTCAGGGCTTTGCGCCGGGTTCTGGCTGGTTTGGGGGTTCTGGTTGCTATGGCATCCGGCCAAAGCCAAAACGGCTGCAAAGGCAAGGTAGAGGGGGAGGTGCTTTCGATAGGAGCTCATATGCCCGATCCTTCCATGGGGGAATTTGGGGACGGCAGAAAAAACGAGGACCCCAGAGAATGCCAAGCAGACATTCCCCAGGGAAAATCCTATCTGTTTGCCATAGCTTTGTCCTCATCTCTCACGTACGCGAGATGAGTCCAATGACTGTGTTGCGTCTCACAGACCAATCACTCGGTCCCTGTCTACGATGCGCTAAGTAGAGGGCGCCAGGCACGGCTATATCGAAAAGGTGCTTACGCCGCTCCCCCAAAAAATAAGAAAACGAGGGAGTAAATGAAAGCACCGAAATTGTTTTGCGGAGCCTTGATTCCTATGCTGGCCGTCGCTCTCGGGCTGAATGGACAAGGGGCCGGCAAAACCTACAAGCATGCGGCGGAATATCAACTAGCCACATTGGATCAGAACTTGCGCGTCGCAACCGGGAGTGACGTGACACTGGCTAAGACAATGACAGACAGCAAATTGGGTGCTGGTGGACAAGGCATTCATCTGCTTCATACCGAAGTAGGTGACTTCCGCGTCGAGGCCCCAGTCAACAAAGGGATGAGTTTCCTGTCGGCAATGGCCTCCAGTCGCTACAACCCGGCGCAGGTGTATCACAACAAGTGGTTCCTGGACTCAGTGCAGCCCGGCACGAAGGTCCTATTTGCCTCCGAATGTGCCAGGCCCAGCAAGAAGCATCCGAATGATACTGTGCGGTGCACCTTTTGGTTTCCGGATCCAGACAGCACTAGTCATGAGTACGAAACTCAAGGAGACTTCACTCCATACTTGGTGGGGGATGGCAGCAACACCCAGAAGACAGCTAACGCGTTATGTGGTACCGGAAAACTCAACCCCCAGACTGAAGAACAGTTGTGCAATCCGAAGACCGAAACCGCTGCTCCTCCGCCGGCGAATTAAGGTGACACCGTCGGCATGTGCTCGAACGTAAGTCCTCGAGGGAGCAGTTGAAACTCACTGCTCCCCGCTATTCCCGCCCGCGCCCACAAGACTTTTAGATGTCCAGGTTCTTTACGTCAAGCGCGTTGTCTTCGATAAATTTCCGGCGCGCTTCCACGTCTTCGCCCATCAGGGTGGTGAAGATGGTTTCAGTTTCGGCTATGTCTTCCAGCTTCACCGACAGCAGCGTGCGGCGCTCGGGGTCCATGGTGGTCTCCCAGAGTTGCGTCGATGTCATTTCCCCCAGGCCCTTGTAGCGCTGCACCTGGTAGTCCTTCTTGCCCTGGTCGACGATGTAGGAGAACAGCTCGCGTGCGGTCTGCTTCTCCACAGGCTCGCGGAGGATACGGGAAGGCTTCTTGCTCTCCGCGCGGGTCTCCACGCTGCCGGGCGAGGGCGCGCCTTGCACATCCGGCTCCTCTTCTTCAGCGTGTTCTTCGGCGGCCGACGCCGCGCCTTTGGGCAGGAACTCGATGAGGAACGGCGGCTCCAGGTACTCCTTGATCTGCGCGTACTTCGACATCATCTGCCGGAACTCGGGGCTCGACACCACCGCCCAGTCAACGCAGCGCGAGGCGCCTTGCGAATCGGTGAAGCAGATCGACCAGGTGTGGTGCTCCTCGTCCTGGACCGGGTCATGCACCTTGATCTGGAACTCGCCGGCGCGTTCCTTTAACTTCTCCTGGACGGCAGCGATCTTCTCGGGCAGATCGCCATTGTGCTTGGAGGTGAACTCGTCGCGCTTGGTGAGCTCGGCGCGCGCCAGCAGCTCGACCAGCTTTTCGTTGCGGAAGCGCTTGTCAACCTTCTCAATGAGCTGCAGGTACTCGCCCAGCGTGCTCATGAATCGCACGCGGTCGGCGCCCTCGATCTTCTGCGCGTTCTCGCCGTGGCGGATGATCGTGCCCTCGGAGGCGCGCTTCACCATGACCTTCACGAACTCGCGGTCGTCCTTGATGTACTGCTCGAAGCGGCCCTTCTTGATCTTGTAGAGAGGCGGCTGGGCGATGTACACGTTGTCGCGCTTGATGAGCTCCGTCATGTGGCGGAAGAAGAAGGTGAGCAGCAAAGTACGGATGTGCGAGCCGTCGACGTCGGCGTCGGTCATCAGGATGATCTTGCCGTAGCGCAGCTTGGCGGGGTCGAAGTCGTCCTTGCCGATGCCCGTGCCGAGCGCGGTGATCATGGCGCGGATTTCTTCGTGGCCCAGCATCTTGTCGTAGCGGGCCTTCTCCACGTTGAGAATCTTGCCTTTGAGGGGCAGGATGGCCTGGAAACGCCGGTCGCGGCCCTGCTTGGCGGTGCCGCCTGCGGATTCGCCCTCCACCAGGTACAGCTCGCAGCGGTCGGGATTGCGCTCGGAGCAGTCGGCCAGCTTGCCGGGCAGGCCGCCGCCTTCCATGGCGCCTTTGCGGCGGGTCAGGTCGCGGGCCTTGCGGGCGGCTTCGCGCGCGCGCGCCGCTTCAATGGCCTTGTTGATAATGCGCTTGGCGATGGGTGGGTTCTGCTCCAGAAACATGCCCAGGCGCTCATTCACAAACGCCTGAACCGTGCCGGCGATGTCGGAATTGAGCTTGCCCTTGGTCTGGCCCTCGAACTGCGGCTGCGGCAGCTTGACGCTGACCACGGCCACCAGGCCTTCGCGCACGTCGTCGCCGCTCAGGTTCTCCTTCAGATCTTTGAATAACCCCAGCGACTGGCCGATGGCGTTGATGGTGCGGGTAAGCGAGGTGCGAAAGCCGGACAGGTGCGATCCGCCGTCAACCGTGTTGATGTTGTTGGCAAAGCTGAACACGCTCTCGGAGTAGCTGTCGTTGTACTGCAGCGCAATCTCGATCTCAACCCCGTCCCGCGCGGCCTCCATCATGATCGGCTTTTCGTGCAGGACCTGCTTGCCGCGGTTGAGGTGCTTCACGAACTCGGCAATGCCGCCGGCGTACTTGAAATCGGAGCGCTTGGCCTCGCCGGACTTGGGATCGGAGGTGCGTTCGTCGGTGAGCGAGATCTCCAGTCCCTTGTTGAGGAAGGCGAGCTCGCGCAGGCGCTGCGCCAGCGTGTCGTAGTTGTACTCGGTGGTGGCGAAGATGCTCTTATCGGGAAGGAAGTGGATCTTGGTGCCGCGCTTCTTGCTGGTGCCGGCCTTGCGCAGTTCGCTGGTGGGAAGGCCGCAGCTGAAGTCCATCTCCCAGGTGTGGCCATCCCGCCAGATCTCGACGTTGAACTCCTGAGAGAGGGCGTTAACGCAACTCACCCCCACACCGTGCAGGCCGCCGGAGACCTTGTAGGTGGAGGAGTCGAACTTTCCGCCGGCATGCAGCTTGGTCAGGACGACCTGGACGGCCGGCATCATCTCCCCGTTGCCCACAGGCATGGGATCGACCGGGATGCCGCGGCCGTCGTCGATAACCGTGATCGAGTTGTCGACGTGGATGGTGACTTCGATCTTTTTGGCGTAGCCGGCCAGGGCCTCGTCGACGGAATTGTCGACCACCTCGTAGACCAGGTGGTGCAACCCCATCTCGCCGGTCGACCCGATGTACATGGCCGGACGCAAACGCACCGCCTCAAGGCCTTCCAGGATCTTGATGTTTTCGCTTGTGTAGCTGTCTTTGGGGGTCAGGTCTTCGGGGATAGGGATGCTTTCAGTCGCCATAGAGGTCCATTCGGCTTTCGTTCCGGTCATCCAAGGTAACCTGCCCGTTTATGGGGCGCTTGCGGAACGGGTCAACCCGGGATTAAGCACTTGAAAAATCGAGGGCTTTTGGACGAATTTGCCTGTGCTTATTTTAACACGGGGGACGGGTAAATCAGGCCTGGAAAGCGCATCCCACGTCGGTCACCAGACTGTGGTTACTGTGGTTAATAGTTACATCGGTAACGGTACACATAAAAAAAGTTGCAAAAACATTGAAAATAGATGCGCTTACAGGCAACCTTTCCGCTAATATTCGTAGTGACTTTGGGAGGAGTTCCAAAGTCAACCCAAACCTTCCGAGGGGTTACTCATCATGAAACTCGCTGTTAGGATTTTTGCTTTGTCCGTGGTTGTCGCCGGTGCCGCAGCTGCTTCGATTTCGTCCTCTGCCACGCATGCGCTTCCGAGCCATCAGTCCGCTGCTTCCGCCCTGCCGATTCCGCCTTGTGGGCCGCATGTTTGCCCCACACAGCCGACCGGCCCAACCAGCCTACGGTAAAGGGGCAGTGGTAATTACACGAAAGTGCTAGTCATCTAAGCACTTTTCTCGTTGAGCAAGGGGTAAATCGGCGCTATCCTGAGGTCACTCTCGGAATGGCGGAAGGTCCCCTATGCCCTTAAGTCCTGCAATGGCTGTCATGAGCTCAGTGGAGTTCCTTCTGTGGGCTACACTTGCATTCCTGTTCTGGAGCAAGAAGCTGCAGAAACGTTTCCCGGCCATGAGCATCTATCTGGGCCTGCGGCTGGTCTGCACGCCTCTCCTGATTGCAGCGCTGTTCATTCAGAGCCGGCCCGGCGGCGACTGGTTCTTTCCCGCCTACTTCTACGGCAACTACGGCGTCTACATTGCCAGCGCCATCCTTCTCTTCTTTGTCTGCCTCGAGGTCTTCCGCTCGGCGCTGTCGCCGTTCTCCGGCCTGGTGCGTTTCGGCATCGTGATCTTCCGCTGGGCAGCGGTGGTTTCAGTCATCATGGGCCTGACCACGGTGTCGTTCGCTCATCGTGGAACCACGTTGATCTGCGACGTCGCCTACAGCCTGATGCGCTCCGGCAGCCTGATTGAGCTTTGCCTGCTGGCGTTCCTCTGCCTGGCCATGAGCGCCCTGCAGCTTTCGGTCCGCGACATCTCATTCGGCCTTTCGCTGGGATTCGGAGTGCTGGCCGCCAACGACTTCGTCGGCTCCGCACTCATCAAGTTCAACTCCACCCTCAATGAGCCGCTGCAGGTTGTCTACCAGTCAGTCGTGCTGTTGGCATTGGGAATCTGGATTGCCTACGCAGCCCTGCCGGAGCCGGTTCGCAGGCCCATCGTGGTGGCCGCGAACTCCACCATCTATCGCTGGAACGAGATTGCCTCGGCGCTGGGACACAAGGGCGCCAACGTGGCCGTGCCTCAGCCCGCCAACAGCTTCTTCCTCACCGACGTGGAGAAGGTGGTGGAGAAGGTGCTGACGCGCAACCTGAAAGAGACCGAATCCAAAGCGAGTTAAGTTGGCTTGCTCGGGGGAGCATGCAAAAAGCGAACGGCCCGGACCTTCCGGGCCGTTCGCTTTTACGGCGCACTTTCAGTAACCTGTCGATGCGACGCTTGGGGGCTCGACCTGAGCTGCATGCGTTGGTTCGGGCTTCTGCTGTTACGCGGAACTGAGCTTCCACATCTCACATTGCGACGGCGCCAGTACGCCTTTCGATGGGTGTGGGCCTGACGAATCTTCGTTTACAAGGGATGCATGATGGATCGCCGTGAATTCCTTCGCACCGCCGGCCTTTCGCTCGCATCGGCACAACTCGGCCTGGCATGCGCCGGCGCAGCCGATCCCTCCCCCTCCGCCTGGCAGTCGTTTGAGATCACGACACACATCGAGATCCTGAACCCCTCCGGCGTCACGCGCATCTGGATACCCCTGCCATCGCCGGTGGCCACGGAGTTTCAGCGGCCGCTCGGCAATCAGATCGACTGCCCCGCCGGTGTCGCGCGCACGGTCATTGACCAGGCACGCGCCCTGGCATTCGCCTCCTGCGAGATCTCCGGCGGCCGCACTCCGGCGCTGACGGTGGTCAGCCGCGCTGCCACGCGCAACCGTTCCGTTGATATAGCTCGGGCCGGCGCCGCTCCTCACGCACCGGTCGAATCCCTGAAGCCCTGGCTGGCCGCAAACGACAGCAACGACATCGTCCACCGCAAGGCGCTCGAAATTACGCGCGGCGCGCACAGCGACAAGGACAAAGCCCGCGCCATCTACGAATGGATCGTGGTGAACACGTATCGCAAACCCAAGACGCGGGGTTGCGGCCGGGGCGACATCCGCTACATGCTGGAGTCGGGCGACCTCGGTGGGAAGTGCGCCGACCTGAATGCCCTGTTTGTGGGCCTGGCGCGCGCCGCCGGCCTGCCCGCCCGCGATGCCTACGGAATCCGCGTCGCCCCGTCCGAACTGGGCTACAAGAGCCTGGGCGCTTCCTCTTCAACCATCACCAAGTCCCAGCACTGTCGCGCCGAGGTCTACGTGCGCGACTACGGATGGGTTCCCGTCGATCCGGCGGATGTGCGCAAGGTCATGCTGGAGGAGCCGCCCGGCAATCTGCCTCTGACCGACGAGAAGGTCGCCGCAGCGCGCACGCGTCTCTTCGGCTCCTGGGAGATGAACTGGATCGCCTACAACTTTGCCAACGACGTGCAGTTGCCCGGCGCGCGTTTCGGGCGGCTCCCGTTCTTCATGTATCCCCAGGCCGAGACCGCCGATGGCCGCCTCGACTGCCTCGACCCCGATGCCTTTCGCTACTCCATCACCGCTCAGCGGCTCGCCTCGTCTTAGGATCTGCGCGCAAAAGCAAAAGGGCCGCGGAATGACCGCAGCCCCTTCATGGATAAAACTCTGCCAGGTGCGCTTATTCAGCCACAGCGGGCTCGATGGAGGCAAAGCGTCCGCGGTTGCCGCGGTCGGTAAACACCACGCGTCCGCTCACCTTGGCGAAGAGCGTGTCGTCGGAGCCGATGCCCACATTAAGGCCCGGCTTGATGCGCGTGCCGCGCTGGCGGATGATGATGGTTCCACCCGTGACCAGCTCGCCTGCAAAGGCCTTCACGCCCAGCCGCTGTGCATTGGAATCGCGTCCGTTTGTGGAGCTGCCTCCACCCTTCTTATGTGCCATTGCCGAATCTCCTTCGGGAGAGCAGCTATTAGCCGCTGGCTATTAGCTGTTAGCCCCTATTGCTTCAACTGAAACGAATCGTTCCCGCATGACCAGGCTAATAGCTAAAAGCTAATAGCTGACAGCTGTCTCTACGCCGAGTACGTCACGCCATCGGCCACGATCGACTTGATGCGCACCTGGGTAAAGTTCTGCCGGTGTCCCTGCATCTTCTTGTACTGCTTCTTCCGCTTGAGGTGGAAGACCAGGATCTTGTCGCCGCGGCCTTCGCCCACCACTTCCGCGGTGATCTTGGCCGAGCCGGGCTTCACCATGCCGTCGTTGCCGGAGACGGCCAGCACGTCGCTGAACTCGATGGTCTTGTTCTCGGAAGCGGGAACCGACTCAATCTTCACAAGGTCACCCGGGGCGACTCGATACTGCTTTCCGCCGGTGCGTAGAACTGCGTACATAATTCCTCCAGAGCATCGATCGCGCGGCTGCGGATCGGCTCCACAAAATCAAACTCGGGCGGAAACTTCCGCGCCGCGGTAACGCTCAAGCCCGGCAAAATTACTGACAGAGCGAGCGTTTGGCCCCACGACGACAGGCAGGACTCGCCAAACTATGGTAGTTTACCGGGTTTAGGGGGCCTAGGTCAACGGGGATGAAGGCCACTATCCGTGGGATGTCCAGGCCCGTGGGGTGTCCAGGCCTGTGGCCAAACCTCTTCTGGATGTTGGAAGATTTAGGTGATCGATAAATCGGGAGGATGACCTTGAGCGACCTCGCTTCGCCTTCAGCCGCCGTCGAGCCCCTGTACCTTGAACTGACCTTCAAGCGTGCGGTGTCCATTTGGTGGGCTTATTTCTGGCGACACTCTCTCTTCGGAGCTGGTGCTGTCCTCGTTGTCGGATTTCTCGAAAGATTGGTGGGGCTGGGAGAAAGCCGCTTTTTGCTATCGGTGAGCGCTGTCGTGGTTATGGCTGCGGTTTCGCTGTTGATGCTGGGGGTTGTTATCCATAAGCAATTCCGTCACTTTTCCATTAGGCTTGTGGCATCTCCACGTCAGGCAGACGCCGCCGACTAAATGCCGCCCCGGGTGCTTTCGGGTCCGCGTCCCGGGGAACCCCAGGAAGCCGAATTTAGGGCTGCTGGGGTCAAATGTCTTCCCCGGGGTTATGCCAGGGCGGGAGGTTGCCCCTCTACACCACCGCGTTCTGCGCGATGACCTCCTTGTACCACTCCGCGCTCAGCTTGGGCGTCCGCTTCTGCGTCTTGAAATCGACGTAGTGCAATCCAAACCGCTTCGAGTACCCATCGGCCCATTCAAAGTTGTCCAGCAGGCTCCACAAAAAGTAGCCCTTCACCGGATACCCCTCCGCAACCGCCCGATGCAACTGCGTGAGATAGTTCCGCAGGAACATCACCCGATCCACATCATCAACCCGCCCCGCGGCCGTCAGCACATCGTCACTCGAAGTGCCATTCTCGGTAATGTAGATGGCCGGAACCTTCCACAGGTCCACCACGTTGCGCACGGCCCAGTAGATGCCCTCCGGCCCCATGTTGAGCCACGGCGAAGCCATGTGCGGGTACGAGTTGGGCATGGGCAGAACCGCGTATCCCTGCGGCGAGTCGTCGGCACGCGCAAAATGGGGATCGTAGACGTTCAATCCAACAAAGTCGAGCTTGCTGCCAATGGCTTGCATGTCGCCCGGTTGCACCTTCGGTGCATTGGCCCCTTCGCGCTTCAGGTAGCTGTCGGGGTACTTCCCTTCCATCACCGCCGTCAGGAACATGCCATTTTCCCCGCGGGCGGCCTTGCGCGCTGCTTCAATGTGCTCGTGGGTCTCCATCACCGGCACAAAGACCAGGGCGTTTTCGGCAAGACCTACCTGCGTTCCTGAGGGCGTGTTGGCGCGGATGGCCTGCACGCCCCAGCCGTGCGCCAGGATCCCATGATGCCGAACCTGGTTTACCTCGGCGGGGCCGAGGCGCATCCCCGGAGCAAACTGGCCCACCTGGTATCCCAGATCGGTGAAGCAGACGAATTCGTTGGTCGTCATCCAGTGCTTTACCCGATCACCCAGCTTCTTCGTGAAGAAGCCAGCGTAATCCGCATAGGCCTTGGCCGTATCGCGATTCTGCCAGCCGCCGGGTAGCGCCTCGGGCAGGTCCCAGTGGAACAGCGTCACGTACGGCGTGATCTGGTTGGTGAGTAGCTCGTCGATCACGCGGTAGTAGTAATCCAGGCCGGCCTGGTTCGGAGTCCCTTTGCCTTCAGGAAAGATGCGCGACCACGAGATGGACATGCGATGGCCCTGCACGCCCATGTTCTTCAGCAGCCGCACGTCCTCCTTGTACAGGTGATAGCTGTCGTCGGCCACATCGCCGGTGTCGCCGTTGTGGGTCTTGCCGGCCGTGTGCGAAAACGTGTCCCACACCGACGGGCCGCGGCCTCCATCCTTCGCGCCGCCTTCCACCTGGTAGGCGGCCGTGGCGCATCCCCATAGAAACCCCTTGGGATAGCGGAAGCGATGGTCTCCTTCAGGCTGGGCGCCGAATGCGAGCCTGGGTAGCGAAATTCCAGAGAGAGCGGCGGCAGTCGATGCGGCAACGGTCTTGCCAAAGAAACGGCGCGTAATGCTTTTCATGAGCGACTCCTGCAGACTGCTAGCACACTTGAAGATGCGCAGATGGGTTGCGAAAACGTTTTAGCAGAGGTTGGGATCGATCATCAAGCGAAAACGGGTAAGCGCAGAAGCTTCGGTGACCTCATGCGAGGTACTCAATATCCGGCGGCCTTGCCGTAATGGCTGCGATGATCCTGCCCGCCCTCCAGTTCGCCGGTCTTGGGATCGATGGCGATGCACTCGCCATCCGACCAGTGGCCCCTCACCGACAACGAATAGCCTTCGGCCGTGAGGGCGTCCTGGGTTTGCGCAGAGATGCCGGGCTCGAGATACAGCTTGTCGGGCAGGTACTGGTGATGGAAGCGCGGCGCGTCCACGGCCTCCTGAATGTTGAGGCCGCCCTCGGCCGCGGAGAGAAAGATGTTGGCCACGGTGGTGATGATGCGCCCGCCGCCCGGCGAGCCCAGCACATAGCGCAGCTTGCCGTCTTCCAGAACAATCGTGGGCGTCATGGAGCTGAGCGGACGCTTGCCCGGCGCAATGGCGTTGGCCGGGCCTTGAACGAGGCCGAACATGTTGGGCTCGCCCGCCTTCGCGGCAAAGTCGTCCATCTCGTCGTTGAGCAGGAAGCCGAGTGAGCGGTGAAGTTACGTGGGAGCCGAAGCCGTTGTTGAGCGTGGTGGTCACGGAGACGGCGTTGCCATCCGTTGTCGACGACGGAGTAGTGCGTGGTGTCGGGCGATTCGCGCCGCTGGCCTGCGATGTGGGCGCCGGCGGAACAAAGCCGGCGGGCCGATGGAGCGCGTTGCTGGGCGTGGCTTTTGTTGTGGAGATGCTCGCTGCGCCAGGCAGCCGCATACTTCTTGCCGGTGAGCTCGGCAACCGGAATGTGGTTATAGTCGGGATCGCCCAGGTAGTCGGAGCGGTCCATGTAGGCGCGGCGGTAGGCTTCGGTCATCAGATGGATGACTGGGTCGAGCGGTCGCCGAGCTTGGCCAGGTTATAGCTTTCGAGAATGTTGAGCGCGCTGAGCAGCACCACGCCGCCTGACGACGGCGGAGGCGCGCTGATGATGGTGTAGTCGTGCCCGACGAGCGTCGGCCCACCGGAGCCGTGCACACCGGCGTCGTGGAAGGTGCCGATCACGGGATGGCGCTCGACCACGTTGTATTGCGCGAGGTCGTCGAGGGTGAGCAGCGCGCCGCCTTTGTTGAGATCGTCGACGAGCTCCTGCGCCATTTTGCCGTGGTAGAGATCGCCGGGATCGGCGGCGATGCGCTCAAGCGTGCGGGCCAACTCGGGCTGGCGGAAGATGTCGCCTGCCTTGTAGTAATTTCCGTCGCGCTGGAAGATGTGCCTGGACGCGGCAAAGCGGGCGAGGTCGGAGTCGTGCAGTTCGCCGGCTTCTTCGGCGGTGAGCTCGAAAGCCGTCGCTGGCCAGTTTGATTGCGGGAGCCATGACGCGCGCCAGGCCGAGCTTGCCGTATTTCTTCTCGGCATAAGTGAGGCCGGCGACGGACCCGGGCGTCGCGATGGCCTTGTAGCCGGTGATGCTGGCGTCGGGAATCAGCTTGCCTCGCTGGTCCTGGTACATGGTTTCGGTAGCGGCCAGCGGCGCCTTCTCGCGGTAGTCAATGAAAGTCGTCCGGCCATCGTGGGTGCGCAGCAGCAGAAATCCGCCGCCGCCGAGATTGCCGGCCACGGGATGGACGACGGCGAGCGCGAAGCCGGTGGCGACGGCTGCGTCGACAGCATTGCCGCCCGCGCGCAGAATCTCCAGGCCCGCGTCGGAGGCCAGATGGTGCACACTCACCACCATGCCGTGCTGCGCCCGCACCGGCTGCTCACCGCGCCACTCAAGCGAGCCGCCCGGCTTTTGTGCCGCCGCAACGGAGATGATCAGAATGATTGCGAGAGAAAGCAGGAAGGGCCGACGAGCCATGCCTCCCAGCATAAACGAACCGCACCTCCCAATCGATCGAGCCCCCGCCAGACCCCGCCCGCATTCGCCCCCGTTAGCCCAAGCCTTCGACGAATCGACAATTGACGACGCCTTGAGTCTCACTCCGACGGCCCAGCACTCCTTCTCACAACCGCCCGTGACCGCGGACACAAGCGTCAGCAGGGAAACCAGCACATACTCCATACAGGTTCCGAGGAACCGGTAGGAGCTGTGTCCCTATCCAGCGATCCCTGCCAGCGATCCTTGATATTGCAAATTGCAATGGATTGCAGGTGATTTAAATCACACTCGCGTTCCAACATGCATGCATCCGTCTGAATGCAAAAGTTTTATCCGTTTTTTTTTAATGCGCATCCAGCTTCAGTGAATCGTCTGCGACTTCCGCTGCATGTAGTCCATCAGCAGATATTCGCCCAGCGTGTCGGGCGTGGTGAAGTAGGCCTTGCCGCGGCACATCTCCGACACCTTGTGCACAAACTGGATCAGCTCGATAGTCCGACGCCAGCATGAAGGTGTTGATCATGATGTTGGACCGCTTGCAGCGCGCCACCTCTTCCAGCGTCTCGCTCACCACCAGCGGATCGAGGCCGATACGGGTTCTTGTAGATCCGGCCGTCGGGCAGCGTGAGCGCGGAGGGCTTGCCGTCGGTGATCATCACGATCTGCTTCATGTCTTTGCGCTGGCGGGCGAGCATGCGCTGCGCCACGCGCAGGCCTTCGCGCGTGTTGGTGTGCTACGGGCCGACCTTGACGCGCGCCAGCTGGGAGACAGGCAGCTCTTCGGCGGAGTCGTGAAAGAGGACCAGCGAGAGCGAGTCGCCGGGATACTGCGTGCGGATGAGGTGCGAGAGCGCCATGGCGACGCGCTTGGCGGGCGTGAAGCGGTCTTCGCCATACAGAATCATGGAGTGCGAGCAGTCGAGCATGACGACCGTGGCGCAGGAGCTCTGGTACTCGCACTGATGCACCTGCAGGTCGTCGTACTCGATGTTGAGCGGCAGGCCGATGCCTTCGCGCGCGATGGCGGAGCTGAGCGTGGCGGTGGTGTCGAGGTTGAGCGTGTCGCCGAACTCGTAGCGCTGCGATGCGCCGCTGGTCTCGATGCCCGTGGCGAAGTGGCGCGTGTCGTGGCGGCCGTAGCTTGACTTTGCCCAGCGAGCCGAGCAGGTCGCGCAGGGTTTTGAAGCCGAGGAAGTCGAGACTCTTGTCGGTGACTTCAAAGCGCACGTTGTCCGGGACGTCGCCGATCTGGCCGCCGAGCCTGCGCGGGATCGACGGTTCCTTCAGGGCTGCGATGCGGAGATGTAGTTCTCCTGCTCCATGCGCTCGATGAGCTTGTCGATCAGCTCGTCGAGCTTCGCCGTCTGCGGCCAGCTGGTCGAGTTTCTCGCTGCATCTTTCGTCGAAGAGGTCGCCCGCTTCGAGCACGCGGCGCAGGGCTTCGCGCAGATCGTCCATGTCGTGATCGAGCTCCTGAAAGCGCGAATAGGGATCGTAGAAGCCGGAGTCGAGCAGGTAGTCGGACAGCGCCTGCAGCAGGTCTTCGAGATCGATCTCGGAGGCCAGGTCGCCGCTATATTTGGTGTAGCGAACGCGCTTCATAGGGCAGTCCTCAGCTAGACTGAATGACAGCGAGCAGATCGGTTAGTTCAGGCCTGCCGCGGCGGCCGCCTCGGCGCGCGGCGCTGCCAGTCTTCGTACTCAATCTCCATTTTCTCTCGTCGGGCTTGCGCGTGCTGGTTTCCTGCGGCGGCGAAGCCGCGCTCTTCGTTGCGGCTGAGCTTGCGGTGAGCGACCAGGCCTTCGAGCAGAAACTCCGCCGCGGCGACGACCTTCGTGGCGGCGTCGGTGAGCGTTGACGTCGAGCGGCGAGAGCTTCTCGAAGAGGCCCTGGATTTCTTTCAACTCGAGCAGCGCGGCATCGCCGGTTGGTTGTCGTCGAGCTTGACCGTGCCGCCGAGATTGAACCACTGCTCGATCTGCTGGGTGTTGACGTCGGCAAAGTAGCGATCGAAGATCTTGCCGACGGCGGTGCGGATGAGGTCGCTGGACGACGGTGTCGGCGCCGCGCATCTCGCCTTCGTATTCGAGCTCGAGCTTGCCGGTGATGCCGGGCATCGCCGCGTAGATGTCGCTGACGCGGGGCAGCGACCAATGCTTCGCCGTGCTGTGAGCGCGCGCCGTTCGGCGTTGGAGACGACCAGTTCCATGGTGGAGATGGGCAGGCGCTGGCTGACGCCGCTGCGCTTGTCGACCTTCTTGTCTTCGCGCGCGGTGAAGGCGACCTGCTCGACGACTTCGCGGACGTACTGCGGGATCTCGATGGCGGAGTTGCCGCGCTGCTGCCAGGCTTCCTGCGCGGTGATGGCGATGCCTTCTTCGAGCGTCTCGGGATAGTGGGTGCGAATCTCGGAACCAATGCGGTCTTTGAGCGGGGTGACGATTTTGCCGCGCGCGGTGTAGTCCTCGGGATTGGCGCTGAAGACCAGCGCGACATCGAGTTCGAGGCGGACCGGGTAGCCCTTAATCTGAACGTCGCCTTCCTGCATGATGTTGAAGAGCGCGACCTGGATTTTGCCGGCGAGATCGGGCAGCTCGTTGATGGCGAAGATGCCGCGGTTGGCGCGGGGCAGCAGGCCGTAAGTGCATGGTGAGCTCGCTGGAGAGATCCTGCGCCGCCGCGCGCCGCCTTGATGGGGTCGAGGTCGCCGATGAGGTCGGCGACGGTGACGTCGGGCGTGGCGAGCTTCTCCACGTAGCGATCGTGCGCGGGCAGCCAGGCGATGGGCGTGGCGTCGCCGCGCTCGGCGATCAGGTCGCGGCAGCGCTTGCAGATGGGGTGGTAGGGATTGTCGCGAATCTCGCACCCGGCGATGTAGGGCAGGCGCTCGTCGAGCAGGGCGGTGAGAGCGCGCAGGATGCGGCTTTTTGCCTGTCCGCGCAGGCCAAGCAGGATGAAGTTCTGCCTCGAGAGGACCGCATTCACAATCTGCGGAACGACGGTGTCTTCATAGCCGACGATTCCCGGAAAGATGGTTTCGCGGGCCTGCAGGCGCGCGATCAGGTTGCTCCGCATCTCGTCCTTGACGGTGCGGGCGCGGAGCAGAGATTCAGGGAAGATGGGGCTGGTACGCAGTTCCCCGAGAGTAAGGGGAAGCGGGTGAGCTGCGGGCATTGCGGCCTCCTCCGGGCCGGGTAGCCGGCAGCCGGTCCGTTCAATTTAGACGCCTCGCGTTCCGATTCGATCCAATACTGGCGCGAATGCTGGAAGTGAGACCAAACTCACGGCTCTGAAATGTGCGGCAGACGACACCGCGCGAGCCATCTTGCTTTTCAACCCGGCCGCTGCGGGTTTGTCAGGGAAGCGAGCTGCCGGTGCAGGCAGTATGAACCCTTTCGGTGTGGATCGCAAAAGCCAGGGGACCGTGGAGGGGATAACGCACAAGGGAAGCGAGCCCACCCTGGAGGCAAAGGCAAAACGCCGCGAAGGTGGGGCGCCCGGGCTTTGCCTAAAAGCTAGGTCTTTAGCGGACTTTTTGGGCGACAGCGGGAGTTTTTGGGCAGCGGTCCTCCCTCCCTCCTTTCGCCAATCCTCGCTTCCCGACTCTGCGAAATTTAAGCAAAGGTGCGAGTACGCATTAATTCTCCCGGAACTCCGAAAGTTCAGACCCGGCATCTAGGTACAATCGAGTTCAAAGAAAAAGAGGCTCTGGACAGATCGTGAGGGTCGAAGATGGGAAAGGTCTCAGATCTCGCAGCCCGAGTCGCAATGGCGCATCTGCGGGAATGCCTATGGGATTTACGCTATGAGGTACGACTGCTGATCCGAAGGCCTGCATTCACCTTCGTCGCAGTGGTATCGATGAGCCTGGCTATCTGTGCCGGCTCTGCTTTCTTCAGCGAATTGAACGGGACCATCTTGCGCGATGTGCCTGGCGTGACAAGGGCTGATGAGTTGGTTACCCTTCAACAGCCCATCGCGTATCCCGCATACAGACGCTTCCGCGACCACAGCGAGTTATTTTCTTCGACCTCGGCTTATGTCGCCCCGGTGCCGTTCGGCGTCAACTTCAATGGACATACTGAGCGAATCTGGGGGCACATTGTTACGCCTGGTTATTTCTCGACGCTGGGAGTCACGGGTGGGCTCGGACGCCTTCTGGATGCGCGCGATGAAGTTGCACGACAGACCCCGCCAATCGTCGTCAGCGATCGCTTTTGGAAAAACAATCTCGCCTCTGATCCGGAGGTTATCGGCAAGGCAATCCACATTAACGGGACACTCTGCATGATCGTGGGTGTAGCGCCAAAAGGATTTCAGGGCGCTTCGCCAATGATGTTCGTTGCCGACCTCTGGCTTCCAGTTTCCGCCGGCTCACCCGTAGCTCCGGAATTGGCGGAAGATGCGTTGGAACGCCCCCAACTTGCGATGTTCCAATTCATAGCCAGGCGGAAACAGGGAGCAACCCCTTCGCAAATCGAGGCCGCGTTAGACACGGTGCTGCGGCAGATGCTTCGTGATAGTGGTCATCCGGCAACGGAGAGCGGACACATGCTCTGGGTTGCTCTTGGCGGAAAGCTGATCCCGCTGCGCGCACGAGACCGCCAGCTATTTGCTTTTCTGCCGATGGTGGTGATTGCTCTCCTTCTGCTCGTCGCCTGCTCGAATGTCGTGAACATGCTTCTCGCCCGTGCTTTGGATCGGCGCCGCGAAGTTGCCGTGCAGCTGGCAATGGGTGCAACCCGCGCTCGCCTTATCCGCCAGCTGATCATGGAGAGCCTGCTGATCGCGTGCGGCGCCGGAGCGCTTGGATTGGCGCTCACATGTTGGCTCATGCACCTGCTTTCGGGGCTGCGCCTTCCACATGCCATGCCGGTCCGCTTCAACGTGGAAGTGGATTGGCGCGTGCTCGTTTTCACAATGGGGCTTACGGCCCTGACTGGCATTGCGATTGGCTTGCTGCCCGCGATGCAGGCGACCCGCGCGGAACTGGTGCCCGCGTTGAAAGAAGGCGGCAATCTTCAGATGGGAAGGCGCCGGGCTTTCGGTGCCCGAAACCTGCTGGTCGTTTCCCAGATGGCAGGATCGCTCACTCTGCTGTTGGTGACCGGTTACATCGTCTTCGGAATGGAACGCACGATGATGGGTGCAACCGGATTCGATCCCAGGAACATTCAGCTCATCTCTGTTGATCCCATTCGCGATGGGTACAGTGTTTCGCAGACGAAAGAGTTTTATCTAAAGCTCCTGCACCAGGTGAAGACATTGCCGGGAATTGTTTCTGCTACCTGGACAGAGGCGATCCCGATGCAGCCCAGCGGGAGGGTCACTTTCGCGACGGATAAGGATGGTTCGCGGCGGGTTGATCAAGCCACAAAGTACATCGTCGGATACGACTATTTTCAGACCATGGGAATCCGCATCGTGCGCGGGCGCGAATTCGCGAAGGATGATGAGAAGCGGCGTACGCACTCCATTGTGGTGAGTCAGTCTCTTGCGCGCACCATATGGAAGGACGAAGACCCCCTCGGACGCAGGCTTACTCTCGTCAGCGGAAACTCGGTGGAGTTTGGGTTGATGGGCGGATCGGCCTTTGACTACCGCACGGCAACGCAAGACGAATCTTACGAGGTTGTCGGCGTCGCTACCGACGTGCTGGAGACTCCCGTCGAGCAGCCGGGACCCGCGGTCTACCTGCCTATGACCGAGGAAGACTACGCCCGACCAACGTTTCAGGGCATCACCCTGGCAACGCGGACCGCTCCAGGTCTAGATGCCGCTTTAATCATTGGCAACCAAATCGCGGCGATCGATCCAAAACTGACAACCTTCAATGTAAGGACAATGCCCGATTTCATTGAACAACTGATGTTCATTGTGAAGATTGGGTTGTGGAGCTACGGGCTCATGGGAGCCTTCGGGTTAGTGCTGGCGAGCGTTGGATTGGCGGGCGTCACAGCATACTCGGTTTCAAGCCGCGTTCACGAGATCGGCATCCGGCTCGCATTAGGAGCTCGCTCCAAAGATATTCTGCGAATGATCATGGCTGAAGGTGCGACGCTGATTGGGGTAGGATCGTGCATTGGCATCACGCTGGCGGTACTGGCAATGCATGTAATGGCAGCAAGCATGGACCCAGTGGCGCAAAGCATTCAGCATAGCCGCTCGGACCTGCGAATCCCCGCAGGCGCCCTTGGGGTTCTTGTGGCCGTAGGATTGTTGGCCTGCTATGCCCCGGCCCGGCGATCCGCGCGAGTTGACCCCGTTGTCGCACTGCGCCAGGAATGAATCCGGCCAGGAACGCTCTCTGCGCGGCAATCCACCAGGCACGCCCCTACTGCGATCGCGACTCTGTCATTGAACTAGGCATATTCCTGGGTTCTGGTTGGATTGTTGCCAACTCGGAATGCGATTCGGACCTGCCAAAGCCGACCACGGATCCTTCGCTGCGTTCAGGAAGACACGGTGTAGGGATAAAGCGGATGCGTGCCGGATTTGGCGATTCTGTCGGTGAGGCGGCCGACTCGTCAACTACCTGAACTACGTGGTAAACAGGCGGAGCGAATTCTTGGGCAACGCTCGTTTCCTGGGCAAAGCCGGGGCACCCGGGGGTTCGCCAACAGCACGGGCAAAGCGTAGCTTCAGTCGGGGTACGGGTCGCCGGGGCGGGCGATGCGGATCTGGTGGTCGGTGAATTGCGCGTGTCCGCCGGGGAGCTCGATTTTGGGCATGTGGCAACTGACGCAGTTGGACTTGGCCACGGGACAAGCTTTGCACATGGGCTGGGCAGGTTCGGAGGACGCCTTGGCTTGGGCGTGGGGCGCGCCGTGGCACGCGAGACACTTTGCGTCGTAGTACGCCTGGTCGTGATTGACGGGCTGGTGCGGGTCGTGACAGGCCAGACAGCTGATGCGCTTGTCGTTGCCGATGAAGCATTTACTATTGCCCAGGCGATAAGGCTGGAAGCGGACGAAGGCAGGGCCCTTCCAGTGATTGCGAACCACCGTGTCCCAGGTGCGATGGCACTGGCCGCAGAAGTTGGAGATTTCTTCGGAGTCCATGCGGCGGAGCGTTTTGGGAAGGGTCTTGAAGTTGTCCTGCGCGGCATCGGCCATGTGCTGCTGCGCGCCGACGTGGCAACGCTCGCAGTCGAGGCCGGGAGTGAGCTTTTCGAGCACGATCTTTTCCCCGGTAACGACGCCGGTGGCGTGGCAGTTGAAGCAGCTGCGGCTCTCCCAGATCGACAGTTCGCGGCCCATTGCTTCAGTAAGAGTGGTGGGCGTGATCTGCTGATCGCCGGGCGTTATTGAGAGCGTGTTATCACGCGGGAAGTAGGTCATCAAGCTCTCGTAAAGGTGGCCGTCCTTCTCGAGGACCCAGGTTTGGGAGTGCTGGCCGAAGATCCAGCGAATGGGGAGGGTGATGGTTTCCGCGCCGTTGGTGACCATGTAGGTGCTCTGGCCGTCTTTGGTCTGGACGCTATAGGAGTACTTGCCGAGTTGCGCGGTGAGGTTGGGATGGGCGGTGAGCTGAGGATTCGCGCCTTGAGGCTCCATGGCGTGACGCATGGGCGCGGTGGCGTAGTGAGTGGCCACGCCTACGTGACAGGTGGCGCAGGTGGGGGGCGCGGCTGCAGCCTTGGGGCCCTGAGGGGCGGCGTGAACGGCGGACGCGGATGCCAAGGTCAGGGTCATGGCTATCCCTGATCTCAGAATCGAGACCAGGGGCACCCAGCACGTGGTGGAGAACCGGCTACTTGGGGAGTTTGAGGCATACCGCACGTTCACGGTCTGCGTCCTCCCTTCTGCCGCTGCGGGAGTAGATGGAGACAAGGCCGAGGTGGGCTTCGAGATTGTTGGGATCCTTCTCGAGGACCTGGTTGAGCAGGTCGGCACCGCGCTTTACGTCGCCGGTTTCCGCGAGCGAGCGGCCGAGCGCCAGGCGGGCCATCTCCATATCGGGGGCAACGGAGTAGGCGTGTTCCGCTTCGGGAAGCGCTTCGGTGTAGCGGCCGGCGATCATGAGCGTAAAGGCCAGCATGGCGTGCGCGGTTTCGTTGCCGGGATCGAGGGTGAGTTCGCTGTGAAATTCGTCGACGGCGAGAGTGGGATCGTGCGGGAACAGTAGAAAACCATAAAAGAGATGGAGATTCGGCGCGGTGGGAAAGCGGATGAAGAGCTGCTTGAAGAGAGTGTCGCCGCGTTCGCTTTCTTCTGCCAGCAGCGCGTATCCGGCTTCGCCTGCGGCTTCGAAGATGGTGCGATCCTGGGGAGCGATTTCCTTGGGCAGCGTGGTGACGCGCAGGCCAGCGAGGCCGATGCCGAGGAGAAGATCGGGAGCGTCGACGTGCTTTGAGGCGAAGAATTTGTATTGCTCCAGGGCATCTTGAAAGCGTCCGGCGTGGGCAAGTAGCTGGGCCAGATGGAAGCGGATGATCTGGGCGTTACGGGGCTGGTTGGCGGCGCCGTGGGCCGTGGCCGTTTCCAGGTCGCGCAGGGAGTCGTCGTAGGCGGCGGTTTCATATTCGCACAAACCGCGAAGGGCCATTGCCGGCGAGGCGGTGGGCTGAAGCTGAAGCAGGCGATTGAATGCCTCGATGGCCTGCGGGTATTGGTTTTGCTGATATTGCAGCAGGCCCAGGTAGAACAGCCCCTCGAGCCAGTCGGGCTTGAGCTGTTCGGCCTTGTTGTAGAGGTCAATGGCTGCGGAGATGTTGCCCTGATCGCGAGCGGCTGCGGCGCGGGCTGCGACGTCGTCGAACTGTGGGGCTGGTTCTTGTGCGAGGGCTGTCTGCGGGATCACGACGAGGAGGGTGATGGCCGCAAACGTGAGCACAGCAAGGAGGGACCGCGGCCGTGAATTGAGGGGAGCGAGGAAGTTTGTGACAGAGGCCGAACTGGGCGCAAAAAACATCGCCGGCTGCATTCCTGGGTAGAAGTGGCTTCCGGCGCGCCCCAAACCCGCACCTCCTGTTCATAGTAGCAGGCGGTGAAATTTCTTTACGGTGCTCGAAGACGGGGTGTTATTCGGCGACGAGGATTTCGAGCTCGCGGCCCTGGAAGAGGCCGGACTCGATGACGCCGCAGATGCCTTTGATGGCGGCCTCGAAGTGCGGCTCGATGGTGTCGAAGCGGGCGTCGATGATCATGTTGCCGCTTTCGGTGATGACCGGGCCGTCTTTGCCGGTGCCGAGGCGAAGCTCAAGATTGATGGCGCCCAGCTTGTGCAGCCTGTCGGAGACGAAGCTGAGGGCGGTGGGCGCGACCTCGACGGGAATGGGGAACCGCTCGCCAAGGCGCTTTACCAGCTTCGACGGGTCGACGAGGATGTAGCTGGTGGTTGCGCTGTCGATGTTCAGCTTTTCGCGGAACATGGCTCCGCCGCGGCCCTTGATGAGATTGTGTTGGGGGTCGACCTCATCGGCGCCGTCGAAGGCCCACAGCGGCCTGGCATCGACGATGGAGAGGGTAGGAATGCCGAGCGCGGTGCAGGCGAAGGAGACCTCCTGGGAGGTGGGTACCGCGGTGCAGGAGATCTGGCGCTCTTTGAGCATGGCGGCGATGGCCTGGATCGCGATGAACGACGTTGAGCCAGAACCGAAGCCGATGACGTCGCCATCCTTAACCTTGGCGGCCAGCATGGCTCCGACGCGCTGCTTGGCTTCAAGATTGTCGATCTTTTGAGACCACCTGAGTTGGCTAACGACGCTGTTGTCCCAATGCATTGTGGCTTCCTTCGGATGGCGGTTTGAAGTGTTTCCCGGCTCAAAAACATTACATCATGGCGGCGTCTGGCTCAGCGATTCGGCAGAGTTGCGGGAAGGCACACGTCGACTTTTGTTCCTGCGCCGGGGGCGCTGTGAATGGCGATGGTGCCATGGTTCTTTTCGACAACGGCCTTGGCGATGGAGAGGCCGAGCCCGAAGCCGCCGGTCAAGCGCGAGCGCGAATGGTCGGAACGGTAGAAGCGCTCGAAGACGTGCGGGATGTCTTCGGCTGCAATCCCCGAGCCGAAGTCCTGGATGCGGATCCGGCACATGTTTCCGCCGTTCATATCGGCGGCGATGACGACAGTGGAACCGCCGGGGGAGTGCTGGATGGCGTTCTCAAGGAGATTGACCCAGAGTTGGGCGAGCTCCGATTCGCGGGCGGTGATGCGGATATTCTGTGGCGGCCGAAACCTGATGGAAACCGATTTCATTTTGGCGATAGACGCGAGCCGGTCAATGGCGGAGTGGAGGGTGTCGTTGAGGGGGGTGCTCGGCTGGGTGTTGGAGTCTTCGAGGCGTTCGGCCTGCTCGATGGAAGAGAGGAGAAGCATGTCGGCGACGAGGCGTTCGGTGCGCGCGGTGTCTTCGAGCGCGCGGGCGATGCCGTCGCGGTATTCCTGTTCGCCGAGCCTGCCCTGCTCAAGGAGCTGGAGGGTGGATTTCTGGATGGCGACGGCGGTTTTGAGCTCATGCGCCGCGTCGCTGAGGAAGCGGCGTTCGCGCTGGAATGCGGCCTGGATGCGATCGACAAGGCGATGGAGGGCGCGCGCCAGGGGGAGTAACTCGGAGCTTTGAACCTGGCCGATGGGCTGCTCGAACCTTGAGCCGTCGGCCTGGATGCGGTCAGCGCGGGCAGCGAATTCGATCAGCGGCCGCATGCCGCGTCCGACGGCCAGCCAGGTTGCACCGGCGGAGAAGAGCAGGGAGATGAGCGCGACGAGGACGATGATTCTGGTGGCATTTGCGATCTGAGCCAGCGTGCGGTCGGCCGGCATGGCGTAGTAGATATTCACACGAATGGGCGGGATCTGGTGATTTTCCTGGTCGAGGATGGCAGCGCCGAGCATGGCTTTGCCGCGATAGTTGGCAGAGGCTTGCTTAAACTTCCAGAACTTCATCGCGCCGAGCCTGGTGTGATCGCGGCTCGTGATCCAGGACGGTGAGCCGGCTACGGGGTTTCCGTGGGTGTCCTCGACGTAGAAAAGGTCGCCGGTGGGGAAGCTGGCCTGATCGGTGTCAAAGATGGCGCCTCCGAGGACGGTTGGTGATTCGTCGACAAGCGCTAATACGCCGATCATGCGCGATTGAATGTCGGAGTCGAAGCTCGACCAGAGGGCACGGTGGACGTAGCCGATGGTGAGGGCAACGGCTGCGGCGGCCGCCAGGAGCTGTGCCGCCAGCACGAGGAACAGGACGCGCGCGCGAATGGAGCGAGTCATGACAGGTTACTCCGCGGGTCGTTGCTCCTGCGCAGGACGTAGCCGTGTCCGCGCAGGGTATGAATGAGCCGTTCGGAGGCATTGACGTCGATTTTTCGGCGAATGGCGGAGATGTAGACCTCGATGACGTTGCTGAATTTTTCCCAGTTGTAGTCGTACAAATGCTCGAGGAGTTGTTCCTTCGACACGACTACGCCCTGGTGCATCATCAGGTACTCGAGAGTGCGATATTCCATGGGCGTGAGCTCAACCTGGATGCCAGCGCGAGAGGCGGAGCGCGTGTTGATGTTGAGCACCAGGTCAGCGAGAGTGATGGAGGCACTGGCCTGGCCCTTGCTGCGGCGGATGAGAGCTTTGACGCGGGCAAGGAGTTCTCCGAGGTCAAACGGCTTGGCCAGGTAGTCGTCGGCGCCGTTATCGAGGAGGCCGATGATGGAGGCCTTGTCCTCTTTGGCTGTCAGGACGAGGACGGGTGTTTTGTTTCCGCCGGCGCGGAGACGGGCGAGGAGATCGTTTCCCGAGATACCGGGCAACATGAGATCGAGGATGATGGCGTCGAAGGAGCCGGAGGAAGCCAGGTGGAGGCCGTCATTGCCGTCGGCGGCGACATCGACCACGAATCCTGCGTTTTTCGAGAGCGCTTTGGCAAGGTTCTGCGCCAGCCGCACTTCGTCTTCGACCACCAAAACATGCATGCGAAATTCTCCAGCCGATGCCCTGCGGGTCTGGCCTTGATGGTTTGATTATCGAAAACACACGGCAGTGATGGCAAAGCGGGCGGCGAGCCAACCGGGGTTTGTACGGGGTTTCTCAATTCGCGTCTTGCGGGAGACAGTGATTTACCCGCGCGTCTTCCATCCGCGATACCATAGATTGTTTGCGACTGACCGCCCTAGCGGGCGGGCCGAGAAGGATTTGACGGGGTAGATGAGCGAGAAGCGGTGGGTGTTGTTGATTGCCAGCGAGGTGGGGCGGACGGAGTCGGTCTCCGACCGGGCGATGGAGCGTCTGATCGAGGCCATCGGGGACGAAGGCTACGAGGTGGTGCGCACCACATCGCCAGAGGATGGAATTTCGCTTGTGACGTCGGATCCCAGTTATTCCGCGGTCCTGCTGGACTGGGACCTGGAAGGGAATTCGCAGTTTGAGGAGCGCGCGGCGCTGGAGATCATCCGCGGTGTGCGTCATCGCAACAAAAAGGTGCCGATCTTCCTGATTGCGGACCGCACGTTGGTGTCGGAGCTGCCGCTGGAAGTGGTGAAGCAGGTGCATGAGTACATTCACCTGTTTGGGGACACGCCGGCCTTTATCGCGTCCCGCCTGGACACGGCCGTGGAGCGCTACCACGAACAGCTTTTGCCGCCGTATTTTCGGGAGCTGCTGAAGTACAACGACCAGTCGGCGTATTCGTGGGACGCGCCGGGCCACATGGGCGGGGTAGCGTTTTTGAAGCATCCGGTCGGGCAGGAGTTTCACCGATTTTTCGGAGAGAACCTGCTGCGATCCGATCTTGGCATCTCTTCGGCGCCGCTTGGCTCGTGGCTCGATCACATTGGGCCTCCTGGGGACTCGGAGCGGAACGCAGCCCGCATCTTCGGCGCGGACTGGACATTTTATGTGCTGGGCGGCTCCAGCACTTCGAATCAGATCATCGGGCACGGCGTGATTGCGCAGGACGACATTGTTCTGGCCGATGCCAACTGCCACAAATCGATCTGCCACTCGCTGACGGTTACGGGCGCGCGGCCCGTGTATTTCAAGCCGACGCGCAATGGATACGGGATGATCGGGCTGGTGCCGCTGAAGCGCTTCTCGCCCAAGTCGGTGCAGAAGCTGATTGCGCGCAGCCCGTTCGCAGCGGGGGCGAGGGCGCAGGAGCCCACATACGCTGTGGTGACCAACTCGACGTACGACGGCCTTTGCTACAACGTGGACCAGGTGGTGGAGCAACTGGCGGGGTCAGTGCCGCGGGTGCATTTTGACGAGGCATGGTACGCGTACGCCAAGTTTCACCCACTTTACAAGAGCCGGTACGCCATGGGGGTTCCGGAGGACATGGAGGATCGGCCGGCCATCTTCTCCGTGCAATCGACTCACAAGATGCTGGCGGCGTTCTCGATGGGATCGATGATCCATGTGAAGCTGTCTGATCGCGCGCCTATGGATTTCGACCAGTTCAACGAAGCCTTCATGATGCACGGCACGACTTCGCCGTTTTATCCGCTGATTGCTTCGCTCGACGTGGCAGCGGCGATGATGGACGAGCCTGCGGGGCCCACGCTGATGGATGAGACATTGGCTGACGCCATCAGCTTTCGCCAGGCGATGAGTTCCATTGCGCACCGGCTGCGCAGGGCGTCAGAGAACGGCGAGGCCTGGTTCTTCGGCGTATATCAGCCGGAGCGTGTTACGGATCCGGCAACCGGTGAGTCGATTCTGTTCGAAGATGCGGAGGATGAGTTGCTGGCCTCCGAGCCCGGTTGCTGGACCCTCAAACGTG
The DNA here is from genome assembly GCA_963846375.1 of uncultured Acidobacteriota bacterium. Lineage (GTDB taxonomy): Bacteria > Acidobacteriota > Terriglobia > Terriglobales > Acidobacteriaceae > Telmatobacter. The sequence continues at coordinate 283,318 of CAWJVV010000018.1, forward strand.
GCGATGAATGGCATGGGTACCAGGACGAAGACTCGCCCGACGATTACTGCATGCTCGATCCCACCAAGGTGACGATTTTGACGCCCGGCGTGAACGCGCAGGGGGTGATCGGCAAATGGGGCATTCCGGCGGCGATATTGACGGAATTTCTCGATTCGCGGCGGGTTGAGATTGCGCGCACCGGCGACTACACGGTGCTGGTGCTCTTCTCTGTTGGGACATCGAAGGGCAAATGGGGAAGCTTGCTTGAGAACCTGTTCGAGTTCAAGCGGCTTTATGACTCCGATGCGACGGTGGAGGAAGCTCTGCCGGAACTGGTACAGCGCTTCCCGGGACGGTATCGCAATCTCACGCTCAAAGAGCTGTCCGACGAGATGCACAAGGCGATGATCGATCTCGACCTGGCGGGGCTGGTGAACGCGGCCTGCGATGAAGACTTCGACCCGGTGCTGACGCCCGCGCAGACGTATCAGAAGCTGGTCCGTCACGAGACGGATCGGATCCGCTTCAAAGAAATGGCGGGTCGCATAGCAGCCGTAATGCTGGTTCCGTATCCGCCGGGGATTCCGATGTCGATGCCGGGAGAGCGTCTTGGATCGTCGGAATCGCCGGTGATCCAGCTTATTTTGGCGATGGAGCAGTTCGGCAAGCAGTTCCCCGGATTCGAGCGCGAGGTGCATGGGATCGAGGTAGACGGAGACGGCAACTACTGGATGCGGGCCGTCATTGAAGAGCCGGAGAAGAAGCGGCGCAAGTCCAAGCGCCGCCGGGAATCGAGTGAGCCCCCGGTTGGCCCGCCGCGGTTGCCCAGCCGGCCGGTTCGCCACTCCACGGAGTAGGACAAGACGTCCGGGTCAAATTGCCGGGCTATGGACAAGTGTCCTTGGCAAGTGCCAAACTTCTTGCCATCGGACTGGCGCCGGCTTCCCTGCTAAATCGAGCGCGGCCTAAGTCCCGTTGATGCTTGAAAAACTCGGATTGGCTTTGCGGCGGGTTAATTCGCTGTCGAAGCTCATTTGAGAGGCGCCTCAAAATTGCCGACCCATCATTCCAAACCGGCAAGCCGTTGGCGGCCAGTCCGGTTCGCCTGCCTGACATCTACGATTCTTGCGGGCCTTGCGGCCAATGTGGTCCTGGTGGGATCGGGCTGCCGGGCGAAGCAGCACGCGAGCATCGCGCGTCATGTCGACTTCAATCAGGACGTGCAGCCGATTCTTGCCAGCCGCTGTTTCGCCTGCCACGGCCCGGACCCGGAGATGCGCAAAGCGGGGCTGCGTCTTGATCTTGCCGAGTGGGCAATGAAAAAGCGGCCCGGCCATCCGGACGCGATTGTGCCCGGCCATCCGGAACAGAGCGAGCTGATCAAGCGGATCGAATCGAAGGATCCGCATCACCTGATGCCGCAGACGGCCCAGGGCGAAGCGAAGCCGATGAAGCCCGAGGAGATCGCAATCCTCAGGGAGTGGGTGAAAGAGGGGGCCGAGTACCGGCCTCACTGGGCATTTGAAGCGCCGACGCGGCCCGAGTTGCCGGCGGTGACAAAGGATGCCGGCTGGGCGAAGACGCCGATCGATCGCTTCATTCTCGCAAAGCTGCAGAAGGAAGGGTTGCAGCCTTCCGCCGAGGCCGAGACGCGGACGCAGATTCGCCGGGTCACGCTCGATTTGACGGGATTGTTGCCGACTCCGGCCGAGGTGGACAAGTTTGTGCGCGATTCTTCGCCCGATGCGTACGAGCATCTTGTTGACGGTCTACTAGCAAGGCCTACATTCGGAGAACATCGTGCGCGTTACTGGCTTGACTACGCGCGCTACGCGGATACGTATGGGCTGCACTTCGACAACAGCAAGGACATCTGGCCCTATCGCGATTATGTGATTCGCGCGTTCAACAGCAACAAGCGGTTCGATCAGTTTGCTGTGGAACAGATCGCGGGCGATTTGATGCCTGCACGCAACCTGGATCCTCTGATTGCCAGCGGTTATGTGCGTCTGGGGTTGAGCAGCAACGAGGGCGGGACGATTCCGGAAGAACTGCGGGTGAACATTGCGCGCGAGCGCACCGAGGCGTATGGAGCAACGTTCCTGGGCCTGACGGTGGGGTGCGCGGTGTGCCACGACCACAAGTTTGATCCGACGACGCAAAAGGATTTCTATTCCTTGAGCGCGTTCTTCAACAACATCGACGAGAAGCCGTTCAATGATGACCGGCCGGTGTGGGCGCCGGTGGTGCGCATTCCCACCGCATCAAATCGGAACGCGTACGATGGCGTGCTGGCGAAACGATCGGAACTGACGGCAAAGCTGAATGACATGCGGATGCGCGAGCGCGAGCTGGTTCAAAGCTGGCTTGCGTCGCGGCAGAACCTTCCGCAGTCTGTGTCGACCGATAAGCTTGTGCTCCGGCTGCGTCTGGATGAAGGCAGCGGAGACGAACTGAAAAACAGCGCGCCCAACGCGCATCCGGCTGTGTTCCACGCAACGGTAGCCAAGCCGGAGTGGGGAGAGACGACGTGGCTTTGGCCGGACTTTCGCATGCAGTCGAGCACACGGGTGCTCCTGGACCAGACGGGAGACTACGAGGCGACGCAGGCATTTTCAGCGGGCGGCTGGTTCATGCTCCGTTCGGCGCCGAACTATCCCGTGGACGGCGGTTCCGGCGCCATCCTCTCAAAGATGGATTCGACGCAGCATAACCGGGGATGGGATCTTTCGATCAAGAAGGGCATAGTGAGCGTCGAGCTCGTGAACGAGATGCCGAAGCCAGGCGGGCAGAAGGCGGCCAAAGATCCTCCTGCCCCGAAGGAGCCGTTCGACTATCCGACGCCGCAGGATTTGTCGAAGAAGGACCTGTCTCCGAACAAGCCTCCGGAGAAGAAGCCGCCAGAGAAGAAGAAGGCAGAGAAGCCGAAACCGCCGAAGCCCGCTCAACCTGAGGATGCAACGCCGCTGGTAGCGATCCGGGTGTCGGCGGCCGATCCGATCCCGCTGGATGGCGCGTGGAAGCACATCTTCTTTACCTACGATGGATCGGGCCGCGCCGCGGGCGTGAAGATTTATGTGGACGGCGCGCCGGTCGAGACGAAGGTGGAAGCCGACACACTGGGTGGACAGACGATTCGCACGCAGGCGCCGATGCAATTCGGGTGGCGCTATCCCGATGCGAATCCCGCGAAGGAGACGCGCTACCAGGATGTTCGGCTTTACGCCCGCGCGCTCGCCTCCGATGAGGCCCGGCGCGTTGCAATCGAGGACGATGTTGCCGAGGTCATCTCCCGGCCCGTTGCGCAGTGGAACGCGGATCAGTGGCACGCGGTTGGAGAATATTATCTTGGCACCGTTGATCCGGATTTCCGCGGTATCGAGCGACAGATAAGGGAACTGGATCCGCAGCTCGACAGGCTTTCGAAGGGCGGCGATCTGACGCTGGTGTCGTGGGAAAAGCCCACGCTGGCGTATGCCGACATACTGACGCGCGGAGTGTATTCGGCGCGTGTCGAACGTGTTGAGGCGCAGACGCCGCATTTTCTTCCCTCGCTTCCCGCGGATTTGCCGCGCAATCGGCTGGCGCTTGCCAAGTGGACGGTGAGCCCCGCTAATCCTCTGACAGCGCGTGTGACCGTCAACCGGATGTGGGCCGAGCTGTTTGGCACGGGGCTGGTGGAGACCACGGAAGATTTCGGAATCATGGGGCAGCGGCCCACGCATCCGGCGTTGCTTGATTGGCTGGCTGTGGAGTTTCGCGAGAGCGGCTGGAACGTGAAGCACATGTACAAGCTGATGGTGATGTCGGCGGTGTACCGGCAGAGCGCGAAGTCGACTCCGGGGCAGCTTGCGAAAGATCCGAAGAATCTGCTGCTGTCGCATGGGCCGCGTTTCCGTATGGACGGGGAGATGCTGCGCGATATTGCGCTGCAGTCGGGGGATTTGCTGGTGAAGAAGGTTGGCGGGCCCAGCGTAAAGCCGTATCAACCTGCGAATGTGTGGGAGCAGGTGAGTTATCCGACGAGCGACACAGTGAACTACGTGCAGGAGCACGGCGATGCCCTGTATCGGCGCAGCCTTTACACGTATTGGAAGCGGATGGCGCCGCCGCCCGATATGGACGCGTTTGACGCGCCGATGCGCGACGTGGTGTGCACGCGCAGACAGCGAACCGATACGCCGCTGCAGGCACTGGTGACTATGAACGATACGCAGTGGGTGGAGGCCGCGCGGGCGCTGGCCCAACGGGTGATTCTGGAAGGCGGGAAGCAGCCCGATCGGCGCATCAACCTGATGAGTGAGATTTTGCTGGGTCACGATCCGACGGCCAAGACGGCGGCGGTGCTGGAAGACTCGTTGAAGCAGATGCGCACTCACTACGAGGCCGATCCGAAGTCTGCACATATGCTAGTGGCTGTTGGCGAGGAAAAGCGCGATCAATCGATGGCAGAGCCGGAACTTGCGGCATGGACCATGGTTGCAAGCGAGATGCTCAACCTGGACGAAACGATCAACAAGTAACGAAGGGCATTCATGAAGCAACATCCGCGCTGTACCGATTGTGAAGAAGCTTCGACGATTCCGAATCTGCCGATTCCAGAGGGCGCCAAGCAGGAATGGGCAAGGCTGGAAACGCGGCGGCGTTTTCTGGGGCGTTCCGGCAAGGTGCTCGGCTGGGCCGCGCTTGCCAGCATGCTGGGAGAACTGAAGCTGCGCGGTGACGGCACCGCGGCGGACACGAACAGTCGATCCGGCGCAACTACGCGTGACGAACTGAAGCTGCCGCACTTTGCTCCGAAGGCGAAGCGCGCTATCTACCTGTTCATGTCGGGAGGGCCGCCGCAGATTGATTTACTCGATTACAAGCCAAATCTAGCGGCGCTCTACAACAAGGACATTCCGGATTCAGTGCGTGGCAGTCAGCAGCTTACCGGCATGACGGCCGGCCAGGCGCATTTTCCCATCGCGCCGTCGCACTGGCAGTTCAAGCAATACGGCCAAACGGGAACGTGGGTCAGCGATTTGCTGCCCTATACCGCGCGCGTGGTGGACGATCTGACGATCGTCAAGTCGACCAATACCGACGCGATCAATCACGAACCGGCGATCATGTTGATGAACACGGGCAATATGAATGCCGGCAAGCCGTGCCTGGGCTCGTGGCTTGCTTACGGTTTGGGCAGCATGAACGACAACCTGCCGACGTTCATTGTGCTGCAGACCAAGGTGAACTCTAAGGAGAATAACCAGCCGGTCTCGTCGCGCCTTTGGAGCAGCGGATTTCTTTCGTCGGAGTATGCCGGCGTAGGCTTGCGTTCGAGCGGAGATCCGGTACTTTATCTTGCCGATCCGGCAGGCGTTGACCGCGAGGTGCGGCGGAACATGCTGAACGCGGTGGATCAGATCAACCGGCAGACGCTTGAGGAGATCGGTGATCCGGAGACCAACGCGCGCATCGCGCAGTACGAGATGGCGTTCCGGATGCAGTCTTCAGTGCCTGAGCTTGTCGACCTGAGCAGTGAACCGCAGTCGACCTGGGACCTGTATGGGCCGGAGGCGAAAGAGCCCGGCACGTTTGCCTATAACTGCCTGCTGGCGCGGCGGCTGGCGGAGCGCGGTGTTCGCTTCACGCAGATTTACAAGCGCGGATGGGACGTCCACGACAATGTAACGGGGGTGCTGCCGATTATCTGCGGAGAGACCGATCGCGCGTGCTATGCGCTGGTGACGGATCTGAAGCGGCGCGGTTTGCTCGACGATACGCTAGTGGTCTGGGGCGGTGAATTTGGAAGAACGGTCTACAGCCAGGGCGGACTGAGTCCGGAGAATTACGGGCGCGATCATCATCCGCGCTGTTTTACGACGTGGATGGCAGGCGGGGGAGTAAAGCCAGGAATTACGTACGGGGAAACGGACGACTACAGCTACAACGTGGTCAAGGACCCTGTGCATGTGCGCGATTTCAACGCGACCATTCTGCGTTGTCTCGGAATCGATCACAACAAATTCACCTACAAGTTCCAGGGACTTGATCAAAAGCTCACGGGTCCGACGCCAGCGAACGTCATACCCGGGCTGCTGGCGTAGTCGGACAAAAGGGAATGCTGGACAGCGTCAGCACACAAATCGCAAAGAGCTCTCTGGCTCGATACAAATGGATCAGCTTGGGTGTGACCACTTGGGTGCTGGTTCTGCTGCCCTTTGTGGTGCATCTTGATGGAAGGGAGCACGCCGCCTGGGAACAATTCCTGGGAAGGTTTCACCCGCTCGCGGTTCACTTGCCAATCGGTCTTGTCGTGCTGGTTCCTGTGCTTGAAATTGCAGGCATGCGTAAGCCCGCCCTGCGGGAAGCCGCGGGTTTCGTGCTCGGATTGGCCTGCGCTTTCTGCCTGGCTACATTCACACTGGGATACCTGCTTGCCTACGGCAGCGGTGAAACGGGAACCACCATGACTCGACACATGTGGGGAGCGATTGCGTTTGTGATTCTGCTGCTTCTCTGCGTGGTAATTCGGCGGCTTTGGTACGCGGGTGTCGATTCGCGCCTGTATCCAACCATTCTGGCCTGCGCGGTGCTGGCGATGATCTGGACTGCGCATCAGGGCGGCTCGCTGGCACGCGGCAGCAATTACCTTACGGAATACATGCCTAACTCGCTGAAGAAGATGGTGGCGTTTGCATCTGTTAGCGGCGACGCGGCCAATCCTGAATCGTTCTACGCGCAGAGAGTGCATCCGATTCTCGATTCTCACTGCGTTGCATGCCACGGCGCGGGGAAGAGCCAGGCTGATCTGCGCCTGGATAGCTACGAAGGTCTCTTGCGGGGCGGCAAGAGCGGTCCCGCCGTGGTTGCACGGGAACCCGGCAGAAGTCTGTTGCTTGCGCGCGTCACGCTTTCACCGAGCGACAAGCACTTCATGCCGGCCGAAGGCAGGCCGCCGCTTTCGCATGGAGACATTGCGTTACTGCGAGCCTGGATACAACAGGGAGCGTCGTCGGCGTCGAAGGTGGTTGCGGGATTTAGCACCGCACCCGCATCGGACGCTGTTCCATTGCAGCCTGTGGGAGACTACAGCGCACTGGCGGGCGAGATCAACCAGATGCGGCAGTCGCAGGGAGCCAAGCTTCTGGCGGTCTCCAGCAAAGCATCCGATGGACTGATCCTGAGCACATTCGACGTGAGCGCAAGTTTTGGCGACCCCCAGTTACTGCAATTCCAGAAGTTTGAGCCCTATATTGTCGAGGCGGATCTGGCGCGAACAGGAATAACCGATGCGAGTCTCGATACCCTGAGCCACTTTACGCATCTGCGCGCGCTGCATCTTGAAGGCACGGCGATCAGCGGCAGCGGATTGGCAAAGCTCAGCGGCTTGTCGCAACTTACGTATTTGAATCTGAGCGAGACAAAGGTGACGAAGGCGGCAATCGCTCCGCTGCAATCGATGCCCAAGTTGCGGCACTTATATCTGTTCGGAACACCGGCGCAACCAGTCGCGGCGAGTGATTCCACACAATCCAATTCGGAGAGTAGCCGATGAACAACTCTGGGAATAAGCCGAACGCGGGCTTGATCGGCAGAAGGCAATTTGTTCGGTCGGGAGCGGTGGCGTCGTTCTGCGGCCTCGCGCCATTTTCACGTGCCGAGGGGAATGAGATTCCAGGCGGCAGCGGTTCGCAAACGCCGATCGCTCTGCTGACGGGCAATGGCGAATGGACGTATCGCGTCGTCTCAGGATGGGGGGCACTGCCGGCGGGGACCAGTTTCGGCGGGACTCATGGCGCGATAGCACAGGATCAGGCGGGCAACTTTTATGTCAGCACGCAAAGCGCTACCGGAGTTCTTGTCTTTGATCGCGAAGGCAAGCTGCGGAAAACGATCGCGACGCAATTTCCCGAAGTCCACTCGATGACGTATGCGCTGGAAGATGGACAGGAGTATCTATACACCACCGTTCAAAAGGGAACGCCGCAGGAAAACTGGCTGTTCGTCAAGATGAAGACCGATGGAACGGTGGTGAAGAAGATTACGGCTCCGCGGGAAGCCGGATTCTCAGCGCCGAATGAATGGCGCATTACAGCCGCCGTGCCGGGGCCAAATGGCGATATCTACATTGCGAACGGATATGGGGATTCGCGGCTCTTCCGTTTCGACAAGCAGGGACAATATAAAGCAAGCTACTCGGGAAAAGGTGCTGCAGATGGGCAGTTGAACTGCAGTCATGGTCTCGCAGTGGACACGCGTTATGACCAGCCGTTGCTACTGGTGTGCGATCGCGAGAATCGCCGGCTATGTCATTTTGATTTTGATGGCAAGTGGGTGGGGACTGTCGCGCAATATCTCAGGCGTCCTTGCCAGGTGAGTTTTTATGGGGGCTATGCGGTTGTCTCAGAACTCGAGGGCCGGGTGGTCATTCTTGACGAGCACAACGCCCCGGTTGCATTTCTGGGAGATAATCCGCACAAGGAGGAATGGGCAAAGTATGAAATCGATCCGGCCGCCATTGCGCCTGCCACCTTCAGCGCTGCGCACGGATGTTTCGTCGACCGCAACGGCGATGTCTATGTGTCGGACTGGAACCGGACAGGGCGTGTGACCAAACTTGCCCGCGTCCGGCTGTGATGCGCTCTGTGGGCCAGCTGTGAAGCAGCGCGGCAGAACCATGAGGACTGCCGCGCCTCTTAATCAATTCTAGAAGTTGAAGTGGAGCGACATCTGAACCTGCCGCGGGCTACCGATGGTGTGCTTTGTAACGCCGAGAACGCTCTGGCAGGAGTAGAAGGTGTTGGCAGGCGCGGTGCCTTGCTGACACTGGGTTGGTGTGGGCGCGATCTCGGAGTAGGAACTGGCAACGCTTGGCGCGTTGTTGTACGCGGCATTCTGGGTCAGGTTATCGCTGGGAACATCGAAGCTGGTCGTGTTGGTGAGGTTGTAGACGTCAAGCGTGTACTTGAGATTGTACTTCTCATGAACGGTGAGGACCTTGCCAAGAGAGGCGTCAGCACGCTTCTGATAGGCCTGGCGGAAGATGTTGCGCTGGCCCGAGGTGAACTGAGTCTCGAACGGGTCGCCATTGGGGACGCCGTCGGTACCCACCGCAACGAGCGGCACAGTAAAGCACGATGCCTTCAAGGCCGGCGTTTTGAATGCGCCGGAGGCGCCGGTCGAAGCTGACTTGGCCGTGCATCCGGGCGCCAGCGGCACAATCGGATTGGTGATGCCGTCGAAGGTGCTATAGAAGAGACTGCCTACGGCCCCGGAAAAGTCGATGATGCTGTAGGGTTGGCCACTTTGAATGATGGCTACGCCGGTGAGGTTCCAATCATTGATCACCTTGCCGGCCAAAGAAGTTCCCTTATAGAGCTTGGGGAGCGCAAATCCATAAGTGAAATTGAGCACATGGGTGCGGTCGAAGTCGGCCGATCCATAGCCACTGCGCAGGTCCAACGGATTGCTGCCGTTGTAGAAGAGGCCGAGGGCGCTCTGTTCGTCGGTAGCATGCGAGTAGGTGTAGGACACGCCCGCCTGGATGCCGTGGCTCATCTTCTTCTCGACGTGCGCCTGCAGCGCGTGATAGGCGGCGACACCCGCGGCGGTGTACGATTCCGACTCCGATGAGTAGCCGATGTAAGGCACGCGGAGGTCGATGTTGCCGCCTTCGTAATTCTGCTGCATTTGACCGTAAGAGCAGTTGGCTTCAGTCGGATCGTTCACACAAATCGGCAGGAAGGTGTTGGGGTCGAGAACGGTATAGCCGTAGGTGAATTGCTGCGTAGCCGCACCACCCGGATGAGTGGGGTTCGACTGCGTGGCGATCTGCGCCTGGTTGAAGGGCAGTGGAATGACCTGGTGGCGGGCCAGGTTGCCGACGTAGCCAAGTTCCACCATCAGGTCGCTGCGCGGCTGCCACTGCAGATCGAGCGTGAAGTTGATGGAGTAAGGCAATTTGTTGGCGCGGTTGTACTCACCCATGGTGAAGGGCTGAGAGCCGGCAATAATCCCGGCTGCATTGGGGAGGAAGTTGACCAGGGTCGCTGCGCTTGGGTTCGATGGAGCCGCGGAAAGCGTCGGGCCCCACGGTGTCGACAAGTTGTACTGAAGCGTGTTGCCGTCTGTGGGGGCTGCGATGTAGCTGGGCTCGAGGCCGCAAATAGGGATGTAGAAGTTGTACAGGTAGCTGGTGTTGCCATAAGGCGAAGCGCTGTATGGGCAGGATTGCCCGGTGACGAACGGAGGCGTCTGGCTTACGCCGAAGGGACCGCCGGCAACCTCGCCCGCGGCGTATCCGGGGGAGAAGTAGGTGTAGAGTTCGCCACGATCGTAGTAGAGGCCGCTGCCTCCACGCAGCACGACCTTGTCGTGGAAGAGCGAAGGTTGCCAGGCAAACCCGAGGCGTGGAGCTATGCCCCACTGACGGCCCGTTAACGTGGTGTCGCTGACCGACTCGCCCTGATTGACGGCCTTTGCGGCTGGGTTGTTACCGGCGATGATGATGCCGGTGCTGCTGATGGTGTCGGAACCGGCACCGTAGCTATAAAGCTTGGGATCGAAGTTGTAAATGCGGCCGTACTTCTCAGTCAATCCCCCGTTCCAGTCCCAGCGCACACCTGCCGTCACGGTGAGGTTTGGCCGAATCTGGTACTTGTCCTGCGCGTAGAGGCCAGAAGTATTCGCGCGATAGTAGCGGTTCGCATCGCCTTGCAGGAAGGTGGTTGCGACAAAGCCGTCGGTTGAGTAAGGAGACACCCAGTTCATCGCGAAGGTTGAAAAGTCCGGAGTGGACACCATGCCCTTGCCGGTTCGCTGATCGCGAATATTCAATTGCGTGTAATGCCAACTCCCGCCGAAGGAAAGAGTGTGCTTTCCCTCGGTCCAGATAGCATTTGCCGAAGGCTCAATGCGATTCTGGAACACACCGGTGTACGGTCCCTGATCGGCGGCCGAAGGGCCGATGCTCAAAGATTGTTGCGACAGTCCGAGATTGCTGCCGTATGCTCCCAGAATATCCACGATGGTGACACCCGGGAAATAAGAGCCGAATGCGGAGGATAGGCCGGAGCAGAAGGTATTGGCGTCGCCCGGCTTGCAGAGCTGATCGTTGGTGTTATAGACCTTCTCGCGCAGAATGCCGATTGTCTCAGTGAGGCTGAAGTTGGAACTCAGTGTCTGGATGTTGGTGATGGAAGCGACCTGAGCTCCGGTGTCCATGTGAACGGCGAAGCCCGGGACATTCGACGTGCCGTATGGGCTGACGCTGGGATCGTGCTGGTAGTAGTACTTGAGCGCGACCTGGTCTTTGGAGGAAGCGTTCCAGTCCAGGTTGGCTACGGCCTGATCGGCGGTGAAGTACGCCGTACCGCTCTCGAAGGCGTTTGCGGGCGAGAGTTGATCGGGAACGTGCCCATTGTCGTTGGGAATGAGCCACTGGCCATTGGGCAGCTTGGTCTGGAAGAGAGCCAGGCCAACGGGATTGTTGGCCCAATCAGAGGATGAAACCGAAAAGCTATTGGTGGCGTCTGTGCCGCTCCAGTTTGTGTTGGTGAGTGCCGCCAACCCTGCTGCATCGCGGTTTGAATCGCTGAGGCCCGGTGGCACGGCAAGGAGCGTGTCGCCCGTTTCCTGGTCGGAAATATGCAAGTGCTGGTAAGCGAAGAAGTAGAAGAGCTTGTCTTTGATGAGCGGGCCGCCCACAGTGCCGCCCGCGGTGTAACGATGCAGTTGCGGGTTCCGGTCGGCGGCGGGGATGCCGCTGTTGTTTTTGAAGAAGAACGGGGCGGCATTGATCCAGTTGGTTCCGCGACGCCCGTATAGACCGCCGTGCAAGGCGTTGCCGCCGGAACTGGTGCTCATGTCGATGTGGGCGCCGCTTGCCGAGCCCTGCTGCGCGTCGTACATGGAGGAGTTGACGCGAACCTCCTGCAAGGTTTCGGGCGCTGGAGTCGGGATGGCGTTGCCGATGGACAGATAGACCGACACTGAACTTTGTTCCACCCCTGCGCTGGTTGTACCGGAACTCGCAGGGCCTCCAGTGTTGTTGACGACGCGCTGCGATTCGACCTGGCTGGTGCTTTTGCCGTTGAAGAAGTTGCTGGCGTCAACGCCATTGATGAGGAAGGCGTTGGAGGTGTCGCGCTGACCGTTCGCCCAAATGGAGGCATTGCCCATGCCGCTGTTTACGCCGGTGCCGCCCGGGAGTTCGGCGTTCAAGCCAGGGGAAAGAATTGCGAGTCCCGTAAAGCTGCCGGTCGCCAGAGGCACTTCTTCAATCTGGTCTTTCTCCATGACGTAGCCGTTGGTCGTGTCCGTTGCATTCATCAGGGGGGTCGCTTCGACTTCGATGGTCGTCGATGTCTGGCCCACTTTCAGCGCGGCATTAACGGTTGCCGTGCGGTCTGCCTGGACGGTTATGTGTTGCGTCTTTTGCACCGTGTAGCCCTCTGCGGTGAAGGTGAGGGTATAGGTGCCAATGGGCAGGTTAACGACGCTATACACGCCTGTCCCGTTGGTCTTGACGGTCCGCGAAAGAGCTGTCTGTTCGTCGAGTACAGTGACAGTGGCGTCCACAATCACGCCCCCTGAGGGGTCCGTCACCTCGCCTGTGATGCCGCCTACGGTCTGTTGCGCGGGCAGCTTCAGACAGAAGAACACAACAGCGATCAGGAGAGTGGGGAGTATACGAAGAATTGAGGAGGTCGCGGACTGCGTCAGTGGTTTCAATGGATTGGCCTCTGAGAAAAGATCTCCCGTAGATCCTGTTGAGTGCTCAAAGTTGATTTTCATTGGCACACTTTTTTGGAAAATGGAGTAGGTGAATGGGTGCGAAGTGCCTACGGGGTAGCACATATCATAAATCTCTCTTTAAGATTTTCCATAGAGTTTATATAAAGACGGGCGATCTATAAGTGAAGATTGAAGTTGGGGTCACTGACGGAACAATTGCTCACGCGGGGCTGGAACGAATCCGCACAAGGATTTCGACAAAAACTCTCATGCGCATAAGGACGTCGTAAAGACGCGGTCAGTGCGTATGGGCTTTCCGCCGAACAAAATATGCGCCCAGTCCGACAACGATATAGGCGAGGTAAAGATAAGGAATTCGCGCGTGCGCCGGGTCGGAGCTTGACCGAATATCAAAGGCCGCGATCATGACGATGACCAGCACTGTGAATGCACTGGCCAATACTATGGCCGTGGATGGTGATCGGCCGAGCGATCGTTCGGCAAACGGAACGGCCAATGCAACCAGTGCGTAGGCAGTCAGGAACCCGAACACAGAAAGAGAGCCGGCCAGATCATACATGTCGAATCCAGCAATTCCGCGGGCGGCCATCGCTGCCGTCGCAAGGAACATGAGGATAGAGGACAATGCGATTGCGTTTGCCGGAGTTCCATGTGTGGGGTTGGTGATTCGCAGTGCGTGCGGAAGGAGACCCGCATGCGACATTCGAAGCATGACCCGGGCAGCCGCGGTTGCACACGCCAACACGCATGCGAACATGCTGATCAGGGCTCCGCAATCAATTCCGATGCCCAGCGGAGAGACTCCCGCTTTTGTCGCCAAAATGTGCAAAGGGCTATTGGTGTCGGCAAGGTTTGTGGGCACTCCGTGAAAGCTGAGCACCTCAGAGTACGAACAGAGGATGAAGAAAGCACCGGACAGAACAGCGCATTGCATCACGGCACGAGGGATGGTTCGCAGTGGGTTCCGAGCTTCAGAGCCCAGGGTCGTGGCGCTTTCGAATCCGACAAAGCTGAAAATTGAGAGGACGAGCGCCGGTCCAAGAGAAGAGAATCGGACGCCTTTGAGTCCAATCTGCGCATGGTCCAAGTGAATCCCTACTTTAAACATCAGCAGAGCAAGAACGGTCACGACCATGGCGACGGAAACAATTTCAATCCACAGCATGACCTCGGCCGAAAGCTTGACGTCACGAAATGCGATATAGGCAGCCAATCCGCAAACGACGGCGAGAGTCACGATTGTTGGAGGAGTCCAGCCGAGGAACTGATGGGAAAGCAGATTCACGTAATAGAGTGCGCCGCCTGCTACCGATGCGCCGGTAGCAACATAGGCAACGAGCAGTCCCCATGCAGCGAGCACGCCACACGCGGCCGGCAGCGTCTGAGCTGTATAGCTATAGAGTGAACCAGGAGACGCTGACATTCGCGCAAACCGGCTGATGCAGAAACCTACCAGCAGAGTTACGGCAGTTGCAATCAGGTAGACCAGCCAGGTTCCGTTGCCCGCGAGAGCAAAGACCAGCGGGATGGTGAGAGACGACGATGTGGAGGGCGCCGTGGCGGAGATCGATTGGGCCAGGGTCTCGGCTGCTCCCAACGCGCCCTTGTGAAGGCCAAAGTTATGGGCTGAAGCGGGTTGCTCCTGGACTACTGCACCGGATCGATCAGACAAGACAGGTCCTCAGGTTCGGTGGGATGGGTCGAGATGACGACAAGTCTGCGTTAAACCTGCGGAAAGGTCAAGCTGACGGACAAAGCCGGAGGCGCAGATAACCCTGCAATTTGATGGTCAGTGGTGGGATCTTTGCCGCCTGTAGTTATCGTTCGATAGTGGCTTCGATATACCCATGCGGCTCATCGATGGGAACGAAGATGTGATTGGGGTTGTCCTGGCCGAACCGGCTCAAGTCGGCGAGAAGATGATGCAGGTTCGGCATGGTTAACGTGATTCTGGCCAGGTCGGGCGCCGCGGCGAGCGCGGCTTTTCCCATATCGAAGAGCGTATGCTGAACGCTCTTGCTGTGGTGCGCCGCGAATTCCTGCAGCAACGCGGAGAGAACCTGCTCGCGGACCTTTGAATATTGGGGCTCCGGCGATGCATACTGCCAGGTGACCGTCGCACATGTGCCGAAGATCCGATCGGCAGCGGGTTTGAGAGTCGTGAGCTTATCGACCACAAACCCTTCGAACCCCGACCGGGCCGTCTTGAGAATTGTGAGGCCGTCAATACCTGACGTGATCGACCACATTTGCGCGCGCGTGCGATTTGCCTGCACTGTCTGCAGTTCCGGGCCGTCGAGCTTGAATGTATGCGGCTCCGGCTGATCCCGCACCGTCAGGGGTTTCCAGGCTCTTTCCGAGATGTCGATTTGTACCGAATTCACCTGCGGGTTGTTGTGCAGCAGGTAATCTCCCAACTCCATTGCAAATTCTTCAATGATTGCAGACTTCGAGTCTCGAGCCAAAGAGTACACGGTGTTCTTCATGGTGTCGGTGGGAAGGACCTTGCTGTTATCCGCATCGGTAAAGCTGCTTTCAAAATCTCCCTGCAACAGCACGCGCACATTCCATTCCTGAAATGTATGCCGATCGCCATGACGTGTTATCCGTGACAAGCGGACGCGCGCCTTGCCGTACTGATTCTCGCCCAGTCGTGCCATTAGCTCCCCCGGTAAGTCGTGTAGCCGTTGTCGCTCAACAGGAGCGGAAGATGATAGTGCGCTTCGCCGCGGAAGTCGAAGGTAATGCTAATCTCCGGATAAATGGTCGACCGTCCACGATCGGTGAGGTACTGGCCCGTCGCAAAATTGAGGCGGTAGGTGCCAGGCTGGGCATCCGGCGCCAGGCTGCGGCAGCGCCCATCGGAATCGGTGAGGCCTTGTTGAACGTGTACCCAGTTTTCGTCTTCCCGCCGGGCAAGCGTGACGCGAATGCCCGTGCCGGGCTTGCCCAGAACGACATCGAGAACGTGTGTTGTGATTGCGCTCATTGTGCGAGCCACTTCCTCAGGCGAATGTGCATAATCTGGCGCTGCTGTTCGGCCGCTTCGTGCAATTCCGTCTCACGGCTGTTGCCGAGCCGGCGCTCAAGAATTGAAAGCATTTCCTCAGGTGTTTTTCCGGTTGCGCAAACAATATAAGTAAAGCCGAATTGGTCTTCATAACGAACGTTGCCTTCAGCGAGGGAAGCCAGAATTGCGTCCGCGGCAATTGGGATGGAAGATTGCTCCTGTTGTGACCAGGAAGATGAACGATGAGAAGCAAGGGCCGGCTTGCGTTCGCCAATTCGCGGATGACATGCGAACGCCTCTAGCCAGTCCGCCTCCGTCATCGTGTTGCAAAGGCCGTCGGCGGTTTCATGCAGTTTCTGTTCCGATGCGATCGGCCGATTGTCGACCATGGACACTGCCCAACGGCGGGAGCCACAACAGTCGGTCATGGCTTCCAGAGCCGCTTGTGGATCTGCGCTGTTCCACCAGGCGAGCGCGGAATTCATTGCCTGTCACCGACGGGGAGTAGAGAGTTCAGGAACTCCTGCACCAGGTTTGCCGTCACGATTCTGCGATACTCGGCCGTTGAACGGATGTCGTCGATGGGGGCGATCTCGGCCAAAGCGGCGGCTCGCGCTGCTCGGATCGTCGCGGGACCTATAACTTTACCGATCACGGCGTCCTCCGTGCGATAGAGGCGGGCAGGAAAGGCGGCAACGCTGGCCGCGGCAATCCGGATCTCACGCACAGTTGCCTGCTCCATCAAAACAGTTCCGGCCAACGCGGTTTTTGAAATGGCCATGGCCCTCCGCGTGCCCACCTTTCGCAGGTATTGATGATGATTTGCAAACCGCCGAGGCAGGTGGATCGCATAAAGCAATTCGTCCGCGGCAAGGATATTGCGCTTGTAGCCGGTATGGAATTGGCTATACGAGACTTTTCGCCGGCCGCGAATCGAAATAATTTCAACTTCTGCGTCGTAGGCCAACAGCACGGGCGACGAATCAGCGGCCGGTGAACCGTTCACGAGATTTCCACCCAATGTGGCGCGGCTTTGGTTGGCAATTGACCCAATCCAACCGGCAGTCTTACTTAGGAGAGAAAACTCGGTCAATACTGCCGCATCGCTGCGCAAATCGCGAAACGTGGATCCCGCTCCGATAACCAGTCGATCCTCCGCGAACCGGATGAAGCGCAGTTCGGGAATGCCCCAGAGATTGACAAGCTTTTTGCTAGTGAGTCGACCGGCTGCGAAGGCAACCATCAACTCTGTCCCGCCCGCAATCGGCGTCCATTCGCCGGGCTCTTGAGCAAGCAGCGACAAGACCCCGTCGAGAGTTCCCGGCGCCGCCAACTGGTGCGCCTCCGGATCACCGCGCATGGCTGCCCCGCCGCATGGTGACCTCAGAGTCTTCCGCAAGAGATGCAATCACGGATTCGAAGATGCGGATGAAACCGGTGCAACGGCAGAGATTTCCTGCAAGTCCTTCTCGAATTTCAGGGATTGTCGGACTCGGGTTTTCCGCAAGCAGTTGAGTGGCCGCCATCAGCATGCCCGGTGTGCAGATGCCACACTGCGCGCCACCACAGGCGAGGAATGCCTTTTGCAGCGAGTGTAGCTCGCCGTCGACCGTCAGACCTTCGACCGTTTCGATGCAGGCATTCTGCGCCTGGAGGATCGGGACCATGCAACTGTTCACCAATTCGCCATCTATGCGCACCGAGCACGATCCACACTCCCCCTCGCCACATCCCTCTTTCGTGCCGGTCAAATGCAGGTCCTCACGCAACACGTCCAGGAGGCGCTTCATCGGCGGCACGAACACTGTCCGCGGTGTTCCGTTAACCACGCAATCGATCGATGTTCCCGACGTGCTCATATGGCTGCGGCCTCCTCGATCGAGGATACGGACCCCAGTTGCGACATCATATCTTCAGGGAGGAGAGGAATGCCGCGGAAGCCCGCTCCCGTTGCATCTTTGATGGCGTTCAGAACAGCGGGGGCCGGTCCGTCGTGAGGTAGTTCGCCGATCCCCTTTGCTCCAAAGCCGCCGTGTCGAAACGGAATCTCTTCGAAGAAGACGTGTATCGGCGGCACATCTTCTGCTGTCGGCATAATGTAGTTCGTCATCTGATTGTTTGCCATGCGGCCGTTCTGCCATTGCACCTTTTCATACAGCGCATAGCCAATACCTTGCGCGATTCCGCCTTCCACCTGGCCGCCGGCAAGCACTGGATTGAGTACGCGCCCAACCTCCTGCACGGCCCAGAACTCCTCAACCTCTGCCGAGTAGGTGATGGAGTCAACCGCGACTTGCGCGATTTGAACTGACCAGGCATACGCTGGATAGGCTTCGCCGCGGTACTTCTGATCGTCCCAGAAGATATTTGGCGGCGGCTCATAGCGGCACAGGGAGACAACCTCGCCGTGCTTCTGGCGGTATCGATCGCAGGCAGCAAGGAATTCTTTTTGAGTGTACTCGCTCCGCAGACCAGCAACGTCGCGGAGCGTTTGCAGCAGTTGCAACGAGGCTCGTTCAATCAGCTTGCCGACTACCATTGCCGTTCGCGACGCCACCGTTGGACCGCTGTTGGGCACGACGCGCGTGTCTGGCGCGGCCATCGTGACATCGTCTACATCGAGCCCTAGTGATTCTGCGGCAATTTGAGTGAGTATGGTATTGGTGCCCTGGCCAAACTCAGTGCTCGAAACCAGAACCCGCACGGCTCCTTCTTGCGTTACGTCGACTCCGGCGAGGGAATTCAAATAGCGCTCGCCCGATCCCGTGAAGCCGGATCCGTGGAAAAACGCTGCGACGCCCAGGCCGCGTTTCACCGCGCTGTTCGGATTTTCGAGCGCAAATTGAGCCTTTCGCGCGTAATAGTCGCTTTCTAACAATGCGCGATCCAGAAGGCGATCCAGGATCACGGGCTCCAGCATCACCTGTTCCGTAGCGGTTGTCATGCCGTCCCGCAGAAAGTTCTTGCGCCTTAGCTCGATCGGATCGATTCCGATTGCGGCGGCGATCTCGTCCATGTGGCGCTCAATGGCAAACGTGGCCTGCGGCGCGCCGAATCCGCGAAAGGCACCGTATGGCACGGTGTTTGTGGCCCAGGCGCGCGAGCGTACGCGCACATTCGGACAGAAGTAGGGTCCGCACGAATGAAGCGTGGCGCGCGACAGGACCGTGGAGGACAGCGTGGAATAGGCGCCGCCGTCGGTCGCCAACTCGATCTCCATCGCCAGCAGTTTGCCGGACTTGTCAACCGCCGTGCGATGCCTGATCCGGGAAGGATGCCGCTTGGGAGTAGCCGCAAGATCCTCCATACGGTCGTAAATCATCTTCACGGGCCGTCCGGACTTCATCGCAAGCAGGGCCGCATGCGAGCCAATCACCGATGGATAGTCTTCCTTGCCGCCAAACGCCCCGCCGGTTTCGGTTTGAACCACGCGAACTTTGTCCTCGGGCAATCCGAAGACAGCCATCAGGCTCTTGTGGACGTAGTAGGGGCATTGCAGCGATCCCCAGACGGTGACACCATCGCTTGCGTTGTACTCGGCAATCACGCCGTTGTTCTCAATGTAGAGGTGTTCCTGCGCACCGGTGCGGTATTCGCCCTCAACAACGTGGTCGGCGCCGGCCCAAACCTCATCCACATTTCCTTTTTCAAGAAGAAAGCTTTTAAGGACATTGTCCTCGCCCCACACGATTACGTCCTGCCGTTCGCTTTCTTCGATGGTGAACACGGGGGCAAGCGATTCGTATTCGACATGGACGGCCGCGACAGCTTGCCGCAGTTGCTGCTTGTCGCTATGCGCGATCAGCACGATGGCCTCTTCGCAATGGTTTACATTCCCGTCGGCAAGACACGGCTGATCCGCAAAGATCAGCTGGATGTGATTCTTGCCGGGAATATCGGCTGCGGTTACGACCGTAAACTCATCCCAATTGATCTTGGGGTCGAATGCGATCGACCGGATCAGTCCCCGGGGGATGGCGCTTCTGACTGTAGCGCCGTGCCACATCCCTTCGCGATCGATGTCATCGACGTAGCGTGCGCGACCGGTCAGCTTATCCACGCCCTCCTTTCGGGGGACGGATGAGCCGACGATGCGGGTTTTTGCGCTCGTGCTCATGTTCGGAAATGCCAGCCTAGCCGTACAGATTGAGGGATAGCATACAACGATGTTGCGCGAATGAAAAGCAACTCCGAACTGCTCTTGCGATGAAATCAGCTTGCGAGCTGTGCGAGAGTTCGCGCGAGCACATGCACACCTGCTCCGATCCACTCGGGGGAGGAGTATTCGTCGGGGCGGTGACTGATGCCGCCGCGGCAAGGAATAAACAGCATGGCCACAGGAGCGATGCGCGCCATAAACAGCGAGTCGTGATACGCCCGGCTGACCATTTTCTGATAACTTTTGCCTGCTCGCTTCGCCGATTCCTCCAGCGCTGCCAGGATTGCCGGATCGCAGGTGGCAGGTGGATCGGCGTTCACCAGTTCCGAAGTGACTGTCACGCCACGTCGCCTCTGTAATTCGTCGCCTGCGAAATGCAGGGCGGCAATCACAGCATCGCGGCGCAGCGCGTCGATATCGCGGATGTCGGTCTCCAACCGAACCCGCGACGGGATACTGTTGACTGCCCCTGGAAAAACTTCGCACACGCCGACGGTCGCTACCGTATCGATCGCTCCTGTGGATTTCGCCGCGTTCTCCAAGGCCAGAATCAGTTCAGCCGCTGCTGCGAGGGCATCTCTGCGTCCGGGCATCAACGTTGCGCCGGCGTGGCCGCCTACTCCCTCGATCAAAATGCGCATGCTGGCCGGCGCCGCGATATGAGTTACAAACCCGAGATCGAGCCCTTTGTGCTCCAACTCCGGTCCTTGCTCGATATGCAACTCGATAAAGCCTGCGAAACGTCCAGGCTGAAGTTGAACACTCTCCAAGTCGCCAGTGAATCCAGCAGCCGCGCGCAACTCGTCGAGCCCGCTCCCTTCCTTGTCGCGCAGTGTGCGTGCCTGCGCAGGAGTCAGCACATTCGCCATCATGCGGCTGCCCAGGCACCCGATGCCGAAGCGCGTCGGTTCTTCCGCAGTAAAAATGACCAGTTCAATGGACCGTCGCGGAGTAAACCCGAGTTTCTTCAGTGTGCGTATCGCTTCCAGGCCGCCGAGCACTCCGGTGCACCCGTCGTATAAACCGGCATTCGGAATGGCATCGATATGAGACCCCGTGCCGATTGGAGCGAGTTGCGGCTCGGCCCCTTCCCATTGCGCAAAGGTATTCCCGATTGCATCCTCGGTTACCTTCAGGCCGGCATCGACGCAGAGCTTCTTCACATAGGCACGGGCGCGCAGGTCGGCCTCGCCAAACACAACGCGCGTGACCACAGGGGGCTCCGCTTCGGAGATACGGCCGAGCGTCTGTAACTCTTCGATCAATTCATCAATCGAAAGGTCGGGGCGCAGAGTGCTCATGAGTCATGCTCCAAGTGGGTGCCGGGCCCAATCCTTGTAGATGAGATACTTCGCGGGCCGCTTGCCCAGCGCGCCAAACCATTGCGGGCAATAAGGAGCCATCCAGATGAAGTCACCGGCCTTGACCGGGTACCATGAGTCGCTGAGCTTGTAGATGCCCTCGCCTTCCAGCATCAGCAGCCCATGTTCCATCACGTGAATCTCAACCATGCTCAGGGCAGCGCCCGGATCGTAAGTCATGGTGTTGACGGCAAAATCATACGCCGGTCCGTCGGGCATGAGCGCCCGCACGCGCAGGGCTGCATCCCCCATCAACGGGACATCAGCTTTGTCTCGTTCGCTGCCAACGACGACCTTCGGCTGCCTCCCGGTCACTGAGGGCGAATAGGGTTTTTCAATCACGGCAGCACGAGCCGGACGCTCGGCCCTTGCTTCGTGGGGCGTTCCCTGGGGCAGATAGATGAAAGAGTCTCGCTCGAGTCGATGCGTCTTGCCTTCACATTCGACGATCAGCTCTCCCTCGAGGACAAAAATGAATCTCTGCGCCGACGTAGGTCCGAGTGCGCCGCCTGACGCAAACTCCGCCGTGAATTGCGCAAATCCTGCTCCAAGGGCAGGTCCCGCGTGTACCACGAAGTCCAGGCCGCTGGCACCCGGTAGAGGTGTGCGCACAAACGTGTCGGGCGTTTGCAGCAGATGGTCTGGTTTCAGGCTGCTCCTGGTGGATCCCAGATGGTGCACCGCTCAACCTCGATCAAGAAACTCGTTGCTCGATTCTATCCGACGTCCGCCGCAAGCCGTTCCATAAACCTGCGGGCCACTTGCAGCGAATCCTCTATGTCCTTGGCCAAAACGGTTTCGGCGGGGTCGTGACTTATGCCTCCGGGGCTGCGCAAAAACAGCATGGTCGCCGGCATTCGCTTGGCCATGATCATTGCGTCATGGCCGGCTCCGCTTGTCATTCTCGTTGCGGGAAACCCACTCTCTCGAATTGCCTGCGCCATCATCGATGTCAGTTGTTCGTCCATCGGAACCGCGGGCTGATTCATGTGCTCGATCCACTCTACGGTCAGGCTCCGCTTTTCCGCTATAGCCCGTGACGTCGCGAGCAATTCCAGAACCGCAGCGCTACGAACCGTGTCATCTGCGTGCCGGCAATCGAGGCTAACCCCGGTGGTTCCAGGGATTACATTCGCGGCGTTTGGTTCCACCAGGATCTTCCCCGTGGTAGCCACCAGGCCCGGGGTGCGATTGGCGATCTCCTCCACGGCGGAGATCCATTCCGCGGCCGCTGCCAGTGCGTCTTTGCGCAGATGCATCGGAGTCGTCCCGGCGTGATTGGAATGACCTTTGAACGTCAGCGTCCCCCGGGTCTGGCCGACGATCGCGGTGACTGTGGCCACGCTCAGTCCGGCTGCGTCGAGCACAGGGCCCTGCTCAATGTGCACTTCAACGAAGCCGCGCACCGAATAGTCGATAGAGGCTTGGCCAATCTGTGAAGGATCAAGACCAAACTCGTGTATGGCCTCTTCAAGAGTGGTTCCCGTTTCGTCTCTCAGATGGAGTAATTCAATGTCGAAGCATCCAGCGACTGCCCGGCTGCCAATGAAGGGCACGCCAAAGCGAACGCCTTCCTCTTCCGAGAAGCCGATCACTTCGATGGGACGATCAAATCCGATTTCCTCGGCAATCCGAATCCATTCAAGAGCGATCACGACGCCGAGTACGCCGTCGTACGCGCCGGCATTGGGAACGGAGTCGAGATGCGAACCAATAATCAGACGATTGCGGGCGGGCTTACGTGATTCCCAAAGTCCCCTGAGATTCCCAGCTGCATCGATGCTGACCCGCATCCCAAACTCCGTTACGCGGGCCGCAAGATACGCGTGTACGTTGTGCATGGGCGGGGTCAGGAATCGCCTCGTTATGCTGCCCTCTTCTTCCGTCATAGAGGCGATGTGGTGGCATTCTTCAATGATGTGCCGGGCGCGGTCACTCATTGCCGTACCCACTCTTTGCCGCGGGGTGTGGACTCAAAACCCTTGGTGCTGCAGACGCGCTGGCCGCGCAGCCAGGTTTCGACCACGCGACCCCGCAGATTTGCACCAAGGTACGGAGAGATCTTGTGCCGAAAACTCAGATGGGGCTCGGCGACGGTCCATTGCGCATCCGGGTCGAAGACGGCAAAGTCGGCATCGGCGCCCGCTTGAATCGCACCCTTCTGGTTAGACATGCCTGCCAGCCGCGCCGGTGCTGCTGAACACCATTGACCCACACGCGACAACCCCTCCAGGCCGGCCATGCCTCGCTGTGTCATGCCCGTCCACAAGACGGGAAGCGCCAACCCCAGGCTCGCGATACCTCCCCATGCTTCATTCCAGCGTCCGGTCTCGCGCTTCTTCATGGAGGGAATGCAAGGCGAGTGATCGGTCGTGACCATATCGATGACGCCGTCTTCCAGGCCGTTCCACAATTGGTCGCGATTCGACGCATTTCGAATCGGCGGTGCGCATTTGTATTCGGTGGCACCATCCTGAATTTCTTCTCCGGCAAACCAGAGGTAGTGCGTGCAGGTTTCGACCGTGATGGGGACGCCGCGCCGACGTGCCTCCGCCAGCAAAGGCAGCGCCCTTGCGCTCGCCAGGTGAACGATGTGCACCGGCGTCTCGAATTCTTCTGCCAGACGAATCAAGAGGGCGATTGCCTCGAGTTCCGATTCATCGGGCCGTGATCTCAGATAGGTGCTGTACTTGCGCCAATCCAGGCCCGCGGCCTCAATCTCCGCTGTCGCGGATTCCACTGGACCGGGCGCCTCAGCATGGGCCAGGAGCGGACGGCCGGTTCCACGCAGCCGTAACAGCGCATTGCGCAGTTCAGGCTCGCCGACCCATGTGAACCCTTCGATTCCGGAGTGAATCATGAAGCACTTGAACCCGGGGACTCCGGCTTCGACCAGGGGCTGAAGGTGATCGGCGTTGCCGCGGACTACGCCGCCCCAGGCGGCCCAGTCGACCCAGGCTTGTCCTTGTGCGGCGGACCGCTTCTCAGAGAGCGCAGGAACGGAAATCGTCTCCGGAATGCAGTTCAAGGGCATGTCGATCAGGGTTGTTACGCCACCCGATGCCGCGGCCTGAGTCGCAGTTGCGAATCCCTCCCACTCCGTCCGCCCCGGCTCGTTGATGTGGACATGGGAATCGACCAGTCCGGGAAGGAGAACCAAGTCGCCAAAATCATGAAGGACTGCCGAGTGCGGCAGATTGTCCCAGGCGCCAACGGCAGCAATCTTCTCACCATTGACGACGACACTGGCGGGAGCAACGCCGCCTGGCGTAACCACCCGGGTTGTACGGAAAACGCTGGCCATGCTGCTGATACTCCTAATGTAACCGCAGGCAGGATCTTCCCCGGAATCTCGGCCTCTAAGGGACGCCAATTGGCGCATCTAATCATTTTTGCCGGAGTAGTCCGGCAGGGTTGCCGATGCCTGAAGAAAACGCGAATCTACGAGTTCTCGTGGTTGACGACGACATGCGGGTCGCCGACACAATTGTTCAGATCTTGCGCACGCGAGGGTATACAGCTCAGGGAGCCTATAGCGCGGAAGCAGCCATGAAAATGGCGGAAAAGCTGAATCCTCATGTAGTCGTCTCCGACATTGTGATGGGGCCGGTGAGCGGAATCGAACTCGCCATTCACATTCGGGAGCATCACCCGGAGTGCCGCGTTCTGCTGATTTCCGGTCATGCCGCCCCGCCGGGGCCCATGGCGGGATCT
The DNA here is from genome assembly GCA_963846375.1 of uncultured Acidobacteriota bacterium. Lineage (GTDB taxonomy): Bacteria > Acidobacteriota > Terriglobia > Terriglobales > Acidobacteriaceae > Telmatobacter. Next base: position 308,285 of record CAWJVV010000018.1, read on the forward strand.
GGTGCGCAGGGGGCCAAACTCCATTTCATGGCAAAGCCGGTGGACCCTTCCCGCATTCTGGAGTTCGTCGCGGCGACCGGGTAAATAAACCGTTGGGAAGCAGATACGGAAGAGCGAGTTACTCACATCGCTTCAAGAACAGTCGGATCGACTGGCTATTCTGAAAGCGCGATGACTGACGCGCCGCATCCGTTCGATGTAATTGTGCTGGGGGCCGGCGCGGCCGGCCTGATGTGCGCGTCCGTCGCCGCGCAGCGCGGGCGGCGCGTGGCGGTGCTGGAGCGCAATGCGCAGCCCGGGCGCAAGATTCTTATCTCCGGCGGCGGGCGCTGCAACTTCACTAACATCCACTGCGCGCCCGACCGGTTTCTGTCGGCCAATCCGCACTTTGCCAAGTCGGCGCTGGCTCTCTATCAGCCCCGGCAATTTCTGGAGATGGTGGAACGGTATCGCATTTCCTGGCACGAAAAGACCCTCGGCCAGCTCTTCTGCGATTACTCTGCGCGGGCGATTCTCGATATGCTGCTGGCCGAGTGCGCACGGGGGCCGGGAGCATTTGAGCTGGTGCTTAACGCCAAGGATGTTCGCGTTGAGCGTAGTGCAGATGGCGGTTTTTCTGTCGCCTGTTCGCAGGGAAAGTTTCGGTCCGGGGCGCTCGTGGTGGCGACAGGTGGGCTATCGATCCCAAAGATGGGCGCGACCGGCTTTGGCTACGAACTTGCGCGGCAGTTCGGGCTGCGTGTAATTGAGCCGCGGCCGGCGTTGGTGCCCCTGGTGTTGAGTGGAGACGAAGCGGACTGGACGGAGTTGGCGGGCGTGTCGACCGAGGTGGCTGCGTGGGCGGCTCGGGAAAAGGGCGAAAAGTCCGCGCCAAAGTTTCGCGAAAAGCTGCTGGTGACCCATCGCGGATTGAGCGGGCCGGCGGTGCTGCAGGCTTCGTCGTACTGGCGGCCGGGCGAGCCGCTGGTGGTGGACTTTGCGCCACAGCTTGCGGCCGCAGGCGGAGTATTGGAGTCGATGTTCGCCAAAAACGCCCGGCGCGACGATGCCGCATTGAAGCAGGCTCTCCGCACCATACTGCCGCAGCGAATGGCTCATCAACTGGCGGAGACCATCGCGAAGAATGGGTGGACGAATGCGGCCCTGGAAGCGGCCCAACGGCGGCTCCGCGCGTGGGACTTTCATCCGGTGGGCACTGAAGGATTTGAGAAGGCTGAGGTGACGGCGGGAGGCGTGAATACGGACGATCTGAACGCCCGCACGATGGAAGCGCGGGCTGTGCCCGGATTGTTCTTCATCGGGGAGGCCATAGACGTGACCGGGCACTTGGGCGGGTTCAATTTTCAGTGGGCATGGGCGTCGGCAGTGGCCTGCGGAAGAGCATTGTGAGCTCATCCACTAGCAGGAGTGATGGAGGAAGTCCGCGATCTCGTCGACGCATGCGGCGGCCCGTGCCTGCAGGAGCAAGTGCGGACCATCGATCGTGACGGACCGGGACTCTTCTCTCTGCGCCTGAGACAGAATCTCCTTGGCGCAGGTTTCGCCTACCAGGCGGTCCGCGGAGCCACGCAGACAGAGGATCGGAACCCAGATGTTCCGAATGTCCCGCAGGACGTCGCAGCGCAGCACCTCATGCAAACGATTGGCCAAAACCCTCGCGGGCACCTGGTGGATAGCTTCCCGGACCTGACCGATCAAAGCGCCCGAGGCATCCGGGCCAATCAGGAATCGCCGTAGCATAAATTCATGCGCGTCCCATCGAAACAGCCAGGGAGCAGCGAGCCCAACGGCTGCGCGCATGAGCCCTCGCATGGGGCTCGAGCCGAAGCCGCCGCAGAGAATCAGGCCGCGCAAAAAGCCGGGGTTCGTGGAGGCAATCTGAATGGCGAGCGGCGAGGAGAACGACTCCGCCAGTTGCGCGCCGGACGATCGGATCCAGGTCAGCGTAGGAACTCAGGTTCGTTGGATGGGAAACGACAGACCGCGCGTAGCCGGACGGTAGCTCATGGAGGAAGTTGCGGAATAGTTCCCCGGTGCCGTCGAGACCCGGCAACAGCACGAGATGTGGCGGCTGTTTTGCCACAGTAGGTGAGCCCATGCTACCCCATACCATCGTTTGACCGAGCGATTGGGGATACCTTACTGGGCCGGGGCGAGGGGCTTCTTCGGAGGGGTGAGGACGAATCCCTTGCGCACGAGCGCGAATCCCTGCTGGGGCAGCTCGACCTGCATCAGGCGATTATCGGGATCGGCGAAGAGGTCAGTTTGGGCGCCGGCGATGGTCGCCGCCAGGTGGTGAACCACGACCGGCTTTGCATCGAGCGTGCCTTGTTCGTCGGCATAAGTGGCCAGCTGTACGGGCTGAACGGAGCCTGTCTGCTTGGGAATGATGGCCCAGAGATCCCGGCCATTTTGTGCGGCGGCCAGCGACAGCAGCGTCTCCAGCGCGCCGGGGTCGAAGTCCGGAAGGAATACAGCAGACGGGTGCGCGGCGAGGCGCGTTGTGGAGCTGCGGCCGTTGGCGGAAATATTCAGAAGGAACTGCCCGCCGTCGGGCTTGCCGATGACATTGGCGGCAGAGCCGTTGACCGTGCCGCTCAGCAAGACGTGCTTCAAGTGCCTGGCCGGGTCGAGTTGCTCGGTTTTGGAGAGAGCGTAGTCAAGTCCCTGCATCTTGACGCTCACCGAGGAGGTGGATTGAAACCCGGCTTGATCTTGATCCAACTTGAAGCCGGCGGTGCCCACCGGATGGCCGTTCTGGCTGACGGTGAACGTGGCCGACTGCCCATAGGCGGTGCGGGTCACTGTATTCAAGGCAAAAAGAAATGCAAATACAAAGAACACAAATCTCGGGTACGGCATAAGTTGTCCGTACATTTAGACACGAGATGGGCGCAACGGTTGCGGTAAGGGCAGAGACCAGAAACCAGAAATCAGGGATCAGAGACCAGGTTCGAAGCAAACACAGCAACTGATCTCTGCTCTCTGATCGCCGTTCTTATTTCTTGGCGGTGGCGAAGCGCTTGTTCACTTCGTCCCAGTTCACCACGTTCCACCATGCGGCAAGGTAGTCGGGGCGCTTGTTCTGGTACTTCAGGTAGTAGGCGTGTTCCCACACGTCGTTGCCCAGGATCGGGTACAGGCCCTGCGAAAGCGGCGAGTCCTGGTTGGCGTGGTGATGACCTTGAGCTTGCCGCCCTGGAACACCAGCCAGCCCCAGCCGGAGCCGAACTGCTTGGCGGTGGTCTCGTTGAAGGTCTTCTTGAACGCCTCGAAGTCGCCGAAGTCGGCCTTGATCTGGTCGGCGATGGCGCCGGTGGGCGCGCCGCCATGCCGCCGCGTTCCGGCCGGCCCATGAGGTCCAGAACATGGTGTGATTGGAGTGGCCGCCGCCATTGTTGCGCACCACGCGCGCGAATGTCCTCGGGAAGGCGTTCAGGTCGCGAATCAGATCATCGACCGACTTGGCCGCCAGTTCAGGATGCTTTTCCAGCGCGCCATTCACGTTGTTGATGTAGGCCTGGTGATGCTTGTCGTGGTGCAGCTTCATGGTTTCGGCATCGATAAAAGGCTCGAGCGCCGCATAATCGTAAGGAAGCGGTGCAAGTTCGTAAGCCATCGGGGAAATCTCCTCCGTTGAAGATTGTAATGGGACTGGCCGGGAACCCGGCGAGAGGTTGAACGCGCACCGTACTCGGCAATGATCCAACGGTCCGTTGGATGCGGTGGATCGTGAAACGGTTCCGTGGATCACATAGCGTGGATTGATGGTCTGGTCCGAGCCGGTGTTGAAACCTAATCTTCACGTTTCAAGCCGGGCTGTTGTGATTGGATGGATGCCTAAGGTCGAAAGCGGGGTCGCGGACGAATTCTGCACGCGACGCGAAACTTTTGCGCACGGCCGAGACATCGGTAGTAGGGTGAATGCACAAGATTCTCCTGTTGGCTGCATTGCACCAGCGCGCCAATGTCACGTCTCGATGATCCAGACCGAAATCAGCGGCTTCCACTCATGAACGATCAGCCTCTCTATCGTTGGCTTGACCAGCAGGGCGAAGCCTTCGGTGCCCGGCCTGGCGCCGCGCTGGACCTCGAGCGTAAAAGACGCCGTGGGTACCGCCTATTCGGCCTCGAGCCGCATCTGGTTCACCTGCTCCCACGGCATCCTCAACGAGATCTACCACCCCACCATCGACCATCCCCAGGTTCGCGACATGGAGTTCCTGATCACCGATGGCGAGACCTTTGCCCACGAAGAAAAGCGCGACCTGCTCTCGCAGCTTCGAGTACATCCACCCGAGGCGCTGGGCGTCCGCTACATCAATCGCGATCCCGATGGCCGCTACACGCTGATCAAGGAGATCATCTGCGATCCGCACCACTCGCGTGCTGCTGGTGCACGTGCGGCTCGAGGCGAGCCGGAACTGCTGCCGCGGCTGAAGATGTACGCGCTGCTGGCTCCGCATCTCGACGGCGGCGGGGCCGGCAACTCCGCGCGCGCCATCGACGTCGCCGGATACAGCATGCTGCTGGCGTGGAAGAACGAGTGGTCGCTGGCCATGGGCGTCCAGCTGCGGCTTTTCCCGCGTGAGCTGCGGTTTTGTCGGCAGCCAGCGACGGCTGGCGCGACCTCATAGACAACTATCAGCATGGATTGGGAGTACGGCTCGGCGACCAACGGCAATCTCGCCGTGATGGGCGAGCTGGATCTTGGGTGCGCGCGCAACGCGCCGGCCGAGAAGCGGCGCGCGCGAGTTTACCGTGGCCATCGGCATCGGCCAGACGCATGCACACGGCGCTGCAGAAGACCGTGGGCGCGCTGGCCATGCCGTACGCAGCAGCACCGCACGCGCTTCATCGAGCAGTGGCACCGCGCCGCCAACCCGGAGTGGCTCGCAGCCAAAGCGCAGCGACGGCGGCAAGCTGATGCGCGCCAGCCACAACGTGCTGCTGGCCCACGAAGACAAGACCTACTCCGGCGCGTTTGTCGCTTCCGCTTCGATCCCCTGGGGCACAGTCCAAAGGCGACGACGACCTGGGCGGCTACCACCTGGTGTGGACCCGCGACATGGTGCAGACCGCCACCGCGCTGCTGGCCTGCGGCCGCGCTGAAACCGCCCGCCGCGCGCTGGTTTACCTGGCCTGCACCCAGCAGCCCGACGGCGGCTTCGCGCAGAACTTCTGGGTCGACGGCCGGCCCTACTGGTCGGGCGTTCAGCTCGACGAAGTCGCGTTTCCGATCATTCTTGCCTGGCGCTTGTGGAAGGCAGATGGCCTTGGGGAGATGGATATCTTTCCCTTCGTCGAGCGCGCCGCAGGATTTCTGGTGCAGCACGCGCCCATCACCCACCAGGAACGATGGGAGGAGAACGCCGGCTATTCGCCTTCGACGCTGGCCGCGGTGATTGCGGGCTTGATATGCGCGGCGGAGATTGACCCGCGCCCGCGACTCCGACGGAACTGGCGGCTTTCCTCGAAGAGTTCGCCGACTGGATCGAAGGCCATCTCGAAGACTGGACCGTCACCAACGACGGCGTGCTCCTGCCCGAAGTCAAGCGCCACTACATGCGCATCCGTCCGCCGGAAAAGGGCGAGGCCTACGCGCTGCGAGAGCTGCGGCGACGAGATCATCCACCTCAACAACCGTCCGCCGGGCACGCGCCAGGAGTTCGAAGCTCGCGAGATCATCGATGCCGGCTTCCTGGAGCTGGTGCGCTACGGCGTCCGCCGCGCCGACGATCCGCTCATGGTCGATTCGCTTAAGGTGGTCGACGCGGTGCTCAAGCGCGATCTGCCGCAGGGACCCGGCTGGCTTCGCTACAACTAGGACGGCTACGGCAGACGGCCCCGACGGCGGCCCATTCCACTGCTGGGGCCAGGGACACGCCTGGCCGCTGCTGACCGGCGAACGCGCCCATTACGAGCTGGCCGCGGGCAACGACATCGCGCCCCTCATCAAGACCTACGAGGGCTTTGCGACCAACGGCCAGATGACTGCCCGAACAGGTATGGGACCGGCCGAATCTCCCTGACCGCAGCCTGCGCCTGGGCCAGCCCGCAGGATCGGCAACACCGCTGGTCTGGGCTCACGCCGAATATCTCAAGCTGCTGCGCTCCGCACTTGACGGCAAGGTCTTCGACCGCGTCGACTCCGTCTACGAGCGCTACTGCACGCCCGAGGGCCGCCAAAAGGTCGCGAGCAAAGCTGGAAATCTACAGCTTCCGCCGGCCCATTCAAAAAATAACCACCGGCGACACCCTGCGCATCCTAGAGGGGGACCGCTTCGATCTTGTGTGGTCCGACGACAACTGGAAAACTGTCCAGTCGGTTAAGAGCGTCGACCTGGGCAGCGCCGGCTTCAGCGCAGACATTGCCGTGCCTACCGGTGCGGGGCAGATATCATGGACTTTGCACTGGACGACCGCGGACAGCTGGCTTGGATACAATGTGACGATTGAGATTGTGCCCAAGTAAATGCATTTACTCTAAGCAATCATGAGACTTTTGCGAAAGGAAGCTGTATGACTACGAGCCCTGCGAGCCTCTCCCTCGATCAGCTATCCATCGACACCCTCCGGCTGCTCGCCGTCGACGAGGTGGAGAAAGCGAATAGCGGCCATCCCGGCGCCCCGCTGGGCTGCGCCCCCATCGCTTACCTGCTCTACCACAAGCTCATGAAGCACAACCCCAAGCACTTCAAGTGGGCTGACCGGGACCGCTTCGTGCTCTCCAACGGGCATGCTTCAGCGCTGCTTTACGCCACGCTTTATCTCTGCGGCTACAGCATGACGATGGACGACCTCAAGTCGTTCCGGCAGTGGCATTCGAAGACGCCAGGGCACCCGGAGTCGGGCGACACCGAAGGCGTGGAAGTAACAACCGGACCGCTTGGGCAAGGGTTCGCCATGGCGGTCGGCATGGCAATCGCGGAAAAGCATCTGGCCGCGGTCTACAACAAGCCCGGCTTCGATGTCGTGGATCACCACACTTATGTGTTGTGCGGGGATGGCGACCTGATGGAGGGCGTCTCACACGAAGCCGCATCGCTGGCCGGCACATTGAACCTTGGCAAGCTGATCGTGCTCTACGACGACAACCTGATCTCGCTCGATGGCCCCACCGAGCTGAGCTTCACCGAAGATGTGCTGAAGCGCTTCGATGCCTATCACTGGCACACGCAGCGCGTTTCCGACGGCAACGACCTCGAAGCGATTGAAGCCGCGATTGAAGCGGCCCAGGCAGAGACCAACAGGCCTTCGATGATCGCCGTGCGCACGGTAATCGGCTATGGCAGCCCGCGCGCCGGGACCAATAAGGTGCACGGAGAGGCGATGGGCGCCGCGGACACCGCAGCAACGAAGAAGTACTTCGGATTTCCCGAGGACCAGAGCTTCTACGTCCCCGAGGACGCTCTGAAGAACTGGCGCGGGGCGATTGATCGCGGCCAGGCTGCCGAAGCCGAGTGGAATACGCTGTTCGATGGCTACGCGAAGCAATATCCCGAGCTGGCCGAGCAGTTCAAGCGCACGATGGTCAACAAGCGCAAGCCGGGATGGGAGAAGGCGCTGCCCAGCTTCCCGCCCGGAAAGCCCGTGGCCACCCGCAACGCCGGTGGCGCGGTGATGAACGCCATCGCGGAAGTTGTGCCGGAGCTGTTTGGCGGCGCAGCCGACTTAACCTCGTCCACAAAGACAATCTTCAAACCCGGCGCCAACTTCCACCTGGATCCGGCCGGCCGCAACGTCTACTTTGGCGTGCGCGAGTTCGCCATGTGCGCCGCGGTCAATGGCATGGCCGCGCACGAGGGGCTGGTGCCCTTCGGTTCCACGTTCTTCACCTTCTCCGATTACTGCAAGCCGGCCATCCGCCTGGCGGCGCTGTCGCGCGCGCACTCCATCTTTGTCTTCACTCACGACTCGATCGGCCTGGGCGAAGACGGCCCCACACACCAGCCCATCGAGCACCTGATGGCGCTCCGCGCAGTGCCTGACCTTACCGACTACCGCCCCGCCGACGCCAACGAAACCGCGGCCTGCTGGCGTCTGGCACTGGAACGCACCGGCGCATGCTTCTTCGCACTCAGCCGCCAGGACCTGCCGGTAATCGACGCCACCAAGGTGGACGTATACGGCGGAGTCAAACACGGTGCATACGTCGTCGACGACGTGGAGAACGCTCAGGTCGTGCTCATCGGCACCGGCTCGGAGGTTAGCCTTTGTCTCGAAGCGAAGAAATCGCTCGAAAACGACGGCATTCGCGCCCGCGTCGTGAGCATGCCGAGCTGGGAGATCTTCGAGGAGCAGCCGCCGGAGTACAAGGCCAGCGTGCTCTTACCGGGAGTACCGAGGTTAGCCGTGGAGGCCGGATCGCCGCTCGGCTGGTGGAAGTTTGTGGGCTCCGACGGCGATGTGATCGGACTCGACCGCTTTGGCGCGTCAGCACCGGGCAAGATCGTGCTTGAGAAGCTCGGCTTTAGCGCGGAAAACGTGGCAGCACGCGCCAAGGCTCTCGTCAACCGGAGGCGGAACTGAGGCCGTCCGCTTCTCTACACTCCTGCAGTTCGAATCGACGTTCCCCCAAGAGGCGTTGATGTTCCCCTTCGACGTAATCCTCTTTGATGTCGGCGGAGTGCTGCTCACCAACGGGTGGGATCGCTGCGAACGCTCGCAGGTAATGAGCGATTTTCACCTTGATCCCATCGAGTTTGAAAAGCGCCACCGCGAAGCCAACGACCCCTGGGAGCGCGATGTGATCACGGCGCGGGAGTATCTCGACTTCACTATTTTTCACGAGCCTCGCGGCTTCACCCACGAGGATTTTCTCGAGGCGCTGTTGGCCCAATCCGTCGTGTTGGAGGACGGAGGACTAGGCATCCTGGAGGAGTTGGCGGCATCAGGTAACTGGAAACTGGGAACGTTGAATAACGAGGCGCGCGAGCCCAACGAACATCGTTTCTCGAAATTCGGACTGCGCCAATACTTCGATGTCACGTTCAGTTCCTGTTACATGGGTTTGCGCAAGCCGCAGCCCATCATCTATCGCCACGCGCTCGATATTCTGGGCAAGCCCGCGGAGCGCGTGCTGTTTATTGACGACCGTATGGAGAACGCCGCGGCCGCGGCCGCGGTGGGCATGAAGTCAATTCGCTTTGAAGGCGCCGGGCAACTGCGGCGCGAACTGAAAACGCTCGGCGTCCTGTAACGAATCTCGGAAGGAGAAAGCAATGCAACTCGGTTTGATCGGCCTCGGCAAGATGGGCGGCAACATGGCGGAACGGCTGCGGCTCGGCGGCCACCAGGTGATCGGCTTCGACTTCAACGCTGAAGCGGTACAGAAGCTGACGGCCTCAGGCAACGTAGGCGTCTCGTCACTCGAGGACATGGCCAAGAATTTCAAGGGCCGCAAGGCTATCTGGATCATGGTGCCGCAAGGCAAACCGGTGGACGAGACCATCGCCAAGCTGGAGCCGTTGCTGAATCCGGGCGACATTCTCATCGACGGCGGCAACTCGAACTACAAGGATTCGCAGCGCCACTATAAGGAAGTCACGGCTAAGGGCTTTCAGTTTGTCGACGTGGGCACCTCGGGCGGTGTGTGGGGCCTGAAAGAGGGCTACAGCATGATGATCGGAGGCGACAAGGAAGCCGTCGAGTATCTGCGCCCCATCTTCGAGACGCTGGCGCCCGCCGCAGACAAAGGCTGGGGCCATGTGGGCCCGGCCGGCGCCGGCCACTTCGTCAAGATGGTGCACAACGGCATCGAGTACGGCATGATGCAGGCCTTCGCCGAGGGCTTCACCATCATGGAGAAGAAAGAGGAACTCGATCTCAGCCTCCCCCAGATCGCCGAAATCTGGCGTTACGGCAGCGTAGTGCGCAGCTGGCTGCTGGATCTGACCGCCGACGCTCTGGCAAAAAATCCCGCTCTCGACGGGCTATCGGCATACGTCGCCGACTCTGGTGAAGGCCGCTGGACGGTCTTCGAGGCCATCGATCTGAACGTCTCCGCGCCGGTGATCACCGAGTCGCTGATCCGCCGCATCCGCTCGCGAGAAGAAAACAACTTCACTGACCGTATGCTGGCGATCATGCGCAATGCCTTCGGCGGCCACGCGGTCAAAAAAGACTAGTGGTCAGTGATCAGTGGTCAGTGATCAGAACTGGAACCCGACTCTGATTCACTGACCGCTTAACAGCTCGTTCACTGTTCACTGTCAACTGTTCACTGTTTTCAGGAGATTGCTATGGCAACCGTACAGATGAAGGTTCATCCCGACGACCTTTCGCAGCTTCCGCAGGTTAACGAGCGAATTCCGAATCCAGGAGTGCTGGTGATCTTCGGCGCGTCGGGCGACCTGACCAAGCGCAAGCTCCTGCCGGCGCTCTTTCACCTGGAGCAATCCGCACTGCTTCCCAAAAATTTCGCCATCGTCGGCGTGGCGCGGCGTCCGCTCGGCGACGAGTTTGCGAAGGACATGCGCGAGGGCATCGTCGAGTTTGGCGAGGTCGATGGGGGCGATCCGAAGTTGGCGGAATTCGTCAAGAAAATCAGCTACTTTCCGCTCAGCTTCGACGACGCATCGGGATATGCAGGCTTGAACGCGGAGCTCGATCGTATCGCCAAAGAGAACGGCATTGGCAACGATCGCCTCTTCTATCTCGCGACGGCGCCGGAGTATTTTGCTCCGATCATCGAGAACCTGGGCGCCTCGGGCATGAGCGAGGTGGACGGGGCCAGGATCGGCGTGGTCATCGAAAAGCCGTTTGGCCACGATCTTGATTCCGCGCGTGAGCTGAACCACCAGGTGAATGCCGTCTTCCATGAGAACCAGGTCTTCCGCATCGATCACTATCTGGGTAAAGAGACTGTACAGAACATCCTGGTCTTCCGCTTCGCCAACGGCATCTTCGAGCCCATCTGGAATCGAAACTACATCGAACACGTCCAGATCACGGCGGCCGAATCCATTGGCATCGAGGGCCGCGGTCCGTTCTACGAGAAGGCGGGCGCGCTCCGCGACATCATTCAGAACCACATGATGGAACTGCTCAGCTTCGTTGCCATGGAACCGCCCTCCAGCTTCGACTCCGAGGCGGTTCGCCGCGAGAAGGTCAAGGTGTGGCAGGCCATTCCGCCGGTGCCGATTCTCAACGCCGTGCGCGGCCAGTACGGTCCCGGGATGGTTGGGGGCAAGAAGGTCATCGGCTATCGCGACGAAGATCGCGTCGATCCCGAATCGGGGACCGAGACCTATGCCGCGGTTCGCCTGCAGATCGAGAACTGGCGCTGGGCGGGCGTGCCGTTCTATCTGCGCGCAGGCAAGCGCCTGAAAAAGCGCGCCACCGAGATCACCATCCAGTTCAAGCAGCCGCCGCTGCTCATTTTCAACCGCATGCAGTCGACCGGTCCCTGCACCGAAATCCAGCCTAACCTGATTACGATCCGCATCCAGCCCGATGACGGCATCGCGCTGCGCTTCGGAGCAAAGGTGCCCAACACGCCCGGCATGGCCGTTTGCCCGGTCAACATGGACTTCGATTACGCGCAGGCCTTCGGGCAATCGCGCGCCAACGGTTACGAGCGCCTCTTGCTCGACGCCATGCTCGGCGATCAGACGCTCTTCTCGCATCGCGACGGCGTGGAGGTGAACTGGGCACTCTACACGCCTATCCTGCAGGCCTGGGCAAGGAAGAAACCGGAGGTCTTCCCCAACTACTTTGCGGGGACGTGGGGACCGGAGTGCGCCGATCGCCTGTTAGAACGCGACGGCCACGTGTGGCGCAACAACCTCGGCAAGCCGGAATGAAAAGGGACTGGGGACTAGGGGCTAGAAACTCTGGCCCTTTGGCCCTGCGGGGTGTCCGTGGAGAAGCGAATAGGCCGGGACTTTGGGTTAGTCCCGGCCTATTCGCTTTCAGGGGCTCTTACTGGCAGCCAGTGAAGGCAAAAGTAGAGAAAGTCAAAGTAGCACCACCCGCGCTTACGGCAGAGCCGTCGATGTTAGCTCAGATGGAGAACAGTCCTGCGTTCCTCCGGAAGACTGCACGAAAGCCAGCGCGTCCAGTGTAGGTGGCCAGCATGTTGTTGGCTGGGCCGCTGGCCGCCGAATACACCCAAAGTCTTGCACATTTGCCTGCTATTTTATTGTCTTTCAAGAAGTTCCTCCCCAAATGCCCTCAGGACCCAGGAAGAACCAAGGCGAACTCATCAGTCAATGCTGCTGTCTGGGACGTAGATCTCGATGCGTCTGGCTACGCGCAAGGATCGACTCATTACCTTCGTGACGTGGGTCGGGTTCGGGGCTATTCGCGAACGATCTTGACAAAGATTCCGTCAGGTAGCTCGCCCTCGAGCAGGTGGACCACCCCATCCTTCACGTACCCTTCCATTACCTGCCGGAGCTGTTTCGGGCCGCTGCCGCCCGGTTGAGGAGTTTTCGGGGCTGGCGGCTTGGCGTAGGCATCGGCCGAGATCGGACCGGAGCTCCCACCCGACTTCTTGCCCATCCCCCGGTCCATGGCTTCGTTGGCCAGCCGGTCGGCTTCCTTGTTGCCGCCTCGCAGGGTATGGCCCATCTCGAACTTCTCCAGCTTCTTCGCCAATCCCTTGGCCTCATCCCACAGCGGCTTAAGCCCCGGGCTGGCCACCTTGTACTGGCCCTTCATCTGCTTCACCATCAGCTCGGAGTCTGAAATCACCCGCAGTCGTCTATAGCCATGCTCCAGCGACCACTTCAGGCAGGCCAGCAGCCCGGCGTATTCGGCGTAGTTGTTGGTTTGCACTCCCAGGAACTCGCTCAGGCGGGCCACAACCCGCCCCTGCCCGTCCTCCAGCACCGCCCCATAACCCGCCGGGCCGGGGTTACCCCGCGAACCCCCGTCGCAATGGGCCGTCAGCCACTCACTTCCGCCGTTTGTCACACCTTCAGACCGCTCGCCAAACAGATTTCCATTCATCCGTCCCAGTCTACCGTCCGGACCGATCGTAACTGTCTTGATCCCGCTCACAAATTAAGGCTTGCGCCGTCTACTCCATTGCAGCGATTTGCGATCCTAGCATCCCCCGGGAGCGGCGATTTTCATGGCGACAGACGCGGTCCCTTACCCGAGTTCCACGGCATCTCCGTCGACACCATTCCCCTGGAAACCCGCGCGAGCGGTACAATCCACCCCAAGGGTGGATTCTGGCTTGACTGCGACGAGGGCAATGGACAAACCCGACCGCGGGCAGGATCGGCTGCAATCGCGTGCGCCGGAAACGGAGCTGATCCGGGAGGCGCAGGCCGGATCGCGTGTCGCCTTCGACGCCCTCGTCAAGCAATACGAGCAGCAGGTTCTGCGCCTGGCCCTGCACCTCACCGGGAGCGAGCACGACGCCGAGGATATCTATCAGGAGGCCTTCCTCAAGGCGTTCCGTTATATCGGCAATTTCCGCTTCGAGTGCTCGTTCTATACCTGGATCTACCGCATCGTTACCAATCTCTGCCTCGACCAGCTTCGCCGCCGCAAAACGCGCCGTGAAGACCAGGCCGTCATCATCGACCACTCCGGCGACGAGATTGACGTGCTGTCGTCGGTTTCCGATGAGCGCTCCTTCTCGAACCCCGCCCGCGAACTCGACCGCAAGGTGCTGGGGAACCGGATCCAGGAGGCGCTGAACAAGCTTACCCCTCGCGAACGCATGGTTTTTGAACTGAAACACTACCAGGGTCTCCGCCTGCGCACCATTGGAGAAATGCTGAACACCACCGAAGAAACCGCCAAAAATACGCTGTTCCGCGCGACCAAAAAACTGAGATCGCAATTGGCGGGCCTTCGCAAGTAGGTCAGGGTACCGAACTTTTTTGAGGCTGGAAGGACGTATCGAAAATGAACTGCGAATTGGCACACGAGCGCATCGTGATGGCCGCTTACGGCGAGCTCCCCGATGACGCCGCTCATGAACTCGAAAGGCACCTCGCCACCTGCACCGCCTGCGGTCAGGAACGCGAGCAGATGCGGGCCCTCAAACTGCTGGCCGATGCCTATCCGGTAGAAGAACCCGATGCAAATCTGGTCGCCCGCTCGCGCATGCGCCTTGAAGAAGCTCTGGACGCGCTGCCTGCCACGCGCTGGTTTGAACGCCTTCTGCAGAAGCTTCGCAACAACGCAGCAAGCCTGCAGTCAGCGCCCATCGCGGCGTCGCTGCTGCTGATCGTGGGAGGAGGCGTCGGCAGCCTGGGCGGATACTTCGTTGCGCAGAATCACGCCGCGCGCAGCAGCGAGGTGACGGCGTCCAACACGGCGGCCAGTCCGTCCTCCACCGACCTCGCGCTCAATCCGTCGGCTCAGGGAGACGAGGAGATCGCCTCCATCTCCAGTATCGTGCGGCAGCCGAATACGGAGTTTGTCGCTGTCCGCTTCAACCAGATCGTTCCCCGCGAGGTTCACGGTTCGCTCGACAGCCCGGAGATTCGCAAGCTGCTCATGCTGGCTTCGGAAAATGCGGCCTCTGCAGGCATTCGCGATGACTCCGTGGGTCTGTTGGCGTCGGAATGCCGCGCCGGTCACGAATGCCAGCCAACCGGCATTCGGGAGGCTTTGATGGTTTCTCTGCGCTATGACCGCAACGCCGGAGTGCGCCTGAAGGCCCTGGAAGGCCTGGAGCCCTACGTAGTTCAGGATGTCCGCGTGCGCGATGCGGTGCTCGATGCGCTGCTCACCGACAGCGATCCGCGCATTCGCACCGATGCAATCAGCGTTCTGGAGCCGGTCGAGGCCGACGCCAGCGTGCGCCAAGCTTTGCGTTCGGTAGCAAGCTCCGACCGCAACCCCAAAATCCGTTTAGTATCCCGGCAGGTCCTGAGCCGGGTCACGGAGATTCAGTAGTGCAATACAGTCCGGTGAATGCGCCGCAAGACTCCAGAGTGCATGCCGGGCAAAGAACCGCAAGTGAGGAAGAAATGAAGTACTTTTTGAGGCCGTACAAAATAATCGCAATCGCTGCGCTCATGGTGAGCGGGTGGATGGCGCCGGCAGGTGCCTTGGCGCAAACCACCATCGCTCACCTGCTGCAGGAGATCAATCCGCTCCTGTCTCACACCCAGGGTTATCTCGGCGTGCTGGTTTCCGACGTCGATACCGATTCCGCCAACAAACTCAAGTTGAAGGAAGTCCGTGGAGCCATCATCACCCTCATTGACCACGACGCACCCGCCGGTCAGATTGGCCTGCATGTCAACGACGTGGTTGTCTCCGTCAATGGCCAGCCCGTGGAAGGCGCCGAGCAGTTTGGCCGCATGATGCGCGAGGTTCCGGCGGGCCACAAGGTGACGCTGATGATCAGTCGCGATGGCGCTCCGCAGACTATGACCGTGCAGCTGGTCGATCGCAGGAAGATGGAGCACGACGTCTGGAACAAGATGAACACCGATGCGTTTCCTCCTCCGCCGGCCGGTATGGGCTGGCTGCCCGGAGAGGGTGAGGGATGGAGCCTCGGACATGTTTCGCCCTTCGGAAGCAGCCTGAACGTCGGCGCGCTGGTTGAGCCGTTGACCTCGCAGATGGCCGATTATCTCGGGGTGCAGAGCGGCATCATGGTCAAGCAAGTAGCCCGCAAAAGCGAGGCTGCCAACGCGGGGCTTAAGGCGTTCGACGTCATCCTGAAGGTCGGCCCCGAAAGCATCCAGACCATCGCCGACTGGGATCGCGCCCTGCGCAGCAACGAAGGCAAACCGGTCCAGATCACGATCCTGCGCGAGCGAAAGCAGCAGACGCTGAATCTCCAGGTCGACTCCAAGCACCACAGCCAGGTGGAGTGGACGGACATCTTCCCGCAGGAGGAGTGCCCGCAGATGGCCATGCTCGGCCAGAGTGGGCAGGAACTGGCCGACTTGTTGGCCCAGCAGGCACAGGGCTTTGGGTCTCCGTTCACTCAGCAGCAAATGGAAGAGCTGATGAAGCAGGCCGAGAAATGGCGCGACAGCTTCAAGGCGGGCGACTTCCCGGAATTGAAGATCGATCCGAAACAGATGGATGAGCTGCGCAAGCAGATGGAGCAGTTCCAGCACAGCTTCAATCCCGATCAGTTCAAGCTCGACCCCAAACAGATGGAAGAATTCCGCCACCAGATGGAGGAGTTCCGCAAATCTTTCCCGCAGACCTTCCAGTTCGACCGCAAACAGATGGAGCAATTGCAGCGCCAGATTCACGAGAGCAATCGCAACCTCGGCCTGGCCGCCTGAGCTGTTCGAATCCTTTCCGGGCGCCGCCGAATCTTCGGCAGGCGCCCTTCGCGTTTTCAGGCGCTTTCCCTCCTCCGCGCATCCAACCGCGAAGGTGCAGCGCCTTGTCCATTCCTCTCAAGCAGTTTGACTACTACCGGGTCGCAGCCGGCGGGACAGTCCGGCTCGGACGAACTCCGGCCGGCGCAACGGATTTCTGCGCGGACAAAAAAGAGGCTCGCAAGGAGCTGAAATCTCTGCGCAAGCAGATCAACGAGCTCGCCGAAACTCTGGCAATCGAAAACAAGCAGTCTCTTTTGGTTATCCTGCAGGGCATGGACGCCTCCGGCAAAGACGGCGCCATCAAGAAGATCTTTACGGGCGTCAATCCCCAGCACTGCCGCGTCGTTTCATTCAAGGAGCCGGACCGCGAGGAGCGCGAGCACGACTACCTCTGGCGCATCGAACGCGCCCTCCCCTCGAAGGGCGAACTGTGCGTCTTCAACCGCTCGCAATACGAGGACGTGGCCACGCTTCACGCCCGCGGACTCATTTCTACCAAGCAGGCTCACATCCGATCGCGGCAGATCGCCGACCTTGAACGCATCTGGAACGAGAACGATATCGTGATCCGCAAGTTATTCCTGCACATCAGTCGCGCGGAACAAGCACGCCGGTTCCGGGCGCGCCTCGATACGCCCGAAAAGCATTGGAAGGTGCAGGAGTCGGACTTCGCGGATCGCAAGCGATGGCCGCAGTTCCAAACGGCCTACGACCACATCCTCACCCGGACATCCACCGCGGACGCGCCGTGGCACCTCATTCCCGCCGACCACAAGTGGTATCGCGACCTCGCGGTGGCAGCCATCGTGCTTGCCGCCCTCAAGAGCATGCGCCCGAAGATTCCCAGGCCGCATCTCGACAGAAAGCACCTCAAGCTCTAGCTCGAAGCCTCGCGCGCTGCCTCGCGCTGCACTCGCAACTCCTCCATCACCGACTGGATCAGTGTCTTCGCATCTTCCATGCCGCTCAAGACCGCCTGCAGATCGAGCGCCGGCTTCGACGGATTGCGGCTTGAGTTGCAATACACGCCGTGCTGGCCCACCATGATCAGTGAGTCGGTCAGCAGGTCCAGCGCTACCGCCAGCCGGCCGCGCTCCCGCCCCATCATGAACTCGTGCTGCTCCAGCTCCCGCTTCTTCTCGTCAAAAACACTCATGGGTCCAGCCTACTGCAAAGGGGTAGGACCCATGAGGCGGGTTTTACTTCATCAGGCGGAGCGCACCGGCTGATCGGCCACGCTGGTTAGAGCTGAAAGCGTTTCATGAAATCCGCGTCAAGGCGAAGCTCGCCCATGGGATCGCTGGTGAACTCTTCCTGCTCCACAAAGTAGTGCTTCAGGCCGGTCGCCAGCGCGAAAATCGGATGATAATCCGGGAAGCCGCGTCCCATCACCACAGAATGATACTGACCGTCGTTGCCCCGCGACATGCATTTCACGTGCAGCATTTGGATGCGCTGCGGAATTTTCTTCAAATACGCCATCGGATTGCCGCCTGCCGCATACACCCACCCACAGTCCATCTCGAAGGCCACGAACTTCGGGTCGGTTTTGGCGATCAGTTCGTCGTAGAAAACGACTCCCTTCTCCTTCTCGAATTCGCCCATGTGGTTGTGATAGCCAAACTGCATGCCCGCCGACTTCACCTTGGCGCCGATACGGTTGAATTCATCCGCTACCCAGTGCCAGTCATCCAATGTCATCGGCCCTTTACCCGCAGGATCGCGATGCATCGGCGACGAGCAGATCATGTACGACATGCCAACCTTGTGTGCATAGTCGATCAGCTCGTCTTCCTTCTGCTTCAGCAATGGCAATGGATGATGTGTGCTCACGCAGCGCAGCCCGGCCTGGTCCATGGCATGATTCCACTCCGTGGCGGTCTTATCGAAGTAGCCCGCCGCTTCCACTTCCTTGTATCCGGCTTCGCTCAACTGGTGCAGCGTGCCGTCAAAGTCCTTGGGTAGCAAATTGCGAACGGAATAGAGCTGCAATCCGATCGGAAAGCGCAGCGGATCGGCCATCAGCCGCGCACCCGCGCACGCTGCAGCCGCCGCTACGCCTGAAACTTTCAAAAAATCTCGCCGCGATGAAGCGATCATCCAACACTCTCCTCTGCTGTCCTCAAGTTGACCTCTACAAGGCAGCGGAACATTTCATTTTGCGTGCAGGCAATTCTCGCCGCTTGCCGCGCGGGATGTAAAGAACCGATCGCGGAAAGCCGATTTCTAATGAGAGCGTACTCAAATGGTTTAGGCGCTCACTTCTCGACAAAGCCGCTTCCTTGTACGATGGGCAACGGTGTTTTCGAGCGAAAGGTGAAGAATCGAATGAGCGGTCAGCCGGAGCAAGTCGTTCACCGTTGCATCTCCGCCGTCGCGGCTTTTGCCGTATGCGCAGCGCTACTTTCCAGTACAGCCCAGTCTCAGGCAAAGGCAGGTTCCAATCCGGACCTCGGTCCCAACGTGCTCATCTTCAGCCCCACTGATTCACCCGCGGCGATGCAGCAGAAGATCGACGCCATCTATGCCGTCCAGCAGCACAGCGAGTTCGGCTCCGATCGCAATGCCATCCTCTTTCTCCCCGGCGAATACCATCTCAACATCCCTGTCGGTTTCTATACCGAGGTGATCGGCCTCGGCGCCACGCCCGATGCTGTCCACATCATCGGTAACGTCCACTCCGACGCCAGCCTGCCGCGCAACAATGCCACCTGTACTTTCTGGCGCGCGGTCGAAGGCTTCTCCGTCACGCCCGAAGGCGGCGCTATGCAGTGGGCCGTCTCGCAAGCTGTTCCCTTCCGCCGTATGCACATTCGCGGCGACCTGGTACTGCACCAGCAGCACGGCTGGGCCAGCGGCGGCTGGATCTCCGATTCCCTCATTGATGGCACTGTCGACTCCGGCTCCCAGCAGCAGTGGCTTTCGCGCGACACCGAGTGGCGCAACTGGACGGGGTCCAACTGGAACATGGTCTTTGTGGGCGTGAACCATCCCCCCGACGGCGATTGGCCATCCCCGCCCTTCACCAAGGTCGGCGTCACTCCCATCGTTCGCGAGAAGCCATTCCTCCAGGTCGATGCTCGCGGCCGCTGGAGCGTGGTGGTTCCTGAGCTGCGCACGAACAGTACCGGCATCACCTGGCACGGCGGCAGCACGCCCGGCGCTTCCATCACTCTCGACCGCTTTTACATCGCGCATCCCAACGATACCGCCGCTATCCTCAACGCCCAACTCGCCCGCGGCAAGCACATCCTCTTCACGCCCGGAATCTACGCGCTCACCGAGCCGATTCGCGTCACGCGGCCGAACACCGTGGTCATGGGTCTCGGATTTGCGACTCTGAAGCCGATCCAGGGCACAGCCGCCATCACCACATCCGATGCGGACGGCATCATCCTCGCCGGCCTCCTTGTAGATGCCGGCGAAACGCAGTCACCGGTGCTTCTTGAAGTGGGACCCGAAGGCAGCCGCGTCAATCACGCCAGGAATCCCATCTCGCTCCACGACATCTTCTTTCGCGTTGGCGGCGCCGGCATAGGCCGCGTCCAGGTCAACCTCCGCATCAACTCCAATGACACCATCATCGACCACACCTGGATATGGCGCGCCGATCACGGCAAGGGCGTGGGCTGGGACCAGAACGTCAGCGCCAACGGCCTCGTCGTCAACGGCGATCGCGTCACCGCTTACGGCCTCTTCGTCGAGCACCATCAGCAGTTCCAGGTCCTCTGGAACGGCAATGCCGGCCGTACCTACTTCTACCAATCCGAGATCCCCTACGATCCACCCGACCAGGCGAGCTTCACCAGCGCGCCCGGAGTCAACGGGTGGGCCTCCTACAAAGTGGCCGACAAGGTCACGACCCACGAAGCCTGGGGCCTGGGAGTCTACAGCGTCTTTCGCAAGCCCAATGTCGTGCTCACGCGCGCCATTGAAGTGCCGGTCAAGCCCACCGTACGCTTTCACCACACCATGACCATCGCCCTCGACGACAAAGGTGAGATCAGCCACGTCATCAACGACACGGGCGACGCCGCCCTCCCCAAGCCGCGCACCACCCCGCGCATCACGGAGTTCCCATAACCAGGCGCAGATCAAAGAAACGAATGGCGGCGTCATGAAACAATAGCCAGGTAGCCGCCATGACCCACGACACCACTCCTGAAACCGATGCAGTCTCTGAAACTGCTCCTGAAGCCGCTGAGCCGGGCCAAACCCCGGCCGA
Organism: uncultured Acidobacteriota bacterium; assembly: GCA_963846375.1. Lineage (GTDB taxonomy): Bacteria > Acidobacteriota > Terriglobia > Terriglobales > Acidobacteriaceae > Telmatobacter. Next base: position 328,775 of record CAWJVV010000018.1, read on the forward strand.
GATTGCCGCTGAGCCCGTACAAGAGCCAACCGTCGAGTCTCAGGCCGAATCGCAGGTTGAGCCGGCCGTCGAGTCCTCCGTCGCTGCTCCTGTAGCCGCGCTCAACCCCGCGCCGCCGCCGGTGACCCCCGCGCCGCCCCGACCGGAGCCCGCCCCGGAGCCAACCGAAAGTTTTGCGGACGTGTTTGCACAATACGAGAAGTCCCACAAGAAGCCCGCATCGCAGGCGGGCGTTCCCGCGCAGATTGAGGCCAGGGTCATCTCCCTCACGGCCGACCAGGTCTTCCTCGATGTGGGCTACAAGATCGAAGGCGTATTGCCGCGCACCGCATTCGACAACAATGCCGACAAGGTCGCTCCCGGCCAGACCTGCATGGTCTCCATCACCGGCCGCAACGAAGAAGGCTATTACCAACTTTCGCGCTTCAAGGTGGCCCAGCCCACTGATTGGTCCGCGCTCGAGGCTGCCTTCGAGCAAAAGCTGGCCGTGGTCGGCACCGTTACCGCGGTGGTCAAGGGCGGAGCCAGCGTCGATGTGGGCGTACGCGCCTTCATGCCTGCCAGCCGCAGCGGCACCCGCGATGCCGCCGAACTCGAAGCCCTCGTCGGCCAGCAGATTACCTGCCGCATCACCAAGCTTGACACCACCGAAGAAGACGTCGTCGTCGACCGCCGCGTCGTCCTTGAAGAGCAACAGCAGATCGAGGCCGCCGGCCGCTATCAGTCCCTCAAAGCCGGCGACATCGTCACCGGCACGGTGCGTAGTCTCATGCCCTATGGCGCGTTCCTCGATCTCGGTGGACTCGACGGCCTGCTCCACGTCAGCGACATCGCCTGGACCCGTATCAGCAAGCCCGAAGACGTCCTTACTGTCGGTCAGAAGCTGGAAGTGAAGATCCTCAAGATCGATCCCGACTCGCGCAAAATCTCGCTCGGTCTCAAACAACTTCAGCCGGAACCATGGGATACGGCGCCCGAGCGTTATCAGGTCGGACAGCGCATCAGCGGCCCCGTCACGCGCGTCGCCGAATTCGGCGCATTCGTCGAGCTCGAGCCCGGCGTCGAAGGCCTCATTCACATATCCGAGATGTCCTGGGGCAAGAAGGTCCGCATCGCCTCCGACATTCTCAAGCCCGGCGAGCGTGTCGATGCCGTAATCCTCGGCATCAAGCCGGAAGAGCGTCGCATCTCGCTCGGCCTCAAACAGACCCTCACCGATCCGTGGTCTGAAGTGGCACACAAATTCCCCGTGGGCTCCCAGGTGCAGGGCCCGGTCACCAAGATCATGGCCTTCGGCGCATTCGTGCAGATCACCGAAGGCGTCGAAGGTATGGTCCACATCAGCGAAATCGTCGCTGACCGCCGCCTCCACCATCCGTCTGACGTGCTCCACGTCAACCAGGTGGTGCAGGCGCAGGTCCTGGCCATCGACACGGGCAAGCGTCAAATCAAGCTCAGCATGAAGCAGCTCATCCCCACCAGCATCGACGAGTACATCACCGAGCACAAGGTGGGCGACAAGGTCTCGGGCCGCGTTGTCGATGTGTCACCGGCGATCGTCGAACTCGGCGAAGGTATCCGCGCGGCGTGCCGGGCCGGCTCCGGCTCAGGATCCGCGGCCGCTTCGTCTACTGAGCCTAAGGCCGATCTGTCCTCGCTCTCCACCATGCTCCAGGCGCGATGGAAGGGCGCCGCCCCCGCGCCCAACGCCAGACCAGAGCCGCTCCAAGCCGGCCAGATCCGCAGCTTCAAAATCGTGAAACTCAACTCCGAAGCGAAGCAGATCGAAGTCGAACTGGCTTAAAGGTATGCAGGCTTCCGGCAAGAGAAAGGGCGCCGATTGGCGCCCTTTCTCTTGCCGGCTAGTCCCTAGCCCCAGCCTCTAGTCCCTGTCTCTACGCCGCCTTCCGCAGCACGCCCTTCTCTTCGCAACGGTCGCAATTGCCGCAGGGTCCCGACGATTCCTGCCCAAAGTAGCGCAGCAGGTACTCGCGCCGGCAACTCCGGCACTCTGCGTATTGCTGCATCTGCTGCAATCGCCGCTTGCGGACATCCTTCAGAAACTGTTGCCGTCGCTCGGCCTCTTCGATCACCTCGTTGAGCGGCCGATTGCTCGTCGCTTCAATGGCCCCGGTTTCAGAGTGCGCAATGGCGCCCGATTCTTCCAGCTTTTGAATCAGCCCCACCAGCTTGCGGCTGCTGAGCTTGCTCGCCTGGCTAAGCTCCTCGCGCGTCATCGGTCCCTTCCCTTCGAGGAATGCGTTGTATACCGTCTCCAGCGCTTCGGAATCCACGTGGGCAGTTCCCGTCTTGAAGGTCTGCGAAGAGATATCCTGTGGCCGATAGAACAGCACCGCCTCTGCCGGCTCGCCATCGCGCCCCGCGCGCCCAATCTCCTGGTAGTACGCGTCCAGGGAGTCGCTCACGTCGGCGTGATACACAAAGCGGATATCGGGCTTGTCCACGCCCATCCCGAACGCGTTGGTGGCTACAATCACCGGCACCTCGCCGCTCATAAACCGGCTCTGAATCTCCTCCCGCTCCTTCGGTTTCAGGCCGCCGTGATAAAACACCGCGGGAACGTCCATGCGTTGCAGATCGGCGGCAATCATCTCCGCGTTCTTGTGCGTCGACACGTACACGATGCCTGGCTTGTCGGCGAACTCTACGCGCCGCAAAAGGGACTGGTACTTCTCGTCCTTCGATGAAAACAGGTCAACGCGCAGCGAGATGTTGGGCCGATCGAACCCGTGCACAAATATCCGTGGCTCTCTCATTCCCAGCCGCGACACAATCTCGTCCCGCACTTCCCGCGACGCCGTCGCTGTCAGCCCCAGCACCCGGGGATGATCCAGCGCCTCGATCACGCGCGCAAGACCAAGATAGTCCGGCCTGAAATCATGGCCCCATTGGCTTATGCAATGCGCTTCGTCCACCACGAATAGTGAGACGTTCGCATTCTTCAGTCGTTCAATCGTCTCAGCCTTGCGCAACTGCTCAGGAGCAAGAAAAATGTACTCCACATCCCCGTTCTCGATTTCTTCCAACGCCTGCTCGTGTTCATCCTGCGAAAGCGTGCTGTTCACCACAGCGGAAGCGTTCAGCCCGCTCGCTTCAATCGCGTCAGCCTGGTCTTTTTGGAGCGCAATTAGCGGCGACACAATTACCGTTGGCCCTTCCAGCAGCGCGCCGGCAATCTGGTAGACGGCTGATTTGCCGGAGCCGGTGGGCTGCACCAGCAGCGTGTCATGTCCCTCTAGCAGCGATTGGATCGCCTCGCGCTGCCCCGGTCGGAGTGATTTGAAACCAAGCAGCTTTTTGGCTGCCGCAGCGATGTCGATAGATTTTTGTGGAGTCATAGCGTAGTTACAGGAAGTCGCAGAACCGCTGCGCAAGATCGACCCAGTGTCGGCTTCGGACCTTTGAGTGAGACGCAGAATTCCCTTGGGGTGATGCTTCCAGGATTGAAATTCATTCCCGCGGGTTGATGCCACGTGGTCCGGCATGTTTGACTAGGGCCGAAAGCGGGGCATCAATGACTTACGTCCTTTCGCTCGACCAGGGAACCACCAGTTCCCGCGCCATCCTCTTCGACCACGACGGCGCCATTGCCGCCGTGGCGCAGCAGGAATTCCAGCAGTTCTATCCCGCAGCACGGGCTGGGTCGAGCACGATCCCATGGAGATCCTCACCAGCCAGATGGGCTGCGCGGTCGAGGTCCTCGGCAAGGCCGGCGCACGCCCGCGCGATCTCGCCGCAATCGGCATCACCAACCAGCGCGAGACGGTCATCGTCTGGGACCGCGCCACCGGCAAGCCCATTCATCCCGCCATCGTCTGGCAGGACCGCCGCACCGCCGCGCCAGCTGCGAGCTTTGAAGAGAGCGGCGTCGGGCGAACGACAGTCTCCAACCGCACCGGCCTCGGTCATCGATCCCTATTTCTCCGCCACCAAGGTTGCGCTGGATTCTCGACAACGTCGCCGGCGCGCGCGCCCGCGCCGAACAGTGGCGAACTGGCCTTCGGCACCGTTGACAGCTGGCTCATCTGGCACCTCACCAGCGGCCATCGCCACGTCACCGACGTCACCAACGCCTCGCGCACCCTGCTCTACAACATCGTCAAAGGCGAGTGGGACCCCGAACTGCTTCGCATCTTCAACATCCCCGCCAGCCTTCTCCCTGAAGTCGTCTGGTCCAGCGAGCACGTGGGCGAAGTCACCACCACGCTCGGCCTCGGCGGCGTCCCGATTGCCGGCATCGCAGGCGATCAACAGGCCGCGCTCTTCGGCCAGCTCTGCTGGAATTCCGGCGAAGCCAAGAACACCTACGGCACCGGCTGCTTTCTGCTGCAGAACATCGGCGACCCAGTTCATCCGCTCGAAGCACAAGCCTCATCACCACCATCGCCGCCAGCAGCCAGCAGCGCCTCGAATACGCCTTCGAGGGCAGCGTTTTCATCGGCGGCGCGGTCGTGCAGTGGCTGCGCGACAACCTCCAGCCTCATCGGCTCCTCCGCCGAGGTCGAAGCTCTGGCCGCGGGCGTGCCCGACACCGGCGGCGTTGTCTTCGTCCCCGCCTTCGTCGGCCTCGGCGCTCCGCATTGGGACCCGCATGCCGGAGGGCATGATCATCGGCCTCCGCCGCGACACCCGCCCCGGCCACATCGCCCGCGCCGCCCTGGAAAGCATCGCCTTCCAGGTTGCCGACGTCCTTGACGCCGTGCAGAGCGAAACCACCTCGCCGCTCGGCGCCCTTCGCGTCGATGGTGGCGCAGCCGTCAACAATCTGCTCATGCAGTTCCAGGCCGACATCCTCGGCGTCCCCGTCGTGCGCCCGCAGCGTTACCGAGACGACGGCTCTCGGCGCGGCCTATCTTGCCGGCCTCGCCGTCGGCTTCTGGGCAAACCCCGGACGATCTCCGCGCCAAACGCGACGCCGACACCCGCTTCGAGCCGAAGATGAACAAAGCCGAAGCAGAATCCCGCCGCGCCCGCTGGCAGCGAGCCGTCGACCGTTCCAAAGCTGGACTGAGTAAGAGTAGGCAACGACGATGCAGCGCTGAGCAGCCAAATGCTGCGCAAATCTGCGCGAACGACAGCGAGCCCTGGGACATCGCCATCATCGGCGGCGGCGCAACCGGCATGGGCGTTGCCGTGGATGCCGCCGCGCGCGGCTTCAGTGTAGTTCTCGTCGAGGCCTACGACTTCGGTAAAGGAACCAGCAGCCGCTCCACCAAGCTCGTCCACGGCGGCGTTCGCTACCTGGAGCAGGGCAACGTCTCGCTCGTCATGTCGGCCCTGAAAGAGCGCGGCCTGCTTCGCCAGAACGCGCCGCACCTGGTCCACGATCTCGCCTTCGTCGTTCCCAACTACTCCTGGTGGGAGGCGCCCTTCTACGGCATCGGCCTCAAGCTCTACGACCTGCTCGCCGGCAAGTACGGCTTCGGCACATCGCGCCTGCTTTCGCGCGAGGAGACCCTCGAGCGCCTGCCCGCCCTCGAGCCCGAAGAGCTGCGCGGCGGCGTCGTCTACTACGACGGCCAGTTCGACGATGCCCGCCTCCTCATTCATCTCGCCATGACCGCCGCCGAACACGGCGCCACCATCGTCAACTACTGCCCTGCCACCGGCCTGCAGCGCGACTCCGACGGCTACATCAACGGCCTCACCGCGCGCGACAGCGAGACCGGCGAGGAGTACACCATCCACGCCCGCATCGTCGTCAACGCTACTGGCGTCTTCACTGACAGCGTCCGCCGCATGGCCGACCCCGCATGCCGATCAGCTCGTCGTCACCAGCCAGGGCATTCACCTCGTCTTCGATCGCAGCTTCCTGCGCGAGCGAAACGGCGCTCATGGTCCCGCGCACCAGCGACGGCCGCGTCCTGTTCGTCATCCCCTGGCACGGCCACGCCGTCGCCGGCACCACCGACACGCCCGTCGACGCCCCCAGCCTCGAGCCGCGCCCGTTTGACGAAGAGATCGAGTTCATTCTCGAGACGGCCGGCCGCTATCTGAGCCGCCCGCCCACACGCGCCGACGTGCTTAGCGTGTACGTCGGTTTGCGGCCGCTGGTTAAGGGCGACGGCAAGACATCCGCGCTGTCTCGCGATCACGTCATCGACGTCGATCGCTCCGGCCTGCTCACTATTACCGGCGGCAAATGGACCACTTATCGCCACATGGCCGAGGACTGCGTCGATCACGCCATCACGCTCGGCAAGCTGCGCGACGAGCCTTGTCGGACGAAGAATCTGCACATCCACGGATACGTCGAGAATCCCGGCGAACTCGGGGATCTGGAGGTCTACGGCGCCGACGCCGCACAGATCCGCGCGCTGGCCGAGGCCAATCCGGCGTTCGCGGAGCGTCTCCATCCTTCGCTTCCAATCATTGGCGCGGAGGTTGTGTGGGCCGCGCGCGAAGAGATGGCGCGCAGCGTGGAAGACGCGCTGGCGCGGCGGACGCGCGCGCTGTTTCTCAATGCTCCTGCGGCCATTGCGATGGCGGAAACAGTCGCTGCACTGATGGCGTCGGAATTAGGACGCGATCGCGCGTGGGCCGCTAACCAGGTCGACGCGTTTCACCAACTGGCTCAGCAGTATCTTGTTGTATAGAGGAGAAAAAACATGGCGCCAAGCTGTCCGCACGTCAAAGATCACGTAAAGAAAGTGAAGCCGAGCAGCAAGGGATGCGAAGACTGCCTCAAGATCGGCGACACCTGGGTTCACCTGCGCATGTGCCTGGAGTGCGGTCACGTGGGTTGCTGCGACAGCTCGAAGAATCGCCACGCGACCGCGCATTTTCACGCGACTCAACATCCGATCATCCAGTCGGCGGAGCGGGGTGAAGACTGGCGCTGGTGTTACGTGGACGAGGTTTACCTTTGAAGAGAGGGCCGACGGAATCGCCGGCCCGAAAGCTAGCAGCTAGCGGCTAGAGACTGTCTTTACTGCACCTCTCCTACATACACCCCAAACGGCTGAAGCTCGACCGCATCGAGGGCCGCCGGATCGCCCTCGCCTGGCGATTTCAGCAACGTCTTCGCGTGCGTCCCTTTCAGGCCGCCTCCGCCGGCTGTGAGGTTCACCGTCTGCGGCTCGGCGGTGAAGTTGCATGACACCACCACCTGCGACCCGTCGGGCGCGCTGCGCATCCAGCTCAGCACCTTAGAGTTCGTCTCGTCGAGCATCACCTGTTGGCCCTCGGACAGCGCGGAGTTGCTCTTTTTGAGCTCGATCAGCGATTGATACCAGTGCAGCATGGAGTCCGGCGACTTCTCCTCCGCGCTTACGTTCACCGTGGTGTAGGTGGGCGGAACCGGCAGCCATGGCGTGGCCTTGCTGAAGCCCGCGTTCTTTGCGTCGTCCCACTGCATGGGAGTGCGCTCGCCGTCGCGCCCCTTGTCCTTGGGCCAGCCAGTCAAGCCTACGGGGTCCTTCACATCTTCCTTGCGCGTGGGAGGCGTCGTCTTCATGCCGATCTCGTCGCCGTAGTAGAAGAGGGCAGCGCCGCGACTGGCAAACAGCATGGCCGCAATCATCTTCTCGATAGCCTCGTTGTGCACGCCATCGCCATAGCGCGCATCGAGGCGGGGATTGTCGTGGTTGTCGAAGACAAGCAGCGGAATATTGCCTTCCAGCTTTGTCTCAGCATCATTCAGCCGCTGCCGGAATGTCTCCACGTCGAGCTTGTTGATGAAGCCGATCTGCGTGTCCATGGGAAGCTGAAACTCCGGCTTTCCCGGCGGCCCGTACTGCTTGGCCAGTTCCGCGATGTTGGGCAGATACGTTTCACCGATGAGAACGCGCGTTCCCGGAAATACTGCAGGGTTGAATTGATCAGCTACCGCACGCATCTCCTGCATCACCGGATGCACGCCCGGCAGGTTGTTCGTCATGGTGTCGTTCAACGCCACGTCGCCGTAGTTATTCAAGAACGACTTGCCGTCCTTGTCTTTCAGCACCTCGTCGTCGCGCATGTCGGGGTCTTCAAACAGCGTCGTGATCGCGTCGAAGCGAAATCCAGCCACTCCCTTGTTGAACCAGAAGCGCATGATGTCCTTGAACGCCTCGTGCACTTTGGGGTTGTTCCAGTTGAAATCGGGCTGCTGGATGTAGAACTTGTGGTAGTAGTATTGCCGCGTCTTCGGGTCCCACTCCCACGCTGAGTGCCCGAAATCAGATTGCCAGTTGTTGGGCGGCTCGCCTTTATCGGTAGCGGTCTCGCCTTTGCCGTCGTGCCACACGTACCAGTCGCGATAGGGATTGTCTTTGGACGAGCGCGATTCAAGGAACCACTTGTGTTTGTCCGACGAGTGATTCATCACCATGTCCATGAGGATGCGGATATGGTGCTTCTTCCCTTCGGCCACCAGGCGGTCGAAGTCGGCCATGGTGCCGTATTGCGGATCGATGGCTTCGTAGTCGGAGATGTCGTAGCCGAAGTCGACCTGCGGCGATGGATAGCACGGCGTCAGCCAGATGGCGTCGATGCCCAGCTTCTCGAGGTAGTCGAGATGCGCGGTAATGCCGTTCAGGTCGCCGATTCCATCGCCGTTGGTGTCCTGGAAGCTGCGCGGGTAGATCTCGTAGATCACCGCGTTCTTCCACCAGTTTTCGAGGTTCGATGCCGGTTGTTGTGCGGTGCTTTCAGATGAAGATGCTTTCTGCGCAGCCAGCATCCCTGCCCCCAGAATGAAGGCAAGTCCGCAGGCCGCGATGCGTTTGGTCCAGTGCATTGCGGTCTCCTCTAGTTTGTGTCCGTTGCTCGTGGATTCGGCAACGGTGTGACGGGAGAAAACTATCACAATTCAAGGGACGGTGGCAGCGAATTTCCGGGCGCGGGCCAGCCGTTCAGCGAGGGGTCTCGGGATGCGTCTCGTCCTTCTGTTCCGGCTTGCCGACTTCTCCCGGTTTCTGAGGCGAAGTCTCCTTCAAGCGGCTGAAGTCGACACCGATCTGCGGCGCATCGCGCGTACCGCGAATGTGAATGGGGATAAGCGCGCCGGCTCCATCTTTGCGAAACAAGCGGTCAACCGGCTTGAGCAGGAATCCCTTCCACCCGCCCACCATCTGTGACACGGTGGCTTCCATGCGGGCAGTGCCCTCGAACTTGACACGGCCGTCGAACGCAAAGTCGCCATGCACCTCAATGTCGGCACCCGGCACTTCGTACCTCAGGTCGGGCAGCGTGACGACACCGTGGTCCAGGTGAAAATTCCCCTCCATCGCGGAATGTACGCTGTCCGGATCAGTGTTCTTCATCGCACCCGGATGTCCCTGGCCGCGCAGACTCAGCTCCTCCACCTTGTCCTGGATCTTTGGATCCGTGAACCGCGCGTCGTCGACTTTGAAGTGCCCATCCAGCTTGATGCGGAGATGCACTGGCTCATTTCCGGGTGGGAGGTGCAGGTTGGCGTGCGCGGTTATCGGGCCAATGAGCAGCGGGGAGGGAGAGTGGTTTACGAGGCGCATGAAGTCCTCGAGATATCCACGATCCACCGAGACCTTCAAGTCGATCAGGTGCCCGGCCTTGGCGATGATCTCTGGCGTGATTGCCACCGGCTCTTCCGACACAGCCTTTCCCGCGGCGGGCTTCCCTGCGGGGCGCTCCTCGGCGGCCTGGAACAAGGGTCCCGGCAAAACCCGCACCACCTTGCCCTGGGTGGTAAAGTGCGACCGCCCGAGCGTTGCATCCACCGGATCCAGCCATGTGTCGCCATCGGTTCCATCCACGCGGGCATGAAACTTTGTTTTCAGGGCTAGCGCGTTCCCGAAGCCTGTCAATCGGAAATCGGGCACGTCGGCTTCGCCGTCCACCTGCATTTGCTGCAGCGTGCCTTCGTAGCTCCCGGTCGATGCCAGGATGCCCGCAATCCCGTTGAACGTGCTCAGGTCTGCGTGGTCGAACTCATATTTTCCGTTGATCGGCGACGCGCCGGGGTCATCTACAGCCCATGGCCCAAAGGTGCCGCTGGTGTGAACAACCCCCAGGGGCCGCGGGTTGGTCAGCTGTGCTTCAAACTCCATGGGTTTGCCAATCGCCAGGTTTCTCAGCTTCAACTGCGCGATGGGAAACTCCAGCGGAACACGGCCGGGCTTGTCGGTCTCGAGCGTGATATCGCCGCCGTCGCATATCACTCGTTCGACGGTAATGGCGGCCAGCGCTCCCGGTCGTCCCTGCTCGGCCTGACTGGCAACTCCCGCAGCCGGTGGAGATTCCGTTTGCTTGTCCCTTTTCGATCGCGGCGGCACCTGGATCACCAGGTTCTTCAGGCGAACCTCGGCGATGTGCAGGTGCTGCGCCATCTCGTAGCGGAGCGGCACGTGAAAGCTGAACTCGCCCAGGTCGATCAGAGGCTTGGATTGCGCAGTTTCCAGCGTGTAATCGCCTCCTTCGCGGTGCGCAGGCCAGATGCGCAGTCCCTGGCCTCTTGCCCACAGGCCCCACTCCGCTTCCTGCCCGTGCTGCACCCGGATGTGAAAATCGGCTAGTTCCACGCGCGTGTGGAACCGCTGCTCCAGTCCGTCTACGATGCGCGCGCGGACGTACGGCTCAAAGCGGCGAGCTACAATCGTGAGCACAGTTGCGAGTGCCGCCAGAAACACGAGCGCCGCGCCAGCCACCCACCAGATCCAGCGATTGCGGCGCCAGAACGACCGATGCCTGGTGCCTTCCTTCGTTTTGGTCGACAGGTTTCCAGCGCTCCCGCTCATTTTTAGTGCTCACTCCTTCAAGACGTTGTTTCCCCGGGAAAGATTCGCCGGCCCTGACACGTATATCGGACTGCCTTCCTTTTGATGCGGGCTGGTGTTCGTTCCGATGTTGTCAAATCTGTTTAACAAAGGTTTCCCGGACAAAAGACCGGCGCTGATGCCTCAGCGCTTGCATGGCGCAAAGAAGGCCCCGCTCCGCAGTGGTAGACTTCAATCCACTGTGAATCCGCTGATCGAGAAGCTGGTCAAGCTGCAATCCATCGAGCTCGAACGCGCCCGGGTCGCACTGAGCGCTCGCGCACTCCCTGCCGAAATCGCCCAGGCCCAGGCCGCGCTGACCAAGGCGCAGTCCGATGCCTCCGCCATATCGGACGCGCTGGCCCGCGAAGAGACCCTGCGCACGCGACTGGAACGGGATACCGCGCAGCATCGGCAGCGCGCGCAGCGGCTGCGCACGCAGCGCGACAACGTTACCACGCCAGCGCAGGCTGAAGCTCTGGAGCATGAGCTCAGCTTCGCCGAATCTGAAATCGACCGTCTCGAAAACGAAGAGCTCGGCAGCCTGGAGCGCACAGAGAACCACGAAGCCGCGCTGGCCCAGGCACGCGCCGCAGTCGAAACCGTCTCCGGCGCACTGGAAAAGACCCGCGAGCGGGTTGCTGCGCATCAGAAGGAAATTGCCGCCGAACACGCTGCTCTTCAAGTTGACCGCGACGGTGTACGGGCCGGGATCGAACCCGACTGGCTCAACCGCTTCGACCGGCTGTTTGCCAGCCGCGGCAGCGCGGTGTCGCGAGCGGACCATCAGCAGTGCACAGCTTGCCGGATGGGCATTCGTCCGCAGATCTGGAACCAGGTGAGGGAAGGCGAACTGCTCACCTGCGACAGCTGCGGCCGGCTGCTCTATTTCGATTCCACGATGGTTCCTGCCAAGGAGCCGGAGACCGAGCCGGCCCGCAATGCCGCTCCGCCCGCCATTCCCAAACCGCGCCGCGTGGGATAGCGGCAACACAGGACTTTGATCCATGTGGCCGGCAACTCTCCACCGACGGGCCATCGTCCTTTTGCTGGCTACCTGCCTCCTTACTGCTGACACGCTTGCCAAGGCGCAAGAGAGCGCCGGCGCGGATAAGCCCCTCTTCGAATTTCATAGCGGATTCTGGATCAACCTCCATCATTTCCTTTACGCTCAGGCGCGCAAAACGTTGCCGATTAAAAGTGCGCGCGAGGTTGCCCTGACCGTCTCCGATTCGGATGAGCTGCTACGGCTCTCGTCTGCTGAGCGCGCTGCCTGGAATGGATCCATCACCTACTACGCCACATCGATTGCGACGCGCGACCTGCTGTTCGACGATGGCCTGATCGCTATCAAGAACGCCCTGGAAGACGCGGAAAGCTCCGCCGATCTCGCGCCGGCGCAGATTCCAAAGGAGCTCAAGGATGCGCTGCTGAAAGCGGCGCCGATCTATCGCGCACACTGGTGGAGGCAACACGACGCGGAAAATCACAAATGGATGGCCGAGTCGGAACCGCTGGTGGCGCGCTACGGAGCGGCGATTTCGCAGGATCTCGTCCGCATCTACGAAGCGCCCTGGCCGCAGTTTCCGGTTCGCGTCGACGCTGTTGTTTATGCCAACTGGGCCGGCGCATACACCACCATCGAGCCCACTCGACCGGCTATCTCCACGTCCGATCCAGCCAACCAGGGCGCCGCGGCGCTCGAGGTCCTGTTTCACGAAACCTCGCACGGCATGATGGACAAGGTCACGGACGCAATTCGCGCTGCCGAGTCCGATGTGAATGCGCACAGAACGGGCGCGCCGTATCGCGCAGGCTCTCTCTGGCACGCCGTGCTCTTCTACACGGCCGGTGAAGTGGTCGCCGAACGTATTCACGGCTCCGTACCGTATGCGGAGAAAAACGGCCTTTGGCAGCGCGCGTGGCGGCCGCCGATTCGGGTGCTCCTCGAACAGGACTGGAAGCCGCACATTGCGGGCTCGGTGCCGCTCGCTGCTTCGATCTCCAGGCTGGTTGAAGACCTCTCAAGTCCCTCAGTCCCTTAGTCCCTCGGACCCTGCTGCTACCCTTTTCCTAGCTCATCCCAGGAGCCGCCGTGCGCCGCATCTGCGTAGACATGGACGAAGTCATGGCCGATACCCTGTCGGAGCATCTGCGCCGCTACAACCAGGAGTTCGACGAGAGCATTACGCCTGATGACCTGACCGGTAAAGGACTGTGGGAGGTTACACCGCTCGATCGCCAGCAGCAACTCCGCGCCTTCCTCGACGCCGAAGACTTTTTCGAAGACCTGCCCCTGATGCCTGGCTCGCGTGACGTACTGAGGGCACTCACCGCCCGTTTTGAAATCTTCATCGCGACACAAGCTATGAGCGTGCCCAACTCGCTGGGCCCGAAGTATCGCTGGCTTCAGCGCCACTTTCCCTTTATTCCGCCGACGAACTACGTCTTCTGCGGCAATAAGACCATCCTGCGCGCCGACTACCTCATCGATGATCTGCCCCGCAACCTGCAGCGCTTTGAAGGCCATGGCCTGCTCTACACCGCGCCTCACAACAAGAACGTCACCGGCTTCACCCGAGTCGACAACTGGCAGCAGGTTGAGGAATTCTTCGCGTCGGTCGTCGACTGACCAGCGCGTTCGGCAAACTTTACTCTTCAAATGGAATTTCGCGCCGCGGTGTAACGTCTTCGCGAACAATCTCGCGCGGGCTCCGAAACTGCAGCACAATCGCCGCGACGAACGCGATCAGCAACATCAACACTCCGAGCAGAACCAGCGGCAATCCCACCAGCATCGGCACGCCTGTGGTGGTCAAGTCGAGCGAGACCTTGTTGCCGGAGAGGGAATCGCTAAACACTACCCCGGCATTTCCCTGACAATAGTTGAAGAGCAGCCATAGTCCGACGCCCAGAAAGACCACCGCCGCAATCAGAACCCGCCCCCACCTCATCGCGCCCTCCTTTTCCGCCGCCGCACGACCGGCCCTCACTGACACAGACTGCTCAGCTTTGCCAAAGTCTTTTCGTTCCGCGGACAGATCAGCGCGCGCCCTCAACCGGCGCTCCCGTCCAAACCTGCTCCACAATCAGCCACACTCCGCCTTTTCCGCGCCGGTAGACCGTCAGATAGCTGCCTCGGGACTCCATTCTTGTGCCGGTAGCCCGCGTCACCAGCGTCTCGCGATATGTTCCCGAGTCATACGTCAAGTCTCCCGACGTCTCCACGCGCTGCGGAGTAAACGTCAGATCGCTGTTGAAAGTCTTTGTGATGTTCTCAAACAATTTCCGCAGCGCATCCGTTCCCTTGACCCGCTGTCCGTCTGGCTGCAGAAACTCCGCATCTGCCGCATACAGGGCCATCGACGCATCCACATGCTTCTCGCGCAGATTCAGCGCCCACTCCTCGCGCAGCCGCAAAAAGGGATCATTGCCTGAGGACTGCAGTCCTAATGCCAGCATCAAAACTACGTCGATCATGCTGGCAGCATACTCCTCGATCCCCGGTCCCTAGCCCCTTTTTGCAGAGCGACCCTTCCAACCGTAGTCGCAGCAAGGAGACACGACATTGCGTAATCGTCTGCTTGACTTTGCCGCCGCAATCGCACTTTTCTTAGGAGCCATTTACTCTGGCGCCCAATCTTCCACCCACTCTCTTTACCCCGCTGCAAAAGCCCACCTCGTAGCCGCCGATCCCAACACGTTCACGCCGCCACCGGCGCCGGACCAGCCCAACGATCCCGTCGCCGATCCAAAGGCCGTCGTCACCCTCGGCAAAGCGCGTTTCACCGTCCTCACCGGCCAACTCATCCGCATGGAATGGGCCGCGGACGGCAAATTCGAAGATCACGCCAGCCTCGTCTTTATCAACCGCCGCCTGCCGGCGCCCCACTTTGAGAAAACCATCTCCGACGACAAAGCTCGCCTCACCATCAAGACCGCGGCGCTCAGCCTCACCTACACGCCCAAGCCCGACCAGGACGGCCGCTTCAGCGCCAATAACCTGGCCATCAACCTCGATACCGGCGACAAGCTCAACGTCTGGCGCCCCGGCTTGACCGACGACCAGAACCTGATGGGCACCACACGCACTCTCGACGGCGCCAACGGCGACAAGACCCGCGAGCCCATGGAGCCCGGCATCATCTCGCGCTCCGGCTGGGCCCTCGTCGATGATTCCGCGCGCCCTCTCTTCGAGTCCGCCGACTTCTCGTTTCGCCAGGGCGAGAACAGCCCGTGGCCCTGGGTGATCGAGCGCCCCGCCGGCGACCGCCAGGACTGGTATTTCTTCGGCTACGGCCATCAGTTCAAGCGCGCACTGGGCGACTATGTCCGCGTCGCCGGCCGCATCCCACTACCCCCACGCTTTGCGTTCGGCGCCTGGTGGTCGCGCTACTGGGCCTACTCCGACCAGGAGATCGAAGAGATCACCCGCGGCTTCCACGAGAACGACGTCCCCTCGACGTCTTCGTCATCGACATGGATTGGCACCCCACCTTCGGCATGCACTTCAACGTCATGGACGCCTCCGACCACTCCAAGGGCTGGACCGGCTACACATGGAATCGTCTCTACTTCCCCGATCCCGACCAGTTTCTTGCCAAGCTGCACGCCAGCTCGCTGAAGACCAGCCTTAACCTGCACCCCGCCTCCGGCATCCAGCCGTGGGAGGACCAATATCCCGCCATGGCCAAGGCCATGGGCGTAGATCCCGCCTCGCTGCATTACATCCCCTTCGACATCACCGACAAGAAATTCACCACCAACTACTTCAACCTCGTCCTGCACCCGCTTGAACGGCAGGGCATCGACTTCTGGTGGCTCGACTGGCAGCAGGAAAAGACCACCAAAATGGCAGGCGTCAACCCCACCTGGTGGCTCAACTACGTTCATTTCACCGATCAGCAGCGCGAAGGCAAGCGTCCGCTGCTTTTCCACCGTTGGGGAGGCCTCGGCAATCACCGGTACCAGATAGGCTTCTCCGGCGACACCGTTTCGGTCTGGCCCTCGCTGGCCTTCCAGCCGTGGTTCACCGCAACCGCCGCCAACGTGGGCTATGCCTACTGGTCGCACGACATCGGCGGACACATGCCCGGCGCCGTCGATCCCGAGCTCTTCACGCGATGGGTCGAGTTCGGGGCCTTCAGTCCCATCCTGCGCACCCACACCACCAAGAACCCCAACTCCGAACGACGCATCTGGGCCTATCCGGAGCCCTTTTCCTCGATCCTGCGCAACACGTTCCAGCTCCGCTACGCGCTGCAGCCCTACCTTTATACGGAGGCGCGTCGCACCTATGACACCGGCGTCGCCTTCCTGCGGCCGCTCTACTATGACTGGCCCACTGATAACCACTCCTACGAGAACAAGGGCGAGTACGTGTTCGGCGACCAGATGATCGTTGCGCCTGTCGTAACCCCCGCCGACAAAGTGACGGGCCTTGCCTCAGAAGACATCTACCTACCGGAAGGGGAGTGGATCGAATGGCCGACCGGCAAGCATATGACCGGTCAAAGCACGGTGCACCGCAACTTCTCTGTCGAGCAGACGCCGGTTTATCTCAAGGCCGGCGCGATCATTCCCATGCAACCGCCGGCGATGCATACCAGCCAACGGCCTCCCGATCCGCTCATCATTAGCGTTTGGCCGCTTTCACCGGGCGCAAGCACCAGTTACTCGGTCTACGAAGACTCGGGCGCAGGCGTGGAGTATCAGCGCGGGGTCTTCGCTATGACGCCCATCAAGGTCAGTCAGGCCGCCGACACCCTGCGCGTCGAGATCGGGCCCGTCCAGGGTAGTTTTCCAGGCATGTTGCGCACCCGGTCCTACGAGCTCAGACTCCCAGACGACTGGCCCCCCGAGGGCGTCACCGTCAACGGCGCGTCCGTGGGCCGCGCTGGTCCAACCGGCCACAATGGCTGGACCTACGACGGCAATACCCTCACCACCGCCATTCCCGTCCCTGCCAACGGCGTTGAAAACCACGTCATCGTTGAAGTCCACCGCGCGGCGGGCGTGGTCAAGCGACGCAACGAGATCAACGGCTTCCCCGGAGCCATGACCCGCCTGCGCGCCGCCTACGATGCGATGAACGAGACCTACCCCGTCTCACACCCGCCTGATTCCCTCATCGACGCCATGCAGTCCGGCGATCGTCTTGGCTACCACCCCGAAAAAGTCTC
Organism: uncultured Acidobacteriota bacterium; assembly: GCA_963846375.1. Classification (GTDB taxonomy): domain Bacteria; phylum Acidobacteriota; class Terriglobia; order Terriglobales; family Acidobacteriaceae; genus Telmatobacter. The sequence continues at coordinate 345,693 of CAWJVV010000018.1, forward strand.
TGAGGAACTGGCACACTACCGCGCCGTGATTCCGCAAGCCCAGGCCGCCCTGGACGACGTGGCCAAAGACTTCGCTGAGAAGGTCGCCGCCGCCGCCAAGCGCTCCGTGAATGGCATCCCGCCGGAGACGATGGAGGCCCAGAAGCAGCACCGCCTCGATGCCATGGCCCGCGCCCAGAAACTGCTGGCCGATATCGGCAGATGAATCCGCGTTATCATGTGATTATGGCAACCATCCGCATCTCAGCCGACGAAGCCGCCCGAGACCTTCCAGGTCTTCTGGTCCGCGCGCGGGCTGGCGCCGAAATTGTCATTGAAGATCCCTCGGCGTCGCCAGTCATTCTGCGAGCGGCTCCCGAACCGCATCTTCGCCGTCTCTCCGAATCGCTTCGCATGGCGAAAGAGAACCGTTCGCTTGCGACTCTAGATGGAAGCTTTGAGAAGGACCTTGAAGCGGTGATCGATAGCCACCCAGAGCCGTTGGAGGATCGTTGGGCCTGATCCTCGACTCCAGTGTCGTCATCGCCGCAGAGCGTAGCGGCGACGTCGTCGAGGCATTTATCGAGGAAGTGGTTTCCTCAGCGGGAGATCAGGAGGCCGCACTTTCGTCGGTTGGACTGACCGAACTCGCTCACGGCATCTATCGTGCTCAAACTCCGGCGATTCGCATTCAGCGCGAACAGTTTATCCTCGAATTGCTCAGGGTGCTCACGGTTTATCCATACACAAAGAACACGGCTCTTCTGGCTCCAAAGGTCGATGGAGAGCAGCAGAATCGGGGAGTAACCATCCCGTTTCCAGATCTACTTATCGGCGTAACCGCGTTGGAGCTAGGCTTCTCAGTCCTCACGGTAAATCTTCGCCATTTTCAGCTAATTCCCGGCCTCAAGCTGCTCCAGCTTTAGGCTTTCAGTTCTCATTCCCCGCTATAATCAGCCCATGGCCGTGACTGTCCCCACCGGCGTTCCCGAGCCCGTTCCCGCCGAAACCGCCGCTCGCCTGCGCGCCCTCGAGACGCGCCTGGCCGCCTGCGACAAGCTGATGGTGGCCTACTCCGGCGGAGTCGACTCGGCTTTCCTTGCGGCTACCGCCCATCGCGTCCTCGGCGATCGCATGCTGGCCGTGCTCGCAGACTCGCCTTCGCTTGCTCGACGCGACATGCAGCAGGCCCAGGACTTTGCCGCCGCTCAAGGCATCCCGCTGCGGGTCATCCAGACAGAAGAACTCGACAAGCCCGAGTACCAGAAGAACGACGCCAACCGCTGCTTCCACTGCAAGACCGAGCTCTTCACCGGCATGGAGGCACTCGGGGAGAAGCTCGGCTTCCCACAGACCGCCTACGGCATGAACGCCGACGACACCCGCGACTACCGCCCAGGCCAGCGCGCCGCTCGCGAGCACGAAGTATTGGCGCCCCTGGCCGACGCCGGCATGACCAAGTCTGACGTTCGCATCCTTGCGCGCGCCGCTGGCTATACGCTCTGGGACCGCCCTGCCGCGCCCTGCCTCTCAAGCCGCGTCGAGTACGGCCGAGAAGTCACCCGCGAAGTGCTGGAACAGGTCGAACGCGCCGAAGAGGCCGTCCGCGCCCTCGGCTTCCGCGAGTTCCGAGTCCGCCACCACGGCAACCTCGCTCGTGTCGAGATCGCCCGCACCGAGTTGCCCCGCGCCCTCAATGTCGAAGTCCTCGACGCCATCACCGCAGCCCTCAAGCAGGCCGGCTATCAGTACGTCACGCTTGACACCGCCGGCTTCCGCTCGGGGTCGCTGAACGCGGTGCTTCCCGCCGAAGTGCTGCTTCGCCGAGGGGCATAGAACCCGGCAATCTTAAGGACTACTCGAAGCCCAGCAGAGAGGAGAGAGAGCGCCGCAAGGAAATCTCTCACAGCCTGAGAGAACAACAACGACGGAAAGTACGTGAGTCCGCTCCAACTCCGGTCTTCGTTGTTGCCGCGGCATTTCCTGGGTATGACCAGCTCTCCGGTGAGACAGGCAGCGTGAATTAATCGGCGTCACCCCTGCCAATTTAGAATCACAACGATGCGCATAGCCTACCTCGACTGCTTCTCCGGCATCAGCGGCGACATGCTCCTCGGCGCCTTTGTCGACGCCGGCGTCCCCGTCGACAAACTCGCCTCCGTCGCCGAGTCCCTCAACGTCGGCGCCCACCTCCAGGCCCGCAAGGTCATGCGCAGCGGCCTCGCTGGCACCAAGGTTGACGTCCGCACCAGCGAACCCGCTCGCGGTGACGAAGGTATTCACACCGGCGACGCCGCCCTCGCCCCTGCTTCCGCAGCCGCGCATTCTCACATCCACACGCACACCCACAGGCACGACGGCCTCACCCACACCCACGAGCATAGCCACACCCACAGCCACACTCACGCGGAAGCCCACGACCATGCGCACGCGCATGAGCATCAACACGATCGCAAGCACCCGCACGAGCATCAGGACGAACACACCCAAACCCACGAACACGCTGCCAGGCCCGAACACACGCACAGCCACGGTGAACACCGCGGCCTCTCCACCATCCTCGGCATCATTGCCGCCGCCCCGCTCTCGGCCACCGTCAAGCAAAACGCCAGCCGCGCCTTCCAACTCCTCGGCGAAGCCGAAGCCGCAATCCACAACATCCCCGTCGAGCGCGTCCACTTCCACGAGGTCGGCGCCGTCGACACCATCGTCGACATCGTCTGTGCCGCCGCCGGAGCCGAGCATCTCGCCATCGACCGCTGGTTCGCCTCGCCCCTCAACGTCGGCAGCGGCACCGTGCAGTGCGCTCATGGACTCCTTCCCGTCCCCGCGCCCGCCACGCTTGCGCTGCTCGGCAATGCCCCCGTCTACGCCGCCGGCGAGCCCATGGAGCGCGTCACTCCCACCGGCGCCGCCATCCTCCGCATGCTCAACGTCACCTACGGCCCGCTTCCCGCCATGCGCACCAACAGCACCGGCTACGGCGCGGGAGGCCGCGACACGCCCGGCCAGGCAAACCTCCTCCGCCTCATCACCGGCGAAGAATCCGCAATCGACCCCGCCAAAGACCACGAAAAGATCGCCATCCTCGAAACCGTAATCGACGATTCCACTCCCCAACTCCTTGCTTACGTCTCCGAGCAGTTGCTCAACGCCGGCGCATGGGACGTCTACCGCATCCCCGTGCAGATGAAAAAAGGCCGTAGCGGCGTGCAGATCACCGTCCTCTGCCACCCCGACCGCCTCGCATCCCTCCGCGACCTGCTCTTTCGCGAGACCACCACCATCGGCGCGCACTGGCGCATCGAGAACAAGATTGCTCTTCCGCGCGAATTTGCTCATGTAGAAACGCCATGGGGTGCGGTCCGCATCAAGATTGCCCGCTCCGCCGACGGCGCCGTCTCCAACGCGCAGCCCGAATACGAAGACTGCCGCCGCATCGCCGAGCAGCACAGCATTCCCCTCAAGCAGGTGATGCTCGAAGCCATCAGCCTCTACGCCGCCACACATCTCGCCAGGTAGGAATCCCATGGACCGCGCCCAGATCGAATCGCTCCTCCACGAAGTCCGCGAAGGCCGCACCGCCGTCCCCGATGCCCTCGACCGCCTCCGCGATCTCCCCTTTGAAGACCTTGGCTTCGCAAAGCTCGACCACCACCGCGCCCTGCGCACCGGCATGCCCGAGGTCATCTTTTCCTCGGGAAAGACCATAGCTCACGTCGCGCACATCTTTTCCCACATGGCCGCCCACGGAGGCAACGTGCTGGCCACCCGCGCCACGCGCGACTACTACAACGCCGTCGTCGAAGCCGAACCGCGCGCCACCTTCCACGAGACCGCCCGCTGCATCACCCTCGAGCAGGCCCCCGCGCCGCCAGGGAAAGGAACCGTGGCGGTGGTCTGCGCCGGCACCAGCGATCTGCCCATCGCCGAAGAGGCCGCCGTCACCGCACGCCTGATGGGAAATACCACCGAGCTCATCGCCGACGTCGGCGTCGCTGGCATCCATCGCCTGCTGGCCCAGCGCAACTCGCTGCAATCAGCGCGCGTGCTCATCGTCTGCGCCGGCATGGAAGGCGCTCTGCCCACCGTCGTCGGCGGCCTGGTCAACGCCCCCGTTCTCGCCGTTCCCACCAGCGTTGGCTACGGCGCCAGCTTCGGCGGACTTGCGGCCCTGCTGGGCATGCTCAACACCTGCTCACCCAACGTTTGCACGGTCAACATCGACAATGGCTTCGGGGCCGCCGTCATCGCCACCCTCATCAACCGCTTGTAGTAATTTTCGACTATGACTTTCACCAAGCGCCTCCGCGACGGCGTCCGCAGGGGAGAAATCACCGTCAGCGTCCGTATCTGGAAAAATCCCCGTGTGCGCGTCGGCGGCCACTATCCCATGGAAGAAGGCGCAATCGAAATCGATTCGATCGAGCAGATCGGCTTCCCCGATATTACCCCGGAGTTAGCCCGGCAGTCCGGCTTCCTCGGCGTACTCGACCTGCTCAAAATCGCAAAACACGGGAGCGGCGAAAACATTTACCTCGTTCGTTTCCACTACATCCCGCCACGCAAATCCGCGCGGCAGCCACTGTCAAAGGCCTCCGGTTCCAAATCCTCAAGGACCTGAGGCCCGGGCAAAGCATTACAAAGCTGGGCGCAGCTTCTTAGATAGTTTGGTTGCTGGGCGCCCCATTCCAAGCGCTTGAGTACTCGGGTAGGCAAGCACAAACTACTTTTTCCGAGAGCTGGCCTCGGCAACATCCAGCCATCCGCGCCGCAGCTTCTGCGCCGCAACGCCCGACATATAGGGCTTGATGTCCAGCACCGGTGTTCCATCCAGCATGTCCACGCCCTTCACATGGAGCGTGTTGCCGTCACGCCTCACCAGCTCCACCACCGTCAGCCCAATTGGATTGGGCCGGAACGGCGACCGCGAGGCAAACACCCCATGCACCTTGTGATCCGCGGGTGATGTCCCCGTCAACTCCATCCCCTCAGACCGGTCGAATACCCAGATCACGAACAGGTGCGAGAATCCATCGATGTCCATCAACCCTGCTTCAAACTCACGCAGGACCTCCAGCGCGCCCACGGCATCGTGCATGGCTCCCAGCCCGCGTGGAACATCGGTAGTTTGTGTGTAAGGGCTGCGAACAAACCCGATCGCCTTCGGAGTAAACATCAGCGGCCTGCCTCCCCGTCCATCCTAACCAACCGGCGTGATCAGGCGGGCAATTCGCTCTCTTGCGGTACAAGGGCCCGGGACCGGTATTGCCGGCTGATCAGCCACTCCTGGATCATGGCCGCGATCGCATACGAGGTCAATGCGCTCGTTGCACCAAACACCAGCTGCCGCATGGGGGTCGTGGCGTATCCCAGAAAATCGTTGCGCACAAATCCGTTCAGCAAAAAGATCAGCACCGAGTAACGGCCCACGCGCTCCAGAATTCGGCTGTTTCTGAGCCGCCCGCGCAGCGCCAGGTAAGCCCACACCGCCACCACTACCGCAGCCGTCGAGGCCCACGGCCACAGCAACTCGTATTTATTCCCCAGCACCATAACGCCCCCCGCCGCCATCATCAGCCACACTGGGAGACGGAATGAATAGCGGGCCGCGGCAATTCCCAGACACAGCGAGGGCAGGCGCCCCAGCGGCGTCGCATAGATGTAAATCTTCCACTGCGCCAGCCAGGGAGCGGCGGGCGCGCTAATCGCTACGCTCAGAAGGGCCAGCACCAGCAGCCCGCGCCATCCGAACCGCCTTGTCACCGCGCGCAGCAAAAAGAAGATTGCGTAAAACTCCAGGATGAACGGAATAAACCACCATGGGCCCACCGGAGGCAATCCCTGCCCCGGAATCAGTGGCGTCAGCCCCGCCAGCATCAGGCCCGTCTGGGGAACCACCGAGCACACAAACTTGCCCACGCCCACTTGGAGCACCATCCCCAGCAACCACGGCAGGATCACCACCGCGAAGATCGGAAACAGCTTGCGGATGCGCCCCGCCATGAATTGCATCCAGCTTTCGTCTCCGTCCCAATGGCTCTTGGCCAACCCGTACGCGGAAAGAAAGATGAAGATTGGAACACCCAGGTAGCCAAAGAACGAAAACACCGCTTGCACGGCAAGCGAAGGATGCCGCACCGTATCCAGGAACACGGCAAAGCTGCCCGGCCGAAATCCAAACTCGTTCTCCGGCTCAAGGCTTACCGCATGAAAGAAGTTGTGGAAGACAATCGCAGAGATCGCCAGCGCCTTCAGGATGGTGGTGTCGCGCGTATCCAGCTCAATCGGATTTTTTGTGGGGGAATCAGCAGCCTGGGGTGGCCACTCGCCTGATCTCGAATCCATGACCCAAATTGTTCTTTCTTTTAAGTTAACTGCTGTCCAGTCTGGCGTTTCCCCTGAGAAATTGCCAGCGAACCTTGGTAACAAACGCGACATTTCCCAACGGAAGTAACGTCAACCTCACTCGAACTGCGCGTAAACCCATCATCAATTTCTTCGTCGCGAACCGGTACCCAAATCCCATTTCCGAAGTCGTTGCCTTCCGAGCGAGATCCGGTCCCTCGGCGCGTGGCCCTACAATGTCCGTCATGGCAAAACACAGTGGCTGGCCTTCCCCTCTACTCGGTCTCTGTTTTCTCGCGACAGCTTTTCCGGCCCCCGGCGCGCTCGCGCAAAATCTCCCCACAGGATCGCAATCCATGCCGGAGTTGCATTGGCGGATGATCGGCCCCTTCCGCGGAGGACGCACCCGCGCCGCCACCGGCGTCGCCGACCAGCCCAACGTCTTCTACATCGGCCAGGTCAACGGCGGCGTCTGGCGCTCCAACGACTACGGCCGCACCTGGACCCCCATCTTCGACCACGAAGACACGCAGTCCATTGGCGCCATCGCCGTCGCGCCCTCTGACTCCAACGTCCTCTACGTCGCCAGCGGCGAAGGCCTCCACCGCCCCGACCTTTCCGTCGGCGACGGCATCTACCGCTCCGCCGACGCCGGAAAGACCTGGGAGCACCTGGGCCTCCGCGAAGGGCAGCAGATTCCCGCCCTCGCCGTCGATCCCACCAACCCCGATCGCCTCTTTGCCGCCGTCCTCGGCCACCCCTATGGCCCCAACCCCGATCGCGGCATCTACCGCTCCACCGACGGCGGCAAGACCTGGGACAAGGTCCTCGGCAAGTCCGATCGCATCGGCGGCTCCGACGTCGTCCTCGACCCCAAGGACCCCAACATTGTCTATGCCAGCCTCTGGGAAGACACCCTCGGCCCCTGGGAGGACGGCAACCAGTATGCCGGCACCGGCGGCGGGCTTTTCAAATCCACCGACGGCGGCACAACCTGGAAGCAGCTCAAGAACGGCTTCCCCGACAACCTCGTCCAGATCAACGTCGCCGTGGCCGCCAGCAATACCCAGCGTCTCTACGCAACCATCGCCACCATGACGGAAAGCGGTTACGGCCGCGCCGGCGGCCTCGGCGTCTATCGCTCCGACGATGCCGGCGAGTCGTGGACTAAGATCACCGACGACCCCCGCCCCGCGCTCCGCATCGGTGGCGGCGACCTGCCCGTGCCTCTGGTCGATCCTCAGAACCCCGATGTGGTCTACAGCGCCAGCATCGTCACCGAACGCTCCACCGACGGCGGCAAGACCTGGATGAGCATCCGCGGCGCGCCCGGCGGCGACGACTACCAGAACCTCTGGATCAATCCGCGCAATCCCAACATCATCCTCCTGGTCAGCGACCAGGGTGCCCTGGTTTCCGTCAATCGCGGCGAATCCTGGAGCAGCTGGTACAACCAGCCCACCGCGCAGCTTTATCACGTGGCCGCCACCAACACCTTCCCCTACCAGGTCTGCGCCGGCCAGCAGGAGAGCGGTTCCGTCTGCACGTCCACGCGCGGCAACGACGGCGCCATTACCTACCGCGAATGGCACCCCGCCGGCATCATCGAGTACGGCTACGCCGCGCCTGACCCGCTCCATCCCGGCATCATCTATGGCGCCGGCCGTACGGAAGTCTCCCGTTACGACACCGTCACCGGCGAAGTCCAGAATGTCACGCCCCTGCCCGTCCGTAAACGAGACTATCGAGGCGACCGCACCGAGCCCATCCTCTTCTCTCCCACCGATCCCCACGTGATGTACTACGCCGCCAACCACCTCTTCAAGACCACCGACTACGGACACACGTGGGACATGATCAGTCCCGACCTGTCGCAGGAGCACTCCGGACAGCCCGCCACGCTTGCCGATCTCAAGCCCGAAGACCAGCAGCGCCGCCGCGGCGCCATCTACGCAGTCGCTGCTTCTTACAAGAACACCAGCACCCTTTGGGCCGGCACCGACGATGGACTCGTCTGGATCACCCGCGACGGCGGCGCCCACTGGGACAACGTCACCCCGACAGGCGTCACCGCCTGGAGCAAGATCGCCCAGATCGACGCCTCCCGCTTCGACGACAACACCGCCTACATCTCTGTCAACCGCATGCGCATCGACGACTGGGAGCCGTACGCCTTCAAAACCCACGACGGCGGCAAAACCTGGACCGCGATCACCTCCGGACTCCCCGACGGCGCACCCGTCGATGCCGTTCGCGCCGATCCCGTCCAGCCCGGCCTGCTCTATGCCGCAACTGAGAAAGCGGTTTGGACCTCCTTCGACGACGGCGCTAACTGGATCCCCCTCCAGTACAACCTGCCCCACACCTCCATGCGCGACCTCCTCATCCACGAAGATGACCTGGTCGTTGCCACGCACGGCCGCTCTTTCTGGATCCTTGACGACATCGCTCCCCTCCGCGACCTCGCCGCCAAAAAATCCGGCATGCTCCTCAAGCCCGCATCCGCGTACCGCGTCCGCCGCGACAACTACACCGACACGCCCGTGCCGCCCGACGAGCCCATGGGCGAGAACCCGCCCGACGGCGCCCCCATCGACTACTCACTCCCAGAAAACGTCACCGGCCCCGTCATTCTCGAGATCCTCGACAAGGGCGGCGCGGTCATCCGCCGCTACACCAGCAGTGATCCCGTCAAGCCCACCGACGAAGAACTGCAAAAGGACCTCATCCCCGCCTACTGGCCGCTGATCACCGGCCCGCTTCCGGCCACGTCGGGAATGCATCGCTGGATATGGGACCTCCGCGCCACCACGCCCACGGCCGGCCGCTACAGCTATCCCATCTCCGCGGTGCCGCGCCGCACCCCCAAAACACCGCAAGGCCCGCTGGTGACAGCAGGCGTATACACCGTGCGCCTCACCGCATCCGGTAAAACTGAGACGCAGCCCATCACCGTCAAGATGGATCCGCGCGTGCACACCTCGCCCGCCGATCTTGAAAAGCTCCACGCCGAGCAGGTCAAGATGGCCGCTGCCTTCGACAGCGCGTCCAAGGCCGACCTTGCCGCCCACGCCATCGCCGAGCAGCTCGCCAAGACGGAAAACAAAGCGGTAGCCGGCATCGAGCCATTTGTTGCAAAACTCAAGGCGCTCACCACCGGCGCCGAAGGCAAGAGCGGACCTGATTCCAAAACCGCTGGCCTCGACGACGTGGCCGGCGAAGCAGGCGCCGTCTACACGCAACTCGATCAGTCCGACGAGCCGCCCACCGCCGCGCTGCTCGCAGCCGCCGCGCACGCCGCCGACGAAGCCCGCGAAACGCTGCCGAAGTGGAAGGCCTTCGTCGCAACCGATCTGCCCGAGCTGAATCGCCTGCTCAAGCAAGCCAACCGCCCCGCAATCGACCTGGGCAAAGACCCCGACGACATGCCCGACACCGGCGACGAATACTAATATCCGCGTGCTTCCCTCAGTGAGAAAATGGGTGCCCCATGTCTCCCGATTTTGGAGACATGGGATAGCACGAACTCACCCGTCCCTCCGCCCATCGGTGCGAACAACCTCCGCTGAAAATATCGCCAATACCACGCAAGCCCTCCCCTCCAAAGAGGTGTCATCCCGCAGCGGCAGCGCAGGGATCTGCGGTTGTTCTTGTTGTTGCTTTTTCACGCCTGCGCTTCCACCGCTTCCCGAGGTCCGAAAAAATGCGCGAACAGACCTCGCAATTCGCTCGCAAGCTTCTCTTCGCTCATAATGTCAACAAGCAAAGCAAGGATCTGCCAGCGGTTGTAGGCGCGGACGGTAATCTGCCACAGAACTGGATTTTCCAGCTCAGGAATCGTACGAGCGCCGATCAGATAGTCGGCGGTATAGCCCTCCGATTTAATCGATTCGCGCGCGTCGACCGCGCGCGCAACGTCGTTTTCATCGACCCCGCTAAGCTGGCGTCGGGCAATCAGCTCCGACCAGCATCGGCTGAAAAACGTGTCCGTTTGATTGCGCGCAGGCCGTATATCCCACGCCGGCAGAACCGCACCTCTCTCGGGATGCTCAACTTTGAAAAGTGATTGCGCATCGTCGAGCGAGTACTTCGGACTCTCTGTCAGCGCGGGCAAGTCACCAAGACCAAGAACCCAGCGCAAAACAACGAGGCACTCCCAGGCCGGAAAAGCGCGCTGCTTCAAATCGACAGGCCAGTGCCCATCGGGCGCAAGCAGAATGTCGAGAAGCCACGGCTCAAGGCCGTCTCGCAGCTCAAGTTGGGTAAGCCGGTCCAAAAGCACCCTTCGCGTGATGACGGTAATCTCTGGCGGCAGCTCCTTCTCCATTGCCGCCTCGCTTCCCAGCCGCTCCAACAGCGTGGCAAGGAGACACGTCTCGCGGTACAAGCTGACCTTCAGCATTGATGAAACGGCGGGATTGTCTCTCTCGTAGGCTCGCTCTTGTAACTTTTGACGCAGGACGATGATGAATCCAATGCCAATTGACAACAAGAACCCGATCGCGCCCGGAATCAGCCCTCCCCATCCGAGGTCGCTCACCGCGCCATGAATAAAAAACGCGTACCAGCCGACCAGGACAAGCAGCGGAATAAATGAGGCCAGTAACCGCAGAATGTTCCGGCGTGCCTGCGCATCACGAGGCGCCCGCTGCAAGGCAATCCACAATGCCTTCCAGCCCCGCCCGCCCAGCCAGAACTTGTACGGGTTCATGGCTCCAACATAAACGACTACCGTTTACGTCGTAAGCCGGTTGGAAGAAATCCCCTTCATCCCCCACAACTCCGCACGCACCGCCTTAGCTCCCGTAGTCGTAATCTCCAACTCCGTAGCACCCGGCTTCAGCGCATAAACCCGGCTGGTCAGCGCCTCGCGACCTGCAATAAACGACTCAATTACGCTCCCATCCAGAAACAGCCGCAGCGTCGGATGAGGCCACGGCAGCCCCGGCAAAGGGAACTTTGTCTCCCCGCAGCGCACTTCCTTGCCAGTCGTATCGATCGCCAGCTCCCACGCCGCCCGTCCATCCACCAGCAATCGCACCGTAGTAGTCGCGGGCAACAGAAGATTGCCCGGCACATGCAGCTCAATTGCCAGATCACTCAGCTTGCGCCGATATGGCCCTGCCGCCGAAACAACCGCCTCATCCCGCTCCCCGCGCAGCGACTCAACCTCATGAGCTGGATTCATCTCCAGCTGTCCCTGCGCTCCGATCGTAAGCACGCGCGGCAGCGACATGCATCCCGCCCATCCCGCGGCATTGAGCTCCGCATCCGGCCGCGTCTCCCGAATCCATCCCCACAAGATCCGCCTGCCGTCCGGCGCAAGAAAGCTCTTCGGCGCATAGTAGGCGCCGTGATCCAGCACCCCATCGCGCCGAGGCGTAAAGCGCATTCCACTACGATCGTAGTCGCCCGTAGCCCAGATCACCTTGCCCTCGGTCGAATAAAACAGGCACGTTCGCTTGTCCACCGTGAAAAAGTCCGGGCACTCCCACATCTCCCCGGAGTCGCACGGGTTCACCGTCTGTTTGCCGTTGGGCTTCCCCTCCGCCAGCTTGTGCAGATACTCCCACGTGCGCAGATCCCGCGAGCGGTACAGCAGTACAAAACCACCCACGCCGCGCTCGCCCGACCCCACGCCGCAATACCACCACTCCCCCTCGCGCCACGGACACGGATCCCGAAAGCCCGTCACCTTCATCCCCGGCGGCGGCGTGGGAATCACCGGCTTGGCCAGTTTCTTCCACCGCAGCAGTCCATCGTCCTCCGCCGTTGCCAGCATCTGACACTCGCGCAACTTGTCATTCCCGTCCCGCAGCGTCACCTCATCCGGCGGCGCGTTCTGCACCCCCGTGTAAATGAACGTGGGCACTCCGTTGTAAACCACCGCCGAGCCGGAGAAGCATCCCTCGCTGTCCGCCCCGCCCGGCGTTGGCGCCATGGCCACCGGTTGATGCCGCCAGTGCACCATTTCGGTGCTGATAGCATGCCCCCAGTGCATGTCGCCCCACACGGCCGCATGCGGATTGAGCTGGTAGAAAAGGTGGTATTTGCCCTTCCACCAGATCGGCCCGTTCGGGTCGTTCATCCAGTTGTGCGGCGGCAGCAGGTGGAAGGCCGGCCGCAGCGGATCCCGGGCAATCTGATCGGCGGTAGACTCAGCGAGAAACGAACGAGGAACTGCAAGCGCTGCGGCTCCCGCTCCCACAGCAGTCAAAAACGAACGACGATTCACGTGCCGGAGAATAGCACGGCGGGGCGGCCCTCGCCCCGCCATCTGATCTCTGTTGTCTGTCTTCTGTCGTCTGCTGTCTTTAGAACCGCAGAACCGGCCCGGTCGAAACTCTTCCGTTCGAATTGATGATCTCGTTGAAGTTCTTGTTCGTCGCCTGGTAATGCGTGTTGTAATAGTCGCCGGTCACGCGCCAAGCCAGCCAGTGCGAGATGCCGATATCCAGTCCCGCGCCCACGGCCACCGCGAAGGTGTTATCGCTCTTGATGTTCGGCAGCGCCGAACTCGTCAAGTGCGCGCTGCCCACCATGCCGTGCGCAAACAGGGTCGAACGACCCACATGCACGCCCACTTGCGGCCCGAGAAGGAAGAAGTATGCCTTGGGGTTGAAGTTGGGCGCGTCGCTGCGATAGAAGCCCGAAACATCGCCCTTTATGCCCAGAAACGTGCCCAGGATGGGGAACTTCAGCGAAGCGTCCCAGCCGTTCATGCCGGCCGTCGAAACAGTGTTCTGTGTGGGGTTGTAGGTGTTGAAAACGTAGGAGTAGCCGCCGTAAAGCTCAACGTTGGGCGTGCTGTGCGCTTCGTAGCTGGACTGCGCAATGCCGAGCCCCGGCGCGGCTGCAAGCGCTACGAATAAAGCTGGGGATAGGAGCCTCCGAAACATAAAAATACACCTCTAGACCTGAAGTTGGTTTTCGAGGCACGAGAGGCAAGAACACGCCGCCGGCGTCAGATGTCAAGTGATAGGCCCAGGACGGGGCTGTCCGTTGCATTGTCTTGATACTTAATGCGGCCCCGCTTTCAATTTGAGTGCATACATGCACTTGCAGGTTGCTCCCCGGACGAATGCTAGAATCCGGCACGAAAGGCTCACTCATGCAAGCAATCTTCGTTCGGCTGCTCCGGAGCCTCTGTCTGGCCCCGGCATGCGTTGCGAGTTTTTTTCTACTGATCCCGACCCGCGCGCTGGCGACGACCTCCAGCTGCGAGAGCCTGGCTACTCTCAAACTCGACCACACCGAGATCACGACGGCACAGGCGGTTCCCGCGGGGTCGTTTCCTGTTCAAGGATTTGGAGGACCCCCCACGATGAACGTGCCATCATTCTGCCGAATCGCCGGCCGCATCCATCCATCCTCCGACTCCGACATTGGGTTCGAAGTCTGGCTGCCGGAAAAATGGAATGGCCGGTTTCAAGCCGTCGGAAACGGCGGGCTTGCCGGAATGATCGTCACGCAAGCCATGGCCGGCGCTCTGTGGGGCGGATATGCGACCGCCGGCACCGACACGGGCCACAAGGGCGGAGCCGCCACGGGCGCGTGGGCGCTCGGCCATCCCGAAAAGATCGTCGACTTCGGTTATCGCGCCATTCACGAGATGACGCTCCGCGCCAAGGTGCTCATCGCCGCCTTCTACGGATCCCCGGCCCGCTACGCGTATTGGAACGGCTGCAGCGAGGGCGGCGGACAGGCGCTGTCTGAAGCGCAGCGCTACCCTGATGACTACGACGGCATCGTTGCCGGCGCGCCCGGCAACAACTTTGTCCATCTGCAGGCAGGCGGCAACTGGATATCCCAGGCGATCCACAACGATCCGGCGACATTCCTATCACCCGACAAGCTGCCGGCAATCACCGCCGCGGTTATGGCGCAGTGCGATGCCGCCGACGGTGTGAGCGACGGAGTGCTCGAGGATCCGCGCAACTGCAAATTCGATCCTTCGGTTCTCGCGTGCAAAGGCGAGGAAACCGCGTCGTGCCTCACGCGGCCGCAGATCGAAGGCCTGCGTAAGGTGTATGACGGCGCCAGGAATCCGCAGACAGGTGAACAGGTGTTTCCCGGCTATATGCGCGGCGGCGAAAACGGATGGGGCTTCTGGATCGCGGGCACTGGCGCTCCGCCCCGCAACGCACAGCACGGAATCTCGGTCGTCTTTTTCCGCAACTTCGTCTTTGATGATCCCAACTGGGACTGGAAGACCTTTGACTTCGATAAGGATGTGGCCCTGGCCGACAAGAAGGTGGGCGCCATCATCAACCAGGTCAATCCGGACCTGTCCGCGTTCAAGCGCCACGGAGGCAAACTGCTCCAGTACCACGGATGGAACGACCCCGCCATCTCTCCGTTGAATAGCATTGACTATTTCCAAAGCGTGCAGAAAAAGATGGGCGATACCGCAAGCTTCTACCGTCTCTTCATGGTTCCCGGCCTGGAGCATTGCGTTGGCGGACCAGGGCCGGGCCACTTCGACCAAATGAGCGTACTGGTGGACTGGGTCGAGAAAGGCACAGCTCCCGACAGCATCGTCGGCAGCCGTCCGGGTCGTACGCGTCCCCTCTGCCCATATCCGCAGAGCGCCAAATACAAGGGCTCCGGCAGTACTGACGACGCGCAAAACTTTGTTTGTGCATCGCGTTGAACGGATCGTTTCGACGAAGCTGGCAACGAAGCCGTTGCTAAAAGCGGAAGACCGGACCGGTCGACAACCGAATATTATTGCGGACGATATCCGAAATCTGGTTGGTGTCTTTGGTATTGAATCCGCCGTAGTACCAGTCGAACGCGGCGCGCCATGCGAGGCGCGGGCTGAAGGCTCGGTCGAATCCCGCGCCGGCACCGAAGATGCCGATTGTGCGGCTGGAAGTCTGTGCAATGACATCGGAACTCGCGAAGAGAACGCCGCCAGTGCCGTGAACAAATGCCTCTGACGAGCGGCCGCCCGCAAGCCGGAACTGCGGTCCTCCGGTGATCGCGTAGAGGCCTGGCATGAAGAATCCGCTCGTGGCGTAGTGCCCTGAGAAGTCGACGATGTAGCCAAGATTGTGCGTGAAAGCATGAGGTTGGCTGAAGCCAATATCCAAGCCGGGCATGGGAGAGTTGGTCGGATTGAGCTGGGTGTGAGTGTAGTTGCGGACCAGGAACGAAGCGCCGGTATAAAGCACGGTATTGCTGTCAGACGAGTGTTCCGGGGTGACCTGGGCACTGACGGTCACGGTTGCGGCGACGAGCATGCCAGCGGCGAGTAAACGAATCATGCGGGACCTCGGCCGGTATGGCCACTGCGGAGTGATCGCGTGAAAAGGCGGATGGGGGCCTGTCCTCTTCGACGGAATCTAGCAAGCAGGGTAATCGAGCCGCCGCCGGATTGCGCATTTATGACGAAGACTTCATGCAGTGGCGCGTGACGCCGCGACCCGTTGATTACTTTTGCGCAGCAGTCAGCTTCAGTGCGTAGGCGTACTTGCACGTTGCACCGGCAGGCAGAGTCACCTCCAGCGCATCCGCCGTCTGCGTGAAGGAGACTTTCTCGCTGGAGCCGAGCAGCTCAATGTTGCCGACCGGCAGCGATGCCCCTTCGTGCGCGGTGCCGAGCGCGTGAATCACAGCCTTGTGATCCTCCGGACACGCCATGCCGATGGCGTACAGCGTGCTTCCCTTTGCCGTGAAGCGGAAATCCTCGGGCGTGTAGGGCTTCGTATCGGTGTCGTGAAACGCGCCGCCCACCACCTTCGTTGGCCCCTCGCCATAGGTCTTCCAGTAAGTTGTGCCGTAGATGGCGTCGCCGTTCACCTTGAGCCACGCGCCCATCTCGCGCAGCGTCGACTGCACCTGCTCGGGAATCGTGCCATCGGAGCGCGGACCGAAGTTGAGTAACAGGTTGCCGTTCTTGCTCACAATGTCGATCAGCTGGTGGACGAGGAACTCGGGCGACTTGAAGGTGTCGTGCTCAATGTATCCCCAGCTGGCATTCGAGATCGAAGTGTCGGTCTGCCAGTGGTCGGGGATAATGTGGTCGGTCTGACCGCGTTCAAAGTCGAGCACCGCGGCTTTGCGGTTGAGCGCGTAGTCCTTGAAGTTGATGACGCCGGCGTAGCCGTGGGCCGCGGCGTAGTTGTAGTAGAACGCGGCAAACTCCGTCACAGCATGGCGAAAGTTCGGCTGGCCCATCCACCAGTCGAAGTAAACGATCTCGGGCTTGTACTTCTCCACCAGCTCGGTGTCGCGCGCCAGCCAGTCGCGGGTCCACGCGTCCGAAACAAACGTCCAGTCGTTGACCATGGCGTGCTCGTCCCCGCCGGGTTCCACCCACTGATGAGCGGGGCCGTAGAGAGACGCATACTTCGGGTCGTTCACGTCGGAGCGAATGGCCCGGCCGCCGTCGTAAAAGAAGTTGTGCTCGGCGCGATGCGAGCTGAGGCCGAAGTGCAACCCTTCCGCGCGCACCGCCTTGGCGAGCTCGGCCAGCGTGTCGCGCTTGGGGCCCATCTTCACCACCGTCCAGTCGGACAGGCCGGAGTCGTACATGGAGAAACCGTCGTGATGCTCGGCAACGGGGACCACGTACTGCGCGCCGGCTTCCTTGAAGACCTTTGCCCACGCTTCGGCGTTAAAGCGCTCCGCCTTGAACAGCGGGATCAGATCCTTGTAGCCCTTCGACTCGTCGCCATTGGCCCAGTGGGCGCGGAAGTCCTTGTAAGCGCCCTGCTTGGGTTGGTAGACGTTGCGTGGATACCACTCATTTTCGGCGGCAGCCACGGAGTAGACGCCCCAGTGGATGAAGATGCCGAACTTGGCGTCCTTGTACCATTGCGGCTGCTGGTACTTCATCAGGGTGGCCCAGTCGGGGCGGTACGGGCCGTCGCTGGCCTGCTTTTCGGCTTCCGCCAGCAGGTGGTTGCGCTCGGCGTCGTACTTGGCCACGGACTGCTGCCATTCGCGGTCAATCTGGTCGGCGGACTTGACACCCAGCGTAGGGGCCAGCGGGTCGGACTGGGCGTACAGAGCTGTGGCAGCCAACAGGATGAGCAGAGGCAGGCAGAAAGCCGGTTTTGTCATAACGGAGCATGGTAAATGCAGCGGTTGTGGGCTGCAAACGCTTTCATTCTAAGGCTGGTCAGGCACGTATTTTTCTTCAAATGGCGATAAGTTAAGAAGGCACAGAGTTTTGGCGTGTGAGCACTATTGCATCGACATTCGCGATATCATTACAGTATTGTTTCTGCGCGACATGAATTATTTTCAAAGATTACAAATGCCCCTTGTCGGGATGCTAATGACGCTCGCGCTTGCAGCGGCCTCGGCTCAAGGACCATCTCCATCCGCCGTTCCTGTCAGTTCAACCACGGCTGACGCCAGCCTGACGGCGGCGCAGATTGTCTCGGCCATGATGGACCGCAACCAGGCGCGTGCCGCCGCGCTCAAACACTTCCACTCCGTCCGCCACTACTCGGTGGAGTACCACGGATACGCGGCCAAGATCGGCGCCCAGATGGAGGTGGAGGCCGACTTCGACTCCGCTTCCGGCAAGACCTTCCACATCGTTTCCACCAGCGGGTCGAAACTCCTGATCGACAAGGTTCTGAAGAAGCTGCTGGAGAGCGAGACCGACGCGGGGAAACAGCACTCCACGGATCTGACGACAACCAACTACAGCTTCACGCTGGCAGGCCAGGAGAGTGTGGCCGGCCGGCCCGCATACATCCTCGAGGTCGCGCCGCTTACGGATAACAAGTATCTGTATCGCGGTAAGATCTGGGTGGATGCGGCAGATTTCGCCTTGGCGCGCATCGAGGCCGAGCCGGCAAAAAATCCGTCGTTCTGGATCTCGAGCACCGCGATTCATCATCGCTACGAGAAGACTGGGAGCTTCTGGCTGCCCGCTCAGAACGAGAGCGACACCGACGTGCGCGTGGGCGGCAAAGCCGTGCTCCGTATCGACTACGGCAAGTACGAAGTGACACCGTCGTCGGCCCTCGTCGCGGGCGGAAACTAATTTAGCGCGACCTACTCCCGCTCAAACACGTAAACCCGAGCGTTTCCCTCGCCCCGCGGCTTCACCGTCATCGTCAGCGTCTTTGAATCGGTTGGCACCTCGGCCCGCTGCGTATTGAACGGCTTGCCGCCGATCTTCTCCGCCAGTTCCAGCGTATGCGCGTTCACCCGATGGCCGGAGGTCACATAGCCCGCGGGCAGATCGCTGCCCTCGATGGGATAATCCTTGCCATTGAACCTCAGGTTCTTCGCGGCCTTCTGTCCCACGCGGACGAACGAAAGACCGTCGCCCTCGTACGCTTCGATCTGCATCTCAAAGACCGTCGCGGGCGTCGTGTTTTCCCACGTGCCCGCAAACCCGGCGTGCCCCGCCGTGCGCTTGTAGTGGTAGTCCGTGCGCTTGATTGAGCCATCCGGTTGCACAGCGCCGAAGTGATCGGTCAACATGCCACCGTCGGCCGACAGCTCCCAGTTGGCATCGATCATCGCCTTGCCGCCCTGCTTGCGCACCACCCTCCATGCATTCGGCCCCTGTGCGCTCACCGCCAGCGTTGTGCCGAACTGGCCCGGCTGATCCGTTCCGTCGAGCACGATCGTCTCCTTGTTGTCGCCGCCGAAGTCGAAGATGTACTTGTGCGCGCCGACGCTAGCCACCTTCATCTCGTCGGCGGCATGGGTCCGCGACGGATCGAGCTTCCACTTCCCCACGAACGGATCGCTGGCAGCGCCCGCCGGCGAGCTTTGTCCTGGCGCGGGCCGCTCCAGCACCGATCCCGGGCACAGCATCGTCACAGCACAAACTGACGTGGCGGCGAATAAAAGCAGCATGGAATTTCAGCCTCTGAAGGAGATCGTTTCAGCGATCAAGACCGGCTGAAAGGGAAAGGTTGTCAGGCGGCAAAAATATGCAGCGAAACGGCGGGTATGGCGGGCGGGAGCAAGTCCGGCGCGAAGGTCTAATTCTCGCGCATCAGCGTCGTAATCTCCACCCGCGAGGCGCGGCGGGCCGGCAGCAGCGAGGCGGCCAGCCCGGCGAACAGCACTACGCCGATGGCGACACAGAGGGTGACCGCGTCGGTGGCGGACACGCCAAACAGCAAAGTCTTGAGATAGCGCGAGACGAGAAGGCCCCCCGCGGTTCCGATCACAACGCCCGCCATCGTTAAACGCATGCCGTCGGCCAGGATCAGCCGGAAGATGCGCTCGCGGCCGCAACCCAGCGCCATGCGAATGGCGATCTCGCCCGAACGCTGCAGCGTTGCGTAGGCCATTACACCGTAGACGCCCACTGCGGCGATGACGACCGCGATGGTCGCGAAGATAACCAGCAGGACGCTGCGGAACCGGGGCTGCGCATAGTTCTGCGACACGTTCTCTTCCATGGTGCGGATCTTCACCACCGGCTGGTTAGGATTGATGCGCTGGACGGTGGCGCGGAGACTGGGAACGAGCGCGTGCGGATCGACTTCCGTGCGGATCAACAGCGACATAATGTTGATGGGCAGCAGCGCGTTGGCCTGGCGAAAGGGAAGATACATCTCCGTGGGTGTGTCGGCCACCAGCGACTGCCTCACGTTTCCAACGACTCCCACCACCGTCATCCACGGCACCTCCGCCTCCGGTGTGGCCCCAATCTGCATCTTGCGGCCGAGCGGCGATTGTTCGCCGAAGTACGCCTTGGCCATGGCGCGATTGATGACCACCACGGATGGGCTGTTCTCGCGGTCGGCATCGGTAATCCAGCGGCCTTCGAGCAGCGGGATCCTGAGCGTCTGCAGGTACTCAGCCGTGATCGCGCGGTAGTTGGCCGCGATGTACTCCGAGGCGTTGCGCGGAGGATGGCCGAAGACGTTGAAGTGGATGATGGAACCCTGTCCGCTGGCCGGCAGAAACGAGGCTGCTGCGACCGCATTGACTCCGGGCAGCGAGTGTAGTTCGCGCAATGCGTTGTCGTAGAAGTCCACGTTGCGCGTGGAGCCGGTTTGGCCCGAGGTTGGGATGGCCAGTGGCGGCATGGGCAGGTCGGCAACCAGGATGTGGTCTTCAGAGAAGCCCAGGCTCACAGCTCCCAGCCGTCCCAGGCTGCGCACAAACAATCCGGCTCCAATCATGAGCAGAAGCGCCAGCGAAACCTCGGAGATCACCAGAACGCTCCGCAGCTTTTTGGCGTGGCGGCCCACCGCGCCGCGCTCCGACTCATTCAGCACCGAACGCAGGTCCAGCACGCGCAGATGCACCGCCGGCACGATGCCGAATACCACGCCCGCGCAAATGGACAGGACAACCGTGAACAGCAGCACGTGCGTGTCGATGTGGACTTCGGTCGAAGCCGGCAGCGAGGTTGCGGCGATGCGCAGGAGTGACGGCATGCACAACACTGCCAGCACGACGCCCGCGACGGCGCCCAGTGTGGACAGCAGAAGCCCTTCGATGATGAGTTGCCGCATGATCTGCCCGTCGGAGGCGCCCAGAGCGATGCGAATCGACATCTCCCGGCGTCGCGCCGTGGCCCGCGTCAGCAGCAGGTTGGCGATATTGCCGCAGGCAATCAGCAGCACAAACATCACCGCGCCCAGCAAGCTGAACAGCGCCGGCCGCGCATCCTTCACCAGCTGCTCATGCATCGGGTTCACGATAGCGTCGAGCGCGATATTGTCAGTGGGATATTTCTCCAGCAGGCGCTTGGCAATGGTGGTCATCTCCGCGCGTGCCCCCGGCAGCGTCACGCCTTGCTTCAGGCGCGCCACCGGGAAGATGCCGGGGTGCCACGAACGGTCGTCGGGGAGCGTATGCGCCCACGGGGTCATGGCCACCAGCACGTCAGGCTTCTGCTGCAGCAACTCGTAACTGCGCGGCAGCACGCCAATGATGGTATAGCTCTGGTTGTTGAGCCGGATCGATTGCCCAACAGCGTCCGGCGATCCGTTGTATTTGCGCTGCCACAGTCCGTAGCTCAGCATCGTCACGGCCCGCGACGAAGTCTGGTCATCGCCGTCGGCCAGCGCGCGCCCCATTGCTGGCTGCACGCCCAGCAGGTGCAGCAGGTTGCCGGTCACCATCTGGCACGGAATCTGTTCGGGATCGCCGTAGCCCGTGAGGGCCATGGTCAGCGTGCGGACTGCGCCGAACTCCTGAAACGACGTGCTCTGCGCCCGCCAGTCACTGAAGTTCTGCCAGGAGGCGGAAAGCAGGGGAAAGCGATCGGCGTGCTCCGATACCAGGACCAGCCGGTCGGCATCCGCAAACGGCAGCGGTCGCAGCAGGACCGCATAAAACACGCTGAAGATAGCCGTATTGCATCCGATGCCGAGGGCGAGGGTGAGAACGGCGACGAATGTGAAGACCTTGGCCTTGCGCAACTGGCGCAGCGCAAACCTGAATTCCTGAAGCAGCGTCAAATCCTGACCTCACCGCGCGTGCAGATGCAGAAACTCTACCATCCCCAGGGCTCGCGGATGAGTCTGGCCGTCACTCCGAGGCTGCTGTTCACGGCAACAGCTTACGGATCGCGTACAGCGTCGACCGTCCCGCCATGCGCTTGAACGTCATGGGCTTGGGCGCCTGCACAAAGTCGCGGCCGGCGATGGGTTGCGTGGCGCAGGCTTCGCGATAATGTTCCACAAGAATTTCGGTGGCGTGGCCCCAACTCTGCTGCGCGGCATGAATGCGGGCCGCGGTTCCCACGTTAGCGCGCCGCTCGGGCGATGCAAGAAAACCGCGGATGAGATCGATGGCCTGGCCTTCGTCGTCGTAGAGACAACCGCTCACCCCGTCTTCAATCATCTCCGGAATCCCGCCGGCGCGCGCCCCCACCACGGGCAAGCCCGACGACATGGCCTCCAGCACCACCAGTCCCAGCGTCTCGGTGCGCGAGGGCATGACGAACACATCGGCCGATGCGAAGGCCTCGGCCAGCTCATTGCCGCGCAGAAAGCCGGCCATCACCACCGGCATGCCGGCAAAGTGCTGCTGCAGCGGCTTGTGATGCGGCCCATCGCCCACCAGCGCCAGTCGAGCGCCCGGGAATGCATGTAGCATGGGTTTCAGCGTCTCCAGGTTCTTCTCCGGCGAAAGCCGCCCCACGTACAACAGCAGAGGGCTTTCGGGATTGCCGCCAGTGAGACGCTCGCGCATGGCAGCGGAGCGTCGGCCCGGGCAGAATCGCGTGGTGTCCACACCTCCGGGCCACAGCGCCACGCGCTTGATGCCGTGCGAGGTGAGCTGCTCGGCCATCGCGTGCGACGTGCACAGATTGAGGGTGGCGCGATTGTGCCGCACGCGCATGATGCGCCAGATGTGCGGCTCCAGAAAACCCAGCTTGTAGTAGTGCAGATACGCCGGCAGATCGGTGTGATAGCTGATCACCAGTGGCAGCCGCAGCGCGCCGCCCTCGTTGCCCCCCGAATAGTAAAGCCCCGCGATTCCTAGAAATGCGGGATCGGCCACGTGGATCAGGTCGGGCTTGAATTCGCGGATAGTCTGGCGCAGCGAAGCTCGGGGGGGCGCCAGCCGCAACTCCGGATAGAGCGGAAACGACCACCCCTTCATCCCTGCGATCGGCGCTTGTTCAAAGTCGTGCACCCCGCCGTCAGGGGCCACCACCAGCACCTCGTGCCCAAGCACGCGCAACTGACGGATGGTCTCGCACAGGGTGGTTACGATCCCGTCGATTTTGGGAATAAAGGTTTCAGTAAATAGCGCTATGCGCATCGGCCGCCCGCAAACAAATTCACTGGGTTGCAACAAAGGCTACCACGCGAATAGACGTTCGCGCAGGCGATTTGGGCCAACATGACGGAGATTTCAGGCACAGCTCGCCCGTCAGACGTGTGCGCTCTGCGCCACAGCTACCTGCCGGCGATCAGCATCAGCGGATCGGGAACCGCCACGCAGCCCTGCTTGCTGTCGAGGGTCCATATTGACCCGTCCTTCAGCGCGAGCTTATCGATGCGGATCGACTGCACAGAGGTGAACCCCGGCAGATCGAGGTCGGCATATAGCGTGCCGTCATTATCGGCGCTAAAGGTCACGTCGAACGTGCGATGAAGATCCGGCGTCATCCCGCCCATCGAGGCAGGCGTACGATCAATTCTGCTCCTCGCAGACAAGCCCCGCGCGGTTATCGTGGCTCGCTCAACCTGCTCGAAATCCAGATTCCCGCCAGGCATCCGGCTCACAATCAGGTGGATGTGCCCGGCAGGCCGCGACGAGGGCGGCTGCGGGTTCGGTTCCTTGCCGGCCTCGGAGCGCCTTACCATCACTAGCCCGCTGCCGCTGCCCTGCTTGGCCTGCATTGCCACCGGACAGGCAGGATGAGGAACCACTGCCACGGTTGTCGTGCTGACCGTCTTACCGTCATTGGTGATGATCGTGATCGAGTTGGCCGACGCGGCGGCATCACTCGGCGTGGTTTGCCGACTCTGGGCAATCAGCAATCCCGGCGCTGCAAGCACAACAGCGATGAGCATAGAGCGGTTCTTCATATCAGGCTCCTTGGGCGCGGACACCGCAGACAGCACTACGATACGCCGTGCGAAACACGTCGGCAACTGCACAGATTCTTGTGCAATCCGCGGCCGCTTGGCCCGGCTTCCGCGACTACCGTCCGCGCCGACTTGCTGACCGCTGACCCGACCATCCGTGGCAAAGCTGCCAAATATCCTGCCTATGATACCGTTACAATAGCTCGCCTCGCGCTCCTGCTTTTTCCGCGCCCCGGTGCTTGAGGCTGACGAGCAGCGTTAATCGAGGGCGCGTGAATATCTTGAGCGCCCGGCAGGGTAAGCACCGGCGCCTACGGAGAGCGGCACAGCCACGGAATGTCACAGCAGCCGGAATTGACGTCGCCCCCTATGTCCGCGCCTCCCCAGTCTGGAGCCTCGTCCGGAGCCGTCATTCCGCAAGGCCCCGTAGCCCTCAGTGACCATCCTCCCAACTCCAGCAAAGCATCGCAGCGCATTCCCCCGTGGCTCGAACGGGCCGAACTCTTCCTCCGCGTTCTCCTGCGCATGTACATCGGCCTGGCCGTGAGTATTGCACCCTGGTTGCACTTCTTCTGGGACCAGAATCCCATCTTCCTGCGCTATCCCACCCTTGCCTCATGGGCGTCTTATGGCGCCGTACGCGGCATCATATCGGGTCTGGGCCTTTTGAATTTGTGGATCGCATTCCGCGAGGCGGTGCGGCACCGGGACGGATGAACGATGAAAGACGAAGAACAGGGCTCCACGGCCGGCAGCAGTCAGGGATCAGCCTCAAAAGCAGTTGCCAAGGTTCCCCACAACGGGACACCTCCGCCCCTTGAAGCGGCGCCCCTGGCTTACGAAAATCCAACCTTCCTCAACAGCGCCGACGGCCGCCTGATCCGCATCCTGTCGGAGTACGCCGAGCCCCTGGCGCGCTTTCGCAAAGAGCAGATCCAGGACACGGTGGTCTTCTTCGGTTCGGCACGTTTCCGCGGACGGGAAGAAGCCGACCACGAGCTGGAGCTGCTCGATAATACCGGCGCAAAGCGTCCAGCGCCCAGCGAAGAACAGCCCGCCAGCATTCCCCAGATCGTTGAAGGCACGGCCACCGACCTGCAGCGCAAACGCGCCGTCGCGGCTGTGGAAATGGCCCGCTACTACGAGGATGCGCGCCGGCTCGCACAACTGCTCACCAACTGGGCAAAGACGATCCCCTCCCGCCGGCACCGGTTCGTCGTGACGTCGGGGGGCGGCCCCGGCATCATGGAGGCGGCTAACCGCGGCGCCCGCGAGGCGGGCGGCAAAACCATCGGTCTCAATATCCGGCTTCCCTTTGAGCAGGCGCCCAACCCCTACATCACCCCGTCGCTCAACTTCGAGTTCCATTACTTCTTCATGCGCAAATTGTGGTTTGCATACCTGTCGAAGGCCCTTGTGGTCTTCCCCGGCGGCTTCGGTACGCTCGACGAAATGTTCGAGGTGCTCACGCTCGCCCAAACCCAGAAGCTGGCCAAGAAGATCACGGTAGTTGTCTATGGGCCCGAGTACTGGAAGAAGGTCTTCAACCTGCAGGCCCTGGTCGACACCGGCGCCATTTCGCCCAAGGATCTCGATCTCTTTCAATACGCCGGCACGCCCGAGCAGGCCTTCGACATTCTCAAAAAAGGGTTGACCGAGAATTACCTGGTTCCCGAAACCGCTCAAGGCAAGCTCCCCGAGCGTACTCAGGAACCAGAATTGATGTCGGGCATGAACATCGACGACTTCCTCGGCCCCGAGCTGGCAAAGACGCGGAAGTGACTGTAGGTGAGCCTTGGACCGGCGAGAGAACGCCACCCGGCTGAACATCACACGAGCAGGTGACCGCCCGCACATAACCGGCCGCGCCTTTGGCCCACACTCATTCTGGTAAATCAGGAGCAAAATCCATGATCGGGTACAACAATCCGCAGCTCATTCCGGATTCTCACTGGATTCGTGAAACAGGGGCATTACCCCCACCCCTCCCTATGTAGTGTTTGCCACATATTCGCTTAACTGATTAGTACAAATTATTGAAGAATATATAATTACGAGAAATCTAAAGGCGAACACAGGGAGAAACTCTCCTGAAATACCAACCATTGGGGCTAACCTGCATGATATCCATGGGTTTACCGCTGACCCGCTAACTCGCTGACTTGCTAACACCCGCTGACTTGCTGACCAGCTATCCTCACCGCACATGCAGCTGCGAGATTGCCGTCTTGCCCTTGACAATCTCGGCCTTGCGCCAGCTGCTCTTGTCGTTCAGCGCCACCCAGCGGCGCTCCTCGCTGCGATAGTGCCAATCCTTGTCGAGCTGGAAGTAGATCAGCAGGCCGTTCGACTCCAGCACGTTCAGAATGCTGTTGTCGTGCGAGTTCCTCTCGTCAAAATCGGTAGTTGCGCTCTGGCCCATCTCGCGAATAGATCTCGTTCAGCTCGAAGAGCAGCGCGTTCACGCCGTCGTCCATCGGCTCGACGTTCAGGCCGATGCGCTTGGCCTCGCGCAGCGTGATGGGATAGTTGTGCGAGGGATAGCCGGAGTTGAGGATGTTGGAGATCTCGCGCGCCCGATCCTGGTCTTCCATGTGGTAGGAGAGGATCTCTTCGCAGATGCGCGTGGAGAGCGCGCTGGAGCGGTCGACTGCGCCAATGACCAGCGGGTGCACATACGGAAACAGCGCTTCGTAGGGATTGGCGGTCGAGTCCTTGGCCTGTTCGGCCCAGAGGCGGATCACGCGCAGCAGCTCGTCGTTGCTGACACGCTGACGCGGTCGTTGTCACGGTCGATCGGCGAGAGGTCGTGGGTGAGCGAGGTGTCGACCGCGGAGAGATGGGCGAGCGGGCCCATCAGGATGCGGTCGGCGCCCAGCGCCAGCATGGTGGCCGCGGACTGGCACTCGAGCGGCGCCAGCACGGTCAGATGCTTCACGTAGCGGCGCAGCAGGTTGACCATGCGCAGCGCGGCCTGGCCCGAGCCGCCGTCGGACTTGATGAACAAGCGACAGCCGGTCGAGCTTGCCGGTCGAGCGCAGCAGCGCGTAGAGGCCGGCGACATCGTTCTGGCAGATGGCGCCCTTGGTGGAGTTCCAGTAGGTGAAGACGGGCTCGCCAAGCGGCGCGGAGAGCCGCTTGATGACGGGCTGCGTGCGTTCCATGAGTACGGGCGGCTTGGCGGGTTCAGGACGGCGAGAAGGCAATTCGGCTACGGATGATTTGGCCATGATGCGGATTGCACTAATGTTAGCAAACTGCGGCGTTTGCTTGAAGGAACGGCTCTGCCCGGCGACAAAAAGAAAGGCCCGGCTTGCGCCGGGCCTTGTTGTCGTGGTCTGTCGACTGCCTTACTCCGCGGCCATCTCTTCGGCTTCGCCTTCCTGGCGCATCAGCTCCAGTTCGCGCTCGGCGGCTTCGATCTCGGCCGTCACTTCCTGCTGCACGCGAGCTGCCGCTTCTTCCAGCTCCGGTGAGAGCTGAACGTTGCGGTAGTACTCCAGGCCCGTGCCGGCGGGAATCAGGCGCCCGACGATCACGTTCTCCTTGAGGCCGCGCAGGTTGTCGATCGCGCCGTTGATGCTGGCTTCGGTGAGCACGCGCGTCGTCTCCTGGAAGCTGGCCGCGGAGATGAAGCTGTCGGTCGAGAGCGACGCCTTGGTGATGCCCAGCAGCAGCGGACGTCCGATTGCCGGACGGCCTCCGTTGGCCAGCACGCGCTCGTTCTCTTCGCGGAAGCGGAACCGGTCGACCTGCTGTTCGAGCAGGAAGTTGGTGTCGCCCACTTCGTCGATGCGCACCCAGCGCAGCATCTGCCGCACAATCACTTCGATGTGCTTGTCCGAGATGGCCACGCCCTGCAGCCGGTAGACTTCCTGGATTTCGTTCACCAGGTAAGCCTGCAGTTCCTTCTCGCCCAGCACGGCAAGAATGTCGTGCGGGTTCAGCGGTCCGTCCATCAGCGGATCGCCGGCGCGCAGACGTTCGCCTTCCTGCACGTTGACGTGAATGCCGCGCGGCACCGAGTATTCCTTCTCGTCGCCGTTGTCGGCCGTGACGTAGATCTTGCGCTGGCCCTTGCTGACTTCGCCGAAGCGAACCACACCATCGATCTCGCAGATGATGGCCGTCTCGCGCGGCTTGCGCGCTTCGAACAGCTCCACCACGCGAGGCAGACCGCCGGTGATGTCCTTGGTGCGCGTGCTCTCCTTGGGAATCTTGGCCAGCACATCGCCCGGACCCACTTCGTCGCCGTCCTGCATCATCAGGTGAGCGCCGCGAGGCAGCAGGTAACGCTTGCTGCGCCTTGGCGTTCTTGACCACGAACGGCCGGCTGCCGCTTTTCATCGGGCGAGTCGGCAACCACCCAGCGCGAAAGGCCGGTGACTTCGTCGACTTCTTCGTTGAGCGTGATGCCTTCCTGCAGATCCTTGAACTGCACCGTGCCGCCGATTTCGGTGAGGATGGCGTAGGTGTAAGGATCCCACTCGGCCAGCAACTGGCCCAGCTTGACCGGCTGCGCCGTCCTTCACGCGCAGGCGCGCGCCGTAGACCACCTGGTAGCGCTCCTTTTCACGGCCGCGCTCGTCCACAATGGCCAGCGAACCGGAGCGGTTCATGGCCACCAGCGTGCCGTCCTTGCTTTCGACGGTGTTCAGGTTGATGAAGCGCACGAAGCCGTTGTTCTTGGCGTCGAGGCGCGACTTGTCCTGCACGCGGCTGGCGGTGCCGCCCACGTGGAAGGTACGCATGGTGAGCTGCGTGCCCGGCTCGCCGATGGACTGCGCCGCAATGACGCCGCAGGTTTCGCCCAGCTCGACCATGCGGCCGGAGCCGAGGTTGCGCCCGTAGCACAGCGCGCAAACGCCGCGCCGCGATTCGCAGGTGAGCACGGAGCGGATCTTCACCTTCTCCACGCCCGCGCCCTGAATCGCCGAAGCGATGTCTTCGTCGATGCGCTGGTTCACTTCGACCACCACGTTGCCGTCGTAGTCCTTGATGCGCTCGAGCGACACGCGGCCGATGATGCGGTCGCGCAGCGGCTCGATGATCTCGCCGGACTCAACGATCGAGCCGACGTAGATGCCTTCGACCGTGCCGCAATCGTACTCGGTCACGATCACGTCCTGCGCCACGTCGACCAGGCGGCGGGTCAGGTAGCCCGAGTCGGCGGTCTTGAGCGCCGTATCGGCCAGGCCCTTACGCGCGCCGTGCGTCGAAATGAAGTATTCGAGCACCGTCAGGCCTTCGCGGAAGTTCGCCGTGATGGGCGTCTCGATGACTTCGCCCGAAGGCTTGGCCATCAGTCCGCGCATGCCGCGCAAGCTGGCGAATCTGCTGCTTCGAACCGCGGGCGCCGGAGTCGGCCATGATGTAGATCGGGTTCATGGCGCCTTCTTCGTCCGCGCGCTTCATGTTGCCGAACATCTCGTCGGCCACCTGGTCGGTAACCGCCGACCACATCTGGATGACCTTGTTGGAGCGCTCGCCGTTGGTGATGGCGCCGTCCATGTACTGCTTCTGGACTTCGATCACCTTCTTGTCGGCTTCGTCCACGGCGGTGTACTTGCTGGCCGGAATCACCATGTCGTCCAGGCCCACGGACAGGCCCGAGCGCGTGGCGTAGTTGAAGCCCAGCGACTTGATGCGGTCGAGCATGCCCACCGTGACTTCGAGGCCGAGGTTCTGGTTGCAGTAGTTCACCAGCTGCCCGATGCCCTTCTTCTTCAGCAGGCCGTTGATGAACGGCATGCCCGGAGGCAGCGCGTCGTTCAGGATCACGCGGCCCACGGTGGTCGAGATGTACTCCTTGTTGAAGTCCACCGGCTCGGTGTGCGTCAGATCCTGATCGTCGTAGGCCGTGGTCATGTCGAGCACCTTGCCCGTGTAGCGCAGGCGGATCGGCGAAAGCGTCTCCACTTCGCCTGGCTTCGAGAGCCATCAGGATCTCTTCGGTGTTCGCAAACACGCGGCCTTCGCCCTTGCCGCCCTTCTTGGCCTTGGTCAGGTAGTAGAGACCGAGCACCATGTCCTGCGTAGGCACGGTGATGGGCTGGCCCGAGGCCGGCGACAGAATATTGTGCGAGGCCAGCATCAGCACGCTGGCTTCAATCTGCGCCTCAGGCGACAGCGGAATGTGCACGGCCATCTGGTCGCCGTCGAAGTCGGCGTTGAACGCGGTGCAGACCAGCGGGTGAATCTTGATGGCCTTGCCTTCCACCAGCACCGGCTCAAAGGCCTGAATGCCCAGGCGGTGCAGCGTTGGGGCGCGGTTCAGCAGCACGGGTGGTCCTTGATGACTTCTTCAAGGATGTCCCACACCACCGGCTCCTGCATCTCCACCATTTCCTTGGCCTGCTTGATGGTGGTGCAGTGGCCGGTCTGCTCCAGGCGGTGATAGATGAACGGCTTGAACAGCTCGAGCGCCATCTTCTTGGGCAGGCCGCACTGGTGCAGCTTCAGCTCCGGACCGACCACGATGACCGAACGGCCCGAGTAGTCGACGCGCTTGCCGAGCAGGTTCTGGCGGAAGCGGCCCTGCTTGCCCTTGAGCGTGTCAGAGAGCGACTTGAGCGGGCGGTTGTTGGCGCCACGCAGCACGCGGCCGCGGCGGCCGTTGTCGAACAGCGCGTCCACGGCTTCCTGCAGCATGCGCTTTTCGTTGCGCACGATCACTTCCGGCGCGTGCAGGTCCATCAGCTTCTTCAACCGGTTGTTGCGGTTGATGACGCGGCGATAGAGATCGTTCAAATCCGACGTGGCAAAGCGGCCGCCATCCAGCGGCACCAGCGGGCGCAGCTCTGGGGGAATGACCGGCAGCACGTCGAGAATCATCCACTGCGGCTTGTTGCGCGCTCTTGCGGAAAGCCTCGACAACCTTCAGGCGCTTGGCATACTTGATCTTCTTCTGCGCCGAGGTCTCGGTCTTCATGCGCTCGCGCAGTTCGATGCCCAGCTCGTCGATGCTGCACGCGCTTGAGCAGTTCCTTGATGGCTTCGGCGCCCATCATGGCCTTGAAGCCCGAGGGGCGGAACTGCTGGTCGAGCTCGCGGAACTTGTTTTCGTCCTTGATGATCTCGCGCTCGCGCACCGGCGCGTCGCCCGGATCGACCACGACATACGACTCGAAGTAGAGAATGCTCTCCAGATCGCGCAGCGAAATGTCGAGCAGGTGGCCGATGCGCGAAGGCAGGCCCTTGAAGAACCACACATGCGAGCAGGGCGACGCCAGCTCAATGTGGCCCATGCGCTCGCGGCGCACCTTGCTCACCGTCACTTCAACGCCGCACTTGTCGCAGATGACGCCGCGGTGCTTCATGCGCTTGTACTTGCCGCACAGGCACTCCCAGTCGGTTACCGGGCCAAAGATGCGCGCGCAGAACAGGCCGTCGCGCTCCGGCTTGAAGGTGCGGTAGTTGATGGTCTCCGGCTTGGTGACTTCGCCATGCGACCAGCTGCGGATCTTCTCCGGCGAGGCCAGCATGATGCGGATGGCGTCGAAGTCGGTAATGGGGCTGGTAAGCTCAAACGGGTTCGAACGGAACAAGGCGACCCTCCTTGGCAGGCCTCTTTGGCGCTGCCGCGGTATCTTCCCGGGATTCTTTTAGGATCCTTCCTTCCCGGGAAGCGGCGTTTACCGCTTTCAAGAAGGACCCTGAAACACTCAGCTAATCTAGCTCGATCGCTGCTGGCTCAGTCCTGAAACCTAGCCAGGCTAGAGCTGAGCTAGAGCTGCTTAATCGGCTACTGCCGCCACTTCCGGCGCGGGCAGCTTCTTGATCAGGTCCGCGCGCTTGATCAGCTCCACGTCAAGGCACAGCGACTGCAATTCGCGAATCAGCACGTTGAACGACTCCGGCACGCCCGGCTCGATCGCCGCTTCGCCCTTGACGATGGCCTCGTAAATCTTGGTGCGGCCATACACGTCGTCGGACTTGGCGGTGAGCAGCTCCTGCAGGATGTATGCGGCGCCGTAAGCTTCCAGCGCCCACACTTCCATCTCGCCGAAACGCTGTCCGCCGAACTGCGCCTTGCCGCCCAGCGGCTGCTGCGTAATCAGCGAGTACGGCCCGATGGAACGCGCGTGAATCTTGTCGTCGACCAGGTGCGACAGCTTGAGCATGTAGATGTAGCCCACCGTTACCGGCTGCTCGAACTGATCGCCCGTCATGCCGTCGAAGAGCGCCGTCTTGCCCGAAGAAGGCAGTCCGGCCGACGCCAGCAGCGCCTTGATTTCGCTTTCCTGCGCGCCGTCGAACACCGCGGTTCCGAACCAGATGCCGCGTCTTCATGCCGGCAGCGACGCGCAACAGCATCTCGTCGTCGAGCTCCAGCAACTGGCGCAGCGTTGCGGTTCCGGCGAACTCCTTCTTCATCAGTTCGCGCGCGTAGCCTCGACGTCGCTGTTGGCCTTCACCAGCTCGGCAATCTTCTTGCCCAGCGCGTGCGCGGCCCAGCCCAGGTGCGTCTCCAGAATCTGGCCCACGTTCATACGAGAAGGCACGCCCAGCGGATTGAGCACGATCTCCACCGGCGTTCCATCGGGCAGATACGGCATGTCTTCTTCCGGAAGAATGCGCGCGATCACGCCCTTGTTGCCGTGACGGCCGGCCATCTTGTCGCCCACGCTCAGCTTGCGCTTCATGGCCACGTAAACCTTGACCAGCTTGATCACGCCCGGAGGCAGCTCGTCGCCCTTCTGCAGCTTGGCGACCTTCTCGTTGGTGATCTTGCGCAGCACTTCGATCTGCCGCGAGGTCATCTCTTCGATCTCGTCGATCTGCTCGTTGACCCGCGGATCCTTGTCGTTATAGCGGATGCGCTTGAGGTTCTTGGTCGAGATGCGCTCGATGGTGTCGCGATCGAGCAGCGCGCCCTTGGTCAGCAGGCGCTTGTTGGTGCGCTCGTCGTGCAGGTCGGCCAGCACTTCCTTGCCGCCCAGAATCGCTTCGAGACGCTTCAAACGCTCGTCGGTCAGAATGCGGATTTCGTCGCCCAGGTTCTTTTCGAGCTTGGCCACGTACTCGGCCTCGATCAGCTTGGCGCGCTCGTCCTTCTCCTGGCCCTTGCGGCTGAAGATGCGCACGTCCACCACCGTGCCCTCGATGCCCGGAGGGCAGGTGAGCGAAGCGTCGCGCACATCGCCGGCCTTTTCGCCGAAGATGGCGCGCAGCAGCTTCTCTTCCGGCGTGAGCTGCGTTTCGCCCTTCGGCGTAACCTTGCCCACCAGAATGTCGCCGTGCCCGATCTGGGCGCCGATGCGGATCACGCCGCTCTCGTCCAGATCGCGCAGCGCATGCTCGCTGACGTTGGGAATGTCGCGCGTGATTTCTTCGGGCCCCAGCTTCGTGTCGCGCGCCTCGATCTCGAACTCCTCGATGTGCACGGAGGTGTAGTAGTCCTCGCGCACCAGTTTTTCGCTGATCAGGATCGCGTCCTCGAAGTTGTAACCGCGCCACGGCATGAAGGCCACCAGCACGTTGCGTCCCAGCGCCAGCTCGCCCTGCTCGGTGCAAGGACCGTCGGCAATCACCTGGCCCTTCACCACGCGATCGCCCTCGCGCACCACCGGCTTCTGGTTGATGCAGGTGTTCTGGTTCGAGCGCTTGAACTTGATGAGCTGTAGATGTCCGAACCCACTTCGCGCGAAAGCTGCGTGGGATGATGCTCACCTTCGACGCGCACGATGATGCGCTCGGAGTCGACCGAATCCACGATGCCGTTGCGCTTGGCCAGGATCACGGCGCCGGAGTCGCGCGCCGTCACGCCTTCCATGCCCGTGCCCACCAGCGGAGCCTCGGCCACCAGCAGCGGCACGGACTGCCGTTGCATGTTGGCGCCCATCAGCGCGCGGTTGGCGTCGTCGTGCTCAAGGAACGGCACCAGCGACGCAGCCACCGAAACAAGCTGCTTCGGGGAGACGTCGATGTAGTCCACATCGCGTGCGGTTGACCAGCACAAAGTTCCCCTGACGGCGCGCATTCACCAGGTCTTCGGTGATCTCGCCCTTGTCGTTGAACTCGATGTTGGCCTGCGCGATGGTGTGCTTGTCCTCTTCCCACGCCGACAGGTAGAAGCTGAACGGAATCGAATCGATGGTGCGCTTGCCCGCCTTCTTCAGTTGCGCATTCAGCCGGTGCGTCTCTTCCTTCTCGATGTGGTCGCCCACGCGCAGGCCGCTTTCGCCGGCGTTCACGATCTCCACGTAGTCGAGAATCCGCGAGTCCTTCACCTTGCGGTAAGGCGACTCGATGAAGCCGTACTCGTTGATGCGCGCAAAGCAGCTCAGCGAGCTGATCAGGCCGATGTTCGGACCTTCCGGCGTCTCGATCGGGCAGATGCGGCCGTAGTGCGTCGGGTGCACGTCGCGGACTTCGAATCCGGCGCGCTCACGCGACAGGCCGCCCGGCCCAAGTGCCGAGAGACGGCGCTTGTGCGTGATCTCCGACAGCGGATTGGTCTGATCCATGAACTGCGACAGCTGCGACGAGCCGAAGAACTCGCGGATCGCCGCCATCACCGGCTTGGCGTTGATCAGGTCGTGCGGCATGGCCGTCTTCAGCTCCTGATACACGCTCATCTTTTCCTTGATGGCGCGCTCCATGCGCACCAGGCCGATGCGGAACTGGTTCTCCATCAGCTCGCCCACCGCGCGCACGCGGCGGTTGCCCAGGTGATCGATGTCGTCCACCATGCCGATGTTCTTGCGCAGCTTCAGCAGGTAGCGGATCGTCGCGTAGAAATCCTCCGGCGTCAGCGTGCGGTGATCGAGCTGCGTCGCGTCCTGGTTCTCATACAGCTTGATGTTGAACTTCAGCCGGCCCACGCGCGAGAAGTCGTACTTGCGCGGATCGAAGAACATGCCTTCGAACAGCGCCGTCGCCGTGTCCAGCGTCGGCGGATCGCCCGGCCGCAGCTTGCGGTAGATCTCGATCAGCGCCTCTTCCGGCTTGTGCACCGAGTCGCGCTTCAGCGTGTTCGTGATGATGTTGCCCACGTCGTCGCGCTCGGGGAAGAAGACCTCGAAGCTGGTCGCGCCCGACGACATCACCTTGTGCAGGCGGTCGGCGGTCAACTCCACGTTGGCTTCCACAATCACTTCGCCGGTGTCGTGTCGACTACATCGGACGCGGTCAGCGCGCCATCAAGCTCCGCCTGCTCCACTTCCACCTTCTCGATGGCGGCAGCGCGCAGCGCCTTCAGCGTGTGCGCCGTGATCTTGCGTCCGGAGTGCGCGATCTCTTCGCCGTTATGCAGAACGGCATGCGCCGGCTTCGCGCCCACCAGGTGCGTGGCCGTCTTGCTGCATCCTGCTGCACCGCCCACTGCAGCTTGCCGTCGGCAAGGTGCATCCGGTCGACGGTGTAGAAGGTCTTCAGAATCTCTTCGTCGGAGCGCAAGGCCCAGCGCGCGCAGGAAGATCGTTCCCAGGAACTTGCGCTTGCGGTCGATGCGCACATAAAGCGTGTTCTTCTGGTCGTACTCAAACTCCACCCACGATCCGCGATAAGGAATGATCTTGCCCAGGAAGTAGGTGCGATTGTTCGCCGTCTCGAAGAAGACGCCGGGCGAACGGTGCAGCTGCGACACGATCACGCGCTCGGTGCCGTTCACGATGAACGTGCCGTTCGGCGTCATCAGCGGAATGTCGCCGAAGAAGACTTCCTGCTCCTTGATGTCGCGGATCGTCTTGTTGCCGGTCTCCGGGTCCTTGTCGTAAATGGTCAGCCGCACCGTCACCTTCAGCGGCGCGGAGAACGTCATGCCGCGCTCTTCGCACTCCTGCTGGTCGTACTTCAACTGCAGGCTCACCGGGTCGCCGCACTTGTTGCAGAAGTCGGGCGTGTTCTTGTTGTACGTGCCGCACTTCTGGCAGAGCACGTCGCCGGGCAGGAACGGATCCGTGATCACCATGGCCCCGCAATGCACGCAGGCGGTGCGCAGGTGATGCAGCCCCTTCAGGTGGCCGCACTTGCACTCCCAGTTGCCGATCGAGAAGTCCACGAAATCCAATTGCGAGATGCCGCGGAAGTCGGTAATCGGAAACACCGACACAAACACCGACTGCAGGCCCGAGTCGTCGCGCTCGTTGGGCAGCTTGTCCATCTGCAGAAACCGCTCATAGGAGCGCCGCTGCACTTCAATCAGGTTGGGAATCTGGGTTGCTGGTGGGAATCTTTGAAAAATCGAGCCGGCTGCGAATCGCGCGCTTCTCGTTAGGCATGTTCACTCCTGAGCCTCTCGTGACCGGCTCGCTGCCGGGTTTGGTGCGAGCCGGGCCGGCGCCCGAGTCTCCTTGGCGCCGGCCAGTTACGGTAGAAAGATCGAAAATCCCTGACTGGCACACCGCGAAACACCAGTCTTGTGTGCGTTCGCCGGATCGGCCTGAACTGTGTCAGACCTCCGGGGCGTTGCTGGCCAAGCGTGGGGTCAAGGTTCGCGCCGAATAATTTCACACCTCAGTGGCATTGCCGACCGTTCAGCAAGTGCGCTAGACTGCGCACAATCGGGAGAAGCGAGACGCCGGAAGACCGTTGCCGGATCATCCTGTGCGTGTCAAAGTGGATCGAGCGCTGACGTGCGCAACCCACCGGGAGACACGAAAAGCTCGTAAGGACGCAATACCCCACGAGCGCGGCTTACTGCCTGTGCTCCCATCCGAATTTCTCTTCCCTGCTCTCGCCGATCCCAAAGCTCGATTTGCCGCTCGCCAGCCGATCCATTGCCTGCGCCGACGGATCCCGCTCACCCGCCAGCCCTGAGATGCCTATCCTATTTGCGCGACGTTCACCGCCAGAGTGCTTGGCCTCGACTTGAAGCGATGAACGAATTGGTTGTCGTTTGATCCACAAGCGCGTAGCCCGGACCGTTTCTTTCTTGCTTTGACCTTCAGCAAGAAGCGACGGAAGAACGCGCAACTTTTATCGTAGCGCGTCCCGCCCGGGCTTGCAAGTCGTGTTAGATTTTCGGGGCTTACTTGACTTCGATGGTCGCGACGCCTTCGAACTTCTTCTTGATGGCTTCGGCCTCGTCCTTGGTCGCGTTTTCCTTCAGCGCCTTGGGAGCGCCATCGACCAGGTCCTTGGCTTCCTTCAGACCGAGCGAAGTGACTTCGCGTACTGCCTTGATGGTGTTGATCTTGTTGGCGCCTGCATCCTTGAGGATGACCTGGAACTCGGTCTTCTCCTCAGCCGCGGGGCCGCTGCCGCAGCACCGCCGCCAGCCACCATCACCGGGGCCGCCGCCGCTGCCGAAACGCCAAGCCGCTCTTCCAGCTTCTTCACCAGAGCCGCCGCTTCCAGCAGGCTCAGGCTTACAATCTGCTCTTCCAACTGCGCGAGATCCGCCATTTTTCCTTCTCCAATCAGAACTCTTTTGAATTGTGCTACCTGGCCGCTCTGCAAAGGCTCAGAAGTTTCCGATGCGCCAGACCCGCGCCCTTCCGCCTGCTTTGCTGCCGAAACTCTTGCAATCAACCAGCAGCTTCTCAGCTGTTGGCCGGGCGACCGCTTCTACGCGGCGCCCGCAAACTTTTCCTTCTCCACACCCTGTCCCAGCACCACAGCCAGATCGCGGCCGGTGGCATTCAGCACAGTCGCCAGGCGCTGCGCCGGGGCATTGATCAGGAACAGCAGCTTCGAGAATATCTCTTCCTTGCCCGGCATAGTGGCCAGGGCCTTGACCTCGTCCACGCTCAGCAGCTTGCCGTCGACAATGCCCAGCTTGAACTGGAATTCGGCATTTTCGCCGGCCCACTTGGCAAAGACCTTGGCCAGCGCGACGGGATCGCCGGAGGTAAACGCCACCGAGCTCACGCCCTTCAGGCCCTTGAGCGCGGCCTCAACCTTGCTGCCCTTGCCGGCAATAGCAGCCAGCTTGTTCTTGACCACGCGATACTTGCCGCCCGCCTCCCGGATTACCTTGCGCAGCTCGAAATCCTGCGCCACCGTGAGCTTGGCGAACGTGCCGATGATTGCCGTCGTGGAGGTCTCCAGCTCCTTGGCCAGCACCTGAACCTTCTCGTGCTTCTTCGCTTTCGAAATTGCCATGTCTCGCTCCGCTCGACAGGGAACAGGGATCGGGGAACAGGGATCAGAAAAACCAACCCATTTTCCCGCTCACCCAACTCCCCTGCGCCAGTCAGCCGGCGCCGCTACAAATCGTGTATCCAAGATTTCGGACCGGAGCACAAGCGGGACACGAGACTACCTGTTCCCTGATCCCTGTTCCCTGATCCCTGTTCCCTGCCTTTTTAGTGCTTGCCGGCCGCGTCGGCCACTGCCGAATCCAGCGGAACTCCGGGGCCCATCGTCGAGCTCAGCGTTACGCTCTTGATGTACTTGCCCTTAGCCGCCGAAGGCTTGGCGCGCACAATCGACGTGATCACTGTCGTCGCATTGTCTATCAGCTTATGGGGCTCGAAGCTTAGCTTGCCCACTGGCACGTGCACCAGGCTGGTCTTGTCGGCACGAAATTCCACTTTGCCGGCCTTGATTTCTTTCACCGCCGCGGCCACATCCATGGTCACGGTGCCGGTCTTGGGGTTCGGCATCAGGCCCTTGGGGCCCAGCACCTTGCCGAGGCGTCCCACCACCTTCATCATGTCCGGCGTGGCGATCAGCGCGTCGAAGGCG
Source organism: uncultured Acidobacteriota bacterium (assembly GCA_963846375.1). Taxonomy (GTDB): domain Bacteria; phylum Acidobacteriota; class Terriglobia; order Terriglobales; family Acidobacteriaceae; genus Telmatobacter. Next base: position 384,143 of record CAWJVV010000018.1, read on the forward strand.
GTCCAGTTTTCTTTCTGGATCTTCTCCACCATCTCCTCGCCGCCCACAAAGTCGGCGCCTGCTTCCTGGGCTTCCTTCTGGCGGTCGCCGGTGGCAATCACGGCCACCGTCTTCGTCTTGCCCAGTCCGTGGGGCAGGACCACCGTTCCGCGCACCATCTGGTCGGCATGGCGCGTGTCGACGCCCAGGCGCAGGGTCAGATCGACGGTCTCATCAAACTTGGCGTACTTGACTTTCTGCAGGAGGCTGACTGCCTCAGGCAGCGGATAGGCCGGCTTCGTAACGGCAGCGCGCGCCTTCGCAATATTCTTGCTGGCTTTCTTTGCCATGTTCCCTCGTCTCCCACCGCATGTGCCTGCCCGTCGTTTCGGGACCACCTGGCCTGAGTATTCCGCCTGGCGGATCAAATGCCGTGGTGCTGTTGACGGTCCGGGTTACCGCTCCGGACACATTCATGGATGATATCGGAGTGGCACGGGAATTGCAATCCCTGGCAGGCCTACCTCGCTGTGGACCGGGACCCTCGCTGTGGACCGGGACCGCCCAAAGGCTGGCGGGAATTTTGGAGCGCAGGGCCGGGTACCTTGCAGCAAGCCTGTATGGGAGGAGGAACGGGCCTGCGGGAGCCAGCGCTAACCTCTTTTAACCCGTATCTTTGCAGAAAGTTGCGGTCAGGAAGGAGTAATTTCTGGCCGCAACTATTCGCTCCAAAACCAATCTAAATGAGTGCGAGAGATCGTAGGAATGAACAGGAGAGAGGCGATATGAAGCTTCTAAACGCAACAGCAGTTTTAGCGGCCGGAGCGATGCTCCTGGCCGTCCCCGGGTTTGCGCAAAATGAAAGGCAGGGCCAGGGGCAGGCGGTGGTCACTGTCTTGCCGGCGCATGGTAACGAGGCCCCTTCCACTCTGAATGCCCAGGACCTGAGCGTCCGGGTCAATGGTAAGGATTCAACCATCACCAACTTCACGCCCCTGCGCGGAGCCAATGGCCGGCTTGAGCTGGTCATTCTTATGGACAGCGGAGCCCGCACGAGCTTGTCGACCCAGCTCGGCGAGATCCGTGATTTCGTGAAGAACCTGCCGCCGGATGCAAAGGTGACGATCGGCTACATGGAAAACGGTATTTCGCGGCTCAGCGGTCCTCTCACGACCGACCATGTTTCTGTGCTGAAGAACCTGCACATCCCGGCTGGATTTATCGGCGAGGACGCCAGCCCGTACTTCTGCCTGTCGAGCCTGGTGAAGAACTGGCCCTCGAACGACCGCTCGGCACGCCGTGAGGTGGTCATGGTCTCGGATGGTATCGACCCTTACTACCGGGGAATCGACCTCGACGATCCCTACATGAACACCGCCATTTCCGATTCCGTGCGGTCTGGCGTAGTGGTTTACTCGATCTACTGGGAGAACAAGGGCCGCTTCAGCCGCACCATGTGGGGCAACAACATAGGCCAGAACCTGCTGCTGCAGGTGACGCAGGCTACGGGCGGCAACAGCTACTGGCAGGGTCTGGGCAATCCAGTCTCCTTCCAGCCGTTCCTCCAGGACATCCAGCGCCGCCTGCAGAACCAGTACGAGGTGGCTTTCACGGCGCCTGTGAAGAAGGCCGAGGTGGCTAACCTGAAGCTGAAGGTGAACGGAATCTCCGGCAAGGTGGATGCTCCCGGAGAGGTCTTCGTAACCGGCTCCATGTAAGAGCGTTTTAAGATATCCTGCGCCGTCCCCTTTTCGGGGGCGGCGCAGTTTTTTTTGCATTTGCACTCACGATCCGACAATCAGAGCCCGGTCATGGCTTCGATTCGATCGGGGTAACGGGCTCCTTCAATTTTGACCGCGGATGCCGCGTCTTCAATAGCCTTGAGGTCCGCCGCCGTTAGCTCAATTGAAGCCGCCCCGATGTTCTCTTCAAGGCGGTGCAGCTTGGTGGTGCCCGGAATCGGCACGATCCATGGCTTCTGCGCCAACAGCCAGGCAAGTGCGATCTGCGCAGACGAAGCATTTTTGCGTTTCGCGATTCCCACCAGAAGATCGACCAGGGCAGCGTTTGCCTTCCGGGCCTCCGGCGTGAAGCGGGGAACGATGCTGCGGAAGTCGGTCGGGTCAAAGGTCGTGTTTTCGTCGATCTTGCCGGTAAGGAAGCCCTTGCCGAGCGGGCTGAAAGGGACGAACCCGATCCCGAGTTCCTCGAGTAGCGGGATGATCTCTTCTTCCGGCTTGCGATACCACAGGGAGTACTCGCTTTGCAGCGCGGCGACCGGCTGCACCGCATGCGCCCGCCGGATGGTTTGAGCACCGGCCTCGGAGAGCCCGAAGTGCCGCACCTTGCCTTCGGCAATTAGGTCCTTGACTGCGCCGGCCACGTCCTCGATGGGCACCTTGGGATCGACGCGATGTTGATAGAACAGATCGATGACGTCGGTGTTGAGGCGCTTGAGCGAGGCCTCAGCCACTTGCCTGATGTGCGCGGGTTTGCTGTTCGGCCCCTTCATTACTCCGTCAGGACCGATATCGAAGCCGAACTTGGTTGCGATGGCGACCTTGCCCCGATAGGGAGCCAGCGCCTCGCCCACCAGCTCTTCGTTGTTGAAAGGGCCATAGACTTCAGCGGTGTCAAAGAACGTGACGCCGCGCTCTACGGCTGCGTGAATCAGGGCGATAGACGCCGACTTCTCCGGAAACGGCTTGTAGGAGAACGTCATTCCCATACAGCCAAGGCCCAGTGCCGACACTTCCAGGTTGCCTTTTCCCAACTTGCGCTTTTGCATTGAACTTCTCCTGCAGATAATTTGCATCAGGCGGCCAGCCCGTTCGGCGCGAGCCGCCCGACGGCTATTCCGATTTGAGCGAGGCCATGTCGATGGAGAAGCGATACTTCACATCGGACTTCAACAGGCGTTCATAGGCCTCGTTGACTTTCTGAATCGGGATCACTTCCACGTCGGAGGTAATGTTGTTCTTGCCACAGAAGTCGAGCATCTCCTGGGTTTCCGCGATCCCGCCGATGAGCGAGCCCGAGAAGCTTCTGCGGCGAAAGATCAGCCCGAATACCGCAACCGGCAACGGCTCCGGCGGCGCGCCTACCAGCGTGATGTTGCCGTCCCGGGAAAGCAGGTTGATGTAGGCGTTGATGTCATGCGGAGCTGCAACGGCGTCCAGGATGAAGTCAAAGCTGCCTGCGTGTTTATTCATCTCGTTGGGGTCCTTCGAGATCACCACCTCGTCGGCGCCCAGGCGGATGGCATCGTCCGTCTTCCCGGGCGATGTGGTGAAGACCACGGTGTGCGCGCCAAGCGCATGCGCGAACTTGACGCCCATGTGTCCAAGGCCGCCCAATCCCACCACCCCCACCTTCTTCCCCTTGGTCACGCCCCAGTGGCGCATCGGCGAGTAAGTGGTGATGCCCGCGCAGAGCAGCGGCGCCGCCCCGGCGAGGTCCAGATTCGACGGCACCTTGAGCACAAAATGCTCTGTCACGACGATGCTGTCGGAGTAGCCGCCGTAAGTCACACCTCCGGTGTGCCTGTCGGGAAAGTTGTAGGTCAGCACGAAATTGGGGCAGAACTGCTCGAAGCCTGCCTTGCACTCCGGGCAGGTGCGGTCGGAATCCACCATGCACCCGACGGCGGCCAGGTCGCCCGGCTTGAACTTGGTGACCGCGGACCCGACCTTGGTGACGCGGCCGACAATCTCGTGCCCGGGGACGCAGGGATACACCGTGGGCATCATGTCATGCCACTCGTCCCGAGCCTGGTGCACGTCGGAATGGCAGATGCCGCAGAAGAGAATTTCGATCTGTACGTCATGGTCGGTGGGATCCCGCCGCTCAATCGTGTGGGATCCAAACGGCGTGGTGGCACTCGACACCGCATAGGACTTCGCTTTGTACATGAAAAAGCTCCTTCGCTGGGGATTGCGATGAGCAAACTTGCTCCAAGAAAGACTACGAGACCGGACCGCCGCTCCGGTATCCCGATCCTGCCTATCTCTTGCCTATTCCTGTCAACGCCCGCACTTTTGTGCACAGAATCGTGAATCCCGCGTTAACGTGATCTTGAGGAGAGATTAGGTGAGAGCGGCCCAGCCCAAGGATGGCGTTGTCGACCGGCAGCTAGTGAACGCGCGCGCGGAACTGGCTCGCAAGGTTGCTGCGCGTGCAGTCGCGGAAGGCGATACGTCGACCGAGATCGCCGGACTTCACCTCTATCGTCGTTCCGTTCCCACTGCCTGCACCTCGGCTGCCTATGAGCCCAGCCTCATAGTTTTTTTGCAGGGACGAAAACGCATCAACGTCGGCAAAGCCGTGTACGTATGCGATGGCTCGAATTTTCTGCTGACCTCCGTCGATCTGCCCGTTGTCAGCCAGGTCATCGCCGCCACCGAGAAGGAGCCGATTCTTTGTATTTTGCTCAAACTCGAAATGCCTGCGGTCCGTGAGATTCTTTCGCAGCACGAGTTTCACCTGCGCGACGAATTGGCCGAAGCTCGCGGCATGGCAGTTGGCATCACCTCCGCCGAACTCCTTGATGCCCGCACAAGGCTTATAAATCTTCTCGACACGCCGGAGGACATGCCGTTCCTCGCTCCTCTCCTTCAGCGCGAGATTATCTATCGCCTGCTGCGCAGCCCGCAGGGGAAGCACCTGCGCGGGATTGCAACACTCGGCGAGCAGGGACAGCGCACTTCGAAGGCCGTCGAGTGGCTGCGCATGAACTATGCGAAGCCGCTGCGCGTTGAAGATCTCGCAGCCATGGCGCGCATGGGCGTCTCCACGCTGCATCACCAGTTCCGGTCGCTCACCGCGATGAGCCCGTTGCAATATCAAAAGCAGCTTCGCCTGCACGTGGCGCGTGAGCGCATGCTCAACGAGGGTCTCGACGCGGCCAGCGCGGCCTTCGAAGTCGGCTACGAAAGCGCCAGCCAGTTCAGCCGCGAGTACAGCCGCTTCTTCGGCAAGCCGCCCATGCGCGATGTAAAAGCGAGCCGGCTCTCCGGCACCGTCTCCGCCCGCGACTGAAGAAGGCTCTGACCGCCGGTGCGGCCAGTCCCATTCTGCTCATTGAATTCCAACGCCTCGCTGTGTATGGTGGAGAGTCATCGCAGAATCCTGCGTAATTCAATCCCCTCCGGGATCGAGGTCTATGAATCCAATCAGGCTGGCCCTACCTGCTTTGCTGTTGTCCTCCCTTTTGCCCGCCGCATCACAGAGCTTGAACAGCAACTATGCGCGCGATCCCAACCAGCCCATCGATCAGACCTACACCGACCACATTCGCAAATACACCACCGAGCCGCAATTTCTGTCGCCGCTGGTGGACTATCTGCCGGCTTCGAAGACCGTGCCCACGCCCATGAAGGTGCTTGGCGACGTCTCCGGGGCACCCGACTTCCTGCCCTACGCTGAGGATGTCTACAAGTACTTCCGCATGCTCGAGTCGAGCAGTCCACGCGTGAAGGTCTTCACGATCGGCCACACGGAAGAGGGTCGCGAGATGATCGCCGCCGCCATCGCCGATCCCGATCTGCTGTCCCACGCCAAGGAGAACGACGCGCGCCTCACGCAACTCTCTGATCCGCGCACCATCAGCTTCGACGACGCCAAGGCCCGCGATCTGATCGACCACAGCTACCCGGTCTACTACATCACGGGCACCATCCATTCGCCGGAGACCGGCGCGCCAACCGCGCTCATGGAACTTGCCTATCGTCTGGCCGTCGATGATGCGCCGTACATCAAGTTCATCCGCTCCCACATGATCGTGCTCATCACTCCGGTGGTTGAAGTCGACGGCCGCGACCGCATGGTCGACCTCTACAAGTGGCACAAGGCCAACCCCGGCAAGGATTACCCGCGCCTCCTCTATTGGGGCCATTACGTTGCACACGATAACAATCGCGACGCCATGGGCATGACTCTGGACCTGACCCGCAACGTGCTCGACACCTATCTCAACTGGCACGCGCAGGTTCTCCACGATCTCCACGAGTCGGTTCCGTTCCTCTACGACAATACGGTCGGCGATGGGCCCTACAACGCCTGGGTCGACCCGCTGCTGGCCGATGAGTGGGCGGAACTCGGCTGGAATAACGTAGCGCAGATGCAGTCCTTCGGCATGCCAGGCGTGTTTACCCACGGCGACTTCGACACGTGGAGCCCCGGCTACCTGATGTTCCTTGCCGGCATGCATAACGGCATAAGCCGCCTGTATGAGACGTTCGGCAACGGCGGCGCCGACACCGAGAAGCGCATCCTCACGCCGGAGGAATACTCGCGCACCTGGTATCGTCAAAACCCGCCGCTGCCCATCGTTACCTGGTCGCAGCGCAACAACAATAACTACGAGCAATCGGCGCTGCTCTCCACCATCTCTTACTTCTCGCAGCATACGCATCATTTCCTCGAAAATTATTACCTCAAGAGCAAGCGGTCCATCCAGAAGCCCAGCCTCGAAGGCCCTGCAGCTTACGCAATTGCCAACGACGATGCCCACGCCAACCGTGTCGTCGAACTCCTCAAGGCCCTTAAGCGCCAGCACGTCGAAATCCAGCAACTCACCTCTGAAACTACGTCCAATGTTCCCGGCGAGAAACGCGGCGACAAACCGAAATCCGAGAAGTTTCCCGCCGGCACCATTGTCGTGCGCATGGACCAGCCCTACTCGCGCGTAGCCGACGCGCTGCTCGATCGCCAGTATTGGGCGCCCGACGATCCCCAGAAGCATCCCTACGACGACACCGGGTGGTCCTTCAGCGAACTCTTCAATCTCAAGGTCGCGCGCATCACTGACCCCGAGATTCTGAAGGCTCCGATGAAGGCCGTCGATGATCCCGCGGCTCTCAGCGGCAAACTCACCGGTTCCGGATCGACCATCGTCGTTCCCAACACTGGCCAAACCACGCTGCTCGCTCTTGTCTACAAGCTGAAGGGCGCATCGTTCCAAGCAACCGAGAAGGCCTTCGATGCCGAAGGCCACCATTTCGCTGCCGGTTCGCTCCTCATCTCCAATGCGCCCGATGACCAGCTCGGCGCGGCCCTTCATGATCTGGCGCTCGATGCCATACGCCTGGCCGCCGCGCCCAGTGCTGCCGCGCACGCCGTCACCGCTCCGCGCATTGCCCTCATGCACACCTGGCTCGCCACTCAGACTGAAGGCTGGTGGCGTTACGCCTTCGATACTGCCGGCGTCCCTTACGACTACATCAGCACGCAGACCGCCGCGAAACAAGACGACCTGCGCTCCAAGTACGATGTCATTGTCTTTGCCCCTGTCAGCCGCGTCTCCGCCTCCGACATCATCAACGGCATCCCGCAATGGAACAATCCCATGCCGTGGAAGAAGACCGACCTCACGCCCAACCTCGAGGACGGCGGCGACTCCACCGATGACGTCCGACCGGGTCTCGGCTACGACGGCCTTGCGCACCTTCGCAAATTCGTTGAGCAGGGCGGCCTGCTCATCACCTGTGAAGACACCGCGCAGTTCGCCATCGATACGGGGCTGGCGCCCGGCGTCAGCGTTGCGCCACCGGCCGACGCGCGCGTTGTCGGCACGGTGCTCAACACGGTCTTCGTCGCACGCGATAATCCCATCGCTGACGGCTACGACCTGAATGTCCCCGTCATGAGCGCCAACGGCATGGCCTTCAATGTCTCGAGTACCGTTGGGCGCGGCGGTGGCCGCATCCTCATGGACCCCTACGCCGAGCGACCCACCGGCCGCGGCACCGTTGAAGAAAATGATGAGCCGCTGGGCCGCAAAGCCGTCGAAGCCGAGCCGCTCCGCAAACAGCAGCCCTGGCAGCCCCGCGAACTCAACGAAGAACAGATCCGCAACAATCCCAGCGTCATTCCCGCGCAGTACCGTCCTGAAGTGATCCTGCGCTTCGACGCTGCCAAGTCGATGCTGCTCGCCGGCCTTCTCGACAAGGCGGGATCCATTGCCGAGCACGCCATCGTCGTGGATGCCCATCTTGGGACGGGTAATGTGCTGCTCTTCGCCAATAATCCCATCTATCGCGGCGAGACCATCGGCACTTATGCGCTCGTCTTCAACGCCATCCTGAACCACGAGCACCTGGCGCATGCTGCTGCGGAAGAAAAGAAGTAATTGCTGTTTTTCTGTTGTTGCCTGTTTACTTTCGGGTTCGCCGGGCCTTCCCCGCCGACCCCGAATATGGCAAACTGAGACGCATGGGAAGCAAAGACAAAGGCAAGAAGGAAGTCAAGAAAGCTCCGAAACCCAAGCCGAAACCAGCTCCGGGCGGCCGGCGCGAAACATTCACCCCCGCCCCGCCGAAATAACTCCGCTGCCAACGCCTGATTCGGCGCGACCGCGGGCAAAGACACAAAGGCCCTCCCGTAGGAGGGCCTTTTCATTCCTGAAACCAGAAGCACGATTGATCACGTCCTTCCAGATCCGCTCTGCTGTCCCCGCCGACGCCCTTGCCGTCGCCGACGTCCACGTCCGCGCGTGGCAGGTCGCCTATCGCGAACTCCTTCCCGCCGACTACCTCGCTGCGCTCCGTCCCGAAGATCGCGCCGCGTGCTACGATTTCACTCACACCGATCCGGCCAAGCCGCACACCCGCATTGCCGTTGCCGGCGAGACGATCCTCGGGTTCGCGACGACCATGCCTTCCGCCGATCCGCCCGGGGATGGTGAACTATGCGCCCTCTACATTGACCCGGAGCGCTGGGGACAGGGTTTCGGCGTCGCCCTCATAGCCGACGCCCGCTCTCGCATGGCGGCCAAAGGCTTTCGTCAAGCGGTGTTGTGGGTCCTCAACGGGAACTCCCGCGCCGACCGTTTTTACCGTAGGGACGGCTGGTCTCCAGACGGCCTGCGCAAGCGCGATGTGATCTGGGGCATCGAAGTCGAAGATCTTCGCTACCTGCGGGCCCTTCCCTGATCAATCCCGGTGTGGCGCAACTGAACCTTCCTCCTCAACCAGCCCGACAGCAAAATGCCCCCCGTCAGGGAGGGCATTTTCAGGCAATCGGCGGAAGATCATTGTGCTTTGTAGGAGTGCTTGGGAAGCTTTTGCTTTTTGGGAGCTTTGTACTTCCCGCCGAACATATCGACATTCTTGCCAATCTTGTATTGGGAGTATTTTCCCTTGTGGTGTTTGCCATGCACATGTGCGGCATACGCGCTGCTAGTCATAGTGCCGCTCATGGCCAGAGCAGCGGTCAAGGCAATGACAAGGTGCTTTGCTGCTCTCATGGTCGCCTCCCTACACGTCTCAATGATCAGATTGTCACGGACCAGGATCCAAGACATTGACCCTGAGCAATCTTCACCCAGACGCAAAACGGCCGCACTTGCGGCGCGGCCGTCGAAACGAAACCCAAAACCTCAAGCCACGACTTCGATGCCCATCGAGCGTGCCGTGCCCTTGATGCTCTTGATCGCCGTCTCAACGCTGGCCGCGTTCAGGTCTGGCATCTTCTGCGTGGCGATCTCGCGCACCTGCTTCTCGGTCACCTTGCCCACTTTGTCCTTGTTGGGAGTGCCGGCGCCCTTGGCCACGCCGGCAGCTTTCTTCAGCAGCACGGCGGCGGGCGGCGTCTTGGTGATAAAGGTGAAGCTGCGGTCGCGCATATACGGTGATGACGACCGGAATGATCAGCCCGGCCATCTCCTTGTTCTGCGTGCGCGCGTTGAACTGCTTGCAGAACTCCATGATGTTGACCTGCGCCTGGCCCAGCGCGGGACCGACCGGAGGCGCAGGCGTCGCTTTGCCGGCTTCAATCTGCAGCTTGACGTACGTGGATACTTTCTTCGGAGGTGCCATTTCGGTTCCTTCGGAACCAGCTCTTAGCTCCTAGCTCTTAGCTCTTAGCTGGTCTGTTCTCAAATGCGAATTTTGGTGCTGCGCAGTCAGCGTTCGCCTTTAACCGGTCGCCCGCTAGGAGGCACAACCGGCTAGAAGCTAAAAGCTAATAGCTAAAAGCTGCAGCTACTCAATCTTTTCAACCTTGCCGAACTCCAGTTCGACCGGGGTGGAGCGCCCGAAGATCGTCACCATCACCTTCAGCGTCTCGCGATCTTCGTTGATCTCATCCACCACGCCGTTGAAGTTGGCAAACGGGCCATCCGTAATGCGGACCTGCTCGCTCTTCTCAAACTTGATCTTCATCCGCGGCTTGTCTTTGGCGGTCTCGGAGCGGAAGAGGATCGAACTCACTTCTTCCTCGCTCAGCGCGACCGGCTTGTCGCCTGTGCCCAGAAAGCCTGTCACCTTGGGCGTGTCCTTCAAGACATGCCAAAGGTTGTTATCGAGGTCCATCTCCACCAGCACATAGCCGGGGAGAAACACGCGTTCCACGGTCCGCTTCTTGCCGTTGACGATCTCCGTCACCGGCTCGGTGGGAATCATCACCCGGCCGACTCGGTCCTTCAGGCCAAACGCTGTGATGCGGCTCTCGATCGACTCCCGCACCTTGCGCTCAAACCCCGAGTAGGCATGCAGAATGTACCACTTGAAGCGCTCGTTGCGCTCCGGCGGCTTCTGCTCGGTGGGCTGTTCCAGTTCTTCTGCCATCATGTTCTCGTTTCGCTTGCTGCCGCAGCGTCCTCCGCAGCAGCCTTACTGCGCTCCCAGCCGGTGCAGGATCTGATCCACGCCGCGGCTGAACACAATATCGACCACAAAGAAGAACAACCCAAAGAGGAACACCGCAATCAGAACCACCGAGGTTGTTGACTCAACTTCTTTTCGGGACGGCGTCACTACCTTGCGCATCTCCGCGCGCACATCGCTCAGAAAGTGGGTGAGCTTGTCCCAGCTGCCAGTCAGGCTACCGGTGAAGTTCGATACCGCGCTGGGTTCCTGCCGTTTTATTGGGCCGGGCGTTGCTCGTCGGTCATAATAGCTGTCTTCGATGCCATATTCTCCTATTCCTTCGCACCCGGCGTCGTGCCGGTGCATCCTTACAAATTCCTGGCAGGGGCGGAGGGATTCGAACCCCCAAGTTCGGTTTTGGAGACCGACAGTTTAACCGTTGAGCTTACGCCCCTAGAAAGCAGCTGACAGTCGACAAGACCACAGTAAACGCGAGCCGTCCACTGTCAACTGTCGTCTGTTAACTGCTGTCGTTACTTCGTTTCCTTGTGCGGCTGGTGCTTGCGGCAGCGGTTACAGAACTTCTTGAACTCCAGACGGCCGGTGGTCGTCTTCTTGTTCTTCGTCGTCGAGTAGTTCCGCTCCTTGCACTCAGTGCACTGCAATGTCACAATTTCCCGCATCTTCTTATCCTAACTGAATTCTCAGTTGACAGATTACAGAGAACAGCCAACAGTCTTAACTCCTTCGCTATCTGTCGTGACACTTTCGTCTGTTGACTGTCGTCTGTCCTCTGTTCAACCGCTACTTGATGATCTCCGAGATGGTTCCCGCGCCCACCGTGCGTCCGCCTTCGCGGATGGCAAAGCGCAGGCCCTTCTCCATGGCCACCGGCGTAATCAACTCCACCACCAGCTGCACGTTGTCGCCCGGCATCACCATCTCCGTGCCCGCCGGCAAGCTCCGCCACGCCCGTCACGTCCGTCGTGCGGAAGTAGAACTGCGGGCGGTAGCCCTTGAAGAACGGCGTATGACGGCCGCCCTCTTCCTTGCTCAACACGTACACTTCGCCCTTGAAGTTGGTGTGCGGCGTGATCGATCCCGGCTTGGCCAGCACCATTCCGCGCTCCACGTCTTCCTTCGGAATGCCGCGCAGCAGGATTCCGGCGTTGTCGCCAGCCAGACCTTCGTCCAGCTGCTTCTTGAACATTTCCACGCCCGTGCAAACCGACTTGCGCGTCTCGCGGAAACCCACAATCTCCACTTCCTCGCCCACCTTCACCTTGCCGCGCTCGATTCGGCCCGTCACCACCGTGCCGCGGCCCGAGATCGAGAAGATATCTTCGATCGGCATCAGGAACGGCAGATCGATCGCGCGGTTGCGGCTGCGGAACGTTCTTGTCCACCGCATCCATCAGCGCGTCGATCTGGGCTTCCCACTTGGGCTCGCCGTTCAGCGCGCCCAGAGCCGAGCCCCGAATCACCGGCACATCGTCGCCCGGGAACTGGTACTTCGAAAGCAGCTCGCGCACTTCCATCTCCACCAGGTCGGTCAGCTCTTCGTCCTCGACCGCGTCGCACTTGTTCAGAAACACCACGATGTAGGGCACGCCCACCTGGCGGGCCAACAGAACGTGTTCCTTGGTCTGCGGCATCGGGCCGTCGGTCGCCGCCACCACCAGAATGGCGCCGTCCATCTGCGCCGCGCCGGTGATCATGTTCTTGATGTAGTCGGCGTGGCCGGGGCAATCCACATGCGCGTAGTGACGGTTCTTGGTCTCGTACTCCACGTGCGCCGTCGCGATCGTGATGCCGCGCTCCCGCTCCTCCGGCGCGTTGTCAATCGAGTCGAACGAACGGAACGTATTCTTCGGGTTGTGCTTCTGCAAAACCTTCGTGATCGCCGCCGTCAACGTCGTCTTGCCGTGATCGATGTGCCCGATCGTCCCCACATTGCAATGAGGCTTCGAACGATCAAATTTTTCCTTCGCCATAAAAGTCCTGAAACCCTTTCGTAGCTCGTACTGCCCGTTGCAACCTCGGGGCGCCGGCTGTCCGGCTCCAGCCCCAATAAACCAGTTCACAGTTGACAGAAAACAGTTAACAGATTCTTCGCGCTCAGCGGCACCCGCTGTTTACTGTCGTCTGTCTACTGTCGTCTGTTTTCTCAGTAATACGCATACGCCTTGAGATACCGCTGCCGCAATTCCTGCGGCACCTGCTCCACCAGCCGCAGATAGCGCTCGCGCGTCAAACCCTGGTCTGAAACCGGCAGCGCTTTGTACAGGCTGACGGCTTCTTTGCCGAGAAATCCGCGCTTGAGCACCGACTCAAAATCGCGAACCCGAAGCTTGGCTCCCGTTATCCGGTTCAGCAGTACCTCCACGTCGCGGCGATCGAAAGCAGCGTCGATCAGCGCGTGCAGCTTTGCATAACCCTGCTGGTCGGTACCGCGATTCCCGCCTGCTCAAACATCGTCCCATCCATGCTTTCGGAACTGCTACCACTCGATCCTGGAGCGGGAGACGGGGATCGAACCCGCGACCAACAGCTTGGAAGGCTGTGACTCTACCACTGAGTTACTCCCGCCGGACAACCAGTGGTCAGTAAACAGTGGCCACTGAACAGCTTTTCTGACTCCGGAGGGACCACGGCGCCTTTCTGAGCACTGTGAACTGAAAACTGTGAACTGTATTTCTGGAGCTGATGACCAGGATTGAACCGGTGACCTCTCCCTTACCAAGGGAGTGCTCTACCAACTGAGCTACATCAGCCCTTTAAACCTCATTTGCCCCGCCGGATCCGTCCGCCTGCACGCCAACACCGTTCGGAAGGCGAAGGTTGCCAGGATCAAAATCGGAACCAACCTTACTTCGATCAGCCTGTGGAAAACCACGACTTTACCCTCGCCAATCGTAAACCACACCAGCACTGCCAGCACAGAGTACAACAGCAGGGCGATCGGATATTTCCCCTCCAGATCAGAACCGGCGCTGTGAGAACTTTCGAACTTACGCCTCTGAGCAGCGGTAGCAGCATTCTCGTACCATCGCCCATCGTTGGCCATAACCCAACCTCAAAATCGCTCAGCCCGTCAGTAGACCCCTCTGTTCACTGTCCACTGTGAACTGACCACTGTCTTTATGGTGCACAGGGGAGGATTCGAACCTCCGTAGCTCCAAGGAGCGGCAGATTTACAGTCTGCTGCCATTAACCACTCGGCCACCTGTGCCCATCCCTTAAAGCCCTTCACGTACCCGCTTTCAGCGCACCGCGTTCCTCCGGCGCATCCGGATGTCCGGAATCGTCCGGCTTTTTGCTGCCTGCGCCTAAGTGGGATCGCTGCGGAGGACAGGCCCGGCCCCTGACTCAGGAACCGGTTAAAACTTGACGCACCGCTGAAACCCCGAAGTCCTCTAAGTGGAGCTGGCGAAGGGATTTGAACCCCCGACCCTCTGATTACAAATCAGATGCTCTACCAGCTGAGCTACGCCAGCCCTACAGCGGTTCCAACTGCCTCTATTTTTGAACCGCTTGCCACCTGGAAACCGCCCGGAGACCTGGATTATGCGGGCACACGTTTGCTCCGCACTCACCACGGCACAGAACCAAAGATTAGCATAGGCCCTAGCGGGAGCAAACGCTTGCGCCTGATGTCGATTCGTCGTCGTGGGCTTGCTGCCCCGACACCTGCCTTTCGTACGAAACGGATGGCATTGCTCCTTCACAAATAAGAGGGTTCGCCGGGTACCAGGCCGCGATCCAGAGCGCCTGTAAAGGCGAATTTGACTTGACATTAGAGTCCGCTGGAACGAACCTTCTAGCGACATAAGAGAACCGAGGACACCCCCATGAAAATCCTCCGCATAGCACTGTCCGCGATGGCCGGGTTGGCCCTCCTATTCGGTTTCGCGATCGTCCAGGCCCATTCCCAGGACGCCCCCAAGCGGCGTCCCCGCGTCGCCGTCATGGATTTCGATTACGCCACCGTCCAGACCGTCTCCGCGTCGGTCTTCGGCACCAATATTGATATTGGCAAGGGCATCGTGGATATGCTCGTCACCGACCTGGTCAAGGACGGCTCGTACTCCGTGATCGAACGCAAGGCACTCGATAAGATCATGGCCGAGCAGAACTTCTCCAATTCCAACCGCGCGGACGCCACCAGCGCGGCGAAGATCGGCAAGCTTCTCGGGGTCGACGCCATCATCGTCGGCAGCATCACCGAGTTCGGCGGCGAGACCAAGAAGACCGGCCTGGGCGGCATCGGCGGAAACTGGCATGGAGTCGGCCTGGGCAACGTCGGCCATTCCAACTCCAAGGCAAATGTCGCCGTCACCGCCCGCATCATCAACGTCGACACCGCGGAGATCATGGGAGTGGCTGACGGCAAGGGGCAGTCGAGCCGTTCCAGCACCAACCTGCTGGGCGGAGGAGGAAACTGGAACGGCTTTGGGGCCGGTTCAGCGGACTTCAGCAACTCCGGTTTCCAGCAGACCATCATTGGCGAGGCCACCAAGAACGCCGTCGACCAGCTCTCCACCGGTCTTGTCGCTGACGTTCCCAAGATCGGCGTCCGCACCATCACCGTTGAAGGCTTGGTCGCCGATGTCGAGGGCAACCAGATCATCCTGAACGTGGGCGCCAAGGCCGGCGTGAAGGTCGGCGACCAGTTCAACGTTGAGCGCGTGACCAAGGAGATCAAGGATCCCACCACCCACGAGGTCATCCGGCGGCTGGCTACCACCGTCGGCGTGGTCAAGGCGACCGACGTAGACGACGCCTCCGCCGTCTGCACGCCCGTCTCGGGCTCCGGATTCAAGACCGGCGACAAGGTCAAGACCGTGACGCAGTAAGAGCAACCAACTGAAAGCAAAGCCCTCCGGATCTTCTGGTCCGGAGGGCTTCTCCATCTCCGTTCGTTCCTCTCAAACGTCCAATACAGCAGGAACCCGAACCCGCCGCTGAGGTATCTAATCTCCCATGAACCCGGACACCCCAACCATTCAAGCTGGACCCCGCCTGAAAGCGGCGCTCGGCGTCGCCATCCTTGCTGACATCATTCAGATGGTTGTCTTTCCCCTCTTTATGACGGGCGCAGCCTCACCCGCGGACGACGGGCTCGACCTCGGCGTCGCCGCCATCATGACGGTTCTCCTCGGCTGGCACTGGGAGTTCCTGCCATCCTTCCTTGGCAAGCTCGTGCCTGTCGTTGACTTCGTGCCCCTCTGGACTCTTGCCGTGGCCAACGTCTACCGCAAACAGAAACGCCTCGCCGAGTCCGCGGCGCACATGCCGCCAAATCCCCCCACCATCAACGTCCCGCACAGCTCGTAGCATCGGCCGCGGGGGCCGTCGTTGCTTCTGCCGCGCCCACGTCTATTCCGTTCGCAGAGCCACAATTGGATCTACGCGCATAGCTCTGCGCGCCGGAAAGTAGCAAGCCGCCAGCCCGATCAACACCAGCAAGCCAGGCACCAAAATAAACGTCAGTGGATCGGTCGGCTTCACCCCAAACAGCAGGCTGCTCATCAATCGCGTCAACCCAAGTGCCCCCAGCAGCCCGGCCAAAATCCCGCTTACAGTGAGGCCCATCCCCTGTCGAAACACCAGCGACAGAATCCTGCCGGGGCGCGCGCCCAGCGCGATACGGATCGCGATATCGCCCACGCCTTGCGTCACCAGGAACGACATCACCCCGTAAACGCCGATCGCCGCCAGAATCATGGCGAAGGCTGCAAAGCCGCTGAGCATGGTCATGGCAAAACGCTGGCGAGCCACCGAATCGTGGACCCGCTGCTCCATGGTGGCCACGTCGAACACCGGCACGTCGGAATCGATCGCATTGACCTGCTCGACAATTGCGCTTGCCATTGCCGCTGGATCCGAGGCGGTGCGCGCCACTACGAACATCGTGCCCCCGGGATTTTGCGCATGCGCGTAATACACCACCATGCGGGTGTCCAGATCGAGCCCGTACTCCTTCACCACACCCACCACGCCGACTATAGTGCTCCACGGCTGCTTTGCACTTTGGCGCACATGTTTTCCCAGAGCATCGCCGTGCGGCCAGAAACGATCAGCCATCTTCTGATCGATTACCACCACCGGTTGCGTCTTGTCCGTATCGTCGTTGGTGAACGCCCGCCCGGTAATGAGAGGAATCTGCATGGCCGTAAAATACGCCGGTGTAGCGGACCGTACGTCCACCTGCAACTCCGGCTGATTTGGCGGCGGCACGTAGCCCGCGATCGCCATCCCTCCCCAGCCCACCGAAGGTGTGAGAGGAAGCGCGGAGACTGCACCTACAGCAGTTACTCCGGAAAGATGGCTCACCCGCTCGGTGAGTGCCTGGTAGAACTGCACCCGCGGCGGCGGGTCTTTGTACTTTGGCCCCTCCGCCGACACCTGCATCGAGATCGCGTGCTGAGGATTGAATCCCGGCGGCACCTGGGCTAGGTGCATGAAGCTCCGCACCAGCAGGCCTGCGCCCGCCAGCAGAGGTAATGAGATAGCCAGCTCCATGATCACCAGCGCACCGCGCAGTTTGTCGTGCCGTACGTTCAGGCCGCCAGTCATCGCACCACGTCCGCCTGTTTTCAGGCTCGCGGTCAGATTCACGCGCGAAGCACGCAGCGCCGGCGCGAGCCCAAAGACAATCCCCGTCAGCAGAGCAATGCCAAACGTGAATCCCAGCACCAGAGGATCGATGCTCAGTTCATCCAGGCGCGGAATATTGCCCGGATGCATCCGTTGCGCAAGAGCCAGGCTGCCTGCCGCAAGACCAAGACCGGCCATGCCGCCCAGCATCGAAAGCAGAACGCTCTCCGTCAGCAGCTGCCGGATCACGCGCGCCCGCCCCGCACCCAGAGCCGCCCGCACCGCAATCTCCCTTTGCCGCATGGTGGCGCGGGCCAGCAGCAGATTGGCCACATTGGTGCACGCGATCAGCAGCACCAGCGCCACTGCGCCAAAGAGAATCAGCACGGCCTTGCGCACATCGCCCACCACCTGCTCAATCAGCGGAACCACGCTGATGGTGAACGTGCTGTCGCGATGCTTCTCCACCCGCAGCCGTTCTGCAATCACGCGGATGTCCGCCTGCGCCTCCCGCATCGACACCCCGGGCCTGAGCCGCGCCAGGATGTTGTAGTCCTCCGGTCCGAAGTTCTGCGTCTCCTTCGCTTCCTCCGGCATGGGCATAAACAGATCGGGCTTGTCCACGCCCCCCACCGTCGGTATCACTTCTCGATTCAGTCGGAAGTCGGGCGGCAGAATGCCCACCACCGTGCTGGTGTCCCCGTCGACAGTGATTGATTTCCCCAGGATGTTGGGATCGGCACTGAACACGCGCTGCCATAGCCCATAGGTAAGGACCACCGTCTTTCCGTTGTGCGGTTTGTCTTCCTCGGGCAAAAAGAGCCTGCCGCGATAGGGTTTCGCCCCTAACATCGGCAAAAAGTTCGACGACGCTGCGATCACGTCCACCTTGACTCCGCGGTTCAAACCGGTGATCGTCGTTCCACCTCCCACTGCGATGGCCATGTCCTCAAACACATGGTTCTGCGCTTTAATGGCGAAATACTGCCCCGGCGATGGCCAGTCCTGCGGAATCCCGATTCCCGGCGAGCGCAGCCAGAGAATCGCGAGCCGGCCCGCATGGGGATACGGCAGCGGCTTCAGCATCAGCGTGCTGGTCACGGTGAAGATGGCTGTATTGGCCCCGATTCCAATCGCCAGCGACAGCACGATCATCAGCGTGATCGTCGGCGTCTTCAAAAACCCGCGCAACGCATAGCGAAGATCCTGCAGCAGATCGTCGAGCCAACGTGTACCGCGCGACTCCCGCACGCGCTGCTTCACCTGTTCGCTCCCTCCCAGCGCCAGCCTCGCGCGACGAAGCGCCTCCTCGTCACTCAGGCCGGAGCGGCGATACTTCTCCGCCTCTCGCTCCATGTGATATCGCAGCTCGTCATCCATCTCATGTTCCATCGCACCGCGCCGAAACAGCGACCGCAAACGGTAAAGCAGGTCATCCAACATCGTCGAATCTCCTCACGCCATATCCAGCACATGACCGACGGCGGCGCTCAGTTTGCGCCAGGCGGCGGTCTCAGCCTCGAGTTGTTTCTGTCCGCGTGGCGTCAGCTTGTAGTACTTTGCCCGCCGGTTGTTCTCGCTGATGGCCCAATGCGCCTTGATCCACCCGCGCCGCTCCAGCCGATGCAGTGCCGGATACAGCGATCCCTGCTGCACCTGCACCGCGTCGCGCGTAAACTGCTGCAATCGTTCCGAGATGGCCCAGCCATGCAGCGACTCCAGCGCCAGCGCCTTCAGGATCAGCAGATCCAGCGTGCCCTGCGGCAGTTCCAAACGTTCTTCACCCATATTGGCACTTACCCTGTTGCTTCGACACAAGCGACCCTACCATCCACTTATGTCGAAGCGCAAGGGTAATGTGACAGTCTGAGTGTCGGGCCCCGACCGCCTCGCGCGTTACACTGCTCGCGCAGCAAAAATTGAGGATCCAATGATTACGCGGCGCAATTTTCTTCGAACGGGGGTTGTCTCGGGAGCGGCAATTCTGCCGATGAATTCCGGCGCAGTGTTTGGCAATGCGGAAAGCCTCGAATCCCCGCCGGTCGCCGCCCTCAGCGAGCCATCCATCGGAACCTTGGTCGCTCTTCCCGCCCGTCTGCCCGCGCCCAACCCTGCCACAGAACCATGGCAAAAGCGCGTTCGACGCGTCGGCCAGACCAACATGACCGAGCACGATCCCGCGGTTATGGACGTGGAAGCCTGGGCCGACTACTGGCACTCCGTCCATGCCGACGTGGTCTTTGTCAGCGTTACCGGCATCCTGGCCTACTATCCATCGAAAGTCCCGTTCCACAAACACGGAAAGTTCCTTAACAACCGTGACTTCTTCGGCGAGTGTGCCGCCGCCGCCAAAAAAGAGAGGCATGCGCGTAGTCGCCCGCATGAGCCCCGACCTCAATTGGGCCGAAGACGCGCTCAAGGCCCATCCCGAGTGGGCCATGCGCTACAAGGACGGCTCCGTGCAGTTCAGCGGCGAAGAGCCTCGCCTCTTCAAGACCTGCATGTTCTCCACCTACATGGACGACTACGTGCCCGCCATCATCCGCGAGGTCAATTCGCTCTACGACGTCGACTGCTTTTACTGCAACGGCTGGCCCCCGCTGGGCAGCCTCCCCGAGTGCTACTGCGCGGTTTGCAGCAAACTGCCCGCACCCAACACACCCGCCTACTGGCGCGCCTTCACCGACCGCACCCTCAGCCTCTGGCAGCGCTACGACGCACTCGCCAAAGAAAAGAAGTCCGACAGTTTCTTCTTCGCCAACTCCGGCGGCAACGTGCGAGGCGGCCCGAATCTCGATCGCCTCGCCAAAACCCTCGTCTGGTTCCAGGCCGACAATCAAGGCCGCACCTACGAAGATCCCGCCGTCTGGGGCTGCAGCCTCCAGGGCCGCGTCTGCAACGCTGTGCTCGACGGCAAATTCGCCGCCAACGTAACCGCCGCCTACTCCACCGGCAATCCCGGCTGGCGCAATCTCTCCAAAACTCCCGAAGAAACCCGCATGTGGCTCAGCCAGACGTCGGCCAGCGGCATGACGCCCTACTTCCACTTCGTCGGTGCCGAAACCGGCCGAGGCGAAGACACGCGCTGGCAAAAGAGCGGAGCCGAATACTTCGACTGGACCGCGCGCCACGACCAACATCTGGCTACCCTGCGCTCGATCGCCAACATCGGCGTAGTCATTGGCCAATCCACGCAGCTCCTCTACCCCGGCCCCAAAACCATGCACTCGCGCAGCTACATGCACGAGACCACGCAGGGCATCTATGAAGCTCTGCTGCGCGGCCGCTTCGCCTTCGACTTCGTCCACGAGGACCGTCTCGACTCCGAACGCCTCGCCAAGTATCGCGCCTTGCTGTTGCCCAATGTCGCCATGCTAAGTGATCGCCAGTGCGACCAACTCCGCGCGTACGCAAAAGCCGGCGGATCACTCATGGCCAGCTTCGAAACCGGCCTCTACGACGAAAACCTCGAGCCGCGCTCCGACTTCGCTCTCGCCGATCTCTTCGGCGCAAGCAAAGCCGGCGACGCCATCGGCACTAACGGCAATCCCTACTACGCCCGCATCGAGTCCAGCCACGCGCAGCACGAGCTCCTCAAAGGATTCAACGGCACCAACTGGCTCCCCGGCGCGCAGAATCGCGTCCCGCTCAAGCCAGACCCCGACCCGCTTCTCACCGTCGTCCCCGGCTTCGTTCGCTATCCTCCCGAGCTAGCCTATCCACCGGTCTCCCACACCGACGAGCCCGCCGTAGTCCTCCGCGAATCCCGTCCCAGCCGCACGGCTTGGCTCGCCGGCGACGTCGAACGCACCTACTGGATCACCGGCCACGGCGATCTCCTCCGCCTGCTCCACAACACCATTCGCTGGGTCACGCACGACGAAACTCCGGTCCACGTCGAAGGCGAAGGATTCGTCGAAATGTTCTGCTGGGAGACGCGACCCGGCTATGCCGTGCACCTGCTCAACTACTCCAACCCCAACGCGTTTCACCCCTGGATGCAGTCCGTCCAGCCCGTCGGAGAGCAGCGCATCTCCCTCAAACTACCCACCAGCACCGCGGTCAAATCCGTGGAACTTCTCCACGCCGAACGGTCCGTCCCGCACCGCCTCGACAACGGCATCCTGAAGTTCGCCATTCCATCGGTAGGAGACTACGAAGTCGCAGCCATCAGCCTCACGTGAGCCTCACGTGAGGCTGAACTTGAGTTGGCCCGGCTTATCCTGCGACTCGATGCCGAGCAGCGTTTCCTTCACATCGAGCCCGCCGCCAAAGCCGGTCAGCTTGCCCGTCGACCCAATCACGCGATGGCACGGCACCACAATCGGAATCGGGTTCTGGCCATTGGCGGCGCCTACCGCGCGTGACGCACTGGGCCTGCCGATCTGCTTCGCGATCTGCCCGTAGCTTCTCGTTTCTCCATAAGGGATCGCCAGCAGCGCCTCCCAGACGCTCTTTTGAAATGGCGTCCCGCGCATATCCAGCCGCAGCGAGAACTCGCGCCGCTTCCCGGCGAAGTATTCGTTTAGCTGCCGCTCCGTTTCCAGCAGCGTCCGATTGCCGTCCTCGTTGCGCATCTCGCCTAGTTCCACATCCGCCCGCGACGGCGTCTCGCGCGCCCACAGAACCGCCACCAGCCCCTCGCGGCTGGCCACCAGCTTCAACCTGCCGATCGGTGATGGAATGAACTTATACACGAGGCTCATGGCGAGCATCCTCCAACCGTTCCATCCTTTTCGACGGAAACGAGCGGTAAGTTGTCTTCAGCGCCGCGGCTGCGTTATCTCGATCGCCGTCGGCCGACCACAGATGTTGTGCCGCATAAGCCCGCCACGGACGCCACGCCTCCGCCCGCTTCACCAGGTCGGCAGCAGCAGTCTTCTCTCCGAGCAAAGCAGTCGCCCCGCGCAAAAGGCCAACATCGGTGGCCGGAAACGCATCCGTCTCCCGGCTCGCGCGCAACGCGATGTAGTGCGCCGTCCACGGCCCAACGCCAGGAATCTCCAGAAGCCGCAACACGGTCGCATCCACATCGCCGGCTGGTCGAAAAAGATTGGCATCGGCCATCGCTGCATGGGCAACCGCCTTGATCGTGTTCAGCCGCGACGCCGGCATCGCAAGCCCGATTCCGTTGTTTGCCAGTGCCTGCGCTGACGGAAACGCATGTGTGAGCCGCGGGTGTACGCGAAGGGCTGGCGGAACCGCCGTCCCATGCTTCTCCACCAGTTGCGCGGCATAACCGCGCGCTGCGGCCACGCTGATCTGCTGCCCCAGAACGGCTCGGATGGCAAGCTCGAATCCGTCCCATCCACCCGGCGCGCGCAGCCCCGGCCGCCGCGCCACCAGGGGCGCCAGCATCGCATCGGCGGCCAGATGCGCGCCAATCGTTTCAATATCCGCGCCCAGATCAAACAGCCTGCGCACGCGAAACACCACCGCCGGCAACATCCGCACATTCGGCACAAGGATGCGCACGTTCAGACTCTGATGTTCAGGCAGGTGATTCACCGCGATGCTTCCCGCAACGCCGCCAATCTCAAACGCGCGGAAGTACCGGCCGTCCTCCACCACCTCCACGCCGGCAATCGCGCGCGCCGCCAGAAAGCTCAGCATCGTGATCCAGTCATAAGGCGCCCGATAGCGGAGCCGCAGCGTCACCTCTTTACTCGCGTTCTCCGCACCCTTGCGCCTCAATGCGCTCGGCGGCCGATGAAACAAACCTTGGAACGTCTCGTTGAAGCGCCGCACGCTGCTGAATCCCGACGCCATCGCCACCTGCGTCATGGGCATGCGCGTCTCGTGAATCAATTGCTTGGCAAACAGCACACGCCGCGTCTGTGCCACAGATATAGGCGATGCTCCCAGATGCTGCAGAAACAGCCGCCGCAGCTGCCGCTCTCCCACGCCCAGCCGCTCCGCCAGCTTTTCCACGCTGCGCCCGCGGCCGTCGAGCCCACCCTCCGCGATCAGGGCAAGCGCGCGCGAAACAGTGTTCGACGTGCCTCTCCACACCGCCAGGTCGGGAGCGGTTTCCGGCCGGCAGCGCAGGCACGGCCGAAACCCCGCATCCTGCGCCGCCGCTGCCGAAGCAAAAAAACGGCAATTCTGGAACATCGGCGTCCGCGCCGGACACACCGGCCGGCAATACACGCCCGTCGACGAAACGCCAATGAACATCAGCCCGTCAAACCGGGCATCCCGGCTTTGCAATGCGCGATAACAGGTCTCGCGGTCGGAGAGCTCCATACCGCGATTCTCCCACCACACACCTAATCCGGCTCGCGGTTTTCGGACATGGTCAACAACCGCATGGCACTACGTCCTGGTGTCCCTCTTGTCCCTATGTCCCTCAGTCCCTTAGTCCCAAAATCACCTTCCCAGAAACTTCTCCAGAATCCCAATCTCGCGGTGAGCGCGGTCCATGTAGTCGTTGGCCTCCGCAAGATCGTTGCGCCCCAGCGCGCTGTTCGCCTGGTTCATGTCGTTCTGCATGCGATTCATCGCCGTCAGAATGTCCCCGCGTATATCCAGCCCCTGCGCTTGCTGCTGGCTCCGGATCTGCTGCACTCCTGCTTGCGCAGACTGCGCGCGCGCATCCAGATTCAACAGCCGGTCGCGCGCTTCGCGAATCTCCTGCGGCGAAGGCCCCGCAGCCGCGGTGTTCGCAGCAGCGGCCGCGCCGTTCGGAGTACCGGGTGCCGTCCCCTGCGACTCAGCCGCCGCCGGCTCCCGCGCTGCCGAATCCCTCGGCCTCACATCCGGCTTGTGTTGCGCCGATGTTCTCGGCTGAGCAGCGTCCATTTTGCCCTGAGCCCCGCTGCCCGGCTCCGCCTGCGCCGGCGCTCCAGCGTCCGCTGGTGTCGCGCTTGGTGCGTTCGCCTGCGGCACAGCCTGCGCCGGCGGAGGATTCACGATCGCGCTGTTCGCCTGGTTTTGCGTCGCCGCGGTTTGTGCAGCCTGGCTGGCGTGTGTCGAGAACATCCGCGGCAGCACCGACGCAACCGCAATCAGCGCCAGAATTGCCGTGGCCGCCCCCACCCCAATCCACAGTCCTCGACGGCTGCGCGCCGCGGCCGGCGGTGGCCCCGGCGGCGCCGGTACCGGCGTAAACCCGGGCCCAGCCGTAGCTACGGCAGGGAAGTACGCGCTCGGCGTTGGGGTCGTCGCGGGTGCCGCCACCGGCGCGGCAACCTGCGGCGCCGCCGCCTCCTGCACTCGCTTCAGCGCTTCTTTAAATTGATCCGCCGTCTGAAACCGCTCCGCCGGAAGCTTCGCCAATGCGCACAGAACCACGTCGTTCAGAGCCCGCGGAATTGATGGGTTTACCTCGATCAGCGGCGCCGGTGCCTGGTTGATCTGTGCATTCAGCACCGTGTACGACGTGTCCGCCTGGAACGGCTTCCTTCCCGTCAGAATCTCGTACAGCGTAATCCCGAACGAATAAATGTCCGACCGTGCGTCCACCGTGCCGCCCTGCACCTGCTCGGGCGACATGTAGTACACCGACCCCATCGTCGTGCCCGGCCGCGTCAACGACATGTCGCCCGTCGATTTGGCAATCCCGAAGTCCATCAGCTTCACCAGCCCATGCGTGGTGATCATGATGTTCGCAGGCTTGATATCCCGATGCGTGACGCCGCGCGCGTGGGCATAGCTCAGCGCCGACAGCACCTGCCCCGCATAATCCAGCACGTGATCCAGCGGAATCCGGATCTGCGTGGCGACCTTCTCCAGCGTCGCCCCCTCCACAAACTCCATGATCATCACAAACTGGTTCTGGTACTGGAACGCGGTGCGCAGCTGCGCAATTCCAGGATGATCCAACGTGGCCAGCGTGCGGATCTCCGCCATGAAGCGGGCCGCCAGCTCCGGATCGGCGGCGAAGTCCGGCAGCAGCACCTTCATCGCCTCTTCGCGGTTCGATATCACGTTGCGGACCTTGTACACGCGGCCCATGCCGCCGGTCCCAAGCTTGGCCAGGATCTCGTAATCGCCGACACGCTGGCCGGTTTCGTCTGCCATGACACACCTCCGGGGTGAGGATCAGTCGAGCCGAACAGACACGTGGAGTCTACGCCATTTCAACCGTCGGCAGAATAGAAAAACCGAACCGAACATCTCTACGGTGCGCTCTGCCCACCCTGCTCATGGTGATGCAAGCCAGGCTGCCGTTACGGGCGTGAATCGGTTAGCACCTTTTGCCGTGTGATCGTCCCTCAACAACCTCAGCCGCGAGTTCCGCACCGGGGGAGTAGCCCACGAGTCCGGCGGCGCGGTGCGCGACACCATTGACTACTCCGTGAAAAAAATCGCGCCGTGTGTCTACTCCATCACCCTCGGAAACGACCTCACCAGGGGTGATTATGGTTGTCCTGCCCCGCTGGACTCGGCCAACAACATGGCCAGCCCCGGCAAAATCTACTCGTTCGCGCTGGTCCCGTGACCTCCTCAACTGCTCCTGCGTACGGACCACCAGGCAGCCAATTCGATATGCTGGAGCGTGCACCCTTTGTTACATAACCTCCGGCTCCGATGAATCGTCGCACCCGCAGAACGTTTCTGGTGGTCGCCGCCGTCCTCGTCCTCCTGGCTGCGGCTGTCTTCCTGCGCTCCAAGGCCCCGCCTGAGGCCGCGCGCCTTCTCCCGGAATCCGACGGCATCCTCTACGTCAACCTCAAGCCGGTGCGCACGTTCTTCCGCCAGAAGATGAATCCGCCGCAGCGCGTGCCGGAGTACCAGCAGTTTGTTAACGCCACCGGCGTCGACTGGGAGCGGGATCTCGACCAGGCCGCGATCGGCATGCACCGGATGCAGGACCCGAATGGCCCCAATGGCCCCGTTGCCTACTCCATGGTGCTCGTCGGCAAGCTCACCGGCAAACGCCTGAATACCTGGCTTGACGCAAACGCTGCCGCCCGTGAATCCTACGCCGGGCACACCATCTACAGCATCCCGTCTGAAGGCCGCACCGTGCGCATCGCCCAGGTCGGCTACGACATGCTGGCCATCTCCAACACGCCCACCGCCGAGCAGATCCACTCCATCCTCGACCGCCACCGCACCGCGGCCCTGCCTTTCGCCGGCTCAACCCTGCTCTCCGAGCACTACCATGAGGTCCCGCTGCTCTCCCTGGCCTGGGGCGTAGGCCAGATCGGATGGCCATTTAACGAGAGCGGCGCTATCTCCATCCTGGGTTTCCAGCTTCCCATCCCCGCCGACGCCACCATCGTTGCCAGCCTGGCGCCGGAGTTATCGCTGGCAGGGGCGATGCAACTCCGATTGGAGGAGATTGCCCCTTCGCCGGAAGCGGCGCAGGGTCAGGCAAATGCCCTCGAATCCCTCGTCTCCCTGGCGCGGGGATACACTGTCCCCCTCAACGACAACTCCGCCAACCGCGGGTTGAAAGACATGCTCAAAACCGCCAAGGTCACCCAGAGCCGAAACCGCGTCACCGTCAAAGCGACGGTTACCTCCGGATTCTTTGCCGGCCTTGCTGCCGATGCCGGCCAGTCCAGCGAACTCGGCGTCAAGCCGGAAACCGCTCATTAAAGCTTGCACTCCACTCCCACCGAATCTTCGAGTGCGATGGAAAACCTTTGAAAACTTAACCTTCTCATCGGCCTCACGCGGGCGCTATCATGCATCCATTGTTGTTAAGTGGAGGTGTCCGAAAACTCGCCAGGCAGCCATTTTGGCCGCCAACCTCGGCGCCCCCAGGTTCGAGGTCAAACATGAAAGAAGTTGTCAGAATAGCGGTTGTAACCGCAGCATGCTTTTTGATCGCCACGGTGTTTGCTTAAGTCCCACGAGGAGTTCGAACCAAAAATCGGCCTGTGAACATGCCGCCTGCGAGTTGCCGGGTGACCGGCACCGCGGGCGGCAGCCGATCGTTCGCACATCCACCCCGCGCCCAACGGATCGGTCACAACCGTCCCGTCCACCAGAGGTATCGCCAATTTCACTCAGAATCTACAAACCAGAAACTGCGCGAACCATTGCGCGGCATCTCTTTCCCTCCGGAGGAAGAAATTGAAACGCTTTTCGTTTTTCCTGATCGGCGCCATTTGCGCTGCGTCGCTTGCCGTGGCTGGTCAGCACGAAGAAAAGGTCCTGACAGGAAAATCGGCATTCACTGATGCGGCCCATGAGTCGCCGGGAATCCGGCGTCATCTCACTGCTGCCGATCTCCCCGCGCCCAATCCATCCGAGTCCGTCGATAACGGGCCGCCGGTGTCGCCGCGGCCGGCAAATGCCTGGCCCAAGGCTCCCGCCGGCTTCAAGGTAGAGTTGTACGCCACGGGTCTCGACAACCCGCGCGAGTTGCGCACCGCTCCCAATGGCGACATCTTCCTGGCCGAGAGCCAGACAGGGAAAATCAGGGTCTTTCGCGGCGTCACCCCCGATGGCAAGCCCCAGGAGGTTTCGGTCTTTGCCGAGGGCCTAGTGCTGCCCTTCGGCATTGCCTTCTATCCCAGCGGCCCCAACCCGCAATACGTCTATGTCGGGAACACCGACTCCATCGTCCGCTTCCCTTACAAGAACGGCGACCTGAAGGCAAGCGGCCCTGAGGAGCGTCTTGCCGAGCTTCCCGGCGGCGGACGCCTGCGCGGGGGCGGCCACTGGACCCGCGACCTGGTCTTCTCCAAGGATGGCTCCAAGCTGTTCGTCTCCGTGGGCTCAGCCTCCAACGTCGACGACCCCGACACCCATCCCAATGAGTTTCATCGCGCCGATGTGCTCGAATTCACACCCGACGGGAAGTTTCAGAAGGTCTATGCCTCCGGCATCCGCAACTGCGTGGGCGAGGCCATCAACCCCATCACCGGGGAGCTATGGTGCTCGACCAACGAGCGCGACGCGCTGGGCAACAACCTGGTTCCCGACTATGTGACCCATATCCAGGAAGGCGGCTTCTACGGCTGGCCCTGGTACTACATGGGGCCGCACGGCGGCGTTCAGGATCCGCGCCACGTCGGCAAGCACCCCGAGCTGCAGTCCAAGGTCATTACCCCGGATGTGCTGGTGAATCCGCACTTCGCGTCCCTCGAGCTGCTCTTCTACGAGGGCTCGCAGTTCCCGGCCACATACAAAGGAGACGGATTTGCCGCCGAGCACGGCTCCTGGAACCGTAAGGACCGCTCCGGCTACGAGGTGATCCGGCTGCCTATGAAGAACG
The DNA here is from genome assembly GCA_963846375.1 of uncultured Acidobacteriota bacterium. Lineage (GTDB taxonomy): Bacteria > Acidobacteriota > Terriglobia > Terriglobales > Acidobacteriaceae > Telmatobacter. The sequence continues at coordinate 412,484 of CAWJVV010000018.1, forward strand.
GACATGCCACTGGCGAGTACGAGGACTTCCTGACCGGGTTTACGGAAGGCGACGGCGCCGTCTGGGGCCGGCCGGTGGGTGTCACGGTGGGCAAAGACGGTTCGCTGTTTGTCTCCGATGACGGCACGCGGTCGATTTGGCACGTGGTCTACACCGGCAAGTAAACCGACTGCGGGCGACTCGCCCTTGTGACAGCCTTCACATACCTCGTGGTCATCTGGCCGGATAATCAAGAAACCAGCAGGGCAGATCGCAAACGCGCTTCTGCCCTGATCTGTTTTTAGGCTGAGGAAAAAAATTTTTGGCATTGTTTTTCGTTATTTGTTCGCCTTACAGAAACAGCCAAATAATTCAAAACAAACAACTAAATCGCCGAGCATAAGCGAATACAGAGCGAAGCTTCTTTACACGTCCTCCCCTCGGCTCTCCCTTACTTCCGCTGATATACGATCTTCCCGTCGAAGATGGTCATCTCGACCCTGGTGTCACGAATCGCCTGGGGCGGAATAGTGAAGATGTCGTCGGATAGCTCCACCAGGTCAGCAAGTTTTCCGGCCTCGATGGACCCTTTAACCTTCTCCTGGTGCTCGGCGAATGCGGATCCCATGGTGTAGGCGTGGACGGCCTGCGCAACCGTGATCTTCTGCTCCGGAATCCAGCCGTCGGGGTTCTTCCCGTCCAGGGTCTGGCGGGTAGCGGCGGCATAGATACCCATCACCGGATCGAGCGGCGCAACCGGCCAGTCAGAACCGAAAGCCAGCGTGGCGCCCACGTCGAGCAGCGACTTCCAGGCATAGCTGGAGCGAATGCGTTCCGGGCCGAGGATGGTTTGGGCCCAGCGCCCATCGTCGATCGCGTGATACGGCTGCATGGAGGCGATCACGCCAAGTTTGGCGAAACGTGGATAGTCAGCTGGATGCAGGTGCTGGGCATGTTCGATGCGAGGGCGGCGATCAGCGGGACCGTTGTCTTTTTCCAGCCGTGCGTACAGGTCGAGGATGGTGCGGTTGGCGCGGTCTCCGATGGCGTGAATGGAGATCTGCAGTCCGGCCTTGTCGGCGGCGCGCAACTCGGAATAGAAGCGTTCGGGGTCGAGCAGGTCGGGGCTGGCGATGCCGCTCTTGCCGGGATTGTTGGTGAAGGGCTCGTCCATCCAGGCGGTGGCCGAGCCCAGCGCGCCGTCGGCAAAAGCCTTCAGGTTGCCGAGCCGCAGCTTGGGTGAGCCAAACGGAGCGACGATGCCGGGATCGGCCAAAAACTTGTAATCGCGCACCGGCATGGACTCGTAGATCCGAACAGTCAGACGGCCCTCGCGGTCAAATTTTTGGAATTCCCGAAAATTGTCGGGCTGCGATCGGTCTTCGGAGGTGTCGGCCATGTTCTGCACGCTGGTGACGCCGTGCGACGCGGCCTCGCGCAAGGCGGCGTCCATGGCCTTGTCCTGCTCTTCTGCCGTGGGCGGCGGCATCACGCGCTCCACCAGCGCGGTAGCTGCATCTTTGAGGATGCCGGTGGGATTACCTTGCGCGTCGCGCTCGATCTCGCCGCCGGGAACGTCTCTGGTGTTGCTGTCGATGCCTGCGAGTTTCAGAGCGAGGGCGTTGGCGAGCGCCATGTGTCCGTCGAGGCGCCAGAGCAGGGCGGGGTGGCCGCCGCAGGCCTGGTCGATGAGCTGGTGGTTGGGCAGCGTGGGCGGGCTCCAGCGCTGATGATCCCAATTGCCGTTACGGATCCATGCGCCTTCGGGGAGCGATTTGGCATAGGCCGCGACGCGTTCCTTCATTTCGGCCTGGCTGTTGGCAGTCCCGAGTTGCACGGTGATGAGCGAGTCGCCGCCGCCGAGGAAGTGGACGTGCGCGTCGTTGAACCCGGGCAGCAGGAGATGGCCTTTCAGGTCGATGATTTGCGTCTCGGGTCCAGCGAGTTTGCGGATGGCATCGTTGTCGCCGACCGCAAGGATCGTGAAGTTGCTGAGCGCAACGGCCTGCGCGACGGGCTGCGCCGGATTCTCCGTCCATACTTTTCCGTTGACGAGAATCATGGTGGCCGACTGTGCGGTTGTGATGTCTGTGAAAGCGGCCATGGCAAGAACCGTTGCGAGAAGCCTTCGAGCCGTCATGTATATCCCTGGTCAGGTGATTGAAGGATTGGGCCCACGAGGCAAGCGCAGCCCGGACTTCTTTGGAGTGTAATCGCCCGGAGCACAGATGAATCTCTTAACTTCTGCCAACACCAGGTCACCTACTCGGGATTGCCAGCAAGTCCGAAGTTAGTAAACTCGGCGACGTGCTCAAGAGAAGCCTCCCGGCGCGCAGACTCCACATTGGCCTGCGCCGGAATGTGTGATGGGCGAAAGCTTCTCGATGACTGGCGGGATAGCTAGGACGAGCTCGACAATCTCGCTGCCCGCAAGTGGTACCAAAGATTGGCCTAATCGATTTGAACACGACCCTTAAAGGACTGTGTATCGATCGTTGCTGCGAAGACCCGTCCGGCGCATTCCAATCGAAGGGGCATCGGTGTTTCTCGGCCTCCGAAAGGGCTTGAGCTTGTAAAGGACGTAAACCTTTGATCGAAGTTCCACAGGTTTGCTATAGCGCAAGCAATCGATGCATGCTTTGGATCAATACTCGGGGCAATCGGGGGATTGACAGACATCAGTCCAGCCGCTCAAAGCACGGCGCCCAACAGCCTGGCCTGATCAGAGGCCGACGCACCACGTACTGCGGTCTCGCGTGGCGGGCATTCCGTGGATGGATACAGTGAATCACCTCCTCTGGTTTCTTTCGTGATAGCAGGATCACCGAACGCAAAACCGGAGGCCGTTCGCGGGAATATTCGCGCGACGCGGATGAACGGCTACGTTTAAGCAAGCTAGACGCGTTCACCCCAAACAGCGCGGAAATATCTCGAAACAGTAATTTGATTTTTTAACCGGGAAAGATAGAAGGAGAGCTGATTATGGTCAGGAAGATTTTGATCGTCTTCGGGTTTGGCGTCATCCTGTCATCATCGATTCTGGCTCGTGCAGAGGGAGCCTCGAAAGCTTCGAGCGGCGAGTCAAACACAGGTTCAGACCCTGCGCTCGCGCAAACCGAGCCGGTGTACTTCAGCCTCGAGGGCGGCTTGTACAGCACTCCACAATCGTTAGTGCTGAGCGACAGCCAGGCGGGTGCGGTGATTTACTACACCACTAAACCTGGTACGCCGGTTTCAACGTGGAGCATTTTCAACCCGGCTTCCCCGATCGTCATCAACGCAACCGTGACGATCACGGCAATCGCTCTGGCACCCGGTTACAGTCTGAGCGTCGAGAGCGCCAAGGCATATCATTACAACCCCTCGCCCCAGGCGGCTGCGCCGTACTTTAGTCTCGCGGGAGGAACCTACACCAACCCGCAGACGCTCACGTTGACGTCGACGACGCCCAACGCCTCGTTCTGCTATACGATCGACGGCAAATCCCCGGTGGACTCCAATGGCATGCGGACCAAAGACTGCATCTCTTACAGAGGCCCCATCACGGTGGACCACACCGAGCTGGTGCAAGCGGTTACCGAGGCGACCGGCTACAACCTGAGCGATGTCAGGAACAAGCAGTACAGCTTTCCAACATCAGGAAATTCAATGTTAGGCATGTTGGAAGGCGCCATTAGTTTCTGCAGCAAGATCAGCGCCGGATCGCCGGCGGGATACGTGCAGATGGACCAAATTTTTACCAACGGGCAGAATTCGCAGACGCTCGCCCAGGCACGCAACAGCAGCGATTACAAGGCATCTTTCAGCCAGATTGTCGCTCAGCTTGGGGGGTTGACGTCCAGCCAGGCATCAGCTCAGTGTGCTTCTCACTGAAGGTGGAACTGATCGTGGTGATGGATTGAAATTGAGTGCATTTCGTGCGGTCCCTTATTCCACGGTTACGGATTTGGCGAGGTTTCTCGGCTGATCGACGTCGCAGCCGCGGCGGACGGCGATGTAGTAGGCGAGCAGCTGCAGCGGCACGATTTCGATGATGGGGGAGAGCATCTCGATGGCGTGCGGGATGTGGATAACGTGCTCGACGAGCTGGCCGATCTCGTTGTCGCCTTCGGTGGCGATGGCGATCACACGGCCGGAGCGCGCGGTGACTTCCTGAATGTTGGAGAGGGTTTTCTCGTAGCGGAGCTTTGACGCGGGATCGGATTCATCGCGCGTGGCGAGCACGACGACGGGAAGCGTCTCGTCGATGAGGGCGTTGGGGCCGTGCTTCATCTCGCCGGCAGGGTAGCCCTCGGCGTGGATGTAGGAAATCTCCTTGAGCTTAAGCGCGCCCTCGAGGGCGATAGGGAAGTGGATGCCGCGGCCGAGATAGAGGAAGTCGCGCGCGTTGGAGAAGCCTGCGGCAAGATGTTCACACTGCGCGGAGCGGGTCTTGAGGACCTCTTCGATTTTGGCGGGGAGGCGGCTGAGCTCCTCCATGAGGGCAATGGAGCGGGCGGTGTCGAGGCGGCCGCGGAGCTGGCCTAACTTGATGGCGAGCAGAAAGAGCGCGGTGAGCTGGGCGGTAAAGGCCTTGGTGGAGGCGACGCCGATCTCGGGGCCGGCGTGGGTGTAGATAGCGCCGTGCGCCTCGCGAGCGACCATGGCGCCGACCACGTTGCAAATGGCCACGGTCTTGGAGCCGAGGGATTTCATCTCGCGCTGGGCGGCGAGGGTGTCGGCCGTTTCGCCGGATTGCGTGATGAGCAGGCCGAGTGCATTGCGGTCGGGGATGGGATTGCGGTAGCGGTACTCGCTGGCGTAGTCGACGTCGACGGGCAGGCGGGCGAAGCGCTCGATCATGTATTTGCCGGCGAGCGCGGAGTGCCAGCTTGTGCCGCAGGCAGCGATGTTGATGCTGGAGGCGCCGGCGAGCTCTTCGTCGTCGATCGCCATTTCGCCGAGGAAGACTTTGCCGGAGTCGAGGGAGTAGCGGCCCATGGTGGTGTCGCGGATGGCGCGGGGTTGCTCCCAGATTTCCTTGAGCATGAAGTGCTTGTAGCCGCCCTTTTCCGCCTGGATGGGATCCCACTGGATGCGCTGAAGCTCGCGCTGGATGGGCTTGCCGTTGAAGTCGGTGAGGGTGACACCATCGGGGGTGAGGATGGCCATGTCGCCGTCGGCGAGGAAGTAGATGTCGCGGGTGTGGTGCAGGATGCCGGGGACGTCAGAGGCGACGAAGTATTCGCCATCGCCCACGCCGATGACGACGGGAGGGCCGGAGCGCGCGGCGATGATCTTGTCGGGCTCGGCGGAGGAGAGGATGCCGAGTGCGAAGGCACCGGTGAGCTGCTTGACGGCGCGGCGGACGGCGTCTTCGAGCGCGATGGGATGGCCGGCTGCGACGGCTTCGTTCTGGACCTGTTCGAGGAGGTGGGCGATGATTTCGGTGTCGGTTTCGGTGACGAAGGTGTGGCCCTGGGCGATGAGTTTGCGCTTCAGCTCGAGGTAATTCTCAACGATGCCGTTGTGGACGACGACGATGCGGCCGGTGCAGTCGCGATGCGGGTGGGCGTTTTCCTCGGTGGGACGGCCGTGCGTGGCCCAGCGGGTGTGACCGATGCCGAAGGTGCCGGTGAGAGGTGATTCGCGGAGAACCTCTTCGAGGTTTTGCAGCTTGCCCGGGGCGCGGCAGACCTGGAGCAGTGCGGTTTGCGGGCTGCCGACGGCAATGCCGGCTGAGTCGTAGCCGCGGTACTCCAGGCGCCTGAGGCCCTCCAAAATGACAGGGACTACCTTCTTTTTCCCGACGTAGCCTACGATTCCGCACATGGATTGATTTTATGCGACGGGGTCATGGCGGGCTGTGATGGTTGCCGCTATCGTCCGGCGCTAAGCGGCTGGATTTAGTCCTCGATACGGTAGGTGAACTCTTCGATGACAGGGTTGGTGAGCACCTCGCGGGCGATGCGCTCAACCTGGGCGCGCGCGTCGGCGGGGGCCAGTCCATCGGCGAGAGAGAGCGCGAAATACTTGCCCTGGCGGACTGCATCGACCTGTGAGAAGCCTATCTTGCGTAAAGCGTTATGAATCGTCTGCCCCTGGGGGTCGAGCACCGAGGACTTCAGCGTAACGTAGACATGGGCCTTCATTATCCGTGATTATAGTAGTTCGATGGGGCGCGTTCCGAGAGTGGTTGCGAGTGATGCTCGGAGCGCATTTCCGTTCACCCGGTCTTTTTCCTTCATTCGGGCGTCTTGCCGGTTTCGCGCCGTCTCAATCTTCGGGTGTTTAATTCCCGCTGTGGTGCATCCAAGCTGAGGTCATCCGTCAACAGAGTCATCAAGAGGAGTCAGTGTAATGGTTAACTATCTGGAGCTGCCCATTGGCGATCGTTCGCCCGAGGTCTTCCGGGCCGTCATCGAAATTCCCAAGGACGGCACCAACAAATTTGAGTATGACAAGCAACTCCATGTGTTCAAGCTCGACCGCAATCTTCATTCGCCGGTGCACTATCCGGGTGATTATGGCTTTATACCTTCTACGTTGAGCGATGACGGCGATCCGCTGGATGTGCTTGTGCTGGTTCCCGCCCCGACCTTTCCAGGATGCGTGCACGAGGTGCGGCCGATCGGGTTGCTGGAGATGCTGGACCAGGGTGTGCTGGATGAAAAGGTGCTGGCGGTGGGCAAGAACAATCCGCGCTATACCAACGTGTGGAACTACACGGATATTTATCCGCACATGCTGAAGGAGATTACGCACTTCTTTTCGATCTACAAGGATCTGGAAGGCAAGCGGGTGGAGATCAAGGGATGGCACGATGCGGCATATGCGCGCGACCACGTGGTGGGGGCTGCCAAGCAGTTTGACGAGGCCAAGCATAAGGCGAAGAAACACGAGGCGCGGCAAATCGAGGCCGTGGTGAAGGCCGGGAAGTAAGCCGGAATCAGGAAGTGGAAGGGTCGGCCAGGCGCCGGCCCTTTTCTATTTGTGTGCTACTCTCCCGCGCCGCCGGTGGTTGCGCGGAGGGCTGGGCGTCTTTCACCAGGCGAGCAACCTGCTCGGGCGTTCCTCTCTCCTAGTAGCTGAACGAAAGAACGTCCGGGAAATCTACGGTCATCGATCTGCCCACCCGAGGTGATCGCTGCAACCGCTGCACCCACAAATCGAACAATGGAGGAATGACCCATGAAGCTGTTCTCGGCGCACATCGAGGACCTGCGTACGCTGTACGTCAACAACCTGAAGAAAGCGCTGGACATGGAACAGAAGATCACCAAGGCGCTGCCCGACCTGATTAAGAACTCCAATGATCCCGAGCTCGCCGACGCGTTCAGCGTGCACCTGGATGAAACGCGGGGGCACGTGTCGACCGTAGAGAGCATTTTGCGCAACCACATTGGGGAACCGGCGACCGAAACGTGCAAGGTGATCGGCGGGCTAACCAGCGAAGCGGCTTCCGCAATCAAGGATGCAACCGATCCCACGGTGCGCGACATTGCCTTGATTGGCGCCGCGCAACAGGTGGAGCACCATGAAATTGCTGTGTATGGAACGCTGCGGCGATGGGCAGAGATTCTTGGCCTGGACCAGGACGCGGCCTTGCTCGAATCGATCGAAGCGGAAGAAGAGAATGCCGATGCCGTGCTGTCGCAGATTGCCGACCGGGTGAACCTGGAGGCGACAGTACAACGCTGAATTGTGCGGAAGCAATTGAGGGCGGTGAGCGGCAAGAGGCTCACCGCCTTTGCTGTGCGCGTTCGCTAGCAGTTATTGGGTTGTTATGCCGTCGCTGGAGGTTTGGCTGCGCGAAGCCTGGCCAGGGCGTAATACAAAGGGCCACACAAAGCGATCAGAAGGGAAAAGATGAGCGCCGAAAGGTGATGTCCGGCAAGAACTACTTCATCGTTCCGTGACACGTAGAGCGCATACCCAATCAGCGCTGTGGGTCCTGCTCCCAATACGAAAGTCGTGGCGAGGCCTCCAGCGGAGAATGGACGCGCCAGTTGCGGTTCGCGGAATCGCAGCAAGATGAGGGCAATGAATTCCAGCACCAGGCTGGAGCCGTAGAGAACCAGGTCAATGGAGATGAGCTTTTCAAATGAAAGTTTCAAGGCCAATGCCCAGGCCAGTCCGCAGAGGAGCACGCTGATCCACGGCACACCGCGCCCGTTGCGCAAGGCAACAACGCGCGGGAACATGCCGTCCTCCGCCATGGCCATGGGCAGTCGGGAGTAGCTCATCACGAGCGCATTGAACATGCCCACCCCGGTGATGACGCCGCCCGCGGCGATGGCGAGCCCCAGCATCGGGCCTCCGATAGCGCGGGCGGCGGATGTCCAGTCACCCGTTTCAAAGCTGCTGACCGAGAGCCCCGCCAAGGCCATGGCTGCCAGGGGGAAAATGTAACAGGTGGCGACGACTGCCGTGGCCGCGATCATGGCGGGAGGGTAGGTGCGCTGCGGGTCGTGCACTTCTTCAGCGACGGTGGAGGCGTTGTCCCAGCCCATGTAGTTCCACATGGCCACCAGGATGGCTGTGGAGAGAGAGGAACTCGAGGCCGGTCCGCCCCACTGCACGGCGGGATGCGCACTGACGCCATGCCACAGGCCAAGGACGACGAAAACCAAGAAGGGCGCCAGCAGCAGCACCGACATAGCCACGGAACCGTCGCCCACGGCCGGAGCGCCGCGCAGATTCCACAGGCAACAAAGGGCAACCACGGCGAGTGACCACGAGTAGCCACGCCAGCCGGCGGTCAGGTTGGGGTCGAACTTGCCCAGGTAGCTGACGACAAAGGCGGGGTAGATGGCCATATCGAAGATGCTGGCGGTGAGCGAAAGCCAGCCCTCCTGAAATCCCCAAAACGGGCCCATGGCGCGGCGCACCCACACGTAGAATCCGCCGTCGGCGGGAATGGCGCTAGCGAGTTCGCCAATCATCAGCGCAGTAGGGAGGCTCCAGACGATGGGAAGCAACAGGAGGATGACGATGGCGCGCGCATATCCGGCTCCGCCGAGGATGTCCTCGATGGCATATGGGCCGCCCGACACCATGAAGAATGTGGCCGCGATGAGGGGCAGAAACCGCATCTTCCGGTTGGGAAGATTGGAGGGGCCGCGGCGTGCTTCCGACCTGGCGGCAGGGGTGGGGGACCGAAGATGAGCGCCGTGTCCGGCTGAGCCGTTCGAGGTGCGGGGCATGCTTGTGAATTTAATGGATTCGTGGGCGAGGGCAAAGCGGCGAGGTTGAGGAGGCTGGGGAGGCATCAAGTGCCGATGCTGGCAGAGACGGAAACCCGGCAAAGGACGAAGAATCAGCCGGGCAGTCAATGCGCGCCGGAGGATTGTGCCGGAATTCCGGTATAATCCGACACAGACCGTTGGAGAGATGGCCGAGTGGCTGAAGGCGGCGGTTTGCTAAACCGTTATACGGGCTAAAACCTGTATCGGGGGTTCGAATCCCCCTCTCTCCGCCAGAAACCCGAAATCAATTGAAACTAAGGTAATTCACTCGTAAGAGAAACTTACGGTGATGGTGAGTTGTGTGTGCAGTCAACTTCAATTTGCCTTAAAGTCCCTGTTCTAGCAGTTCCGCATTACTACAGCCACTCGAATTACCAGGAGGGCCGTTATGCATCCTTTGCGCCCTCGCCTTTGGAGGACTCCGCCGGCACGAATCTCGTGATCGGTGCGAGCCGGCAAGACGAAAGAACTCCCTAGGTGTGAAGTTGCAATAGGTTGTCCATTCGATCCGGATCAGAGAAGCTGATGGTGACCAAACCGCAGTTTCCCAGAGGAGGACCGAATGGACTACCACCAGAATGCCCGACTGACGATCTACCGTCGAGAGCAGCTGGCCAGAAAAGTGATAGCCGAGGGCTGGACTCTGCAGAAGGCTGCGGCAGATTGCGGGGTGAGCGCCAAGACCGCGGCCAAGTGGGTGCGGCGTTATCGCGAGCAAGGCGCGGCCGGTCTCCTGGATCGCAGCTCGCGTCCCCACCGGCTGCGACGCCAGACCGCTTTTTCCTTAGTGGAAAAGGTTTTGCTTTTGCGCCGTCAGCGCCGCACCGGCTGCTCGATCGCCCGCGACACCGGCCTGAGCCGGGCCACGGTGAGCCGCATTCTCCGCCATCATCGGCTCAGCCGCATGCGCGATCTGCAACTGCCCCCGCCGGTGTTTCGCTACGAACACGCCGCGGCCGGAGATCTGCTGCACCTGGACATCAAGAAGCTGGGCCGCTTCACCGCTGCGGGGCATCGCGTCCATGGCGATCTGAGCCGCCGCACCCGCGGAGTAGGCTGGGACTACGTGCATGTGGCCATCGATGATCACTCCCGGATCGCCTTCTCGGCCATCTATCCCAATGAAAAGGGCGACGCGGCGGCGGCTTTTCTGCGTGCCGCGGTGGCCGAATATGCGCGGATGGGCATCGGCATCCGCCGCCTGCTCACCGATAACGGGCCGGCGTATCACTCCCGCACCTTCGCCAGGGCCTGTCGCGAGCTGGAAATCAAACACCGCTTCACCAGGCCCTACACCCCGCGTACCAATGGCAAGGCCGAACGCTTCATCCAGACTGCCTTGCGGGAATGGGCCTATGCGCGTGCTTACGACAGCTCCGATCAGCGCTCCCTACACTTACTGCCCTGGCTGCACCACTACAACTGGCACCGCCCCCACGCCGGCATTAACCTCAAAACCCCCATCAGCCGCTCCGGACTGCCTCGGAATAACCTGTTGACACTCCACACCTAGGGCGTCATCGAAGTGGGAGCGATTCGCGCTAGCCATAGCAAGAATTCTGGTCCCGGAAGCATGACCGATGGGTTTGTCGCCATCGGGCCCGGTTCCGCTTTTCGCGAATGACCTGACTATCGGGTACTCGTCTATCAATCCGCAACCCGCGTGCGGAAACACTCAACGGGCATGCAAAATCGGTTGACGCAGAGGGTGCGGAAGTGGCCTCCGGTGAACATCGGATTGCGATTTAGGCGGCAGCGCTCAGGTTCTCGAGATACCGTGTAAACCCCATGCCGCCATGGAGAAACGCCGACATGTATAAAACGATACAGACCGTCGCCAAAGGTCATGGGAAAATGGAGTAACGGTTGCTGTGGGTAGTCGCTGGTTCGTATTTCGGTGCCCATCTCGAGCGAGAAGGCGAGCCGAATGGAGGCCATGTTGGCTAATAATTCAGACAACATCAAGACATTTAGTCCCGCAGCCTTTTTGGCCAGCGCCGGCCTGGGCCGGAGCGTTATCGAACTTAAGCCTCAGGAGCATTTCTTCTCCCAGGGGGATCTCGCTGATTCGGTGTTCTTTCTCCAAAAGGGCCGCGCCAAAGTGACGGTTGTTTCCACGGCGGGCAAAGAAGCCACCATCCTCCTCCTTGCGCCGCAGGATTTTGTCGGGGAGGAAGCTCTCGCATCCATTGCGGGTCTGCGCCTGGCCACGGCCACCGCTGTCTCGAGTTGCACGGCTCTCAAAATCATGCGGGATGAGATGATCCGCGTAATGCACCAGGAGCACGCATTCTCTGACTTGTTCCTGTCGTTTTTGCTGGCGCGCAGCATGCGCGTCCAGGCCGACCTTGTCGATCAGCTCTTCAATTCCAGCGAAAAGCGGCTGGCGCGCATTCTTTTGTTGATGGCGGAATTTGGCAGGCCGGGTGAGCCCGAGACACTGATTCCGCCTATCACCCAGGAGACTCTGGCCGACATGATAGGCACCACGCGATCGAGGGTCAGCTTTTTCATGAACCGATTCCGGAAGCTGGGATTCATCGAATACAACGGTCGGATTCGCGTGCACAAATCGCTGCTGAACGTGATTCTTCATGATCAACTCCCCGAAGACAAGGCCAAGGTCCCCAAGCTGTCTAGTGTTGTGAATTCTCGTCGGAAAGCCCCAAGGAAGACCCCGCGACTGATCAGATGATCCGACGCGGGAGATCCTGATCTGAGCGCTAACCCAACGTCCGCTTGGTTGATCGGAGACACATGCAGCAAAGAGTACACTTTCGCAACGACCGGACGTTTAGCCAGCCAGTTGTGTGGCTGACGACATCCTTCATGCTGGCGTTTCATATCGGAGCACTCGCGGCGCTCTTCTTCTTCAGTTGGAAGGCCTTCTTGCTGGCCATGCTTTTGTGGTGGATTGCCGGCAGCCTGGGAGTCGGAATGGGCTACCATCGTCTGCTTACCCATCGTGGATACAAGACTCCCAAATGGATCGAGTATTGCTTGACAGTGTGCGGGACGCTGGCGCTGGAAGGTGGTCCCATCTTCTGGGTGGCCACACATCGAATGCATCACCAGAACACCGATCGCGAGGGGGACCCACACTCGCCGCATGATGGTGGTTTCTGGTCGCACATGGGCTGGATACTCACCGGACAGACCATGCACAATAATGCAAACGAGCTTCTGCCGTTCGTGCCGGAACTTCGCAAAGACAAGTTCCATACCTGGATTAGCCGCTGGCACTGGATACCTATTACTACCCTCGGCGCGGTAGTGTTTGCCGTGGGGGGATGGCGGTATCTGCTCTGGGGTATCTTCTTTCGCACCGTCCTTGGTCTGCACTCTACATGGCTGGTCAACTCCGCCACCCACATGTGGGGAAGGCGGCGTTTTGCCACTCGCGACAATTCCAGAAATAGTCTATGGGTGGCATTACTTACTTTCGGGGAAGGTTGGCATAACAACCATCACGCCTTTCCCCAATCTGCGCGTCACGGAATGAAGTGGTACGAATTCGACCCGAACTGGTACGGGATCCTGACCTTGCGCATGCTTGGTCTGGCACGGAATGTGAAAACTGCCGGCGTCGAAGCAAGTAAGGCAGCGAAGGAGCCGCACCGCATCAATGTGACGGTTGCGCAGGGCACCCCTCCCTAATAGAAATGAGCGTCGGGAGACGACCGTCAAGAAGGATGCACAGGCCGGCACGGACACGATATTGGGCGTACACTACAAGGTAGCAGCAGCTTTTCCCCTTCTCGCCTTCGGCACTCCTTGCATCGCTTCGGACGAGCACCCTTCAAGCACGAAACCGAACGCGTGGAGTTCCTATGACCCTCATCAAGAAGCGCGATGTAAAGAGCTATTTTGCTGCCAAGGGTACTCGGGGCAGTCGGATTCACATAGTTCCGACAAGCCAGCCTGACGCGACCGGCTTTTCCGGGGACGAACCAGTCATCGCCAAGTCGACCCCGCCGGATTTCAATCAGGACTTCACGACGGATCATTCGTCTTCCCGCAAGACTCACACATCGGCCGGCGATTCGAACGCTCCCGCGGATCCGCAAGCCCCGGCAGCCGTCGGAAGAATCCGGAGATGAAACTCCATTCCGTCTTCCTTCGCAAGGGCTGTGTTCTTCCATACCCGTTGAATCCCTTGTGTGTCCCTTTTGGCGAGCAATGGACGCATGTGGAAGAGATTCCGTCATCCGTGTTTGACACGATGATTCGGCAAGCTGGCTGGCATTTCATCTGGATGTCTGGTTCCTGTTCGCGGAGGGGTTGCTCACGAAGCCAGGCAAAAGCCATCGAGAATGCATTAGGCCGGGCTCTGGGCGCGGTTTCAAAACAATCGAATGCCGTAGACTTCGATTCTGTTCTCGTCACGAGCTATCTGGGCTTTCATGTTGCAAATGTGACAGTGCAACGCCGGCGGATTCAGGAACTCTCTCTGCTCGAGGCCGAGGAGAGAGGTCGCCCGCAGGCCCTTCATGCCAGATGACAGGATAAGAGCTAGCTGATTAGTTTGCGCAGGATTGGCCTCGCAATCGCTGCCGACGACGACGTCCGTTTTGCCATCACCATTGAAGTCGCCAACGGCAATGGGCCCCTCGTTGATCGAGGTCAAGCTCAGCGTGCTTTGAACGAACGTGCCGTCTCCCTTGCCCGTCAGAAGCGTGAGATTGAATGGGGTAGGAGAAAACGAGGTGGTGCTCGACAGTACAATGTCCGGGTTGCTCGACAGTACAATGTCCGGCTTGCCGTCTCCATTGAAATCACCCACGAGCATGTAGGTAAATGCGTTGCCGGGCAGCGACATGGTTCCTGTCTGGCTGAAGGTCCCGTCTCCGTTGCCCTGCAAGAAGGTCAGCGTGTTGCTGGAGTCCGCCGTGGCCAGGTCGAGCTTGCCGTCCCCATTGAAATCTGCGGCAACGATCAGCGCAGGAGCGCTGTCGTTGGAGGCAGTTGTTGGTGGATTCGAACCCGCCGTGAAACTGCCATTGCCCGTTCCCAGCAGGACGGTTACGGTATTCTGCTGGCCGATGATGGCAAGGTCGGGTATGCCATCTCCGTTAAAGTCGCCGGCAACAATGGCTGAGCTCGCGGCAGGAAGGAGCGTGGGGTTGATGAGATTGACGACAAAGCCAAGGCTCGTTTGCGCGGCGCAGCTACCTGAGAACAGGAAGGCAACGGCGGCAAGGATGTAGATAAAGTCGGAACCAAGCTGCCAAGTCAAAAAACGACGCTTCATAGCTAGCTGGCCCTCTCCGCACATTCTGACCCTTTTCCGGCGCAAGTATAGCATGCGCTCACCACTAAAGAAGGCACGAGGTGCGTCCGTCTCAGTGGCTAATCGGTAGATCGGCTCAGCGCTACCTGCGAAGATGAGGAAGCGCCGGAGCTGGCGCCATGACCACGAAGACAGTCGCCGAGTAAGCGGGGAAATTGTACGAAAAACCCGCGGGAGTGATCGCGATCTTTCCCAGCGCTCTGATCTTCTGCAGATTGGCTCCGCTGTAGCTGTATACGGAGGCTGAGGGATCGGGCGTGAAATGGGCCAGCGAAAGGCTAGTCTGGATTGCGCTGGTGGTTTTGTTGATGAGGATGAGAGTCAAAGCGCCATCGGACGAACGCAACGCCCCGTAGATGGAGAGTTTCGCTTGATCGGTGCTGCGGGCAAGCACACTGGTGTTTCCAAATTGGCCACCCTGGCCGTTGTAGTTGCGATAGAGACGAAACGCGTAGGCGATGGGATCGGTGGGCGCCGGCGCGTTCCACATGTTGGCGAAATCCACCCGCTGGCTCCCGAAGATCCCGAGCACGTCGGCTTCGGCCAGCGCGTCGGTAACGAGCTTCTTGCCGCTGTCGATCGAGTACTCAGAGAAGGCCAGCTTCGTTCCGGGATAATACTGGGTGATCCATTGCTGGAAACGAGGAATCAGTTGCATGGGCCCATGGAATTGGGACTGCTCGACCCAGGTGCCGCCGTTGTAGGTTGGATCCCAAAAGGTACGGGTCGAGGCGAGCTGCGAGGTAGGATCGGTGAACTGCGGGTAATAATGCTCGTCGAAGTAGTCGAGCACCCGTTTGCCGTTCTTCTGATGGTAGCCTGCCATCTGCTGCAGGTAATATTGGCCGGCGTAGAGGTTGTTCTGTTGGCTTGGCGTGCCGATCCAACCGCCGAGGGTGAAGTCAGACGGGCCGAGCACCATCGCCGATGGATCTACCTGCTTGACCATCGCCGCATACTGCTGGCCGAGCGAAACGATGGTGTTGTAAGTGGCGCCGTGGGGCTCAACGTCGCGGTGGGTATTGCCCCATCCGGCGGGTTCGTTGTCCAACTGATAGAAGGGCACCCCACCCTTCGAAGCCGGACCGAAAGTGCTCACCAGGTGCTCAAGCCAACCTTGTTGCAGCGCGATCGAGTTGTTGATGTGATTCGCATAGATGTTGCTGTTCAGCAGTTGAGCGCCACTCAAGGAGATGCCGTTGCCGCAGTTCTCTCGGTTCGGGTGACCGTAAGGATTGGTCGATTGCTGGGCTCCATAGATTGAGGTCGGAAAGCTGCAGGTCCATGCTGAGGTGCTGTTGACATACGGAATAATGGGAATGGTAATCAACGCGCCGGCGTGTGCCGGTTTGTAAGTGTTGATGATCAGATCGACAGAGGCGCCGGGGACAGGATTGGCGTTTCCGTCGCCGCCCATAAAATACCAGTCGAAACCGGCATTGCTGGAGTCTACCTGCCAGTTGTAGCGGGTTGTCGCATCGCCACCCCAGCGGATATTTGGAACCTGAATCTCTTCAGCGTACTTAGCGTCAAGGCCATCGGAAATTCCGTAAATATTGGGATCAATGGCATGTTGCCCTTCCGTCGCATCGACGGCGAGGGTGGGTGTCGACGGAGCGTCGAGGTTTGCCCTGCAGCCGATCACGGCCAGCAAAGAAAAGAGAACGAGAGAGGCCTTTCTGGCTATCATTGGACTTCTCGAGTACGCGGCTCCTGCGCCTGGAACACCTAGCTTACTTGGCGCACTGACAGGGTACATCGGATGATCCCAATCCTTCGATGCCGACTGACAGGGCGATTTACTCGGTGCGAAGGGCTTTCATTGGGCCTACACTCGCCGCAGCTCGGGCCGGTAAATTGGCCGCGCTCAGGGGCGGTTTTAGAAGCCCCTGAGGTGCGGTTGTCAGAAGGTTGGCTCGGTGCAGACGAAGTATGGAAACGCGTAGTCAGGGGCTAAAGGGTCTGCGTGAGACCTCGTATTATCGCAGACGCGGTTAGAGCGGCTTTGAGGCGGCAAGCAAACGTTCTTACCCAGACCGAAGAACTATCGGTCGCCTTTTATAGGATCCGCAGTGCGGTAATGACTTTCGGTGCGGGCTTGACAGTGCCCAGCTTCGACTTGGTGGTGCTGCCCTTGACTACGGGTCCGGTCTTCTTGCCTGCAAGAACTTTCTTTTCCATGGCCACGGTGAGCTCTCCTAATTTCGATTTAGCAACTTTCCGCATTATCATAAAGCAACTGGATGGCCACAATTCGCGCGCCCCGAAAAAATCTGAAATCATCAAAAACCCGCCGAAACCGCATGCTTTGTCGCCACACGCGACGGATCGGCTCGCCCTCTCTCCGGCCCGGGGGGTTAAGTTTTAACCCTCATGGGTTAAATATTTAACCAGCCCGCCGGGTCAGGAATCGCTTCCGCGGAACTGACCGGCTGGAGCCCCTTCACACCAGGCGATGCAGACAGCTCCAGTCTTCCTGTGATCGCCCTGGAATATCGCTTCACCAACACCCCGGCGCAATCCGTCGGGCGAGTCGCGCGATTGGGCGGGGACATACGTCAACCTAATCACGTCCTCGCCAACGAGATCGCTGGTCACAAGGCGGAGCGGTGGCCGAAGGCCGGAGAAGAATGGCTTGCCGCGACCAAGTACGGTGGGTTGGAGGTAAAGTGGATACTCATCAATAAGACCAAGGTTGGTTAGGCTTCCTGCCAAGTCTGGTCCGGCAACTTCAATCTCCCCAACTTGCTGTGCCTTCAGCCCACCCTATCACCGCCTCGATGTCATCCTCGACAAGTGTGGCGTTGGGTCCGACCGCCTTCAACGCGCGACACAACCCACTTCGGTTGGCTCCGCCACGCCGCCGCGAAGTCGTGTTCCTCCGCGACCCAGTCCGGCTAGGTCTTCATCCCAATAACGCATTACCTCGTAAATGCGGCGACCGCAGACAATGCCCGTCAGGTCGCGCACATGCTCTGTGAAGTGACGAAAGAGCGAAGGGTTTGGCCTAAAGACGGTCTGGCGCGGACAGAGGGGTCATAGCGTCCTGAGAAAGGCAATCAGATCTGCACGCTCCGATGGCGATAATTCAAGTCCGAACAGATGACCCGGAATCGATCGGGTTTTTCCATCGTACCCTTTGAAACCAGTCGGGACATATTCCGGCCTGAGACGGGCCGGGTCAAACCAGTCTTCGAGCGTGGCCGCCGAACCGTTATGGCCGAACGGGCCGCGATACCAGACGCCCTTGAGAGATGGCACCTTGTAAAGCCCGGTACCTTTATGCGTCTGCAGTGTGTAACGCGGGTCTACCCCACTGCTTATGTGCATGACGTCAGTCGCACTGGCCGAAACTTCAAATCCCTCAACGGGCACGAGCTTGTTATTGGTGTAAAGAGGGGGTGTGTGGCAACGCGCAGTCTAGTTTTGCAAACAGGACCTTCCCGCGCTCGGCAGAAGCATCGAAGTGATTCGGATTCTCCGGTGGTCGAAGAGAATAAAGATAGAGAGCAAGGGCGTAAAGCTCCGGGTCACTGTAGCGAACTTCCGAAGGAGACGAATTCGCAACCGCCGCGAACCCATAACGGTCGGACGAAAACACATCCTGGGCCAACGAAACGTATCGCATGAGATCACCGACATCGCGATGGCGAACCAGCCCTGTGTGGTCGAGGTACCGACGCTCGTGAACACCAATTAAATCGGGAATCTGCGGAGGCAGCAGGATGCTCGTATTCGCTCGGGCTGTCACTCCCGGTGGAATAGCCTCGCCTGCGGCGATGAGTTGATCGAGTGTCATTGCCGTTGCGAGACTATTGATGTCATCTGACACCCACGGCAGTTCGAATTGCCGCGCGAAGCCGTGAACCTGCGCCAACAACTTTTCGCGTCCGACAACCCCAGCCGATCTTCGCAACAGCCGAGCCCCTTCGCGATCGTTGGGATTGTTGCCCGATGCTCCTGGAACAACCGTTCCATCATTGAGAACACGCGTATGACAGGTAGCGCAGCTCATCGTCCCAAGTTCGACCACGCCCTTCCGTCGGACTACCCACCGAGCGAAAGGAATGGTCCCATCCCTAGCCACAGGCATCCCCATTTCACGGAAGAAGCTGGGATCCCGCAAATCTTACGCGGTAAAGAAGAGTGAGTGAAAAGTTGTTGGAGCATTGAATACAATCTCGCCCGCCGAGACCAACTGTTGTTGTGTATGAAGGATCGAGGGATCAAATGACACCGTTGGCTCGACCGAGTTGAGCCAGTCTTTATATCCTGCGGGCTCACGGCCTGGCGCATAAACCGGATACGACTTGTATATCACCCGTTCAGGGATGCCGTAGTATGCGGCCTCATCGATATGAGTGGGGAAAACTCTCGGTTCGCCAAAGGGAGTTCAAGCGAGTCGACAGCTGCTTTATCCCAGACACGTGGGACGTTCATCGCGAATGCGACTGCGGCCAAGAGCAGCCCTAAGCTTTTCACAAAGATAGCCGGCCGAATCAGACGACGAGAAAACATTAGCTAGATAGTCTCAAGACGTTCCGCGGGCTGTTTGCTGCCCTAAAGTTTGTAAACGTTCGTCATAATAATAGATCGTCATACACATGTTCGCTTATCAAATGGACTTCGCGCACGGTTGTTGTAGGGACTGTCACCAATCCAGTTCCAGCGTGAGTGAGCGGTCTCAGTCCAGAGCAGGATGCTTCAAGGCTTTCCCTTCAGGGTCATTTCCGTCTGTCCTGCCTTTCCCTTAGTCTTCGGAGTCCTCGTTCGGATTCATCTTGTGCAGTCTGGAAAGAATACGGTCCATAGAGAAGCTCTCCTATCACAAGTGAACAATCCACCCATCGCCAGCTAACGCGTCCAAGTGCATCGTATTAGCTGAAAGAAGAGCATCTTTGGGACTGTACACGATGGGCGACCCGGCTTTATTGAAAGAGGTGCAGATGACCGCCTCATACCCGCACCTTGCTCCGACTGCCGCTAGCAGGGATCGATAGGGGCCTTGCCCTTCCACGACCTGAGGACGTGATGTTCCGTCCACATGAATGACTCCTCGCAGGTGACTTGAATCATTGGAGCTTGTGGCGTTGATGAGCATGTGGGGCGACGGAATTGAATTCTGAAAGGAGCGCTTGAATTCAGTAGAGGTCAACGAGGGGGCTAACGGACGCCAGGTTTCTCTGCCTTTGAGCAGGTTGATCCGATCCCGAACCATCGAACTGTCCGGCCGGGCAACAATGCTTCGCTTGCCAAGCGCCCTCGGTCCGATTTCACTTCTGCCCTCGAACCAACCGCAAATGATACTGTCATCAAATAGTAGCGACGCGAGTTCTTCGGTTTCAAGCATCTTTACGGTCGCGCCGCACGACCGGAGCTCCGAAACTACTGTTTCGGCTTTGAAAGGTGCTCCGAGAAAAGGATCTTCGAGCGGACATAGCGTCAGGGGGTTCTCAAGGGCCGCGACCGCCGCACCAAGAGCGACCCCAGCGTCACTCGCAGGAGGGGGGATCACTAACTGCATTCCCTCCGATCGGCAATATGCCGCAACGGTGGCGTTGATCGCGCAGTTCAGCGCGACTCCACCTGCCAATACCAGGGCGTCTAAGGGCGTTGGCAATTGTCTGACGTAATACATGATTCGCTCGGCAACAAAATGTTGCGCGGAAAGCGCGACATCAGCACGTCCATTGAAGGTCAAGTGGTTACTATGGAGTTGTTGGAACTTCATCACCAATTCGTTCCTCAGTCTCTCGTGCCGGTGCTTCGGGGACCACTCGGCGGTGGGGCGCCACTCTGGGAGTGGGGAGTCGTGCCGCTCATCGGGGAGACCGGGTACTGAAAGTCCCGAGTCCCGCCCGTAACCGGCTAACCCCATAGTTTTTCCCTCTTCTCCCCAAGCAAAACCGAGATAATGTGTGACCGCTTCATAATAAATACCGAGGGATGAAGCCTGCGCCAGATGCCAAAGCCGAGTCAGATTCTGATCAAACAAATAAGCTGCGCCCGCCGTAGACTCTCCCGAACCGTCCACGACCAGAACTCCAATCCGTCGTCCTCGGATGCCACCGGGCACGAACGCTAAGCCGCTCCACGCGTGCGCCGAGTGGTGCTCGACAAACCGAATCTGCAGGCTGCTGCCAATCCTGAAGTCCAGCGCCTTCAGCCACTGGCGTAGATCGTGTTCCGCCGTGGCGTCTGCGTAGCCCATTGCTCTTGGAATCCACGGAAACGCTACCACATCTACATCCACAGGCTTCAGGCCTGCGACCTGACCACCTCACGAACCGAGCGCATCGGCGGAAGCCCCATGGCCCGCTTGACGCGTATCAATCGCTCTTCTTCCACCGCAGCCACCACTACACCATCGACGACCAAAGCGGCCGCGGGATCGTGCCCTAGAAACGGCACACCATTCAGTCCAAGAATGACGCTCACAGTCCCCCCCCAGCGCACTCAGAGCGAAAAGCAGAAAGCGCGGGCACGGCCACTCCGCGTGCATCGAATAACGCCTGAGCCCGAAAGAGATCCTTGCATGGGTCATACGAGGCGTTCAAGAAAAATGCGCCCCACCAGCACAAACCGACACCGTTCGGCAATGCTCTCATGGCTCTTAACACTTCCGCCAAGTACTCAGCCTGTCCGTCAAAAGTAAATGGGGGATTGCTTGCGGGTGGCTCCATCGTAATACCCTCGGCCCATCGGTAGGGATACGCAGTCTCCGCAAGCATAATCTCCTTGTCGGGAAACGCCGCACTCAGGCAAGCCATTCGACTTAATTCGTCTACGGTGGCGTGATGCCAAAGAAAGTAATAGGAAAGACCAATCATGTCGAAATCAAGACCATGTGCTCTCGCCTTATCGAACCACCACGCCGCGACCTCTGGCTGCGCCCCCTTATCGATCTGCAGCATCACCTTTGGCCCTTCCGGCTGAAGGTTTGCCTCCCTTACACCCCGAGTGGCGTGTCTAACGATTGTCGCGAAGACCGGCCATTGCTCGTCATAAGCACGCTGGTTCACACTCTCATCATATTGAGATAAACGTCCTCCGCATGCTCGGGCTTCGTCGCTGGAAGCCCACAAAAAGCCGTTCGTTATCTCATTGCCAAGCTGCACTATTGCAGGGGGTGTCCCTTGCCCTGCCATGGCTTCGACTATGTTCTTTGTGTACTCGTAAACACGTGCACACAACGAATCAAACGGGAGATGGGACCAAGCGGCTGGCTTCGTCTGCTGCGACGGGTCCGCCCAGTGGTCCGAATAATGCAGAACCAGATAAATCCTTAGTCCCGCCGTTCGTGCCAGCCGGGCAAGGTGAAGGGCTCTATGCAGGTTCATTTTACTTTGGGGGTCGACCCAAAGACTGATCCGAACACAGTTGACCCCATGGTCGTACAAAATCGTCATTGGGGCGGAGGGCGGTGCGCCGTCCGCTGCGGAATAAGACATTGATTCATCCAAATGGGAGACGTCTACCGCCCGGTATTCAAAGGCCTTCGATATATGGATGTTTCCGCAAGAGGAATTGTTCGAAAGAGGCGCAATGTAAGTGTAGGGATGGAGTTCGGCTAAATCGAGACCGAGCAGCACCTTGCAGTAATATCGTGCGCGGGGATGACGCTGTCCACCAATAGTTGACACGGAACCCGCATGACCTACAAGTGCAGGTACAACCCGATACGCGTTTAGAAGAACGTTGCGTGCGGACGGGTTCTGCGGCAACCTCCAATAGAATGGCGTTGAGTCCACCTCCTGAATTGAAACGAAGTGAGAATACATCTGAAAGTCGAGCGGGTCACGAAATGGATATAAGATTTGCAAAAGCTTTCGGGCTCCGGCAAGCGAGATTAGGTAGCCTTCGGTACCCGCTCCTCCGGTTACTCTCCCGTAAGAAAACGTATTGCCACGGTGACTCAAGACGTCGACGGTCGCTCGGTCATTGAGCAATACAATTTCCGCGTCGTCGGGGAGTTCCCACTCGGACAGTGACACTGGCAACTTTCGCCGTGGGACAGCGTCATCCTCCATGATTATGGTCCATGGTATTCGCTCCCTGACAAGGTGCTGCATCAACGTGATGTGACTCACGCCACAGGCTGCCTCATTCTTGCTCCATTCCCGAAAGCCTGTTATGAAGACCCCTTCCATGTTCGGTTCGATGCCGAACTGCGAAGAGTTCAGTTCGTCGCCCGCTGTGGCACGCCAGCGCAAGAATGGCATCTCTAGAACCGCCATATTTTCGCGAAATTGAGTGAGTCGATCGCGGGCGCGGTCCAGGTTTATGACAAATACGGACGGGACGGCGGCTGTTATGCTCATGAGCAGTTTGGATGCGTAAGAATAGTTCGTATTATTGCTGCTGGGAATGTCAGTCGCAGCGTGGCTGACTCGACAATCCAATGTTCTTTTCGATTCCCTTAACGGGACGAGGGTTCAAGCGGCAACTCGCCAATCAATTGGGGCCCGTACGTTCACCTCTTGCCAATAATATAGGGCCACGTCACGAAACGGAGTATAAAGCACGCTAAAGCGGAACTGAAAATCGGTCGCTGTTTCAAGCTCTGATATAAGCATTGTGAGGAAGGGCTTTTTATCTTCTATAGAGATTCGAGAGATTCGGGAGAGACGAAATAACCCTTTCGATTGGGCGCTCCACGAATCAAGCTTCAAACCGCAGCTGTCGATTGCGCTGCTAACATCACTTCTTTATCGTCCAATCGGCCCCGCCTGCGCCGTCCTCTTTGAAATCGATATCGATCGGATATTGGACCAGTCATCTATTTCGGAGCCGGCTCGCGTCGGGCGCGATGGACGAGTCGCACCTGAGGTCTGCGGTATCGTACGTCAGTCTGAATCCGGTTCGGGCT
>CAWJVV010000019.1:0-449717 GCA_963846375.1 uncultured Acidobacteriota bacterium
CGATTCCCGCACCGCTGCAGGACCGCATGGAGATTTTGCGGCTGCAGGGCTACACGGAACACGAAAAGCTCGAGATCGCGCGGCAGTACCTGGTGAAGAAGCAGCGCGAGCAGACGGGGTTGAGCGAGAAGAACGTCACGTTCAACGACGACGCGATCGTCGAGATCATCCGCTACTACACGCGCGAAGCCGGCGTGCGCAACCTGGAGCGCGAGCTCGGAAACCTGTGCCGCAAGGTGGCGCGCAAGGTGGTGAAGAACGGCGCCAAGCACAAGGAAGAGATCACGGCGGCGAATGTTTCAGAGTACCTGGGCGTGGCGCGGTTCCGCGACTCCGAGGTGCACGAGAAGAGCGAAGTGGGCCTGGTGACGGGCCTGGCGTGGACCGAGGTGGGCGGCAGCATTCTGACCATTGAGGTGCAGGTGCTGGACGGCAAGGGCAAGCTGACAATTACCGGGCAACTGGGCGACGTGATGCAGGAATCGGCGCAGGCGGCGCTCAGCTACATTCGTGGTAGAGCGCAGGCCCTCGGTCTGTCGCGCGAGTTCTATCGCAATGTAGACCTGCACGTCCATGTGCCGGAGGGCGCGATCCCGAAGGATGGGCCGTCGGCGGGCATCACCATGGCGACGGCGCTGGCAAGCGCGCTGGCGAAGATCCCGGTGAGGCGCGATATCGCCATGACAGGCGAGATCACGCTGCGCGGCAAGGTGCTGCCCATCGGCGGATTGAAAGAGAAGCTGCTGGCGGCGCTGCGCGCGGGGATATTCGAGGCGATTCTGCCGCGTGGCAACGAGAAGGATTTTGCCGAGCTACCGGACAATATTCGCACCGCCATGAAGCTGCACTTTGTGGATTCGATGGACGAGGTGCTGGCATTGGCGCTGGAGAGGCCGCTGCCGACGCCGCTTGCAGAGCCGACGGAAGTAATTCCGGCGGTGCCACCGCCGCCACCCGCATCGGAGGTGGGAACGGGGCAGGTGGCACGGCAGTAATCAAGACTGATTTCAAGAAAAAAGCCCGCGCCGATCGCGATAATCGGCGCGGGCTTTTCGTTTTGGCGATGAAGTGAGGTCAGGCGCCGGCCGGAACGGGAGTCTCCGTGCACAGGGCGGCGAGCTTGTCGAGCATGGATGCCCAGCCTCCCTCATTGCGATTGAGAATTTCGGGGGCGGAGATGCGCTCCTGGGTAATGGCGACCTCGGTGCCGCCATCGACGTCGGCAAACGAGACGGTCACAAGTGTGTTGTCGGAGGGATTGGCTTCCGATTGCCAGGTGAACTGAAGCCGCTTGTCGGTCTGGATGTCGAGGAACTGGCCACTGAAGACGACGTTCATGGTCTGCGGGTGCTGCATCGATGGGCCGGACTGGATCGAAGGCCCGCTCATTGCCCAGCGGAATATGCCGCCGATACGCAGATCGACGTCGATGGCTTGCGGCTTCATGGGGCCGGGCGCAAACCATTGCATGAGCTCGGCGGGTTGGGTCCATGCGGCGAAGGCGCGACTGCGAGTGGTCTTGATGGTCTTGGCGAGTTGCAGAGTCAGGTTTCTTTCGCTCATTTAGAGTCTCCCTCCAGGTGTTGTGCCAGAGCATCCAGACGGGTGCTCCAGAATGGGCGGTAGTAAGCCAGCCACTGATCGGCTTCGTGCAAGGTGGGGGCGTTGAGCCGGACGATCTGAAAACTGCCGCGGCGCTGACGGGCAACGAGTTCTGCAGCTTCGAGGACTTTGAGGTGCTTGGAAACAGCGGCCAGGGTCAGCGCGTGGGGACGGGCAAGGTCGCCGACGGATTTTTCGCCCGCCGAGACATCGTGGAGGATGGCGCGGCGGGTGGGGTCGGCGAGTGCGTGGAAGATGGAATCGAGCCGGGCTGCGATCGACGACTTAACCATATGGTTGAATGTATCGGAAAAGATGGCCGACTGTCAACCAATCGGTTGAATGTTTTAACCCGCGACCTCAAGCCGGGCCGCTGATTTGTGCAGCCCGAGCCTTCGGATTTTCAGTGGGAATAAGGCGGAGCTACTGGACGGCGGGCAGCAGCGCTGCGATCCCCGTCGCGGCCGCACTGCAGGCAGGGTGCCCCCAGCCGCTGGCGCTGACTCCGATTTGGAGACCGGGAGCCGGTGTGATGTCGTAGACGATATTGTCGGGCCGCGCGGTGTCGGGTCCAACTCCGCCGGGCACGAAATCGAGATTCAACGTGTGGCGGGTACGCCAGGCGATGTTGTGGTCGGCGCAGGAGGAGTCGCCGCTGACGCCGACGGCGCCCACGATCTGGCCCTTGGCGCTGTAGAGAGCCAGGCCGCCTCCAAAGACATTCACACCGCCAATGCGACCGCCAACCATGGGGTCGTTGGGCTTGCCGTAGTTTTCTGGATCCCCGCGATAGGCCACGTCGGTGCTGACCGGATTGCTGGCCTGGAGGCCGAAGAGGCTTCCGCCGGGTTGAACGGCGCTGTAGAGGTCGGCGGTGGAGAGCGCGAGCTTGGGCAGACTGAAGGCATTGGCCGTATTGGCCTTCTGCGCGGAGATGACGCGGCTTCCGGGCCACTGCGATCCGCGATCGGCGCCGGTGAAGGCGACCGCGCAGACCACGCCGTCGCGATTGACGACAGTGGCCCACATGTCGAGATTGAAGCCGCCATTGCCCTGATTGCGGGCTGCGGTCAAGGCTGCCTTGAGCTGGGCGTGTGTGGGAAGACCGGCACAGGCTGACGCCGCGTCCGCGTTGCCGGAGGGTTGAGCGAAGGCGGGCGCGGCTGAGAGCGCGAGCACAAGAGCAAGAGAGCTGAATTTCATGGGGGATTCTCCTCTGCGGCACTGGAGGCGCGCATCCGAGACTGGGCGCAGCACGGCTCTCCAGGGAGCGACCCAAGCTATCACGCTGCGGGGGACGGAAACAACCGCCAACTGATGAACACGTGCGGATCGGCGTGAGGACTGGCCCGAGCCGGACTTGTATGCTCGAAGAAGATGACTCGATATAGCGCACGGTTTTTGTTGTCGGCTTTGGCCAAGGAGCAGTTCCCTGAACAATTCGCTTCTCAGGGCGTGGTGGAGATCGCGTTTCTGGGGCGGTCGAATGTGGGCAAGTCGAGCCTGCTGAATGCGCTGGTGGGCGAGAAGGCGGCGAAGGTTTCGTCGACGCCGGGCCGGACGCGGGCAATCAACTTTTTTGAGGTCTCGGGCGAGCGGGGCGCGGCGAAGATGATCTTTGCCGATTTGCCGGGCTACGGCTACGCGAAGATTTCGAAGTCGATTTCGGCGGAGTGGCCGAAGTTTATTGAGCCGTATCTTGCGACGCGCGAGACGCTGGCGTTGTGCATCTGCATTGTGGATGCGATTGTGCCGGCGCGGCACGAATGACAGGCAGTTGCTGGACTGGCTGCGATCAGTCGATCGCGAATTGCTGGTGGTGGCGACGAAAGTGGACCGGCTGAGCGGCAACGAGCGCACGCGTAACCTGGCGGCGCTGAAGCGAGAGCTTGAATTTGACGATATCCTGGCGGTTTCAGCCAAGACGGGATATGGGATTGCGGAGTTGTGGGGGAAGATTGTAGAGGCAGGGAGCTAGGAGCTAGGGGCTACCTTCCACTTAGAAAAACTCAGGCCCTGCTCCAAGGGAGCAGGGCCTTTGTGTTTGGGCGGGATTCGGAGCCTAGTGTTTTTCCTGCGCGGTGGCGATTTTGGCTTCGGCTTCGGCGATGACGTGGAGGGCTTGTCGTAGGCTTCTTCGCTTTCGCCGGCTTCGTTCCACATCTTGCTGGCCGTGTTCGAGTTGCTGCTGGGCGCGCTGGCACGTCGATCTCCTCGGGCTTGAGAGCGTCGGTGGCGAGGATGGTGACGCGGTCGGGCAGGACTTCAACAAATCCCCAACTGACGTTGTAGCGGGTCTGTCTCGGGGCTGCTGGATTCGATGCCGGCACCGGTGTGAATGCGCACGTCGCCTGCGCCGAGCTCGGCCATCAGCGGCGCGTGGCCGTAGAGCACTTCCAAGTAGCCGTTCTTCGCGGGCAGCTCGACGGCCGTCGGCGCTCTGCCTCAAAGAGGGTGCGCTCGGGGGTGACGAGCCGGACGCGGAGTTGATTGGATTCGTCAGCCATATTCTTCAGCTCCCAGCTACTAGCTCTTAGCTTCTAGCTCTAGCTCATCGTGCTGAGTTGAAGCATCGACTTCGCATTGAAAAGCTAGAAGCTAGCGAGCTAGCAGCTAAGAGCTGCTTTTACACCGTTGCCTTCAGTTTCTCGGCGGTTTCGAGCACTTCCTCGATGGCGCCCTTCATGTAGAACGCCTGCTCGGGAATGTCGTCGTACTTGCCCTCGATGATTTCCTTGAAGCTGCGCACCGTGTCGGCGATCTTGACGTATGCGCCGGGGATGCCGGTGAACTGCTCGGCCACGTGGAAGGGCTGCGACAGGAATTTCTGCACCTTGCGCGCGCGGGCCACGGTGAGCTTGTCTTCTTCGGAGAGCTCGTCGATGCCGAGGATGGCGATGATGTCCTGCAGATCCTTGTAGCGCTGCAGGATGCGCTTGACGCCCTGGGCCACGTCGTAGTGCTCCTGGCCGACGACGCGCGCGGTGAGAATGCGCGAGGTGGAGGCCAGCGGATCGACGGCCGGATAGATGCCGAGCTCGGACAGCGGACGGCTGAGCACGGTGGTGGCGTCGAGGTGAGCGAAGGTGGTGGCCGGCGCGGGATCGGTCAGATCGTCGGCGGGCACGTAGACGGCCTGGACCGATGTGACCGAACCCTTGCTGGTGGAGGTGATGCGCTCCTGCAGCTCGCCCATTTCCGTGGCGAGGTTGGGCTGGTAGCCCACGGCGGAAGGCATGCGGCCCAGCAGCGTGGAAACTTCAGAGCCGGCCTGCGTGAAGCGGAAGATGTTGTCGATGAAGAGCAGCGTGTCGGAGCCTTCGACGTCGCGGAAGTACTCGGCGACGGTGAGCGCGCTGAGGGCCACGCGCAGGCGCGCTCCGGGCGGCTCGGTCATCTGGCCGTAGACCAGGGCGCACTTCGAGTCGGCCCAGTCGCCGGGCTTGATGACGCCGGACTCGGTCATTTCGAGCCAGAGGTCGTTGCCCTCGCGGGTGCGCTCGCCCACGCCGGCAAAGACGGAGTAGCCGCCGTGGTTCTTGGCGACGTTGTTGATGAGCTCCATGATGACGACGGTCTTGCCCACGCCGGCGCCGCCGAAGAGGCCGATCTTGCCGCCCTTCAAGAAGGGCTGGATGAGATCGATGACCTTGATGCCGGTCTCGAACATCTCTTCGTGCGTTGACTGCTCGTCAAAGAGCGGCGCGGGGCGATGGATGGGCATGCGCGTGCTTTTCGCCGATGGGGCCGAGTTCGTCGACCGGCTCGCCGATGACGTTGAGCACGCGGCCCAGCGTCTCTTTGCCCACGGGCACGCGGATGGGGCCGCCGAGGTCGATGGCCTTCATGCCGCGGACCATGCCGTCGGTGGCTTCCATGGCGACGGTGCGCACGCGGCCCTCGCCGAGGTGCTGCTGCACTTCGAGGATCACGTTGATGGGCGTGGGGACGGTGAAGCCGTCGCTGACGACGCGCAGCGCCTGATAGATGGGCGGCATGGTCGCTTCTTCAAACTGAACGTCTACGGCGGGGCCGGAGACCTGGATTACTTTGCCGATGTTTTCTGCCATTGTTCCTTCTTTGAGCTTCAGCTATTAGCTCTTAGCTTTAGCCCCAGCCTTGCCTGGTTGACTAAAGCTAAGAGCTAAACTAAGCTGCTTTTTACACGCGGCGGCGCCGCAAACGATTTCGATGATCTCCTTGGTGATGGCGGCCTGGCGCACGCGGTTCATGTGCAGCGTGAGGGCGTCGATCATGTCGGAGGCGTTGTTGGTTGCCGAATCCATGGCCGTCATGCGGGCCGCGTGTTCGGCGGCGACCGACTCGGTCATGGCGTGATAGAGCATCGGAAACAATGTACTGCGGCAGCAGGCCGGCGAAGAGCTCCTCGGGCGGCTGCTCGTAGATGTAGTCGACGTTGGCGGTGCCGAACTTTTTGGCTTCTTCGTCGGCTTCGTGCGTGTCGGCCGGCTTCGAGCTCGATGCCGGCGGTGAGGGCGGCTTCGGCGGCGCGCTCGCTTTCTTCGACGGTGGGCTCGGCGGCGCCGGCGATCTGCGGCCGCCGATCTTCGATGATCGGCAGCAGGCTGCTCGACGACCAGGCGCTGCGCGATGACCGACTTGAATTCGTTGTAGACGATGTAGGCGGCGTCGATCTCCTCGTGGATGTAGCGGGAGATGATGTTCTGCGCGAGTTCGAAGACGCGCGGTCTCGAGCTTGAGCAGCATGCCGGGATGGTCGCCGGTGACTTCGATGGGGCCCTTGCGCTCGCTGGCGGACTTGGCGTGGCTGCCGTCATCGTCGGTCTGCTCGGTGTACACGGCGTCGGGATAGCGGCGGCGCATCTGGTCGCGGCCCTTGCGGCCGACGGCTTCGATGTCGATTTCCTTGTCCTGATTGCCGGAGTTGATGAACTGGTAGGCGGTCTTGAGGATGTTGGCGTTGAAGGCGCCGGCAAAGCCCTTGTCGCCGCTGACGACGACCAGCAGAACGCGCTTCTCTTCGCGGGTGGCGAAGAGCGGGTGGCGCAGGTTGCCGGTCTCCGGGTCGTAGATCTCGATGCGGCGCGTGAGCGACTCAAGCACGCTGGTGATCATGCGGGCGTAGGGCCGGGCCGCGAGCAGCGCTCCTGCGCGCGGCGCAGCTTGGCCGCCGAGACCATCTTCATGGCCTTGGTGATCTGCCGCGTGTTTTTCACGCTGCGGATGCGACGCCGGAGATCGAGTACGTTTGCCATTTCGTTTCCAAGTTGCTAGTTCGCTAGTTCCTAGCTTTCATGCCTTCCGGGTCATTCGTTTCTTGCTAGCGAGCTAATAGCTGAGTAGCTAGATGGCTGCGATGCTGTTACGCAGTAACAGCTTCCGATTGCAGTTCCGCCTTGAAGTTTGCCTTGTACTCCTTGAGGGCGGCGTGCAGGCGGTTGCGGAGGTCGTCGTCGAGCTGACTTCTTTTGCGTGAGGTCGGTCGATCAGCGCCTGACTGCGCGTCGTCGAAGTACTTGTAGAGGCCGTCTTCGAAGGCGCGAATGTCGGTGACCTTGAGGTCGTCGAGGTAGCCCTGCGTGCCGGCGAAGAGGACCGTGACCTGCTGCTGCCAGGTGAGCGGATGGAACTGCGGCTGCTTGAGCAGTTCGGTGAGGCGCTGGCCGCGGTTGAGCTGCTTCTGGGTGAGCGGATCGAGGTCGGAGCCGAACTGCGCAAAGGCGGCCAGTTCGCGGTACTGCGCGAGGTCGAGCTTGAGTGTCGAGCCAACCTGCTTGACGGCCTTGATGGCCGCCGAGAAGCCGACGCGCGAGACCGAGAGGCCGACGTTGACGGCCGGACGAACGCCGGAGTTGAACAGGTCGGTTTCCAGGAAGATCTGGCCGTCGGTGATGGAGATGACGTTGGTCGGAATGTAGGCCGAGACGTCGCCGGCCTGGGTCTCGATGACGGGCAGCGCGGTGAGCGAACCGCCGCCACGCTCCTTGCTCATCTTGGAGGAGCGCTCGAGCAGGCGGGAGTGGAGATAGAAGACGTCGCCCGGGATAGGCTTCGCGGCCCGGCGGGCGGCGCAGCAGCAGCGAGATTTCGCGGTAGGCCATGGCGTGCTTGGAGAGATCGTCGTACATCACCAGCGCATGCTTGCCGTTGTCGCGGAAGTACTCGCCCATGGCGGTGGCGGCGTAGGGCGCGAGATAAAGCATGGGCGCGGGCTCGGAGGCCGAGGCGGCCACGATGATGGTGTGGCCCATGGCGCCGGCTTCAGTCAGCGTCTGCACCACCTGCGCGATCGACGAGCGCTTCTGCCCGATGGCGCAGTAGATGCAGATGAGATCGTTCTTGGCGTTGTTGATGATGGTGTCGAGCAGGACGGCGGTCTTGCCGGTCTGGCGGTCGCCGATGATGAGTTCGCGCTGGCCGCGGCCGATGGGGATCATGGCGTCGATGGCCTTGAGGCCGGTGGCCATGGGCTCGCGCACGCCCTGGCGGTCGATGATGCCGGGCGCCAGGCGCTCGACGGGCAGCGTTTCGGTGGTGGCGATGGGCCCTTTGTCGTCGATGGGCAAGCCCAGCGCGTTGACCACGCGGCCGATCATGGCTTCGCCCACGGGCACGGAGAGAATCTTGCCGGTGCGCTTGACCTCGTCGCCTTCGCTTGAGCTCGGTGTAGTCGCCGAGGATGACGGCGCCCACCTGGTCTTCTTCGAGCGAGAGGGCGAGGCCGGCGATGCCGTGCGGGAAGCTGAGCAGTTCGCCCGCCATGACCTTGTCGAGGCCATGCAGGCGGGCGATGCCGTCGCCGAGGGAGGTGATGGTGCCGACTTCGTCGACCTGGACCTTGGAGTCGTAGTTCGCGATCTGCTCGCGAAGAAGCTGCGTAATCTCGTCTGCCTTGATCTGAGCCATTTGCGTTCCCGTGACAGTGATCAGTGATCAGTGGTCAGTTCTCTGCCGCTGTGCGGCCGACTGCCCTTCTGGTTTCGCCGATCTCCTGCCTCCAATTTCAGTGTTTCAACTTGTTTTGTCTCAGATCACTGGTCTGATTGCGGATCTTCGGACCACTGATCACTCTGCTTTCAGCCGGCCGCCAATGCTTCTCGCAACCGCTCGAGCCGGCCGCGGACCGAGCCGTCGTAAACCGTGGAGCCGATGCGCACGACGGTGCCGCCGAGGATCGCCTTGTCGAGCTTGAAGCTGGCCTGTACGCGCGCGCCCGCCAGCTGCGCCACGCCGGCCAGCAGCGAGTTGCGCTCCTGTTCGCTGAGTTCCCGGGCGGTAACGATCTCCGCCTGGCGAATGCCCTGCCGCGCCTGCAGTTCGGTGCGATACGCCGCGACAACTTCATGCACATGCGCGATGCGATCGTTGTTGATGAGCACAGCGAGCAGGTTGCGCAGCTCCTTCGCCATGCCGAGCTTGGCGTTCATCTTGTCGAGGATTGCGACCTTCTGTGCCGCGGGAATGGCAGGGTTCGCAAAGACTTCGCGAAGTTCCCTGCTGCCGTCCCAGGTGGCAAGAAAATCGCCGAGTTGACTGTCGATGGCGGCGGTGTCGAGTTTTGCCGAGGTCACGACATCGGCAAAGGCACGGGCGTAACGGGAAACGAAGGCCGGCATTTAGCTTGTGCCCTCCGTTCAGGGCGCCTGTGGCCGTATCGCGCACGAACTCTGCGATCAACAGCGCGATCGGCTTCCGGCGTCAGAGTGAGCTGCTGCGCGGCCTGTTCAATGGCGAGGTCGGCGGCAAAGTGACGGAGGCCGCGCCGCGCCTGTGCCGCGGCCACAGTGATCTCCTGCTCGGCCGCCGCAACGATGCGTGCGCGTTCTTCGTCGATGGTGGCCTTGATGCGCTGCTCGTCCTGCTTGCTCTCCTGCTCCACCTGGGCGCGAATTTTGGCGATCTCGTCGTCGAGCCGCGAGAGTTGCGCTTCGACGGCGGTGAGGCGCGCGTTGGCATCGGCAGTGGTCTTGCGGGCGTTTTCAAGGTTCTGGCTTAGCGTCTCGGAACGCTTGCGAATGACCTTGGGCAGGAATCTTGGCCAGGGGGATGATAATGCACAAAATGATGATGGCGGCGTTGATCCACTCGAACGCGCGGGCCGTCGTCTCAATGTGGCGCTCGCGAAGCTCTACCTGCTCCGGAGCGGTCGCGTTCGGATCGTCGTGGAAGACGGCGTCAGAGATGGTCCCCACCAGTTTGGTGTGCCGGTAGAGGTTCTCTTCTTCCGCTTCTTCCCTCTTCACGTGTCCGGGCTGGGCAGAGAGATTGAGGCCTTCGCGCTCTTTGGCAGCCGGGGCCGATGTTTCCGGCAGAGTGGCGCCGGGCTCCTGGGCAAACGAGCGAGCCGAACCCGCTACGGCAACGACGCTGAGCAAGATGAGAAAAAAAAGGCGGACACGATACGGGCTACTCAGATGCTTCAACGGGTACCCCCGGCGGCCGCGGGCAACACCGCACGAACAACCCGGCTGGCCAAGTCTCCGGCAGAGGCTTGAATGGATTTGCGGGCGGCTGCAGCTTCGGCTTCCAGTTCCGCCTTGGCCCGGCTCACCTTTTCCCCGGCAGCCTTTCGGGCAACGTCGAGGGCGGCATCGCGCTCGACAGTCCATTGCCGAATGCGCTGCTCGCGCCTCGCGAAGATTTCCGCACGCGCCTGGCGGAGCTTGGTTGCATACTCCTGGGCGCGCTCCTCCGCACGGCCGATAGCCTTGTGGGCGTCTTCCACGGCTCCTTCGGTGCGGGCATAGCGCTCGCGAAGAGCACGAGAAAGCGGTCCTTGAACCAGGAACTGGTAGCAGAGGACCAGCACGATAAAGAGCAAAAGAGTGGGAATCGATCCGATAAGAAACTTCTCGACGATCTCAACGATCGACGGCTCAGCCGCAGTTGCCGATCTGTCGGCTGCGAGCAGAAAAATCCCGAGTTGATGCGCCATCAATTCCATGCTGGGGTTGATTATTCTTTCAGGCGTTCAGGCTGAAAAATTCTTGGTTAGAACTCTATTTTGTATCAGGCGAAACCATTGCCGGTCAACGCGCGAAGGGTCTCAGGACAGCCGCCTGTGATGGCGGTCACGACGGGGTGCAATGTGGATAAATGGACCCGAAATTTCAGTTGAAATACTGCTTGCTTTTCGGGCCAATGAGCCTAAACTAAGAACACCACCTAGACCCGGTTCAGGGTCCAGCGGGCAACCGGTTTCGGGATATCCTTCCACTCCCGACTCCGGTGGCCCGCTTCTTAATTTTCAGGCCAAATTTGGCGGTAAAGCCGGGCGACTATTTGAGCCGTGCGCCCAGTGGCACGTCTTCAAGGAATCCTGCCAGCACCGGAGAGCCGTCGGGCGGAAGCGAGGCAGCCAAAAGCATGCCGTTGGACTCGAGCCCGCGCATCTTACGGGGGGCTAAGTTAGCCACAATCACGATCTTGCGGCCGATCAGCTTTTCCGGTTCGTAATACTGCGCGATTCCGGCCAGGATCTGGCGCTTCTCGTACCCCAAGTCGACTTCGAGGCGTAAAAGCTTGTCGGCCTTGGGGATACGCTCCGCCACCAGCACCTGGGCCACGCGCAGGTCGACTTTGACGAAATCGTCGATGGTGATAAATTGAGGCTCCGCAGCCGGGCTTGCCGCCTGCGCCGGGTCGGGTAAGTGCGCAGGTGGCTGCGGAGCGCCGCTAGGGTTTGGCTTTTTCTCCTCGGTGGCGAGCGGCGCGCCAGCCGGCGCCGGAGAGGTGCCGGTCTTGATCCGTGCCGAAGCCAAATCGTCGGGAACCTGATGGACTTTGGCCGTATCGACAGGCTTGGTGGTATCGTGCGGCGCGAAGGTCGAGGACGTCGCGCTCTCTCCGGACGAAGAATTGTCTCGCGATGCGGGAGCGTCGGTGTGCGAGACAGAGGTGTTTGCCGGAGCCTGCGACGGCGCCTGGTCCTCGCCTTTGCCCGATGCGGCCTGAACCGCGCTGGCGTTGTTTTCGTTTTCCAGATTCTGCATACGTTCGACTGCGTCCTTTTCTGCGCGGGGAAATAGCGGCGCCGGCTCGCCGAAGTGCGTTCCGGCTTTGAATCCGCCCCACGTGAGATCAGTGAGAAAGCCTGTTTTGCCGCGGCGGCCAGATTCGCCCTGCCCCAGTTGCTGCCACACCTTGGATGCCGAGGCGGGAAGGATCGGATAGACCAGCGCCGTAATGACGCGAATAGCTTCGGCTGCCGTCGCCAGCACCCGCGCTTGCAGCGCTGGCGTGGTCTTCGTCGGAGCCGTCGGCGCGCTTCTTCCAGGGCGCATTAGCGGTCAGATAGCCGTCGGTTTCGGCAACCAGGATCCATAGGCCCTTCAGCGCATCAGAAAAATTCAGTTCGTCGAAGAGCGGTCCGAATTCCGTAATGGTGCGATCCGCTGTCGCGCGCGAGCCGCCTCTGCTTGAGTTTCCGCGCCTGCCTCCGGCAACGACTCCGCCGAAGTATTTGTGCACCATGTTCACCACGCGGCTGACCAGGTTGCCATAGCCATTGGCCAAATCGCCGTTGTACGGCTGCACCAGAGCATCAAACCTAAAGCTGCCGTCCTGGCCGAAGGGGATCTCGCGCATCAAGAAGTACCGCAGCGCATCGGCCCCCAGCACCGTGTCGACCGTCTCTGCCCGCACAATATTGCCGCAGCGACTTGGACATCTTGGTGTCTCAAAGAGCAGCCAGCCATTGGCCTTAACCGAACGTGGGTGGCGCAATGCCCGCCGCCATCAGGAACGCAGGCCAATAGACGCAATGGAAGCGGCTGATCTCTTTGCCGATCAGGTGCAGGTCCGCCGGCCAGAATTTCTCGAACCGCGCCTGATCGGCGGGATCGTCCGAGCCATAACCCAGCGCCGTAATGTAGTTGGCCAGTGCGTCCAGCCACACATAGACGACATGTTTCTCATCGCCCGGAACTGGAATCCCCCACGAAAAACTTGTCCGGCTGACACACAGATCCTTCAACCCGCCGCGGACAAAGGAGAGGATTTCGCGGCGCGTCGAATCCGGCCCCATAAAGTCCGGATTTGCCTCGTAGAATTCCAATAACTTGCGCTCGAATGCCGACAGCTTGAAGAAATAATTCTCTTCGCTGACTGTCTCGGTCATGCGCCCGCAGTCCGGGCAAACAGTCCCCGGAGGCCCATCCACATAGGCCTCGTCGCTCACGCAATACTGGCCCGTATAGGAGCCCTTGTAGATGTATCCCTTGTCGCAGAGCGTCTTAAACAGCTTTTGCGTGCCCCGTATGTGTCGCTCTTCGGTCGTGCGAATAAAGTCGTCGTAGGTGATGTGCAGCCGATCCCACAGGCCGCGAAATTCACCTGAGATCGCCGTCGCAAACTCCATCGGCGTCTTGCCCGCCTGTCTCGGCCGACCGCTCGATCTTCTGTCCGTGTTCGTCGGTGCCGGTCACGAACCAGGTCTCGATTCCAAGTGCCCGCTTTCGCCGCGCAATCGCATCGCACACGATCGTCGAGTAGGCGTGCCCCAGGTGCGGCCGCGCATTCACGTAGTAAATCGGCGTGGTGAGGTAGTAGCGGGGTGGGTTTGAAGATCTTGGTCATAATGGGATTGCACCGCCAGCTTCCTTGAATGGACAGGCAGCGTCTCTATCAGATTCTACGGTATTTGCGCGTAGAGCCACGGATTCCGAATCGGAACGTTGGCCTCGATAAAAGGTGTGGTATCCCGCGAAACCACGACAAGGCCCCGCTCCAGAGCGGTAGCGGCAATGAGCAGGTCAGGCAGGGAGAATGTATAGCCGCCTTTTGCGCGCTTATTCGAAATACGCAGCGCCCTCACTGCGATGGACTCATCGACTGGGATAATGCGCTGGTGAAACATGGGCCGGACCTTCGCTGCAAGCCATGATGTGAGCAACGTCTTGCGGTAAGCGTCGGCTTGGTTCTCGATCCCGAATCGAATCTCCGCCAGCGTCATAGTACTGACGAAGAATTCGCTCAGAGGGCCACGCTGCAAGAAACTCAGGAACCCGATTGTCTGGCTTGGGACGCCGAATCTCCGAAAGGACATTGGTATCGATCAACCAGGCCATCAGATTTCGATTTCCCGGACACGCAACGGGGTTCTCTCGAATTCGAATTCAAAGTCTGGGAACGACTGCATCGCCGCTACGGTCGGAGCCGTACTGTGCGTAGTTGGGGTTTCGACGCTGTGCTGCGATCAGCGCATCCATCAGCAGTTCCTCCCCGCTTGCATACCTGCGGATTCCATGCATTGATGGGCTTCCAGGCCGCTTTATCAATGGTCATGGAGCCTCCCGCAGAGATTATTGTGCACATTTGTGTGTCGATGATCCTGCCTGACAATCCGGGCACGAGTGACTCTGCTAAAATCAGCTTGAAAATCAAGCATTTCTGAGGCATTCCACGTGTATCTCGAACTCCAGAAGCGGCTCAGCGAGCACCTGCGCTCGGTCCTCAAACTCAAATACAATCTCGAACTCACGAGATCCCCATGGAGATTCCGCCGGACCTGAAGTACGGCGAACTCTCGACGCCCATCGCCTTCGAGCTGGCCCGCAAACTGCGCAAGGCGCCCAAGGTCATCGCAGCCGAGATTGTCGCTGCACTGGGAACGCTGCCCGGATTTGCGGGATTTGAGGTTGCCGGCGCGGGATATATCAACGCGCGGCTCGATCGGGCGGCTGCCGTTCGGAGACGGCGATCGCAGCCACTGAATCGCGCGTCCCACAGGCGTCAACTGGAATCCGCGCGCTGGTCGAACATACTTCCATCAATCCCAACAAGGCCGCTCACATCGGCCACTTGCGCAACGCTATCCTCGGGGATACATTCGTTCGCCTGCTGCGCGCTGCGGGGCAAAAAGTCGACGTGCAGAACTACATCGACAACACCGGCGTTCAGGTAGCCGATGTCGTCGTTGGCTTTCAGCATCTTGAAGGCAGATCGCTCGCCGAAATCCGCGCCATCGTAGCCGAATGCGAAATGCGCGCTCATGGCCCCGAAGGTCATGCTGCGGCGATCGACTACCTCTGCTGGGACCTCTACGCTCGCACGTCGCAGTGGTATGAGCAAGGCAGCGAAGAAGAGAACGCTGCGCGCAAGCAGCTGCGCTATGCCACGCTGCACGCGATTGAAGAAGGCGGCAACGAAACCGCCGAAGTGGCCGAGCTTATCTCGACAGCCGTTCTCCGCCGCCATCTTGAGACGATGCTGCGCCTCGGCATCGAATACGACTTCCTGCCGCGCGAGAGCGAGATTCTGCATCTGCATTTCTGGGATGCTGCGTTCGAGCAGCATGAAGCAGACTGGCGTCCTCTACTTCGAGACCGAGGGCAAGAACAAGGGCTGCTGGGTGATGACGCGGCCCGGCGCGGAATGTCACTGAAGGCGAAACGAACGAAGACGCGAAGGTCATTGTCCGCTCCAACGGGACTGTCACCTACGTCGGCAAGGACATCGCCTATCACCTATGGAAGTTCGGCCTGCTGGGCAAGGACTTCGGCTACAAGCCGTTCTTCACCTACCCCGATCATGAGTGCTGGATCTCAACGGTGCATGGCGAGAACACCATCCGCAATTCGGCGGCGCGCAGGCCATCTACAACGTCATCGATGTCACGCCAAAACGATCCGCAGGCAAATCTCGTTCAGGCCTTGCGAGGAATGGGATACATCGATCAGGCGGATCACTGCATCCACTTCGGCTATGAGAAGGTCGCGCTCACGCCGCGTGCGCCGGCGAAATGGGCTACGAGGTGGCGCAGGAGGACCTCGACAGTCCTTATATTCTGGTCAGCGGCCGCAAGGGATTCGGCGTCAAGGCGGACGATCTGATCGACAGACTCATCGCGGCCACCAGATCCATGTGGATAAGCGGCAGCCCGACTGGGACGAAAGCGAAGCGGAACGCCGTGGCATCGCCAAGCAGATCGCCGTCGGCGCGCTGCGTTACTTACATGCTCAAGTACACGCGCAACACGGTGATCGCTTTTGACTTCAGAGATGCGCTGAGCTTCGAGGGAGAGACCGGCCCTTACATGCAATACGCAGTCGTGCGCATTCGCCGCATCTTTGAAGGCGGGCGCGGCGCCCGACGTCTGATGCTGGCGCAATCGCTGCCGACGCGATGAAACGCGCTCCCCGCCTCTCTGCAGGCGACGAAAATGATGACATCTGGGCGCTGTGGCTGCGCGCCGGGCGCCGACGATGGTGCTGGAGCAGTGCCATCACGACATCGGAGCCGGCCTACATCGCCAAGCATGCCTTTCAGCTTGCACAGGAGTTCAGCAACTTCTACCACAATCACCACATCCTCACCGAAGAGGATGCCGCGCGCAAAACGTTCCTGCTGTCGACGGCCGCAGTAACTCTGCGCGAGTTGGTACTCGCGCTCGCGCTGGCTCGGCATCGAAAGCCCCCAAGCGATGTAGAGAAGCTTTAGTGAAGCTCGTCGCTGGGAGCGTCGGTGGAGCGTTCCAGCAACGCGGCACAGCAGTCTTCAATCGACATGCGCTGGGCGCTGCGATCGAGCAGGTAGAGCTGGTACCGCATCTGTTCGGCGGACACCTGCTTTTCCTGGGTTGTGGGTATGCGCGCCATGCGGCCTAACAACAGGTTTCCGGGATCCTGAACTGCGCGTCCGGCTGACTCGGTAGCGGGTTTCGACCTCAAGGTCATGGGGGGTGCCCTCCGCCGGGATTGGATTGTCGGAACGGGCGGTAACTCTCGTTACCGGTGGACCCTTGATATCACAAGCGAGCAAGCATTTCCATGAAAACGGCATAAGGAAATCCCGGCCGGGGCGTTTTTCTGTGAAGCGAGGCGCGCCCACAGAAAATCCGGCCGTCGCCAAAGCAGCGGACGGCACACCAGCAATTGCGTAAAATGTGCAGTATCGTCAGATGCTGGATTCGATTCAAATGGGTCGGCGCCGCCGACTGATGGCTCTGTTTGTGACCATGATTGGCCTGGCAACCTTTGTCAGCCCTTTGGTTGAGACCGGCTCAGAGGTACACGAACAAACCCGCTGGTCGCCCATGCAAATCATTCTGGCAATACACGCCGGCGCTCTGCCACTCGATCACCGGATGGTACGAAATGACCAGCTGTTATCCCTCGGCATCGACGCGCTCTTTGGTGTCGCAACGGTCTATCTTATCCTGATTCTGATCGCCGCAATGGTTGCGATCTCTCCGTCAGAAAGGATCGTCGGTTCCCTCGCAGCGGGCGGAGCCGCGATGACACTCGGGGAGGCGCGTTGGAGGTATTTCGACTTCCAGGATGCGATCTATGGTGCACCCTCCGCCTTCGCTGGGCACCAGGTCCATGCCGGAATCAACTGCATGGTTCTGCTCGGAGTGCTCCTGCTGCTGGTTTTCATTGTGGCAACCAGAGCACTGGACTACTAACACAGCTTGACCACTTGCTGTCAATGAAAGTCTGGGCAAGAAGACCGGTGGAAACTAACCATCGCTTTTTCGCCTGCACTACGCTGCGTAGCTCCGCACCCACTCCAGAATCGACCGCACGGCCACGCCGCTGGGCCCCTTGGCAATGTAGGGCCGGTTCTCGTCAATCCAGGCCATGCCGGCAATGTCGAGATGAATCCAGGGCGTATCTTCGGCAAAGACCTTCAGGAACTCTGCTGCTGTGATGGCGCCGCCATAACGGCCGCCGGTGTTCTTGATGTCGCCGATGTCGGACTTGATCATGTCGGCGTACTCTTCGCCCAGCGGCATGCGCCAGAACTTTTCGCCGGAGATGGCCAGCGCGGCGTTGAATTTCTAAATAGGTGTCTTCGTCGTTGGAGAAGGCTCCGGCATTCACCGTGCCGAGAGCTACACCAATTGCGCCGGTCAGCGTAGCCGCGTCCACCAGGTGCGTGGCGCCGAGCTGGCGCGCGTAGGCCAGCCCATCGGCCAGCACCAGGCGGCCTTCTGCGTCGGTGTTGATGATCTCGATGGTTTTTCCAGACATCGCTGTTTGTACATCGCCGGGCTTCTGCGCCTTGCCATCCGGCATATTCTCGCTGGCGCAGATCACGCAGAGAACGCGCACCTTTGGGCTTGAGCAACGCGATAGCGCGCATGGCTCCCAGCCATCGCGGCGCCGCCCGCCATGTCGTACTTCATCTTTTCCATGTTCTCGGCCGGCTTGATGGAGATGCCGCCGGTATCAAAGGTGATGCCCTTGCCCACCAAGCCGACAACGGGCCCGTCGCGTCACGCCCGCCGGCTCATAGCGCATGACGATCAGCGCGGGCGGCTCCTCCGATCCCTGCGACACGCTCCAGAAGGCGCCCATCTTCAGCTCTTTAATCTTGGCGGTGGAGTGCACCTCGCACTGCAGGCCAACCTCGCGGCCATGGCCGCGGCGCGCTTGCCGAACTCCGTGGGTGTGAGCTTGTTGCCCGGCTCATTGACAAGCGTACGAGTGAAGTTCTGGCTCTCGCCAATGATGACGCCCTCATTGAATGCGGCTTGGTACGCGCCCTTATCGGCTTGCGCCGGAGCCGCCACCGTGAACGACTGCACACTCACATCCTTGCGATCGCTGCGGTAGGTGTCGGGATCGAAGTCGCCCGACGAACGCGCCTTCAACAGCAGCGCGGACGCAGGGATCGGGCGGCAGGAACGCAGCTTCAGGCAATGCGAAAACCAGCTCGCGGATCCCGCGCGGCTTGGTGAAGCGGACAGCCGTTCCGGCGGCATTGCGAACTCCATGAACGGTAGCCTTGGCCGTCTTCCCCAGCCCTACGATAAGCAGGCGCTTCGACTTCAGCCCCGAGGGCGCATGGATCAGCACCGTCTCGTTGGTCCCGGCTTTGTATTCCCCGCTGGCAAGCACCGCTGCCGCGGCCGACTTCACTGCCGCATTCGAGGTCAGCAGTTCGGGGAGCGGCTTGGCCTGGGGGCCCTTTTCGGTCTGGGTATCGACGGCGAGAACGGCCAGCAGTTCGGTTGCAATCTCGGCGAGGGGAGCGAAGGAGAGTTCAGTCCGCATGCGGCCATTATTTCATCTGCGATTGGGTTCGCTCCGCTCAACGATCGCTCAGGCTTAGAGGCTCTCGAGCACGTCCGCGACCAGCTGGCGGGCGAATTCGCGCGAAAGACGCTCCTCGGCAGCCGGGCTTTCGTCGAGGAATGTAGGCAGGTTGGTAGTGGATTGGTACTGCTGTCGGAAGACGTAGTTCTTGTTCTCGTAGAGCACGCGGCCGTCGTGGCCAGTTAACGTCACCGAAGCCACGATCGTGATGAGAAAGCTCGAAGACTGCTGCGTGCTGGTGTTATAGGTAAGCGGCGCAACCGTCTGCTGCAGGATGGTGCCATGCAGTACAGCATCAGCATCGCCTTTGGTCGAAGGAGTCACGCGTAACCGGGTGCGGGCGGCGAACTCGCGAATCACCGCCTCGGTCATGACCGTTTCTGTATGGTAAGCCTCGGTGCGCGTGGCGAACATTGGAACGGAAAGCGTGCGCACGTCAGCCGGCAGATGCGCGGCCGAGCCCAGCGTGTGGTAGCCGCAGCCGGCAAGCCAGACGGCGAGCGCCGCACAGATTGACCTAAATACCAAG
Organism: uncultured Acidobacteriota bacterium; assembly: GCA_963846375.1. Classification (GTDB taxonomy): domain Bacteria; phylum Acidobacteriota; class Terriglobia; order Terriglobales; family Acidobacteriaceae; genus Telmatobacter. Next base: position 19,156 of record CAWJVV010000019.1, read on the forward strand.
CGGTTCATGCTGGCTTGATTGTAGCTGCCGGCATAAATCATCACAGCGCCTTGCGAAAGTGATAGCAGCGATCAACCACCTCGAAGCCCAGCGCCTCGTGCGCCGCAAGCGACGGCGGATTATCAATTAACGCGTCGGAGGCCATCTCCCGGCAGCCTTGACCCCGCGCCCAATCCTCTGCGGCCCGCACCAAAGCGCGGCCTATGCCGCAGTTGCGCAGATCCTCGCGCACCCACCAGCCTTCAACGTATCCCACCGGCTGCCGCACGTCGCAACCATCGGCATGGGAGCGCATTCCAGCATCGAGAAACCCGACCAGGACCTGTTGCGCATCCTGCGCTACAAACGTCGCAGCGGCCAGGGTTCCGCTCATGCCTGTGGCCATGAGCTGGTCGAACTCCCCAAGGTGTTCCTCAAACGGCCCATCGGGCCATAAGGCGGCACGCATCGCGGCCACGTGCAGGCGATCATCCACCGCTGCTTTGCGAATTGTGACCGTCAACTCCACATCGACTCCAACCAAAAGAAAGCGCCGCCTTACGTCCAGGCAGTCGCCAGCATGCCTATTCCCACCGGCGACAGTTTCAACCCGTCGGCACGATTGCGAAAGTACAGCGCGTTGAGCCTGTCGTGATCGGCTTGTTCCATGCGCCGAAAGCCCGCCCGGCCAAGCTCGCCCTCGATCTGCTCGGGTGTAAAGAACAGTTGAAACGGCTCGCCCGCAGCGGCCACGCGGCCGGCCAGCCTGTCAAAGATTTCGCGGCGCCTGGCCGTGAGCGATTCCGGCGGGAACGCATAATCGAAGGTCAGGCCCGAGCCGGCAGGCAATTGCGCAACCGTTGCCAGCGTCGCTCGAAATGCCTCCAGCGTGAGATAGGGCACCACGCCCAGCCAGCCGAAAATGCCGGCGCAGGTAAAGTCCAATCCGGCCTCGCGAGCCCTCGGCCAGCGTCTTGTGCTCAAAGTCGAGCGGCACAAACGTCAGGTTCTCCGGCACGGCGATCCCGGCCTCGGCAAGCATCGAGCGCTTCCACTCCTGCGTCGCCGGAAAATCCACCTCGAAGACGCGCAGCGACGGAAACGGATTGCGATAGGCAAAGGTGTCCAGACCCGCCCCCAGCACCACGTACTGGCGCACGCCCGCTGCGACCGCCTCGGCCAGCTGGTCTTCGGCATAGCGGCTGCGCGCCGCCATGAACGCGCGAAAATCCCGCGCCACCGTGTGCATCGCGCGCTCCATGTCATTCGCGTAGCCCGGCCCAACCAGCCGCACCGCAATGGGATCGTCGAGCACCGGCGGGCGGATCGGCGATCTGGTGCGCGGCGCGGCGAATGGCCACGCGCAAGCGCAGTCTTGCTGGCGTCGGCCGGTCTCCATGCCTCTGCAGTTTAAGACGTGACGCGCGCGAGCAGCCCTTAGCGATACGATAGTCCCATGACCTGGATTGGATGGGCGCTGCTTTCGGCTCTGTTTGCCGCCGCCACCGCCCTGCTGGCCAAGGTGGGCGTGGCGCATGTGGACTCGAACCTGGCCACGGCCGTCCGCACCAGCGTGGTGGTGGTCTTTGCGTGGGGCATTGCGCTGGCGCTCGGCAAGCATGGCGAGATTCGCGACGCTCGACCGCCGCACCGTGCTGTTTCTAGTGCTCTCCGGCCTGGCCACCGGACTCTAGCTGGCTGTGCTATTTCCGCGCCTTGCAACTCGGCCCGGCTTCGCGCGTCGCCCCGCTCGACAAGCTCAGCGTTCCGCTGGTGATGGTCTTCGCCTGGTTGCTGCTGGGCGAAAAGCTGAACGCGCCGGCGTTGATCGGCGGCCTGCTGATCACCGCCGGAGCCATCGTGATGGTGCTGGGGTAAGGACAAAGGTGAACAGCGCAGAGTTGCACCACAGGTCAGTCGCCAGTCCGATCCGAGTTCGCCGCATCGTGCTCACCGGCTTCATGGGCTCGGGCAAGACCACTGTCGGCCCGCTCGTGGCCACACAGCTCGGCTGGCGCTTTATCGATGTCGACGACGTGATCGAGGCCGAAGCCGGCATGACCATCGCCGAGATCTTCGCCCGTCACGGCGAGGCAGCCTTCCGGCGACCGCGAAGCACGCGACCATCGCCCGCCTGCTGCCGAGAGATGACCTGGTGCTGGCCCTCGGCGGCGGGGCCATCGAGTCCGACGCCACGCGCCGCCTGCTGCTCACTTCGCCCGGCTACCCTCCTCATCCACCTCGAAGTCGAACTTGCCACCACGCTCGCTCGCTGCCGCGGCACGGAAGACATCCGCCCCGTCCTCGCCGACCAGGCCAATCTCGCCGCTCGCTACGAGCGCCGGCTGCCGCTCTACCGCACCGCCCACGTCTCCATCGCCGCCGACCTGCTCCTCGCCCGGAAAGTGGCCGACGCCATCTCAGAACCGCGGGCCTCTGACCGCATCGCCGCATCGACACGCTTGTTATCATCGAAATAAGGACCCTGGGCACTTCGCCCCGGGGCACTTCCCTCCGAGGTTTTCTTCCGCCAGAATGGCCGCTCCCAGACCGCAATCCCGATCCGACTGACGCGGCCCGTCGACGGCAACCCCGCACGGCGCCATCCCCGTGCCCCGAGCCGGGGCGACCGCCACGCTCATCCACGACCTCCGCGAACTCTTCAAGGTGCGCGTCACCGGCATGGTCGTCGTCACCGGCTGGGCCGGCTTCTACCTCGGCTCCATGCAGTCCGGCATCTCCAGCCTGCAGCGCGGCCTGCTCGACACGCTGTTCGGCATCGGCCTGGTCTCCGCCGGAGCCGGCGCGCTGAACCAGGCCCTGGAGCGCAACACCGACGCGCGCATGAACCGCACCGCCGATCGTCCGCTCGCCTCCGGCCGCTTCTCGCTGGCCTTCGGAATCCTCGCCGGCCTCGGCGCCCTCGGCCTCGGCGCTGTCTGGCTGCTGCTCCACACCAACCTGCTCACCGTCGCGCTGGCGCTGCTCACCGCCTTCACCTACGTCGCCATCTACACGCCGCTCAAGCGCGTCACCACCCTGGCCACATTCATCGGCGCATTTCCCGGCGCCATGGGCCCGCTGCTTGGCTGGACCGCCGCCCGCGGCCGCATCGAGTGGCCCGCCGTCGCGCTCTTCGCCATCCTCTTCGTCTGGCAGTTCCCGCACTTCATGGCCATCGCCTGGCTCTACCGCGACGACTACGCCCGCGCCGGCATCCGCATGCTGCCCGTCGTCCAGCCCGACGGCTGGTCCACCGTGGTCGAGGCGCTCTTTTACGCGGTGCTCATGATTCCCGTCAGCCTGGCGCCGTGGTGGCTGGGCATGACCGGCGCTGCCTACGCCGTGCTCGCGACGGCGCTCGGCCTGCTTTATCTGGCCTACACCATCCGCTTCGCCGGCATCCTCCGCACGCGGCTCAGGAGCGAAGCCGCATGCTGGCGCGCGATCTGCTCAAGGTCAGCGTCATCTACCTGCCGCTGCTCTTCACCACGCTCATGCTCTGCGCCATCGCGAAGCACTAAGGAGCGCATGACTACCGCATCCACGTCCGCATCGCCCCTCGAGCACCGCGCCCCGCCATCGCCGCCATCCTCGCCATCAGCGCCGCGGCCACGCTGTTTCTCTTCTGGCTCATCTACGTTCATCCCGCCGCGATGCGGCAGCACCCGCTTCGCATTTCTGCCTGCCCTCAACGCCGTGCTCAACGGCCTCACCGCCACCGCGCTGCTCATCGGCTACACCTTCATCCGCGCGCGCACGCATCGCCGCGCACCGCGCGTCCATGATCACGGCGTTCGTCTTCTCCACGCTCTTTCTTGTCGGCTACATCGCCCACCACGCGCTGCACGGCGACGTCCGCTACCCGCGTCCACGCGGACTTCCGCACCTTTTATCTGTCGCTGCTGGCCAGCCACATCATTCTGGCCGTCGTGGCGCTGCCCCTGGTGCTGGTCACGTTCTTCTTCTCGCTCTCCGGCCGCATTCCCGCAGCACCGCAAAGATCGCCCGCTGGACCTTTCCCCTCTGGCTCTACGTCTCCGTCACCGGCGTCATCACCTACGTGATGCTGCGCCTGGCACTGAGCCGGGGATGACGGTGCACACGGAACAAGCCCCGTGCGGTCAAAGTCGCCGCCAACCAGCGACGGCACCGCCAGCTGTTACGCGGCGGCGGCTTCATGGTCGGCACCGGGCTGCTGTCCGGTATCCTGCTGCTCACGGTACTGGGCGGCTTACCCACACCGGCGCCAGCACCAACACCGGCTGGTTCGCGCTCATCGTCGCGCTCATGTGCATGCCCTTCGGCGGCCTGCTGCTCACCCTGGGCCTCGCCAAGTGGCTCCGCAACCGCCGCCTGCAGCGCCCGAAATAGACGAATAATGTCCGAGTTTCCCACCGGTCTGCGTGGCTCGGCAATCGTCTCAGTCTGCTATTCTTTTCCCTTATCACACGGAGTTCCCATATGGCAAAGAGCGTCAACAAAGTCATTCTTCTGGGCAATGTAGGCAAGGATCCTGAGATCCGTTCCACCCGCGGCGGCACCATGGTGGCCAACTTCACCCTCGCCACCAGCGACCGCACCAAGGATGCGCAGGGCAACTGGCAGGATCGCACCGAGTGGCACAATCTGGTGGCCTTCACGCGCACCGCCGAGATCGTCCGCGACTACGTGAAGAAGGGCTCCAAGCTCTACATCGAAGGCAAGATCAGACCCGCAGTTGGGACGACAAAGAGACCAGGCAAGAAGCGCTACCGCACCGAAATCATCGTCAACGACATGTCCCTGCTCTCCGGCCGCGAAGATGGCGGCGCCGCCAGCGGCGGCTACAGCCGCGGTTCGAGTTCGAGCAGCAACTCCAACAACTTCGACCAGCGCCCGGCTCCAGCCGCACGACGACTTCGCCCAGTCGGACCGAAATCTCCGACGACGATATTCCGTTCTGACGCTCACATGCGTAGGTCGCGCAACGCCGCCTGTGCCGCGTTGTAGCCGCACATCCCGTGCACCCCGCCGCCCGGCGGTGTCGACGCTGAGCACAGGTACAATCCCGGCGTGCCGGTACGATAATTCCCCAACCCCGGCCGAAGCAGCACCTGCTTTAACGTGAACGCTCCGGCGTTCACATCGCCACCCACAAGATTTGCGTCCATGCCTTCCAGATCAGACGGCGCGAAGACCCGCCGCGCAAGCACGCAATCACGAAATCCCGGAGCAAATCGCTCGATCTGCGCTTCTATCTTGGAAGTACAATCCTCGCTCGCGCCGTTCGGCACGTGGCAATAAGCCCACGCCGTGTGCTTGCCGGCGGGCGCCCGCAATGCGTCGTACAGCGACGGCTGCGTCACCAGCAGATACGGCCTGGCAGCATGCCTGCCGCTCGATACTTCGTGTTCCGCCTGTGCGATCTCTTCAAAAGTGCCGCCCACATGCACCGTCATGGCGCGCCGGCAGTCAGCCGCCTTCCATGGAATCGGCTCCGACAGCGCGTAGTCGACCTTGAAGGCGCCCGGCCCGAATCGGAATCGTTCCAGCACGCGCCGATAGCCCGCCGTCAGCCGCCCTCCCGCGATCCGCAGCAATCCCCGTGGCGTAACGTCGCACATCAGGATGGCGTCACGCGTATCGAATTGATCCAGCGAGCCAACGCGATGCGATGTGTGCACGACCCCGCCCAGTTGCTGCAATCGCCTGGTGAGTGCGTCAGGAATGGCCTGTGCTCCCCCCCTCGCGACAGGCCAGCCTGCGGCCGCTGCCGTCGCACCAAAGATCATCGCCACCGCGGAGCTCATTGGCCTATCGAATGCAAGCAGCGAATGCCCCGCCAATCCTGCGAATAACGCGCGTGCCCGATCGGTGCGGAATCGCCGCGCCAGCACCGTGGCCGGCAGCACGCCATATGCCCCGAAGCGCGCCATCAGGAGCGGATGGGCCGGCATGTGCAGCGGCGGTCGCAGCGCGTCCTCGGCAAAATCCCACCACCGCTCAGCCGCCGGCCCCATCAGCTTCGTCCACGCTCTCCCGTCCGAGTCCAGTTGCCGCTCCTGCTCGTCGAACGTATGCTCCAGCATCACCGCGGTACCGTCATCCAGCGGGTGCGCTGCCGGCGCCTCGCCGTTCACCCACTCAAGTCCAAGTTCCGCAAGCGGCAATGTGCGAAAGAATGGCGATCCCGCGCCCATGGGATAGACCGAAGAGCCAAAATCGTGAAGGAATCCCGGCAGCGTCAGCGGCATGGTGCGCGCGGCGCCGCCCGACTGCGCCTCGGCCTCAAAGACCTCCACCGCCAGCCCGGCCTGCGCAAGCACCACCGCTGCGGAGAGCCCGTTCACTCCGGCGCCGATCACGATTGCCCGCTTCATTGCACCCATCTTCTCAAACGCCAGGCCGGGAATTATCCCCGGCGCAAAATCAGACTCGCAGACTCAATCGTGCGGCGGCAAATCGCCGGCGGGCGCCACCATCCCGAAGTGCCCATCCGCCGTGCGCTCGATGGCCGGCGCATACGCGCCCAGTAGCTTTCGCTTCCACCAGTTGCCGGTGCGGCGTTTCTCCTCGAGCGTGGTGAACCAGTACTGCCAAAGCACCGCGCGCACAATCCGCGGCGGCGAACTGCCGAACGGACTGCCGCGAAACAAGCCCAGCACGTCTCGGTCATTGGTCAGCAACCTGGTCTCCGTGATGCGGCACAATGTCGTTCTGCTGCCAGTCGCCCAGCGAAGCAAACCACAAATTCCAGTCGAACCGCGGCTGATAGGGCGCATAGATTCCTGGCGCCTCGTTCAACAGCCTGCGGCTTGTAGCGAAAGAGATACGGCTGCCAGTTCTCGCCATCGTTCGATCCCTGAAATTCAATCTCGTAACGCCCGCGCGTCATCACCGCGAACAGCCCATACTGATTGGCAATCCGAAATGGCTCGAGCGCCACCACCGGCGCCATCGGAAGCGGAACCTCGAGCCACGAGATCCACCATCTCCGCCGTCGTCACATACCCAATCCAGCGTAGGAAAAATGCCGCACACCGCAACACCTGCCGCGTGCAGCCCCATCCGCAGGGATGCCAGAGACGCTCCCGACGAAGATGGCGCCGCGGCGCGTTGGCCCGCACCGCAGGTGGCGTCGTTGCCCACCGCAGGTCGCGCGCGGCAAACACCCGCCGCCAGCACACGTCATCCACCAGCAGGAATCCCAGCGCCAGCACAAGGTAGTTAAGAAACGCATAATTGCCGGTGAGAATCACGCCGATCTCCCACGGCGTCACGATGAAGAAGCAGATCAGCCGCAGCCGCCGCGGGAAAAACAGCAGACACACGACCACCAGTTCCATCCCCAGCGTGGCTACTGCCGATGCCGCTTGAAACCAGTGCGGCAGATGCTGCACATAATAACCAATCCATGTCGGCAGCGGCCCATTCTGGTAGTACTCGTCCATCGCGGTAAAATTGCGCCACTGCGGATCGCCGCTCAGCTCCTTCACCAGCCCCGACTCGAAGTAAATGCGAAACCACTCCCACCGCAGCAGCCACAGGCTCGCCCGCGACGGCGGATGCTGCGGCCCGAATCCCGGCCATATTCCCGGCGGCGCAAAAAACAACGAAAGAAATCCCGCCTCCAGCAGCATCCCATCCGATTGGTAGCTTGAAAAATCTCCCGCCGCGCTCACAAAAGAGAGAAAACAGACGAAGCACGCTAGCAGCGAAATGCGCGGCCACACATTCGCAAACGCCAGCAGCGACGCGGCAATCCCGCACCAGGTCACGGCCATCATCATGTTCGCGCTCGACGAAAACCAGAACAGCGATGGCGCGTGCCAGTAGCTAGCCCAGTTCGATCCAATCCCGTAGTAGCGCCCGATCGCCTGCAGATAGTTCCCCGCCGGCAGAATCCCCTCAGGCCCGATCAACCCCTTGATCTGGAACAGCAACGAAAAGAACGCGGAGAAATAAATCAACGCCAGCGCACGCAGAAAAACCCACCTCGCCAGAAGCAGGCTGCCTGCGCCCCGGCTGCTATCAAACAACACTCGAAGTACATCGAGCACCTTGCGCATGGTGATTGGAGGACCTGCCGATCAGCGGAGTTGCACATCCACACCGTGAGCCCGTCGCTCCGCGCAGATCACTTACGGCTCTGCGTAGTAAACGGTAGTCGACCGAACCGTGACCTCCGGACGATCCGTCTTCACTTCAATCGAGCGAAACTCGTCCGCCTCCGCAGCTGGAGCCGAATCGAACGACAACACATAATACGCATCCGCATCATCCAGGCAGTGAGCAAGATCGGCTGCAAGCCCCTTCTCGTGACTGTACACGCGCCCTCCGGTTTGCGATGCCAGCACCGGCAGAGCCATGCTCGCGGCTCGGGCCTCGGTGGCCGTCCGCGTTCCTCGCAACAACATTTCGAAGTCCGTTTTTTCGAGTCTGCCGTGCTGTGACATCTCCGGCCTCGACACCTCGTCGAGCGTAAGCTGGGCTTCGCGCATCTTGGCGGTAAGCTGCACCAGGTACGCAAAGAACGACGTCTTCTGATGAGGCGTGTCCGGCACGAATTGAGGGCCGGTGAGCGTAGGCCATCCGGGCCCTACCCAAATCATGATTGTGCGGCCCGGAACATCTGCCTCCTGCACGGCGATTCGAAACAGGCCCCTCATCGACTCCTGGAATTTGCGATTGAGGCAATTGGTCATTCCTTCGGCAAGGTCCGCTCTGCGTGCCGAGGTTGAGCCTCCCACGTTCGTCTCGGTGAGGCCCTTCGCATCCAGCGCGGCGTTGTTCCAGTCGTCCAGGCAATCCATCGGATGCGCGTTCGCAGCCACGCGCGAAAGCTCGCTGCTCAGCTCGTCCGCATTGGTTGACGGCCTCTCGACGACCGCCTCGCCATGAACCAGCGTCACGAGCGAAATTGGATATCGCACGGCGGCCGGCCCTGAGCGAAGAAACTTCTCGATCTCCTTGCGTTCGTAGGCAAGCTCCCGCGAAGTATTGTTCAACGTATCGATCACCAGCAGCACATGCGCCTTCGCCGACGGCCCATCGTCGATCGCACGGAACGTCGCGACCTTTTGCGCTTGATGATTGTCGAATACGGAAAAGTCTTCCTGCTTCAGCCCTCTCACCGGCACGCCCTGCGCGTCGTTCACCTGCACGTTAAGAAGAACGCGATGCAGCCGGTTATAGCGCTCCTCGCGTTCTTTCTGCGTGCGCGGGATCAGCTGAATCGGCGCATCGACCGCCGGACCAGGCGTGGCTTGAGTCGCAGGGTCCTGCTGCGCCGCGCATACCATCCCCAGGCACGCCAGAACACAGCACAACCACCAACACCACCGCATTGCGCTCTCCCACTCCAGCCACACTCCAGCCGGCCTGCGGTCCCTGACTTACTCCGTCTTCACCAGCGTCTCAATCAAATCGTCCCGCCGCGCATACGCCATCTGCTCAAATCGCGGTAACAAGCGCAGCCACGCAATAACCGCCCCCCCCGCCAGCGCCAGAAACACCAGGACCGCCAACCACAATTTATCGAAATACGCGCACGCCGCCAGCACGCCTGCACCAATGCCCAGCACGCCCACCTGCACCGCCAAGCTCAGCAGCGCGTTGGCCTGCGATCCCTTCTGCCGCGAGATGCGCCCCAGGTTCACCCGATACGGCATCAGAATCGAAAATGCATTGCCCGCCGCCAGGTGTACCGGCAGCGCAAACAGCAGCCACGACACGATTGCAGCCAGCGCCATCACATCCACCGCCCCATAGCGCAGGCTCGAGATAAGGCACACCAGCACCGCATCAACTGCAAACAGCAGCGCGTGAAAAAGATTCTTTGCCAGCAGCACCCTGCTGATTGGTGTAGGAGAAAGGAACAGCACCTGGATGCCTGCCCCTTCGGTTCCCAGGTTGTTGTACAGCAGTTGCGTGAACCCCACCAGCGCATACGCCATGCACAGCAGCAGGCCCCACGGCAAATGGCCCAGGCTCGTCGCGCCCCGGTTGCGATAAAGCCCCGAGAACAAAAACACCATGATCAGCGGCGCTCCCAGCCCGTACAACAGCGGCAGCGCGCGCATGATGGTGCGCAGTTCCTTCTCCATTACCGCCGCAATCGGCCCCGACCCATCCAGCAGCCACTGCGCGCTGCGCCTCTCTGCTTTCTTGCGCGCTGGAGCCTCGCCCAGGTTCTCGCCACGGTATTCGCTGCCCAGCCTGAATCCGAGCACGCCTCCATGGCAAGCGCATAAATCCCCAGCAGACCCAGGCTCCCCACTGCCCCGCCTGCACGCGCCTCCGCACCGCTCTTCACGCCGTTTGCAGCCAGCCCGGGCGGCAGCCAGCCCTGCACTTCGTTCGCTACGTGAATGTAACGGACAACAGCATCCTTCGACTTCGCAGTAAACCACGGGCCGCCCGGCTTGCCGCGAAAAGCCGGATTCAAGAAGTTCATCGACAGCATTGATACCAGAAAAACCGCGGTCAAAATCTCCCGAGTCTTCCGCTGCGCGAGCCAGCGCTCGATCCATGCAAAGATGGCCCGGACCAGCAAAATGTTGAAGGCCGCAAACACCGCCAGCGCCAACGCCGTCCATGCTGACAAACCGGGCCGAGCGACGGTGATGCCCGTCCAGATGCCCAGGCAGCAAAACCCACCCAGAATGGTCGAAACATCCACCAGCCCGAAGATCAAGTGCAACAAATAAAATGAATCGAAGCTCACCGGAAAGCGCAGCAGAACATCAAGATCGAACTGTGTCTGAAACGAAGCCAGCATACCGGAATGACCTGCCACAGGAAAAACAGCACCCACAAACAAAATCGGCATCAGGTCCCAGATGCCGCATGCGCGGCCACGGCATAGGCGCCAAAGCCCAAGCCCGTCGCCATCCCCAGCCCGATAAAAGCGTACACAACAATGCACGGCTGCGCGCCACAGTCTCCACGCGCCCTGATGGAGCGCAAGCCATTTCGGAACATGCGCCAACGCAATGTGGCCAGCGCCGCATATTGATCCCTCGCCAGGGCCCCCAAAACACGCCGGCCCGATGCCGGCTGCAGCTGCGATCGGTTGCCGCTAAGTCAGCCATGACAACTCCTGCGTCGGTTCCTGCTGCCGTCCGCGCCCACGATCGCCAGGAAAATTTCTTCCAGCGTCAGCCGCTGCTCGCGCTCGTGCCCGGCAGGGTGGACGCCACGCCTGCCCGCAGCTCCTCGATCGATCCGTTAGCCACCAGCCGTCCCTGGCTGATGATCGCCACGTGGCTGCACAGCCGCTCCACAATTTCCAGCACATGCGTGGTGAGAAAGATCGTTGCGCCGCGGTTGATCATTCCCGTGCAGCATGGCCTTCAGCATTCCTGCCGCAATCGCGTCCACGCCCTCGAACGGCTCATCCAGAAACAGCACCTTGGGCCCGTGTATCACTGCCGCGGCCAGCGCCAGCTTCTTTTGCATTCCATGCGAGAAGTCGGTCACCAGCTTCTTGCTCTCATGAGCCAGCTGCATGAACTCCAGCAGCTCTTCGCGTGCGCTGATTCGTGGTCTCGCGGTCGAGCCCGTACATGCGGCCCACAAAGTGCAGATACTCGGGCGCCGTCAGCCGGCCCAGCAGCGCCATGCCCTTCGGGCACCACGCCAATCTGCCGCTTCAATTCGAGCGCCCCGGCGCTGAACGGCTGGCCCAGAATCTCGACCGTCCCCGCCGTCGGCTCCAGCAACCCGGTCAGCATCTTGATGGTGGTGGACTTGCCTGCTCCGTTCGGCCCCAGAAATCCAAAGAACTGCCCCGGCGCCACACTTAACTTGACATCCTCAACGGCCGTCAGCGCGCCAAAACGCCGCGTGAGCCCCTTGGTTTGAATCGCCGCAGTTTCCATGTGCCGCAAGAATAACAAGCTTTGCCTTAGGACTGAAGGCTGCCGATCCATCTCGTAATAAGATGGTCCCGGAGAACCTGATGCTTGCGCAACTCGAAGGAAGGTTGACGTGGGAACGCACCGCCACTGGAATCCGCGTCCTCATTCCCGCCCGCCGCGATTGGGGCTCCATTATTAGCGGCATCGTGTGGGGCCTTTGGGCCTCTGTGGGGCTTTGCGTCACTGTGTTTTCTTGGAAACTCTCGCTTGTCGACGGCCTTGCCATCATCGTGTTCGGTTCAATCGAGAGCATTTCCGTCGCCCTGCTTGCGTGGAACTTACGCGGGAAAACCACTCTCCTTCTCGATCCGCGGGAATTTCGGATCGCCCGCGCTGCTCTGGGTGTTGAGTGGAGTCTTGGAACTTGCCGGTCGGGACGGTACGCAACCTGCGATACATCCCACCCACCGCGTTTAGATTTTTCGGTCACTGGGGTCCGGGGCAAATGCGCTTTGAAGCAAATGGCAAGACCAGGAAATTCGCCACCGGGCTGAAAGAAACCGAAGCCCTCGCGCTCATTGAACGAATGATTGATATCTACGAGTTTCCTAGAGATCGTGCCTCTGAATACATTGGCATCCGCAGATAACCTCAAGGTCTGCTTCCTGTTGTCTGTTCCCGACTCCATTTATCCCTTTTCTTCCAGCGGATCGTTGTCCCGATCAACGACATCCACAATCGCCGCCAGCCGCGCCGCCAGCTCCGCCGTCCAGCCGCCCTCCGGCGCGCGCCAGCTCCAGTTCCCTCGCGCGCACCGCGGGCGTATTCATGCGCGCCTCGGATCCCAGCTCCAGCAGATCCTGCGCCGGCACGATCGCCATCTCCGCCACGCTCGCCTCCGTCGCGCGAATCAGCGGCCACACCGGGCTCGGTCACTGCCTAACCGGGATCGGACCCACATACGCCTCGCAGCCGCCTGCGCTCCGCTTCGCCGGCCTGTTCCACCAGCCCTGCGTCGTGTCGTTGTCGTGCGTGCCCGTGTAGGCCACGGTGGCCGGCGTGAACTGGTGCGGCAGGTGCATGTGCGCGCCCTTGTCGCTGAAGCCGAACTGGATCACCTGCATGCCCGGCATGCCCATCTCCAGCCGCAGCGCGTCCACTTCCGTCGTAATCAGCCCCAGGTCCTCGGCCACCAGCGGCAGCGGTCCCAGCGCCTGCCTCCAGCGCGCGAAACAGCTCCAGCCCCGGCGCTTCGACCCACTCGCCGTTGATCGCGGTCTCCTCTTCCGGCGGGAATCGCCCAGTACGCCTCGAATCCGCGAAAGTGATCGAGCCGCACAATGTCGTAAAGCTGGCACGCGCGCGCGCGATGCGCTCGACCCACCAGTCGAATCCGCGTCTCTGCCAGCACATCCCACCGATAAAGCGGATTGCCCCAGCGCTGCCCGGTCGGCGAAAAATAATCCGGCGGCACGCCGGCGACAGCGAGTCGGGCTGCAGGTTCTTCGTCCAGCTCAAAGATCTCCGGATGCACCCACACATCCGCCGAATCCATATTCACAAAAATCGCCACGTCGCCCAGGATGCTGATCCCGTGCTCGCGCCGCCGCCTCGCGCAGATGCTCCCACTGCCGCGCAAACGCAAACTGCAGCACCTGCTCCAGCGCCAGCGCGCGCCCGTGCTTCGCCGCGAATCTGCGCCAGCGCCTGCGGCTCGCGGCGCGCGCACCGGCTCCGGCCACTGCCGTCCACGCGCCGGTGTTGATACTCGCGGCGCAGCACGGCATACATCGCATAATCGTTCAGCCAGCTTGCCTCCTCGGCGGCAAAACTGCTTCAAACTCAGCCCACTGCGTCGTCAGCTTGGGATCGCTCGGCCGCGCGTCCAGAAAATTCGCCGCCGCCTCGTACAAGCAGCGGCAGCTTGCGCGTCCTCGACCTCATCAAAGTCGACGCTGGCCGCCGCGTCCCGGCCAGCCCCGCGATCCGCTCGCCCGCAATCCAGCCCCAGTCGGACAAGAAACTCCAGGCTGATGAGATACGGATTTCCCGCAAACGCCGACGAGCCCGCATACGGCGAGTTGCCATAGCCCGTCGGGCACAAGCGGCAGCACCTGCCACACATGCTGCTTGGCCGCGGCCAGAAAGCGCAACAAACTCATACGCGGCCGGCCCCAGGTCGCCGATGCCGCCATAAGAAGGCAGCGAGCTCACGTGCAGCAAAACGCCGGAGGATCGCTGAGAATTCCATGTCGTCTATTATCCGATGCGCACAGTGCCCAAGCGCTGTCCCGCCCTCAGTTCGTTGGGTCTTTGCCCCCGCCCGCAGACTTTTGGGCAACCATTGTGCGCTCCGGCACTTTCAGCGCACGAATCCCTGCGGCTACAATGGCTTCGTTCAACCGGACAGCCTTCAAGGCAAACGAAATTCAGGTACGAGGAACCCAACTTGCGGAGACAAATCAACGCCCTTCTGTTCGTATCGCTGGTATCGATATCATCTTTTCCCGCTCACATCGTCGCTCAGCCCCCGGCAGCTCCATCTAAAGCCGCGCCGCAGGTTCCATTCCAAATCCCCGTCCAGGCCGCGCCAGCCCCGGCCGTTTCCCATCCCTTGGCGATCTCTTCCGGCTGGCAGTTGCAGGACGCCGCCAAAGTCACGGGAAGCCCGGCGACATGGTTGCCACCCACGGCTTTAAAACCAACAGCTGGTACCCCGCCACCGTTCCCGGCACCGTGCTCACCACGCTGGTCAACGACGGCATCTACCCCGAGCCGCTCTACGGCGAAAACAATCGCCCCGAGACCATCCCCGAGAGCCTCTGCCGCACCACCTGCTGGTACCGCACCGAAGTCACCATCCCCGCCGGCTTACGCCGGCAAGCACATCTGGCTCAACTTCGACGGCATCAACTACGCCTCCGAGATCTGGGTCAACGGCAAGACAGGTCGGCACCACACGCGGCGCCTTCATCCGCGGCAACTTCGACATCACCGACAACGTCAAGCCCGGCGACAAAGCCGTCATCGCCGTCCTGGTCTCGCCGCAGCCCCACCCCGGCATCTCCCACGAGCACACCCTGCGCGACGGCATGGGCCCGAACGGCGGCGAATCCGCCATCGACGGCCCCACCTTCCTCTCCACCATCGGCTGGGACTGGCTCCCCGCCATCCGCGATCGCGACACCGGCATCTGGCAGAAGGTCTACTCTCTCCGCCAGCGGACCCGTCCTCGTCAAGAATCCCCTCGTCACCACCGACCTCGCCCTGCCCCGATACCGACTCCGCCGACATCGTCGTCGAAGCCACTCCTCGAGAACGTCACCGGCGAGCCGCAAAAAGGCGTCTTCCACGGCACCATCGAAAACATCACCTTCCAGAAGGCCGTCGACATCGCCCGCTCACGGCACGCAGAAGCTGCAGCTTCGATTGCGAAGACCACCCCGGCGCTGCACATGGAGAACCCGCGCCTCTGGTGGCCCAACGGCTACGGCCCGCAGAACTCTACAAGCTTCATCTCGCCTTTATCGCCAATGGCAAGCTCTCCGATACCGACGACGTCTCCTTCGGCATCCGCAAAATCACCTACTCAGTCCCCGACTCCGACAACCTCACCATCTCCGTCAACGGCGTCCGCGTCTTCATCCGCGGCGGCGACTGGGGCCTCGACGAAGCCCTCAAGCGCATCCCCCGCGAGCGCCTCGACGCCGAAATCCACATGCACCAGCTCGCCAACCTCAACACTCATCCGCAACTGGGTCGGCCAAAGCACCAGCGAAGACTTCTACGAGCTCTGCGACAAGTACGGCATCCTCATCTGGGACGAATTCTTCCAGCCCAATCCCAGCGACGGCCCCAATCCCACCGACCTCGACACCTACATGGCCAACGTGCGCGACAAGATCCTGCGCTTCCGCAACCATCCCTCCATCATGCTGTGGTGCGCGCGCAACGAAGGCTTCCCGCCCGCAGGAAATCGACGCACGCGCTCCGCGACCTGATGGCCGAGCTCGAGCCCACCCGCCGCTATCAGCCCAGCTCCACCTCAGGCGCCGGCGTGCGCTCCGGCGGCCCCTACCACTGGCGCGAACCCCGCGAGTTCTACAAGATCACCGACGACTACTTCAAAACCGAAACCGGCACCATGTCCGTCCCCACCCTCGAATCCATCCACGGCATGATGCCGCAAAAAGACTGGGAACAGATCAACGACGACTGGGCCGAGCACGACTTTGCCCGCGGCGCGCAGCAAGGCGACCAATACCCGCTCATCGTCGCCGAGCGCTACGGCAAGCCGCCAACCTCGCCGACTTCGTCCGCAAGGCCCAGCTCATGAACTACGAGGCCTATCGCGCCATGTATGAAGGCCGCAACGGCACGCTCTTCCATCCCGCCACCGCCGTCATCACCTGGATGAGCCATCCCGCGCAGCCCAGCTTCGTCTGGCAGCTCTATCACTACGACCTCGAGCCCAACTCCTCGCTCTTCGCCGTGCGTAGCGCCGGCGAAATGCAGCACATCCAGCTCAACGAAGCCCTCAGCACCCTCGAGGTCGTCAACAACCTGCCCACGCCGCTCGACGCCGCCACAGTTCACGTAACCCTGCTCAACCTCGACGGCACAATCGCCTCGGAAAACGATGAGAAGATCAGCGCCTCCGAGTCCAGCGCCGTCACCATCGGCATGCTCCAACTCCCCGACAAAATCTCCAACGTCCACTTCCTCAAGCTCGATCTCCACAACTCCGGCGGGAAGCTGCTCTCCACCAACTTCTATTGGCTCCAGGGTCCTGAGAACAACGGCGACGACCTCACCGACCTCAACAAGATGCCCACCGTTACGCTTGAACCCCAGATTGCGCGCACTGACGCCGCCGGCAAAACCAACGTCACCGTCATCCTGCACAACGACTCAAGATCCGTAGCCCTCATGGCCCACGTGCAGCTTCGCCGCAAGACCAGCAACAAACGCGTCCTTCCCGCCTTCTACGACGCCAACTACGTCTCCCTGATTCCGGGCGAAACCCGCACCATCCACATTCAGGCCGATACCCGAGACCTCCACGGCGAGCCCGCCCTGGTGACCGTCGATGGCTTCAACGTGACCGTGAAGCCAGCAGGCGGCGAAGCCGCCTCCATCGCTCCCAACATCGAAGCCGACCCGGCGCACTGGCCTGTCACTAACCTGCCCTTCCAGTCCATCGCCCTGCGCTAGTTCGCGCCAGCGCAGGTCGGGTCTTTTGCGCAGCGGGCCTTCGGTCCGCACACAAAAGACCAGACCCTCATCGCAAATCCCGCCTGCACCCCAAGGCGGTTTGTCTCTTTCGCGGCTCCGCCGCGAAAACCGACAAACCGCCCGACCCCCGCGGGCTTTTTCTTCTGTGCGCGCCGCTCCGCCGCGCGCCGAAGAAAAAGCCCGCCCTACTCCGTCCGCAGAGCCTCCGCCGGTTCCACCGCCATCGCCCGTCTCGCCGGAATCACCGACGCCACCAGCGCAATCACCGCAAACCCCGCCGCCACGCCCACAAACGACACCCAGTCCAGCTTCCCGATCCCGTAAATCACGCGGTGCAGAATCGCCGAATCCCCCGTGGCCACCACCGCTCCTGCACACAGCCCCAGCAGCACCGGCATCGCGCTCTGCCGCAGCATCAGCACCAGCACCTCGCCCTTGCGCGCACCCAGCGCCATCCGGATCCCCACCTCCCGCGTGCGCAGCACCACCATGTAGCTCAACGTGCCGTAAATCCCCATCGCCGACAGCACCAGCCCCAGCAGCCCAATCGTCCCCGCAATCAGCGCTAGCAGCGCCGCCGTCATGAATGGCGGCGTCTCCCGCAGCAGGTCCTCCAGCGAGATTGCATTCGCCACCACGTTGCCGTCCACCGCCGCAATCGTTGGCCCGATCGTGCGCATCAATTGCCCCGCCGGCGTCGATGCCCGCACAAGCAGCGCAAACCCCTTGCGCCGATCCTGCGGAATCGGCAGATAGATCTCCTCCGCGTCGCTGTTGTCGGTCAGTACTCCGCGCACATCGTGCGCCACGCCCACCACCTGGTAGCTGCGCCCGTCCGGCAACAAATCGTTGCGCTCGTGGTAATTCGTGTCCGTGCCGATCACCAGCGTTCGGCCAATCGGATTCTGCCCCGGCCACAGCCGCCGTGCAGCCGTCTCGCTCAACACCGCCACCGGCTCCGGCTCCCCGTCCTGCGCATGAAACGTCCGTCCGTACACCATCGGGATTCCCAGCGTCTCAAAATAGTTCGCATCCACGTACGTGTAAAACGAGAACGCCCGCGACCGGTGCGGATCCGACTCGTGGCCGTCAATCGCAACCTGGCCGCCGCGCAATCCGCCTCCGTCCGGCGCCCGTCCCGACGTAATCGCCGTCACCCCCGGCGTGGCCGCCAGCCGCTCCGTTATGTGGCGGAAGATGGCCGCGCGCCGCCCATCGTCGTACTCGGCATTGTCGGGATAAGTCAGGTCAATATTCACCACATGTGTAGTCTCGTAGTCGGTATCCAACGTCAATGCCCGCACGGCGCTGCGCACCATCAGGCTCCCGCCAATCAGCAGCACAAACGAAATCGCCACCTGCGCGCCAATCAGCCAGTCCCTCAGCCTCCGCCCGCGGCGCGGCGCGATCATCGGGTTCGCCTTTAGCGAGTTCGAAAGTACTGACCGCGTGCTCTCCAGCGCCGGAGCCACCCCGAACAGCACTCCTGCAACCAGCGAAATCGCAAACACGTATGCAAACGTCTGCATGTCCGGATCGACATGCACTATGTACACGCCCATGTCCGTCGGCAGCGCGTCCTTCGCCAGCTTGGCCAGAATCCGCAACATCCCCCAGCTCGACAGCAGCGCAAATACTCCCGCAATCATCCCCAGCAGTGCGCTCTCGGTCAGCAATTGCCTCATCAGCCTCCCCCGGCTCGCACCAAGCGACATCCGCACACCCAGCTCGTTCTGCCTTGAAGCCGCGCGCGCCAGTTGCAGCGTCGCGACATTGGCGCACGCAATTACCAGCACCATCGCCGTCGCCGCCATGATCAGGAAAATTCCGTAGAGCAGATCGTGGGGAAGGTCCCTGGGATACGGCGTCCCGGGAAAGAGCATCATCTCCCTGGGCCGATCCTTGGCCTCATGCTTTTTGTGCCCATCGAACTGACGCTGGGCAAGTGTTGTCATCTCCGCCTTTGCCTGGGCCAGCGTCGCGCCCGGCGCCAGGCGGCCATACATGTGACAGTTCTCGTCATCCGCGTCTCGCAGCGAGTGGTCGCCGGGGTGGATCAGCGGCTCAATGCTGATCGGAACCCAGAAATCCGGCACGGCGATCGTGGTCCCCACAAAATCGTGCGGAGCAATCCCCATGACGATGACCGCAACGCCGTTCAGCCGGATCGACTTGCCCACAATCCCCGCGTCGCCCCCAAAACGCTTCTGCCAGTAGTTCTCGCTGATAACCACTGCCGGTGCTGAAGCCAGTTGCTTCGCGTCCCCCTCCACGAACAAGCGGCCGCGCCAGGGCGCCACCCCGAGCACCTGAAAGTAGTTCTCGCTCACCATGAAGATGCTCGCCAACTCGGCCTTGCTGGCCAGCATCGATGAGGGCAGCAACCCCCAACTCTCGGAAATCGAATCGGACACGGCTTTGCGGCCTTCGAGAGTTCCTCCGGCGTCGCTCATGATCAGCTGCTCGTACATATGGCTCACCGCGATGACCGCGCTCAGAGTGTGGGCCTGCTTCCGGAATGCCTCGTAGTCGGGATAGCTAACCTGATAGTCCCGGTCGCCCGACTGCCTCACCAGGCTGATGGAAACCATGCTCGATGGATCGCGCGCCTCCACCGCCCGCTTGATCAGTCCCTTGTACGCCGTAAAGATCGTCGTATTGATCCCGATCCCCAGCGCCAGCGCAAACACCGCCACCGCCGTGAACCGCGCGTTCCGCCAAAGCGTGCGCCACCCATACCCCAGGTCCCGCCAAAGCGACGGAAGCAGCGTTCCCCACTCCAGTTCACGCAGCCGTTCTCTCCAGGTCACCGGATTCCCGAACCGCACCCGCGCATCTCTCCGCGCCTCCTCCTCGCCCATCCCGTGTTCGCGGTTCCACCGCTCCCGCATCGCCAGGTGAAACTCCAGCTCCTCGCGCACCTCGTCCTTCTCTCGTGCGAATCTCGCCCTCAACCACGAAAACAGACTCATTGAGCCTCCATGCGCCTACCTGCCACAACAGCCCCTGCCTGAACCTTGTCCTCTTCCTGGACACCCAACATTGCATTGTGTGTTCCTGAGCGTTCGAAGGATCCGCGGTTTTTCTTGCCCTTGCTTTTTGTCAGCCTCACTAACATCGCTGGGTGCCCCAGGTCTCCTTCCTTTGGAGACCTGGGATACCTAAACATTCCGAGCGCTAGCCATCTCTCCAACATGCGGGTGCCCCATCCAAGCTCTGCTTGGGTGGGAAACCATGAACCTCGACGTCACCTTCCCTCACTAACTCCGCGATCAGTTCGAAGCGCCGCTAACTCCTCTTCAACGCCGGGTACCCCATCCAAGCTCTGCTTGGGTGGGAAACCATGAACCTCGACGTCACCGTCCTCACTAACTCCGCGATCAGTTCGAAGCGCCGCTAACTCGCTAACTTGCTGACTTGCTAACAAGCTCTCACGCCGTAGCCCCTCGCAACACCAACCCGATCGCCTGCGTCACCGCCTCCCACCTCTCCCGTTCCGCATCCAGTTGTTTCCGGCCCGCCGCTGTGATCCGGTAGTACCGCGCCCGTCGATTGTTCTCGCTCATCCCCCACTCGGCCTTCACCCACCCCGCCTTCTCCATGCGGTGCAGCGCCGGATACAGCGACCCCTCCTCGATCCGCAATACGTCCCGCGAGACGCTCTGAATGTGCAACGTGATCCCCCACCCATGCATGGGACCGCTCTCCAGCGACTTCAAAACCAGCAGCGCCAGCGCCCCCTGCAGATTTTCATTCGGCGCCATACCACCCTCCTATCGATATCTATGGGAGAGATTCCACTCTCCCAGCTTCTCTGTCAACCCACCCCGTCACAAATCAACATCATGTTGATTTCTGTTCTCTCCAGTCCTGAGAAGGTGCCCCTGTGGAAAAACCTGTGGATAAATTCATGTCAAGCCCCTCACCCGAAAATAGTTCGTAACTCCCTTTAGAATCAGCGCAAGAAACTTTGCGGCCGTTGGTATTTATATCGCCGAATCTGCCATACTGGTATTAAGGAAGCAAAAAAGGCCCGCCGTCCCCACGGACTAGCGGGCTTTTTTATTTCGACAGAGACCGAAAGGAGAACCGCATTGCGCTCACCAGCATCGTCGTTTTTCCCTCCGTCTCTTTGTCCCTTTGTCCCTTTGTCTCTTTGTCCCTCTGTCCCTTCGTCTCTCTGTCCCTCATTGCCGGTGTTCCAAATCACACTCGCGCAAAAACTTCCCGTAACTCACTCAATCCACAGAAGAAACTCGTTTTTTTATTTTTCGCTTTCATTGTGACCCAGCTCACCAATCGCACCAGCCGAACTTCTCTGCTAAACTGAAAGTTCTGAGTTCAATCGCAGGAAGAAGCCATGTCAATCCATCCAGTTATGCAGCGCCTGGCCGACAAGCTCAAGCGCACCGATCTCCCTGAGTTCGTCCCCGGCGACCAGGTTCGCGTCCAGGTCAAGATCAAGGAAGGCGACAAAGAACGCCTCCAGGCCTTTGAAGGCCTCGTCATCGCCATCAACAAGGGACCCCAGGGCACCTTTACCGTGCGCAAGATGAGCTTCGGCCAGGGCGTCGAGCGCATCTTCCCCTTCAACTCCAAGGTCGTCGACAAGGTCGAAAAGATCCGCAGCTACAAGGTTCGTCGCGCCAAGCTCTTCTACATCCGCGGACTGCGCGGCAAGGCCGCCCGTCTCAAGGAAGTGGAGCGCGAAACCGCCAAGGCGTGAGCCGTCAGCCCTTAAGCCCCCTCAGCCCTCCCATAACAACAACCCCGGCCTCGGCCGGGGTTGTTGCATCAGCGGGAACACCACTATTGCGGAGAGGTGTTTGCGGACAGGATTCGTCCAAGTTTTCCACGCCCGCATCGCAGCTATACTCAACTCGATGCCCCGGCCTCCGCTCACACCACTTTCCCGCAGAAGGTCCGTTGAGGAGCCCGTCTGCGGTTGGAAGCTGGAGCGGGCCGCGCGCCGGTGCGGGGCGATGCGCATCGCCGGCGTCGACGAGGTGGGGCGCGGGCCAATGTTCGGCCCGGTGGTGGCGGCAGCCGTCATCCTGGCGCCCAAGTGCCGGATCGAAGGACTGAACGACTCCAAAAAGCTGTCGGAAAAGAAGCGGGTGGAACTACGACATCGAGATCCGGGCCAACGCCGTGGCCTGGTGCATCGCCGCCGTCGATGTGGAGACCATCGACCGCATCAATATCCGCCACGCTTCGCTGCTGGCCATGCAGCAGGCCGTGGAGGCGCTGGCGCTGACCCCGGACTATCTGCTGATCGACGGCGTGGACACCATCGACTACCCGTGCCCGCAGCAGTCTTGCATCCAGGGTGACGGAACCAGCTTCTCGATCGCCGCCGCCAGCATCCTGGCCAAGGTGTACCGCGACCGCATGCTGGTGGAGCTGGACGGCCAGTATCCCGGGTACGGGCTAGCGAGCCACAAGGGCTACTGCTCGGCAGAGCACATGGAGGCTCTGCAGAGGCTTGGCCCGACGCCGCTGCACCGCAGGAACTGGAGCCCGGTGGCGCAGCAGATGCTGCCGCTGGATCTAGCCGGGGCGCTGGACGATGTGCTGCCTTTGCAGGGCGGCCTGAGCCTTGCGACGAAGTAACCACGTCTGCAGCGGGCGAGCCAATAAGAGCACTGCTATCGCAATGGTGAACGGCAGCGGCAGTGTCACGCCGGGCTTGACCTGCCACCAGTAGTGAATGACTCCGCAGATGGCGGCAATATATACGAGCTTGTGCAGGCGGTTCCACTGCTTGCCGCCGAGCTTGCGGATGGCCCAGTTGGTGGACGTGAGTGCCAGCGGGAGCAGGAGCAGCCACGCGGCCATGCCCATGGTGATGAAGCGGCGCTTAGCGATGTCATCGAGCATGGCGTGGACGTCGAGGTGCGTGTAGAGGACGACCCAGGCGAGCAGGTGGATGGTTGCGTAGAAGAACGCGAAGAGGCCCAGCAGGCGGCGGAATTTGATCATCCAGGCCAGGCGCGGAGACAGACGGCGCACGGGTGTGATGCCAAGGCCAACGGTGAGCAGCATGAGGGTCGTGTAGCCGGTGGCGAGCTCAACGCTCCCGATGGGATCGGCGCCCAGGATCGCGGGATTGAGAAAGAGGCCGTAGGCAAGCCTGGCGATGGGGCAGAAGCAGGCGATCCAGACGAGGGCCTTGAGGGTGATGAGGAGAGATCGAGTCATCGGGCTTTAGCGGTGTTAGCACGCTTCGCAGTGTTAGCGCGCATCGCGCTGGTAGCGGACTTAGCCGGGCGCCGCGGGCGTTGGTTGGCGGAGACAGACTTGATGATCAGGCGGTGCTCGCCTTTGGGCGCGAAGGGCACTTTCGCAATCTCCAGGGCCTGTTGCATCAGGTCCTTGATGGCGGGATCGTTCAGATCATCGGGCGTCGCCATAACGATGTGTTTGCAGACGGTGCCGGAGCCGGTGAGATGGCACTCGGGATCGTAAAGGCCGCGGGCCTGCAGGAAGAACAAGCTGACCCACCTGGGATAGAGCGCGACGGAAAAGATGGCCTGAGAGGCCTTCTCGCTGGGACTGTAGCCGATGGCCAGCGCGTTGTAGTTGTCGTAGACGAGTTCGAGGGCGGTGGGAAAGAGCGTGCGCATTTTGCTGCGGAGAGCCTCGGCCAGATCGCGAGACCTCCGGCGAGTATTTGGCGAGGAAGGAAGCGAGTTGGTGCTCGGGATCGTTGGATCGTGCCATGGGACGTTCCTTTATTTGGCGGGTTGGAGTTCGCGGTTTCCCACCTAACGACAAAAACAAAGATGTTGTCAGGATGGCGCACCCCTCCAGTCTTTCCTTTGGTGCGGGCCTGGAGCCCCGCACGACAGCCGGTCTGGAGACCGGCGCTACGGGAACTAACTCCGCTTAGTAATTCTTGATCAGGTCCATGCCGTTGTAGAGCGAGGCTACCTGGTCGCCGTAGCCATTGAACATTGAGCGTGGTGCGCGTCTGCTGGTAGATGGGCAGGCCAAGGCGGCGCTCGTACTTCTGGCTCCGCCACGGTGTCGGCGTCGGGATTCACGTTGGAGTAAAAGCCGTAAGCGCTCGGGCGACTGTTCCTGCCACGTTGTGGGCGGCTGCTTCTCGACGAAGCGGATGGCGACGATGGATTTGGCCGACTTGAAGCCATACTTCCAGGGCAGCACGATGCGGACCGGCGCGCCGTTCTGGTTAGGCAGCACCTCGCCATAGAGGCCGAAGGTGAGCAGGGTGAGCGGGTTCATGGCTTCGTCCATGCGCAGGCCTTCGGAGTACGGCCAGAAGATGGGGGTTTCGTTGGACCACTTCTCGACATGCTTGTCGTAGTAGGAGAGGAACTGCACGTACTTGGCCGAGGAGAGCGGCTCGCACTGCTTGATGAGTTCCGAAAGCGAGTAGCCGACCCAGGGAATGACCATGCTCCATGCCTCGACGCAGCGATGGCGGTAGACGCGGTCTTCAAGCGGGCGGAGCTTGAGGAGTTGGTCGATGTCGAAGGTCTTGGGAGATTTCACTTTGCCTTCGACACGGACCGTCCAGGGGCGCGTGGGCAGGCCGCCCGCGTTGTGGGATGGGTCGCTTTTCTCGATGCCGAACTCGTAGAAGTTGTTGTAGCTGGTGATGTCCTGGGTAGGGGGTGAGCTGCTCGCCGGTAGTGGTAGAGCGGGCTTTTGACGGTCTCGAGCTTGGTGCCGGCGAAGACGCGGGCGCGCGGGGAGATCAGTTCGGCGGCGCGGTCGATGCCCAGTGCGGCGGCTCCGGCGACGGCGGCCCCGGAGAGGGCTCCGCGCAAGAAGCGGCGGCGATTGAGGTAATGCTCCCTGGGGGTGATGAGGGAAGACGGAATGTCGGACGGTTTGCGAATCAGCATGAAGCGACCTCGGGGAAGCCAGTGATCAGTGGTCAGTGATCGGACCCGGCATCTATTAGACAACAACTGGTGCGGCGAAGTTACAAGAGACAGGGACTAGGGACTAGGGGCTAGGGACTAGAAAGGCAGGGGCCAGGGACAATGGGACACAGGGACAAAGGGACATGTCAGGGAACTTTCGTGGGATGGGGCACGTAGAGGAACGCATGAAGGCTCTGACCGGATTGGTTTGCATGCTGGTGGCGGCCGCAGGCACGTCTACGGCGTTCGGGGAAGCAGGTAACTGTGTGGACGGTCTCACGGTGCCGGCGGACGCGGGATTGCGGCTGGCGGTCTTTTCGCGGTCGGCGGAGGTGAACCTGGTAGGGACCGACCAGCGCGAGATCCGCGTTACATGCCGGCTCGACGACCAGGACGACGCGCGCCGCGTGCACATTCGCTATCACAGCAACGACGGCAAGGGAGAGCTGGAGATCACGGGCGGCCCGAACAACAACGTGCATATCACGGTGGAGGTGCCGCACCAGACGCATCTGCGCGTGCGGGTGCCGGCCGGAACGATCCACGTGAAGGATGTGAGCGGCGACAAGGATATCGATGTTCACGCGGGCGAGGTGACGGTCTCCGGCGTAAATGCGAGTGAGTATCGCTCAGTGGATGCCGAGGTGGAGATTGGCGAGGTACGCGCGAAGGAGTTCTCCGTCGACAAGGGCGGCTTCTTCCGCAGCTTCAAGCGCATGTCGGGCGACGGCCTATACCGGCTGGATGCGCACATTATTACGGGAAGCATTCAGTTGAATTGAGGAAGACAGGGACTAGGAACTAGGGGCTGGGGACTAGAAAGACAGGGATTAGGGATTGAGGGCTGAGGGACTGAGTCCTGTGTCTATCCAGTAGCGGCGTTCGATGCGGTCGCCTACGTGAGCGTCGTCGATGCGCTGACCGCCACATCGCTCGATCACCCTGGCTGAGGCTTCGTTTGCGGTGTTGCAGGTGACGAGCGCGCGGTCTACGCCGATCGCAGCAAGTTCCCGGAGCGCGAGGCGAAGAGCCGCGGTGGCCACGCCGCGATTGCGGGCGGATGGCCTGACCTTGTATCCAACGTGCCCGCCGATCTGCTCAAGGTGCGAGTTGAGCCGGCGGCGGATGTAAACCTCGCCGAGGATCAGACCACGCGACTGGATGAAGTAAGAGTCCATGGGAACGATGTCTGGGCGGGGATAGCCGCCCATCTTCATGCGCGATAACAAGTCATGGAATCCGGCATAGCCATCCCACGCGATGGCGAAGTTGCCGTCGTAGACGTGGTATTCGCCGGCCGCGCGGAACTCGTCGAGCATTTCGGAGAACTCTTCGTCTCTGCCCGGGGTCATGGGAGCGAGCACGATATGCGCGGCGCCGTGGTCTGAGGTCATCTCTTGCAATTCATCCTTTGTAAGGAGGGTGGAGCAGTGACTCAGTGCGGACGAAGGGCCATGCTCCGGCAAGCTTTGCGCGGATGAGATAGATGGCTGAGCCGAGCAGGCCGATGGCGGCGGCGACCACGAGGCCTCCGAGCGCGTCGGGGCGCTTGGCAACCATGAAGAAGAAGCCGGCCATGGCGATAAGCGGCGGCAGCGGATAGAGAGGCATGCGGAAGGGCCGCGGGAGGTCAGGGCGCTGCACACGCAGCAGAATCACGCCCACGTGTTGCAGGAAAAATTGCAGCAAAATGCGGGTGACGACCAGATAGGTGATGACCTGCGCCAGAGATAGAAAGCAGAAGAGCGAGGCGACGAGTCCGAGCGCGACGAGCGAACGGTGCGGGATGCGGTGCTTGGGATGGACGGCAGCGAGGAAGCGGAAGTAGTTGCCGTCGCGGGCAGCGGCGTACGGGACGCGCGAGTAGCCGAGGAGCAGGGAGAAGACGGAGGCGAATGCCGTCCAAACGACGAGGCCGGCCATGAGAGCGCCGGCCCAGTGGCCAAATGCGGACCCGGCTATATCGGCAACCAGTTGCAGGCGGGAGGCGGCGGTGGAGGCGGCGGCAGTGGCGTGGCCGGCGAAGTCGCGCACGGCGGGGAGCGCCACCAGGTTCATGGTCACGTAAAACGCAACGACGAAGGTGATGGAGAGCAGGATGGCGCGGGGGATGGTGCGCTCGGGTTGGCGGACTTCGCTGCCGAGGAAGGTGATGTTGTAGTAGCCCCAATAGTCGTAGGTGGTGATGAGGGTGGCCTGGGCGAGACCGCCGAGGGCAAGACTGAGGGAGAGAGCGGGCGACGGGGGCATGTGCCATCCGCCATGCGCGGCGGATTGGGCAAAGCCGGAGACGATGACGCCGGCGACAGCGGTAAGGACGCCCGCGAAGAGCATCCACGCAAGACGGGTGACGGCGGTGAGGTTGCGGTAGAGGAGCGCGGTGACCAGCAGGCAGGTGGCGGAGGCGACGAAGTTGCCGTAGTGAAGTTGGGGCAACCAGGCAAACGGCGGCTGATTAAGGCCGGGCCAGAACCAGGCGAGGAAGCTGGAGAGGCCGATGCAGCCGGAGGCGATGGAGAGCGGGGCGGAGAAGCTGAGCTGCCATACATAGAGGAAGCTGAGCCAGTTACCGGCGCGGTCGGGGCCGTAGATTTCGCGAAGGAAGGCGTAGGAGCCTCCGGCGCGGGGAAGGGCGGCTCCGAGTTCGGCCCAGACCAGGCCGTCGTTGACGGCAATGACCGCGCCGAGGACCCAAGCCCAGGGAGAGAGACGAAACCCGGCAGCGGCGATGACCAGCGGGAGGGTGATGAAGGGTCCGACGCCGATCATCTCAAGCATGTTGAAGAGCACGGCGGAGCGGAGGCCGATGCGGCGCTCGAGATGGGGCGTGCTGTGCGGGTCTGAGGCCGGAATCATCTTGGAAATGGAGGAAATGAACGCACCCTCGCGGATTGTACACTGACGAGAATGAGATACAGCTTGGGTCGAGTGCGGGTTGCGGCGGGGTGGATGGTTTGCGTGGGGATGCTGGCGGGGCTCTGGATTGCCGGCTCGGGGCATTGTTGTTTGCAGGCGCAGGCGCCGGATCCATCGAGGGTGTCGGTCAACGAGCCGACTTCGATTGCGCTGCCGCTGGGGGAGGATCGCGGTCAGAACGCGCTGGAGCAGGCGCTGCGCAGGCTAAACACGACGGCCAGCGTGATGATGATCGTGGCGCATCCCGATGACGAGGATGGAGGCCTGCTGACCTATCTCAGCCGTGGGCTGGGCGTTCGGTGCACTCTGTTCACGCTGACGCGCGGGGAAGGCGGACAGAACGTGATGACCGGCGACACCTATGACGAGCTCGGCGTGATCCGGACCAGCGAGCTGCTCAGGGCCGACGAGTTCTACGGGGCAAAGCAGTTGTGGGGCACGGAGGCGGACTTCGGGTTTTCAAAGACGCAGGAGGAGAGCTTTGCGCGCTGGGGACACGACCGCGTGCTCTACGATGCGGTGCTGGCGGTGAGGCGGGAGCGGCCGCAGGTGATTGTGGCCACGTTTGTGGGCGCGGTGAGCGACGGGCATGGGCAGCACCAAGTGTCGGGCGAGATTGCGCAGGAGGTGTTCAAGGCGGCAGGCGATCCCAAGGTGTTTCCGGAGCAGCTGAAGGACGGGCTGAAGCCATGGCAACCGCTGGCGGTGTACAGCATGGTGCCGTTTGCGCCGGTTACGGACAAAGGGATGTTCGACTACGCGACGGGCAAGTGGGCGCCGGCGGAGTTCAAGAATTATGTAACGGGCGAGGTGGTTCATGGGGCGCTCGGCACCGACGCAACCATGCAGGTGGGGAAGCTGGACGCAATGCTGGGGCGGAGCTATGCGGAGATCGCACGGCAGGGATGGGGCGAGCAGAAGTCGCAAAACGGTGGGGCGAACCCGTCACTGAGCGGACCGGCTTCGACCAGCTATCACTTATGGGCGGTGGCGCCGGAGGCCAAGCGCGAGGGGAACCACACCGAGAGCGGCGATCTGTTCTTCAACCCCAGAGTCGCCGTCGATCGCACGGTTGAGGGGCTTACCAAGCTCGCGGGTCCTACGGCGCCTGCCTGGTTGTCGTCGCAACTGAAGTTGATCCAGGACGAGATCAGAATCGTTTCGAGTGAAACGAAGATACTGGCTCCGATCACGGCGGCGCTTAAACTCGCGCCGATCTACAAGCAGACGCTGGAGTTGCGCGAACGAGTTGCGGAGGATGGAGGGCTGAGTGCGCAAGCCAAGGCGGGATTGCTGCTGGAGCTGGATGCGAAGATCGATGAGTTTCAAACCGCATTGAGGGAGTTGCTGGGGCTGGAGGTAGTGGCATTCCGGGCGCGGGAAGGGGGCGGTTCGGGAGGTTTCGGTCCGAGGGGCGGTTCGGCCGATGAGATGCCGCGGAGCGTGGCGCCGGGCGAGGAGTTCCGGCTGCGCGTGCATGTGTCGCAGGCCAGCAAGGAATCGCGGCTGGCGAAGGTGGAACTGGCGAGCTTCAGCGGCGATGCATGGCACAGCGAGCGCACGAGCGGTGAACCCGATCCAACGAGCGCGGCGACGGATGTGCTGTTCAAGGTGAAGACGGCTGCGAATGCCGAGGCGACGCGGCCATTCTTCACCAGGCCAACGATTGAGCAGCCGTACTATGACGTGACGAACGAAGCGTGGCGGGAGCGGTCGTTCGCGCCATGGCCGCTGGCAGCAAATGTGGAATTCACCTTCGAAGGCGTGCCGGTGCGGGTAAGCGAGGTGGTTCAGACGATGAGCCGGGTCACGGGGCATGGCGGCATCTACGAGCCATTGGTGGTGACGCCCGAGGTAGGGGTAAGCATAACCCCGGAAGCGCGGATTCTGCCGCTGGATGGCGGCGCGCTTCCGGTAAAGGTCACGGTACACACGCAGGGCGCGGCGGAGGGAACGGTCAGTCTCAA
This sequence comes from uncultured Acidobacteriota bacterium, assembly GCA_963846375.1. Taxonomy (GTDB): domain Bacteria; phylum Acidobacteriota; class Terriglobia; order Terriglobales; family Acidobacteriaceae; genus Telmatobacter. Next base: position 48,991 of record CAWJVV010000019.1, read on the forward strand.
ACTGCCGCAGGGCTGGCGCTCGGAGCCGGCGGAGTCGCATTTCAAGCGAACCAGCGAGGGCGACACGGAGCCGATCCAGTTTTCCGTGACGCCGGACGGGGATGGTGCGGGACGCGCGTATTCCGTCGAGGCGGTGGCAAAGGCCGGGGACAAGTCGTACACGAGCGGTTGGCGGAGCGTTGGCTATCCGGGTCTGCGCCCGTACAACATTTACAAGGATGCCGAGTTGAAGACGCGCAAGGTGGATGTGAAGCTGGCTCCGGGCCTGCGTATCGGATACGTAATGGGACCGGGTGACCTGGTTCCGGAGGCCATAGAGGCTATGGGGGTGACGCCGCACCTGCTCTCCGAGGAAGATCTTTCCGGCGGCGACCTGTCCGCCTATAACGTGATTGCAATCGGCATCCGGGCGTATTCGACGCGGCCGGAGCTAACCACCGCCCAGCCTCGGCTGGACCAATTCGTTCGCAATGGCGGAACGCTGGTTGTGCAGTACCAGAGTTCCTCTTTTCCGGCGCCTCTCCCGTTGACCCTGGGCAGGATTCCGGACCGGGTGGTCGACGAGCAGGCACCTGTAAAGCTGCTGGACACCTCGAACCCGCTTTTGAGGTCCCCGAACATGATTACACCTTCTGACTTCGACGGGTGGGTGGAAGAGCGGGGGCATTCGTTCATGGAGAGTTGGGATTCTGGCTACACGCCGTTAACCGAGACCGCCGACACGGGGCAGGATCCACAACGGGGGGGCTTGTTGGTGGCGCATCCCGGCAAGGGAACTTATGTTTATGTGGCTTATGCGCTCTACCGGCAGCTGCCCGAACTGGTGCCCGGTGCATACCGAATTCTGGCTAATTTACTTAGCGAAGGTGCAACCCAAAAGCCGTGGGATTGACGACCGCGCTGGGGTGGTAATTTAAGGGCGAAGATGAGGTAAACGTGTTTCTTATCACGTTTTTAACTGTGTTAAAAATATGTAAATTCGTCAAATATTCACACAGCTCTGAGAATCTTTGAAGCGGAACCAGCCAGGTGAATACTCCGCGTTTGCGGGGAGATTTTTCCCAGGCTGCAGGTCTGCCCGGATCTGGATACACTGTGCGTAACAGCGCCTACCATCGGTTGCGTTGCTGCCGGGCTCATGGCGCTCACGGAGGGCGAAGCTGATCGCGCGACGCGACGCGGCTTACATCCGGGGGTGCATTCACCATGCAAGGATTTTGGAGAAGAGAGAGGCCCAATGAACTCGAGATTCAGATCTGCTGCCGCAGCAATTCTGGCAGTCTGCGCAGTTGCCTCATACGGCTATGCGAGCGATGCCACACCGCCCGCGAAGAAACATGTTCATAAGAAAGCGGAGCCGAAGGGCCCGACGGTGGAGGAGCAGATTCAGGCTCTGCGCACGGAGATGCAAACCCAGATCGACTCATTGAAATCGGATCTGGCCAACAAGGACGCGCAGCTGAAACAGGCACAGCAGGCCGCAACCGATGCCCAGGCTGCCGCGGCCAAGGCCCAGGCGGCGGCCGACGTCCAGTCGCAGGCGCTCACCGAGAACCAATCGGCCGTGAGCACCCTGAAGACGACCGTCACGGATCTGCAGGCCAATTCGGTGTCGCTGGCTAATACGCTCTCCGATGAGACCTCTAAGGTGAAAAAGGAGATCGAAAATCCCGAGGTCATTCATTTCAAGGGCATCACGCTTTCGCCAACGGGCAGCTTCATCGCGGGGGAAACTGTGTACCGCAGCCGGGCGATCAGCGGCGACATTAACACGCAGTTCAACGGCGTACCTCTGGATGCCGCCGATGCTGCCAAGATCAGCGAATGGCAGGGCACCGGACGCCAGTCGCGCGTCGCCCTGAAGGCCATCGGCAAGAATGAGCATTTCACGATGACCGGCTACTACGAGGCTGACTGGCTTGGAACCGGAATCACCTCCAACAACAACCAATCGAACAGCTATGTTATGCGTCAACGGCAACTCTGGGCGCAGGCTGCATTGGACAACGGCTTGACCTTCACGGCCGGCCAGATGTGGTCGCTGGCGACGGAGACCACGCAGGGCCTGTCGAACGGCACCGAAATCCTTCCCGCCAACATCGACCCGCAATATAACGTGGGCTTTGTTTGGGCGCGGCAGTACGGCTTCCGCGTGACCAAGGCGTTCTCAAAGCAGTTCTTCCTCGGACTGTCGGCTGAAAACGCCGAAGCGCTGAACCCGGCTGGCTCCGGACTCCCGACAAATGTCCTGATTGGCGCCGCCGGCAACAGTGGCGGTTTGTACAACCCTACCGCCAATTATTCGTGGAACCCGGCTCCGGATTTCATTCTGAAGGCAGCTGTGGAACCGGGCTGGGGGCACTGGGAACTCTTCGGTATCGGCCGTTTCTGGCGCGATCGCATCTATCCCAATGCTCCCGCCAACAGTTCCTTCGCTTACAACGATTCGACCGGTTCGGCAGGTTTTGGCGGCAGCCTGCGCGGGCCTCTGGCCGGCAAGAAAGTCAGCCTCGGTATCAAGGGCCTCTACGGCCAGGGCGTCGGTCGCTATGGGTCATCCACCATTGCCGACATCACTCTCCGTCCCAATGGCACGATCGCTCCGCTGCGAAATTACTCCGCATTGGCCACAGTTGAAGTCGCTCCGGATCCCCGCCTGACGGTCTATTTCATGGCGGGCACCGACGGGGTACTGCGCCACCTCTACAACGGCGGCAAGGAAGGTTACGGCGCGTGGACCACTAACATGTCCGGGTGCAACACTGAAGTTCTGCCGGGCACCGGCGGCGCAGGTGCATACGGTGGCGGCGGAACCGGCTTCAATCCTTCCACCCCGGCCAATTGCGGTAACCAGACCAAGGACATCCAGGAAGGCACCGCGGGCTACTGGTACTACATTTACAAGGGCCCCAAGGGCGGCCTTCGTCAGGGCATCGAGTACAGCTACTTCCGCAAGGACCTCTGGTCCGGCGGGGGTGGGCCGCTCAACCCGGGCAACGGCGCCAAGGGAACGGATAACATGATCTGGACCTCGTTCCGTTACTACCTCCCGTAAACCTCATCGCATGAAAAGAAGGAGGGCGGCCGGTCGCGGCCGCCCTTCTTCTTTTCATGACGCAGGTTCTCTCAGGGGTGCGGTTCGCCGCTGGGCAGAAATGCCATGCCTTGAATCGCTGTGCCGGAGGCCAGCACGTCGCGCAGGCGTTCGGGATTGGGTCCACTGCGGGCCTCGGCATCGCAGAGCAGTGCAACTGCCGCCGAGGGCCTTGTCGATGGAGGCAGACGGAAGATCCACGGAACATTGGTTGAGGTGAGCGCCCGGTCGCCACTGAGAGCGACAACCGGAACAAACGCCTTGAGGGCAAGTTGCACAGCGAGGTGCCCGGCATCGCGGTCGAGAGCGATGATGGCGAGGGCATGCTGGTCCATCAGTGCATGCACCAATTGGGTGGAAGCAGCGCCCCAGTTCTGATTGCTGGCCACGGGAATCAGCTGCCAGCGGCGACCGGAGGCCGCCAGCGCATTCTGCAACTCTGGCGACTTCGCGACAGCCTCGGCGTCCTTTCCGAACAAGACAACAGCAAGATGATCTGCGGCAAGGTCCGGTGTCGTTGGTCCCGTGAAGTTCACTCCGTCTTCGCCAACGCGTGCGTATGGCGCCTGTTCGGCGTTCTGCTGCGCTGTGCCCGTTGTGGCCGCGGTTTCAGGCGGCAAGACCTTGTCCATTGGAACGCGCCGGTAGCTGATGGTTGCGTTATGCACCGTGCCGATGTACATGGGCGCCACGTTCTTCTGATTCGGATCGAAGACCATCTTGCCCGTGACTCCATCCCAGGCTTCGATGTTGGCCAGCGCATCGTGAATCCGCGCGCGATTCAGCCCTGCCCTGCAGATGGAGTCAAGCAGCGCGTTCATCGCGTCGTAGGCCAGCGATGCGAACTGCTCCGGTTTTTCGTGGAAGCGCGCTTCAAACTTCTCATTGAAGCTCAGCCAGCGCGCATCGCTGCGCGTGGGATCGTAAGGAAAGACAGCTTCGAACCCTTCAGCCGCAGTCCCGGCTTCGGCAACAAGCTCCGGCCCAAGCGTGCGATAGGAGCCGAACACGCGCTGCTTCATGCCCAGGGCGCGCATCTGCTTGAGAATATTGGCAGCCGGGATTTCGTCGGTCCAGAGCACGATGGCGTCTGCGCGAGAGCCCTGGATGACCTTCAATTGCCGAGAGAAGTCGCTGTCGCCGGGCATAAACTTCTGCTCGATCACTGGTGGATGACCGAGCCGGCGGGAGGCGTCGCGGAACTTGATGACGCCAAACCGGCCGTATCGGCTGTTGATGCGAAGAATGGCTACACGCTTCAGGCCGAGTTCCGTGTAGATGCGCCGGGCAAGCGTGTAACTTTGCACGCGGTCGTCCTGGAGATCGGTGAAGTACCAGGGAATATAGGTTTCAGGAATTGTGGGGTCGGTTGAGGCCGAATTGACGATGGGGATCTCCGCGCGCAGAGCGACGCGCAGCGCGATGTGTGTCGACTCCGAGCTGATGGAGCCGAAGATGGCCCAGTCCTGGTCGTCGTAGACCATCTTGACGACTTCGTTGGACGCCGAGCCCCAGATGGTGGGATCGGTGGGGCGGTCTTCACCGTAGACCGCACCGGCCTGCCAATTGTCGTAGTCGTTGTGAAGCATGAGGCGGAATGGCTTGCCCCCGTAGCCGCCGCCGGCATTCGCTTCTTCTACGGCAAGCTGTGCGCCATGCAGCATGCGCTGGCCAAAGATGGCTTCGGGTGTGTGCTCAATAGGGCCGAAGAACCCAATGCGGACCTCGGTGACGTCCTTCGGCTCGGGAATGTCACGGCCGGCGCCCGCGTAGATGTTGGGGTGCGTGTAGTTCAGGTCGTAGGGCGCGGCGAACTTCGCGTAGGGGCTCATATCGGCCGGCTCGCCCGCATAAGGAGTCACTGCGCGGTCGCGGGGAGGCCCTGGGGGATGCGCCCCACACTCGCAAACATGCGCTGCCTTTCCTGACGAGGCATCCTGCGCCGGCGCACACACCACACCCGCCACCGCGGCAATGCCTGACGCAGCCAGCAACCAAATCTTGCGTTTCACGGGTTTACTCCTTGCCGTCGACCCTCTCCGTGCGGAACATGGCGATGGCTTCGATCTCAACCAGCAGTTCAGGTCGGCAAAGATGCGCCTGGATGCCGGTGGAGGCGGGCAGCGGATCGAGACCCTGCTCCTTGAAGAATTGCGTGCGCTCTTCGTTGAACACGTCGTAGTCGCGGTCGATATCGCGCAGGTAGCAGGTAGTGCGAACGATGTCGTGCCAGGTGCACCCTTCGCTCGCCAGCAGGCCGGTGATGTTGTCGTAGGTGCGGCGAAGCTGCGCGCGGAAATCTCCCACGTGCACGGTCTGGCCGTTCTCGTCGATCGAGGCGGTGCCCGAGATGAGCAGGATGGTGAGGCCGTTCAGGTCGATGCGCATACCGCGCGAGAACGAACTCGGCTTGTCGTAGGCATAGGCCTCATTGAGCACGCCATGATTGGTCATGGCGCGCTTTTGTATGGGTGCGCGCGCGATGCTCTCCAGTATTTCTGCAAATGTACTCATTTTTGATTGCTCCTTATCTTGCTTCGTGCTGCCGAATTCCATGACTTAATCCCTTCGCGGTCGCAACCCAGATATCGTTCCTTTGGAAATCGATTCCGAGAACGTAGTTGTGGGCAGGCGCCGTGGTAACCGCTACCGAGGTCACCTTTCCCTGCGCATCGCGAACCGTCATCTCCGGCTTGCCGGTGGTGAGGGACGTGCGGTAGACAGCCCAGTTGACGCCGTCGTAGTAGGCCAGGCCTTTATCCGTGCCGAACCAGGCCCGATTGGCGTCAAGACCCTTCACCTGGTTGGTGAAGTTCGAAGGAAGTCCGCTGTCTTTGGTCAGAAAGTTATGCCAGTAGCGGCCGTCATATCGGCTGTCGCCGAAATAGGTGGCTGCCCAGACAATATTGTCCACATAACTGACAGACGTGACGATCTCGTGAATCAGACCCTGGTCCTTGAACAGGACCATTTCGTTTTCGCCGTCGGGATCATCGTACTTATCCCACTTGCGGTTTTCTGGTCGTATTCGAGCAGTCCGCTGCCCCACACGGCGAAGTAGACCTTCCTGGGCGTGGCATGGACACCGTATACCCAGATCTCGTCCATGGGGGTATTGCGTTCGTTGTAGAGCGACCACTGGCCGGTGTGCAGGTCGAGACGGCAGGCGCCCGCGGCTGTGGCGACCCACACATTTTCTCCTTCCACCGAAACGCCGTACACCACATCGTTGCTCAAGCCCGAGTTGAGCTGGGTGAATGTGTCGATGCGGCCGCCGGAGATGCGGCTCAATCCGCCCATGGTGCCGGCCCAGACATCGCCGGTGCGTTTGTCCAGAGCCAGCGACAGCACGGCGCGATGCGCCAGTCCGTCAGTCGTGGTGTAGGTCTTCCAGTCGTGGTTTTCGTAAACCGCAAGCCCGTTCTCGGTGCCCGCCCAAATGCGATCGCCGTCAACCAGGACGGAGAAGACATGGTTGTCGGGCAGGCCGTTCGCAGTGGTGAAGTTTTCGAAACGATAGAGAGGCATCTTGGGCGTGAGCGCCGAACGCGCGGAGGCGGCGCGCCAGCAGACATGCGAGTGCGGCTGCACGATTCAGAGCTTTCTTCATCGCGTCCTCAGATATTCGATCAAGTCGTTCAGCTCATCTTTGTTGAGATCGTTGGTGCGGCCGTGCTTGTCTCGGGTTGAAGATTGTCCAGATCTCCTCGAGCGTGCGCGCCGAGCCATCGTGCAGATAGGGAGCCGTCAGCGCGATGTTGGTGAGTTGCGGCGTGTCGAGCAGGCCGCTGTTGTCTGTGGCTTTGCGCGTACCCACGTCGAAGGATTTCTGGCTGGTGCCTTTGGGACCGCTGTGGCAGTAGGAGCAACGATTCGACTCGGCGATTGGCTTGCCGAACTTGTCGGTCGTGCGACTGAAGATCGCGTGGCCGCGTTCCTGGGCCGGGGTCAGCTCCTGTCCGGTTGCCGCAATCGATTAGGGCGGCGTGGCAGACTGCGAATGTAGACGACCAGATCGGTCAAGGTGAGATCGTCGTAGTTTTCCGATCGCCAGAAGTACTTCTCCGTGCGCGGGCCGCACTCCGTGGGCATATTGGGATTGCCGCCGTTCCACTTGTAAGGCTCGGTGTCCATGCAGGTCTTCGATGGAGGCGGTTGTCGACGATGTCGCGGCCGAAGCCGTCCGGCTCCAGATCCCACGTAGGCCATCGAAGGTGGAGTCGATGTGGCAGTTGGCGCAGCCGATTTGTCCCTGGAAGGAGTAACGCGCGGTATAAAAGGTCTGCTCTCCGTGACGAAGAGCGCTGAGATCTGCTGGCCCTTCGAGTTGAACGGTCGATGCACGCGATTGGTGCGCGCGTCGATGACGCTGATGGTATCGTCGAGCCGGTTGGCGACGAGCAGCTTGCTGCCATCGCGAGTGAATGCCACCCGCGCGGATCGCGTCCTACGGCGATGCGCGTGATCACATAATTTGCGCTGGCGGCAAGATCCTCGCGCAAAGAGCCGGCGTGCATGTGTGCGAAGCTCAAAAGACGCGTGAACATCGATGACGATGACGATCTCGGAGCCCTCGCAGCGTGACATAGAGCTGCGATTTGTCGGGGGCGATGGCAACGCCAAATGGGCGCGCCGCATAGCGCTCCAATTCGTCGAGCGGAACTTCAACCGGGCTTGCCCACGTCGGCCCCGAAGAGCGTCATGCGTGTCGGCGAATGCGCCACCGTGCTCCAGATGTGCGCAGTGGAACAAGATTCTTCGGATGAAGACTTGCCGCGACCCCAAGGCGTCCATCGCTCGAGAAGGCCACATGAAGGCCATGGGCAACATTAAGCAGCGGGATGCGATCGACAACCACCGCGCGGGCTGCATCGATTACCGTGATCTCCGACTCGTGGAGCAGTGCGATTTCCGCCCGAAGTGTCTTCGCGGGCGGGATTCGGATAAACGTGCGTGACATAGAGCCGTGCGCCACCGGGTGAAGGCGTGATGTAGCTGGCGCCACGCCCGGCGGCAAGCCGTTTCTGTTCCTCGCCCGTTTGCGCATCAAGCACTGCCACATCGTTCGAAATGCGGTTGGCCACAAAGAGGTGTTTGCCGTCGCGGCTTCGGCCACGCCGGAGGGTTCCGCGCCCGACGGCCACGTTGCGACCACTTCAGAGTGTGCGAATCGATAACCGAAACGGTATCGTCCCAGGAGTTGGCGACAAAGAGTCGGGCTCCGTCATGCGAGACAGCGAGAATCCGCGCGGATGTGTCCTACCGGCAATCGTTTTGATTGGCGAAGGTTCTGACGCGTCCAGAACCCGTACCTCATCGCTGCCCTGGCAGAGGACAACAACCGCGGCCATCGGGAGAAAACAGCATTTCGACCGGTGACGCATAATTGAGATGCTCGCCCGTTCGCGCCGCGCGGACGGCGGCCCGAACGCCGTTGTCGCTGCCCATCGCGGCGACCATCGTCAGCATCGCAAAGGCGACAGCGGCGGCGCAACGCCGAATTTGTCGACAGCGCCTCACCGCGGTTCCTCCACGGCAATCACGCGGTCCGCATCTGATCTTCTCGAGCCTTTGCTCGGTCCCGCCGGGCCAGTGAATCACGATGCTGTCGACGACCGTTGCCAAACCGAGACCAAAGTGCAACCGCCCATCGTCCTGCGACAAATACCCGGAGCCGGCGACACGCTCCGCCGTCCAGTGCTTTTCTCCCGCAAATACCTCAACTTTTGCGCCAATGCCATCCCGATTGCTCTTCGTCCCCGTCAGCTTGATCGCAATCCAGTGACCGGTGTTTGTCGAAACGTTATGAACCAGCGTGCCCCTTCCGCCGAGGTTCACAACAAAGGCATCGACTTTGCCGTCGTTGTCGTAGTCGGCAAAGCAGGCGCCTCGTGCCGTGGTACGCACGCTCAGCACCAGTCCCGGCATCGCGCGAAACATCCGCAAATCGCCCGTTACCAAGCCCGCGGAAAACCGTGTGCTCCTGCGGGATCAGGTGAATCAGGCCCCCATGGAAGATCAGAATGTCGAGGAGACCATCGTTATCGAAGTCGTAGATGCCCGTTCCCCAACTCACATACTGAGCATTCGCCTGCGATATACCGTTCGCCGCGCCGATGTCGTCAAACCCCTTGCCCCGTATTGCGCAAGTAGCGGTTATAGTGGCCATCGGTAACCCACAGGTCGAGTAGTCCGCGACTTTCGAAGTCCGCAAAGACAGGTCCCATCGAAGAAGTGGATTCGCCGTTCTGCCCAAAGGCCGTGCCCGTGTCGTTCGCTACTTCCTCGAACGTTCCGTCATGCTTGTTGTGGAAGAGAAAGTTCTCCGTGCGATCGTTGGCGACATAGATGTCGTCCCACCCATCGCCGTCGAAGTCCGCCGCAGTAACGCCCATGGTGCGGCCAACAAAGGCTCCCAATCCCGGACTTTTCGGTCACGTCGGTAAAGGTGCCGTTGCAGTTGTTGTGGAAGAGCTTGTTCGTTTCGCCTTCGTAGTCGAGCGGTCCGGGATAATTATCGGCCGCGTAGTAAGGCGCGATATTTCGGATCGAATTTCACGTAGCGGCCCACGAAGAGATCGACGCAGCCATCCTTGTCGTAGTCGAGCCACGTGGAACTGATGGCCCACCCGTCGACCTTGATGCCGGCCTTCTCCGTCACATCGGTAAAGTGGCCATCTGCCGTCGTTGTGATAGAGGATCGATTTGCCGTAGCCGGTCACCAGCAGATCTTCAAAGCCATCGTTGTCGTAAGTCGGCCGCGGCCACCGCAATCGCAGTACATGTCGGGATTGAGGCCCGACTTCTCCGTCACATCGGTAAAGTGGCCGTTCGCCGTCGTTGCGATACAGATGATTGTGCGGCGCGGGTTGGGCTTCTCTTCAGCGGATACGGATGCATCGAGTCATCGAGCGGACGGCCGTTGACAACGTAGAGATCAGGGAGCCCATCGTTATTGTAGTCGAACCAGACGCAGCCAGCGCCCGTGCCTTCGAGCAGCGAACCCAAGCTGCGCCGAGCCGAAGCTATGCGTGAAGTCGATGCCGGACTTGTCGCGTGGCATCTTCGAATCGAATCGACCGGCTGGTGCACGAGTGCTGCCTCTGACCGCCGGTGTCTGCGACCGGCACTTCCATTGCAGTTCGGCCGTGAGTACCGCTCCGAGCAAGTGAGCAAACGAATCTCATGTAGTCGACTCATCTAGTGTCGCTTGCCTCGCGACAGCGCGATCACTCGATCCGGTCAGATCGACAGGGTCGGTGGTCCGCATCAAGACCGCTGGTACGCGATTCTCCGAAGCACGCTCCGGCCCGGTATGGCATCCCACGCAAATAGCGCTGCTCCCCCCGCGAATCCAGAACCAGCCATGCTCCTGCGCGAATCATGGCGCCCTTCTCGTCGAGAAGAGCGAACCGAATCGGCTTGTCGCCGGGCACCTGCACAAAAAAGGATCCATCGCTCTCAACAGGCGCCGTTCCCATTGCGACTGCGTTGCCGTGTCGCATCGAGTGTCTCCAGCCGCACGCGACGTTGGGCTTCCTTCGAGATCTCCTCGCGCGACAGGCGCGCATCAGCGCGAGCAAATTCGCATAGTCCCATGGGTGCAGCGCGCAGGGATGCCGATTCGGGCGGTCACGCGGCGCCAGCAACACCGGCTCGACCAGATCCTTGTCCTTGCGCACCAGCAGCGCTGCAACGTTGCGGCTCCCGGTTTCCAGAGTTTGAGCGCAAAGTGCTGCCCGGGCGCGAACCGCGCACTCACCAGCCATGCGTGCGATTCCGTCTCGGCGATCGAGCCTGCGTATTCGGCCTTCGGCGCGGCCACGGGACTCTCCGTCGCGAGTGGCGAAGTAAACCGCGCCAGTCCGAGCTCCGTGCGTGAAGACCACGTCGCCCGAAGCCAGCTGTATTTCCGCCCCAACGCGCGAGCACCGTGATCGCAGCGATAGGACTCCACGCCCGAGCCATCGGAATACACCAGGAACAGCTCGGGGATGGCGCCGGATCGAGCGACGATCCCAGTGGGAACCCTGCCTCAAACAGAATGCGTCCATCAGCCAGCACGTCTCCGGCACCGCGCTGCCCGCCATGTACGTAAGCGGCAAGCGCGTCTGGAGCCGTCAGTCTGCCGCGGCCTCCACCGGAACCCGTGCGCCGTGCAGCCGTGCATACACCAGGCGATCGCCGGGCAGGTACGACGGGCGAATCGCGTCGTGAATCGCCGCCAACCACCTTTCGCACCGAGCGATCGGCAAGCGTGAGTTCCCATATCTGCCAGTGATCGGCAGCGTCCTGCTTCCCGGCGAACAGCAGCGTATTTCCGTCGAACGAGAGACATTGGCATCGGCGGTGGCTGCAAATCCCTCGAGCAACGGCGTTGCCTTGCCCATCACGCACCAACAGCAATTGCGCGCCCTTGGGAAAGCGCTCCCCGCCTCGCAGTGCGGCGAGCGGCTCATAGACGGGCGCGGCGGTCACGATCAGGGGTGATGTCGATCGGTGTGACGAAGGAGAAACGAATCCGCAAAGGAAAGCACCAGCACTAGCGCCGCAACCGCGAACTCGCTGCCTGCAAGGGCCGAATCATCCAACGGCCTCCATCACGGTCTCGGCGATTGTCTTCGCACCTGCAGGCATTCGCTGACGCAGTGCGAGGTACGGACCGAGGGAGGCCATCATGTCGTCGAACTCGGCAAAGTCTGAGAGACTGCTCCGCCGTCGCTCCAGGCCTTGTCCGGGTGTGGGATGCACTTCCACCAGCAGGCCGTCGGCGCCGGCCGCAACGGCAATGCGCGCCAGCGCCGGAACCAGGTCGCGATAACCCGCTGCGTGGCTGGGATCGGCAATCACGGGAAGATGCGAGATCTGCTTGAGCAGCGCGATCGCAGCCACATCGAACGTGTTGCGCAGTGGCGGTCTCGAAGGTGCGGATGCCGCGCTCGCAAAGAATCACGTTGGGATTGCCATTGTCGAGAATGACCTGCGCCGAGCGCAGAAGATCGGCGATAGTGGCCACCATGCCGCGTTTCAACAGAATTGGTCTGCCGGATCGCGCCGCTGCTTCAAGCAGCGCGTAATTCTCCATGTTGCGCGAGCCGATCTGAAGAATGTCGGCGTATGCGGCTACCAAAGAAACATCGCACTCCGACATCACTTCCGTCACGATGGCGAAGCCCGCTCTCCTCGCGGGCTCGGGCCAGCATTTTCAGTCCTTCCAGGCCATGACCTTGAAATGCGTAAGGAGAACTGCGGGGCTTGAAGGCGCCTCCGCGAAGGATGCGCGCACCCGCACGGCGCACATGATGCGCAGTGGTCATCAGCTGGGGTTCGGTCTCCACCGAGCACGGCCCGGCCATGGTGATAAAGTCGCCGCCGCCGATTTCGAAATCCCGCACGCGGCACAACTGTCTGGTCGCAACGCGCATTTTTAAGAACTCCAGGTGAATCGGCAAAACGTTCTTGCCAGCTTTCGCGCACACCTGCCCGCTCCGTTCTGGGGAAGAGTCAGGCTACGCATGCGGCGCGCTCCGTGCCTCCATCCAAAGGGTGGAGGGGCAGTGGCATTTCGTGCCGCACCTGTCTCTTCGTTTCTAGCCAGCGCAATGAACATTTGTCTGTGACGAATGAACTTGACTTAGCGAGAGACTACCGCGACCTTGCCAGCGGCGGAGGCCTGTAGCCGAAGGCCCCATCGACGATGCCCGCGATTCCCAGCACAATCTCGTCTTCAAACGGCCGCGCCGGCAATCTGCACCCCGATGGGAAGCCCTCTGGCGAGCGCGCCCACGGGAACCACGGCCGCAGGAGCGGCCAGCGCGTTGAACCATTGCGTATACCGCATCGCATCAAGGTACTCGACGGTCTTGCCATCGATGGTCCAGGTGCGCTCCCCATGCCGGAATGCGGGAATGCTGGCCACCGGACACAAGCAGAACGGGAAAGTCGCGCATCTCTTCCAGCGTTTTCTCCCGCAGCAGGTCAAGTTCGGCCCACGCGTTCAGCAGTTCCACGGCTGTCAGCGGCGGCGGCAGACTCGCGCAATGCCGAGAAACTCCCTGAAAGATGGGGCTCAGATGCGTCGTGCTTGCCGCGAATTGCCGGCTCGTAGAACATGCGCTCCGCACTGCACGAAGAACTTCCTCCACAATTTGCGCAACGGCTCAAGCGTGCCCGGCCGGAACGGCTCGACGCGAAAACCCGCATCGCGCAAGCGTCTGCGCCGCCGCAGTTCACTGCAGCGCGCGTCTCCGCAGTGACGGGAACCAGCCCATCATCTTCAAAGAAGGCGATGCTTATTGCTGCGCAGTTCATCCAGCGACGGCGTCCCGCAAAGCAACGCGGAGGGCTCACGGGATCGTCGGGATCCTGTCCGCACAGCGTGCGAAAGAGCAGCGTGACATCGTCAATGGTCCGCGCCATCGGGCCGATGGCGCCGAGAATCGAGAACGGCCCACACATGGCGGCAGATGACCGCGGCCGGGGATGCGCCCCGGCGTCGGCTTGAGCGAGCAGATGCCGGTGAAATGCGCCGGCACGCGCACCGAGCCACCACTATCGTGCCAAGTCCACCGCCACGAGTCCCGCCGCAATAGCAGCGGACTCGCCGCCGCTCGATCCGCCCGGCGTGCGTTCCAGGTCCCATGGGTTTTCGTGCGGCCATGCAGCAGGTTCGCCGTCTCGTAGGCCATCAGGAACTCAGGACAATTGGTTGTGCCCAGAATCAGCGCGCCAGCCGCACGCAAACGCGCCACCACGACCGCATCTTCACGCGGCATATCGCCTTTGTTCAGCACACTGCCAATTTCGCATCGATACCCCGCCGTCGCAATCGAGGACTTGATGGTCATCGGCAGGCCGTGAAGAGCCCGCGCGATCGCCGCGCACTGCATCCAAATCTCTTGCCTGCGCACGGACCCGCTCGGCATCGAAATCCGCAAAAACGTTCAATTGCGGATTCAGCCGCTCGATCTGGCGGATGTGTGCTTCCGCCAGTTCCACGGCGCTGATTTCGCGCCTGCGCAGCATCTCCAACTGCCGTGTTGCCGAAAGCAACACAAGTTCTGATTCGTTCACTGCGGCTGCTCTCCGGCGGCATTCGTGTCGTCAGCCGGGCTCGATGGCAGATCGCGATACACAAATCGATACGAGCGCACGGGCTCGCCCGAGTCGAAGCGATCATTCCAGTTCAACTGATAGCTCGAGCTCCCGCATCATCGGGGAACGACTCGGTTTGCGGATAGGGATACTTGCTCATGCCATGGAACGGCATCTGCGCCACGGTAAACGGCGATGCATCCCACCAGTCCATGTCTTTCACAAATCCATTCGCATAGAAGAAATAATCGCGCTTCCACTCCGCGGGCAGGGCGGGCAGTTTCGCTCGCGTCGAACTCCGCGGCAATCTCTTCTCCGCTGCCAAAAATCGACGAAGCGATCGTCGATCCCTTTCACCAACGGCGTCACGTCGCCATAGCGCGTATAGTTGCCGCGCTGATGCTGGAATGGCCCCGTAAGGCTCACGCGATTATAGTCATAGTCGAGATCGCCAGGACTGGTGCCTTCCATCTGCTTCGGATATCCGCGGAAATGCAGCGTGGCATTCGCAAGCGGTACTTCTGTCGTGCGCGCCTCCGCATGGTCGCTCTGATCCACCAGCACCTGGTCCCAGTAAATTTCGAGATTGCGTCATCAGCCGGATGAGGTCGGGCGCCTGCGGGCAACTTGCCGGTCAGGTCCACCACGATCGTGCGCTCCAGGCCCGCCGGAAATCCGGCCTCCCCCGTGATGCGCTGCCACGTCCCATCGGGCTCCTGCGCTTCCACATACGGTGAGATAGGCTTAATGCCCGCCTGCCAGGCTGCATACAGCGATGTCGCGCTGAAATAATTCACGTATCCCGTCATCAAGAGCCGCAACGGCGCACCCGCCTTTACATCGCCCAGATCCAGCGTCAATGCATGCAGATTCGCAAAACCGTCGTAAGGAGTCGCCGTGAATCCACTGGCAAATTGATGATCGCGCCGGCTCAAAACATCCGTCACGTAGCGCTGCTCGCCGTCCCACGCACGCAATGGGAGCCGCGCCCCCTCAGAGGCCACCACACGTCCCGAAGCAAACGGCGGATCATCGAGGAAACGCTCATCCGGATTCACCTCGACGTTCGCCGGATGGTCGACAGCAACCATACGAAGCTGATCGATGTAATTCACCTCTTCCATCGGCTCCATAAATCGCAGGCTGAGCTTCCCGCTCACGCGCGCAACCTGCGCTCCATCCACCTTGATCCACTCGCCCGGATTTGGGATATTGCGCCGCTCGGGAGTAAACCAATGTCCCACTACGGCCGCTCCAATCACATCGGTAACGAGCTTGTAGCGCGTGCCGTCCCAGGCAAACAGCACCGGGCATGAACTTCCGCGGCGATCGGCCTCCTTCATGGGAATCACCACGCGTCCATCGGCCAGCTTGGGCAGATCCACTTCGTCCTGCAGCACGCCCGTGGGCCAAAGAATGCGCAGCAAATCCACCCCATCCGCCTGTCCCAGTCCCACAAGAATCTGCGGCGGCGGCCTGCGTCTGATAACCCACCGCTCCGGCCAACTCCCACTTTTGCCAATGCCCGTTGGCGAACACCTCCACCTTCACACCGAGAGCCGTCTTGTTGTCCGCGTATCCGCTCAGGTCGAGTCGCGCAAAGTGATTCTTGTTCGCTCCTACGTTGTGCAGCAGCACCGGCGGGGCATTCAGCTGCGTCACAATCAGGTCGGCCGCGCCATCGCCATCCACATCCGCGGCAATCGATCCTCGCGGATTGCTCAGCGCCACTTTGTCCAGCCCCAGGGCGCGGCTCACATCCTCAAACCCGCCATCCCCTCGATTGCGCAGAACCCGTACGCGCGGTCCCGCGGCAGTCTCCACAATCACCGCCAGGTCGATCCAGCCATCGTTGTCGATGTCCACCGGCGTGACACCCCATCCCCGCAGCGCGCCATCCAGCGGAAGCGCGACGCGCTCAAACCGCCGGCTCACGTGGTCAGCTGCTTCCACATTGCGCCACAGCGTGAGCCCCGGCGCCCCCGCATGCGTGACGGCGATATCCATCCAGCCATCCTTGTTGTAGTCCAGGACCGCAATCCCCTCGCTCGCAGGCAATTTCGCGTCGTTATAGAGCGGCTGCGTCGGATATTTGCCCTCGCGCGGATTCACATAAATCAGCGGCGACGGACCGTCTCCCGTGATCGCCAAATCCACCGCGCGGTCGTTGTTGAAGTCCGTCAGAATCGCCGCTGCAGTCTTCCCGCTTCCACCCAGCCCCGTTGGCTCTGTCCACTCGCTGAAGGTCTTGTTCCCGTTGTTTCGCCACAAAACATTGGCTAGATCGCCTGCCTTCAGCGCCGCCCCCGTCACCAGCAGATCCAAGTCGCCATCATGATCGAAGTCTACAAACGTGAGACCCGACGGCCGGTTGCGCGCCGCCAGCCCCGCCTCCGCAGTCGCATTCTCAAACTTGCCTTTGCCCAGGTTGCGAAACAGCACCAGCCCGTCCTCGAGCGCCACGGCCAGATCGTTCAAACCATCGCCGTCGTAATCGCCCACCGCACAAGCCACGCCGTGCCCGGAGACCTTGAGCCTCGCCGCATCCACGTCCACGCTTTCGAAACTGCCATTCGCGTTGCGGTGTAACACCGCCAACGCATGCTCCCCCGATTGCATCAGCACCAAGTCCATCGCGCCGGAACCCGTCACGTCCAGCATGCACGCGCCCCCGGTAAACGATCCGCTCTTCGATGACGACGCAGCCGCAACCATCGGGCTCGCCTGCAGCGTCACCGGAATCATGGCCCGGCTTGCGCTCTCGTGCTGTTCAATCGGAGTCACCGTCGAATAGTGCCCCTGCTCCCCATACGCGAGCCCGATCGCCGAAGAGATCTTCGCGCTCGTTAAGTGCTGGAACCGCTTGAAATGATCCTTGGCTTCCTGCGTATGCCCCGACCGCTGCAACGCGCGCGCCAACGCAAACTCCGCCGACGCATGCAGCGGATTCACCTCGAGCGCCTTATTCAGAATCGCGACCGCCTGGTCGAACTGCTTCATCTCTGAAAAGCAGACGCCTTCGAAGTAGTAGGAATCCGCATCCTGCGGATCCAGCTTCACCGCCTCCTCGAAGCTCTTCAGCGCATCATCCAGTTCATTGCCGGCGTGCTGCGCCAGGCCCAGGTTGTACCAGCCCTGCGCGCTCTTCGCGTCCAGCGCGATGCCCTGCTTGAGCGCCGCCTTGGCTTCATCCAGCTTCTGCAGCGTGAGCAAAGCAATGCCATCGTTCACGTACGCCTGCGCCAGCTTCGGGTCGGCCTTGATGGCGGCAGCAAAGCTCTCCGCCGCCTTATCAGTGAACTGCTGTCCCATCAGCGCCACGCCGCGATTATTCAGCCGCACGGCCTCTTCATACGTACTGTCCTTGGCCGCCGCGCACGTCGCGGCCAGCATCGCCATCGCCAGCAGCACGCCCACTCTCATCCGTCGCTTTCCCACATCCACTCCCGCGCGATTCGTCTCTCGCATTGGCCTGAAGATCT
Source organism: uncultured Acidobacteriota bacterium (assembly GCA_963846375.1). GTDB lineage: Bacteria > Acidobacteriota > Terriglobia > Terriglobales > Acidobacteriaceae > Telmatobacter. Next base: position 66,661 of record CAWJVV010000019.1, read on the forward strand.
CATCCAGTGTATTTGAGCGGCGCAACCTCCGCAGCACTGTGCTTTGACTAACAAAGCCGCCGGCCTGACATTCTCGTTGCCCTTATACTTTCAATGTGAACGTCTCGCTCAGCGCACTGGATTGGAGTACCTTTCTCGGCCGGCCTCGCTTACCTTCTCCTCCGCTGAGCGTCCTCGATTCCCTTTACGGCAGGCCTATCCTCATAACCGGCGCTGGCGGCTCCATCGGCTCGGCGCTGTCTAAACGAGCACCGTCCCTCGGCCCCTCGTCGCTGCTCCTGCTCGATGGCTCCGAGAGCCGCCTCCACAACCTGCAGCAGGATTGGAATCAGAGCGGCCTTCCCGGCTTGATGACTCCCATCCTGGGCAGCGTGACCGACCGCACCCTGCTCGACGAAGTGTTCACTACGCACGCGCCGCAGCTCGTCTTTCATGCCGCCGCCTTCAAGCACGTTCCGCTACTTGAGCAGCAACCGCTCGCCGCAATTGCCAACAACGTCTTCGGAACTCTCTCGCTGGTTCGAGCTGCCGAGGGCCATCGCGCGCGAGTCATCCTGCTCTCCACCGACAAGGCGGTTGAGCCCGTTTCCGTCATGGGCGTCACCAAGCGCGTCGCAGAGCACATCGTCCTGGCCGCCGGGGGCATCGTCCTCCGCCTCGGCAACGTGCTCGGGACGCGCGGCAGCGTCACCGAAACATTCGCTCTTCAAATCGAAACCCGCAAGCCTCTCACCGTCACCGATCCCGCCGCTCGCCGCTACTTTCTCACCATTGACGAAGCGGTGAACACGCTCCTCATCGCCGCCGCTGAACCCGAGAGCCCAGTGCTCCTCGCGCCCCGAGCTGGACCGTCCGCATTTCATCACCGACCTGGCGCATTTCATGGCTCGCGAGCTCACTCCGGGACACGCGATCGAAGTCGATTTCATCGGCACGCGTCCGGGCGACAGAGATTCGGAGCGCTTCTGGTCGACTGCTGAAACACCGCTCCCCGCCAACGAGTTCGGGCTTTTTGCCATTCACTCGTCCGTTCTTACAGATACCGAGCTCGAAACCCGCCTAACCACGCTGCGTAGCACCGTCGACACGCGCGACCTCGCCGGCGCCCTCGCCGAGCTGTGCGCTCTGGTGCCTGACTATTCGCCGAGCCCAACAGTGCAATCCCTCTCGTCCCATCGGGTCTCCTCATGAACAGCAGCGGAGCCTCGCGGCGTCGCATCGGCGTCGTTACCACCTCGCGGGCTGACTACAGCCATCTCTACTGGCCACTGCGCGAGCTTGCCGCGCATCCGGCCATCGATCTCGGCGTTTGGGTCATGGGTCCGCACCTCGCGCCGGAGTTCGGCTCCACCATTCGCGAAATCGAGTCCGACGGGTTTCCCATTTGCGGCCGCATCGAATGTCTGCTCAGTTCCGACACGGACATCGGCATGGCCAAAACCATTGGCGTCGCCATGCTCGGACTCGCCGACGCACTCGGCTCCAATCGTCCCGACATCCTGCTGCTCATCGCTGACCGCTACGAGATGCTCGCACCCGCAGCCGTCGCCTGCGCTCTGCGCATTCCCATAGCGCACATCGAAGGCGGCGAAATCAGCCAGGGCGCCATCGACGATGCCATCCGCAACGCCCTCACCAAGCTGGCTCACATTCACTTCACGTCCACTGAAACGGCACGCAGCCGTGTCATCGCCATGGGTGAAGAGCCGTGGCGCGTGCATCATGCCGGCGCGCCATCGCTCGATCATCTGCGCCGATCCACTCTGCTCAATCGCGCCGCGCTCGAATCCCGGCTCGGCATCTCGCTGCAACATCCTTCTGTGCTCGCGGCATGGCATCCCGTCACCATCCTGACCGACACCAACGCTGAAGCCGATGCGTTCTTCTCCGCCGTCGCCCAGCACTCCGGCCAGCTCATCTTCGTCTACCCCAACACCGATGCCGGCAGCCGCGCCCTTATCGAAAAAACGCGGACGCTCGTGGAGATCCGCCCCAACACGCACATCTTCGTCAATCTCGACGCCGTCACTTACTGGAGCCTTCTCGGTCAGGTCGACGCCATGGTGGGCAACTCGTCGAGCGGCATCATGGAGGCAGCATCCTTCGCGCTGCCGGTGGTCAACGTTGGCATGCGCCAGCAAGGACGCGAGCGCGCCCGCAACATCATCGATGTTCCTGCCGAGGCATCCGCAATCCTGCCCGCGTTGCACCGCGCAAACGGTTCCGCGTTCCGCGGCTCGCTCGCCGGCATGGCGAACCCCTACGGGGACGGAACCGCCGCTGAAACCATAGCCCGTGTTCTCGCTGAGGTTTCGCTCGAAGGCCTGCTCATCAAAAAACCCGCCACCCTGCTGTCTGAGTCGAGCCCACCATCATGACCTTCCGTATTCCCCTCTCGGCGCCCGATATCACGCAAGCGGAGATCGACGCGGTCACGGCCGTTCTGCGAACGCCCCAGCTCAGCCTCGGCCCCGAGTTGCCCGCGTTCGAGTCCGCCCTTGCCGCGTATCACGGCATGCCTCACGCCATCGCCGTCAGCTCCGGCACTGCGGGCTTGCACATCGCTCTGCTCACTCTCGGCATTGGTCCGGGTCACGAAGTCATCGTGCCCTCATTTGCGTTCATCGCGGTGGCCAACGCCGTGCTCCAGGTCGGAGCCTCTCCGGTCTTTGCCGACATCGATTGCGTCACCCTGAACCTCGATCCGCAACGCGTCGAAGAAGCAATCACGGAGCGCACGCGAGCCATTCTCGTCGTCCACACCTTCGGCGTTCCCGCAGAGATGGACCGCCTTCGTGCGATCGCCAAACAGCATAACCTGGTCATCCTTGAAGACGCCTGTGAGGCCATTGGCGCCACGTATAACGGCCGGCCAGTAGGCACGCTCGGTGATTTGTCGGTCTTCGGTTTCTATCCCAACAAGCAGCTCACCACCGGCGAAGGCGGGGCGGTGCTCGGGCGATCCACAGATCACGCCGCGCGCCTCCGCACCCTGCGCAACCAGGGCCGCGCCGGAACACGATGGCTCGATCACGCCGAACCCGGTTATAACTATCGCCTCTCCGAACTCGCGTGCGCTCTGGGCCGTGTGCAACTTACACGCCTGTCTGAAATGCTCGCACTTCGCACCGCCGCTGCCGAACACTATTTCTGTCTGCTATCGAACATAGAAGGCCTCGAGCTCCCGCCCTTCTCAACACTAAATTGCATCATCAGCTGGTTCGTATTCGTGTTGCGTCTTCCCGCGCATCTCAATCGCGACTGCGTGCAAGCGGCACTCGCGGCACAGGGCATCGCAACCGGTCGCTACTTTGCGCCCATTCACCTGCAACACGCATGGCGCAAGCACCCGAAATCGCGCGCATCGCTGCCCGTTACGGAATCAGTAGCCGCGCGCACGCTCGCAATCCCGTTATTTAATCGAATTACTAAACGACAGCAGAGTGATGTCGCATCCGCGCTGGCAAAGATAGTTATTTCTTGATACACTTAATTCAATAAGTCGTACCAATCTAACGACAACCCTTATAGAGAAATCCTTTAAAGCACGCAGGAAAACACGGCACTTCATGCAGGTGTAACCTTCGGCTCTTAGCATCAAGATAAGCAAGTCTTGGCTAAGAAAAATGGATCCGGCGGCAACCTCTTTCAAATTGGTTGCATCAAGTACGACGGTAAGGGTAACAACGTTGACTCAAGCTGGGTAGGTTCCGTGTCTGGGAGAGCTGCCTCTTTCCCAAACTGGGCGCCCATCCGATGAGTTCCAGATCGGAATTCGCCTGGCGCATTCCGACTCACCGGCTTGTGGTTTGTCTTGCTTCTCTCCCTAAACTGAATCTCACCCGTGCTGAAGAGCAGGTGTCTATGGTAGTCAAAGCACAAAGCAAAGGTCGGGGTCTCTCCGGACTGCACGTCGGCTCAGACAACGTGCGCCGCTATTTCCCGAAGAACGTTTCCACCATCGAACTGCAGTTGGATCACCTTACGATCCAATGTGGACTGGCCCCCGATTTCTGGCAGGGTCAGCCCGAAATTTATGACCCGCGGCTGTGCGCATGGCTTGAGTCCAAGCACATGCACACCAGTCGCGGCCGTACCCCCGTCCCGCTGGCGATGATTCCCGCGGGAGGCAACTCCTTCCGGCTGCAGCCCGTTTCCGTTGGGGCTCCCGCGCGTCCGCATTCGCAAAGCCGTCCCGCAGCCTGAAATCTTATCCCGTCGACAGCCGGAGGTTATGCATCAGCGTTTTGCATAACCTCCGGCTTTGTGTTTCTGCTGACAACGTTTTCATCCCATCCCTCTTCCGCAGTAGCCTGCCTCCCGTCGATTGATAGACTCAGGAAGAATGAACCCCTCTCAGTTGCAGTCCTTGATTGAGCAGTACTTCGCCGCGGGTCCGAATGCCATCGGCGACCAGGCAGCGCTCGATGTATTCCTTGCGTTCCGCAATGCACTCGAACGCGGAGAGATTCGCGCCGCCTCTCCCGATCCCGCCTCTCTCACCGGCTGGAAGGTGAATGTCTGGGTGAAGCAAGGAATCCTCCTCGGCTTCCGCCTGGGCGTGCTTGAGGATATCCCCTCCGCCGCTTTCTCCTTCGTCGACAAAAGCACCTTCCCCGCGCGCCGCATCCAGTCCGGTGACGGAGTCCGCGTCGTTCCCGGCGGATCTTCCATCCGCGCAGGCGCTTATCTCGCCCGCGGCGTCGTCTGCATGCCGCCCATGTACATCAACACCGGCTCCTGGGTCGATGAAGGCACCATGGTCGACTCCCATGCCCTGGTCGGTTCCTGCGCCCAAATCGGCAAACGCGTGCACCTCAGCGCCGCTGCCCAGATCGGCGGCGTTCTTGAACCCGTCAACGCCAGCCCCGTCATCATCGAAGACGATGTGTTGATCGGCGGCAACTGCGGAGTCTACGAAGGCACCATCGTTCGCAGCGGCGCCGTGCTCGCCGCCGGCACTATCCTCACCCGCGGAACGCCCGTCTTCGATCTCGCGCAGGGCAACGTGCTACGCTCCGGCGACGATCAGCCTCTCATCATCCCTCCCAACGCGGTCGTCGTCCCCGGCTCGCGCCCCGTGAAACCCGGCAAAGGCCACCCAAACAGCCAGGCCTGGGGCCTCAGCCTCTACGCCGCTGTCATCGTCAAATACCGCGACGACAAAACCAGTCTCAGCACAACCCTCGAAGATCTGCTCCGGTGAGTTCTGATCCGCACATCATCCGCTGGGGCGTCATCGGCCCAGGCCGTGCCGGCGCACGTTTCGCGCAAGGACTCGCCGGCGTTCCGCACTCCAGTCTCACCGCAATCTGGGGCCGCAACCCCGATCGCGCCCGAGCTTACGCCGAGCGCTTCGCGGTTCCCAGTCACAGCCCCAACCCTCGACAACCTTCTCGCCTCGCCCATCGACGCCGTCTACGTCGCCACCCACCCTGACACCCACGCGGCCTTCTGCATCGCCGCACTCAACGCCGGCAAGCACGTGATGTGCGAAAAACCTGCCGCTCTCAACGTCGCTCAGCTCGAAGACATTCTCGCCGCCGCCCGCCGCCACCAACTCCTATTCATGGAGGCCATGAAGCCCCCATTCTTCCCCCTCTATCGCAAACTGCGCCAGCATCTCGTCGCCGACCCCATCGGCCCCATCGGATTCGTGCGCGCCGGCCACAGCGACTCCAGCCTCGCCCCCGACTACCCGCTCCACTTCCGCGACCTCGGCGGCGGCGGCATCCTCGGCATCGGCCCCTATCCGGCATTTCTCGCCCTCGACTGGCTCGGCCCCCTCAAACGCGTACAGGCCATGGGCCGCCTCAGCCCAGCCGGTGTCGATAACTTCGCCGCATTCCAAACCGAGCACGAGCGCGGCATGGCCCAACTGCATACCGGCCTCGACCTCCTCAGCCACGGCGACGCTATGCTCTGTGCGCCGGGCGGCTATGTCCGCATCCACGCCAACTGGTGGAACCCCGTCCGCGCCACCATCCACTACCTGAACGGCCGTGAGGTTCTCCGGGAAGTGATCCTGGACGAGCCCTTCCTGCACGGCGGCTTCAACTACGAGACCGCTCACTTCTGCGATCTCATCCGCACTGGCCGCCTCGAAAGTCCCGAGATCCCCCACGCCCTCTCGCTCGCCATGGCACACCTGCTCCACAAGGCCCGCACTGCGCTCGGCGTTCGCTTCCCCGGCGAATAAACAAAAGGGCCGCTCCAAAGAGCAGCCCTTTCATTCCACCTCGACCTCTTGCCATTACGTCTTATGGTTGCGGCCGCGCGGCGTGCGCGGTCGGGCTGCGGCGCCGGCCCATTCGGTACACCCGGCTGCGTTCCTTCCGCTGCGCCGGGCGCAGTTTCTCCTACCCCAATAGACTCGCCCGACACCACCATCTCCACCCGCCGGTTCTGCGCCCTGCCAGAGTTCGTCGAGTTGTCCGCAATCGGACGCGTCTTGCCGTACCCTTGCGCCGTGATGTTGTTATCCTGCACGCCTTGCTGCACAAGGTACCCGCGCACCGTATCCGCGCGCTCCTCTGACAGCTTCTGGTTGTACTCATCCGACCCGATATTGTCCGTGTATCCCTCCACCTGCATCTTCAATCCCGGATACGCCAGCAGAATTCCCGATACCTTGGCCAGCTTCTCGCGGGCCTCAGGCTTCAGCGTGTACTTGTTGAAATCGAATAGCACATCCGACATGTTCACAATCAGCCCGCGTGCCGTCTCGCGCGTCTGCAAGACCTGGTTCAGCTGGTCCTTCAAACGCTCGCGCATCTGTGCCTCTTGCTGCTGGGCAGCCGCCGTTTGCTGCTGCGCCAGCTGTTGCTGTTGTTGGGCCTGCTGAGCCTGAAGTTGCGCTTGTTGCGCCGCCCGCTCCGCCGCCTCACGATCAGCGCGCGCCTGCTCCGCGCGAGCCCGCGCCTCTTCCGCCGCTGCGTCCGCTTGAGCGCGTTGGGCCGCCTGGCGCTCCGCCTCCGCCTTCGATGCCTGCGCCGCAGCCTCCGCGTCCTCCCGCGCCTTGCGCTCGGCGGCTTCGTCCTCAGCCTTGATCTTCCGAATCGTGATCAGCCGCGCGTCCTCCGCGCTCTGCACTGCCTCGCGCGCATACGTGATCACCATCTTCCGGTCCCGCTTGTGCTCATCCGCCTGCTCGGCGTTCATCAGTGCCGTCTTCGCCGTCGCCATCGTATCGGCGGCATACTTCTCCGCTCCGGCCGCATCGGCAATCTGCACCGCGTTCTCCGCTTCATATACCTCCAGCGGCGAACGCCCGTTCCGCGTGATCGGATGCAGCACAGTGTGCCGTCCTGCCGTCTCCGCATAGGCCCCGCGCGGCAACAGCGTGTAGTGCGCATTCACCGTCTCAATCACGCCCGAGGTCTTCGGATCCACCACGTTCTGCATCACCACTACGTCGCTGGGAAGACTCACGTCGTAGTAGGGCTCCGCCGTGATAATCAACCCGAACGACTGCATGTCCGTCGTCACGGTGTCCTTCACGCGATCCTTCCCGCCCGACGGCAGTATCTCGCCGATCCGCACCGGCCTGCCCTCCGGTGTCACCGCCCATATCACGTAGGTCAAATACTCCGGCCCAAATCCATTCGCAGGCGTCAGTCCCTCCAGGTCCAGGTCAATCGTCGTCCGTCCCAGTTTGCTGTCCACCTTCGCCGTGCCGTGCGCGCCGGGCATCAGATCCGTTCCCTTGAATCCAATCTGCGTCGACCCGCTGCGGTGAAAGTAGTTAATCGCCGGAATATCCCGCGCCACCACTTGAATCCGGTACAACGGCACTCCATGATCGATCTCCGTCGGCTGCTGCGGACTCGCCTCGCTCGGCTGCTGCTGCGCCTGCGGCTGCACAGGACTCGCATCCTGCCCGTATCCCCACGCTCCCGTAAGCGCCAATGCCAGCACGGCCCCAAATCCTCTGCTCCAGTACATCTCTGATCTCCCGTCGGGTTTATCCCCAACTTTTCACTGATGCAATTGCCTTCGGAGCGATGGATGCCGCGTCTTCCTGCCCAGGTTGTTCTGCCGTCAATCTCAAGACAGGTAACTGAAAGCAACTCGGGAGACCTAGATAGATCGGGATGCGACCAAGCGGGCCTGATCGGTGAGATATGTCACATTAAACGCGAAAAAATAAAAACGAACATCCCTTGTGGATTGAGCTCATTACGGACAGTTTTTTGCTGAGTGTGATTTGTATCACCGGTCACGAGTCCGGGTGGGTTCGTCACGGTATTTGCTCCTTTCTTTGAAATTCTGATGGGTGAAAGCAAAAGGCCCGACCGGGATTCCGGACGGGCCTTTTCAACTGCTATTTCAAGCATGACACATTGCGCGAATTAAATACCAACGCTTCTGTGGAAATCTCAAAAAAGTTGGCAAGCGCAGGTTTATGATTGCAAGGCATTTATGCGACAAATCCCATATTGTGCCGCGGCGTCTCGTTTTTCCCTCTTGACAAGAAATTGGAGCGATTTGGGGAGGGTTTCAAACCCTTGTTTTTATTGCGGTTCGGAAACGACCGCTGAACAGGCTAAAAAGTAACCAAAGTACCAGACGGGTTGGATCCGGGGATTAACAGGCTGGTGAAAGAGTCCTCAATCCAAAGGGAAAGCCCGAAAAGCATGCCCCGGGGGCTAAAGATGCTGCGGAGAAGTCAATCCTGCCTGGAAATCTGGGTGGAGAAAGGCCCCTCAGGGGGCTAAAGCCCGTTGAATTTGTTCGCTTTATTCGGCACAACTAAAGTCGTGCCCTGACGCTTCGTGCCTTCCCGAAGAGTTTTTCCGCAGCCTGTAAAGCCCGTATTGATTTTGCACCTGTTTATGCCGGGATGAAATCGCCGGCCTACCACCCGAAGGGAGTTTTCTGCCAGTAACCCCGGTCCCCAAGTGCGAGGGACCGGGGGCACCCTGATCTGTATCGGTAAGGGACGAGAACCACCACGGATGACCCGCCATCTGCGTCCGTTGTTTCGATCGGCGGTGGCTAGAAGTTGAGGGTGACTTTTGCGGTCAGTGAGCGCGGGGTTACGTAGTGCGTGCCGCTGAAGGTGGAGAGGAAGTTGTAGAGGGCGTAGTTGTCGGTGACGTTGATGGCGGTGAAGTCGAGATCGGTCTTGTAATGGTCGGCGTGGAAGATGTTGTTTTTGCCCACGGTTACATCGAAGAGGCTGCGGGGGGCAATGCGCTGAGGGTTGTGGTCGTTGTCGCCGGCGTTGGGGCGGGGCACATTGATGAGATTGGAGGAGAACTCGTTGGCCGGGCAGAGGAAGGGCAGCGGGCTGGTGGGGGTGGCGCGTTGTCCGTTGCAGGTGAAGCCGGCTTCGAACTCCTGGTCGGCGGTGAGAGGAATCGGCTGGTTGTTGGTGGCGGGGCTGGGCGGGGCGACGTTATCGACCATGGCGATGGCGGGGGTTACGCCGTCGGGCATGGTGGTGGTGGAGTTCCCGCAGGGGGAGTTGGGGTCGGTGATGCCGTAGCAGGGGGTTGAGCCGGCAACGAGGCCGCTGTCGTAGCGCCAGTTGAAGCCGCCCCAGATGCCATCGAGGTATTTGGCATGCGCGACCGTGTACTGGAAGTGGGTGGTCTGGTTGAACTTTTCGTCGTGGTCGATGCGGAAGGGGAGGCCGGTGGCGCCGACGGTGGCGCCGGCTCCGGCGACCTGGGGCGGGAAGAAGCGGGCGGCGACGGAGGACATCACAGTGTAGGCGCTGAAGCCATGGAACTCAGGGACGGTGACGTGGAGGGCGTAGCCGGGGATCTTGGCGTTGTGCCAATCGACAGGGAAGAAGATGGGCGTGTTGCCGAGGACGGCGAAGTCGAAGCCGTTGTGGGTGTACTTCCAGATGTACTCGCCGCTGAAGACGAGGTGCTTGCCGAAGGCCTGCTGAACGGAGGCATGGAACTCGTTGCGGAAGCCGGGCTGGAGAGTGCCGGAGACGCCGGGGGTGCAGCTGAGGATGGGCGCGAGCACTGTGTCAGAGCAGCCCTGGCTGGAGAGGACGAGGTTCTCGTTGAAGGGGGTCTCGAGGGTACGGGCGTAGGAGATGCCGAGCACCGTAGAGGAGGGCTTGATGTTGTAGGAGAGGCCGGCGCGGGGCTCCGGTTGGCGGGTGACGACGAAGCCATTGTAGAGGTCGCCGCGGATGCCGAGGTTGGCGGTCCAGTCGCCGAGTTTGAGCTGGTCCTGGAGATAGAGGCCCGTGACCTTAATGTCGCCGCGACCCAGGAAGCGATAGTAGCTGCCGCCGCGGGTGAGGTCGTAGGGAGCGAGGGTGGGAACGTAGAAGGGATTGGGGGCAATGGCACCGGTGCACTGCGAGGGGTCGGAGTAGCCGGGCAAGGGGTTGCCGTTGGCGTCGTCGCAGGGGGCGCTGAGGGGATAGGCGGAGTCGACAACGCCGAAGTTATCGTGCTCGCGGACGAAGGTGGTGTCGTACTCGGCGCCGGCCTTGACGTTGTGATGGCCGTGGGTCCAGGTGAGATTGGCGGTGCCACCGACGTCAAAGAGGGTGCGGTATTGGCCGATGGAGGCGGTCTGGAGGCTGGGTGGGCCGAGGTCGGCGAGGGGATTGCCGCTGGGGTAGTAGTGGTAGAAGTCCTTGCGCGCCCAGAGGATTAGGTTGGCGACGGCTTCGTTACTGATGATGTGGGTCCAGGTGGGGGTAATGTTGAAGGTCTGGATCTGGGATCGTTGGTCAGCATTGCCAACGTTGCCGAAGGCGGGGCTGGCGCTGGCGCCGCCGTTGACGATGTTCTGGACGTTGAGGTTGTCGTAGGTGTTCGGGTTCTGGAACCAGGAGCGGCTGTAGTTGAGGTCGAGGTGGGCCGAGTCGGATGAGGAGAAGGTGTAGTCGACGCGGTCGAAGGTGTTCTGCTCGTTGCCCTTGTCGTGGAAGACGCTGAACTCTGGGGGATCGAGGAAGCGGCCGGTGTTGAGGCCGTCTACTTCAAGGAAGTTGCCCCAGTTCTGGCCGCCGTAGCCCAGGTCGAAGGAGGCGGTGGAGGAACCGAAGGTGCCATAGGAGCCGGTGAGGGAGCCGGTGGGATGGGTGACGCCCTGTCCGGAGCGGGTGGTGGCGACGATGACAAGGCTGGTTTTGCCGCCGAACTCCGCCGGTGGCGCACCGTCAATGACTTCGATGGACTGAACGGCGTTGGAGGGAAGCTGGTTGGAGAAGATTTTGCTTTGCTGGTCGGTGATGGATTGGCCATCGACAGAGAAGGAGTTGGAGGCGTGATCGCCGAGGCCGTGAAAGAGGCCGTTGGAGTCGGCGGAAACTCCGGGGGTGGTCTGCGTGACGAGCGCGCTCAGCGACGAGGAGACGCTCTCGAGTGGAACCTTGATGAAGAGGTCCCGGTCGACGTCGACGTGGAAGGTGGGGTCGCTCTCGACGAGATCGCCGGCGTTGGATTCGACGGTCACGGTCTGGCTGGCGCTGGTGACCGTCAGTCCGAGGGAAAGGTTGACGGGGACGGAGGAGCGGACGTCGACGTCCTGGACGTGAGGCGAGAAACCGGGTGCGGTAACGGTGAGATGGTAGGAGTTGAAGGGAACGTTGGGGAAGTTGAACTTGCCTGACTTATCAGAGATGGAGGTGCGGGTGTACTGACTTACGGGATTGAGGATTTCGACGGCTGCGTTGGGCACGAGAGCGCCGCTGGGATCGGCGACGGTGCCGCTGATGGAGCCGGCATTGCCGCTCTGGGCGAGGGAAGTGATTGGAGCCGCAATGAAGAGGGCTGCCAAGGCAAAGAGAGAAAGACGGCGGGATGCAGGGCCGCGATGGAACGACATTGAGAAAGCCTCCGGATAGCTTGGCTGAAAGTGCTGAGGGCCGGACCCCTGTGGCTAAGGCCAACAGACGCGGGTCCGCATCGAGCAACGGACGCGCTCTCGACTATGGATTTCGGCTTCAGGATGCGGCTGAGGGAATGTGCCAAAATCCGCCGGTAAAGCGTGCGGGCGGATTGGAGGTGAAGCCGAAAGGGAGACGGGAGGCGCGCTTCAGCAGGCGCTGGGCGGAGGACGGATGAAGAGGAACGGGCTCCAGGAGCGGATGGCAGGTCGTTCCTCGGAGTCGGGAGCGGGCGCGCCGAGGGAGATGAGAATGATGATGGCGGTGGTTACTGCAACAGGAACAACGGTGTGGAGAACAATGCAAAGGGGGCAGTGGTCGGCGTCGGTTTCAAGGGGGTGGGGTATGCGCCACCTGAACGACGGCGAGGAGAGCAAGCAAGACGAGGCAGAGCATCGTAGCCGCGACCGTAGAGCGGGCCGGGGCGAGTACCGATCTGCTTCGAGTTTGCTTGAATTTTTGCAGAGGTATCTCCACCTTAAGGATACACAGGTTTGGACGCATGGGGGAACGGTCTGGTTGCGAGAAGCGTGACCGAAGGGACTAGGTGTGGAGTGTCAACAGGTTATTCCGAGGCAGTCCGGAGCGGCTGATGGGGGTTTTGAGGTTAATGCCGGCGTGGGGGCGGTGCCAGTTGTAGTGGTGCAGCCAGGGCAGTAAGTGTAGGGAGCGCTGATCGGAGCTGTCGTAAGCACGCGCATAGGCCCATTCCCGCAAGGCAGTCTGGATGAAGCGTTCGGCCTTGCCATTGGTACGCGGGGTGTAGGGCCTGGTGAAGCGGTGTTTGATTTCCAGCTCGCGACAGGCCCTGGCGAAGGTGCGGGAGTGATACGCCGGCCCGTTATCGGTGAGCAGGCGGCGGATGCCGATGCCCATCCGCGCATATTCGGCCACCGCGGCACGCAGAAAAGCCGCCGCCGCGTCGCCCTTTTCATTGGGATAGATGGCCGAGAAGGCGATCCGGGAGTGATCATCGATGGCCACATGCACGTAGTCCCAGCCTACTCCGCGGGTGCGGCGGCTCAGATCGCCATGGACGCGATGCCCCGCAGCGGTGAAGCGGCCCAGCTTCTTGATGTCCAGGTGCAGCAGATCTCCGGCCGCGGCGTGTTCGTAGCGAAACACCGGCGGGGGCAGTTGCAGATCGCGCATGCGGCTGAGCCGATGATGGCGGAGAATGCGGCTCACCGTGGCCCGGCTCAGGCCGGTGTCGCGGGCGATCGAGCAGCCGGTGCGGCGCTGACGGCGCAAAAGCAAAACCTTTTCCACTAAGGAAAAAGCGGTCTGGCGTCGCAGCCGGTGGGGACGCGAGCTGCGATCCAGGAGACCGGCCGCGCCTTGCTCGCGATAACGCCGCACCCACTTGGCCGCGGTCTTGGCGCTCACCCCGCAATCTGCCGCAGCCTTCTGCAGAGTCCAGCCCTCGGCTATCACTTTTCTGGCCAGCTGCTCTCGACGGTAGATCGTCAGTCGGGCATTCTGGTGGTAGTCCATTCGGTCCTCCTCTGGGAAACTGCGGTTTGGTCACCATCAGCTTCTCTGATCCGGATCGAATGGACAACCTATTGCAACTTCACAACTAGGGACTGGGGACTAGGGGCTAGGGAGGGACGAGGGACGAGAGGGACAAGGGGACAGAGGGACAATGGGACATGGTAACAAAGGGGCAATGGGCGACGGGTTGGGCTGGTGGTCGTCTAAAATGTGTTGCTTTGGCGGGGAGTCACGGATGAGGGTTTTGTTTTGTGCGCGGCTGTTGTTAACGGGCCTGTTGGGGAGCCTGCTGGGAGGGGTGTTGGTTGCGGGCACGGCGGCAGCGCAGGATAGGAATCCCAGCGCCAAGAAGCTGCCCGCTCCGGCGGCGGAGGCTCCCAAGGCGAACCACCGATTGATTTTGAAGGACGGGTCCTACCAGATTGTGCGCAAGTACGAGGTTGCGGGCGACCGGGTGCGGTACATCAGCGTGGAACGAAGCGGGGAGTGGGAGGAACTGCCGAACGACCTGGTGGATTGGGACGCTACCAGGAAATGGGAGCGGGATCACACGGTCTCGGAGGATCCTTCGGACGCCATGAAGGAGGCCGAGACGATCGACAAGGAAGAGGCGACGGAGCGGACCGAAGAGGCGGCGCGCATGCCGGAGGTGGCCAAGGGGCTGGAGCTGCCGGACGAGGACAGTGTTTTTGTGCTGGACGCGTTTGAGGGAACTCCGGAGCTGGTGGAGCTTGCGCCCAACGACCTGGCCGTGGATGCCAAGACGCATCATGGTTTGAGCACGCTGAATCCGCTGGCCGGGGCGCGGGCGGCGATCGAGCTGCCGGGGGCGCACGCCAAGGTGCATCTGCATATCAACGAGCCGGAGATCTATTTGTCGCTGAATTTGACTGACAGTACGGAGCACGTTCTGTCGCATGCCGTGACGGTGGAGACCGGGGGCACGAAGGACGCAGCGAACCGCAAGCACGGAGCGCATTCGGCACAGTCGGGGTTTGCGATTGTGAAGGTGGACGAGCGGCGGGCGGTGCGGATTGTGGGGTCGCTGAAGATTGGGCGCGACGGGACGGTTTCGCAGGATGAAGACGTGATCCCGACCAAGGTGGAAGTGATGCCGGGCAAGCACTGGCTGAAGCTGACGCCGGCGAAGCAACTGGTGATTGGGGAGTACGCGCTGGTGGAGATATTGTCGCCGCAGGACATCAGCCCGACGGTGTGGGATTTCCGGGTGGATCCGCAGATGGGGGATAATCCGGGATCGATTGGGCCGATTGTGAAGCAGTGAAAGGAACAGGGGTCAGGGAACAGGGATCAGGGGTCAGTGTGATCCGCAATGTTAGCTGTGGGAGAGTCTGGCGATCGCGGCATCGAGTGCACTCTTCATGGTGAATGATCTGTCCTTCACTTCCTTTTGAAGAACACGGTATTGGGTCAGCGCTTCCTCTCGCTTGCCTGCAAGCTCGAGGAGATTCGCCTTGATAAATTCGTGGGCCGGTCGATGGGCTTCTGCATTCTCGGGGTTGTCGTCGAGCCAGAGATAGGTATTCCATGCGTCATCCGGAGGAACGGCGGAGAGGGATTCCACGAGATCTTCATGATCTGGACCGAAGGGATCAAAGCAAAAGCCCGAGGCCCGGGATTTGTACTCTTCATCCAGGGATTCACCAGACTTGCGCATGTCATTCGCTGCCTTGACGATTTCTCCGCGTGCGCCTCTTTTCTCCAGATAGACAAAGCCCCCGAATTGCAGCTTCCGAACAAAGGGACGCGCCTTGCCGGTGGCGATGGCGGTGTTGAAGTGCTGAGCGGCATCGGGAACGCTGCCTCCTGTCTGGAGTATCCAGGCGCCCAGCATGGCATTGGCGTAAACATTGGTGGGATCCAATTTCAATGCGGCGCGAAGGTTTTGTTCGTCCAAGTCGCCGAACTCTCTGGCGGCGATCCGCTTGTTGAGCCAATGGGCCCATCCAATGTGCGCCTGAATGTCGGCGGCCTGCGAACCTTTGCTGCGGGTAAGGCCGGAATCCAGGATGGGCATGATCTGATCCAATGCCGCCGCAGCAGCCTCGTCCTCATCCTGACCTTCCCGGGCAACAACATGAAAGTTTTCAAGCCAAAGCATGGCCGTGTCGAGCTGCTGGTCGAGGGCCGGTCGATCGAGCGGCCCCTCTTTGAGAATGTCGGCATTGCTTTGAATGGAGGCCTGGTACTCTCCCTGCCTAGCCTGAGCCTGGGCGAGCGCCATTTTCGATTGCAGTTCAGCCTTGTGCCTCTGATGGTCTTCAAACCAGAGGATGCCGCTTCGAACGCTGACGAACAATCCAATCAGGGCAGTGATTCCGCCCACCCAGCTCATCACCACGGGCCACGCCTTTTTGGCGACGTTCTGTGTCTCTCGATTTTCTTCTTCCATCAGCATGCCTCAGGCTTTGAGCCTTGTGAGATTTAGCGATCGGGATTGAACGTGGGTGATCGAGCTCATTGCGATCCTTCTCCAGCATTGTATGGAGAGATCCTAAAGGATTGGTATATCTGAGCGGGGCGTTGGTCGCGCGAGGCGTTGGGGGGAGCGCCGCGGTTGGTGGAGTTGCAGCCCGATGGTGTGGATTTACGGGTGGATCCGCAACCGGGGGGATAATCCGGGTCGATCGGGCCGATACAGAAGCAGCAGGCGTTTTGATATGTGCAGCGTGGCGTTACGCTATACAATCCTTGCGTGATCCGCAGCTTTCGCCACAAGGGGATCGAAAAGTTCTTCCGTACTAATTCGAAGGCAGGAATCCAGCCAAAACACGCCTCCAAACTAAAGGATCAACTCTCTGCCCTCAACGCCGCTTCCGGTCCGGAACAGATGAATTTTCCGGGATGGGGTCTTCACGCGCTGAAAGGTGACCGTGCCGGTCATTGGGCCGTCAAAGTGAACGGCAACTGGAGAATGACTTTCAGTTTTGAAGGAGAAGACGCGATTCTGGTGGACTACCAGGATTACCACTAGTGATCTCGTCCTCACTCCATCCTCACGCGTGTCTGCCGTGCATAGATTTCCTGGTGTGGTGGTAAAATACCACTACCGTGACGTCAGAAAATGCCGTCATCCGAGGGTGTTTCCGATGCGCATGCACAGTCCGTCCCATCCTGGCAGGCTGTTGGCATACCACATCCAAAACAGATCGGTTACTGAGGTTGCCAAGCATCTCGGTGTGACCCGTCCTGCGCTATCCCGCATTCTGAATGGAAAGGCGGGAATCTCAGCCGACATGGCACTGCGGATTTCGGAAGCCTTCAAGACGGACGCCGATTTCTGGCTTCGCCTCCAGGCGCAATACGACCTCTGGGTGGCTTCGAAGAAGAAGCGCGCGAAGATCAAGCCGCTCTCTCAACGCGAAGCGGCCTGATCACACTTCCAGAATAGGCTAGTCGACGGGCTGGCGTTTGCTCAGCTTGGCGCGGCGCTGTTCCCACTCGTCGCTCGAGAAGATGCGCGGGCCGACTTCAATGAGACGGGGCATCATGTTGAAGACGGCGACGCGGGACCAGGGCTTGCCCTGGCGGGTGCGGTAGCCCTTCTCGTTGAGGTCGCTGACGATGCTCGAGTAGGAGAAGTCCTGGGCGAGCAGGTCCATCATGAGGAGCAGGACCTTGTTCTCGTTGGGATCGACCTCCAGGCGCTTGCAGTCGTCTGAGATGCGAAGGCCGAAGGGGATCTCCTCGGCCATGGCTTCGGTGGGGGCTTCGGAGTCGGGCAGCTCGCGCCGCCACTCAATGGAGACCATCTGCCAGCCGGCAGCGGTCCGTTGTTTGACTATGTCTGGGCTGAATGCCCCGGAGATCTGGTCACGCATCCGTTCGAAGTAGGCCATGGCTTGCCTCCTGAAAGTGACACCGATACGCGGAGTTTGGAGCAATCGGGCGGCCAGTTCTCCGTTTTGTTTGAGTGGCGGCATGCTCCTGATTCGACAGCACAAGATTTGTAATTGCGCGGAATCGGGCGGGGATGCGCTGTTCGTTTCCGATACGGCTGTCCGCTTTCGGACAGGCGAGATACACCCGCAGGCGGCGACACCCGGTCTTTCCCGCTCAACTCTTGGCGGAGGTTTCCGATAAAAGGGCCAGGGCCAGCCCTGCGCTGCCCTGGAGGGGTGCGGGCGGTGAGCAGCGGGCTAGTCGAGTACGTATTTGAGCAGCCGAGCCGGGTACCCGATTACTGGAGTTTGTCCGACGTTGAATTGGCGCGGTGCTGTCTGCTGGTTGCCGAGAGCCGTTCGGGTCCGCGGAACGCGTTTGTGCGGGGGGAGGCGATGCGGGTGTTTCTGTTGTGGCGCGAGGCTATCAACGCCCGCCGGTTGCGGGGAGAGGCGCGGGAAGACCATGTGGCGTTGCTGTGGAGCCTGCGAAAGAGAACGATCCAGATTCTGGTGCGGCTGAGTTTGCAGGGATTTCTGTTTATTCCGTGGGGATGATGTCCCTCAGGGGCTAAAGCCCATTGCATTTATTCGTCTTGAGCGGCACGACTAAAGTCGTGCCCTGACGCTTCGTGCGTTTCCTGAAGTGCTTTTCGCAGCATGTAAGGCGTGCCCTGACGCTTCGTGCGTTTCCTGAAGTGCTTTTCGCAGCCTGTGAAGGCGTGCCCTGACGCTTCGTGCGTTTCCTGAAGTGCTTTTCGCAGCATGTAAGGCGTGCCCTGACGCTTCGTGCGTTTCCTGAAGTGCTTTTCGCAGCATGTAAGGCGTGCCCTGACGCTTCGTGCGTTTTCGAAGAGTTTTTCCGCAGCCTGTAAGGCGTGACTGCCGCGGACCTGTTGTAACGAGATCGCGCCGGCTATTCGCGGACGCTGATGCCGAGGGCTTTCATTTTGCGATACAGATGGCTGCGCTCCAGGCCTAGGAGTTCGGCGGCGCGGCTGACGTTGTTGCGGGCTTCTTCGATTTTTTTGAGGATGTAGTCGCGCTCGTAGGCGTCGCGGGCCTGCTGGAGGGTGGAGAACTCTTCGGTGGTGCGGGTCTTGTGGGTGAGCGGCGGCAGGTGCTTGCGCTCGATGCGCAGGGCGCGGGGATTGAGGATGAGCACGCGCTCGATGACGTTTTTGAGCTCGCGGACGTTGCCCGGCCAGTGATAGTGGGCGAGGGCGTCGAGGGCTTCCTCGGTGATCTCCATGCGGGGACGGCCGTACTGGCGGCCGAAGCTGGAGAGGAATTCGCGCACCAGGAACGGGATGTCCTGCTTGCGCTCGCGCAGCGGCGGCACGAAGAAAGGGACGACGTTGAGGCGGTAGAAGAGATCTTCGCGGAAGTTGCCCTTGGCGATCTCCTCTTCAAGGTCCTTGTTGGTGGAGGCGATGAGGCGGACGTCGACGCGCAGGGGCTGCGTGCCGCCGACCGGCGTGAAGAGCTGGTCGTCGAGAGCGCTGAGGACCTTGGCCTGGGTTTTGAGGCTCATGTCGCCGACCTCGTCGAGGAAGAGGGTGCCGCCGTCGGCGCGCTCGAGGGTGCCGCGATGCTCTGGGGGGCCGCCTTGAGAGCCAGGGCTGAAGCCCTGGCCTATCGCGCCGTGACGGTAGCCGAAGAGCTCGGCTTCGATGTGGGCTTCAGGGATGGCGGCGCAATTGAGTTCGACGAAGACGCGGTCGCGGCGCTCGCTTTCGGCATGGATGGCGCGGGCGATGAGTTCCTTGCCGGTGCCGGATTCGCCATAGATGAGGACGCGGCCGTTGGTGGGGGCCATGAGGCGGATCTGCTGGCGCAGGGCTTTGAGAGGCACGCTTTCGCCGGTGAGGACGGAGTTGACGCTGAACTGGCGCTTGAACTCGAGGTTTTCGACGCGCATCCGGCGCGCTTCAACGGCGTTCTTGAGCACGATGAGGGTGCGGTCGAGCGAGAGCGGCTTTTCGAGGAAGTCGTAGGCGCCGAGCTTGGTGGCTTTTACCGCGGTTTCGATGGTGCCGTGGCCGCTGATGATGACGACCTCGGGGCGGGTTTCGCGGGGCATCTGGTGAATTTCCTGGAGGACGTCGAGGCCGTCGCGATCGGGGAGCCAGATGTCGAGGAGGACAACGTCGTAGGGCGCATCTTCGACGAGGACCTTGGCTTCGGCGGCTGTGGCGGCGGTGGCAACGGCGTAACCCTCTTCGCGCAGGATCTCTTCGATGGAAGTGCGGATCTCTGCTTCATCATCCACGACCAGGACGTGATTCATGAACGCATTTCTCTCAAGGGCTCGGTTTGTTCTGCGTCGTGGGGCGGGAAGGCGGGAGGATCCATGAGCGGAAGGCGGAGCAGGAAGCGGGCGCCTTTGGGCACGTTGCTTTCAGCGCGGATGATGCCGCCATGCTCCTGCACGATTTTGGCCGCAATGGAGAGGCCGAGGCCGGTGCCGCGGTGCTTGGTGGAGTAGAAGGGCAAAAAGAGGCGCTCGCGAATTTCGTCGGTAAGTCCGTGGCCGGTGTCGGCGATCCAGACCTCGACCGCGGCGCCGTCTTCGCTTAGGGCGCTGCCGATGGAGAGGACGCGCAGCAGGCTGCCCTGCATGGCCTCGGCGGCGTTGTCGATCATGTTGGCCAGGGCGCGGCGGATGGCATCGGGATCGGCGAGCACGTGGGGAAGATTGGGCGTGAGCTCGCGCTGGACGGTAATGCCGTCGAGACGGCCGGCAAAGAGAACGAGCGCCTCGTCGGCGACGCGGTTCATGTCGCAGGGACGCGGCTGCGGCGCGGGAAATTGCGCCAACGCGGAGAACTGGTCGACGAGCGTGCGCAGCGTGCTGACGCAACTGAGGATGACCTCGCTGCACTTGCGGATAACGCTGGGCGATTCGGCCTGGGCGCGGTCGAGGTGTTTGCCGATACGCTCGGCGGAGAGCGCGATGGGAGTGAGTGGATTCTTGATCTCGTGGGCAACGCGCTGGGCGACTTCTTTCCATGCGAGCTGGCGCTGGGCGCGGAGGAGTTCAGACGTATCTTCAACCACGAGGACGGTTCCCTGCTTGCCGCGCGCGAGGCCGAGGCGGGCGCTGGTGATGGCCAGGTGGGCGTTGCGGCCGCGGAGGTGGAGCTCGATCTCAGTGGAGGCCGCGCCCATGCGATGACTGCGGCGGATGACAGTGGCCACTTCTTCGGCGCAGTCGGGGGGAAGCAGGGCGTCGAAGGGCTGGCCCTGGAGATCGGCATCGGGGTGATTGCCCATCAATGTGGCGAAGGCGCGGTTGGACTGCACCACGTTGCGCGCCGCGTCGAGTGTGACCACGCCGCTGGGAATGGTTTCAAGGATGGTTTCGAGCTCGCGGCGGCGTTCTTCGAGGGCCTGATTGGCGGTTGTGAGCTGAGCTGAGGACGATTCGGCCAGGCGGCGGCTGTTTTCAAGATCGGCCGCCATGTGATTGAAGGCGCCCACGAGCTCGGCCATCTCGCCGTTGGTAATGAGTTCAACGCGCTGCTCGTATTTGCCGTCGGCGATTTCGTCCATGGCGTCGGCCAGCGCGGCGACCGGGCGGGTGATCTGCTTGGAGAGGAACAGGGCCAGCCACACGCTGGAGAAGAAGACCAGGACGGTGACGAGGGCGAGCAGAAGGAAGAAGCTGGAGCGGACCTCGCGGCGGCGGCGGAAGAGACCCCAGTATTCGTCCGCACCTTTACGGATGCGGGCGGTGGTCTGGCTCAGGCCCTGGGGCATGGGCAGCGCGGCCACCACGACATTGCCGAGGGGGCTGACGGCCATGCCAAGCGCGTACTCCTGGCCGGGAATGCGGAGGATGGGAACGTCTTTGCGTTGCGCGGAGGTGAAGAGATTGGTATAGAGCGGGCCGCTGAGTGGGATGGGCGTGACGTTTTCGCCGTGTTCGTTCCGGTCGGGTAGCCAGGGGATGAGGCTGACCGCGGTTGCATCGGGGGGCGCTTGAAAGGTGGAGATGACGCGGCGATCTTTGGAGTAGACGACCACGAATCCGCCGTCGAGGGTAATGCGGTGGGCGGTGTAGATGTTCTGAAGCTCGGGGCCGCCGCGATCGGCGGCGCCCGACTCGGCGATGGATTCGGCCTCGCCGCGCGCGTTGCCGGCCACGTACTGCGCTAGTTCGAGCACCACGCGGGTGGAATCTTCGCGCAGCTCAGACATGTTGGGGGAGAACCAGCGGTCGATGGTGCGGTTCATGAGAAAGAAGCTGAACAGGAACATGAAGACCGCGGGGGTGAGGGCGATGAGTACCGCGCCCAGCACCATGCGATTGCGCAGTCGTGCGCCGAGGGCGCGGCTTCCCTGGTCGGCGTAGAGCTTGAGCAGGTTCCTCAGCAACAGCACCAGCAGGGCGATGAGCATGAGGAAGAGCACGACGGTGAGGCCGGTGAAGGCCAGGGTTTCGCCGGAGGTGTCGGGATTCAGAAATGTGACGTTGGAGGTGTTGAAGGCCTGGAGGGCGCCCAGAAAGGCGAAGACGAGGATCACGGCGCTGCCGAGCAGGACGATCAGGCGGAGCCGTGGATTCCAGGGCATGGGGGGATTATAGAAGGGAACAGGCAACAGGGATCAGGGATCAGGGACCCGGAGGTGACGGAACAGCGAATGCGGCCTGAAGGCTGGGAGGCGGTTCGAGCGGCTTTAGTTGATTACCTGGGTTGCGGGGATCCATGCGCGCTGCTGGCTTTCGGCAACGCCGCGATGAGTGAGATCGCCGAGCCAGGTATTGAGGCCTTCTGCCAAACCTGGATCGCGCCTGAGAGCCTCGCGCGCGCCGAGGTTTGCGAGTCGCATCAAGTAGGGGAACGTGGCGTTGGTGAGCGCCAGCGTGGAGGTGTGGGGCACCGCGCCGGGCATGTTGGTGACACAGTAGTGAACGACCCCATCGACCGTGTAGCTGGGATTAGAGTGCGAGGTGGGGCGGGCGGTCTCGACGCATCCGCCCTGGTCGATGGCCACGTCGACGATGACCGCGCCTTTCTTCATGTGCGCGACCATGGACTTGGTGACGAGCTTGGGCGCGGTGGCGCCGGGAATGAGCACCCCGCCGATGACGAGGTCGGCTTCGCGGGTGGCGTGGGCGAGGTTGTAGCTGTTGGAGGCAAGCGTGTAGACGCGGCCGCCGAAGATGTCATCGATTTCGCGAAGGCGGTTCAGATTGAGGTCGATGAGCGTGACCTTGGCGCCGAAGCCGAGCGCGATTTTGGCGGCGTTGGTGCCGACCACGCCGCCCCCGATGATGGTGACGTGGGCGGGAGGAACGCCGGGGACGCCGCCGAGCAGGATGCCGCGTCCGCCTTTTTCCTTTTCCAGATACGATGCGCCGACCTGGACGCTCATCCGCCCGGCAACTTCGCTCATAGGCGTGAGCAGAGGCAGGGTGCCGATGCGGTCGCGAACGGTCTCGTAGGCGATGCCGATGACCTTGGAGTCGAGAAGCTTGTTAGTGAGGCCGGGAATGGGAGCGAGGTGCAGGTAGGTGAAGAGCACCAGGCCTTCGCGGAAGTAAGGGTATTCGGGCTCGATGGGCTCCTTGACCTTGACCACCATCTCGGATTTGCCCCAGACGAAGCCGGCGTCGCCGACGATCTCGGCGCCGGCGTCCTGGTACTCGGCGTCAGGAAAGCTGGACAGAGAGCCGGCGTGGGTTTCGACGAGGACCTTATGGCCGGCCTCGGTGAGTGACTTTACGCCTGCCGGGGTTACGCCAACGCGCGCTTCGTGGTCCTTAATCTCTTTGGGGACGCCGATGATCATCGCGATCTGCTCCTGCCAAGCCTCGTTGTACTGCGCTCGAACCGGGAGAATCCTACTGCATCAGGCCTCGGACCCGGCAACTCGGTGCAACGTCCATGGTAGAACAGCGAGCTGCAGCATCGAACCCGGCCGCAATGGGTCTATGCGTGCGACTCCGGGTGCGGTAGTCTTGAAAACACGCTATACAGCTTCCCAGTTCTATTCCTGATTCGAACACCATTCTTTCAAGCCTGCTCGTTAGTGCTTTTGAGGAGACCCGATGTCGCTCAAATCGAAGGCTCGTGTTTTTTGCCTGCTTCTGCTTTGTCTTGCTGTGCTGCCCTGCCGCTCCAAAGCGCAAGTTCCGACCCCGGGGTCGGTGCTGGGGCATACCCCCGGCGATGATTTTTATCTTGCCGATTACGAAGATACGGTGCGCTACTTCCATGCGCTGGCCGATGCTTCTGCGGGCCGGATGAAGATGTTCACGGTGGGCAAGACGACGGAAGGCAAGGACATTGAGATCGCGGTGATCTCAAGTGCGGCAAACCTGAGCAAACTGGATGAGACCAAGCAGATTGCGGGGCGGATGGCGCACGCGGCCGATCTGACGGACGATGCCGCGCGGGAGCTGGCACGGACGTCGAGGGTGATTGTGCACATTGATGGAGGGCTGCACTCGTCGGAGGTGGCGGGCACGCAGCACACCATGGTTCTGGCGTACAAGCTGCTGTCAGCCAAGGACGATCCCGAGGTGGACGCGATTCTGGAAAACGTGGTGCTGGTGTTGTGGCCCACGCTCAATCCCGATGGGCAGGACATGGTGGTGCACTGGTATCGCAAGAACCTGGGCACGAAGTACGAAGTGAGCCCGCTGCCGTGGCTTTACCAGGAGTACGTGGGGCACGACAACAACCGTGACGGCTACATGCTCAACATGAAGGAAGAGCAGGTGGTGACGAAGACGCAGCTGGAGTACAGCCCGGTGATCTTCTACTGCCAGCATCAGACGGCGCCGTTCCCGGCGAGGATCTGGATACCGCCATTCTCCGATCCTATCTCGAGCAACATCAGCCCCTATGTGCGCAGCTGGCTCAATGTTGTGGGGACCAACATGGCGGCTTATCTGAACGCGCACAAGATGCCGGGGGCAATCTCGGAGTCGCGCTTCGATAACTGGTATGCGGGCTTTATGGACTGGGCGCACGTGTTCCGGAATGAGATTTCGTTCTTCACCGAGACGGCGCTGTACGAATATGCGACGCCGCACTTTTACACCGTGAACGACTTTCCGAAGAACTACCAGGACCTGCGCGCGCTGACCATGTACACGACGCCGTGGGAGGGCGGCTGGTGGCATTTGAAGGATGCGGTGGACTACATGGTGGGCGGGTCGATGAGTGTGCTGGACCTGGCCGCGAAGAATCGCGAGACGCTGCTGTACAACCGTTACCAGGCGGCGCGCGACAACATTGAGCACTACAGGTCGGAGCCGCCGTTTGCGTATGTGATCAGCAGCAGGCAGACGGATACGCCGGAGGCGGGGCTGCTGGCGCAGTTGATGATCGACAACGGGCTGGATGTGTATGCGAGCAAGGATGGCTTCAAGGCGAATGGGGTGAGTTATCCGGCGGGATCGTGGGTGATCCCGATGGACCAGCCGTTTTCGGCAATGGCGAAGGAGCTGTTCGAGCGGCAGAAGTATCCGGATGCGCTGGAGAATGGGACGTCGAAGTCAATTGACCTGCCGTACGACGTGACCGGGTGGACACTGCCGCTGCAGATGGGCGTGGACGTGGATGCTGTGACGGATCCGCTGCAGGCAGAGCAGCGCGGCTTGATGACGAAGATCGACAAGGCTGAAGCGCCGGCAGCGGGGGTGGACGGCGCGGGTACTACATTTGCAGTGAGCCATCGGGTGAATGCATCGTTCGAGCTGGTGAATGCGGTTTTGCGGGAGGGCGGGACCGTGTCGCTGGCGCAGGACGCGGTGAAGACGCCGGCGGGCATGGAGAAGGGCGCGTTTGTAATAGGCGGCGTGGCGCGAACAAAGATTGAGGAACTGACGAAGAAGTATGCCGCGCCGGCGGAGGCTGTGACCGCGCCCGCGCATACGCTGGCGTTGAAGAAGGCGCGGATCGGGCTGTATCGCCCGTGGGCTCCGTCGATTGACGAGGGATGGACGCGGTGGGTGCTGGAGAATTATGGATTTGAGCCGAAGAGCCTGTACAACGCGGACATTCGCTCGGCTAATTTGCGCAGCCGCTATGACGTGATTGTGCTGCCGGATCTTTCGACGCGGCAGTTGATGGAGGGATTCGGGATCGGCGTGGTGCCGGGGCAGTATTCGGGCGGCATCGGTCAGGATGGACTGAATAACATTCGAGAATTTGTGCGCGAGGGCGGCACGCTGATTGCGCTGAACAAGACGGCCAGCACGTTGATCCCGCTGCTCTCGCTGCCGGTGGAGAACGTGATTGAGGGAGCGAAGAGCGACAAGTTCTTCTGCTCGGGCGCCCTGTTGCGGCTGAACCTGGAACACGCGGAGTTGCCGGTGAATTACGGCGTTTCGGAGTCGCCGGTGGTAATGTTCCAGAGCGGGCCGGCGTTCGCACCGGCGGCAGGATTTCATGGCGCGGTGCTGGCGCGGTATCCCAAGGAGACCAATCCGCTGGAGAGCGGGCTGCTGCTGCATCCCGAGGCGATTGAAGGGAAGGCCGCGGCGATGGAGCTGGTTTATGGGAAGGGGCGCATTGTGCTGTTCGGATTCAAGCCGCAGTTCCGCGGGCAATCGCATGCGACGTACAAGTATCTGTTCAACGAGCTGTACGCGTATGAGCATCCGGATCTGCCGGTGGAGACGGTGCCGCCGCCGGCCAAGGAGAAGGAGCCTGCGCCGGTGAAGACGGCGAAGGCGAGTGCGGCAGCCGACGATGAGTACCCGAGCCGGGAAAGAAAGCAGTAGGACAGAGAACGGCCGACAGATCACAGAAGACAAAACGAACGGCCGGAGCGGCTTGCTCCGGCCGTTTACTTGTTTGAAGGGGGCACGTTCAGTTCATGTTCATGCGGGCGGAGCGCCAGAGGTCGATGCCCACGTCGATGGCGTGCTGGTCGATTTCCTTGAGCTCTTCGGGAGTGAAGTTGAGGTTCTTGAGGGCGTCGAGGGAGTCGTCGAGCTGCTGGACGTTGCGCGCGCCGATGAGGGCGGAGGTGACGCGCTTGTCGCGAAGGACCCAGGCGATGGCCATTTGCGCGAGCGATTGGCCGCGGCGCTGGGCGAATTCATTGAGCTTGCGCACGTGGGCGATGTTCTGGTCGTTGAGGAATTCCTTGAGCATGGAGGAGTTGCCGAGCGCGGCTCGGGAGTCTGCGGGCACGCCGCTGAGGTATTTGGTGGTGAGCAGACCCTGCGCGAGAGGCGAGAAGCCGATGCAGCCGGCGCCGAGTTCGTCGAGCGTGTCGAGCAGGCCTTTTTCGATCCAGCGGTTGAGCATGGAGTAGCTGGGCTGGTGGATGAGCAGCGGGACACCCAGGCTCTTGAGGATGTCGGCGGCGGCGCGGGTGCGCTCAGGGCTGTAGGAGGAGATGCCGACGTAGAGGGCTTTGCCTTGATGCACCGCGGTGGCGAGCGCGCCCATGGTTTCTTCCAGCGGCGTGTCGGACCAGGGGCGGTGGGCGTAGAAGATGTCGACGTAGTCGAGGCCCATGCGGCGGAGGCTGTCGTCGAGCGAGGCCAGGAGGTATTTGCGCGAGGCGCCGATGCCGTAGGGGCCGGGCCACATGTCCCAGCCGGCCTTGGTGGAGATGATGAGCTCGTTGCGAAGGGCGCGGAAGTCTTTGCGCAAAATAGCGCCGAAGTTTTCTTCGGCGGAGCCGTAGGGCGGGCCGTAGTTGTTGGCGAGGTCGATGTGGGTGATGCCGCGGTCGAAGGCGCGGCGGATCATGGCGCGGCCGGTCTCGAAGACGTCGGCGCCCCCGAAGTTTTGCCAGAGGCCAAGGGAGATGGGCGGGAGGACGATGCCGGAGCGGCCGCAGCGGCGGAAGGTGGCGGAGTCGTAGCGATTGGGATTGGGAACGTACGGGGTTTCCATGACTCTTCAAATGCTAATCGAAGCGGGCGGGCCAGCGGCGGGCGCAGTGAATGACTGCAATGACTTCTACTTTCTTCGGAAGCACACGGTAGGCGAGAATGTATGGCGTTCTCTGGACGACCAGTTCGCGAGTACCGGCTACCCGGCCTGGACGGCCACATCGAGGATTTTTCTGAAGTCGATTAGCAGCCAGGCGGATTCGGCGGGCAACAAGTTCTGCGGTCTGAGCGCTGTCTTCGAGGATGTAAGAGATGGCCTGATTCAGATCGCGCCTTGCATTGCGACCCAGATAACGTTCATGCCGTCTCTTTCAGCTTCTTCTCTTTAGCTGCGCGAATGATCCCGTCGATCTCCTTCATCACTTGTTTCATGCGGGATCCCGGAGAGGTATCCGCGAGCGCCTCTTCGATGTGAGCGCGCGCCCATTCATCGTAGCCGGGCTCGGGCTCGCCGTACTCCTTCTCAAGCGCAGCGAACGCTTCCTCATTCGACTGGATGAGCAGGCACTGAGCAATCCACTGCCGCTCTTCGGGAGGGAGCTGACGGGCTTCGTCGAGAAGGCGCTGGGCGTTCGGAGTCATAGGTAGATTCTAGCGCGGAATCGATTCGGAAATGGCACTCAGTCGAGGAAGCTCATGTCCATCCCGCTTCGCCTCGCCCACTGAATGCAGGCGGCTAACTCGCCGAAATTGGGAATTGTAACTCCCTCGCCTGGGAAGAAGACGGCCAGGACATTCGGGTTCCAACATTTGAAGGCAAAAATCAAGAGCACCTTGTAAACGTAACCAAGCGATTTTTCTGTGCTCAGTTTTCGGCTTCTTCCGTTTGGGAGATCAATGGACATCCAAGCCTTGTGCTCGTCCCAGGGACGCTGCAGAAATTCTGTCGGTTCTCTTCCACTACCGCCATACGGCTGCGGTTGCGTATGAACCGAGATGGTTGTTGACGCTTTCGCAGTTTTGAGGGAAAAGACGAAGCTGGCACTTTCCCGCAGTGTTCCGAGCAGTTCTACTGAGCCACCGGCTCCCCACGATTCGTTGGCAATGCGGAGCATGTCTGCAGTCGTTGGAAACTTTGGGTCGCGCAACAGGAGCACCACGCTGGGAAAGTCGTCGTCACCATAGCGCTCTTTCCCGCCGAAGAACTTTTTCATCGGTCGCCTACTCCGCGTTATCGATCTGGGCGCGTTGCAGCTTGTCGCTGTAGTCGACGTAGACGGCTTTCCAGGTGGTGTAGAAGTCGATGGCTTCGGAGCCTTCGCGGTGGCCGTTGCCGGTTTGCTTGACGCCGCCGAAGGGTAGATGCACCTCCGCGCCGATGGTGGGGGCGTTGATGTAGGTGATGCCGGCTTCGAGGTCGCGGATGGCGGCGAAGGCGCGGTTCACGTCGCGGGTGTAGAGGGCGGTGGAGAGGCCGTAGTCGATGGAGTTGGCGATCTGGATGGCCTGTTCGAAGGTGTCGAACTGAAGCACGCTGACCACCGGGCCGAAGACCTCTTCGCGGGCGATGCGCATGTCGGGGCCGACGCCGGCGAAGACGGTGGGGGCAAAGAACGTTCCCTTGCCGAAGTCGCCGTCGGTAAGCGGCTGGCCGCCGGCGAGGAGCTGCGCGCCTTCGCCCTTGGCAATGCCGACGTAGCTCTTCGAGGTCTCGATCTGCTGCGCGTTCACCTGCGGACCGACTTCGATGCCGTCCTGAAGGCCGTTGCCGACTTTCAAGCGTGCGGGCGCGCTCGACGAGGCGGTCAGTGAACTGCTTTGGCGATTCCCTTCTGGACGAGGATGCGGCTGGTTGCGGTGCAGCGCTGGCCGGTGGTGCCAAAGGCGCCCCACAGGGCTCCGTCGAGGGCGAGATCGAGGTTGGCGTCGTCAAGGACGATCTGGGCGTTCTTGCCGCCCATCTCGAGGGAGACAGGCTTGAAGTTGGCGGCGGCGCGCTGGGCGACGAGCGAGCCGATCTCGCTGGAGCCGGTGAAGCTGATGGCGCGAACGTCGCGGATGCTCGACCAGCGGCGCGCCGGCATCCGGACCGAAGCCCGTTACAATATTGACCACGCCCGGGGGCAGGCCGGCGTCGATCATGGTCTGAACCAGGTTGAAGGTGGAGAGCGGCGTGTCCTCTGCGGGCTTGATGACGCAGGCGTTGCCGGCCACCAGCGCAGGAAAGAGCTTCCACGAGGGGATGGCCATGGGGAAGTTCCACGGGGTGATCATGCCGACGACGCCCAGGGGCATGCGGATGCTCATGGCGAACTTGTTCTGCAGCTCGCTGGGGGTGGTTTTGCCGAAGAGGCGGCGGCCTTCGCCGGCCACGTAGAAGGCTTCGTCAATGGCCTCCTGCACGTCGCCGCGGGTTTCGGCCAGGACCTTGCCCATTTCGCGGGTCATGTCGCGGGCGTACTGCTCTTTGCGTTCCTGGAGAAGCTGGCCGGTGCGGTAGAGGATCTCGGCGCGCTTGGGGGCGGGAAAGAGGCGCCAGGTGGCATAGGCCTTCTTTGCGGCTGCAACGGCGGCGTCCACGTCTTCGGCGCTGGAAGCGGCAAACTCGCCGACGATGTCGGAGTGGTCTGCGGGGTTGAGATTCAGGAATGTCTTGCCGGAGCGCGCGGGGCGGTGCTCGCCGCCGATCAGGTTATGGTAGGTCTTGTGCGACATGGGAAACCTCAAACGACAGGGGTCAGTGATCAGTGGTCAGTGATCAGAAGTGGGTGCAGTGATCAGGGTAAAGCGAATCGGGGCTACAACCTGGGAACAACACTAGGCAACATGAGTGCTGTACCTCACTCTACCGGCACGAATTTGCGGTATGCTGTAGGCACGGCAGACAGTTGAGTTTACCGCACCGGCATGCTCTATCGCCCCTGCCCGCGCTCTCGTAAAGGCATCCGCCCAAGCCGTAGAAATATTTTTGAGGTAGAAGCAAGCTCCCCTATGTCTCTCAATGGCTATCCCTCGCGCACCTCGCGCACGCACGGCCTTCGCTCCCTGTTCAGCATGTTTTCGAGCGACCTGGCCATAGATCTCGGTACCGCCAACACGCTGGTCTATGCGGCCGGCAAGGGCATCGTGGTCAACGAGCCCTCGATCGTCGCCATTAACAAGAACACCGGCGAGGTGGAAGCCGTGGGCAAGGAGGCCAAGGAGATGCTGGGACGCACGCCCGGCAACATCGTGGCCATCAAGCCGATGAAGGACGGCGTGATCGCCGACTTCAAGGTCACGGAGAAGATGCTGAACTACTTCATCCAGAAGGCGCACAACCGCAAGATGCTGGTGCATCCGCGGATCGTGATCGGCGTGCCTTCTGAGATTACGCAGGTGGAAAAGCGCGCGGTTGAGGATTCGGCGTATCGCGCCAAGGCCAGCGAAGTTTACCTGGTGGAGCAGGCGATGGTGGCGGCCATCGGCGCGGGGCTGCCTATCACCGAGCCCTCAGGCAACATGGTGGTCGACATCGGCGGCGGGACCACGGATATCGCGGTCATCTCGCTGTCCGGCATCGTCTACTCGCGGTCGGTGCGCATGGCCGGCAACCAGATGGACGAGGCCATTACCAACTACCTCAAGCGCAAGTACAACCTGCTGATCGGCGAACGGACCGCCGAGCACATCAAGATGGAGATCGGCTCGGCTTTTCCGCTGGACAAGCCTATGAACATGGAGATCAAGGGCCGCAACCTGATTGAGGGCGTGCCCAAGACCATCTCGATTGACGACAGCGAGATCCGCGAGGCGCTGGGCGAGTGCATTGCGGTGATCATGAATGCAATTCGCGTGGCTCTGGAGCGGACGCCGCCCGAGCTGTCGGCCGACATCTCCGATCGCGGCATCGTGCTGACCGGCGGCGGCGCGCTGATCAAGAACCTGGACAAGCGCATCCGCGAGGAAACCGGCCTGCCGGTGTCGGTCGCCGACGATCCGCTGGCTTCAGTGGTGCTGGGAACCGGCAAAATGCTGTCCGACTTCCGCCTGCTGCGCAAGATCAAGATTGATTAAAGGCAGGGGCTAGGGACTGGGGACAGGGACTAGATTCGGGTCAGCCAGCCTTAGCATGCTTGAACCAAGATTGATGGCAATCGCCCTAGTCCCTAGCCCCTAGTCCCCAGTCCCTTAACGCCCATGGAATCGTTCTTCGTCCGCTATCGAAACTGGTTGGTGCTGCTTGCCCTGCTGCTGGGGCAGATCATCGGGCTCGCCATGCAGGTGCGCCGCACGGCTGCCGGTCGCATGACCTTTGACGCGGGGGATGGTTCGGGAGTCCGGCTGCTGCGGATCTGGGCCAACTGGGTGGTCTCGCCGCCGGAACGCGCGTTCAGACGTCAAAGACCGGCGTGGGCAGCATCTGGTCGAACTACATCGACCTGCTCCACGTTCGCCAGGAAAACAAGGACCTGCAGGCCACCGTGGACCGGCTCAGGCTGGAGCAGGCGCAGCTGCTGGAAGACGCCCGGCAGGGCGCAGCGGCTGGAGGCAGCTGCAGGGATTTCAGCAGAAGTACCTCTACACCACGGTCATTGCGCAGGTGGTGGGCACGAGCGGGTCGGACCAGTCGCGGGTGATTTACATCAACAAGGGTAAGGACGATGGGCTGGCCCGCGACATGGCGGTGATTACGGCAGACGGCATCGTGGGCAAGATTCGCGAGGTGTTTGATCATACGGCCCAGATTCTCTGCATTAACGACCAGAGCAGCGGCGCGGGCGTGATCCTGGAGTCGACGAGGATCCGCGGCATTTTGCGCGGCAACGCCTTTGGGCAGCCGCAGATTGTGAATATTCTTGCCGACCAGCGCATTAAACCGGGTGAGAGGGTGTTGACTGCCGGCGGCGACCAGATCTTTCCCCGAGGATTGCCGGTGGGCGTGGTGCAGAAGGTGGGGCGCGACCCCGACCGCGACGGGTTCATCGAGGTGGTGATCAAGCCGGATGCGCACCTCGACAGCCTGGACGAGGTGCTGGTGATCACCTCGACGCAGCCGCGCTTCTCTGACTCGCAGATGAAGGATCTGGCCATGAGCCAGGACTTGAAGAGCGCAGAGGCCGCAGCCCTGGCGGACCAGCAGAAGGCGTCGCAGATCATGGCGGAGCGGCTGCCGGGCCTGACCGATCCCAATGCGCCGCCGGCGAACGCCAATGGCGCCGCTCCGGGCGCAAACGGGGCAACTCCGGCCAATGGGGCGACGGCGTCAGGCGGCGTCACGGTGGTCCCCAAGATTCTTCCGCCGCAGCATCCTGACCGGTTTACGCCTGGAAGTGCTACGCAGGGCGCCAGCAGCAATGCACCACAGGCTGCTCCGGCGACTGGACAATCCGGGACAAATCCTGGGACAAATCCTGGTGCCGGTGCAACACCCAAGGCGGCACCACCCAAGAAGCCGGCACAAGCGAATTCCGGCGCAACGGTTTCGAATGCATCCAGCAAGTCGACGCCCAAGCCGCAGAGTCAACCGGGCCAGAAGCCGCAGCCGCAGGAGAAGCAATAGATGGCTGTAATGATGGCCAACTCGCGCCGGGACCTGGAGATCCACCGCTACCCCGCGCCTCTGTACCTGGTGGTGATGCTGGTGGCGCTGGTGGCGCAGGCGCTGCTGCCTCGCATCATGGGCAGCCGGTTCTGGTTCGACATTCCCCTGGTCATCACCATTTACTTTGCGCTGGCTCGCCGCAGCCCCATCGGCGGCATGTTGCTGGGCGGCGTGATGGGTATCTTTCAGGACGCGCTTACAGGACGCCCGATCGGCATCAATGGGATCGCCAAGACCATTGCGGGCTTCATGGCCGCATCGATCGGCATCCGGATTGACGTGCAGAACACGATCATCCGGGTCATGCTCAACTTCGGGCTGACTTTGCTCTGCAGTGCGATTTACCTGTTCATCTACCGGTTTCTGCTGGGTATGGAGTTTTCCTGGAACTGGCCGAATACGCTGATCCAGGCGGTTGGAAATTCGATCATGGCGTTGTTCATCTTCCCTACTCTCGACAGGTTCCAGGTTAGAGAGTAGGGACTAAGGGACTGAGGGACTGAGACTAAGGGACTAGGGGACTAGGGGACTGAGGGACTGAGGGACAGAGACGATTCGGAAATGGGATTTCGACGTAATTTATAGAGAGTGATTCATGGCGCAGGACAGAGGTAATCGCGGCGAAAAGCTCTCCGCCTTCAAGTCGACGGCGGTGCAGTACGGCATTTTGATGATGATGCTGGCGCTGGCTGCCGGGGTTTGGCGGCTGCAGGTTCTGGGCGCGAGCAACTTCCGCGAGCTGGCGCAACAGAATCGCATTCGCAAGGTGCCGATTCTCGCTCCGCGCGGCAAACTCTTCGACCGCGAGAACCGCCTCATCGTCGACAACTACCCATCGGTCTCGTGCTTCCTGGTCCGCGAGCAGAACAAGCAGCTGGATGCGGACCTGCCGCATGATCGCGCAGGGGCTGCACCTGGACCTCGACCAGCTCAAGGCCACGCTGCGGCACTATCGCGCGGCGCCGGGCTACCAGCCCATCCCCATCAAGCAGGACATCACGGCCGACGAACAGGCGTTTGTTGAGGCGCACCGCAATGAATTGCCGGAGCTGGAAACGATCGAAGAGGAACGCCGCCTTTATCCGCGCGATGGGTTTGCGGCGCACCTGATCGGCTACGTGGGTGAAGTGAGCGAAGAAGATCTGAACCAGCCGCGCTATGCGGCTTACGAGCCCGGCGATGTGGTGGGCAAGGCCGGCGTGGAAGAGACGTACGACGAGCTGCTGCGCGGGCAGGACGGATCGCGCGACGTGATTGTCGACAGCCACGGGCGCGAGGTGGGCTATTCTCGGCACGCATCACGCCAAGCCCGGGCAGGACCTGAGGCTCACCATCGACATCGACATTCAGCGCGCGGCCGAGATGGCGCTGGGCGACAACAACGGCGCCGTCGTCGTCATGGATCCGCGCAACGGCGAGATTCTGGCGCTGGTCTCGCATCCCAGCTACGACCCCAACGCTTTTGCGGTGCGCATCAAGAGCGCCGACTGGAACAAGCTGATCACCGACCCCGCCATCCGCTGATGAACAAGGCGATCCAGGACCAGCTTGCGCCGGGATCGACGTTCAAGATCATCATGTCGGCGGCCGGCCTGCAGGAAGGCGTGGCGCAGAACATGCACGTGATGTGCGCGGGCGGCGGCGACTTCTACGGGCGCTTCTTCAAGTGCGACAACACCACGGCATGCTCGACATTCATGAAGGCCATTCCCTTGTCGTGCGACACGTTCTTTTACACGCTGGCGCAGCGGCTGGGCATCGACACGATCGCCAAGTACGCCGACGGCGTTTGGGCTGTCGCAGAAGACCGGCATCGATCTGCCCAACGAGATGGCGGGCATGATGCCTTCAACGCAATGGGAGATGAAGAACTACCACCAGAAGTACTATGCCGGCAACACGATCTCGGTGGGCATCGGGCAGGGCGAGACGCAGGTGACGCCCATCCAGCTGTTGCGCGCGCTGAGCGGCATCGCCTCGGACGGCCACTTTGTGCGGCCGCACTCGGTGAGCCCGACCAGCTGCCGCCGGAGTTCCACCAGGCGGTGCTGGACAGCTTCCCGGGCTCAGGCGACAAGACGGTTCCGCTGAATCGAAGACACCTGGATGACGTCACCGACGGCATGGCAGCCGCGACGACGCCGGGGACACGCGGCAGCTGCGCATATGGAAGGCGTGGACTTTGCCGGCAAGACGGGCACGGCGCAGGTGGTGGGCGGCGGCGACACGCACACCAAGGGCGGGGCGAAGCACGCCGAACGTCCTGGTTTGTGGGCATGGTGCCGCGGCGCAACCCTGAAATCGTCGGTTGTAGTGCTGCAGGAGCACGGCGACTGGGGCGCGGGCTCGGCGCAAGATCGCCCAGGCGATCGTGACTGATTACGTGAACAAGCAACGGCGCCAAAACCACAATGTCCTGCAGCAGCCGGAGACACCGCAAGCCGGTTGAGATGGGCGCAGTCTGGTCGAGCCCGCGCCGGCCGACCGCGCAAGCATCCCATCGGAACAGCTCGCCGATCGCACTGCACGGCAGGGCACTTCTGTCGTCGAATCCTCACCCAAGCTGCCGCGGTGGCCGCGAGGCCAAGCACCGCAGCGATCGCTGCCGGCTCGCTGTTTGCGCGCCGCTGCCGCTTCGCGCCAGGAAGCCGCGGAAGGCATCGCCCTGATGCGCCGGCTTCTGAGCTTTCGCGACTTCGACTGGGCGCTGCTGGGGATGGTCCTGCTGCTGTGCGTCGTTTCGGTCGCAGAAATCTACTCGGCCACCCTGCACACCAAGTACTGGCTTCCACACCAAGCAGATTACTGGATCGTGGGCGGGCTGGTGGCCATGTTCATCTTCTCCCGGATCGACTACCACCGGCTGATCGACTGGGTGCCCTGGGCCTATGGCGTGTGCCTGGTCTCGCTGGTGGCCGTGAAAGTGGTGGGAGCGAAAGTTCTGGGCGCGCGGCGCTGGATCAAGATTGGGCCCATGCACTTTCAGCCGTCGGAGTGGGTCAAGCTGGTGCTGATCCTGATCGTGGCCCGCTACTTCGCCAACCTGGGCGGGCAGAAGCTGACCTGGAAGGAGATCTTCAAGGCTTTCGCACTGGTGGGCGTGCCCATGCTGCTGGTGCTGGTGCAGCCCGATCTGGGAACCACGCTCACCTACACGCCGATCCTGGTGGCGGGGTTGTTTCTGGGCGGGATCAACTTCCGTCAGGCGGCATTCTCATCACGGCCGCGGCTGGTGCTGGTGGTTGGCGTCTGGTCCAGCGGCAAGATGCTCAAGCCCTACCAGAAGGCGCGGCTTACCAGCTTCATCAACCCCGACAACGACCCCAAGGGCGCCGGCTACCAGATTCTGCAGTCGCTGATCGCGGTGGGCTCGGGCGGCATCTGGGGCAAGGGCGCGGAGAAGGGAACCCAGACCCAGGGAGACTTTCTGCCCATTCCCCATGCCGACTTTATCTTTGCCGCGTTCAGCGAGGAGCACGGCTTCGTCGGCGCGATTTTCGTGCTGCTGCTATACTTCTTCATATTGATGCGTTTGATTCAAAACGCTCAAACAGCCGCGGACCTGTCCGGTTC
The DNA here is from genome assembly GCA_963846375.1 of uncultured Acidobacteriota bacterium. Lineage (GTDB taxonomy): Bacteria > Acidobacteriota > Terriglobia > Terriglobales > Acidobacteriaceae > Telmatobacter. The sequence goes on from CAWJVV010000019.1 coordinate 102,894, forward strand.
GTTGATTATTATGGGCATCGTGGCTGTGTTGACCTTCCAGATTGCGGTCAACGTGGGCATGGTCATAGGCTTTATGCCGGTCACCGGAATTCCTTTACCGTTAATGAGTTACGGCGGATCTTCGGTGTTGTTTACCTTCCTGGCGCTGGGCGTGGCGATGAATGTCCGCATGCGCCGGTTCGTAAACTGAAGCTTCGCGGAACCGGAGAGGTTTACGCTCTTGCGCAGGCATTGGCAGCCTGGCGGCAGGAGTAATGTGATTGAGAAATCATTCGCCGGCCAGGTCCGGATGGATCCGAGCCCGGCAGGAATGGGTTCATGAGCACGCAGAGACGGGAAAGCCGGTCACTGCGCAGCAGGTTGTTGCCAGGAGGGCTGGTTCCGCCAGCAACGCATGAGTTGCACAGAGCGCGCGGGAGGCAGGGGCAGCATCGCTCCCGCTTCCATGGCCGGTTCGGCGTGCAGAGGCGGCGGGGTAACGGCCTCGCTCATTTCGATCCTCTGTCGATTGGAGTATGGGTGGCCACAAACTCTCTGCAATCGGATTACCGCTTCACAGCTGCGTTCCGCTCAGCTTGACGATGAACGCCGCGGTCTCGCCATTACGCCGCCGCCAGGATTGGGCTCTCGGCGAGCCATCTCTCCAGGTCATCCCTCCCGCCCATCCCCTTCCCTTCCGTTCTCACGCGTCTCCATCGGACCTTGCCGCAACCCCGGCCGCCCAAGCCGCCGGACGGAAAGGTACGATGGCAAAAGAGATTTGTATTTCCACCACGCCGCATGAAACGCGGCTGGCAATCCTTGAAGACGATCAACTCGCGGAAATTTACTACGAACGCGAAAACGAGTACACGCTTGCGGGCTCCATTTATAACGGCCGCGTAACGCGCGTGCTGCCCGGCATGCAGTCCGCATTTGTGGACCTGGGCCTGGAACGCGACGCCTTCCTTTACGTCACCGACTTCCTCGAGCTGGAAGATCCGGAAGAGAGCGACGAGATTGAGAGCGCAGCCACCGCCAAGCGGCGTTCAGGCCCCGCGCGAAATTGTTCGCCGCCCGTGGACAACCGGCCGTGACGCGGCCCGAGGCAAAGGCAGCCCCGAACGCGCGGATCAGCGCCGAGCAAGCCCGATCAAGGCCGTGGCGGCCGCGATCGCAGACCCGGACCTGAAGCGACAGTAGAGATACGAGCCGACTAGAAACCGCGCCGGCTGAGTCCCCAGCTGGACCCGAATCCGGGGAAACAGAAGCCGGCCAGGAAGACGGCATGGACCAGGCGGCAAGCGCTGGCGTGGACGCCGCCGCCGCCGCGGAGGCCGTGGGGCCGCCGGCCAGTAGCCGACCCGGTGGAGACCGAGGCTTCCGCCGAGACGTTCCTGGAGCCCGAGGAGCAGGCCGCACCGGCCGTCGCATCTGAGCTGCAGCTTCGTCCATGAAGCCCGCGAATCCGCGCCTCGCGGAACGCGAGCAGCCAGCGCGCGCGGAACGCAGCTCCGGCGCCTTTCGTTCTGCCCGGTGAGTCGCTCCGAAGTACGGCGGCGAACCCGGAGCCGGCGCACCGCCTGCGCCGCAGCCCGCCGCTCCTGCGCGTCCAGCCACTACGTACAAGCCTTCCACGCTGATTGACTCGCCAATCGAGTGGGACGGCAGCGGTCTGCTTCCCGGCGAGTCGATCGCCCGTCACGCACCCGCCCACGAAGCGCCGTTCGCTGCAGGTGGACGCGCGAACCCAGGGCACATTTGCCGAGTCGGCGCGCATCATGCGGGACACGGTCAGCTTGAGGAGATGAGGAAACCGAAGAGTTCGCGCCGAAGCATGTTTCCCATGCGAGCGAAGTCTTCGAATCGCCCTACCTCACGCCGAACAAGGCGCGCTGCACGCCGACGACTGGTCGAAGAAGAACTGGTGGACGAAGAGGAGCCCGAGGAGCCGTTGCCCGGCGCCCCGGCTACGAAGCGCAATCTCGACGAGCCGATCCGTTTAACGATCCGTCTTCAAGAACGATTCGAGCCACACTCCCGTCGCACGAAGGATACGCGCAGGAAGAACACACTGGCCAGGCGCATGGCACGCCCGAGGGCGAGGACAATGAGGGCCACGGACGATTCACCAACCCTCCACGGAGGTAGTGGCCGAGGCGGTATACCGCAGACCGGCGATCCGGACCGGCCGGAAGAGACATCCGGGTCCGAAGGTGACGAGAATCGCACGCCTCGCACCACGTCGATCCGCTGCCCCCCAGCGGATTCCGTCTCTTTGGCTTCGGCGGCAAGAAAAAGCCGAAGAGCCCGGAGCACCCGCACCCCCGCCGCTTCGGCTCCCAAGGCTGCGCCTGTTGGCGCAACCGCCGGTTCCGCTGCACGTTCCTCATCCGCTACGCGCCCGGCACCGGCCTCATGGAAGAGGAGGTGATCGAGGGCGAGGAGTTCGACGCTCCGCCGCGCATCACAAGGCCGACGAACACGATCTGGACGACTATGAAGAGGAGACGCTCCCGCGCAGATTCGTACCGGCGAACTCGGCGAGATGCTGCAGGAAGCCCACCTCGATCACAAAATCCAGTTGAACTTCGACGAGAAGGATGGCGAGAGCGGTCGAAGACGACTACGAGATTGAGGACGAGGAAGACGAGGAAGAAGGCGAGGAACAGCGCGCCGACGGCACCGCACCCGCACCCCAGCGCCAGGATCGCGGAGGCCGCGGACGCCGTGGCGGCGTGGAACCGATCGCGGCCGCGAGGCGATCGCGGAGGCATCGGCGCGGCGGGACCATCGCGCCGCTCGGCGCAGACCTCCGATCTGCCCATCATCACCGACCTGCTCAAGCCCGGCCAGGAGATCCTGGTGCAGATCGCCAAGGAGCCCATCGCCAAGAAGGGCGCGCGCATCACCAGCCACATCGCGCTGCCCGGCCGCTTCCTGGTCTTCATGCCCACGGTGAGCCACATCGGCGTGAGCCGCAAAATCGCCTCCGACGAAGAGCGCCAGCGCCTGAAGCGCATTCTCGTCAGCGAACGCGGCGAGGCTTCCGGCGGATTCATCGTGCGCACCGCTGCCGAGGGCGCGTCGGAAGAGGAGCTCCGCGCCGACCTGCGCTTCCTGATGCATCTTGTGGGACGAGATCAAGCAGCGCTCCGAGAAGTCCAAGTCGCCCGCGCTGATCTATCACGATCTCTCGCTCATCGAGCGCATCCTGCGCGACCAGGTCAGCGCCAACTTCTCCTCAATCTGGGTCGACTCGCAGGACGACTACGAGCGCATCGTGCGCTTCCTGAATCGCTTCTCGCCGACCCTGGTTCGCCGCGTCAAGCTCTACACCAAGGAGACGCCGCTCTTCGAGCACTTCGGCATTCAGGACGAGATCTCGAAGGCTCTGCGCTCCAAGGTCTGGCTCAAGTCGGGCGGCTCGATCGTCATCAACCAGACCGAAGCGCTGGTCGCCATCGACATCAACACCGGCAAATACGTCGGCAAGTCGGCGCGGCTCGAAGACACCATCGTCAAGACCAATCTCGATGCGGTCCCGGAGATCGTCCGCCAGATTCGCCTGCGCGACCTGGGCGGCATCATCGTCATCGACTTCATCGACATGGACGAGCGCAAGAATCGCTTCAAGGTGATGGCCGCGCTCGAAGAGGCGCTCAAGAACGATCGCGCCCCAACCAAGGTTCTGCAGTTTAACGACTTTGGCCTGGTCGCCATCACCCGCAAGCGCGTGAAGCAGTCGCTGGAGCGCACGCTGAGCGTTCCCTGCCCCACCTGCCAGGCCACCGGCATGGTGAAGAGCCCCGCCACCGTCTGCAACGAGATCTACATCGAGCTGCGCAAGATGCGGAAGCACTTCGAAAGTGCCGACGTTCTGCTGCGCGTGAACCCGGAAACCGTAAAGGTGCTCAAGGCGCAACAACGCGCGCTGGCTCACCGAATTCGAGGAACTGGTCGGCAAGAACATCCTGGTCAAGAGCGATGCCACGCTGCATCCGGAGCAGTTCGACATTCAGGGCTGAAACGAACTACAGGCGTGAGGGCTGGAGCGTCTGTTCCAGCCCTTGACCGTAACCTGGGGTCGCTCATCGCAGGGTAACTTCGACCCGGCTCAAACGTACGCCTGTAAAGGTTCTCGTCCCATTTTCAGTGCGGTAAATCCGATCGCCATTTCAAGGTGCGCAACCCAATGGCGGCATTTGTGTCTAAGTGCACAGGGACGGGACCGTTCTGCCTGATCGTGCTGGGCGATGTAGACTTTACCCGATCACGGAAAGGGCAGGCCCGCTCTCTGGAATCGTGTGTTATTCGGCAAATATCTCCTGCAGAGGTTTCAAAATGTCATTTGCAAGCTGGCTGTATTCCGCACGGCGTTTTGCAATCCTGAGCGCCGGCGCATTGCTCGCCGTAGCCTCGGCGAACGCTCAAGTTGCCGTCTCCACCGAAGCCTCCCCCGAGGCCGCAACCGCGAAGGCTTTCTCCAGTTCCAGTGATGCCTTGCCCGCGTTCGATGAATCGGCGAATCTCGAAGGCATTCCCGCTGCGCCCGCTCCCGCCAGACCAGAGGGTGGGGGCGCCCAATACGACAACAAGTCAGGACGGACGGGGCAAGGCTGGAAGGACCGGCTGGCCGTTGAATTTGGCGGCGGCTTCAACGTGCCGACCAGCAATACCAGTTCCGACCTCAATACGGGGTACCAGTTCAACGTGGGCGGCGGCCTGCACTTCTCGCATGGAATAGCCCTGCTGGCGGAATACCAGTTCATCGACGATGGCTTGCCCAGTGCTCTTGTGACAGAGGCTGGGGCGAACAGCGGCAACGCTCATATCTGGTCGCTCACTCTCGATCCGGTCGTCGACCTGATGCCCAAGCACGCCACCAGCGTGTACGTCACGGGCGGCGGCGGGTTTTATCGCAAGGTCACCAACTTTTCCAATCCGCAGCCGGTTCAGTATTGCACCTACTTCTACTGCGGCGTCGGGTATCAGAACCAGGTTGTCGGGCACTTCTCATCCAACCAGGGTGGATGGAATGTTGGTGGCGGACTGAGCCACCGTTTTGCGGGAATGTATGGTGAAGGCAAGATGGCTGTCTTTGCCGAGGTGCGTTACCTGGACGTCATGACACCGGCTGTAACCACCTCGCCGAACGGACTGGGCGTAACCAGCGTGGGCGCGGGCACCAAGCTTATCCCCATCTCGTTTGGCCTGCGCTTCTAGGCAATCCTGGTCGCGGGTGCCGGGGTCTGCCTGGGCACCCGCATTCCCCGCTCTCAGAGAATCCCCAGATACGCCATCCGGACGAGGCCTCCCGCGACCACGCCGATCGGGGTAAAGACAAGCAGCAGCAACTTGTACCAAAGCGGGTATTGCTGGCGTGACTGCAGCGTTCCAATGGCGCCCAGCACCAGCATCACAATGGCCAGTGCCAGCGCGGTATCAAGGGGATTTGAGCTGGCCATCCAGGCCGTCACATAACCACCCACCGCTGCCGCGATAAACGACCACGCAAGGTTGGTGGCAATGAGTGGGCTGCGCGGAGAACCGTCCAGTTCAACCCAGTTGGGAATCAATCTGGGCAGCGCCGCGGTGACCGCGGAAATCAGGCCTGCCATAATGACGAATCCCACCAGCATGGCAAGGAATTCGCCTGCAACACCACCGATCATGGCCACTCTTCCTTCCGGGTCGGTGTGCCGACCTCGCCCTTTTCAATTCGCTTCAGGAAGTCCCTGGCCAGGCGGCGTTCTCCCGGATCGCTTTCGCCGTGGATCGTGCACAAGTCGAGAAACTCATCGCAGAGGGCATCGCGTTCCTCCGACTGCGCCAGCACAGTCTGCAGTGCGGCAGCCAGTTCGCGCAAGCGGCTGGCCTCGGGCCACGCGCGATCATCGCCGAAATGCTCATATTCTGCGAACAGTCCGCGGCGTCCGTGCGCACACTCCTCCAGGCATGCCTGAAGCTGGTCACGAAAGGCGGCAGTAAGAGTGTCGAACTGGTCAGCCTCCATCATGCTCATTTCTCCTGCATCGCCGCTTCCACATCTTCGGCTGTATGCGGCAGATCGGCAACAAGGTCGATCAGCTTGCCGTCAGGGCCAACCACGAAGACATCTTCAATGCGGACTCCGATCTTCTCTTCGGGAATATAGACGCCCGGCTCGATGGTGAAGACCATGCCCGGCTTCAACACTGCCGGATAATTGGCGGGATCGTGCACGTCGATGCCAACCATGTGTCCCAGGCCATGCAGCCAGTATTGACCGAGCGGCTTGCCGTCGAGACTCTTCCCGTGCGTGTTGATGTAGTTGTAGGCCACCGTATCGAGCGAGTCAGGATCGCGGCGATCACGATCGTTGATCTTCGACTTGCCGGCAACAAACGCCTCGGCGGCCGCGCGCTGTGCGCCCAGAACAATGTTGTAGATCTCCCTCTGGCGGTCGGTGAAATGGCCGCTCACCGGAACCGTGCGCGTAATATCTGAGGCGTACATCGAGTACTCGCAAGCGGCATCGACCACCACCACCTCCCCATCCTTCAGCGTCCCGTCGTTGTTGGAGTAGTGCAGCACGGTGGAGTTGATACCGGATCCGACGATTGGGGCATAGGACGCGCGCTCGCAGCCATGCTCCATCCACGAGGCATACATTTTTCCGGCGAGGGCGCGCTCCGTGACGCCGGGCTTGACGGAATGCATCATCACGCGCTGGGCGGCTATCGAGGCATCACTGGCCTTCTTCAACAAGGCCAGTTCTCCCTCATCCTTCACAACGCGCAGTTCCTGGGAGGGCTCGGCAACGTTGTGCGTCGCCGGTATATCACTTGCGCCGAGCGTGGCTTCGGTCATGGCCAGGAGAGCATGAACGCGAGAATCGCCCGGCTCCGCCCAAAGATTGAAGTTCAACCGTCGGTCCACGGCAATCAAGCCGTTGAGCACCGCCGGCAATTCCGTCATGGGTTTTACGGCGTCGACTCCCGCGGTTTGCGCCGCGCCCGGAGTGGCCGCGTCGAGCTTCACGCCGGTGTACTTCTCCATGCGCAGGTTGCGGGTGGGGAGGAACAGGATCTCGGTGAACGTGCGCTCCGCCGGCGGCTCGAGCCCGTTCGGCTGGCTCGACGCAGGCTCTGAGGCCGCGGCAATCAACAGCGCCGCGCCCGGCTCATTCCATCCCGTGAAGTAGTAGAAATCCTCATCTTGACGAAAAGGAGTCAGGTCGAGCTGTGGCTCCTGGGCCGCGAACAGGACAGCGACTCCGCCATGGAGTTTTCCGGCCAGAGCGACGCGACGCGCATGGTAGACCGAGGCTGGTTGTGTTTCGAGAGCTTGTAAATTTGGAAGGACAGAGAGAACCAAGACCAGGATGATGAGCCAGGACAACAGGGATTTCATTCCGCTATTGTGACCGCTGAGACTTACAAGCGCAAAACGGTCGTTCGGAAGCGTTGCCAAGATAGTTTCGGCTTAACGCTCCGGACCACCCGGAGTGCCCCCAGACCTCATATTAAAATTACGGAGCAGATAGACTCTTTTCCCTCTATGCAAGATCCGGGTGGTCAAGAAGAAATGTATCTGCATTAGAGCAAGCACTGAATAGCACTATCAGCTGGCAAACGATCACCCAAATGGGCCATTTTCATCCAAATAGGGCATGCGGTATCGACCGATCCAGAATCGATTGAGCAACTTAGCGCGAATGCCCGGCCTTCGCCCGGCGAGGCGGGCATGGGCCTCATGGTACGGTCCCGTGAAACGCAAGGCCCCCGGAAGCCGCTGATAGAGCTTCGGAATGCGGCAAACGGCCAGTTCAGCAGAGGCCAGTTCGACTGGCCCATACGGCAACCCGAACATGACCCGGAACCGCTCCGGAAGCCAGGCGGTGGTCAGGGCGCGGTACCATGCCGGTGGTTTGATCCAGGATCCAGCTCCAGCCATCAGCCGCTGGGCCATCGCGCGGGCCGTGGTTGTCACTCCCAGTTCGTCGGAGTGTTCCATTTCGCGACAGTAAGTGAGAAAGCTCTTCCAATCCGGCGGCAGAGCGCTGGAGGGCAATCCGAAGAGGGCTGCAAAGCTCTTGCTCTCGGCGTAGTAGGTCTCGAGTTCGTCCGGGCTCAACGGCGGCATCGCGCACTGGTACGCCACGACGGCGCTTTCGAGCAAAGACGCGTAGACCCATCGCAACGCCGCGGTCTCGTTGGCTTGGTAGCGTGATCGCGAGCGGTAAGCGGCAACGCCTTCGGTCAGCTCACCCTGGATGTGCGTATGCAACTCGTACAGCTGACGCGCCGAGCGGGCAGCCTGCCCCAGCGATCCAAAGATCATGGTGAAGACAACGCGGAAGGTATTATGAAAGCGCTCGATGGGCTTGTTCATCAGGCTCGAGTGCTGCTCCAGCGCAGTGGCAACCCACGGGTGCGCCAATTGCAGCAGCGCCGCCCGGCCCGCTCCTAGAAAAAGAGCCGACTCGCGGTTGATCTTCCAGGTGATCGATTCGGGGCCGAAGATGCCGGCGCGGGGATTGGTGGTGTTGCGCTCGATGGTGGAGATCAGCGCATCGCTATCGGCGCCGGAAACATAACCAGACTTAAGCCGGCTATCTGAATCCATCATTCGATTCATGACCTGTAAGCAGCGCTAAGCACTTTTGAGCCGGGCCTCGGCAATGATGGATGAGATGACCTCATCAGCAATTCCGTGCTTACGCAGGCTCTCGGTCACTAGCTGCACCTGCGAGTTCTCCATCCTCGCCTGATCCTTACGCAAACCTTGTCCGATATAGGCTCGGATGAGCGGCTGATAGCCAGAAAAACCGAGCGACGGAGCGATCTCTTTTAGATTCTCGATCACATCCTCGGGCAGACGAATGCTGATCGCAGTCATCTGGCGGTCCTTTCTCAGGCGCTGCCGGATTCGTTCACTCGCTGTCTTCATAGAATCTCCGCTCCTGCGCGGTTGCGATGCGCGCAGACACAATCCGAATGGTGTCTTCCTCTCTCCACATGTGAACGACAAACAGGAGACGCCAATCTTCTGCGAGACCGATCGCCGCCTCGCGTGCTTCCTCTTCCGGGCTCGCATCCAGTATGCGAACAAGGGGGTCGAAGAACACCTGGCAGGCGACTTCGAAGCTCACATCGTGCTTGATCACATTGCTGGACGCTTTTGACGAGTTCCAGACGAATCGCTGACCCAAATGAAGGAAGTAAACGTCCATTCGAACTCACACTTTCATTGTATATTAAATGTATATACACGTCTAAACGTCTCGCGCCGCCCTCAACATCGCCGCCAGACTGCGCTCCACGTCCTCTTCCGTCGTGGCCCACGACGACACGCTGATCCGCATGGCTGTCTTACCCTGCCATACTGTCGACCCGCACCAGCACGTGCCGTCTGCCTGGATGCGTTCGATGGTCCGCAACGTCTTCTCAGGCGACCCAAAAGAGACCAGAACCTGGTTGATGACCACCTCGTTGAGCACCTCGCAGCCTGCTTCACGCAGCCCGGCGGCAAAATGGCGTGCGTGGGCGCAGGTCCGCTCGACGATAGCCGCCATGCCTTCGCGTCCCAACGAGCGCAGTCCCGCCCATAGCTCCACGCCGCGTGCCCGGCGCGAGAGTTCCGGCGTATAGTCTGACGGCTCGCGCCGTCCGCCTCGTGCGAGGTAGGCCGCGCGCATTCCCATTGCTGCCCGCAAGACCTCCGGCTCGCGAACGAGCGCCAGTCCGCAGTCGTACCCGATGTTCGGCCACTTGTGCGCGTCTGTCGCCCACGAATCGGCCTCCTCAAATCCGTGCACAAGATGCCGGTACAGGGGCGAAGCCGCAGCCCACATACCGAAGGCGCCGTCCACATGAATCCAGGCACCCGCGGCCCGCGCCTCAGGGCAGATGGCCGCGGCGGGATCGAAGGCGCCGGTATTGACGTTCCCGGCCTGGATACAGACGATGGTGCGCTCGTCGAGGTGTGGCAGTGCGTCGGCCCGCATGCGGCCCTGCCCGTCGACCGGGACGCGGATGACACGCTTCTTGCCGAGCCCCAGCATTGCAAGAGACTTCAGAAGCGAGGGATGTGCCTCCTCGCTCACTACCACGCGGAGTTCCGGCGCGCCGAAGAGCCCGTCCTCCTCGACATCCCAGCCAGCCTTCTGGAGCAGGTGGTGCCGGGCCGCGGCCAGCGCCGTGAAGTTGGCCACCGTCGCGCCTGTGACCACCCCGCCTCCGGTGCCCGGAGGAAGACCGAGCAACTCCCGGGTCCATTCCAGCGCGATCTCCTCGAGCGCCGCCGCCCCGGGTGTAGCCAGCCACAGCCCCGCATTCTGGTCCCAGGCGCTCACCAGCCAGCTCGCGGCCAGTGCAGCGGGCAAGGTTCCCCCGATTACGAAACCGAAGAAACGCCCACCGGCCATCGCCATGGTCGCTGGTGACCCATACTCATCCAGCACGCGCAGCACCTCGCTCGCGCTGGTCGGCCCCTGGGGCAGTTCGCGTTGCAAGGTCTTCAGTGCGGCAAGGGCTTCCGGACCAGGCGCAACAGTCCTGGTATCGAGTCCATCGAGATAGCGGAGCGCGGACGCCAAAGTCTTTTTCAGCGCTTCGGCGCGTTCGGCGTGTCCCGGCAACGCGTGAATGGAGGGAAGAACAGAGTTCGAGTCCATGCTCCTAACGATAGGTCAGCCGGCAAGTCCCAGCCAAAGAAGAATCGACCCGGTCCATGGTGCATCGAACAGGAAACAGGGGCCTCAGCATGTTTGCTCCCGGAAAATAGGCGTTCCAGCGATTGCGGACGGTTGATATTCGCAGCGAATGGCCGTATTCTAAAGATGCAGACGCGTTTGTCCGCCGGGTATTCCGTGACCGCACCGGCTGGCGGAGAGATGAGTGGGCTTTCAGCCCACTTTTTATTTGGCTCGAAACTCACTCCTGAAAATCCGCGCAGGGCCCGGCGGCGAGGGGCGAAGGAAGCGAAGATTTTGCGGCGCTAAGTTGCCGTGTTTTGTGAAAGATGGCAGTGAAACTGGATGAAATTCGGAATGCCGCGCAGCGAGTGGCGGCCTCGCATGGGCTCGACCTGGTCGACGTGGAATTTCTGGGCTCGGGCAAGGATCGAACCCTGCGGGTGTATTTGGAAAAGAACGCCGAGGGGCGGGCACGGCTGAAGGCTGCGCTGGAAGCCGGTGGGGATGAGCTTCCCGAGGCGTTGCGCGAAGGGACGCTGAGCATCGATCAGCTTTCCGGCACGACTCACGAGGATTGTGCCGGGTTCAGCCGCGATTTTGGCGTGCTGCTGGATGTGGAAGACCTGGTGTCTGGCGCGGAGTACACGCTGGAAGCCAGCTCACCGGGCCTGGATCGCAAGCTGTCCCGGCTCGAAGATTTTCAGCGGTTCCAAGGTGCGCTGGTAAAGGTGCAAACCTTCGAACCGATTCGCAATAACCGGCATTGGCAGGGACGCCTGGTTCAGGTGGGAACGCCGGTGGCGGAAACGAACGCCGGGCCCGGCATCACCATCGATCTGGGCGCGGTGAAACAAAACAGCAAGAGCCGGAAGACAGGCGTAAGCACGGTAGAGATCGCGCTGGGCAACATCGAAAAAGCGCATCTGATTCCGGAGATTTGAAGAGACAGGCATAAGGGACCAGGGAGCAGGGAATGAGAGACGGCGCGCGAAGAGCGCCTTTTGCTCCCTGAACCCGATCACTGAACCCTGAACAGAAGAGAGCAAGCAAAGTATGTCGAGCGCGCTGTACCAGAGTATCGAGTTGTTGAGCCGCGAAAAGGGCATCGAGCCCGGGATTGTCGTTGGCGCAGTGGAAGAGGCGATCGCCCTTGCTACGCGCAAGTTCTACAAGACCCAGGAAAACATGCGTGGCGAGTTGAACAAGGAGACAGGGGAGATCACCGCCTACGTGTTCAAGACCGTGGTGGCCGATGACGACCAGGTCGAGGATCCCGTGAACCAGATCACGCTCGAGGAGGCCAATGCAATGGCGCCGGGCGTCGAGGTGGGCAGCGAGATCCGCATGTACAAAGACACCAGTCCACTGGGCCGCATCGCCGCGCAGCTTGCCAAGCAGGTCATCTTCCAGAAGGTGCGCGAGGCCGAGCGCGACACGGTCTTCCAGGAGTACGCGCACCGCGAGAAGGAAGTGATGAACGCCACGGTCAAGCGCATCGAGGGCCAGGACATCATCTTCGACCTGGGGAAGGCCGAAGCCCGCTGCCCCAAGCGCGAACAGTCGCGGCTGGAGTCGTTCACAGTTGGCGAGCGCGTGCGCGTGGTTCTTCTCAAGGTCGACCGCGCCGCCAAGGGACCGCAGGTGATCGTCTCGCGCGCCGCGCCGGAGCTGGTTCAGAACCTCTTTCAGTCCGAGGTTCCGGAGATTTACGACAACACAGTCGTGATTCGCGCCATCGCCCGAGAAGCCGGCGAACGCACCAAGATCGCCGTGATGAGCCGCGACAAGGATGTGGACCCGGTAGGCGCCTGCGTGGGCATGAAGGGCATGCGCGTGCAGTCCATCATCCGCGAATTGCGCGGCGAGAAGATCGACATCATCGAATTCAGCGAGGAGATCACGACATTCGCTGAGAAGGCGCTGCAGCCCGCCAAGGTAAGCCGCGTCTCGATCACCGACCTCGGTGAAAAGCAGCTGGAAGTGATCGTCGACGACACGCAGCTCTCGCTGGCCATCGGCAAGAAGGGCCAGAACGTGCGCCTCGCCGCCAAGCTGCTGGGCTGGAAGATCGACATCAAGAGCGAGGAAGAGAAGCGCCAGGAAGTCGAACAGCAGATGCAGGCCATGTCGGGCGGACCGACTACCCCGATCGAGCAGGTCACCGAGTTGGGCGAGGCGATCATTCAGAAGCTGGTCGCAGCGGGCATCACAACGGTCGAGGCTCTGGCGGACATGACGCCGGAACAGCTGGAAGAAATTCCCGGCATCGGCGAAAAGACACTGGAGCGCATCAGCGTGGCTGTGCGGCATTACTTCGGCCACTTTGAAGAGGGTGAAGAAACCGCTGCTGAAGAGGCGGCCGGCGAGGGTGAAGAGCCGGCAGTTGTCGAAGACGGCGGCGAAGCAGCGGTCGAAGTGGAAGCCGCAGCCGAGCCCGAACTCGCAGCTGAGGGAGAACCGGAACTGGAAGCCGCAGCCGAGGCTGGAACTGAAGACCTGGTTGCAGGCGAAGAGCACCTGGCAACCGCGGGACAGTCAGAAGAACACGAGCACGAAGCAGGCAGCGAAGATGAAGCGGCCGGGTAGCGCGACGCGTAGGATGCGCCGCCCGTTATGGGCCAATCAAGGGATAATGGAGCTGGGGAAATCTTCGGCGCCACAAGCAGCAGCCAATGCCATGAGGTAGCTATGAGCACTTAAGGCTTTGGGTAGCAGGTTTCGAAAAGAGGCGGATGAGCAAGGTTCGAATCAACGATCTCGCGCGCGAGATGGAAGTCAAGAGCAAGCAGATTCTTGACGTTCTGGGAGAACTCGGACTGGGTGAGGGCAAGACCCACTCCAGTTCGATTGAGGACTACGAGGCGGAGAAGGTGCGCGCGCAATTTCAGCGTGGCACCGGTGCGTCCGCGCGCCCAGGCGGTGCGGGGCGTGCGCCTCAGGGGATACAGCCGAAGGTCGACTTGTCCCATATCTCAAAGCCAGGAGATGCGCTCAAGGCAATTCTGGCAAAGAAGCAGGAGCAGGAAGCGGCTGCGCGCCGCAGCCAGGTTCCCGGGCGCCCCGCGCCGGCGCCGCAGCCGCAAGCCCCAGCCAAGCCTGCGCCCGTGGCTGTTGTAGCCGCACCCCCTCCGCCGGCAGCACCCGCCAGGCCCGAGCCGCGCAAGATTGTTCCCCAGGCGCGCCCGGAACCGCGCATTGTCCCACCCCCCGCGCAGCCGGCAATTGCCTCGCGTCCGCCGGCCAATCCGGTTGTGGCCAAGGCTCCTGCTGGTGCCGCTGTTGCGCCGCGGCCCGCTGTGGCCAGCGCTCCGCCCGTAACGGTTGTAGTCAAGCCTCCGGTGGCGCCGCCCGTGCCGCGCACGGCCGAACCTGCCGCGGCACCGGCAAAGCCCCCCGTTATCGCGGTCGCTCCGCCGGCTCCGGCCCCCGTCGCACCCGTTGCGCCCGCGCCACAGGCCGCGGCTGCGGCACCGGTTGAGGCTGCGGCCCCCGTTGCTGCACCTGTCCACGCGGAACCGGCCAAGCCTGCCCAAGCACCGGCAACCGAAGCATCCATGCCGCACAGCATTGCCGCCGAGGCGGCAGCCGCCGAAGCGGTCGTGGCTCCGGCTCCTGAAGTTACACCGGCCCGCCCGGCAGTCTCTGCGCCCGAACCGCCGCAAGAGCCGGCGGAGGCGGCGCAGCCAGTAGCCGCGCCCCCGCCGCCGCGACGCGTGGTCATGCCGCAGACCGGTCCCCGGCCCGTTTACAAGGCACCTATAGCTCCGCCGCCGGCCGCTCCGGTGGCGGCCGCATCAGCCAATGCACCCGCAGCGGGGGCAACTATCCAGCGTGGCCGTCCTATCTTCGATCGCCGGCCGGCTAGTGGCCCCGCCGGCCAAGGCGGCGGATTCGCACCGCGCCCCCAGGGACCCGCCGGACAGTTTGCGGGCGGACCGCGCGGCAAGCATCCCACGCGCACCACCCCAAGCGGCGGATTTGCCGGCCCCGGTGGTCCTGGTGCGCCAGGCGGACGTCCTGGTTTCGGCCCCCGGCCCGGCGGCTTCGGAGCACGCCCAGGTGGCGGCTTTGGACCGCGCCCAGGCGGCTTCGGCGGGGGTCCGGGTACGGCCCCTCCGCCTCCCGGTGAGGCGCCGCGCGCACAGCGTGCCAGCGCCGCAAAGGGTCGTGGCGGACGCCAGCAGTATCCAAAGACCAAGGAAGGCCCGATGAAGGGCTTTGTGCCGCCGCCACGTTTTGGCGGCGCCGCAAACTTCACCACCGAGCCTTTGCCCATCACGCGTGAAATTACGGTGACCGAGGGCATCAGCGTGAAGGACCTGGCCGAGAAACTGGAGATCCGGGCCAAGGACCTGATCGCCATCCTGCTCATGCGCGGCGTCTTTGTCACGGTCAACCAGTCGCTCGACGCCGAGATGGTGAAAGACGTGGCCGCCAAGTTTGGCGCCGCCGCGAACGTCATCAGCTATGAAGAGGAACTGGAAAACGAGGCCATCGAAGAGGTGCTCGAAGCCGACAAAACCGATATGGTCGAGCTCCCGCGCGCTCCTGTGGTCACCGTCATGGGTCACGTCGACCACGGCAAGACCAGCCTGCTCGACGCCATCCGCGAGACCGACGTAGCGGCAGGCGAAGCCGGCGGCATCACCCAGCACATCGGCGCCTACAAGGTGAAGTTCGCCAAGGAAGGCTCTCCGGCTTCGGGCCGCGAGATCGTCTTCCTCGACACCCCGGGTCACGAAGCATTCACCCGCATGCGTGCTCGCGGCGCCAAGGTCACCGACATCGTCGTCATCGTGGTCGCCGCCGACGACGGCGTCATGCCGCAGACTCTTGAAGCCATCGATCATGCCAAGGCCGCCGAGGTTCCCATCATCGTGGCCGTCAACAAGATCGACAAGCCCGAAGCCAATCCCGACCGCGTCAAGAAGCAGCTCGCCGATCGCGGGCTGATTCCGGAAGAGTGGGCCGCGGGCGGCGAAGGCACCGTCTTTGTCGAGGTCTCCGCCAAAAAGCGCATGAACCTCGACTTGCTCCTCGAGATGATCTGCCTGGTCTCCGACATCAAGGCGCCCAAGGCCACGCCGGGACGCAAGGCCGTCGGCTCGGTGCTGGAAGCCAAGCTCGACCGCGGACGCGGCGCCGTTGCCACTGTGCTCGTTCAGGACGGCACCCTGCATCTCAACGACAGCTACATCGTCGGCAACACCTTCGGCAAGGTCCGCGCCATGTTCGACGACCGCGGACGCGCCATCGAGGAGGCCGGCCCGTCAACGCCGGTGGAAGTCCTTGGCCTCGAAGCCATGCCTGACTCCGGCGACACGTTCCTCGTGGTTGCCGATCGCGACAAGGCCAAGGGAATCGCGCAGTACCGCAAGATGAAGGAGCGCGAAGCGCAACTGGCCAAGAGCTCGCGCGTGTCCCTCGAGGGACTCGCCGAGCAGATCCGCCAGGCCGGCGTGAAAGACCTCGCGCTGATCATCAAGGGCGACGTCACCGGCTCGGTCGAAGTGATGGCCGACTCGCTTATTCGCATGTCGACCGAGAAGGTGCGCGTGAAGGTGATTCGCTCCGGGGTCGGCTCCATCACCGAGTCCGACGTACTCCTCGCGACCGCGTCGAACGCCATCATCATCGGCTTCAACGTGCGCCCCGAGCGCAAGGCCGCGGAACTGGCACAGCAGGAAGGCGTCGAGATCCGCCTGCACTCCATCATCTACGAGTTGCAGGACGAGATGCGGCTCGCGATGCTGGGTCTGCTCGAACCTACGTTCAAGGAGAATTACGTTGGCAGAGCCGAAGTGCTGAACATCTTCAGAATTCCGAAGGTGGGAACCATCGCCGGCTGCCGTGTGCTGGATGGCGTGATTCGGCGCGATTCCGAAATCAAGGTGATGCGCGGCGACGAGCAGGTTTTCAAAGGGAAGATCGGATCGTTGAAGCGCTTTAAAGATGATGCCCGCGAAGTGACGAACGGCATGGAGTGCGGCATTGGCATCGCCAACTTCGGCGACCTGAAGGAAGGCGACGTCATTGAAGCCTTCTCTACCGAGAAGATGGCCGCCGACCTGGGCGCCCTGACCTCTGCAAAGGCATAGCTGAAGTAAGTCGGGACTCAAAACCTGACTCCATCAATACAAAAGGCCCGCTTGCGAGCGGGCCTTTTCTTTTTGTCTGACATCGCCAGTCATCCGGCTTTCACATTTCTTCAAATCCTCATGCCGCCCTCATGCGAATCTCGTAATGAGATACGAAACGCCCGCTAAGTCGTTGATAACATCACTTACTAACTTATCCATTGACAGTCGTTATACGGCTAAGTAAAACTGGTGACGGTAACTATCGACTTCAAGGAGGGAATTAATGCGCCGTATCATCGCTGCAATCATGCTTTCATCCATGGCACTTAGCGCCGCGGCCGCCACCAGCAAGCCGGCAAACGACGCTGACTCAACCTCTGTTCGTCCCGTCTCCACCGGTGTTACCGCTCCACGACTCGTCTACTCCTCCCGGATCAACATCTCCTCATCCGAACTCCCCACCACCACCTCCAGCGGACGCGTCGTTCTCAAGTTCAGGCTCGATACGACCGGCACTCCGCAGAGCATCCATGTCATTGAACCTCTGACGCAGTCCCTCGACGCACGCATCGTCGATGCCGTGCGCCAATTCCGCTGGTCTCCGGCCGTGCTCAACAACCAGACCGTCCCGATTGACATGAACCTCGTGGTACAGGTCCAACGGTAACCCTCTCGTCTGGAAACAGACCGACAACTGCGGATTCATAACACCACCAAACCGACACGGGTGATGTGTCTCTAAACAGACGGCGATTTCGTCTTAGTGCGAAACCGCACAGGAAACGTGTCTCTTACCCTCGCGCCGGCTGCAACGCGCCCCGGTCGTGAGTTAGCAACTTACTTTGTTTTGAACTGAGAAGGAGAACACTTATGCGCGCTCCGCTTACTGCTATCCTGCTAACTTCCCTGCTCGCTCCCGCCACACTTTTCGCCAACTCCACTGAGCCCGCCGCGGCCACTCCGCCGGTGCGCATCACTACCGGGGTCATTCCGCCCGTGGTTCTCAACTCCGGCAACTTCACCGTAACTTCCGACGCTCTTTCTGGCGTCGGCATCGACAAACCCGCTGTCGTGCTCGCGCTCAAAGTCAATGAGAAAGGCTACGCGGAAAACGTCCGTATCCTTCGCTCCGTCAACCCCAGGGTCGATGTGCAGGTGCTCGACGCCGTTCGCAGCTTCCGGTTCCGCCCCGCCACCCTCGATCAGCTGGCTGTTCCCATCGACCTCGAACTCACCGTAATGGTGCAGCGCTAAATCCGGTCTGCCAACCGCCGGTCCTTCCCGCTCGCGCCGGCATTAATCTAGCTACAAGCAGGCCCGCTCTCTGCACGCGAGAGCGGGCCTTCTTCTTGAACAAAAAAGCGAACACCTCCTGACCCCACTCCGTCATTACGGGTGTACAAAGCGATTTCTGAACAAACCGAACCTTTCCTCGTCGGCCTATCATTCGGAGTTGCGGTACTCGGGGAGCGAGCACATCTTGACCAACGATGAAGAGGCGGAGTTCACCGCGCTGGTGCAGCGCCATTCCGGCTTCCTCTTTCGCGTCACTTACGCTGTGCTGCGCAACTCTCATGACGCCGAAGATGCGGTGCAGGAGACATTCTTGAAGCTTTATCGCAATGGCGGATGGCAGCATGCCGACAGTGAGCGGGCCTTCCTCGCCCGCGTTGCGTGGCGGGTGGCCATCGATCGGCGTCGCTCCCTGAAGGCCGCTTCACCCGGCAGCGAAGCAGCAAATGATCGCGAGGCCGCCGAAACGGTGCCCTCTCACCATCCCACGCCTGAGCAGGAATTGCTCGGCGCCAATCAGCACGCCCTCGTTCACGGCCTCATCGACGCCCTCCCCGAAGAACTGCGCGCTCCGCTCATCCTGGGGGCCTTCGACGAACTCAGCTCGCGCGATATCGGCCACATTCTCGCCATTCCTGAAGGAACCGTACGCACTCGCCAGCAGCGCGCCCGACACATCCTGCGCAAGAAACTCGAATCGCTCAACGTAAGCGCCAGGGAGACTCGCTATGCCTGAAAAAGACCGGCTCGACCTCCTCATAGACTCGGCCATTGCCACTTACGCGGAACCGCCCGTTGGACTGGAAGATCGCGTGCTCCGCGCCTGCACCGCTGAGCGGATCACGCCACCGGCCAAATCAATCGTCTTTCCGGTTCGCCGCCTGCTCCCCCTGTTCATAGGGCTCAGCGCCGCAGCGTGCGTGCTGCTTGCTTTGTGGATTCACGACCACCAAACCATTCATCCCATGCAAACGCACAACTCTGCTCCACCGCAGACACTGCCCACGCCGTCAATGGCTCCGGTCATCTCTCATTCTCGGGCCCCGCGCACGCGGCCGCGCCGCCCGGAACAGACCAGGACCGAACCGCACCTGGCCCTGGCTTTGGAACAGCCTGCTCAACCCCCCAGGCTCGATGTATTTCCCACACCGGAGCCAATGACCCCGGCGGAGCAGGCGCTCGTGAACTTCATCGCGCGCTCGCCCGAGCCCAAGGTTCAGGCGCTCCTCGCGGCGCAACAACAAAGCAAGCAGCCGCTGACAATCCAACCCATTCAAATACCACCCATCGATTTGCCCGATGGGGGCAGCAGATAAGGAGATCCATGCGCACCATCACTGTTATGTTCTGTTCCCTGCTTCTCGCATTCAGCGCAGGCAATCGAGCACTTGCTCAAGATGCGTCCAAGCCGGCCGAAACCGCCAAAGCCGCTGAAGGGCCCGTCCATTACTTCCATCTTCAATTCAGTGTGCAGGAGCTTGGGGCAGACGGCAAACCCACCAACAGCCGCGAGTACTCTACGGTCGTTTCCACCGATCCCGCTGATCCGGTCGGCACCATTCGCACCGGTTCGCGGGTTCCGATCGCTACCGGCACGCAGGAAAACAACGGCAAGATCGATTATCAATTTCAATACATCGATGTCGGCGTGCACATCGATACGCGCCGCGTGAGCGAAGTCGGTCGCATGCTAAGCTTTCACCTCAGCGCCGAGATCAGCCGGCTGGCAGAGGGCGCGCCAACAACCATCGGGGACCAAAAAGAACCCGTGATCCGGCAAGACTCATGGCAGGCATCGGTGATCGTTCCCCTCGACAAACCAACCGCGGTCTTCACCTCCGACGCGCTTGAATATAAAGGCCGCATGCAGCTCGTCGTCACCGCCACCGCGGTGCCGTAGCGCCTCGACGACGCCGCAATCAATCTCCACCACAAATGCCTGCGATAAAAAAGCCCGCTCCATCTCCAGGAGCGGGCCCTACATCGACTACATTCCGCTACTTCTCGGCGAGGCTCTCGCCCGACACCACCAGCTTGGCATGCGCCACCTGCGGCAGCGTCGCATCGGCATTCGCCCATGCCTTCAGGAACGCCGCATAGGCGTCGCGCGCACCCGCAGCGTCGCCTTGCGCTTCCTTCACCTGCGCCAACCCATATAATCCGAATCCCGAATTCGGCCGCTCCTTCAGCGCCTCTTCATACGCTGCCTTTGCGCCCGCATAATCTTTGGTCCGCATCAGCACCGCCGCCTCCGTCTCGCCCACCGGCCGAATGTACATCGGTGGCTCGTGATAGCCCAGGTTCTTTTCTTCGAGCTGCGCGTCGGCGTACACTTTCTTCGCCTCGTCCATTTGCCCCGTTGCTACCAGGACTCCCGCCCGCAGCTCCTCCGATGCAATGCTCAGGCTCTTGAGAATCGGATCCGGTAGCGCGTCCGGCATCAACTCCTCCATCGGAGGCTCGTCCTTCTTGTCATCCTTCTTGGTCTTGCTTGCTTCTCGCGCGGCCTTCTCATCCGCGGCTCTCTGCTGCAGCCGCCACAAGCCCGCATCCATGCGCATCCGACGCCGCTCGCGCCGCGGCCGCATCCCGTTTTCTACCGCCTTCATGCCCGCGCGTAGTCCTCGAGTTCCTCGGCCAGGGCGCGCAGATTCGCGGTCTTTTCGCCCTCCAGCTTCACCTGCCCGGCCATCATGAGAACCGCGTCCCAGTCGCCCAGCCGCAGCGCGACCGGAGGCCGGTTGCTCAGCCGCGTCATCTGGTCGCGCGCCGACCAGATGTACAGCGACTCCGACAGCTTGCCGCGCGCTGCCGGCCGCATGATCGCTCAGCGCATTGGCGTGCTCCAGTCTTCCCTGCTCCATCAGGTTGGCGATCCCGTACATCAGGTTGTGAACGTAGTTCCAGTCGTTGTCCAGACCCACGTGCTGCTCGCGCATGTAGCGCTCGTCGGCCTCCATCGACGCGGTAAACCAGTGCTCCGCCTCGGCATAGTCGCCCACGCGATAGTAGATATGCCCGGGCATGTGCACCATGTGGCCCGAAGTCGGCGCCAGGCTGGCCAGCAGCTCCGCGCTCTTGATCGCGCGCTCCGGATGATTCCCGGGCTCGATGGCGTGAATCCAGTAGTGGTTCGCCGCCGAGTCGTTGGGCGCTTCCTTCAGCACCTCTTCCAGAATCGCGATCTTCTCCTTCTGCCCGGCTTTGGGCTCGCCTGCATCGTCATAGCCGTCGCCCAGCGATTCGGCCAGAAAGATCCGCGCTTGCGTATCGTGCGGATATTTCTTCACCAGGTTGCGATAATCGCCGTCGCCTGATAGTGGTCGTCGTCCTTCGCGGCGGATCGGCCTGCGCGGCCTCAATGTAGAACTTGTCGGACTCGCTGGCGTGGCTCATCAGCCTCCCTGCCTCGTCCAGCGCCGTCTTGCCGAGCCCCGCGTAGTGCTGATGCTGTGAAACCCCCGCCTGCGGCCAGACCCCACCAGCACATGGCGCACTGCGGATCGACCCGAATACTCTGCTCAAACGCCTTCTGCGACTCGTAGTCCCAGAAGTCGTGCAACAGGCTCAGCCCCTGGTCAAACCAGGCCTGCGCTTCCGGCGTCGCCTTGATGGTGATGTGGCTGTTGCCGATGCCCGTCATCTTGACCGGCAACAGGCAGCTTTTCCGGCGGCGGATCATCGCCCGCATGTCGCTCATGTCGTGCCCGGGCATCGACGAGCGCGGCTTGTGCCCGCAATCGCGCAGTCAGGCCGCCATCGCAGCAGAGGAGCCGCGAAACATGAACGACGATCGCATGCGGAGTCGCGGATGACGGCGACTACATGCAAAGAGAATACCGCGCCGCCAAGACCTTCGAAAATGCCAATGAATGGTGCCTGCGAACTGCGGGCATCTCGGCGATCAATGTCCAACCGGTCCTCAACCGCGGCATCTCCGGCGCCACCGCTCCTCGCGCTCGCGTCCTAACACCACGGAACCGGAGGTACCAATGGCTTCTCAACTCAGCGGAAAGAAGATTGCCTTCCTCGCAACCGATGGCTTCGAACAGGCAGAATTGCTCGAGCCGCGCAAAGCCCTCGACGAGGCAGGCGCAACGACCGTACTCATCTCCCCCAAAAGCGGCGAAATCAAGGGCTGGAATCACACGGAATGGGGACAGACCGTTAACGTCGACAAGTCCCTCGCCGACGCCAATCCCAACGACTACGACGCGCTTGTGCTCCCCGGCGGCGTCATCAATCCCGACCACCTCCGCATGGACCCCGCCGCCGTCAACTTCGTCAAGCAGTTCGTGGCTACCGGCAGAGACTACCGCCGCCATCTGCCATGGTCCTTGGACACTGCTAGAAGCAGGCGCTGTCAAAGGCAAGACGGTCACCTCGTGGCCGTCGCTCAAGACCGACCTGCAAGAATGCCGGCGCCAACTGGGTCGATCAGGAAGTGGTCACGGACGGCCAATTCATCTTCAGCCGCAAACCCGATCGACATCCCCGCATTCAACCGCGCCATTATCGAATCGGTGCAGCCAGAGCGCGAACAGCAACGCTCAGCAGCGTAAGCTCAGTCGCAGTGAGCATCTCCCATGCCCCGTCTTCGCGCAGTTTTCAGTCGCAAGGGCGGGACGGCCCACCTCTACAGCGGATACCTCTCCGCGTCAATGCACTGCTGCGCGACGGTCCGGCTCAGAGCCACCGCATCGGCGGGCGTAGACGTCGCCAGCCGGCGCAGAATCGCCAGTTGCGTGCGCAGGTATCGCCCTCGCCGCAGGCCGCCAGCACGCTCCGCGCCGCCTGCTCGGCCAGCGCCAGCGTCTCTTCGGCCAGCAGTCGCGGTCATCGCCGCGGCCACATCCGCCGCGCCTTGCCCGCGTCCGCCAGCTTCCGCGCCCGCAGCAGCGCCGACTCCAGCGCATAAACCTGCGTGATGATGTCGGCCAGATCGGCCATCACTTCCTGCTGATCCTGCAAGCGCCGCCATGAACCGCTGGCTGGCCACGCCCGCCGCAAACAGCGCGATCTTCTTCGCCGCCGCCAGCAACTCCGCCTCATGCGCCAGCACGCTCGCCTGTGTCGCCGCCGGCATCGAACGACGGCGGCTGCATCACCTCGTCCATCAGCTTCTTGATCGCCGCCAGCAGCGGCAGTTCGCCGCTCAGCGCCCGCTTCATCAGCCAGCCGGTGATGATCAGCCGATTGATCTCGTTGGTTCCCTCAAAGATGCGGTTGATGCGCGCATCGCGATAGAAGCGCTCCGCCGGATACTCCTCCACATAGCCGTAGCCGCCCATCGTCGCCACCAGCTCATCGGCCACCGTGCTGAGCATCTCCGACCCGTAGACCTTCAGAATCGAGCACTCGACCGCGTACTCCTCAATGCGCCGCTGAATCTCCCGCGGAGTTCGCGCCTGCTCGGCTGCCTCAGTCTGCGCGAGGCTCGCATCGATCATGCCCACGGTGCGATAGGCCATGCTTTCCGCCGCATAAAGCCGCGTGGCGCTGAGTCGAAATCTTGCGCTGGATCAGGCCGAACTCCGCGATGGGCTTGCCGAACGCCGTGCGCTCCTTGGCGTAGCGGATCATGTCCGCCAGCGCATGGCGCGCGCCGCCAACGCAGGCCACGCCCAGCTTGAACCGGCCCACATTCAGCACGTTGAAGGCGATGTGGTGCCCCTTGCCCGCCTCGCCCAGCAGGTTCGCGGCGGGCACCTTGCAGTCCTGCAGCACCAGCGGGCAGGTCGACGAGCCGCGAATGCCGAGCTTGTGCTCCTCGGCGCCCACCGTCAGCCCCGGCGAAGGTCGCGCTCGACCAGAAATGCCGAAAACTTCTCGCCATCGATCTTGGCAAACACCGTGAACAGGTCGGCGATGCCGCAGTTGGTGATCCACATCTTCTCGCCGTTGAGAGTGTAGTGCGCTGCCGTCGTCCGACAGCGTCGCCCGCGTACGGATATTCATGGCGTCGGAGCCCGAAGTGGCCTCAGAAAGCGCATACGCCGCGATCCACTCCGCCGCTGGCCAGCTTGGGCAGGTAGCGTCTGCTTCTGCTCCTCGGTGCCGTACCAGACCAGCGGCAGCGTGCCAATCCCGATCTGCGCGCCGAATGCCGTCGAAAAGCTGGCCAGCACCGAGATGTGGTCGGTGATCAGCGTCGACGTGATCTTGTCCATCCCCATGCCGCCGTACTCCTCGGGAATATCGACCGAGGTGAATCCCAGCTCGGCGGCCTTCGCAGCATCGCCGCGCAGCACTCCCGGCTCCTTCGCCTCGATAGCCGCGGCTGCGGGCAGAATCTCTTCGCGGGCAAACTGCGCCGCCGTCGCGGCAATCTGCCGCTGTTCTTCGTTCAGATCTTCAGGGGTGAAGACTTCTCGCCGGCGTGCGGGTCTCAAGCAGAAAACTGCCGCCGGCGGCGGCGACGATGGAAGAAGCTGATCACTAGCATGGACATGATGCTATCTCCAATTGGCACCAGACAGTACGCCAGACTGGCACGGCAAGGAGCAAACCCGGCACGTAGATTGGCTGCAGCTCATCTCGAACTTAGAGGTGCTCACGGCTCGTCAGTGTCCGTAACGCCCGATGGCTAGATCAGCTGTTCCACCGCGCGCCCCTATCCGCCTACAATGATCCCTATCGCGTACAATGGAGGCCATCTCCTGCTCACGGCGGTTGCTGCTCGCGTTCAGCCCGCGTTGCCAGCCTGGCTCAGCCGCTACTCGATGCGCCTTCCGAGCTTGCTCGCACTCCGCGCGCCATACCTGGCCTTTCGCTCCCCAGA
Organism: uncultured Acidobacteriota bacterium; assembly: GCA_963846375.1. Taxonomy (GTDB): domain Bacteria; phylum Acidobacteriota; class Terriglobia; order Terriglobales; family Acidobacteriaceae; genus Telmatobacter. The sequence continues at coordinate 127,708 of CAWJVV010000019.1, forward strand.
ACGGCCTCGGGCACCAGCTGAAGACATGCGTTCACCGACCCTTTCCCGGGTCTCTACCACTGGAATTGCGTTCGACACCGCTCTGCTGCTCCCCTACTTCGTGGTCATGATCGTGCTGGCCATCTACGGCATCCATCGCTACACGATGTGCTATCTCTACTTCAAGTACCGCAAGAACTACAACCCGATCCCCCCAGCATTTTGACGAACTGCCCCGCGTCACCATCCAGCTGCCCATCTTCAACGAGCAGTTCGTCATCGACCGCCTGATTGAGGCCGTCTGCGCCATCGAGTACCCGCGCGACCAGCTCGAAATCCAGGTGCTCGACGACTCCACCGACGAGACCCAGCAGGTCGCCTCCGCCATCGTCGACGCGCTACGCCGCTCTCGGCCACCCCATCGTCTACATCCACCGCACCAACCGCCACGGCTTCAAAGCCGGCGCGCTCGACGCCGGGCTCAAGGTCGCCAAGGGCGAATTCATCGCCATCTTCGACGCCGACTTCGTCCCCCCGCCCGACTGGCTGATGCAGGTGATCCACCACTTCGCCGAGCCCGAAATCGGCATGGTGCAGACCCGCTGGACCCACCTCAATCGCGACTACAGCCTGCTCACCCAGATCGAAGCCATCCTGCTCGACGGCCACTTCGTCCTCGAGCACGGCGCCCGCGTACCGCTCCGGCGACTTCTTCAACTTCAACGGCACCGCCGGCATGTGGCGCCGCCAGGCCATCACCGACGCCGGCGGCTGGCAGCACGACACCCTCACCGAGGACACCGACCTCAGCTACCGCTCGCAGATGGCCGGCTGGAAGTTCAAATATCTGCCCGACATCGAGTGCCCCGCCGAGCTGCCCATCGAGATGACCGCCTTCAAAACCCAGCAGGCGCGCTGGGCCAAGGGCCTCATCCAGACCAGCAACAAGATGCTGCCCACGCATCTTCCGCTCCAACGTGCCCGCGCCGCATCAAGATCGAAGCCGTCTACCACCTCACCGCCAACCTCAGCTATCCGCTCATGATCGTCATGTCCGCCGCTGCTGATTCCGGCCATGATCTGCCGCTTCTACCAGGGCTGGTTCCAGATGCTGCTCATCGACGTGCCGCTCTTCACCGCGTCCAGCTGTCGATCGCGGTCTTCTATCTGGCCAGCCAGCGCGAGCTCTTCCCCAAAACCTGGATGAAGACCTTTCTCTATCTGCCGTTCTTAATGGCCCTCGGCATCGGCCTCACCGTCACCAATACCAAGGCGGTGATGGAAGCGCTGTTCGGCATCAAGAGCGCGTTTGCCCGCACCCCCAAGTACCGCGTCGCCAAAAAGGGCGAAAAGTCGCAGGCCGCCAAGTACCGCAAGCGCCTCGTCCTCGCGCCCTGGATCGAGCTGCTTCTCGGCTGCTTACTTCTTCCTCGCCATCCTCTACACCTTCTCGAACCACAACTACTTCACCGCGCCGTTCCTGATCCTGTTCGTCATCGGCTACTGGTACACCGGCCTCATGAGCCTGCTGCAAGGCCGCTTCGAGCGCTGGCGCACCGGCACCGCCAACCCGACGAATCCAGCCCCAAGCCCTTCCCCGTCGGCGTCTGATGGCCTCATCCGAAGAACGGAATTGCACCAGAAACTGTCTTGAGGCGCGCGCTGCTCGCAGAGATCGCTCCGCTCCTCAGAAGGCATTCAGTGAGACACAGTTGATCTGCCAGGATATTGCCGCAGGTTTCCACGCGATCCGAGTCCGTCTCAGCCGGCGTTCGCTGTGCTCGTCGCGTACACCCCAGCGTCGGGCCAGAACATCGACTTCAGCATGCGATACCCATCCGTCCCCGGGATCGGAAGGAGGTTGATGAACGAGATGCTGAAGTTCCACTCAGCCAGCCACACGCCAACCTTCGGCGCAATGCCAACCCTTTGAAGAAAGAACGACGCGAGCACCAGTATCAGGCTCGCCAGCGGCCCCGACGCGGCAATCAGCACATCGTGCAGTGGACGGGAGGCATACTTCCGATGCGTGTAGGCGCCCACCAGCTTCAGCCCGATCCCATGGACTGGCACCTGAAGCAGCTTTGCCGTCGCGGTGTGCGCCAGTTCGTGCAGCAGCAGGCTCACCACCACCAGCAGCGCGCCGATCGCTCCGTTCCTCAGTCCAAGATCTCTCCAACCGAGTGCGACGAAGACCGCAATCAGCAGCCAACCGGAGCGATGGATCGTAAATGACATGCGCGAACCGTACTGTGCCACGGCATCACGATGCCACTCGCGAGTTCTGCCCACTTTGATCCAACCCAACCAGCGGCCGGCAAAATACGCCATCTCCCTTCGGGCCTCGCGAGGTTGCCTGAATCCGGCTACTCTGTTTGCTCTTCCACAACCTTTGAGCCCTGGAAACGCCCGTCACGGTATTTGAAGTGCCAGCGGTAGTAACCAGGTGCGCTTACCATCGGATTGAAGAAATCGGCTCAATCGCCGTTGGGCTATCATGCAATCAACGCGCTTCCTGTTGGTACCACCCGTACCTTCCGGCGAGCCGGCAAATCCCCGCGAACAACATACCCACAAAAGCGACCAGTGCAAACCAGTACAACGACACAAAGCATCTTGACGCCAGTTCCCCAACGATGTGCTTCACCCGTTGATCAAAACCGTGAAGATGGCAGCTCCCGCCAATTGAGAACCTTGTTCATTCGTCCCCCGCACCGCGCTCCTTGTCCTCGCACTCATCGCCTCCCTCGCCCACGCCCAAAGCCCCGATCAGCCAGTCGACATCGGCATCATCGTCACTCCCACCCAGCAGCGCGCCGAAGCCGTCCTCACCCAGCTCCGCGCCGGTTGGGACTTCGCCGTCCTCGCTAAGGAAAACTCCCTCGACTCCACTGCCGACGCCGGCGGCTACTTCGGTCACCTAAGCCCATCGCAGCTCCAGCCGCAGCTCCGCGACGCCCTCGCCGGCCTCCATCCCGGCGACTACTCGCCCGTCATTCAAACTCCCTCCGGCTTCGCCATCCTCACCGTCTTCAAATCCCCGCCTCCCCAGGCCGACCCCGACGGAAAAGACATCCAGGCCATGGCCCACTCCGGCGTTGTCCGCTATGGCATCGACGTCGGCGGCATGGGCGAAGCCGACGCCCTCTTCAACGACGCCTCCAAGCCCGACGGCTGGAACCAGGACCTCGCCCAAGTCTGCTCCATTCGCAAACAAACACTGTCCGACGCCACAAAGCGCCTGCAGCAGACGCTCGTCGCACCCTCCTCCGATCCACTCGCGCAGCTCCGCAATCACCTCGCCCTCGGCCAGATCCTCGCCTACCAAGGCAAAATGGAGCCCGCCGTCGAGCAGTTCTCCCAGGCCCTCGACATCGCGCAGAAAAGCGTCCCCGATGCCGTCTCCTACTTCCACGAAGTTCTGGGTGTGGCGTACCTTCATCTGGCCGAAGCCGACAACGACGCCTATCGCGGATCAACCGATCTCGACACCTTCCCGCCGCCCCTCGGTGCCCACTTCACCAAAACCGCCAACGCACAGAAAGCCGTCGACTATATCCAGCAGTACCTCTCCGAAAAACCCGACGATCTGCAGGCTCGCTGGCTCCTCAATCTCGCTTACGGCATCCTCGGCAAATATCCCAGCGGCGTTCCCGCCGCATACCTGATTCCGCCCTCGTCCTTCGAATCCAAAGAGAACCTCGGCCGCTTCCGCGATATCGCTCCCGCCCTCGGCGTCAACGCCTTCCTAAGCGCCGGCGGCGCCATCGTTGAGGACTTCGACAACGACGGCAATCTCGACATCGTCGTATCCAGCTCCGATGTCTGCGACCCTCTGCACTACTACCACAACAACGGCGACGGCACCTTCACCGATCGCGCCACCCAGGCCGGCCTCTCCAATCAGCTCGGCGGCCTCAATGTAGTCTCCGCCGACTACAACAACGACGGCTGCATGGACCTGCTTGTCCTCCGCGGCGGTTGGGCAGTTCGGCGTGCGCAAATCCCTGCTGCGCAACAACTGCAACGGCACCTTCACTGACGTCACCAAGGAGGCTGGCCTCGCCGACGTCGTCACCTCCACGCAGTCCGCCGTCTGGGCCGACATCGACAACGACGGCTTCCTCGATCTCTTCGTCGCCAACGAAAAGGCCCCCGCGCAGCTCTTTCACAATCGCGGCGACGGCACCTTCGAAGACATCGCCCATGCCGCCGGCGTCGATAGCGTCGCCTTCAGCAAGGCCGTCACCTCGGCCGACTACGACAACGACGGCTATCCCCGACTTTTACGTCTCCAAATTACAACGGCCCCAACTTCCTCTACCGCAACAACCACGACCGCACGTTCACTGAGATCGCCCGAGGCCGGCGTGCAATCCCCCATCTTCTCCTTCGCAACCTGGTTCTTCGACTACGACAACGACGGCTGGCCCGACCTCTACGTCACCGACTACTTACAATTCCGTCGAGCAGGTCATGCGGCAGCTACATCGGCAATGCAGCCGAACGGTAGAAACCCTCCGCCTCTATCGCAACCTGCACAACGGCACATTTGAAGACGTCACTGCCAAGGTAGGCCTCGACCGCGTTTTCATCCCCATGGGTGCAGACTTCGGCGACATCGATAACGACGGCTACCTCGACCTCTATCTGGGCATGGGCAATCCTTCGCTCGGCTCTCTCACGCCTCACGAACTGCTGCACAACGACGCGGGCCAGGGCTTCACCGACATCACTGCATCTTCCGGCACCGGCGAACTGCACAAGGGCCACGGCATTGCCTTCGCCGACCTTTTCCACAATGGCCAGACTCGAGATCGTAGCTCCAGATCGCTGGCGCCATCCCCGCCGACAAGCACGTTGTCCGCGTATTCCGAGAAGCCCGGCAACACCAACAACTGGATCAACCTCCGCCTCATGGGCGTAAAATCCAACCGCTCCGCCATCGGCGCCAAAGTCGAAGTGAAGGTCCAGAACAGCGGCGCACCCAATGCAAGTCCGTTCCGATCCATCTTCCGCACCGTCGGCGAAACCAGCTCCTTCGGCGGCAATCCCCTCGAACTGCACATCGGCCTCGGCCCCACCGCCCGCATCATTAGCGTCGACGTATATTGGCCCACAACAAACTCCCGCCAGCACTTCACCGGCATGCCGACTAACCAGTTCTTTCAGATCAAGGAATTCGACACCACCTTCACTAGGCTCGACCGCAAGCCCATCCCCGTCCCGGCAAGCCCGTCAAACAAGATGATGCGGGTGCCCCAGGTCTCCTGCTTTGGAGACCTGGGATACCACGAAGATCACCTGGCAGCGTTTCTTGTAGATCCTGGAACAAGGATCTGCTTCTTGGTACTCGTATCACCCTCAATGCCCCGCGCCGCCCAACTCGCTATGCTCTTCGCCCTCATCTCTTCGCACGCCTTCGCCGCAGACCACCCCGCCCAGGGCCTGATCCTCTCCGTCGACGCCCCTCATCGCACCCTCACCGTCTCCTGCGCCGAGATCCCCGGCTACATGGCCGCCATGGAGATGCCCCTCATCGTGCGCGACGCGCAATCGCTCGCCACCCTCAAGCCTGGTGCTCACCGATCCATTTCCGTCTGGTCGAGAAGCACAAGAAAGCCTACGCAGACAGACATCCACCCCATCGTCAACTTCGAAGCCCGAGCCCGCCGAGGCCGGTGCGCTCACCGCCCTCCGCGGCGCCGTCAACCCCGATCTCAAGCCAGTCTCCCTCGGCGAGCTCGTGCCCGACTTCACCTTGACCGACCAGGCCCAGCAAGCCATCAGCCTCACCAGCCTGCGCGGCAAAGTCATCGCCCTCACCTTCGGCTACTCGCGCTGCCCCAACCCCGACTACTGCCTGCGCCTCTCCAGCAACCTTGCCGCGGTGGAGCAGCGCTTCCACGCCAAGGCCGGCCGCGACCTCATCCTCCTCACCATCGCCATCGATCCCGAATACGACCAAGGGCCGGCGCTCGCCGCCTACGCCCGCTCCTTCCACGCCGACCCAGGCTACTGGCACTTCCTCACCGGCCGGCTCCCGCAGATCAAGGAAGTTCCAGCTCGCTTCGGCATCAATTTCTGGAACACCGAAGGCCTGCTGACTCACACTCTGCACACGGTCATCATCGACCGCCAGGGCCGCCTGGCAGCCAACATCGACGGCAACGAATTCACTGCAAAGCAACTAGGCGACCTCGTCCAAACTGTCCTCCAGCAGCCAAACTGATCGCTTTTCACTTTTCACTCCTCACTTTTCACTCGATCTTCTGCCTGCTCTCCTCGGCCCGGCAGCCCCCATCCCGACCCGCTACAATAGTCAAAAGCGCCTGCCGACCCGGGATCCAGAATCCCGCGATCGCCAGGCGCGTCCAAGCATTATGCTCTTGAAAACTCTGCCGGAAGCCCTGACCTTCGACGACGTCCTCCTCGTCCCTGCCTACAGCGACGTCGTGCCCGCCCAGGTCAGCACCCAGACCCAGCTCACCCGCGACATCACGCTGAACACCCCCCTGATCTCCTCCGCCATGGACACCGTCACCGAGTCCCGCCTGGCCATCGCCATGGCCCAGCAGGGCGGCATCGGCGTCGTCCACCGCAACCTCACCATCGAGCAGCAGGCCGGCGAAATCGACAAGGTCAAGCGCTCCGAGAGCGGCATGATCGTCGACCCCGTCACCATCGGCCCCGACGCAGCCCATCGCCGACGCCCTCGAGGTCATGCGCCGCTACAAAATCTCCGGCGTCCCCGTCACCGCAAGGCACAAAGCTCGTCGGCATCCTCACCAACCGCGACCTGCGCTTCGAAACCCGCACCGACATTCCCATCGGCGACGTGATGACCAAGAAGAACCTCATCACCGTCCCCGTCGGCACCACCCTCGAGCAGGCCGAGGACATCCTCCACCAGCATCGCGTCGAAAAGCTCCTCGTCGTCAACGACGACTACGAGCTCAAGGGCCTCATCACCGTCAAGGACATCCAGAAGAAGCTGAAGTACCCCAACGCCAGCAAGGACGAGAAAGGCCGCCTGCGCGTCGGCGGCGCCATCGGCGCCACCGGCGACTTCCTCGAGCGCGCCGCCGAGCTCGTCGACGCCCGCGTCGACGTCCTCGCCATCGACTCCGCCCACGGCCACTCCTCGCGCGTCCTCGAAGCCGTCGCCGAGGTCAAAAAGCGCTTCCCCGACGTCGACCTGCTCGCCGGCAACGTCGCCACCTACGAAGGCGCCATGGCCCTCATCGACGCCGGCGCCGACGCCGTCAAGGTCGGCATCGGTCCCGGCTCCATCTGCACCACCCGCATGGTCACCGGCGCCGGCATGCCGCAGATCACCGCCATCGCCGAAGCCTGCGCGCGCCGCCAGCGAGCACGGCATCCCCATCATCGCCGACGGCGGCATCAAGTACTCCGGCGACATCACCAAGGCCATCGCCGCCGGCGCCAGCCTCCGTCATGATCGGCTCGCTCTTCGCCGGCGTCGACGAGAGCCCCGGCGAAACCATCCTCTACCAGGGCCGCAGCTTCAAGACCTATCGCGGCATGGGCTCGCTCACCGCCATGAGCCAGGGCTCCGGCGAGCGCTACTTCCAGGGCTGCCGACATGACGTCGCCGCCGCGCGACAGCGAAGGCCTCGTCCACCGCGAGCGAACCAACCAGAACCGCCTCGCCAAGTTCGTCCCCGAAGGCATCGAAGGCCGCGTTCCCTACCGCGGCCCGCTCGAGGCCATGGTCTACCAGCTCGTCGGCGGCCTGCGCTCCGGCATGGGCTACCTCGGCTGCGCAACCATCGCGGACCTGCAGGAGAAAGCGCAGTTCGTCCGCATCTCCAACGCCGGCCTCCGCGAAAGCCACGTCCACGACGTCATCATCACCCGCGAAGCTCCCAACTACCATGTGGAATAGGCCGCGCCGCGGTCTCTCTGGTTGGCTCTACGTGTGGGGACCGGTCGTCCTCGCCATCGCCGTCATCTGCGTCGAATCCACTGAGATGATGGGCGCTGACCACACCAGCGGCCCCCTCCGCGCCATCTACCAGTTCTTCTTCGGCCACGTCCCCGGCCGCCGCTGGGAGATCATCCACCACTACATTCGCAAGAGCGGCCACTTCATCGGCTACGGCCTCGTGGGCCTCGCCTGGCTTCGTGCCTGGTGGTTCTCGCTCCCGCACTCCCGTTTCATTCAGGATTCTCTGCTCGCCATGGCCGGCACTGCGCTGGTCGCCGCCGCCGACGAGTATCATCAATCCTTCCTCCCCAACCGCACCTCCTCGCCCTGGGACGTCCTCCTCGACTGCTGTGGCGCCCTTGCCATGCAGCTCATCGTCTACACCTTCATGCGCATCGTCCGCCCCAAGCGCCTTAGGCGCCTCGGCTAAACCCGCACTTTGCCCTGTCCCTTTTCCCGGCCTGAATCACCCGAATGAACCCCCTTATTCGAACCGAGAAAGCGGAGTGGTATCCTACACCTCTCCTCGCCAATCCTCATGAATTCGATCAACCGCCGGCCCGCATGTCTCTTTCCGAAGCTCCTCCTGTTCCTGCTTTGCATGGCAGCGCCGCTGAGCTTGTATGGCGGAACGATCTCCGGCACTGTGGCTGACCCCTCCGGCGCCCTCATTCCTGGTGTGCGTATCGAAATTACCGGCGGAGATTTGACCGCGCCTGTTGTGCTTTCATCGGATGCCTCCGGCCGGTTTTCGTCTCCGGATCTGAAACCCGGCACCTATACATTGCGCCTGACCCGGGATGGCTTTGAGTCGGTTCTCAGGACTGTAGAGCTGACGGGCACCATCAACCTGGAACTGAGCCTTGCCATCGCGCCGGGACACACCCAGGTCAACGTCCCCGGCTCCAGCGCGAACTATGCCAACTCCGATCCCGTTTACCGGGGCCTGCGGGGCGTGGCCCTGGGAGATACATTCCGCATCGATAACTTCTCCCTTCCCATCGATGCAGCCACGTTTCGTTTAGACAATGGAACGGTCACCTTCCTGGCTCCGGTGAATGGAATGGTTACCGGCGCCATCTTTCTCGGGGAAGGTCACTTCACTCTGAAACCCGCCACGTATCTGGATGCCCAGGAGCTCAAGCGCCGCGTGGGCTCGCCCCAGTTCGACGAAGATTTCACCGAGTTAATTGTCCGGTTTGCCGTCAAGGATCCACGCGAGATCTTTCAGAAGCTTGGCGATCGCGTAGCTACACCCGAGGACGCATCGAAGACATTTGCGGAATGGAAAAACAGGATGCGCAAGCGTCGCGAGGAGCCTCTCGGGTTTACCGAGCAGATCCTGCACGGCGACAGCATGGACAACGTCGACGCCGATCTGATGGCCGCCGTCTACAACCCCGCTCACCCCCTCTTCCTCAACGCCTACATCAGAGGAAAGCAGCACAAGGACCTGCGCTTCCTCATACGAATCCGCGTGGGAGCTGTGCCCCAGCTTGATTCGCCCGAAGAGGTCGCCCTCATCAACTACGATCCCGAGGGAATGCAAGACGGTATCTGGTACCTGGATCATCTGCTGTCGGAATTTGAAAAGAAAACAGCAAGCTCCCAGCAGGATCGGCGCCTGTTTGAAACGCGCTCCTATAAGATCGAGACCGTCATCTCAAAGAACAGTCATCTGTTCAGCGTCGCCACCATTACGTTCCAGCCGTTAATCGCGGGAGAGAGGGTTCTGAAGTTCGCCCTGCTGCCCAACCTGCGCGTCATGCGCGTCTCCGGTGAGGACGGACAGGATCTGTACTTCATTCAGGAGAGCCGGAAAGAAGATGGCTCGTTTTACGCAATCCTCCCCAAGGCGCCGGAGATGGGCAAGGACTATTCCATTACGGTGCAGTACGAAGGCGACAAAGTTTTGGAACAGGCGGGAAGCGGTAGCTTTTATGTGCGCGCCCGGAGCTCGTGGTATCCAAACCTGAACGGCTTCGGCGAACACGCCATGTACGACCTCACATACAAGGTGCCGCGCCGCTACAAGGTCATTAGCGTGGGTCAGCTGCAATCGGAATCCATTGAGCAGGACTTTTCAGTCAGTCACTGGATTACCTCCCGGCCCGTTGCTGTAGCTGGATTCAATTACGGCGACTACCAGAAGCTCGATCTCCCCGACGAGGTCACGGGATACAAGATCTCCGGTTACTACCTTTCGGAGCTTCCTGACAGGTTTCGCAACAATCCTGCACTCCAATCCATGGCGCCCAGGAAGATGACACAATACGCTTTGGAGCAAACCCGCGCCCAGCTGCAGCTGTGCACCTACTACTTTGGCAAAAGTCCCTACGACCAGATCTACGTCACGGAACAGCCGGACTTCAACTTCGGGCAGTCCTGGCCCAACCTCGTCTATCTGCCGTTTTCGGCGTATACCGACTCAACGCAACGATGGATGTTGTTCGGAAACATCGATTCCAAGTTCACAGGATTTGTGCAGGAGGTGACCCCGCACGAAGTGGCTCATCAGTGGTGGGGACATGCCGTGGGGTGGGCCTCCTACCACGATCAGTGGCTTTCCGAGGGCTTCGCCGAATTCTCGGCGGGATTGTTTCTGCAGCAGGCCATGGGCGGCGACTGGCGCAAGGACTATATCGAGTTCTGGCAGCGCCTGCAGAGGCGGATTCTCGAAAAGAACAACTTTGGCGTTTCGCCAAATGACGCCGGGCCCTTGTGGATGGGATTGCGGCTGATCTCGCCACGCTCGGAGAGCGCTTATCAGAACAACACCTATCCCAAGGGCGCCTATGTCCTCGAGATGCTGCGCTCCATCATGTACACGCAGGATGATCACGACAAAAACTTCATCGCCATGATGCATGACTTCGTGGAGACCCATCAGGACAAATCCGCTTCGACCGAGTCATTCAAGGCCATTGCCGAGAAACATATCTCCAAGATCATGGACCTTCAGGGAAACGGCAAACTCGATTGGTTCTTCAATGAATGGGTCTATGGCACGTTGGTTCCCCGCTACCACTTTGAGTACCAGCTGACTCCGGCTGAGGATGGCAAAGTCAAGGCGCACATGACGCTCACGCAGAGTGAGGTGGACGAGCACTTCGCCATGCTGGTCCCCGTCTATGCCGACTTCGGCAAGGGCATGATCCGTATCGGCCAGGTGGGGATTGCCGGAAATTCCAGCCGCAGCGTCGACATGATCCTCCCGCAGAAACCAAAAAGCGTGGCATTGAACGCGTACAAAGAGATTCTGGAACGTTGAGCTAGCTGGCACCCCTTCACGCCGGCTCTTCGGGTGCTTCCGCCCTCAGGTTCCGGCGAGATGAGTCCGGGAGAGACGCAAGGACAGTAGCCCGAACAACCCTGCTCCCCGGACCGCCCCGGGGAAGCACACGAATCGCATGCGCCCCACGTTGGCTCTCGCATCTCGGACTTCACTCTCGATCCTCCAAAAAATTCATCGAGGTAGGCCGGGCATTCATGCCCGGCAACCACTCCGCACACAAAGCCACCGCGCGGCCCACAAAATCACGCGCGGAGCATAACGCCCACGCCGCGCTAAATGGCATGCCTCCGCGTGGGCTCTCGGGGGCTTCGACTTCACGTTCGAGCCCTCGCATCTCCGACCTCACTCTCGATATTCGAAACATTTCGAAAGTGGACTTGAATAGTCCACAGGTCCACTTACGAGGACCGCCCGCTTTCTCCCCGGCGCCACAGTACGGCTCTCCAGCCCTGTGGAAAACTTGTCAAGAGCACATCCTGTTGAAAACCAGCCAGAAAGAACAAAACAAACCGAGAAATTTCTTGATCCGCATTGGTATTTATATCGCCGAATCTGTCATACTTAAATTAAGCACTCGAGAAGAGACTCCGGAAGGGCTCGCGGAAACGCGAGCCCTTGCTTTTGCACCATTCACGCAGACGCGAGAAACCAGAAGGGAGAAGCCATGTCGACCGCCGCACAGCCGATCCTCCACTCTCTCTCTGTCATTTCTCCTTCAATTCCGTTTTCCTCGGCCTTGACCCCTGTGTTCCAAATCACACTCGCTGATTTCATGAGGTGTAATCTCCACAATCCAAAGCTCTTCTCCGATTTTATTTTTTCGCATTTTAATGTGATCCATCTCACAAAACCGCTCCCTGCGCCGGTTTCATTGACGGCAATTCCCATCGCCGCTATACTCCGGCGCAAATTGAATATGGCCTCCGGAGGCTCCTCCTATGAATAGCTCCCGCCCCCTCAGAGTGGCAGTCTGTGCCCTCCTGCTTACGCCCACTCTCCTGTTTGCCGACTACACCTACCAGGAAACCACCCAGCTTACCGGCGGCTCCATGCTGCACATGATCAAGACGGTCGGCGTGCTCAGTTCCCAGGCCCGCAAGGCCGGCGACCCCGTCGTCTCCACCATCTACATCAAGGGCAACCGCATGGCCAAGGTCAACCCCGACTCGATCGAGATCATCGACCTCGACAAAGAGACCATCACCAACATCGATACCCTCAAGCACACCTACACGGTGATGACGTTCGAACAGATCCGCGAGCAAATGGCCAAGGCCGCGCAGGAGATGCAGAAGCAGAGCGGCGAGCAGCCTGCCGCCGCCAGTGCGCCCCAGCAGGATCCCGACGTAAAGATGAGCTTCGACGTCAAAGTCCGCAATACCGGCGCCGAGAAACAGGTGAGCGGCCTGTCCTCGCACGAGGCCATCCTGACTATGACCATGAACGCGACCGACCAGAAGACCCAGCAGCAGGGCAGCATGGCCGTCACCAACGACATGTGGCTGGTTCCGGAGATCCCCGGCTATGACCAGGTGCGCGACTTCGACCGCAGGCTGGCCGAGAAGATGGGCATGATGGCACAGGGCGTAGGCATGGACATGGGACGAATGCTGGCGACCCATCCCGGCGCCACCCAGGCACTCACGGACATGGGCAAGGAGATGGAGAAGATCAAGGGCGTGCCGGTGATGCAGGTCATGCGCATGGGCTCGACCATCGATGGCAAGCCGCTGCCGGCCGCATCGGAAGCACCGCTGCCGCCCGACAACACCCCCGCCATGCCTAGCGGAGGGGATCTTGCCAAGCAGGGCATGGCCTCGGCGCTGAATAGCAAGCTGGGCGGGTTTGGATTCGGCGGATTCGGCAAGAAGAAGAAGACTGACGACCAGCAGCAGGCCAGCGCCACCCAGAACGCGCAGGCCCAGCCTACGTCGGCCGTTCTGATGGAAACCCACATCACGGTCTCGAACTTCTCGCCGGATCCGGTAGACGCATCGCACTTCGACGTTCCAGCGGGATACAAGCAGGTCCAACCGCCGGCGCGGTGAGTGCCTGTTTCATCGCAAGAAGCCCAGCAGAGCGGCAGGATAGAATCAGTCATCTCGACTGAAGGACAAAGCGCCCCATGATGCGCATCTTTATCCGCGCCCTGCCCGCCCTGCTCGGATTTTCCCTGGCGTTGGCTCTGCCTGCGGGCGCGGCCGATGCCCCGAAGACGGTTCGCAGCGAGTTGAAGCTGGTGACCACGTTCGGGCCGGGCGGGATTCCGTTGCCTCGCACGGAGGATTGGAAGCCCGAGATGCTGACCGTCTATGATGACGGCCGGCGACCGGTGGCCCAGTTCTCGAATGAGACGAAGAAGGTGGGTGTCTCGTTCCTGCTCTTTGAGAACAAGTCGGGAACGCCGGGCGCAAAGGGCTGCCGGGAAGACGCCATCTCGCCAATGATCAAGAACGGCGGGAAGAGGATCACAGAGCGCCTAGATGGGCAAGACAAGCTTGAGGACGGCACGGAAGTGGCCACGACATCGTACCTGCTGACCGTGGGTCCGGACCAGGGAAGCAAGGGCCGTCAGCGCAGCCTGTTTGCCTTCGTCGGCGATTCCGCCACCTGCGCGGAGATGCACATCTCGAGCGTGGTGGATACGCCGGCCCAGCGCACGAACATGAAGGGAATGCTGAAGGAGTTCACGCCGAGCCTGACGTATCAGCCGGTGGCACGCGATTACTTTGTGCTCGGGCAGCTACTATCGAAGAATGCGCCCAAGCTGGCGGTTCCGTATTTCCGGGCCTCGCTGGACAAGTTGCCGACGGATGGGGGCTACCTGACTGCGCGGCGGGTCACGACCGACCAGCTCGTGATGGCGCTGGGAATCAGCGGCGACCCGAAGGGCAGCCGTGACGTGGCAGAGAAGGCAGCGTCGACCGATCCTGATTATCCGATCAACTTTTACAACCTGGCGTGCGCGGACGCGGAAGCCGGCGACGCTGCCGGCGCGAAGAAGCATCTGCAGGAGGCGTTCGATCGCCGCAAGAACGTGGTCGCGGGCGAGAAGATGCCCGACCCGTCACTCGACGACTCGATCAGGAAGCTGCAAAAAGACACAGACTTCTGGACGTTTGTGGAGTCACTGCCGAAGGACTGAAGCCTCATTTCCGGCCATCGGGCGCGGACGCCCGACTCCAGAATGCATTTCGCGTGGCCGTTGTCGAGGCAGAGAAACGACGGCCGACGCGGCCATAGGCCAATCAGAGGTAAACATGAGCGGACGCAGCCACATGCATGAGTTCACGGAGATGGAGAGGCGGATCGCCTTCGAGAACAACAGCCTTCTGCTGAGGCAGCAGTTCTCCGATTCCGTTCTCTTCAAGAACCACCCGCACTATATCTGCGAGTCGTGCGGGTTCGTGTCGCGGAACAAGTCGGACTTCAACATCGATCATGTGTTTCCTGTTGCCGAGGGCGGAACGCGAAATCGCGTGGGCAAGGCAGTCAATCGCCAGTTGCACGATGCTCACGGACCGGATGCAACCGAGGCCGATATTGACGCGGCAATCGCGCTGCTGTTCAAGGTGGGCAATAATGCGGCGGTCCTGTGCACGGAATGCAACAACCGCAAGAGCGATCTGCTGTACGTGCCGGACGACTGTGGACTGGCATACACGCGGCACGCCGACGATCTGAATCCCGACCACATTGCTTCGGGACCGCCGCGGCCTTCGCGGCGCTGGTAGGGCCCATCTCGCGGAACGTAGTTCTTGCAGAACGCCCACTTCGGGTAGAAGGGCAAAAGGGTTCGCGGGCAACGGAGAATTTTCGCGGAGAAGTGGCTGGGCAGAAAACGGGCGCACCCAGGAGACAATATGAGCCTGTGAGAGTCAGGAAGACTTACACAGCGTAGTAGGTGATGGTTCTGCGTTCCATGTTCGAGCGCCGAAACTCCGGTTCTGGCTCAAGCCGGTACGACACCACCCTCTCGATCCAATTGCCATGCGCATCGTAGAGATAATCGAGCCGGTTGTGCTGAACGTAGGTGTGGTCTGTGGTGTATTGCACGTTGCCCGCCTCATCAAGGCTGGCCTGACGGCTTCCATGCTCCGTTGTTTTCTCAACAGGATCACCATGCTCGTTGTAGGAGTAGGTTATGCGCGTTCCGCCGAGAGCGCCCATCCTGTCCTCTCGTGTTGTGACGCGGCCCTGAGCGTCATAGGTATATGTGGTGGTTGAGAGCGCGTCAGTAAAAACCTGCTTGAGCATGGCGGCCAATTGCGCGCGACGCTCCGGTGAAGCGTTGTCAAGATGCTTCAGGAGCGGCGATGTTTCCCCTTCATGCCTTTCTTCTCTCAACACGTTGCCGGTGCTGTCGCGCGTGAAGAGCACGTAGCAGAGCATGCGGTTATCTGCATCCTGAAAGCAAGCTTTAGCGGGCCGATCGTTATCGTCGAAGTCAATGGTGAGGGTTGTAGCGCCTGGGGCAACGTATGACGAGTCCGTGCCTTCAATCGCGTAGCTGACGTGAGCCATGCAGGCAGCGCCGTCGGTATGAGCCGGGTGGGACGGCAGGCGCTGCACCTTGCTCTTTCTGCCGCGCGCATCGAAGGTCCAAACCTCGCGTTCCGTCTCGGTTCCCTCCTGGTTGAAAATCACGGTGCGAGTGGGCCGTCCGTGTTCATCGTAGAAGTACCTGGTGCGGTTGACCGGTCCGTCATCCATCCACGACTCATGCTCCGCCACACGGCCTGCGTCGTCGTAGAAAAATCGCGAATAAGCGACGGACCCGTCGGGGTTATGAGCGTCCGTGGTCAGGACTGCGCCGTCGGGACGGAACGTTGTTTCCGTGAAGTGAAGGTCGAACTTCCATGCCTCGCGTTCTTGATCCCAGGTGGCATGCTCCGACCGCAGGGTTTGGACCGGCCCGTGCACCTTCGACCTGGCAATGTCGCTCACTCTGCCTCCCACGGAGAGGATTCTATGCTTTCAGAACCGGTGGGGTGTAATTCGCATCGCACGAATGGACCGGCGCCGGGAACAGGCTGGCCGGATTGTGGAAAGATTGAAGAAAAAAAATGGGCACACCCGCATGCAGGTGCGCCCGTTGTCATTTCAATGACGCCGAAGAAGCATTTACGCGGCTTCTTCGCCGCCCTTTTCTTCTTCCTTCTTGCTTTCCTCGAGCTGCTTCTCGAGTTCCTCGCGCTTCTTGGCCTTGACGGCGGCGCGCTTCTCCCGCTTCTCGTCGAGCTGCTTTTCGGCGCCGAGGAGTTCGATGAAGGCCTTTTCGGCGCCATCGCCCTTCTGGAAGCCGGTGCGGACGATGCGCAGGTAGCCGCCCTGGCGATCGCCGTAGCGCGGGGCCACGGTGTCGAAGAGGCGGGTGACGGCGACATCGGTCATGAGGAAGCTGAGGGCCTGGCGGCGGGAGGCTAGATCGCCCTTCTTGCCGAGGGTGATCATCTTCTCGACATGGGGACGGACAGCCTTGGCCTTGGCGATGGTGGTCTCGACGCGGTCTTCCACGATAACGGACGTGACCAAGTTGCGCAGCAGCGCGCGACGGTGGCTGGTATTGCGTCCGAGCTTGAATCCTGCATTGCGATGGCGCATGGTGAAAACTCTTTCCAGGGAACAGGGATCAGGGATCAGGGAACAGGGCGAACGACCCGGTTTCTTGCTCCTTGCCTTGGTTCCTCCACTTTGAAGATCAAAACTTTCCAGGGCCTGGGACCAAGGAAAGGGATTACTAATCCCTGTTCCCTGATCCCTGTTCCCTGCTTTTAGAACCCTTCGGTTTCTGTGGGCAGCTGGAGGTCGACGGAATCCAGCGGCTCGTCTTCGTCGTCGTAGCGGCTGTAACCTGCGGCCAGCGCTGCGGCGGGCGAGATGCTGGTGGGTCCGGGGACCGCGTTGCCCTGTTCGTCGATCCTCATGCCGAGGGACAGGCCCATCTGCGCGAGGATTTCCTTGATTTCGTTGAGGCTCTTGCGACCGAAGTTCTTGGTCTTGAGCATCTCGGCTTCGGTCTTCTGGACCAGCTCGCCGATGGTTTGAATGTTGGCGTTCTTGAGGCAGTTGTAGCTGCGGACGGAGAGCTCAAGCTCCTCGACGGAGCGGTTGAGGTTGTCGTTGCGCAGCATAACGCGGCTCTCGTCGCCACGGGACTCGGTCTCCATCTCCTCTTCGAAGTTGATGAAGATGTTCATGTGGTCCTTGAGCAGCTTGGCGGCGAGGCCGACCGCATCGGCGGGAAGCACGGCGCCGTTGGTCCACACTTCGAGGGTGAGCTTGTCGTAGTCGGTGATCTGGCCGAGACGGGCAGCGTCGACGAGATAGTTGACGCGGCGGACGGGCGAGTGAACCGAATCGACCGGAATGAAGCCCAGGCCGAGGTCGCCGTCGAAGTTCTTGTCGGCGGAGACGTACCCACGGCCGCGCTTGAGGCGCATTTCCATCTCCAGCTTGCCGCCTTCGGAGACGGTGGCGATGTAGACGCCCTTGTCGAGAATCTCGACGTCGCCGTCGGCCTCGATCATGCCGGAGGTCACGATGCCGGGCTGGTCGGCGCGGAGGTAGAGGGCCTTGGGGCCTTCGCCAGCGAGCTTGAAGGGAACCTGCTTGAGGTTGAGGATGATGTCGGTGGCGTCCTCAACAACGCCGGGAATGGACTGGAATTCGTGGAGCACGCCTTCCACGCGGACGGCGGTGACGGCGGCGCCTTCAATGGAGCTGAGCAAAGTGCGGCGCAGCGCATTGCCGATGGTGGTGCCGAAGCCGCGCTCAAAGGGCTGGGCGCTGAACTTGCCGTAGGTTTCGGTCAAAGTCTCTGCATCAACTGCGAGACGCTTAGGTTTCTGGAATCCTCTCCAAAGCATAGTCAATATCTCTCTCCCGCGCGGCAAGTACGTCGCGATGCATTTTGCGGCGGCCGCGCAAGTTCTCCTTTTGCGTTAAGTTGACAGTCAACAGAAGACAGTACACAGCGGGTAGGTGCTGTTGACTGTTTTCTGTCGACTGCTTACTGCTTACTTCGAGTACAGTTCGACGATCAGCTGCTCGTTGACGGGCAGGTTGACGTCCTTACGCTTGGGCAGGGAGAGAACGCGGCCGGACATGCCTTCGAAGTTGGCTTCGAGCCATGCGGGAACGGGGTTCTGGGCGGCGTACTGAGTGCCCTGCTCGATGATGATCAGCTTCTTTGCGCCTTCGCGGATGGCGATCTCGTCTCCGACATTCACCTGGTAAGAGGGAATATTGACCTTGCGGCCGTTGACCTGCACGTGGCCGTGACGCACGACCTGGCGGGCCTGGCGGCGGGAGATGGCGAACCCGAGGCGATAGGCAACGTTGTCGAGACGGCGTTCGAGCTGCTGGATGAGCAACTCGCCGGTGACGCCGGTGGCGCGGTTGGCCTTCTCGTAGTAAGCGCGGAATTGGCCTTCGAGCGTGAAGTACATACGCTTGGCCTTCTGCTTTTCGTGCAGCTGCAGGCCGTAGCCGACGATCTTGGCCTTGCGGTCTTTGCCGTGCATGCCCGGCGGGAAGTTGCGCTTCTCGATGGGGCAGCGATCGGAGTGACATTTGGTGCCCTTCAAGAAGAGCTTGGTGCCTTCGCGACGGCAAAGGCGGCAGACTGCTCCGGTATAACGAGCCATTTCTTCTCCTGACTTCGGATGTCGGTCGGTTTACGTGCGACGGTGCGCAGGTCGTCCCGGCCCATGTTTGAGGGGCTGGGGACTGGGGACCAGGGACTAGGCGCTGAGCGCCCGTTCCCTTCTAGTCCCCAGCCCCTAGTCCCCAGTCCCTGTACTTACACTCTGCGGCGCTTGGGCGGACGGCAGCCGTTGTGCGGAACCGGCGTGACGTCGCGAATGGAGCGCACTTCAATACCAGCAGCGGCCAGGGCGCGGATGGCGGATTCGCGGCCCGATCCGGGACCGGCGACGCGCACATCCACCGAGCGCAGGCCGTGATCGCGGGCCATGCCGGCGGCGTTGGACGCTGCCTGCTGCGCCGCGAAGGGCGTGCCCTTGCGCGATCCGCGGAAGCCGAGAGAGCCTGCGCTCTTCCAGCTCAGCGTGTTGCCCATCTGGTCGGTGATGGTCACGATGGTGTTGTTGAACGAGGCCTGAATGTGACAGACGCCAAACGGCACATTCTTGCGCTCGCGCTTCTTGAACTTTTTGTTCTTGCCAGCCTTGCCGGCACCGGCTTTCTGCTCTGGTTTCGCCATTTAGGTTTTACCCGTCGCTTTCTTCTTGCCGGCCACGGTGCCCTTACGGGGGCCCTTGCGGGTGCGGGCGTTGGTGTGGGTACGCTGGCCGCGCACCGGCAGCGACCGGCGATGCCGGTTGCCACGATAGCTCTGGATGTCGATGAGGCGCTTGATGTGCATCTGGACGTCTTTGCGAAGATCGCCCTCGACCTCACCCTCGTCCTCAATGACCTGGCGGATATGGTTGACCTCTTCTTCGCTCAGGTCCTGGACCTTCTTGAAGGCGTCGACATTGGCCTTCTCCAGAATCTTGAGCGCGCGAGGATTCCCAATGCCGAAGATGTATGTGAGCGCGATGCGTGCCTGCTTGTTGCGGGGCAGATCGACGCCAGCAATACGTGCCATGCGGAATTCCTTTTTTTTCAGTGATCAGTGGTTAAGTGAACAGTGATCAGTTTTGCATTACGCCTTAACTGCTCTCTGAGCCCTGTGCCTTCTGATCTCTCGCTGTGTTATGTGCCTTCCGGCAAAGCGCCGGTTCGCACGAATTACGGGATGTCTCCGGGGTTCCTCGCAAGCCTTGACTCAGGCTAACTAGCCCCTGAAAAGCAGGGAGTAGGGAATAGGGAACAGGGAGTAGAAGGCGACAACTTGCAAATGCGATCTTCCGATTTCTATTCCCTGTTCCTTGATACCTGTTCCCTCGTTTCGTGGAGGTTTCCCGCTGAATGCCAGGCCGAATTAGCCCTGGCGCTGCTTGTGCTTTGCGTTTTCGCAGATCACGCGAACCACCCCGCGGCGGTTGATGACCTTGCACTTGACGCAAATCTTTTTGACCGATGCACGGACCTTCATGGTGTTTGTTGCCCTTCTCCGCGCATCTTGCTTGACGACGCGGTGTGAAACTCAGTTGGTCAGTGATCAGTTCGCAGTGATCAGTTTGGAGCACCTTCTGATCACTGTTCACCGACCACTGTTCACTGTTACTTGTAGCGGTAGACGATTCGTCCGCGGTTCAGGTCGTAGGGGCTCAGCTCTACGGCCACGCGGTCGCCGGGCAGAATGCGGATAAAGTTCTTGCGCATTCGTCCCGAGACATGGGTCAGCACCTCGTGGTTGTTTTCGAGCTTCACCTTGAACATGGCATTCGGCAACGTCTCAATGACCGTTGCCATGACCTCAATCGCGTCTTCCTTCGACAAACTGTATCCCGCTTCTGACGCTCTCGCGCCGTTGTTATCGACCGGGCGACTTCTACTCGGTCAGAATTCTCGCTCCGGTGGCGGTAACCGCCACCGTGTGCTCGAAATGAGCACTCATACTTCCGTCGTCGGTAACCGCAGTCCATCCGTCCTTGAGGACGCGAACCTCCGGTTTGCCGGCGTTGACCATGGGCTCGATGGCGATAACCATGCCGGCGCGCAGCTTCATGCCGCGGCCTGCCTCGCCAAAGTTGGGCACCTGCGGATCTTCGTGCATATGCGCGCCGATGCCGTGCCCGACAAAATCGCGGACCACCGAAAACCCTTCCGCTTCGACCACCGTCTGCACCGCCGCGCCGATGTCGCCCAGCGTAGCGCCCGGCTTGACGGCCGCGATGCCCGATTGGAGCGACGACTCAGTCACACGCAACAGGCGGGCCGTGTCGGGATCGATGTTCTCGCCGACCGGGACGGTGATGGCCGCGTCGCCGTAGTAGCCGTCCACGATGGCGCCGCAATCGACCGAAACAATATCACCTTCCTTCAGAACCCGGCTTGACGAAGGAATGCCGTGCACCACCTCACTGTTGACCGAGGTGCAGAGCACGCAGGGAAACCGTGATAGCCCTTGAATGCCGGCCTTGGCGCCCAGCTCTGTGATCCGCTTCTCGGCCGCGTTCTCCAGGTCGAGCGTGGTGGCTCCGGGCTTCACGCCGGAGCGCACGAGTTCGAGCACCTCGCGGACCACCCGGCCCGCGCGGCGCATCTTCTCGATCTCCTGCGATGACTTGAGTACGACGGCCACAACCCCTCTGGAACAGATGACGGAAGACAGTTGGCAGAAGGAACAGCCCTTCCGTCAAACGCTTCGAAACGCACAAAATTGCCGTTCCGGGTGCGCTAAATTGCGCGCAACCGCTCGACGGCAGCAACAATTCCGGCCGCCACCACGTCGATGGGCCGGTCTCCGTCTACTTCTGCGAAACGTCCCAGCGCCCGGTAGTGCTCGACAACCGGCTCGGTCAAAGCATCATAAGCGCGCATGCGCTCCGCAAAGACCTCCTCGGTGTCGTCGGCTCGCTGCACCAGAGCCGCACCCTCAATATCGCAGATCCCGCTGATTCTAGGCGGATTCGCGTAGACGTTGTAGATGGTCTGGCAGACAGGGCAGTTCCTGCGCCCGGTAATCCGGCGCAATAACTGATTATAGTCCACCTGGATACTGACAGCAACCACGGGCAGGGACTCAGGGCGGGCAGCGATGCGGTCGTCGAGCCAGCCAGCCTGGATCAGGGTGCGGGGGAAACCGTCGAGAATGTAGCCGCGGATGGTATCGGGTTCCTTCAGGCGCACCGCGACCATTTCGTTGACCAGCGAATCGGGGACCAAGTCGCCCCGATCCATGACAGCCTGGGCGGCATGGCCGAGTTCCGTGCCCTGGGCCACGTTCGCGCGGAGCAGGTCGCCGGTCGAGATCTGGGGGATGCCCCAGAGCTTGACCAATTCCTTGGCTTGCGTACCCTTTCCCGCGCCCGGCGCGCCGAGCAAGAGAATCGGGCCAGGCAGGATTTGTCGGTCCTTCTCCTGACCAATTTCCATTTCCGAGATCAATGAAGCCATTACCAGGTTTTCCTTCCGCGAATACGACCGGAGCGCGGGGAAAAGCCCTCATAATGACGCATGATGAGCTGCGATTCGATCTGGTTGACGGTGTCCATGGCCACACCCACCACGATCAGCAGCGAGGTGCCGCCAAAGTAGAAGTTGACCCCCATACCGTTCGTCATCCAGGTGGGCAGGCGCTCAAATACCCCACCGATGAGCCAGAGGTGGTTGAGATGGATGCCCGAAATCAGGAAGGTGGGCACCAGGGAAATCACGATCAGGTAGAGCGCGCCGACCAGCGTGATGCGGGTAAGAATGTCGTTGATGAAGTCGGAGGTGCGCCTGCCGGGCCGGATACCGGGAATGAACGAGCCGGACTTGCGGAAGTTGTCGGCAATGTCATCGGGCTTCATCACGATGGATACGTAGAAGTAGGCGAAGAAGATGATGCCGAGAATGTAAAGCAGCTCATACCACGGCTCGCCAGGGGATAAAGCCCGGATGATGGGCTGGAAAAGGCGACTGTTCTGCACCCACTCCACCTGCGCGAAGAGCATCGGCGCGGAAAGAATGGAGCTGGCGAAGATGACGGGCATCACGCCGCCGGAGTTCACCTTCAGGGGCAGGTGGCTGGACTGTCCGCCCATCATGCGCCGGCCTACGATGCGGCGCGCGCTCTGGATGGGGATGCGCCGCTCGGAGCGCTCGACAAAGACGATGAACGCCACCACCGCGACCATGACGACAAGCAGCAGGATGACGGCCAGGAAGCTGAACGACCCCCAGGCGTCGGTCTGGATCTTGTTGACGAGCTCCACTACGCCGCGGGGCAGGCCGGCCACGATGCCGGCAAAAATCAGCAGGCTCATGCCGTTGCCGATGCCGCGGTCGGTGATCTGCTCGCCCAGCCACATGATGAAGGCGGTGCCGGTGGTGAGCGTGAGCACGGTCATAAGGCTGAAAGCCGAAGCCGGGATGCAGCACCACGCCCTGCCGGGTGAGGATGGCGGCGATGCCGATGGACTGCAGAGCGCCCAGGACGACGGTCATGTAGCGCGTCCACTGGGTGATCTTGCGCCGGCCCAGCTCGCCTTCTTTCTGGATGCGCGCCAGCGGCTCATAGACCACGGTCAGCAGCTGGAAGATGATCGACGCCGTGATGTAGGGCATGATGCCCAGCGCGAAGATGGTCATCCGGCGCAGGTTGCCGCCGCCGAACAGGTCCATGCAGGCCGAGCGCCGAGCCGCCCTGCTGGTTGAAGAGCAGTTCGAGCATGGTGATGTTCACGCCGGGCGTGGGGATCCACGCGCCCAGGCGGTAAACGGCCAGAATGCCGAGCGTGAAGAGAACCCGCTTGCGCAGGTCGGGAATGCGGAAGATATTGAGGAACTTCTCAAGCATGTCTAGGTAATCCGCTTCAGGCGCCCGGCGCCCGATTCTGCGTGTGCTTCCATCTTACGCGGGATTCCCCTGATTGTCGCTGTGATGCAACGCATGACACTTACGGCTTTCGGGTGATTCTAGCCCGCCGCCCGAAAGCCGGAATTGGGATATTCCGGAAGCTTATGCCTTGGCCGTTCCGGAGCGCCGAGAACCACGGCCTTGCCGCCGGCCTTTTCGATCTTTTCCTGGGCCGACTTCGAGAACTTGTGCGCGTGAATGGTGATGGCCGAGGTGAGCTCGCCGGAGCCGAGAATCTTGATCAGCGCCTTCTTGCTGGAGGCCAGACCGAGCTTCTTGTAGTCGTCGAGGCCGATCTCGGTCACTTCGAGAGCTCCGCGATCCGGTCAAGATTCACGACCGTGTATTCGGTGCGGAAGATGTTGGTGAATCCGCGCTTGGGCAGGCGGCGGTGCAGCGGCATCTGGCCGCCTTCAAAACCGCGCATCAGGCTGCGAGCCGGAGCGCGAACCCTGGCCCTTGTGGCCGCGGGTCGAGGTCTTGCCCATGCCGGAGCCCATACCGCGGCCGACACGCTTGCGCCCGGTATTGGCCTTCTTGGGCGCGCGCAGATTGGATAGATTCTTTGCCATGATTTCCTCGCTATAGCGCCGGCAGAGTTGTGTCCAGCCGACTCGCGTTGTGTGCAGTGTCGAGTGAAGAAGTGCTTAAGTGATCGAATGCTTGGTTACTGCATCACTTGATCACCTTTCACTGCATCACTAGTTTTCCAGAATCCTGACCAGATGCGGAATGGCCTTGACCATGCCGCGAACGGACTCGTTGTCGACGCGCTCGACGATCTGATTGAGACGCGTGAAGCCCAGGCCCTTGACGACCAGCTTGTGCTTGACCGGCGTCTGGATCTTCGAGCGGAAGTACTGAATGCGAATCTTCTTGGTCTCGGCCATGATCACAGCTCCTCAACCTGCTTGCCGCGCATCGTGGCCACTTCGCCCTTGTCGCGCAGCTGCACCAGCGCATCGAACGTGGCCTTGATGACGTTGTGCGGGTTGGCGAGCCGAGGCTCTTGGTGAGCACGTTCTGCACGCCCGCCGAGGTCATCACCGCGCGCACCGCGCCGCCGGCGATCACGCCCGTGCCTTCCGGAGCCGGCTTGAGCAGCACCTGGCCGGAGCCGTAGCGGCCCAGCACCTGGTGCGGAATCGTGGTCTCGGTCAGGTTGACTGCGGACCAGGTTCTTCTTGGCCGACTCGATTCCCTTGCGAATCGCCTGGGGAACTTCCTTGGCCTTGCCCGATCCGTAGCCCACCACGCCTGAAGCGGCGTCGCCCACCACCACCAGCGCGGCAAACGACATGTTTTTGCCGCCCTTGACCACCTTGGTCACGCGATTGATGGCCACCACCTGATCTTTCAGGTTGTACTGGTTGGCATCGAGTTTCTTCTTCAACATCGTCATTGCTTTCTCCGTCCTGGCCAGTGCATCAGCCGTCAGCCAGACCTTCACCACTTCTGCTCTTGTCTCACAGCGAACTGTCCACTGTTCACTGTGAATTGCACTGCTTAGAACTCCAGCCCAGCTTCGCGCGCCGCATCGGCCAGCGCCTTGATGCGTCCGTGATACAGATAGCCGCCGCGATCGAAGACCACCTTCTTGATGCCCTTGGCGACGGCCTGCTCGGCGACCGTTTTGCCGATTTCCTTGGCCGCAGCCACGTTGCCGCCGGTCTTGATCTTGCAGGCAAGCGTCGAGGCCGAAACCAGCGTCTCGCCCGGTCTGGTCGTCGATCACCTGCAGCGTAGATGTGGTTGAGCGAGCGGTACACGTTCAGCCGCGGCCGCTCGCGCGGTGCCCGCGAGCTTCTCGCGGATGCGAGCGTGAATGCGCTGCGGATTGCGTTTCTTTTAGTCTGCGTAATCATTGTCGTCTCTTCCTATCAGCGGAGCCGCCCTGCGGCCCCGTTCGGTTTTTAGTTCACAGTTCGTAGTCATAGTTGCAGTGTACTGCTCTCTGCAACTGTGAACTCGCTAAAACTGCTGTTACTTGGCTCCCGTCTTGCCGGCCTTCTTCTTCAGCTTCTCGTCGGTGTAGCGCACGCCCTTGTTCTTGTACGGATCGGGCTTGCGCAGCGAACGCATGTCGGCCGCCACCTGGCCCACCTTCTGCCGGTCGATGCCGGAGACGGTCAGGTGCGTCTGCTTGGGATCGATCGTGACTTCAATGCCGGTGGGCAGCGGAAACTCGATGGGGTGCGAGTAGCCCAGCGTGAACACCACCGTGCCCTTGCCCTTCAACTCGGCGCGGTAGCCGATGCCGACGATGTCCAGTTCCTTCGTCCAGCCCTGTGGTCACGCCCTGCACGGCGTTGAAGACCAGCGCGCGGGTCAGCCCGTGGCAGCGCGGCTTTGTCATCGCTCGCGCGCTCACGTGCAGGATGCCGTCCTTGGTTTCGAGCGTGATGCCTCGGCAATCAGCGCCGAGACTTTGCCCTTGGGCCCTTCGACCAGAACGGTGTTGCCCTCGACCTTGTACTTCACGCCCGCGGGCAGCGGGATCGGTTTCTTTCCAATACGCGACATTGCTTCAATCCTTATGTTGGCTTGCGAGTCCCGCACGAGCTTTTACGGCTCTTCGTTCCACTGCAGCCGTGAAACAGTAGCTAGTGACTAGTTCGAAGTTCAACACGTTCGCAAGCTTGCCGACTCAGCGCCGCAAGTCACTGTCCTCAACTACGACTGTCACTGCCGTTACCAAACTTCGCAGAGCATCTCGCCGCCTACGCCTTCGCGGCGCGCCTGGCGGCCGGTCATCACGCCCTTGGGCGTGGTCATGATCGAGATGCCCAGGCCGCCCTGCACGCGCTTGATCTCGTCGCGGCCGATGTAAACGCGGCAGCCGGGACGCGAGATGCGCGCCAGGTCGCGGATGGCCGCTTCAGCTGCCGCCGTACTTCAGGTACACGCGCAGGATCAGCTTGCCTTCTTCTTCCTGGGTCTTGTAGTTCGAGATGTAGCCCTCTTCCTTGAGGATGCGGGCGATCTCGGTCTTCAGCTTCGAAGCCGGAACATCCAGCTTCTGATGGCGCGCCCGGATCGCGTTCCGGATGCGCGCCAGAAAATCTGCTACTGGGTCGGTCAGACTCATTCCTTCTCCTTCATTCCCCGTTCGTCCGCCGTATGCGGAAACCAGCGGGAATGGTTACTTCTACAGTGGTCAGTCTCAGTGAACAGTTGCAGAACGATAGCTTCTGCTACTCGGACTCTGCAGGGCAAGCTGAACTGTCACTGACACTGTTAACTGTGACTGCTTTCTTACCAGCTCGACTTCACGACGCCGGGGATCTCGCCCTTGAGCGCCAGGCCCGGAAGCACAAACGGCAGACGCCGAACTTGCGCAGAAACGCCCGCGGCCGTCCGCACAGCTGGCAGCGGTTGTGTTTGCGGCAGCTGAACTTCGGCTTCCGCGCGTCCTTCACTCGTTTTGCAGTGGTTGCCATAAATCCTCTATCTCTCTCCTTACGCGCCCTGGCGGAACGGCATGCCGAAGTGCCGCAGCAGCGCGCGCGCCGAGTTGTCGTCCTTGGCCGTGGTCACAATGGTGATGTTCATGCCCTTCAGCTTTTCCACCTTGGAGTAATCGATCTCCGGGAAGATCAGCTGATCGCGCAGGCCGAGCGTGTAGTTGCCGCGGCCGTCAAAGCTCTTGGTCGACACGCCGCGAAAATCGCGCACGCGCGGCAGCGCCGTCGAGATCAGGCGGTCAAGAAACTCGTAGCCTTGTCGGTGCGCAGCGTCACCATGGCGCCGATCGACATGCCGGCGCGCACCTTGAAGGCCGCGATCGACTTCTTGGCCTTGGTGGTCACCGGCTTCTGTCCGGCGATCGGCCGCCAGGTCGGCCACCAGCGGATCGAGCAGCTTGGTGTTCTGCGTGGCTTCGCCCAGGCCCATGTTGACGACGATCTTCTCCAGCCTGCGGCACCGCCATCGAGATTCTCGAGGCCGAGCTCCTTCTGCAGCGCCTGCTTGATCTCTTTGTGGTACTTCTCTTTCAACCTTGCTGCCATTGTTCCTGGTTCCTTTCTTCCGGTCTCGGAGTGGATCGCGTCCGTGTACCGTTACGGAAGGTTGTCTAAGAACAGCTGTTATGTCTTAGCCTTTAGCTGTTCGCTTCGATTTCGGTTGTCACTGCGTTACGCTAAAAGCTAATAGCTAAGAGCCTGCTTCTCTACTTCTTCGTGGGCAGCGTCGACCCGCACTTCTTGCAGACGCGCGCCTTGGTGTCGCCTTCCATCTTGAATCCGACGCGCCGGCGCCGCAGTTCGGGCAAACCAGCGCCACGTTGGAAATGTTGATGCGGCGACTCCTGCTCGGCGATACCGCCCTTGGTGCGCTGGCCCGTCTTCGAAGACGGTCTTCTTGACCACGCGCACATGCTCCACCAGCACCGTGCCCTTGTCGGGAAAGACGCGCAGCACGCGCCCGGTCTTGCCGCGGTCGCGAGCCCGTGAGCACCTTGCACCGTATCGTTGCGATGAATATTCAAACTCGGCATGTTCTTCTCCACATGCAGTGACAGTGGTCAGTGTTCAGCTGCTGGCTGCTAAACTAATCGTTGATCCTGTCCTGAACACTGACCTGCTTAAACAACTTCCGGCGCCAGCGAAACAATCTTCAAAAACTTCTTCTCGCGCAGCTCGCGGGCCACCGGCCCGAAGACGCGCGTGCCCACCGGCTCGTGCGCATCGTCGATCACCACGGCCGCGTTCTCGTCGAAGCGGATGTAGGTGCCGTCGCGGCGGCGATATTCCTTGCGGGTGCGCACGATGACCGCCTTCACCACTTTGCCCTTCTTCACCGTGCCGTCGGGCGAAGCTTCCTTCACCGCCGCGGTAACCACATCGCCCAGGCCGGCCTTCTTGCCCAAACCGCCGCCCAGGGGCAGGATCACCTGCAGCTTGCGCGCGCCGGAGTTATCGGCCACCGCGAGCATGGTTCTCATTTGCACTGCCATGGTCTTCTCCTTCTCCTGCTGCGCGATCGCTCTAGTCGCTCGGACCGGGTCACTCGCCTGCGCGCACCGCTGTCTTCAATCTGGCCCAGCGACGAGCGCCGGACAATCTCTTCCAGAGCCCAGCGCTTCAGCTTGCTCAGCGGGACGGGTCTCGCGGATGCGAACCACATCGCCCACGCGCGCCGAGTTCTGCTCGTCGTGCGCATAGAACTTCTTCGAGCTCTTCACAATGCGCTTGTACTTCGGATGCGCCTTGCGCATCTCCACTTCGACCACGATGGTCTTTTGCATCTTCGTCGAGACCACGTTGCCGACCTTCTCATTGCGCCGCGCTAGCGGGCGCCTGTGCTGCATCCTGTAGTCGCCATTTAGCGCGCTCCCTTTCCGGCGGTGGTCACCGCGCCGTCCTTGCTGGCTCCGCGAATGCCCAGGGCGCGCTCGCGCGCCACGGTCTTGATCTGGGCGATCTCCTTGCGCAGCTGGCGGAGCTTCTTCACTCCGTCGTTCTGTCCCATCGAGACCTGGAAGCGAAGACGGAACAGCTGCTCGGCCGAGGTCTTCTCGTGCGCCGCCAGTTCCTCGTCGCTCAAACTGCGAATCTTTTCGAGTTCCATCTTCTCTTCTCCTAGCTCCTGCCGCTTAATCTCTTCATGCCAGCTACTGGCGCTGCTTCTCTCGCCGAAGCGCGTTCTTCTCCGCTCCGGGCCTCTGCACAAACTTGGTCTTCAAGGGCAGCTTGTTCGAAGCCAGGCGCATGGCCTCCTGCGCGACGTCCGGGGCAACCCCTTCCATCTCGAAGAGGATCTTGCCCGGCTTGACCACGGCAACCCAGTGATCCAGCGCGCCCTTGCCCGATCCCATGCGGACTTCGGCAGGCTTCTTGGTGATCGGCTTGTCCGGGAACAGGCGCAGCCAGATCTTGCCGCCGCGCTTGATAAACCGGGTCATGGCAATACGGCTGGCTTCGATCTGGCGGTCGGTAATGTAGCCACACTCCATCACCTTCAGACCGTACTCGCCGAACGCAAGCGAGGATCCGCGCCACGCCTTGCCGCGGCGCTTGCCCTTCTGCTGCTTGCGAAACTTCACCTTCTTTGGCATCAACATAACGAAACCCTCGAAAGGCAGGGGCTAGGGACTAGGGGCTAGGGACTAGTTGCGTCCCGCCACAAATTCACTACCCGGCCCGCGTACTGCAAATCTCACAACCGTGCGACTAGTTTTCGGATCGTTTCTAGTCCCCAGCCCCTAGTCCCTAGTCGCTGCTCTTAAAACACTCCGGACCCTGTCGAAGCCGGCGTCTGGCGGCGCTTCTGCTCATAAATGTCACCGCGGTAGATCCACGTCTTTACGCCGATCACGCCGTAGGTCGTGTGCGCTTCGGAGAAACCGTAGTCGATGTCGGCGCGCAGCGTATGCAGCGGCAAACGTCCCTGCAGATACCACTCCGAGCGCGCAATTTCATTGCCGTTCAAGCGGCCGGAAACACGCACCTTGATGCCCTTGCAACCAAAGCGCAGCGCCGAATCCACGCTCTTGCGCATGGCGCGGCGGAAGCTGACACGCTTCTCCAGCTGCAGCGCGATGTTCTCCGAGACAAGCTGCGCATCGAGCTCCGGCTTGTTCACCTCGACGATGTCGATGAACACATCGCGGTTCGTGCGCTTACCCAGCTCCGTCTTGAGCTTCTCGATCTCGGCGCCCTTGCGGCCGATCACGATGCCCGGGCGCGCGGTGCGGATGATGAAGCGCAGCTTGTTGCCGGGGCGCTCGATCTCGACCGAGCTCACGCCGGCCGCCTTCAGCTTCTCGCGCAGTTCCGCCTTCAGCTTGACGTCCTCGACCAGGAGCTTGTCATAGTCGCGCTCTGAGAACCACCGCGACCGCCAGGGCTTGTTCACTCCCAGCCGGAATCCGTAAGGATGGACCTTCTGTCCCATAATTCTTCCCTCAAACCTCTCAGGCCTTCTTGCTGGCCTTCTTAACCGTTGTGACCTTCTTGGCAACCTTGGGCGCCGCGGCCTTCTTCGCCGCAGCTTTCTTCGCGGGAGCCTTCTTGGCGGCGGTCTTCTTTCCCGACTTCACCGTCTCTGCCTCGTCCACGCGCGTCACCAGGTTCTCCGCATTGGCGCGCTCGGCCACCGAAAGCACAATGTGCGTCAGCCTGCGCTGGTAGCGATAGGCGCGGCCCATGGGCGCGGGGCGGATGCGCTTCATGCGCGGTCCGTCGTTGGCCAGGGCCTGCTTGACGTAGAGGTTGTCCACGTCCAGATCCGTGCCCTGCTCGCCGGCCACGTACTTGGCGTTATCCACCGCCGACACCAGCAGCTTGTGGATCACCGGGGCGATGCGTTTCTTGGTGAAGGCCGCTGTCTCCAGCGCTTCCTGCACTCCCCGGCCCTTGATCAGGTCGAGCACCAGGCGCGCCTTCTGCGGCGATACGCGCTGAAACTTGGCCTCGGCCCGGTACTCTTTTGTCTCGACTGCCATTGGTCTCTTCCTCAAAAATCAGCTCTTAGCTAATAGCTAACGGCTCTCTGCCTTACCGCGGCTTGGCGGCGGCCTCGGCCTTGCCACCTGCGGAATGTCCCTTGAACGTGCGCGTGGGCGCAAACTCTCCCAGCTTGTGTCCCACCATGTTCTCCGTTACGTACACCGGAACGAACTTTTTGCCGTTGTGCACGGCGATGGTGTGTCCCACAAACTCCGGGAAGATGGTCGAGCGGCGCGACCAGGTCTTCACAACCTTCTTGTCGCTGGCCGTATTGAGCGCTTCGATCTTCACGCTCAGGTGCGTATCTACAAACGGACCCTTTTTGGTCGAACGTGCCATGAATCTGCGCTCCCTTTACTTCTGACGGCGGCTGACGATGAAGCTGTCGGTCCGCTTGTTGTTGCGTGTCTTGTAGCCGCGCGTCGGTTGGCCCCACGGGGTCACCGGGTGACGGCCGCCCGAAGTTTTGCCCTCGCCGCCGCCGTGCGGATGGTCGACAGGGTTCATCGAAACGCCACGGTTGGTGGGGCGAATGCCCATCCAGCGATTGCGTCCCGCCTTGCCAATCGACACATTCTCGTGATCCGTGTTGCCCACCTGGCCGATGGTCGCCATGCACTCAACGAGCACTCTGCGGGTCTCGCCGGAAGGCAGCTTGAGCAACGCGTAATCGCCTTCCTTGGCGATCAGCTGCGCCTGCGCACCAGCGGAACGCGCCATCTGCGCTCCCTTGCCCGGCCGCAGCTCAATCGCATGAACCGTCGTACCGGCGGGAATGTTCTTCAACGGCAGCGCATTGCCAATCAGAATGTCGGCCTCGGGACCCGAGCTCACCGTAGCGCCCACCTTCAGCCCCACCGGCTGCAGGATGTAGCGCTTCTCGCCATCGGCGTAGTGAACCAGCGCAATGCGCGCCGAGCGGTTGGGGTCGTACTCGATGGTCGCCACCTTGCCGGGAACACCGTACTTCTCGCGCTTGAAGTCGATCAGACGGATCTTCTGCTTGTGCCCGCCGCCGTGGTGGCGGATCGTCAGGTCGCCCGAGTTGCGGCGCCCGCCGGTGCGCTTGCGCGTCGTCAGCAGCGGCTTGTGCGGCTTGTCCGTCGTGATGTCGTCGTTCACCTGCGTCGTCTTGAAGCGCAGGGTCGGCGTGATCGGTCTATACGTCTTGATTGCCATCGTCTTTGTCCTGAAGAGCCCGCCCGTACTCCGTGCTGCTCTCCCCGTTTCTCCGGGACCCACTCTTGCTCAAGCCCCGATATTCCTTCTTCGCAACCCTCAGGCCGGTCTTTCTAGTCCCAAGTCCCCAGTCCCTAGTCCCTGCTCTTACAGGTTGCTCACGTACTCCGGCATCTTCTCACCGGCCTTCAGCCGGACGTATGCCTTCTTCCAGTCGGGGCGGAAACCCGCGTACTTACCCCGGCGGCGCTCCTTGCCCAGAACATTCGAGGTCCGAACCGCAGCCACCTTCACCTTGAAGAGTGCTTCCACGGCCTGCTTCACTTCGGTCTTGCTGGCACCGGGAGCTACTTCAAACACCAGCGTGCCCTCGGTTTCCTTCACGCCCAATCCCTTTTCGGTGATCAACGGGCGGCGAATTACGGTATAAAGTGTCGGCATTACGCTGCCTCCGTCTGCGCGGCCAGCTGGCGCTTGCCCACGCTCTTCACCAGAGCCTCGGTCAGCTGCTCGATCGCAGCCTTCGAGAAGATGGCCCGGTCGTAACGCAGCAGATCATAGGGATGCACTTCGTTGTTGAGCACCAGTTCCACGCCCTTCAGATTGCGGGCGCCCAGCACCAGGGCCTGCGAAAGTGTTTTGCCGTTCTCCACCACCAGGGCCGTGCGCGTCACGCCGAGTTTGTCGAGGGCGCCGCGATAAAGCTTGGTCTTGGCATCCTTCAGCTCGAGCGAGTCCACCACCGTCAGCTTGCCGTCGGCCAGCTTTGAAGCCAGCGCCGAGCGCAGCGCGCCCAGCAGCTTCTTGCGGGGAAACGCGTACTCGTAGCTGCGCGGCTGCGGTCCGTGCACCGTGCCACCGTGGCGCCACAGAGGCGACCGCACCGAGCCGACACGAGCGCGGCCCGTGCCCTTCTGCTTCCACAGTTTCTTGCCGGAGCCGGCGACCAGCTTGCGGTTCTTGGTGGCATGCGTGCCCTGGCGCAGCGAGGCGCGATAGTGCTTCACGGCCTCCCACAGCAGAGCCTCGTTGACCTGACCATATACGGTATCGGCTAGGTCGAGCGTGCCTACCTTTTCCCCATTCAGATTGACTACATCCACTTGTGCCATCGTCTTCTTCTTCCGCCGGGCTCTTATCCGGCTCTCAATTCTTTTGCGCCGCAGGGCGCATTCACCCGCACCGGAAGTGCTACTTCCGCTTCGCGGTCGCCTTCTTCGAAGCCTTCAGCGGATCGACCGTGCCGGATCCGGCGAAGCCACGACGTTCCCTCGGCGGCGCCTTGGCCTTCGAAATCATCACGTACCCGTCGCGAGGGCCGGGAACCGCACCCTCAACCATCAGCAGATTCTCGTCGACGTCGATGCCGCGGATACGCAGATTGCGCACCGTCACTTGATCGGTTCCGAAGTGGCCGGGCATGCGCTGGCCGGGAAACACGCGCGACGGAAACGACGAGGCGCCGATCGAGCCCTGCACCTGGAACATGTGCCCGTGCGATTTGGGACCGCCGCCGAACTTGTGGCGGCGCACAACGCCCGCAAACCCGCGTCCCTTCGACGTACCGATCACATCCACAAACTTGGCATCGGCAAAGATGTCGACCAGTACCCGGTCACCCGACTTGACGCCGTTCTTTGCGGCGCCGTCCTGACCCTCGACGACCAGTTCGATCCCGACCTCGCGAATCATCTTCACCGGCGGCGCTTCCGTCTTCGCAAGATGGCCCGCCTGCGGCTTGGTCAGCTTGCCGGCCTTGACGAACTCGACAAGGCCGATCTGTGCCGCCTCGTATCCATCCTTCGCCATGGTCTTGAGCTGCGTCACCACGCAAGGGCCGGCCTGCAACACCGTGATGGGGTGCACCTCGCCCTTCTCGTCGAAGACCTGCGTCATGCCGATCTTTTTACCCAGAATTCCCGTGACTGCCATATTTCCCTCACCTCATCATGCGAGCCTGTTGGCATCGCACTGCCGGAATCAAAACCAGCGATCAGTTTTCAGTGGTCAGTGATCAGTTTCTTTCGCGCCCTTCAAACTCTTCCGGCTGATCCCTGCTCTGTCCCGATCTCTTGCCACGGTCAAAATCAGTCGCCAGTTCTGATCACTGACCACTGATCACTGACCACTACTTCTCAAACGCCTTGATTTCCACGTCCACGCCCGCCGGAAGATCGAGCTTCATCAGCGCGTCCACCGTCTGCTGCGTCGGCTCCAGGATGTCGATCAGCCGCTTGTGCGTGCGGATCTCGAAGGCCTCGCGCGATTTCTTGTCCACGTGCGGCGAACGCAGCACGCAGTACTTGTTCTTGATCGTCGGCAAGGGAATGGGGCCCGCCACGGTTGCGCCGGTGCGCTTGGCCGTATCCACAATCTCGCCGGTCGAGGTGTCGAGCACACGATAGTCGTATGCCTTCAACCGGATTCGTATTCTCTGTCCTACCATGTGCTTTTCTTCCTAGCTCACAGACAACAGCTAACAGTTGTCGGTGTTCTCTCTGTTAGCTGTCGTCTGCCGACTGTTACTTGATGATCTCCGAGATGGTTCCGGCGCCCACCGTGCGTCCGCCTTCGCGGATGGCAAAGCGCAGGCCCTTCTCCATGGCCACCGGCGTAATCAACTCCACCACCAGCTGCACGTTGTCGCCCGGCATCACCATCTCCGTGCCCGCCGGAAGCTCCGCCACGCCCGTCACGTCCGTGGTGCGGAAGTAGAACTGCGGACGGTAGCCCTTGAAGAACGGCGTATGACGGCCGCCCTCTTCCTTGCTCAACACGTAAACTTCGCCCTTGAAGTTGGTGTGCGGGGTGATCGATCCACCCTTGGCCAGCACCATCCCGCGCTCCACATCTTCCTTGGGAATGCCGCGCAGCAGAAGTCCGGCATTGTCGCCCGCCAGGCCTTCGTCCAGCTGCTTCTTGAACATTTCCACGCCCGTCACAACCGTCTTGCGCGTCTCGCGGAAGCCCACAATCTCCACTTCCTCGCCCACCTTCACCTTGCCGCGCTCGATTCGGCCCGTCACCACCGTGCCGCGGCCCGAGATCGAGAAGATGTCTTCGATCGGCATCAGGAACGGAAGATCGATGGCGCGATTGGGCTGCGGAACGTTCTTGTCCACCGCGTCCATCAGCGCATCAATCTGCGCTTCCCACTTGGGCTCGCCGTTCAGCGCGCCCAGAGCCGAGCCCCGAACCACCGGCACATCGTCGCCCGGGAACTGGTACTTCGAAAGCAGCTCGCGCACTTCCATCTCGACCAGGTCGGTCAGCTCTTCGTCCTCGACCGCGTCGCATTTGTTCAAAAACACCACGATGTAGGGAACCCCTACCTGCCGCGCCAACAGAACGTGCTCCTTGGTCTGCGGCATCGGTCCATCGGTCGCGGCGACAACGAGTATGGCCCCGTCCATCTGCGCCGCGCCCGTAATCATGTTCTTGATGTAATCGGCGTGGCCGGGGCAATCCACGTGCGCGTAGTGACGGTTCTTGGTCTCGTACTCCACGTGCGCCGTCGCAATCGTAATGCCGCGCTCCCGCTCTTCCGGCGCGTTGTCAATCGAGTCGAAAGAACGGAACGTGTTCTTCGGGTTGTGCTTCTGCAATACCTTCGTAATCGCAGCCGTCAACGTCGTCTTGCCGTGATCGATGTGCCCGATCGTCCCCACGTTGCAGTGAGGCTTCGAACGATCAAATTTTTCCTTCGCCATAAAAGTCCTGAAACCCTTTCGTAGCTCGTACTGCCCGTTGCAACCTCGGGGCGCCGGCTGTCCGGCTCCAGCCCCAAAACCAGTTCACAGTTGACAGAAAACAGTTAACAGATTCTTCGCGCCGCGTTCTTTCTGTCTTCTGTCGTCTGTCTACTGCCCTTTTACTTTCCTTGCGCGCGGCCGATGATCTCATCGGCGATCATGCGCGGCGCTTCTTCGTAGCGCGCAAACTGCATCGAATACGACGCGCGGCCCTGTGTCGACGAACGAATGTCGTTCACGTAGCCGAACATCTCCTTCAGCGGAACGATTGCCTTGATAATCTGCGATCCGCCTGCGTGTTCCATGCCTTCGATCCGTCCGCGGCGGGAGTTGATGTCGCCGATGATGGTGCCCATGAACTCTTCTGGAACCGTGACTTCAACGGCCATCACGGGCTCCAGCAAAACTGGCGAAGCCTTGCGGGCCGCTTCCTTGAACGCGATCGACCCGGCGAACTTGAAGGCCATTTCGTTCGAGTCCACTTCGTGGTAGCTGCCGTCGTAGAGCGACACCTTCACGTCCACAATCGGGTAGCCGGCCAGGATGCCCAGTTCCAGTGCGCCCCGCACGCCCTGATCGATGGGCTTGATGTATTCCTTCGGAATCACGCCGCCTTTGATGTCGTTGATAAATTCGTAACCCGCCCCAGGGGTGTTCGGCTCCACGCGCAGCTTGCAGTGCCCGTAGTTTCCGGAACCACCGGTCTGGCGAATATACTTGCCCTCGGCCTCGGCAAGCTTGCGAATGGTCTCGCGGAACGCCACCTTGGGCTCGCCCACGTTGGCCTCGACCTTGTACTCGCGTTTCATGCGGTCGACCAGAATCTCGAGGTGCAACTCGCCCATGCCGCTGATGATGGTCTGGCCCGAGTCCTCATCGGTGTGCACCTTGAAGGTGGGATCCTCATCGGCCAGGCGCGACAGAGCGATGCCCATCTTCTCCTGGTCGGCCTTGGTCTTGGGCTCGATGGCCACCGAGATGACCGGCTCCGGGAAAGTGATGGCGCCGAGCGCGATCGGATGATGGGGATCGGACAGCGTATCGCCCGTCTTCAAATCCTTCAGGCCCACGCATGCGCAGATATCGCCCGCGTAGATCTCGGTGATGTCCTCGCGCTTGTTAGCGTGCATCTTCACCAGGCGGCCGACACGCTCCGTCTTGCCAGTGCGCGGATTCAAAATCGTGTCGCCGGTCTTTAGCGAGCCCGAGTAGATGCGAATAAACGACAGCTTGCCGAACGGATCGTTGATCAGCTTGAAGACCAGCGCCGACAGCGGCTCGCCGTCCTCAGGCTTGCGCACTTCAATCACGCCCGCATGATGAGGATTGATCCCTTCCACCGGTGGCTTGTCCAGCGGCGACGGCAGATAATCCACTACCGCGTCGAGCAGCGTCTGCACGCCTTTGTTCTTGAATGCCGATCCGCAAATAACCGGGAAGACCTTCAGGTCGATGGTCGCCTGGCGAATGCCTGCCTTGAGTTCCGCGATGGAAGGAGTTTCGCCTTCCAGGAACTTCTCCAGAAGCACATCGTCTGTCTCGGCGATGATCTCGATCAGCTGCATGCGGAAGGCTTCCGCCTTCTTCTTCAAATCGGCTGGAATCTCTTCGACGTCGTACTTGGCGCCCATGGTCTCGTCGTGCCACAGAATCGCCTTCATCTCGATCAGATCGATGACGCCCTTGAATTTTGCCTCCGCGCCGATGGGAATCTGCAGCGCCACAGGACGCGCGCCCAGCCGCTTGCGGATGGTGTCGATTACGTACTCGAAGTCCGCGCCGTTCTTGTCCATCTTGTTCACGAAGCAGATTCGCGGAACGCGGTACTTGTCGCCCTGGCGCCACACCGTCTCGGTCTGGGGTTGCACGCCGCTCACCGAGTCGAACACCGCAACCGCGCCGTCCAGCACGCGCAGCGACCGCTCCACCTCGGCAGTGAAGTCCACGTGACCGGGCGTGTCGATGATGTTAATGCGCACGTTCTGCCACATGCACGTCGTCGCAGCAGACGTGATGGTGATGCCGCGCTCCTGCTCCTGCTCCATGTAATCCATGGTCGCGGTGCCTTCATGCACTTCGCCGATGCGGTGCGTGATGCCCGTGTAGAACAGGATGCGCTCTGTCGCTGTCGTCTTCCCGGCGTCGATATGCGCCATGATTCCGATATTCCGGCAACGATTCAGAGGTATGGTGCGTGCCACTTTAGTTCATCCTTGCGGGCGAGCCCGCCGTTAATTCCAGTGATCAGCGGTCAGTGATCAGTGGTCAGTAAAACTACAAATTCCTTCCAGCGCCGGCCAATCAATGATCACTGTCCACTGATCACTGATCACTGTTTCTTACCAGCGATAATGCGCAAAGGCCTTGTTGGCCTCGGCCATGCGGTGCACGTCTTCCTTCTTCTT
Organism: uncultured Acidobacteriota bacterium; assembly: GCA_963846375.1. Taxonomy (GTDB): domain Bacteria; phylum Acidobacteriota; class Terriglobia; order Terriglobales; family Acidobacteriaceae; genus Telmatobacter. The sequence goes on from CAWJVV010000019.1 coordinate 166,198, forward strand.
CATCGCCGCGCCGCGCCCGTTGGCCGCGTCCAGCAGCTCGTTGCTCAACTTGTCGATCATGCCCTTTTCGCCGCGGTTGCGCCCGTACGTAATCAGCCAGCGAATCGCCAGCGACGTGCGCCGGTCCGGATTCACTTCGATCGGCACCTGGTAGTTGGCGCCGCCCACGCGGCGGGTCTTCACTTCCAGCAGCGGCTTGCAGTTCTCCACGGCCTTCTTGAACAGCTTGAGCGCGTCATCGCCGCCGCCCTTCTCTTCCAGGTTCTTCATCGCCTGGTAAAAGATGATCTGCGCGGTCGACTTCTTGCCGCCCCACATCATGGAGTTCACAAACTTGGTAACCAGCGACGACCCGTACACCGGATCCGGCGCCACTTCCCGCTTCGCAATGTGCCCTTTTCTCGGCATTCTTCAACCTTCTCTGCGCTCGCGCGCTGCTTCTGGTGCCCTAGTCCCGGCCCTGTGTTCCGTCCGGGAACCAAATTCAGAACTCAATTCAGAACTCAACACTCGGGCCACGGGCTTTCTGGTCCCTAGTCCCTAGTCCCTACTTTTTCCCCTTCGCCGGCGCCGCCGCACCGCCCTTGGCGCGCTTGGCTCCGTACTTCGAACGGCTCTGCTTGCGGTTGGCCACGCCCACCGAGTCCAGCGTGCCGCGCACCACGTGGTAGCGAACGCCCGGCAGATCCTTCACACGGCCGCCGCGGATCAGCACAATCGAGTGCTCCTGCAGGTTGTGGCCGATGCCTGGGATGTACGTCGTCACTTCAATTCCGTTGGTGAGCCGCACGCGCGCCACCTTGCGCAGTGCCGAGTTCGGCTTCTTGGGCGTCTGGGTGTACACGCGGGTGCACACGCCGCGCCGCTGCGGCGAGGCTTGCAATGCCGGCGACGCCGTCTTGTAGCGGGGGGCCGTACGCCCCTTCCGGACCAGTTGATTAAATGTCGGCAAACCGAAGCTCCTTACCCAAATCCTGCACTTTACTCTTCAAACAGCCGCACGCAGGCCCTTTGGGCTGCTCTGTTGCGCGGCATCAAACAACTTCGCGCACACGCACAGACGCCCAGGTTTCTGCTTCGCGTCTGCCTTCTTCCCGTCTCAGACGAGAACTGCGACGGTGGCTGTACGTTTCCGCCGAATCCAGCGGAAAGCCAACTCCGTTTCGCAATCCCGGCTCGCATAGCCCTTCCAGGTGAAGAACGCGCGAGCACCGTAGCGATTATTCGCGATCCACGCTCCGGACCATTCCGTCCGGTTTCGACCCTTGCGTGTGATCGGTTGCCCCTGCCCTCCGCAAGAGGAGAGCGTTTCAGGGCCTGTCTGGCCGGCTCTTAACTTGCCTGGCCTCAGGACTTCCCGCGCCACCTTCTGGCCCGGGCTTCCCGTTACATCGTTTCCGTACAAGCGCACGGAAACGTACGTTCTTGCGGAACCTTCTAAAGATAACAAGAAAGAGGGGCTCGGTCAACGAACCGCGCGCGGCAGGCCCGGAATTTTCACATTTCGGGTCGAAACCGGGCCGCGGGCGTTTGAATTCGTTTCTTCGCTCTCGCTTCTTCACTCTTTCACTCTCATCGGTCAGTTAATCGAGTGCACCGTCCATGCCCCGTTCGCCAGTGCAAAATCCGCTTGCCGCTTCGTGCTCAGCCGGTTGATGGCATTATGAGCGATCGTCTGCACCGAATCCGGCACCCCCGTCCAGTCGTAGACCTCGGTAAACCGGGCGCTCTTGGCCGTCTGCACATTTGCCACCACGTCGTCCTGCGGATCCGCTACATCCTTCGCCTTCATGTGGTTAGCCGCAACTGTCGTGACAAAGAAATGAAAATCCTTCTGCCCCTCCTCCGGCCGCCATTGGATCACATCGCCGCTCGTTAACTTCAGCACCTTCTTGCCGTCGTCAGTCAGCGCATAATCCGCCCACCGGTTGTTCGGATACACCTTGGTCAGCTTCCACAGCTTGGAATTCAGGCCCTGCTTCAGCCCAATGTCATCCACCGCGATGGTGGCCGGCTCACCGGCCCGCTTGTCGTAATCCGCCTGGATCAGCGTCTGAGCGTTCTCCTTCGTCAAATCGGGCGCAGAGTTGCACCCCGTCATCAACAGCCCGGAACCGAGGACCGAAACGGCCCAGACAGTACAGATCTTGATTGCCTTGGTCACAGCTCCCTCCACATGGTTCGCGCATTCCTGCGCAGGCTTTCGTCGACCCCAAGTCCGTGTCCGCCGGGTTCAGGGCCCTTCCGGAACAGACGCAAAATCAACGCCGTCATTCTTGTCCCACTATCTCCCGGTGTCAATGGAAATAAAGGTGATAGGGAGCACACGAGCATATCTTCGTTTGCCCTCGAACTGTGGAATTTCAAGAATGCGGAGAGGGAGTTCCCCTTTTGATACGGGCGAGCTCGGCGGGGGCACGATCCTCTTCACTCCCCGGAACGCGCCTTCCGGCTGCGGTTTAGTGTTCTGCGCTCGCCACCCGTCCCACGAGAAAATCGAGAAATGCCGGTTCATCCGCAGCCAGGCATACCTGCGCGTTGGGCGTCCCCTCCACCGGCGTCGTATCACCCTTGGCATCCACCTCCAGCCGCAGCGCCTTTGTCGGGCACAGTTCGGGCCGGATCGCGTATGCCGCCGCCACCGGATCGAAGAGCGTCGGCGTCGGAGAGTGACTGTCCGTACCAGCCATCCACTGGTGGTATAGCAGCGTAAGCTGGTCCGTCAGCGGCGACCCGAACGCAAACAGCTTTTCGCGCTGCGCCTCCGTCAGCGGGATCTGCGTGGAATCGAGCGGCATCATGAACACCGGCACACCCGACGCCAGCAGCGCCTGCGCTCCCTCGGGATCGCGCGCAATATTCCACTCCGGTTCCGGCGGCTTGGGCTTACCCGCGGGGTCCGTCCCATACCCCTTGTAGACGCTGCCTCCCATCATCACCACCCGCTTCAGCTTCTTGAACGTCTCCGGATCGCGCGCAATCGCATCCTGCACGTTGACCAGGGGTCCAATCGCGATCAGCGTGATCTCCCCCGGGTGCGCCTTGACCTGGTCCAGCAAAAACGTCACCGCCTCAGGATGTGCGTGGTCCGGCTCCCGATCGGCATACGCTGCCTGCGTAAAGACATTGGAGTGCGCCGTTTTCCGCCCCGCGGCCACCGGAATATCCGTCCGGTGCACGGCGGCCAGGTACCGGTCCGTCAGCCGCGCCCGCAGTTCCGTATCGGCAAAGGCCGTTGTGATCCCCAGCAGCTTGACCTCCGGGCTGCGCAACACCAGCGCCAGAGCAAACGCGTCGTCAATGTCGTCCCCAATGTCCGTATCCAGAATCGCCAGTTGCGGTGTCCCGCCTGCCGCCTCCTGAGCGCGCCCCACTCTCGCAACAAATCCCAGACCCAATCCCACCGAGAACCCCAGAATCCCCGCAACCCGCAAAATCTTCATGCACAACACTCTAACCCTGCAGCCCCAATCTTCGATCGAAACCAATTTCCGCAGCGCACCAACCCCAACTGGTTTAGCATCGAATCACGTTTCTCCCTCGGTCCAAGGAAACGTCTTCATGCCATCTCGTTCCCCTTTCCGCCGCGCGGCACTCTTCCTCGCACTCTGCGCCGCTGCTGCCTGGGGACAGTCCTTCAACCTCGACTCCGGCCGCGAGCGCGTAGTCTCGCTCGATGGCGGCTGGCGCTTTCATCCCGGAGACTCGCCTGTCTCCGCGGGAAGCTTCGCCTGGGCCGCGCCGTCCTTCGATGATTCCTCCTGGAAGCTCCTCGACAGCACAAAACCCTGGTCGGAACAGGGCTTCACCGACATGGGCGGCTTCGGCTGGTACCGCTTCACCATCCACATCCCCGCCGGAGACAAGCCCACAGACCTGCTCCTCGCGCCCACCGTCAGTTCCTACCAGGTTTTCGTCGAAGGCAAGCTGGTCGGCTCCCGCGGCCCCATGCCGCCCCGCACGTTGCCATCACCGGAGTTCAACGTCCACATCTTTCCTCTGGCCCCCGGGGGACCTCATCCGGCACAAGATGTTGTAGCGGCCCTGCGCATGTGGCATGCCCCCATCTGGGCCAATTACATCGGGGGAGGTCCGCTCAAATCGGGACACCTGGCCGGTGACCCCGCCCTCCTCCATGCTCAACAGCAGCACCAACTGTTGCAGCGCGACGTCCTGTTCGTCGATGCCTACTCCTTCAGCATCATTTCGGCGCTGGTGGGCATCGCCATCCTCTGTCTCTTCCTCATGCGCCCCGCCGAGCGCGAATACCTGTGGTTCGCCTCCATGCTCCTGGCGCTATCGGCCGACAACGTCTGCTACATCGGCCAGCAGCTCTTCGCATGGTTTCCCGAACCTGTCTACGATGTTGCGGATGCCGCCCTGACCGCGCTCATGATCTGCGCTTCGCTGCGCTTCTTCGCGCGCGTGCTCGGTATCCCGGCGGGAAGGCTTGGCCGCATCGTCTTCCTGCTCGCCGCCATCAGCCCTCCGGCGTCCATCCTCTACTGGCCGCAATGGGCCTCGCCGGCCGCCTCGGCTTCCATCCAGATCGCTCTCCTGCTCCCTGCCGTGCTCTGGATCCTCGCCACCCTGGTCCGAGCTGCCATCCGCGGCAACCTCGACGCCCGTCTGCTGCTGCTGCCAACCCTGCTCGACTTCGGCTTCTACTTCGCCGATAACCTCGCCACCGTGCTCGCCCAGGCCGGCATCACCGGCATCCCCAGCATGCGCGTCTTCGAGGTCAACATCCCGGTCCCGCCCTTCAAGCTGCAGGCCGGCTATCTGCTTCACCTCGTCTTCCTCCTCGCCCTGCTCGTCTACCTGATCCGGCGCTACTCCCTCGCCCGCCGCCAGGAGGAGCGCCTGGCCAGCGAGTTTGAGGCCGCGCGCCAAATCCAGCTGGTCCTCCTTCCCGACCAGAAAGACCAATGCCCCGGTTTCCACGTTGAAAGCATCTACTGGCCTGCTGACCAGGTTGGCGGCGACTTCTACCAGCAGATCGCCGACGGCCAGGGCGGCATCACCATCGTCCTTGGCGACGTAAGCGGCAAGGGACTGCCCGCCGCCATGATCGTCTCCGTGCTGGTGGGCGCCATCCGCGCCGAACTGGCTCACGGCGCCGATCCCGTCACCCTGCTCGCAGGTCTCAACGACCGCGTCATGGGCCGCTCCCACGGCGGATTCGTTACCTGTCTGGCCGCGCACCTCAGCGGCGACGGCCTGCTCACCATCGCCAACGCCGGCCACCTGCCCCCCTATCTCGATGGGCAGGAAATTGCCGCACCTGGCTCGCTGCCGCTCGGCCTGCTCAACAATTCTCAATACGAGAGCTTCACCGTGCAGCTAGCCGCCGGCGACCGCCTTACCTTTGTCTCTGACGGGGTAGTTGAAGCCCAATCGCGCAGCGGAGAGCTTCTCGGCTTCGACCAGACCCGCGCCCTCAGCGTCCAGTCCGCCGAGGCCATCGCAAGCGCCGCCAAACGCCACGGCCAGCAGGACGACATCACCGTGGTGACCATCGAGTACCGCGGCGTCCCTTGTAATGATGCCCCCGCAAGGTTCCTCGGCGAAACCCGTCCGGCAACTGCTTAGTCCTCTCGCCGTGCAACAAAGGAGCTCCATTGCCGTGCGCTTGCTGATGTTGTTTTCGCCCTGCTTTTGCGCTCCTCGTGCTCAGGAACGGCATGACCGCTGCGGAACCCTCTCGAGCACGCAGCGATCGCAGGCCGCTTCCCATTCCGGGGACATACGAACAGACCTTTCCGCGCGCTACTGGTTCACACAGGTCACCAAGTCGTTCCAATCCACAAAAGAGCCCAGGGGATTCTCTTCCCACGACCAGACGTGCAGTTCATAAAGGGGGGCAGGCCGTAGCGGTTGGGAGAAGCCTCTGGCCTCAACGTGGTAGGCCCGTCGACGTAGATCATCAGGTGGTTGTCGACTTCGGGAGGAGCGGCGCCGGCTGGAAGAGCACTTGCGAAGATGATGAACTCGACGCCCACCAGCTTCATGTCGCCATCCATCTGCGGCTCATAGATCAGGGCCTGCGGTTTGGTGGGGTCGAGTTGCCCGTTACTCAGCAGGGTCTCTCCGTGCACAATATTGCCGTTGACGTAGTGAATGCCCATGGCGCCGTGGTCGGGACCGCTGACGCAGCCGAAGGCCGGCCCGTAGTCGGGGGCTGCGCTGGCGACATTCTGGTACTTTTTGGTGGCGTTGCGAACGATCTGAACCAGATCGTCCTGGCTCCCCTGTGCGAGGGCAAAATAGGGAAGCGAAAGAGAAGCGACTAACACCATTGTCAGGTGCGACAGCTTTTTCATGTTCGGATCCTCCTTGGGCAATTTTTGATTTCTGCGAAACGCTGCGAAGCGGGCCTTCTACGCCTCAGCCGTTGTCGGGTCGATGACCGCGACGACCGCCGAGATTCGATTGGCGGGAAATCCGCCGAGTGCGGCGTGCTGCTTGATCAACTCGTCGCTGGGAGCTCGATAAATGCAATAGATCTTGTCAGCCGTTACGTAGCTTTCAATCCACTGAATCTCCGGGCCGAGTTTGTTGAGAACGCTGCAGGATGTTTGGGAAATCGCCTTGAGCACCGCGCGTGTCATAGCGCCTGCTCCTGGGATCTCTCGTTCGATCACGTATTTGGGCATCGGTATCACCTCTTGGAGGGCTTTGCTTGCTGCGTCTCGCGATCAATCGTGCCGATCCTCCCACGGGGATTTCCTAAGGTCAATGGAGCCGCGCTGTATTGCGCCTGTAAGGATGCTGTAGGTGTAAGCGAATGAAAACACGGAGATTGGTTCACTCTTGCGAGCAAACGGGGTACAATCTTTGCCACCCGGGTTGGGAGCGCTAATGGCCGGAACAAGTGTCGTTATCCCGGAAAACACGATTCGCTTTGGCGATTGCGAGCTGAATGCCTCGGCGTTAGAGCTCCGACGCGGGCGTCGCGTTGTCAAACTCGAGCGCATTCCACTCCAGGTTTTGCTGGTTCTGATCCAGGAGCGCGGCAAGGTCGTCACCCGGGAGGCGATCGCCGACCGGATTTGGGGCAAGGATGTTTTTGTCGATGTCGACAACGGCATCAACACGGCCATTCGCAAAATCCGCCAGGTCCTGAGTGACGATCCCCAAAAGCCTCGCTTTGTGGAAACCATCGCGGGACGAGGGTACCGGTTTATCGCGCCGGTGGTGCCGAACGAAACGCAATCGGTGCCGGCGGAACCAGTGACAGCGCAGGCGCCTGCGACCACCGCGCCGGCGGCTGATACAAACCCGAGGAGCGAGATGCCTCGGGAACGAGTGGATTCCCCAAGGCGAGTTTGGAGCCGTACCGGGTTGGCCGTTCTGGCATTGCTGGGTGTTCTAGGAATCGCGGGGTGGCTCGGTTGGAAGCGCTTCAACGGAGAGCGACGCCCCATCCGGTCAATTGCGGTGATTCCCCTTCAGAATCTGTCGGGAGATCCTTCGCAGGATTATTTTGCTGACGGGATGACCGAGGAGCTGATCACAGAGCTTGCCCGGATTCAATCTCTGCGGGTCACCTCTCACACCTCGGTGATGGATTACAAGGGAACGAAAAAGCATTTGCCCCAGATTGCGCAGGAGCTTGGTGTCGACGCGATCCTGGAGGGTTCTGTCATTCGGGAGAATGAAAGCGTCCGGGTGACTGTCCAGTTGCTCGACGGTCCGGCCGATCGCCATTTATGGGGCGAGGAGTATGAACGTCCGCTGAACGGTGTTTTGAATCTGCAGAGAGATGTTGGCAAGGCGATTGCGCAGGAGGTGCGCGCTAAACTGACGGCGGCTCAGCAGGGCCCGGCTCACCGGGAACATGCGGTGGTCCCGGCAGCTTATGACGAGTACCTACAGGGCCGCTTCTACTTTGACAATGGCTTCATGCAGCGTGAAGCCCTTAAAAAGGGGAAACAGCACTTCGAGCGCTCCATCCAGATCGATCCGAATTTCGCGCCTGCGTATGCGGGACTGGCGAATACGTATCTGTATTTGGCGTTTGCCGGGGTGTTGAGCAGGGATTTAGCTTACCGGTCTGCCAATCAAGCTATCGATAAGGCGATGGAACTGGATGACAGCGTTGGCGAAGCTCACGAGACCCTCGGCACGATGAAGGAGGCGTTTAACTGGGATTGGGAAGGAGCGGAACGGGAGTACAACCGCGCGATCGCTCTGGCGCCGAGCTACAGTTGCGCGCATGAGAGTCGCGCCGGTCTGCTTGCCTTGCTTGGCCGGCGGGACGAGGCGTTGGCGGAGGTTGCGAAGGTTGACCAATTGGACGTTGGAATCACTTCGGCTTCAGTTGCCGCGGGAGCCTACTACGCTCTGCGGGATTACCCCAACCTCATCGATGGCAGCAGGAGAGTGCTGCTTATCGATTCCAAGAATTCGTGGGGGCACCGCCTTCTGGGCGTTGGGTTAGAAGGTACGGGCAAGCTTCAGGAAGCCATCGCTGAGTATCAAAAGGCCGTTGATCTCTCCGACGGTGACCCCTACAGCGTTGTCTTGCTGGCCCATGCCTGGTCCGCGGCCGGCAAGAAGGCCGAGGCGCAGAAAATCCTTCGTGATTTGGAGCGCAAGTTTGGCGCGACCGCAAGCGCATCGCCTTACCGGATGGCACTCATTTACGCCGGGCTGGGCGAGACGGATAAGGCTTTCGCTTCTCTCAACGAAGCCGTCCGGAAACGGAGCTTCGAACTTTCGGATGGGGACTTTAGAGCAGATCCCGCGATCGACAACCTCCGGAGCGATCCTCGGTTCCTGGTGTTGGTGAGTCAAGTGGGATTGCCGACGCGTTAATCCCTCGAGTCTTTGCCCGGTCAACTGCCGTTCAGCTGAGAGTTTCGTCGGACCGTGGTGTCAGCACCGGAATTTCGTCTACAAGGGGATACTTCCGTCCGCACCGCCCACAGACAAGCTGACATGCTGGCCCGCTGACTGGCTGACCGGCTATCCGCAGGTCACCGCCGCAAGCCGGGCATGCCAGCAGTTCGAGGACAGATTGAGGAAGACCGGAATCGGCCATTGGCCTAGTGGACCGTCGCGTCGGAGTCGGAGCCGTGGGCGTGGTTGTTACGGTGCGGACGGCCGGCAAACTCCTGCTCAATCCGGTCGCTCGTGCCCGCCGTCGCAAACTCATACGCCACGCGGATGCCGTTGAAGATGGCGCGATCGTTCGACGAGCCGTGCCCGATGATGCACACTCCGCGCACACCCAGCAGCGGCGCGCCACCATACTCGCGATAGTCCAGCCGCTGGCGGAAGTTGTTGAACGCCTGCCGTGACAAGAGCGCGCCCACCTTGGCCGTCACCGTCTGCGTCAGCGACTCGCGCAGCACGTCGCGCACGAACCGCCCCACGCCCTCGCTGGTCTTCAGCGCCACGTTTCCCACGAACCCGTCGCAGACGATCACGTCCGCCAGGCCGCTGAAGATGTCGCGGCCCTCCACGTTGCCGATGAACTTGATGGGCAGCGCCTTCAGCAGCGGAAACGCCTCCCGCGTCAGATCGTTGCCCTTGGTCTCTTCTTCGCCGATTGACAGCAAGCCAACCCGCGGCTCGGCGATCTTCAGCACGGTGCGCGCGTAGATCTCGCCCATGATGGCGAACTGCTCCAGGTTGTGCGGCTTGCAATCCACGTTGGCGCCCACGTCCAGCAGCACGCAGGGATTGCCGCTGGCGCTCGGCATGGGTGTCGCCAGCGCCGGCCGGTCCACGCCCGGCATCGCGCCCAGCACCATCTTGGCCGTCGCCATGGCCGCGCCCGTGTTGCCGGCGGTCACAAAGCCGGCGCATGTGCGGTCGCGCACCAGCTTCAGGCCGACGCGCATGGTGCTGTCCTTCTTGGTGCGGACCGCCTGCGCCGCCTTCTCTTCCATGCCGATCCGTTCCGAGGCATGGTTGATCACGATGGGAAGATCGTCGTTGCCAAGGTGTTCGTCGAGAAGGTCGCGAAGCTCCGCCTTTGGCCCAATCAGGTGAACCCGCACCGGGAGCGCACGACAGGCCAGAATGGCGCCCCGAATCTCAGGCTCGGGACCATTGTCGCTGCCGAATGCATCCAGCGCTATATCGATGAGCATGGCGAACGCTCGGAAACTACTTGGCTTCCTTCACTTCCAGAACCGCGCGGCCCTTGTACTCGCCGCACTTGGCGCAGGCGCGATGGGGCAGCTTCTTCTCGTGGCAGTTCGGGCACTCCGAGACACCGGAGGCCGTCAGGAAGTCGTGAGCACGGCGATTGGCAGTGCGGCGCGTGGAGTGGCGCCGTTTTGGATTCGGCATGGTGCAATTCCTTTCGGTGTCGTCGCCCGCCATGGCAGTCCGCAACCGGCTCTGCCCGGCCGCGAGCGTAACACCTCTAATCTCTTGGGATCAATACGATCCGGGGTTCTCAGGACTTGATCCGGCCGCGGAGTCCAGCCAGCGCCTCCCAGCGCGGGTCACCAGGACCCTCGTCACAGGAGCAAACCTGGCTGTTGCGGTTCTGGCCGCAGCGCGGGCAAAGTCCCTTGCAGTCGGGCTTGCACAAAGTCCTGACCGGCAGAGACAAAAGCACCTGCTCCCGCAGCACATCTTCAAGCGACAGACTGTCTTTCTGATAATACCCGATTTCGGTTTCGGGCGCTGTTATGGACCGCTCCGGCCCACCGGCGTCGGCCCCCACCGGACGGAACAGCAGGTCGAAGTCTCCGGTCAGCTGGGTAGGCACTGGTTCGACGCAGCGGGCACAGGGGATCTCGAAGTTTCCGTCGAACTTACCCTTCAGGCGGATGTCGGCCACGATCTCCTTGGGACCCCGGTGCTCATGCAGCACTTCGGCCCGGCCCTCGGTGGCCAGAAAGCCTTTTTGCTCGGCCTCGTCGCCAAAATCGATGGCGCCGGCGGCGAACCGGAGGTCGAAATCAATCGGCTCCCTCTCCAGATCGCTGATCTTGAATTCCATAGATGTGAGCCTACGACCGCACCGCCCGCGCGTCAAATTGATTTGAAGGGAATGTGCGCAATAAAAAAATCGGCCATCTCTATTGGGATGAGGGGATTGCGGGCGGTTTTTGCGCGAGTGTGATTTGGAACACCAGGTTTTGATTGCAATTTGCAATAGGCTCACCGTTCGGTCCTCCTTTCCGGCTGAATTCTCTCCAGAAAACGAAAGGCCCGCCGGGTTTCGGCAGGCCTTTTTTCTACTGTCTTTATTATAGCAAATTCGAAGAGTTCCATACCAATTATTTCGAAAAAATTTGCTCTTATTTTTGTGTGGCTTGGCGGAATTTCCACAGGAGTTGCTCTTGACACGATTTCCACAAGGGTTCGCGGGCGGCGGTTTTTGCCTCGATCAGCAACAACGGGCGCGGAGTCGCCGTAATTCGACTTAAAGAGTATTCATGTCCGATTTGGACGAGTGACGGGGGAACTCGATGGGCGGCCTCCTCTCGGTCGGGAATGCCGGCGGGGTGCGCGTGCGCTCCCACGCCGCGTTGGCATTGCGCTCGGCTCGGGATTTTGTGGGCCGCGCGCGGCGGTTGGCGGCCGCGATTGATGCCGGGCATGAATGCCCGGCCTACCTTGACCGCCGTCGTCAGGCTGTCGTATGAACGCAGAAAACCCCCTGAGCCCAGGCGATGCGCATGCGATTCCGCGCGGCGCTGGCATTGCACTCCACGTTTGATTTTGTGGGCCGCACGGCGGGCTTTTGGTTGGGGATGAATGCCCGGCTACCTGACATTGGTCTTGACTCAGACTTGGAAGGAAGGAGCGGCCATCCGGGCGCGAACCGGCTTTGTGTGCAGATTAGCGGAGTTCTTGTGCAGGTTGAAATTTCCGCATTCGCGGTTATTCAACCGCGATGGAATTACTGAGTTTGTCCGGTTTGAAAAAGAATCTGGCCTCACGAGTATTTAGATACCAAAGGAGGCACACCGCCGCAGCGGCCTCACCGGCCAGCATTACGATCTCGACAGGATTATTCACGTGAACGGGTACGAGTATGTAGCGAATGTTGTAAAGGCACAGAAAGGAGTTCACCAACACTAAGAGCCGCGCCCAGTTCTTCCCCTTCCAGAAGAACCAAAGCACTACGTAGCCCGTTGCGATCATGGCACTGAACACCAAAAACAGGAAGACGACTGCGAACCTCGTCTTGTGCGGATTCCATAGAAGCGAGTAGCCAAGCGGGTTAAGTGCCGCCATGATCCACGTCAGAATTGTGACCGCTTTCGGTCGCCGGGGACCAACTGCCATTGATTTGGAATCATCCTGCAAGGTCGCTCCCAAGATCGTCTTTCCAAGTTTAAGGGTCTTGTTTCTGTGTGCTGGCCAACTCTTCACTATGCCGAATCTTTGCCCCCGGAAGGCCGGACTGGGTTGGGGAAGAGTACGCGGTCACTCGGGCAGTTCTGATCTGAGTGGTCGCTTGAGAAGCCAAGCTGCCGCAGTTGCAAAAGCGCAGAGCGTTATCCAGATGCCATCGAATAGCCATGCCCTTCTGTCCCACGGCTCACGGCTCAGCGCATCCTCTAGGAACATGAACGCCAGATAAAGCGAGATACTCAATCCAGCCAATGTGAAACCGATAGTTCTTCGCTCACTAAGGAGCAGAAAAACTAACCCGGTCAAGAGAAGGCAAGGAAGAACGAACAGGCCCCATCCCACCTTTGCCTCCCAAGCAGGAAACCGGTTGGAATGGTCGAGAGCCGTTGCACTAGCGGAGTAGGTTTCAAAGAGGACAAACAGAATCAGGTAAATGACGCAGAGAACGTTTCGTATTCGCCTCAACCAGCTAGTTTCGTGATCTTTCATCTTTTCTTTGCGTACCGAACCCTGCCAAATCTATAGCTTGGCACGGGCTTGAGACAAGCGCGGACTGCGTTTCATTCAGTTAGTGGACGTATGGTGGCCGACTCTTCCCTATGACGTTTCTTCGCCCCCGGCAGGGCGCGGACGGAGTTAGGGACGAATACGCGGTAATTCGACCGCAATGCCTTCAATGTTGTCCAAGTGGCGTTAAGCTGTTAACCATGCTACCGGCAAAATTGAAAGCCTTGCGTCATCGCGTTTCACGTCTGGCGCTTTCAATGGCGATCGCCGCAATTGTGCTCGTACTTATACTCTGCTGCGGTCTCCGCATCTACGCCGCGCACATGGCAAACCGCGCCTTCACTCTACTCGATGAAGCAAGCCGAATCGCGGTCGGTTCGACCGAGGATTCCGTGCTTCCGCTGGTAGCCCGCTACGGAGGAGTGAAGCGTATTGATGAGCCATCGATCCAAATCGACAATTGTTCGAACGGAGCCGACTGCGACTATCAGAACGCACACAAACCAGATTTCAGTTACGAATTCGAGATGTCGCCGTACCACATTTTTGAGTTGAAGGACCAACTCAAGGGGCTGCATCGCATTGTGGCTTTATTGATGGTCCGAACCTCTAGTTTGTGGCGCGGGCCGCTCTCAATGCGACTTTGGTTAATCTACGTGAATATCCCGATTAAAGCTGGGCGCGTCGACAGGGTTAACGGAGGTGTCTACGTGGAAGGCCGGACGCGTTGGCTTGCGAACACTTGGCACGTTCACGCAGAGATGCCACCGGAGTGGCAACCGCGAACTTATGCTGTCGATGGATTCATCGCTAACCATGACGTACGGCGGCGCGGGTAACGCCCATCACCTCACGCCAGCCGCTAGTGCCGACCAGTTTAGAGCTGCGCGCAGTTTCAATACGCACTGTGTCACCGACCTCGTTCCTTGCCGTTGCCTCTCAGACCTAACGCCGTACGCTTTTGAATACATCAACCGGAACCCGGGGGTCGGCAGCACAATTATCACAGAAGGCTGTCCTAGTGCTCCCAAGACACGGGTTCCCAACTAGGGGATCATTCGGAGTGTATTCCGGTCGTGTGGTGGGCAACTCGTCCCTATGACGTTTGTTCGCCTCCGTGTCGGCTGCAACCCCTATTCCTTCTCATACGACGACGGAGGGTTTGAGAATCCGTCCCAATACACCCACAAACGACTACAGCCGGGACAGTGCAATGCGTGCGACATGGAGCGATAGACTTCCTCCGCATCCACTTTACCGACGAACCGATCAAACGCCACATCTGAAATAAGCAGCAACTCGTCATGGCACGGTATTTCACCGTAGATGATTCTGTTGCCGCATTTGCAAGTCATGCTTGGCATGGATGGCTTTCCAACTGTCCTGAATTCTTGCACGTTTGATCTTGAAGCATCGTAAGAATCGTAGTTTCGGGCGTATCGTGGCCGACTCTTCCCTATGCCATCCGTTCGCCTATCCCGGAACGGTAAGAAGCCCTAGTCGATGGTTGGTCACATTCCCAGAATGCTTGGTCCCTATTCATGACTTACTGTCATTGCGGAGGACAAAACTCAAACGGCAGGTCCGTCCCGTGGATGTGTTGGATGGCCTCAATTGAGCAATCAGACTCGCTAGGACATTTCATTGGTTTCGGCTGATCTGCCAATGGCTGTCTTTCCAGCTTTCCATTCTCTAGCCGCCGCGCAGCAATCAATCGATACTGACCTGCCGGAATGATGCCAAGATCGAATTGGCCCTGAGCGTCAACGGTCGTAGTCACGATGACACCCTTGTCCTTAATGGTCCGCACCTGAACGACCGTGTTGTCAAAGACGAATGGATCGCCATACTCGCTAATCAGTTTTCCGCTCACATGTACCGACTGAGACACTGAAAAGTTAGGCGGAGGTTCCTTCTCGTTCTCGCAACTGCACGCGTCTCCAGTGCAAACTAACTGGCCGAAAGAGGCAGTGGACGCGAATAAGATCGCGCAAAACGATCAGCTTCTTCATGATCTCCGAGTGTAGCCGTAATTGTTGGTGAATTGTGGCCAACTCGTCAGTTTGACGTTTCTTCGTCCCCGTACCGGCGTCAAGTTCCTGAAGCCTTTTCCTTGATCGGAACAGCAACTGCGCACAGACAGCCAAGATGAAGACATCGACGGCAGCGCCCACAATGCGAGGTAACACAGGCATGCCTTGCGTCGATAGCAACCCATAGCCAAGAAAGACCGCGAACATTGCAATAAGTCTCTTCATGCTGCGAATGTTCTTGACGCACTGATCTCGGTCGAGCGCAGCCGTGGAAACGCCGTCGGAAATCTGTTTGTCTCGGAAGTCTTTAGCTCCTCGCTGCCGCGACCTGAGTAGAACAAAGATGGAGGCGAACATCGCGACCCACCACATCAAAACTGCAACGGCAAATCCTCGTGGCGACAGACCGCTTTTGAGTAATACCCAGACCAAGGCCAGCAAGACACCTGCACCAACGCACACAATCGCGTAGAAGCGTTTTATGTAAGCAGAATGATCCATTGTCGTCCATTCTAGACCGGTTGCTGGAGGTGTCACTCGCACACTGGAGTCAACGAATGAAACGTGTTTCACAGTCATTGTCGTTCGTTGCGGGAGTGTGTGTGGCCTACTCGTCTCTATGCCGTCCATTCGCCCGTCCGGGTTTGGGTTTCGGCGTGAGGGCAATCGCCGCTATCACTGTCAATATGTGACCTTCGACCTTCCGCTTTCGTTGGCCTCCAGCAGCATCGCGTCGTACTCGGAACCGCAAAATCCGAAGCGGACGCAAAGTTCCTCCGGGAGCCATTTTTCTTCGATTTCGCCGCGATGTAGAGTGCCGTTCACAAAGATGTCAAAGGTCCCATCTGGTCTCTTCACCAGTTCGAGGGCTGCAGTCGTTGTCTTCAAGCGTGACGAGTCTTTTCGAGTTCTGCTCACTTGGCACCCCGGCTGCATGATCGAAGATGGACCCGAATATTATCGATCATCGGACGGACGGGCCTCCGTAGCAAATTTCAATCGCGGGTGTATCGTGGACAATTCGGAAGTTTCGCCACTTTAAACTCCCAAAGGCAACCGCGGATCCTTCACTTCGTTCAGGAAGACACTTTCTTGGTGAGTGTTTGCCGGATCCGAGATTGTGGCGAGTCCTGGACGATTGGGTTTCGGCTAATGTATGCAGCCGTTCTGTGCCGGAATTCTGTGCTAATTTGTGCTGCGGACTCGCCTATCTGGCCCATGCCGCCTATCGCCAACTCTTCCATTTGGTGCGGCGCAGTTGTGGAATAACGGTTTCGAGGGAGAGTGGGGAGTTGAGCTAATTGAATCCGCAGTGTTGGCAGAGGACCTCCATAACGCCGAACGCCACCCGGTTGTCGCCATCCGCCGGCGAGGCGAGCGGGAATCGATGTTCATACTCGAGGTAGGGCCGCACGCCGTAGGTCCACCTGTCGGTGAGCCAAACTGCGAGGACCTTTGTGCCGGCATACGGGCCAGTGGGTCCTCCACCTGCGCGGTAGCCCACTGCGGGTTCGCCGAAGAACTTGAGGAAGCTTTTTTCCGGCGCGGGTCGAAAGGTGGAACGCGGAAGAGCGGGAGCACTGCCGCCCCTTCCACGGAGAATCCGCTGTGCCCTTGAAGGCGATCGTATTGAAGGTCGAGGCTGATTGGGCCGCCGATTTTTACGCCGCCGAACCATGCCGGCTTGCCTGCGGAATCCAACCCCGCGCCTCCGCCAAATCCTCCTAGGAATGCGAGAAATCCCTTTGAATAATCGTAGGTCTGAACGGTGATCGCCCGAATCTCCTGGCGTTCAAATACCAGATCAACATCTCCGCCGTTGGAGGAAGGCATCCGATTGCCCTTCGTGGTGCAACAGAGCTGATCTTCCGTTGCTCGCACAAATGAACAGGCCGTCTGGCCCTGAGATGTGGTGACCCTGATCCCGGTAAACGTCGTGAGCCTTTTCACAGCGTGCCAGTCGAGACTGTGCGCGATGGCCGAGGAAACGGGCAGCAACGATGCGATAAGTGCGAGGCTGATTCCGATCATTTTCATGCGTGCATCGTAGGCATTCAAATTGGCACCCGGTTGTACGGGTGTGATGGTTTCGCAACTGTGACAAGTGCCTCTGCGCTACAGGCGGTCTGAGGAATAGAACCTTATACGAGTGGCATGATGTGATCCTGATTCGGGGGCGGGTATGCGGGCTGCGCGAGTTCTGCTCTTTTTGGGATTCCTTGCTGTGTTGCCGAGTTGCGCGCTGGATGATGCGAAGACGGCGCGGGCAAAGTATGACGAGCTCGCGGCAAAGGTGAACCGCGGAGACCTGAATATCGATTGGCAGCCGCTGCGGCTGGCGGCGAGAGTGGGCGAAGTCTATGGCGACTATGACCCGTACGACGCGACAAAGCGGACTCAAGCGGCATTCGACAAGGGAGACTGCGAGCAGGCGCTCAGAATTGCGCTGGAGACGGAACACCACAATCTAGCCGATCTGGACGCCCGTGCCGCGGCCTGGAGTTGTTTCACGCAGCTTGGAAAGGAAGGCGAGGCTGCGAAGGAATGGAATATTCTGCAGGCCCTGGTGCAATCCATTCTGAAGTCCGGTGACGGCAAGAGCGCGAAGACGGCTTGGTTCGCGGTAGGTATTCGAGAAGAGTTTTTCGTGATGGGAAGTGCGCTGCAGGTGCAGTTCAAGCAGCAGCACAGCGTGAAACAAGACGGTCATTACTACGACATGGTGCTGGTGACGGACCAGTCGGGCAAAGATACCGTTTTGTGGTTCAACACCGATACCGATATCGAGTTGATGGGGCGGGCGGGAGATGAAAAGCACCACATCTATTAGCGGGATCGGGTAGCGGGTGGGGTCTATTTCGGAACGGTTCAGGGGGTCGACTTGAACTGTTCTGCGTAGCCGCTTGCGCGCAGAAGAGCGGGGGCGTCGGCGAAGTTGAGGATGTCGGCAAGCGCTTTCTTTTTGTCCTCGGCCTTCTGGTAGTAGGCCTGGGAGATGCGGTATCCCATGAAGTAGGCAAGGTCGGCGGGGCGGCCGTTCACGGCTTGCCCTGGTAGAGCCAATGCGATGTGTCTTCGCCGTTCATCTCTTTCTGGAAGTTGCTCCAGAGCTCCGCCTCGTGTTGCATCCCATACTCAGACATTGCGGCGTTGATGTTGCCGGAGGAGATCATCTGGCCGACGAAATCGGCGCTGCCCTCGTTGAGGGCCTGGGCCAGCAGGGAGTTTCCTTCGCCGTGTTGCTGGTAGTGGATGAGCTCATGAGCGACGATGGCGGGAATGGTATCGACGGGGCCGACGACGCTCCGATGCCACTCGCTCAGCTCATCGAGCGAGACGCCGGGCTGTTTGCCGAACATGTCTGCGCCCAGCAGCAGGCCGCTGGGGCCGGTGGTGCCTCCGGAATTCATGCGGCCGATCAGGAAATAGACGTCGGGGAAGATGGCAGGGCCGTAGAGATCCTTTAACTTGCGAAATGAGGCGTGGATGGCGGGGACCATGTCCTGTATGCGCGTGGACGCAGGCCGAAGGTTCTCGTAGTATTTGGGCGCCTTGTCGATGGTTTGAACGAGGCCGGATGCGGAGTGAATGCGGGCGATGATGAAGTCCTGCAGTCCCGGACTGCCGCGAGCGAAGTACTCGCGTTCGATGATGGCGGGACGGTCGGGAGCGCCTTTGAGGTGATCGTAGGCGGTCCAGAAGAGGGCGATGTCGGTGGTGATGATGGCGGCGTGGTCGGGGTCGGCGTGCTGCTGATTGTAGGTGCGATCGTTTGCCGCGGCCGTTTCAATGATGGAGCTGAACGCGGGATCGCTGCGGATCGATTCCAAATCGCTATCGGCCTTGATGTGGCCAGGGTCGTGGAAGCCGAGCTTGACCGCGATTTGCAGGTAGCGGATGGCCTTGGCGCGATCGCCCGCGAGGGCCGCAGAACAGGCTGCGCTGTACGCGTCGTCGTTGCGATTGAGACCACGGGAAAACGCCTCGTCGAATAGCCGGATTGAGTCGGCATAGTGCTTGTCGTCGTAGGCTTTGTTGGCCTGAAACTCGAGATCGTAAACGGATGGGGGCGCGGGCTTGACGGCGACTGGCGCGGGTTGCGCACGACAGCTGGAGGCCGCCAAGGCTGCGATGGTCACGGCGTAGACGCTGAGAGAAATCCGCATGGGTCTCTCCTCGAGTGGGGAACGAGGCGAGTATAGCAGCGGTAAGGTGAAAGGCCCGCGGCTGAAGCCGCGGTCGAGGTTCGGCCTCAATTCAGCGGCCTGAAGGCCGCTGCTCCCTCCGCGGCGCCCGTCCCTATGCGCCAGTCAACCGATTAGTGATGGTTGAGGGCGGCGCGGATCTGGGTGATCTGTTCGGCGTGGCGCTTGGGATGCAGGGCGATCATGAGGAGCATCTCCCAGCAGTTGACGGGACTGCGGACCAGGGGATGGGTGGTGATCCAGTCGTGGGGATCGTCGGCGAAGGTTTCGACCCAGTGCACGGTTTCGCCGCGGGCGGTTGCGAAGTTGAGCAGGGCCTGGGCGGCGCTGGTGAAGTTGCCGTGGGGCACGACGATGTCCGGGGCGGCGATGAAGCGGGCGCGATCGAGGGCGCGGTTCCAGATCTTGGCTTCACGCTCGGGGTTGGGCTGAGGAGCGTCGGCTTTGGTGGCGTTGCGAATGCCGGCAAAGAGAGCGCGCTCAGTGACGGCTACGTGCTCGAGGCAGTCGAGGATAGACCAGTTGCCGTTGGCGGGGCGGCGCGCGGCGTCGGCATCGTCGATACCGGAGGCGGCGGCGTGGATTGCGCGGGTTCCTTCGGCCAGCAAGGTGAGCATCTGCTGGCGCTGGTTCTCGTCCATCTTGGCCTCCCGCCAGCAAACGTCTGATTTTGCTTGACTTATTATCCAGATTTTGATATAATACTAAAGTGGCCGCGCGCCGCGGAAGTTGCATGTAGGTGCAGGATGACGTGGCCTTCCCCGGTCCCCGAAAGCGAGGGACCGGGGGCACCCGCGACCAAGATCACTCCAGGAGATGAGGATGCAAACTGCGAACACGGCTGTCGAGAACTTTTTGTGGGAGTACGCGCGACTGACTGATGAAGGCAATGCTGCGGAGCTGGCGGCCTTCTTTGCGGAGGTGTTTTTGGCTGGCGGACTGCAGGGAGCGCAGGCTGTGCGAGCCAGTGATTTTGCGTTGGCGCTGCCGAAGCGCATTGCGCTGTTTGCGCAGATGGGCTGCCGGCGGACTGAGCTGGTGAGGATGGAGACGCAGCAGATGGATGCGCGCTATGTGTGGGCGCGGACGCGGTGGCGGCTGACATTTCAACGTGCCGGAGCGGAGGCGATGCCTGTGGAGGTCGAGTCGACGTACCTGGTGGATGCGGGAGCAGAGCCGATGCAGTTTTTGGTTTACCTGGCGCATGACGACATTATGGAGATGCTGCGGGAGCGCGGGATTGGAGCTTAGAGTAGATTCCGGAGTTCAATCCAGCAAATGGAGGCGCGCTTGAAGAAGTGCCTGGTCGCAGTTTTGTTTCTAGTCGTAATGCCGCACGCGCGGAGCTTTGCGCAGGATCCCCTCGACGGGATCTGGCAGGGCGACGACGGCGAATGGAGACACGTATCGCAGCAGCTGGTTGCGCTGGCGGAAGCCACGCCCGCGGAGAAGTTCGCGTGGCGGCCGGCGGCGGGGGTTCGGTCGACGAGCGAGGTTTACATGCACATTGCGCTGGCCAACTTTTACTTGCTGAGCGTGACGGGACCCAAGATGCCTGCGGAGTTGAAGGAGGATGCGGAGAAGACCATTACCTCGAAGGCGGAGGTGGTGAGCTGGCTGAAGCGATCTCTGGAAGCGGTGAAGCAGGCGCACGCGGCCGTCACACCGCAGGATCTGGCGCGCAAGGTGAAGGTGATGAACCGCGATGCAACGGTGGACGGGATGTATCTGCGGATTATTGTTCACGCCAACGAACACATGGGACAGCTGGTGGCCTATGCGCGCATGACGGGGGTTGTGCCGCCGTGGTCAGGGAAATAACGGAGCGGTAGGGCGGGTGGTTGCGAGCACGGGGGCCGGGGTTGGCGCGTGGAGGTAGTGGCTGGCGAAATTGAGGAAGGCGGGCCAGTTGGGCGCGGGGGTGTGTCCATACCGATGCTGGCGGAAGGCAAGTTCGCCGTGATGAGGGCGGTCTCGATGGGCGGGAACTGGCTGGTCCCAAGATCTTTTGCGCCAGCAGACGGTACACCGGGCCGGCCGCCACTTCGGCCAGGAACATGCCCTGCGGATCGGCCCAGGCGTCGCCGCTCTGATCGGCGTAGCCATCGCCGGTCGTGGCTCCGCCGCCGATGAAAACCGGCCGCGGCGCACACAGCGCGATGAGTTCATGATTGTCGACGGGCAGGTCCGCGGGCGTAAGCGGTCCGCCATAGCGCAGGAAGTTCCCATCGAACCAGTGATAGAGGGGCGTATTGGCGAGGTCGGGCATCTGCTCGCCGAAAATGTGACGGTAGAGCTTGGCGCCGCCTTCGCCCGAGGAGCTTGAATAGACAATGGCGAAGCGCGGGTCGTACGCCATGGCGACCAGGGCGGTCTTGCCGAAGCGTGAATGGCCTTCGACGCCAACCTGGTGGGCGTCGACGGCCGGGTCGGTTTCGAGATAATCGATCGCGCGGCTTGCGCCCCAGGCCCAGGCGCGCAGTGTGCCCCAGTCATCGAGGCCGCGCGGCTGGCCCTTGTTCATCAGCCCGATGATGCCTTCCGTGAGGCCCGGCTCCGTCATCGGCCTGAAAGCTGGTGGGCTTGAGGACGGCGAATCCCCAGCCCTTGTCGAGGGCCGGCTGCCGGCGATTCCCCATTGGCCGGGAGTGCCGGTGCGGACGAGGATCGTGGCAGCGGACGCTGCGAGGCGCGCTCGAAGTCCTTGGCAAAGGCGAGTTCCAGGATGACGGGAACGGGGCCGGAGGCTTTGGCGGGAGCGGTGAGGACGAGGTCGATGGTGACGTAGATTTGCGGGTCGATGGAGTTGTCGACGATGGCCCGAAAGCGTTTGGTCATGGCGTCGATGCCGCCGTATTTTTCGCGCGTGGTGCTGACGACCTGCCAGCTGACGTCGGGAAGGTTGGCGGGTGCGCGCCCGAGGATCTCGCGCTCGAAATCGGCAACGATCTCGGGACGGCGCTGACGACCACCAATCGCCTTCGGTGGTGATGATTTTGCCGTTATGCATGCGCAGCGGATCGGGCATACCGGGGTAGATGTTGGCTTTCGACTCGTCGTAGTTGGCGGCGTTGGGGGCTTTTGCGTCGGTGGCGGGCGGCCTGCGCATGTCGGCGTCTTTAAGTCCGAGGAGAGCGAGGAGGCGGGCGCGGTCTTGGACGGCGGTGAGATGGACGGGGGCGCCGGTGGTTGGGGTGGCCTGCGGGCGGGGGGGATTTTGCGAGGCGAGAGCCACGGCGAATAGCAGGAGCGAGATGAAGGCGTGGTGAGAATGACGCATGAGAGCCTCGGCTGAAAGAGAAACGAGAGCGGGGCAAGGTTATCGATTTAGCGCTGCGAGTGGCAAGTGATGGGAGATTCCCTGGTGATGGTCGCTTAAGGCCGGAGGCGGAACTCGGGCGACTGGGTGGGAGCGGTGGTATCCCATGTCTCCAAATGCAGGAGACATGGGGCACCCGAGTTGTGCGACGAATTTGCTGGCGGCACGCGGTCAGTCGTGCTTGGGCAGGATCATGGGGTTGTTCTGTTGAGCGCCGATCAGGTACCAGCCGGTGGCGCCGATGTGGAGATAGGGAAAGTAGTTGAAGTTGAAGCCGGTGTTGAGAATGCTGGTGGAGGCGGTGAGGCCCTGGCCCTGCACCAGCGGCTTGCCGGCCGCGGTTTGACCGGCGCCCAGCGTGGCCTGCGCGATCTGGCAGCTTTCGAGAAGCTCATAGGCCAGGGCGACGTCGCCGTGGAAGCTGGGCACGTCCTGGCCGGGCGGTAGACGGCGGCTGAACAGAGCGGCGATGAGATGGCCGGTGCCCTCGAGCCAGACCGCGTCGGCGTCGACGGTGTTGTCGCCCAGCACAGTTCCGAGTTTGCTGAGACTGGCGTAGGTCATGCCGCTGACGCGCACTTTGAGGCCAGTGTTGTAGGCCCAGCCGTTGTTGAAGGCGAAGCTGGTGTCGGTGGTGGCGAGGTTGGTTTTGACCCAGTCGAGAGAGATGGCGTAGGCGGGATCCTGAAAAGCGAGATACGACCAGCTGTTCACGTCTTCAGGGCTGTTGTTGTAGAAGATGTCGGTGGGGTCGGAGGTGCCGGTCCAGAAGTGGCCTGAAGGCGCGTCGAACATGGCTTCGACGAAAGACTTGGCGTAGTTGGCTTCAGTTTGCCAGGTGGCGTTGCCGGTGAGGCGCGCCAGCATGCTGAAGAGGGCGTAGCAATCGATGTTGTGCTCAGTGGATTTGTTGGTCTGGCCGTTGCCGTAGAAGAAGCCGCCGGGAGGATTGAGGTCCTTGGTGGTGGTGTCAATGAAGGTGGCGGCCTTGACGGCGCCCTGAAGATAGGCGGGAACGCCGGTGCGCGCATACGAGCTGGGCCAGCGCGATTCCTGACCATGCGACATCGCCCACCGCGCTTCCCTGGAAGTAAGGAAGGCCGGTGGCAACATAGACACCGCCGTTGTTGACTCCGGCGAAGTATGCCTGACGGAAGCGGCCGTCGCCGGCGGGATCGTTCTGCTGCGCATAGAGCAAGGCGTTGCCGATGATGACGGCGCGCTGGAGATCGTCGCGTTGTCCGCGTGCAAGGTAGGCGAGAAGGGCAACGGCATTGTCGTAGACGAACGCGGTGCTCATGAAGGTTCCGCCGGCGATCTGGTCGCTATAACTCTGCACCATGCGCACCGTGGATCCGGTTGCATAGCTGTCCATCATCTGGTTGAGGAAGGAGTAGGCGCCACGAATGGAAGCGGCGAGGCCGGGGTCGGGATTGTCGGTATCGGGAGAGGACTGCAAGGCGTAAGCGGCAGGCGATGGGGCAGCGGCGAGTCCTGCGGTGGCGGCGGTGCCCAGTCCAATCTGAATCAGGCGGCGGCGGGATACGGCCAGGTCTCTCATCGGTGATCCTTTCGTTTGGGGAAGCGCCGGATGGAGGAGCTTTTCCGGGGCGGCGCTCATCTTAGCTCCAGGGGCGCGAGGCAGGATAGGCAAAACTGCATTCGGCGCGAAGAGAGTGGCGACGGAAATTCACGCGCCCCAATGAGACAGAGGCGCATGCGTCGAAAGGGGGCTATGGTAGCCTCCGGTTGTGGACTTTGCAGCCGGTCTTATTTCCTGCGCTGGTTCATCGCCGCAGAAATACACGAGACTGGTTGTGCCGGTTCCGGGCGGGTGCGCCGCGGGCAGGACTGATCACTCGATTTGAGGGAGACTCGCATGAGCGCTGTCAAATACGACCTGACCGTCATCGGCTCCGGGCCATCCGGACAGCGCGCCGCGGTGGCTGCTTCGAAGATGAAGAAGCGCGTGGCGGTGGTGGAGTCGCGTGCGGTGGTGGGAGGCGTGTGCATCAACACCGGCACGATTCCCTCCAAGACCATGCGCGAGGCGGTGCTGCACCTCTCCGGCTACAACTACCGCACGTCTACGGCATGAATTACCGCGTGAAGGAAAAGATCACCATGGCCGATCTGGCATTTCGCGTCCAGGCGGTGATCAAGACCGAAGTGGATGTGACCGAGGCGCAGCTTTCGCGCAACGGCATCGACATCGTTCACGGGGTCGCGCATTTCATCGATCCGCACACATGTGCGCGTGGAAGGCCCCGCAGGGCGATACCACGCTTGAGTCCGACCGCATCATCATCGCCGTGGGCACGCGGCCGGCTTCTTCGCCCAAGGTGCCCATCAACGGCCGCACCATCATCAACAGCGACCAGGTGCTGGACTTGCCGACGCTGCCGCGGTCGCTGATCGTGGTGGGCGGCGGCGTCATCGGCGTGGAATACGCCTGCATGTTCGCCATCCTGGGCGTGCGCGTCACCATCATCGAGAAGCGCAACAAGCTGCTGGAGTTCGCCGACCAGGAGATCGTCGAGGCGCTCAGCTACCACCTGCGCGACAGCCGCGTGACCATGCGCCTGGGCGAAGAAGTGCAGAGCGTGGAAGAGCTGCCGGACGGCACGGTGGTCGCGAACCTGGAAAGCAAGAAACGGATCTCCGGCGACGCGCTGCTGTACGCCGTGGGCCGCCAGGGCGCGATCGACGATCTGAACCTGCCGCCGCCGGAGTCGAAGCCGACAATCCGCGGCCGCATCCCCGTCGACGAGAACTATCAGACCAAGGTGCCGAACACATCTTTGCAGTGGGCGACGTGGTGGGCTTCCCGGCGCTGGCGTCGGTTTCGATGGAGCAGGGGCGCATCGCGGCGCGCGCGCGCTTCAACGACAGGCAAGACGACGTCGAATCCGAGCTTTTATCCATATGGCATTTACACCATTCCCGAGATCAGCTTCATCGGCAAGACCGAGGAGCAATTGACCGACGAAGATGTGCCGTACGAAGTGGGCATGGCGTACTACCGCGAGGGCGCGCGGGACAGATTCGCGGCGACACCACCGGCCGGCTGAAGCTGATCTTCCATCGCGACACGCGCAAGGTTCTGGGCGTGCACATCATCGGCGAGGGCGCCAGCGAACTGGTGCACATCGGCCAGGCGGTGATGACGCTGGGCGGCACCGTGGATTACTTCATCGAGACGGTCTTCAACTATCCGACCCTGGCGGAGTGCTACAAGATGGCGGCGTTCAATGGCCTTGGCCGGCTGCATCGCTACCAGGGCGGAGTGGCTTGAAGTCCACGGCAGCGACGAAGACCTGTCGCTGGGGGCCCGGATGCAGCGACGAACGATCATGCCGCGTCAAGAAGTCCGCGAGGAGGGAAAATGACACTGCCATCGGCGTCGTGATGACCGAACACATCGTGGCCGGACGGCTGGAGAACCACAACCGGCCGGCAGAGCTGTGCGCTATCCCGCGGACGATCTGACGAAGTGGATGCGCTGAGCTCGATCCCGGGCGGCGAGATTGTGGAGATTCTGGCCAACCAGATTGCGAGCCTTGCTGCGCAAGGCGACGGAAGCCGTGGAAGCGATCGGGGTCGCGGTGCCGGGCATCGTTCGGCACGGAATCGTGGAGGACGCCCCAACCTGACCCAGATCAAGGGCATGCGCATGGCGGAGGAGCTGAGCCAGGTGCTTGAGCGAGCGCGGGATCAAGGCCCCGGTCCACATTGCCAACGATGCGGACGCGATCGCGGCAGGCGTGGCCGCCACGCGCGGCCAGCTCAACAAGCTGACGCGCGTGTGGACCATCGGCAACGGCATCGGCTACGGCCGCTGGCCTTACGTGGAGGGCGTGTGGGAGGGCGGCCACATCACCGTCACGCTCGATCCCAAGGAGCGCTTCTGCGGGTGCGGCGGCGTGGGGCACCTCGAAGGCATCATGGGTTATCGCGCCATGCGCTTGCGTTTTCTCGACCGGGAGCCGGAGGAGGTATTCGCGCATGCCAAGGAGGGCGATGCGCGGTGCCGCGAGTTTGTGGACCTGTGGCATCGCGCGCTGGCGGCGGGCACGGCTTCGTTTATTCACCTGGCCGGGCCGGGGCGGTTCTACTTCACCGGACACAACGTGGGCTTTGTGCAGCTCGACCTGCTGCGCGGGCACCTGGAGACCATGGTGAAGATGAGCCCGCTGCAAAGCTTCTCGCTGGAAGTGCTTCCACCCAGCGACGACACGGCGCTGATTGGGGCAGGCGTGAGCGCGCTGCGGGCGCTGACCTGGTGACAGGATTCCGTGGTCAGTGAACAGTGGTCAGTGATTGGCGGCCTTAGCGCTTGCGCAGGTATGTGCCGGAGATGCGGTCGTGCCAGCTGAGGTGGTCCTCGTCAAAGACCGACCAGACAACGCCAAGACCCACAGGCAGGAGAGAGAGCGCCATGGCGCCGAGCCGGCGGCGCAACTGCCGTCGGGTGGGAACATCCTCATCGAAGGTGCAGAGTGCGATGCCGGCGTAGCGCATACCCAGTGTCATATTGCTGAACGCGAAGAACAGAGCGTGGTAGGCAAAGCCGGTGGCCAGCAGACCGATGAGCGCCAGAGCCTCTGCTGGTTTAGGCGCGGGCAGGTGGGTGATCTTTGAAGTGAGCCATAAGCCAGCGGCGGCGAAAGAGCCGAGAATGAGCGCGAGATCGACCACCATGGCCATGGCGCGCAAGCCCAGCGGAGCCAGGTGGACGCTTTTGGCAGGAGCTTCGACCTGAGGGGTTCGATCGAGATCGGGGTGCGCATCGAGTTCCATGCCGGACCAGCCAGGAGCGTTGCAGGCTGGGGAATCGGGCTGCGACGACGGCGCGAGGGTGGCCTCGAAGGAGATGGTGCCGGGGTCGACCTCGAAGATGCTTAGTTGGGCTTCGCGATCGGTGATGCCGGCGGCTTCAGCAAGACGCGGACGCAGCTTGCGGGTGGCGATGAGCTCGCGGGGAAACTCGATGAGATTGGCGTGCGCCGGCGTGGAATCGACTTCGATGGGTTCGCTGTGGAGGGTCGCGGTGACCTCTGCCGGAGTCCACCAGTCTTCGACCGCGAGCTCGAACTGCTCTCGCGGGAGTGGCTGGGCCGGAGGCATTTGCAGAGCGCGCACGGGCAGGTCCGCCTCCCAGCGAAGGCTCAAGCTTCTTCCGTCGATGACTTCCTGGGTGATAACAGCAGGCTGTTCCAGTGAAGCTTGCGGCGGAACGGGATCGGGCAGCGTAGAGGCAGGGTCGTCGATGGAGGGAGGATCGAGCGGTAGCTCCGGCTCGGAAACACGCGCAGCGCGCGCGATGCTTTCGACGACGGCCGGGCCGCGCATGGGCTGCTCTGATGCAGCGTGCAACTCGGCGAGCGCGGAGTGGGCTGCCGCCTGAGCTTCCATGGCCACCTGGGTGGCGATCTCAGCGGCGCGCACGGCGGTGCGAGCCTCTTCGGCCTGCATCTGGGTGTAAGTGGGAGCCTTGGCATAACGCGCGGCAACGCGGGCGGCGGCCTGTGCAGCGCGGCTTGTGCCGGGCGCGGCCTCCTGATCTTTCCGGTCGCCGGAGCCAGCTGTTCCCTTGCGATTCTTATGCGCCGCGAGGCGCTGATTGACTTCCTGTTTCCACGCAGGCTGGACGGGTTGTGTGCTCAAGTTATGGTCCCTTCAAAAAAACTGCGCCTCTGCTGACCGAGCCGCCATTCCGGGTCTGCCTGCTTGCGACAGACGTTGATTTATGGAGAGGGTTCGGGTTACCGCCCCGGCGACAAAGGCCAATGGATCACTCCATGAAGTGAAGCTGTTTCATGGAGACCCCGATGTCGCAGGGGACTCTCGGGAGTGCGCGGAAGAACGTGGCAGGCATCGTCCGGACCTAGACGATCCGCGAGCGGGCAATCAAGTGCCGGGTTGTCCTGCGGCCAGAGCTGCGGGGCGTCTAAGAGAAAGGCAGCGATTTGCTATGCTGACCTTGGTCTACGGATGCATCCTCGCAATTTTGTGTTTATCACGATGGTGGTGCTGTGTCACGGTTTTGCGACAGCCCAGGCATTGACCAATGGGTTACCTGCTGCGCAATCTGGAACGCCGGCCGCAAGCCCGCAGGCGCAAACGCGGCCCGAAGCACTGCCCGAAGCACTTCCCGATGATCCCGGACAGGAGGCGTTGCCGGTTGCGCAGCCAGAGGCTGCGCCGGCAGGGGGCGTTCCGGTAATGTACAAGGCCGACCGGCAGCACTGGGCGGGAAACGTTCTTACGCTGGAAGGTGTCGAGGACTTCCACTATCGCGATTATGTCTTTCGCGCCGATAAGGTGGTGTGGCATCGCGACACCGACCAGGTGGAGGCCGAAGGCAATCTGCAGGTGACGGGGGGCCCGGAAGACATCGACATTACGGCATCGCACGGCGACATGCGACCTGGCCAATCACACAGCGCGGTTTTTCGATGTGACCGGCACGATGGGCATGCGGTCGACGGGCAGGAGCGCGGTTTACTCCACTGCCGAATCCTTTCATTATTCGCGCGCGGGTGCTGCTGCAGACGGGCGAAGGGCAGCTACAGGGTCGTCGACGGCTCAATGACCAACTGCCGCCTGCCGCATCCGGACTGGCAACTGCATCGCGCGCTCGATTGTGGTATCCGACGGAAAGGCGTCGACCAAGAACACGTATTTCAAATTCCTCGGTGTGCCGCTGTTTTATCTGCCCTACCTGCGCCATCCGGTCGATGAGAACGGCCGGGAGAGCGGATTGCTCATTCTGAAGCCGGAGATCTCTCGATTCGCGGGTACACGCTCGGCGAGCAGGTGTACATCGTGCTGAACCGCGCATGGACATGGTGCTGGGCACGGAGTACTACAGCAAGCGCGGCTGGGCGCCCAATGGCGACTTTCGCTACAGAGGGCCGGGCTGGATCACCTGACGCTTCGCTGGAACGCCTTGTTCGACCGCGGCTTTTACCAGTTGCAGACCACGGGCCCGCAGGCCGGGCCAGACCATTCTGATCAACCAGGGTGGCGTGGACATTGTGGCCACCGGCCGCAAGGATTTTCCCCCGAGACCGTCATCGCCGGGAATGTCGAGTATCTCTCCAGCTATCTTTACCGGCTGGTGCTTCAATGACAACTACTGGCAGGCTGTCAGTTCCGAAGTGAAGAGCGACGTCTCCTTCACGCATGGTCACAATGGCTTCATGCCGTCGATCGACGTGTCGCGGCTCCAGACATTCGCCAGCTCCACCGAAGGCGACGAAGTAAGGATCCTTCAGCTGCCCGAGCGTGCGCTTCGACGTGCTCGATCGCCCGCTGGGAGGCGGTTCGGTTCTATTGGGGCATGGGTTCCTCGCTGAGCCACCTGGGCCGCGCTCGGAGCCCGGTTTCCACGCCCATAACGAGGGCCGCATGGACGTTTATCCGCACCTCGCCATGCCCCTGGTTGCCGGCGGATGGAGCTTCGTTCCCGAAGCGGCATTGCGGGCCACGTTTTATTCCGGGAGCCAGGTTCCGGACCTGACCGGCGCGCAAGGCGGCGTTCCGGCCGTCAGCCATGATCCCTTCATCGGACATATGCAGAGGCGGCGGTGGATTTGCGGCCTCCGGCGTTGGAACGGGATTTCTCAGTGGGCGGCTGGCGGCTGCGTCACGTGATCGAGCCGGAACTCAACTGTCACTTCGTGGGCGGATTGGCAGCAGCGCACGCAACGTGCTGCTGGTGGATACCGCGGACATTGCCACCGACACCAACGAAGTGGGCTTCTCGCTGACGCAGCGCTTTTACGTCCGACCGGGAAAACGAAAAGCCGTGCGCCGAAGTTGACGGCGGAGTGCAGGCGGAGGGTTGCGATCGGCCGCGCGAATGGGCCAGCTGGCAGATTGCTCAAAAGTACTTACCTCGACCCGAACTTCGGCGGTGCGATCATCCCCGGACGACGCAACGTGTTCGACAGCACGCTGGATCTGACCGGGATCTCGTTTCTGACCGATTCGCGTAGCTTGTCTCCCGTGATTTCGCGGATGCGGTTCGAGGCCATCGAGAATTTGCGCATCCAATGGGATCTGGATTACGACCCGAAAGCGGGCCGGCTGGGAGCGGACAACGTGTTTGCCGGGTATAGCCGGGGCAACACGACCGTGGGGCTGGGCCATTCGTTGTTGAATGCCGTGGACGAGACCGGCAGCGCGGCTTCGCTGATTCAGAGCCAGCAGATCAATCCGTTTGTGGAGATTGGCAAGCCAAATGCGGTGGGATTCAACCTGGCTGCCAACGGCGGGTATGACTTTGTGCACCAGGCCTTGCAATACGGGGGCGTGCAGGCGGTCTATAACTGGAGTTGCTGCGGACTGACAGTGGGTTATCGCCGGTTCGCACTCGGCCCGAATCGCGACGAAACCCAATATCTCTATAGCTTTACCCTTGCCAACTTCGGATCGGTCGGGGACATCCGGCGGTCAAAGTCGGTGTTTCGGGACCCCTCGGCGCCTCCCCCGTACTAGGCGGATCCCTGTGCAATAAAAGTGCCTTTCCGTTTGACGGGCGTCTACTCTTGAGAAGTGCTATCTGGAGTATTCTTTAGCCAGAGGATTCCGCATTGTTTCGAAATCGTTTCATGGTCGGCCTGCTCGCCCTGCTGGTGGCGGCCGGCTGCAAAGCCCAGACAGCTCCCAGCAACTGATCCGACGCTGGCGCGCCACATCGAAGTGGTGGTCCGGTCTCAATTCAACATTCCCCAGGAGTACAGTCTCCTGATCGGCGCGCGCAAGCCGAGCCAGATTCCCGGCTATGACAAATTGCCTGTCATGATTGGCCGCAACGGCGGGAAGAAGACGACGATCGATTTCCTGATCTCGAGCGACAACACCAAGCTGGCGCGCATGGAGACATTTGATCTGGCGAAGGACCCGCGCTTCAGCATCGACGTGGCGGGAACGGCCGATTCGCGGAAATCCGTCGGCCAAGGTGACGGTGATCAATTCGACGACCTGGAGTGTCCGTATTGCGCGCGCATGCACCAGACGCTTTTCCCCGACACGATCGAGCGCTACAAGGACAAGGTCCGGTTCATTTACAAGGACGACCCGCTGACGGAGATGCATCCGTGGGCGATGCAGGCAGCCGTCGACGCCAATTGCCTGGCTGCGCAGAATGCGCCGGTTTACTGGACCTACGTGGATTACCTGCACTCACACGGGCAGGAGATCAACGGCGAGGACCGCGACGTGAACAAGAGCAATGCGGCCCTGGACCGCATTGCCCGGCAAGAGGCCACGATGGCCAGCCTCGACGAGTCGAAGCTGAATGCATGCATGGCCAAGCAGGATGAATCAAGAGTACGAGCCTCGGCGCACGAAGCGGACTCGCTGGGCGTCAGCGGCACTCCGGCGATCTTTGTGGATGGGGAGCGGATTGAAGGGGCGTGCCGGAACAGCAGTTGTGGCTGGTGATTGACCGCGCGCTGCGGGCCGCGGGCGAAGAGCCGCCCGGCCGCCATGCCTGCGGCCGGCGCTCAAATGCAAGCCCTCAGGCCAATGAGCGATTTGCCGGCATGAAGGCGAGCCACCGTGTCGGCGCCGCAACCGATTCTCCTGCCGGTGCGCCGCTGCGGAGAGTTATCCTATAGTGCCGGAGACGTTTAGGTTTCCGAGGAGAGACCAGGTTGCAAGTTGAAGCGTTTGTCGGGGCGCGCCGTTCCGCCCTTTGCCTTGTGGGTGCCGGGATTCTGCTGTGTGCCGCTGCCGGCTGTCATCGTCCCCCGCGCCGGACGTGATGGCTACCGTAAACGGCAAAGAGATTATGCGGGCGGACCTGGAGAAGAATTACAAGGCCAGCCTGGGCGACACTCCCGGCAGCTCCATCTCCGCAGCAGGCCGATATTCGTGCGGCTCAATATTCTTCGCGGGATGATTGACGATGAAATCCTGCAGCAGCGCGCTGCCAAGCTCAACCTTGTCGCCAGCGACGAGGACGTGAACGCCAAGATCACCGAGATGAAGGCGCCTTCGACACCAGGAGGAGTTCGACGAGCAACTGAAGCAGCGCAACATGACGTTCGACGACCTGAAGCGGCAGATCCGGCGCGCCCTCACTTCGAGACAAGCTGCTCAACAAGGAGATCGAGTCAAAGATCAACATCACCGACGCCGAGATCACGAACTACTACAACGCGCACAAATCCGAATTCAATTTCATCGAGCCTCGCTATCACCTCGCGCAGATTGTGGTGACGGGCGCGCCGCCACCACCGCCGGGGCAATCCCGCAGGCGCGGCAAGGATTCCAACGAAGCGGAAGCGCGCAAGGAGATCCAGACTATTCACAGCCGTCTCGAAAGCGGTGAAGACTTCGGCACGCTGGCGGTGCAGTTCTCAGAGAATGCCAACATTGCCTCCAACGGCGGCGACATGGGATTCATCCCGGAATCGCAGCTTGCGCAGCGAGCCCGAGGTCTACAACGCCGTCACCAAATTGAAACCCGGCCAGTTTACCGACGTGATTCCCGTGTATGACCCGCCGGTCCCGGGCGCAGCTTCATGCGGCATATGCGATTTACAAGCTGATGGGGCGCGAGGCGGCGGGACAGCGCGAGATCAACGATCCCGCGCGTGCAGCAGACCATCCGCGCAGGCCTTCGCGAGAGCCACTGCGCAGTTGCTGAAGAACGCGTACTTCGAAATGCTTCACGACGACGCCAAGGTCCGCAACTATTTCGCTGAGCAGATCCTGAGGCAAGGCGCACAGTAAATCAGTCGACAGAAAACAGCGAAGAGCGGACGGTGAAATCCGGACCTTCGAGCGTGTGTCGTTGCATAAGCACTGGGTTGAAGGTATCTGCGCCTGGCTGTCCGACTTAGTTGCCTTGCGCTTTCGAGGCCTTCACGCACCGGGCGATGCCGGAAAGAGCTGGGTCAAATGAAACGGCCTCCGCCAAAGCGGAGGCCGTGGTGTGAGCCGAGACGGGCCGGGCTACTTCAGGTTGCCGCTCGAATCCATGGTGATACCGCCGGGGCCCTTGTTCTTCTTCTCTTCGTTGTCTTTGCGGGTTCCCATGGCCTTGGTCGTCCACTCTTCGGCCTTGGCAATATCGTCCTTTACCGCGGCCGCATCTTCCGAAGTCCACATCCGCTTTGCGGCGATAGATCAGGTTCAGGTAGGCCATCGCGTCGTCGTAGTTGGCGCGGTTCTGCTACGGCCTGATTCAGATACTTGCAGGCCTTCATCGACCAGCGGGCCGTTCTCACTCTTGATCTCTCCATGCACCTTCTTGGGCGCCTTGACGTTGCCTTCGCCATCGTCGTTACGCCCGCCGGGTCCCAGCGCCTTCAGCGCGTTCTCGTGCGCCAGGGTCCAGTCGATCACGCCGATCGTGTAGGCAGCTTCAGGATCCTTCGGATCGACCGCAAGAACCTTCTTCTGCCAGTCCTTGGCATCGTCCAGCTTCTTGATGCTGAAATAGATGCCGGCAATCTGCTTCATGCTGTTCACATCGTTGGGGTCCTTGGCCAGAACTTCCTGGAAGATGCTGATCGCCTGCTGCGCGGTCTTCAGGTTGTCCGGCGTGTCGAGACCCGGAACCACGTTCTGTGCCAGCGCAGTGGCCAGATAGGTCTTGGCCATCGGCAGGCTAGGATCAAGTTCCGTGGCTTTCTGGAAGTGGCCGATCGCCTCTTCATAGCGGGCGCTCTTGTAAGCTTCCACTCCCTTGTTCAACTGGTCACGGGCTGCCAGGCGGTTGCACCCGCTCATGGAGAGCACCATGCCGGCCATGGCAACCGCGAGCGCCGTAATTCGTGCGGGTCGATTCATGTTCTTTTCCTTCTCCTTCAGGGCGGCTCTCGATCGCGCGCCTGGATCTTTTAGTGCTGGCTTCGGTGGGAGTATCCGAAACCAGGAGCGAAAAAGAATTGTACTCCTCTTGAAAAGCCCGTCAAGGCGAACGTTGAATCTGCGTCCGGCCTACAAACTTGTTGCTCTGGGCGTCATCAGGCCAATATGATCGACACCGGCCGCATGGCCGAAGTCGATCACCTCAGCAATCTGCTGAGAAGCTCAGTTGATCGTCGCCCTTCACGAACAACACCCGTTGGGCGCGGTTGGCATAGATCGCCGCCAGCCGCGACAGGTAAATCTTGCCGCGCAACGCGACCTGCTGATTAATCCTGAAAGCCGCCTCCCCGGCCGCTGCCCTTCAGCACTTCGAGAACAACGGCACCCGTCTCGGCGCGACCGTGCTTCGCTGCCGGCTGAGGGCGCCAGCGCAGCTTCTCCCTTGGAGGTAACTCGGGAACGATCACCATAAAGATAATAAGCAAGACCAGCAAAACATCGATCATCGGTGTCACATTGATCGTCCGAGAAGCCATAGCTCCCGGAATTGCCGTTGCTCAGTCGTCATGGCAGAGTTCCCCTTTCCTGTTGCGCTTCGAGGTTGGCAGCATGCTCACGGCCGATGCCGCTACTGGCCAGGCCATGATCTTCGGCGTCATCAAGCCGATGTGATCCACGTTTGCCGCTGCCCGATATCGATGACTTCGGCACATGGACGCGAAGTTCACATCGTCGTCGCCCTTGACGAACATGACCCGCTCGGCGCGATTGGCATAGATCTCTGTGAGCTTGGCCAGCAGATCGCGCTTCTGCACCTCGGTCTCGTTGATCTTGTAGGCGGCGCGCCACCGGCCGTGAAATCACCTGCACAACGATGGTGCGGTCGGTCGGCGGCGGCTGCTTGGTCGGATCCTTGGGCGGCTGCGGCACCAGCGCATCCAGGCCCTTGGGCGTCACCGGCACAATGACCATGAAGATGATCAGCAGCACCAGCAGAACGTCGATCATCGGCGTCACATTGATGTCGGACGAGTAGCCTCCCCCGCCCCCAGTTGACATAGCCATGGCTTCAAACTCCTCGATTTCCTCAAAATCGTTCATGAAACGACTGCGCGGACGGCTATTCGCCGCCTGCGTGCGCCGGGCCTTCGCGCTTCTGCGTCAACAGGCCCACATCGTCCACGCCGGCTGTGCGCACGGCGTCGATCGCGTCTTCCACGGCCCGGAACTGCGCGCGAGCATCGGCGCGAACAAAGATCGTCTTGCCCGGCTTGTCGGCCAGCTTGTCGCGAACCTGGGCGCCGAGCTCGCTGGTCGCGACCTTGTTCTGCCCCAGGAACACGCCGCCGTCGCGCGTGATCGCCACGACAATGGCGTCTTCCTTGTCGGCATCCGGCATGGCCGTGGGATTGTCCACCTTGGCCATATCGATCTGCACCTTGTTCTGGAGCATGGGCGTGATGACCATGAAGATGATCAGCAGCACCAGCATCACGTCCACCATGGGGGTGACGTTGATGTTGGAATTGACATTACTGCCTTCGTTGCGAACTGCGATTCCCATTGTTTGGGCTCCGTGCCTATGATTTTTTGTCCGGATGGCTTTCCGGCGTGCTGACCGAACTTCACGTCAGTCGGCAGCGAGTTCGAAACCGGCGGGCAGTGGAGAGTTTGCTCTCCACTGCCCGCCGAAGATTCTCGCTCAGCTGCCACAGCCGCTTCGCTTAGCGCTTGTGGCTCTGCTTGATGAAGTAGTCGACCAGTTCGCTCGAGGAGTTATCCATCTCCACGTCGAATGCTTCAACGCGTCCGGTGAAGTAGTTGAACGCCATAACGGCCGGGATGGCGACCAGCAGGCCGAAAGCCGTGGTGACCAGGGCTTCCGAAATACCGCCGGCAACTGCGCCGATGCCCGAGGTCTTCTGCGTGGCGATCTGCTGGAAGGCGTTCAGAATGCCGATGACGGTGCCGAGCAGTCCGACGAACGGAGCCGTGGAGCCGATGGTGGCCAGAACCGCAAGGCCCCTCTTCAGCTTGGCGTGCACGATGGCTTCGGCCCGCTCCAGTGCGCGGCCCGAGCTCTCGATGGTCTCTTCGGTCGGCTAGCCGGCCGAAGCGCGGAACTCCTGCAGGCCAGCGGTCACAACCTCGGCCAGGTGCGACTTCTTGTTGCGATCGGCGATCTTGATCGCTTCTTCAAGCTTGCTGTCCTTCAGCGCGCCGGCAACCTTGGGCGCGAACTCGCGCGACTGCTTGCGGGCTGCCGAGAAGTACAGGTAACGGTCGATCATCACGGCCAGCGACCAGATCGACTCGATGAAGAGAATGATGGCGATCGATGCGCGCCGGCCATCCCATGTGTTCCCACAGCCCCATGGGGCTGAAGCTGACTGCCTGCTCTTCCTGGAAGAAGGCAAGGCTGCTGACCGTGTGCGAAGCGAAATGTGCGAGCTGAGCGAGAATCACTGAATCGTTCCTCCTAAGGAGTTTCTTTGTGAAGTGCGTTGATCCGCCGCAGCGGGCGGTTGCTGAGGAATGCGGCTCTTTCGGATTCGCATTCAGGTCAAAAGTGAAGGCCTCCTTCCAGAATGACGGAGAAGAGGCCAGGAAGTATCATCATCCGCCGAGAGTGAAGATCACGTTGACGGTGGTCTCCACTTCAACCGGCTCGTTATTGAGCAGGTAGGGCCTGTAGCGCCAGGACCGCACGGCATCCATCGCCGCCTGCTGCAACATGGCCGGACCGCTGATGACACTGCAGATTCTCGATCGTTCCGGTCTTGGAAATGGTCGCCTGCAGCACCACCGTGCCCGAGACGCGCGCCGCCTTGGCAATGGGCGGATAGACGGAATGGTCTTCTGCAGCAGCATGCCCTGCGCGACGCCGCCCGAGATGTTGACCTTCTTCGGGCGCCTCAGCCTTCACCTTGGGAGCGCTGCCGCTGCCGAAAACGCTGCCGATGACGCCGCCACCGCTGCCGCCAAGACCTTCCATGCCGGCCACGCCAAAGCCCTGCGACGGAGGCGCTTCCTTCTCGGCGACGATCTTGATGTCTTTCGGAATCTTGGTCGGAGCCGTGAGCTGATTGTTCATCATCTCCGACTGCACATGCACCACGTGGACACCTCAGGCGGCGGCGGCGGAGGCGGCGGTGGCGGCGGTGGAGGCGGCGGAGCAGTCAATACCGTCAGCATCATCGCTTTGGGGCAGCGCCTCAGGATAGATCAGCGGGATCAGGATCATGAGCAGCAGAATGGAGCCATTGATGATGAATGTCACCATCATCCAATACTTGCTCTTGCTCTTGATCCTGCCTGCCGGATTCAAATGTGGAATCTTCAAACATGGCCAGCCTCGAATCGGGTGTTGGTTACCTCTATTTAGACACCGCGGGAACGTCAAATGTTCCCGAGCATCCAAAACGGTACCACAGAAGTGTGCTCCACCTTGTACCAGAACAATGCCCATGCATGCCAAAACGTGCTGCAAAATCGGTGCAACTTGCCAGAACTGACTCATCTAGACCTTGGCGCGCTTCGCTGCCGGTAAGCACAACCGTCTTGCCCTTGCTCGCGCGCCATTGCTGCCATGCAACCAGCATCGGCGCCGCAACGGCAATCGACGAATACGTGCCGATCAGAATGCCCACCACCAGCGCAAATGAAAATCCGCGCAGCACCTCTCCGCCAAAAATGTAAAGCGAAAGCACGGTCAGGAAAGTCAGTCCCGAAGTCAGCACCGTCCGGCTCAGCGTCTGATTGATGCTGCGATTCACCACGTCCGGCAGCGACTCGCGCCGGCTGAGCCGCAGGTTCTCGCGGATGCGGTCGAAGACCACGATGGTGTCGTTCATCGAGTAGCCGACCAGCGTCAGGATGGCCGCAATCACCGTCAGGCTGATCTCCTGGCCGGTCAGCGCGAAGGCGCCCACCGTGATCAGCGTGTCATGGAAGACAGGCAACCACCGCCGCCACGCCGTAGATCAACTGAAAGCGGAACCAGAGATAGACCAGCATGCCCAGCAGCGAATAAAGCGTGGCCAGGCGCGCCTGCTTTTCCAACTGCTGGCCCACGGTGGGGCCCACCACGTCCACCTTGACCCCGGCATCGGTCGAAGGGATTGTCGTAGTGCGTCGTGCAGCGCGTCACAATCTGCTGCCGGCCGGCATCGAGCGCGGTCTCGTCGTGCTGCTCCGGCAGGCTGATCAGCACTTCGTTGCTGCTGCCGTCGCGTCGATAGCTCTGGATCTTCGCGTCCTTGATGCCGGCAGCATCCATGGCCTGGCGAATGGCGCTGATGTCCGGAGCGTTCTGGAACTGCACCTGCACCTCGGTGCCGCCGCGGAAATCCACGCCCAGCGGAACCGGGCTGCCGGTGCTGCGCCCAATGCAGCCCATGGAGATCATGCCGGCCACGCTGAAGATCAACGAAAAGCCAAGGAAATACCACTTCTTCCCCAGCCAGTCCACATTTACGCCGCGAAACAATTCCACTGTTCTCTTCCCTTCCTCGAGGCCGGACCTAGCAGCTAGCTTCAGGCTATTCCGTCGTGCCGCTCGGCTCCTCGACTGTCCACTGATCGCTGGATCTGCACTACTACTCATCTCGCTAAATCGAAACCAGTTCGCCCGGCTTCAACTTGTTCAGATGCGCAGTCGAAGATCACGCGGGAAACAAAAACCGCCGTGAACAGGTTGGCCAGCAGACCGAAGGTCAGCGTCACCGCAAATCCCTTCACCGGCCCGCTGCCGAACATGAACAGGATGGCTGCCGAAACAATGGTGGTCACGTGGGTATCGAAGATGGTGATCCAGGCATGTGCAAAGCCCTGATCCACTGCCGCCGCCGGCGCTTTGCCCGCCCGCACTTCTTCGCGGATGCGCTCGAAGATCAGCACGTTCGAATCGACGCCCATACCAATGGTCAGAATCACGCCGGCAATGCCGGGCAGCGTCAGCGTGGCCCGTCGAGAATCCCATGAATCCAAGCAGGATCACCAGGTTCAGGAACAGCGCCAGGTCGGCGTTGATGCCCGATCCGCGATAGTAGATGAGCATGAAGGCCATGACCACCAGCACGCCGACAATGGCCGCCGTTACGCCCTGCCGCGATCGAGTCGGCGCCCAGCGACGCGCCCACAGTGCGGTCTTCAAGATAGTCAGCGAGGCCGGCAGCGCGCCGGTGCGCAGCATCTTGGAGAGCACGGCAACTTCGTCCTGGCTGAAAGCTGCCTGCGAATCTCGCCCGGGTCGCGAATGGCGCTCTTGATGTTGGCCACTTCCTTTACCCGGCCGCCCATCACCACCGCCATGCTGTTGCTGATGTTCTTGCTGGTGTAGTCGTAGAACTTGTCGCCGGCTTCGTTGGTCAGCGTGAAGCTGGACCTCCGCTGGCCGGTATTCTGGTCCGTACTGGGGTCGGCGGAGCGGAAGTCGCTGCCGCTGGACAATGGCGATCCGCTGCAGCACATAGACGCTGTCCGCATCCGCCTCGTAGCCATGTTGCCGGCGACCCGTGCAGCATCTCCTCGTCGGGCGGCAGATCGCCGCCGACGTTCTGGCAGCGCCTCCTGCTCGTCTTTGTAAGGGCCACCCACCACGGCGTGAATCTCAAGCCGCGCAGTCGATTGGATCATGTTCTTCACACGGTCCAGATCGGAGATGCCGGGCAGCTCCACCAGGATCTGGTTCTTGCCCAGGCCGTACTCCTCGATCACCGGCTCGCTCACGCCCAGCGAATCGACGCGGTCGCGAATGGTCTCAATCGCCTGCTGGACGGTCTGCTCTCCAGGCGCGCTCGAAGTCGGCTTCATGGTCAGCGTGAAGGAGCCGTTGGATCCGGTACTCACGTCGTATTCGTTGGAGTACTTGGAATCCAGAGTGGAACGCACGGTCGCCAGTTCGCCGGGGCAACTCCGTCGATCTGCATCACCGTCGGGCGGTTGGGATCGGGCTTGTAGGGACGACCGCTCAGGCTGGCCTTGCAGATCCTGCTGCAGGTTCGCGACGGTATTGTCGGTCTCAGCGTTGACGGCCTCCTGCACCTGCACCCGCAGAATCAGGTGAGCGCCGCCCTGCAGGTCGAGGCCAAGGTGAATGCGCTTGGTGAGAGCGTCTGTAAGAGCCTTGCCGCTAACCCCGTGGGGAATGCCGACGATGCCGTAGAGGCAAACCAGCAACACCGCGACGATCGCGAGAATCTTGCCATTGAGATTCTTCTTCATCGTTTCACGTCTCTATTCGAGATTACCGAGAGATAGCGCCCCCAGGCGCGATCTTCTCTAATTGGCCTACTTAAAAAACAAGCCGGCTACGAGGCCGGCGCGTCCTGCGTGGTTACCGAGGCGATGGCACTCTTCGCCACTTCCATCTTGATCCTATCCGGAGCCACCCGGATGATGACGGCGTCGTCCTTGATGGAGAGAATGATGCCGCGAATTCCGCCCGAGGTCGTGACCCGGTCGCCGGCCTTGATGCTGCCCAGCATCTCCTGCCATTGCTTCTGCCGCTTCTGCTGGGGGCGAATCATGACCAGGTAGAGAACCGGGATCAACAACAAGGGCAGAAGCATAGGAATGCTGCTGCCACCTCCGGCGGGCGCTGCCGCCGCAAAAATCGCAAAACTGGTTACCACACTCGTCCTTTACTACCCGGCTCCGCGTGCCGCCTACGCCGTTTCAGGCGCTGCACGAGTCACTCAGGCACAGACGCACCCGGGCTAACCCGGCGCCTGTTGATGAATTTGTCTCCGGGAAACGTTCTCGCCCGCGCAGCGGACACAAACGCGGAAACATGAACCTGCTTTTCGGCGCCTGTCAGGCGCCATGCCTCCGGTCCAGTTTCCGTCTAATTCCTGTTCGACAAGGCTTTAACTCCTGGAATCCCCGCCCTGATTGAAGCCCGGTACCCCGAATCCGCACCTCCGGAGTCGGCAAAACCGTGCGGTTTGCTGCGATCACTGCCGGACGGATCCCAAAAGAATGCCTAGCAAGATAAGATACGCGGAGCCGTGGCCGTGTCAAGGCATTCGCGCTCACGAATGACGCGCGTCACAGCCTGCAAAGGCCGGTTCCAGCCCTTACAAAAACCTTACTGTTCGATTGCCCGGACCTTATGCTCCGCGGAGTCTCCTGAGGTTGTTGGGTTGGCTGTCATGCCGGATCATCTCTGCTTCTTCCGGCGGCAGTCCAGGAGTCGGCCGTGTCTCATCTTCTAGACCCCGTGTTTTTGCTGCTCATACCCCTGGTCATCGTTTCGGCATTCACGTTCTGGGTGCTTTGGAATTTTACGCGGGAGCTTCGCCAGGGACGGCGGCGCCGCGTAAGAAGCTCCCGGCTGATATACGGCCACGAAGTAAGAATCTACGAGCCGGAGCCGCAGGTGTTGCGGTTTCGCCGCCATAGAGACCACGAAGCCTGAATCGGCGTCGATCCTATGGCTGGGCCTTCGGTGAAGAGCCCGGCGCTTCAGCCTGATCTTCGGTGTCCTCGATGAGCATCGCCGACCCCGGAACGATCTCAAAGCCGGCAGGCTCGTGGGCGGCAGGATAGAACATGACCCGAAGTGGGTCGCGTTGCCACTGCGGCGCGCCACATACGGGCTCCGGCTGGACGCGCGCTTCGGGATCGAACTTCCCCAGTTTCTTCGCCAGGACCGGCCTTCGCACTGCCAGCTGGGCCACGACCGCATAGAGGCTCTTGCTGCTGGCCGTCACGCCGCAGTAGGCGGCGTAGTCACGGAACCAGCTCACCTGGCTTACGCCCGGATCGTAGTCCGGAAGCTTGAGGGCCATTACGTGTCCGCTGATGCGGTCGATCAGCAGCCACGGCCCCCGCTGCCAGACCCAGTGAGCGCGAGCCGCATCGCCCGCGGATTTCTCGCCGGGCAGCTCGTCGTTGAGCCGTATGGCTCGCCGTACCACGAAGCTGCGATCGGTGACCTCGTGCGCGTCGCCGGTGGTCCATTCCTTGACTGCGCCGTCGACCACGAGCGGCCGGATCTTGAGCGAATCCTCGCGGGGCAATGCTCCGGCGGGATCGCCGGCCTTGGAGTAAGACACCTTTTTTGCGCCGCCGAGTGCCACTGAGTGCATCTTTTTAGCGGCTGCAAAACAAAAGGGCCCGAGGGCAATCACCGCCCCCAACGTTCCCATAATCCATATGCTTCTCCGTCGCTCGAACATGACGGTACTGCTCCTTCTCGACCACCAAACGCTACAATTTAGCCGCCTCGACGGCGCGAGCTACGCGAAAGGCCGTGCCCTCGTTCAAGTGCGCGGCCAGCACCTGCATGCCGATGGGCAGGCCGGAGTTGTTGGCGCCGCATGGCACCGAGACGCCGCAAATTCCCGCCAGGCTTGCCGTAACGGTGTAAATATCAGCCAGATACATCGCGAGCGGATCGCCTGTTTTTTCGCCGAGCTTGAAGGGCGGGACCGGAGAAGTCGGAGTCACCAGGGCATCCACCTCGGCGAATGCGCGCAAATACTCTTCGGCGAGCAGGCGCCGGACCTGCTGCGCCTTGCCGTAGTAGGCATCGTAGTAACCTGCCGAGAGCGCGTAGGTCCCCAACAGGATGCGGCGCTTGACCTCCGCACCGAAGGCCTCGTCGCGGGTATGGCGGTACATGGCAGCCAGCGTCTCAGAACGCTGGGAGCGGTATCCGTAACGCACCCCGTCGAAGCGCGCCAGGTTGGCGCTGGCCTCGGCCGTGGCGACCAGGTAGTAGGTCGGGATGGCGTACTTCGTGTGGGGGAGCGATACGGGCTTGATTACGCATCCGGCTTGCTTCAGCGCGTCGATGCCTTTTTCGATTGCTGCCCGAACCTCGGGGTCAAGGCCCTCGGCAAAATACTCCGCCGGTACGCCGATCCTCAGTCCGTCAACCGGCTTGTCGCTCTCGGCGGCGAAGTCGGGCACGGGTGCGACTGAGCTGGTGGCGTCCTTTTCGTCATGGCCGGCAATTATTCCGAGCAGCGTGGCAGCGTCGCGCACGTTCCCCGCAAACGGGCCGATGCGGTCAAGCGATGAGGCAAAGGCAATCAGTCCGTAGCGCGAGACGCGCCCATAGGTTGGCAGCACGCCTACTACTCCGCAAAAGCTGGCGGGCTGCCGGATGGAGCCGCCGGTGTCAGTGCCCAACGTGGCCACGGCGAGGTTTGCCGCCACGGCGGCCGCCG
This sequence comes from uncultured Acidobacteriota bacterium, assembly GCA_963846375.1. Classification (GTDB taxonomy): domain Bacteria; phylum Acidobacteriota; class Terriglobia; order Terriglobales; family Acidobacteriaceae; genus Telmatobacter. Next base: position 209,603 of record CAWJVV010000019.1, read on the forward strand.
ATCCTCCGCTCGATCCGCCAGGCACCCGCTCGGGATCGACCGGATTACGCACGGGACCGTAGGCAGAGTTTTCGTTCGACGAGCCCATGGCGAACTCATCGCAATTCAGCTTGCCCAAAAGCACCGCACCTGCTGCCTCAAGCCGCGAAACGACAGTGGCATCGTACGGCGGGTGGTAGTTCTCAAGAATCTTTGATCCGGCTGTGGCGGGGGCCCCGCGCATTACCAGCACATCCTTGATGCCCATTGGGATACCGGCAAGCGGGGGCAGCGGATCGCCTTTGGCCGCAAGGGCGTCGATGCGCTGCGCCTGTGCCATGGCCCGATCCTTGCAAAGGCTGAGATAGATATTCAGAGCAGGATTCACCGCGGCGATGCGTTCGTAGTATTCACGAGCCAGATCCGCGGACTTCACCGCTCCAGACGCGACTCCCTCAAACAGAGCGGAGACCGGCTTGGGCGTCTGAACAAACGTCTCGGTACTCTTCATCTCGGGGGTCAATCGCGATCCTCTCGACTCCGTTTTGCGCTACCGCTCAATCACCTTCGGCACTTTGAAGAAGGCGCCGTCCGTCTCAGGCGCCTCGGCCATCACGGCGGCGCGATCCAGCGATGGCAGCACTACGTCGGGCCGCAGGCTTCCCTGTCCCCGCGCTCCCTCGAGTTCGCTGACCTGGGCCAATGGCGCCACACCGTGCGTGTCGAGTTCGTTCAGCTCCGCGATGTACTCGAGGATCGCGTTGAGGTCGGTCACCATCCCCGGAATCTCCTCCGGAGAGAGCTCGAGATGAGCTAGCTCCGCCACGCGCTCGACATCTTTTTCCGTCACCTTCGCGGTCATACCCGGGTCTTCTCCAACACTGTTTTTCAGGCTCGTTCTGAATTTCAAGTATAGACGCTTAGTCGTTTCTCCTTGATTTGGCGCGCCTCCTCAATCCACCACGAGGGTCAGTGTCACCGTGTGTTGCACGGACCCCGAACTGACAACCAATGAAATCGAATAGGTGCCCGGAGCCACGGTGTGCGAAGTCGGCGTTGGAGGAGACCCTCCCCCGCCGCCTCCTGAGCCGGCACAACTCGACAGGACACTCATTGCCACGAAGAGCGCAACCAGCGCCAGCAGCTTGCGTCGTCTTCGCGTGGCCAAGGGCAGCAGAAGGACCCCGCTTGCGAATGCAATTGTCTTCCAGGCCGGCGCCCAGGGCGACGGCAATGCCATTCCCGATGACTGGCTGGTGGTGATCTGCACGGCCTCGGTACCCGTGGCATCCGCCGCAACGCTGTTTGTCGAAGGATTGAAGATACATGCGGCGTAGGTGGGTAGCGAATTGCACTGGAAGGTCAGAGACTGGGGCACGGCGCCGAGTGGCGTCAGGGTGACGCTGTAATTCGCGGTCTGGCCGCTGGCGACGGTCTGGCTAGCCGAGCCTGCTGCGGCTGCAGTGAAGTCAAATCCGGTGCCCGACAGGGCCACCGTGGCGTCGGCTGCAAGCGCGCTGGAAGCGAGGGTCAAGGCGCCTGTTTGCGCTCCGGTGGCCGCAGGAGCGAAGGCCACGCTCACCGTGCAACTGGAGGCAGCCGCCAGAGAGGATCCGCAGGTGTTGGCGATGAGCTTGAACCCGGCGCTGGCGGTGAGACCCAGGTTATCGAGGGAAACGGTCACGCTGGTATTCGAGATGGTGACGGTGGTCGCAGCGCTGGTTGCTCCCACGCCCGTGGCAGGGAAACTCACTTGTCCGGGTGAGAACTGGACATTCCCGGTGAGGCCACCCGTGCCGCTCAGGGGCACGTTGGTGGCGGCTGACACCGACGTGGAAGCAATCGTCAGCGAGCCGGTCAGAGCGCCTCTCTGCATGGGCGCAAAGGCGATTCCGGCCGTACAGTTGGCTCCAGCAGGAAGCGTGCTTCCGCAGGTGTTCTGCGCCAGTTTGAAGGGCGCGCTCACGCTCAGCGTGAGTCCTGCGGCGCTCACTCCACCGGGATTGGCAATCGTCACGGCCTGCGCGGCACTCGTCTGGCCCAGCGCGGTGGCGGCAAAGATGAGCTGGCTTGGATTAGCGGTCAACGCCGAGCGGGCGAGGCCCGCTCCGCTCAACGGCACGATAGCCGGCGCTTTGACCCCCGGGGTCGACGAAGTAATGGTCAGCGTTGCTACGGCAGGTCCGGCTGAGGCTGGAGTGAAGATGACCTGGATCGTGCAGCTTGCCCCGGCTGCCAGACCCGCACTGCAGGTGCTGGCCGCCGTTGAGAAGCTCGACGCGTTTTGTCCGCTGATTTGAGTTCCCACGTCATTCATCGCGGCGCCGCCGGAGTCCGTGACGGTCAGCGTGATGGGCGCGCCGGCCACGCTGACCTGCTGCGCCGGAAATGCAAGGCTGGGGGGATTCACGGAGAACTGAGGAGGCTGCAGGCCGGTCCCGGCGAGCGGAAGGCTTTGCGAAGCAAGGGTGTCTGAAACCGTCAAGGTGCCGGCCTGAGCGCCTTGCGCGGAGGGCTGAAACTGGACGCCGATGGAACATTTCGATTCCGCCGCCAGCTGCGAGCCGCACTTATTCGACAGCAGGAACGGACCGGCGACGGTCGCGTTGATTGACGTCAGCGGATTCATGCCGCTGTTGGTAAGGGTGACCCATTGGATCGCGGAGTTCTGGCCGACGATGGTCGCAGGAAAGCTCAGCGACGTTGCCGAAAGAGTGTCGGTGGGAGGCGAGCTGCCTGTGCCTGTCAGCTGGGCGTACTGGGTTCCGGTCCCGTCCACCAGGGTCAGTGTTCCAGTAGCGGGACCACTGGCGGAAGGGGTGAACTGCAGGATCAATGTGCACAAAGAGTTGGCCGCAAGCGAGGTTGTTCCGCAGGAGTTCGTGGACAGTACGAACGGCGCAGTCACGGTGATGCTGGCGATGGGCACAGCTGTTCCGCCGGCGTTGGTGACAGTGATTGACTGAGTACCGGAGCTGTTCCCTACCTCGACGGTGCCGAAATTAATCGAGCCCTGACTCAGAGTGATCGATCCGGTGCTGATCCCGGTGCCTGTCAGGCTTACCGTGAGCGAGCCACCGTGCAGGTTCCCCGAGAAGGTGAGTTGCCCGGCGCGCGGTCCTGCTTGCGTGGGCAGGAACGTGACCTGGATGGAGCAGCTGTCGCCGGCGACTATCGCGCGCGCGCAGTTGTCGCTCTCGGTAAAGTCCCCCGATGCCGCCACAGGCGCCAGCACAAGCGGAGAGGTTCCAGTGTTTGTTAGGGTGACGCTCTGTACCGTGCTCAGCGTGCCCACAATCTGCCCGCTGAATGTCAGGGAGGTCGGACTCGCGCTGACGGTTGTTGCCGGAGTTCCGCTGGTGATGAGAGGAATCTGCCAAAGTCCGCGCCCGTAGGTTCCGGCAACAAGGACACCAGCGCCGGCTGCCGCGGTTGATGCGCTCAGAGCGACAACCGGAGCCATGGGCAGGCCCGCACCATAAGGAGCCCAGCAGAAGGCTCCCCATGCACTGCAGCCGGACACCGAGCGCGTTGAGAAGACGCCGGCATCGGTGGCAAGATACACGGTGTTCGGGTCAACAGGATCCACTGCGAGAGCGTTTGCGGTGGTCGCAGGCAGGCCGCCATCAATCACGCTCCAATGCGCTCCCCCGTCAGTAGAACGGTAAACCATTGCCAGTGGCTGCTGTGGCCCCGGTACTCCGGCGATGGTGGCGTAGATCGTGTTTGCCGTGGGATCATGCGGATCGATGGTGATGCTTGAGACATCGAGCCCGTAGAAGTTCATGGCGTATGCATCGTTCAGGACAGGGTTCAACGTCAGGTCCTGCAATGGCGACCAGTTCCCGTTCGCATTCATGGTCGCGCTCAACACATGGCCAGCCATCGTCGCTCCGCCATCCAATGCGCCGTAGACGCCCACGTAGACTACTTCTCCGCCGCTCGGGAGCGCCACCGCGGCCATGGAACGGATGAGCGCGTTGCCGCTGCAGGATGGATTGCCGACGTTGCCGTCGAGCATTGGCTCGACTGCATTCGCCGTTGTCCACACAGAGCCGCTGCGTGGCCCCCGCCACAGTCGGCAGGTGCCGATCAATAACTGGGTCGAGTCAACCGGGTCCACCAGGAAGGGGGCTGGTGTAACCATCTCGAGGCCATCATTCGCAACATCGGCATCGCTCACGGCGGGCGCGGTTCCGAAGTCGGCAGGCGTGCATAGCCCGGTTGCTGAACACAGGTGAATAGAGACTCCGGCACCGTTGTTCACCCACCAGTTGTTTGGGTTTGTTGGATCGATCACCACCGGGCCGCCTTCACCGCTGAGGATCTGCGTCCAGTTCCGGGTCACGGTGGTAGTGCTCTTCGTTCCCGCCGTGCCGTTGTCTCCCAGACCCGCCATCATGGTGTACGGCGAGGCGCCCACGGCCGACATGCTTTCAACCTCGGCGAGAGATCCCAGGCCCGCATTGAGGTTTTGCCAATGGCCGGAGTCCGCTGAAGAACAAACCGGCCCTTGCTCCCCAATCGCATCCAGCGAGCGCCACAATCCGCTGTCGTTGCCGACAAAAACTTCGTTCTGATTTGCGGCCTGCCACTCGATGGCATGCTGATAGGGACCGACCTGGGCACTCATGCAGCTGAAGCTGTTCGAGGTGTTGCGCCACGCGCAGCCCATGGCGAGGCTGCATTTCCATAGATCGCTGGCACCGGCGAGCAGCAAGGTGTCCTGACCGGACGAAACGGCAGCCAATGCGAGGTTGTAGTCGCCATCGGCGATCGTGGAAGCGCCCAGCCAGGTGTCCGACTCAAGCGGCGCCGTACTCCACTGCTTTGTGAATGCGACATCGGCGGGGCAGCTGCCGCTGGACTCAGCGCATGCGTCCTGCCAGAGGCCCTGGTCCTGGTTGTTGAGATCGACGGTCCAGGCGAACGTATCTCCTGTCTGCGGATTCACTGCCAGCGCTCCGCGAAAAATGGGGCAGGCGGGCGAGCCGGTCATGGTGGGATTGGTGGGGCACATGACAGTAGTCAGCGCCGCCCCGGGCTGAGATGCAATCCGCGTCCAGGTTGCGCCGTCGTCGCTCGATTCGTAATAGCCATGAAAGCGAATGGCCGCGACAAAGACTTTGCGCACGTCATTCCAGACCACGGCGGTGGCGGCGTTGCCGTCGCCCACCGAGTAGCCATCAAGCGGGCCTTGCACATCCTTCGTTCCATCCGAGATCCGGGCAAGCTGCCATGTAGCGCCCGCATCGTCGGAGTAGTAGAGGCCTTTGTAGCTGGCGTTCGCGAATTCGGCATCCACCAGCTGACCCTCTGCCGATTGCGTCACCGCGGCCACCACGCGGTTGGGCTTCCTCGTGCTCCAGGCAAATCCAGCGAAGCTCTCGCCCACGAAGCTGAAATCACGAATTCCAGTCCCCAACTCCATGTCCGACGAACCCGTAATCAAGGTCCAGGTATTTCCCCAGTCCTTCGAGAGCAGGACTCCATTGCCGTAGTACGAGTCGAGCGCGTCATTGGGATCGCCCGTGCCGGCGAGTATCACGCCTGTTTCGCCCGGCTGCACGGTGAGCGCACCGATGCTGATGACCGGCTCAATGCCCTTCTGGCCTGTCACCTCGTCGGTGAGCGGCGTGAAGACGATGCCGCTGGTATTGGCAGTGGCTGCATTCTGCGCGACCCAGACTCCGCCGCCGGTGGTTCCGACGTAAAGCTTGTTTCCCGTCGCGTCCGAGGGATCGAGCGCCAGTGAGGAAACACGCCCGGTCACCGGCCCGTAATTCGGAGTGATAACCGCCCAGGGGCCGAGCGGGCTCCAGACCGCCGTGTCGGATGAGTTCTGCGGTCGTGCGAAGAGTTGAGTTCGCGCATTGACGCTCAGGGCTCTGGGCTGCCCCAGGCGCAATCCACGGCTGGCGAGAAAACGGTGAGCCTGGGCAGTACGTGGAGGTAAAGCTCGGGGAGACGCACCCCCACTTTGCGCGAACAGCGGGGTAGAAGGGCCCAAAGTGAGCACGATCACAAACAAAATCGTGATGAGGAATCTGGCAAATAATCCAGCGGTGACAGAGCTTCCGGGATTGCCCCGAGCAGCAACCCCAGCCACAACACGTTCAAAGAGCCTCATCGCCATGCGCATCCGGAGTCCGGCTCCGGTCTCCACCCCGCCATCATCAGCGGGCAGACGCGCGCAGACGCGAAAATGAGCGCTCTCTAAGGAAACAAGGTCCCAGACTGGAAAGTGTTGCCCATTTTAGGACACACCCCCAGCCGCCACTTGTGATCACCACTACATCGCATGGATGTCGAAGAAGCGACTATCGCTTACTCCCGCTTCAGGCTCTCGCTTCTTGAATTTGGGAACTGCGCGATGTACTTCTGGGAATCGAACTTTTTTGCCGTGGACGCATTCGACATGGGCCGCACGGTGCCGAAGACCGGCCGGTCGAACCAGGGGCGATCGTGCTTGCCGACGATGGCCCAGGCAATCCCGGCGTATCCATTTGGATCGCGACCATCCAATTCGTACTTGTCGTTCAACAGCACCGCCCATTCGAAGGCGCGCGCCGGGTCGGGCGACCATTCCAGGATCTTCTTGCCCCAGTACATGCGCATGTAGTTGTGCATCCAGCCGGTCTCGAGCATCTGGCGCTGCGCCGCGTTCCACAGGTCGTCGCAGGTCTCTGCCCGTTCAAGCTGGGGAAGCGTGTAGCGTGCCGGACGGGCATCGCCGGCGTGTTCCGTGAGAGTTTTATGAGCCCACGGCTCCGCGCAGGCCCAGTTGTCGTAATCGGGGTTGAATCGGACAAACAACACCGAAAGTTCGCGCCACCCGATCAGCTCATCCAGGTAGCGCTTGGCGGCACTGGCCGGCGCCTTTCCGTGGGCAACCGCATTTTGCACGGCGAGCGCGATCGTGAGCGGCGAGATGTTGCCGAAGTGCAGGTAAGGGGAAAGGCGGCTGGTCCCCTTCAACTCCGGCTTGTTGCGCGCGGCTTCGTAGTGAACCAGTTCGTCATTCACGAAGGCGTTCAGCCTTTTCAGCGCGGCATGCGTGCCTCCCGTGAAGGTGTCCACCGGGCCTACGGTGCGGTCGAGCTTGTCGAATCCCTGGGTAATGTCACCGTCGACGGGGAAGCTGGCCAGTGCTCGCGGCTTGCGCCACTCATGATGCGGCTTGATGTGCTTCGGCCTGACCAGGTAGTTGGGGAGTTCGCGCTCAAGATGCGGGCGGAAATGGTGCAGCAAAAAATAGTCGCGGCCAAAGACGCGCGACGGCACCACCACGTCGGCGTCCACGGTCCAGTAGGGCAGGCGCAGACGCCGTGCCAACACCTGGCGCCATCGTTCCGGCTCACGGCAGGGGTTCTCATCGCCCACTACCATCGCGGCGCTCACTTCCTCGAGAAAAGCCTCCAGCGAGTTGTCAGGATACCGGCGCAGAACGAAGCCGATGCCCCGATCGGCAGCGTCCTCGGGCACGTCGCGCAAGCCTTGCGCCATGAAGTGATAGTGCCGCAAGTTGGCATTGGGGTAGTTGGGAATGACAGAGAAAAAAACGACGACCGGCAGCCCCAGAAGATTGCCGGCTTCGATCGCCACGTCGAGTGCCGGATTATCCGCGATGCGCATGGTCCGCTGCATCCAGTACACGACACACTTCGCGCCAGCCCTGAGAGCGCCGCTGCGCCTTACCGTGACACGCGGCTGATCAGCCAGGCGCGCCAGTTCTTCCGGTATTCCCGCGGAGCGCCCATTTACCTCGTCCAAGTTAAAACCTCAGGCTCTATTGTGCCCGCCGGCCAAGTGTGCATTTATCCCGCACACGTTTCGGTTCCGCCCTATCGAAAGACCAGCGCACGAATTTTACTGATATGGAGCGCCAGGTACCGACGCGGAACTATTTGTCGACGGGCGGCTCCGACCAGACCTTCTCCAGGCGGATCGGTTGGGCATTGCCGGGCGCTCCATCGCCATGGAAGCGCAACTCCGCTGTTGAAGACGACGTGAGGGTCATCGCAAACTCGGTCTCGTCGTCTCCATCCTTGGCCAGCAGGATCAGCGTTCCATCCTCAAAGGAGGTCTTCACAATCGGGGTCGTGCCCTTGGCCGCGGTGGCGGAGGAAATCCTGCCGCGCTCATCCAGGTCAATGTGGCCGTTGGTCATGCTGCCGGTGAGTTGATCGCCGTCCTGACTGAGCGTCATGGTAGCGAAGCGCCGATCCTCAAACATCCAGTTCCACGTCCCGGCATAATCCTTCACGGCCGCGTGTTGCTCGGTGGCCGCTTGCGTGGGCGCCTGTGCGCACAAGAGCTGGATTGCTCCGACGAGGAGAACGCCTGACAATGCCACTGTGCCGGCCATCGCCTTTCTTTGCCATTCCGTCATCGCTGCGCCTCCTTCACCAAGTCTGGAATAATCACTTTGCCCGGAAAATCCCGGCCTGGCCCCCATTCTATGCCCGTTTCCAAAAGGACACCCATGAGCGCAGCCACCGATATCGGAATCCAGTCCATCCCCAGCGCCCACTCCGTTGACGAGACAATTTCGCGCCTCAAGGACTTGTTGAATGCCAAAAGCATTACTCTGTTCGCGCTTGTAGACCACAGCGGCGAGGCCGCCAAGGCCGGCATGCAGATGCCTAATACCAAGCTGCTCATCTTCGGCAACCCACGGGCGGGAACGCCCATCATGCTGGCCACGCCAAGCGCGGCCATTGACCTCCCGCTGAAGATCCTGGTAGCAGAAGACAGCGCGGGGCGTGTCACCGTTTCGTTCAACGATCCCGCATGGCTGCAGCGCCGGCATGGTTTTCCGCCCGAGCTTGTGCAGAACCTGGCGGCCGTTCGCGTGCTCGCGGAACAGGCTGCATCCTAGGCTTGTTCGATGACCCTCAAACTGCAGACCGCAACCCCTGCCGACGTCCCTGGCCTGGTTGCGTTGCGCAACGCCGTCAACCAGTATCTTGCCTCGCAGTCTGGCGGCGTGCTCCGTGCCGCGGTGGTGACGGAACGAGGCGTTTGCTTTGCGATGAGCCGAGCCCAGGTGCTGATAGCACGGTACCGAAAAAAGCCTATTGCCACGCTCGCGCTCTCGACCCGCAAGCCATGGGCGATCGATACGGCCTATTTTTCCCCAACTGCTACTCCCCTCTATCTCACCGACATGGCCGTCGACCCCCGCTACCAGCGGAAAGGCTTCGGGGCAGAGTGCATCAAGGAGGCCCTCGAGCACGCAAAAAGAAGGACTGCCACGGCCATTCGCCTGGACGCCTACGACGCCGCCTATGGTGCCGGTGACTTCTATCGCAAGTGCGGATTCCGCGAAGTGGGCCGCACCACCTACCGGAACGCGCCCCTCATTTATTTCGAGCTGATCCTGTCGCCCGATCCGTCGATTCAACGCGGCGTGGTCAAGCCTTCATAAAGCCTGCGCGGAATGTCTGGACGACTTGCGGCACAACCTGCTCCCGATTCTTCTTCGAGAGGAGTTCGTGTCCTGCGCCTGGAATCAACAGCAGTTCTGTCCTTGCCGGAATCAGCTTCAATGCTTCTTCCATCTCGGCCATCGAGGCAAAGCCATCCTTGCTTCCCTGCACGAACAAGGCAGGCGTTTGAAGAGCCGGAAAGTGCTGCGTGCGCATTTGCTCCGGGCGCTCTGGAGGATGCAGCGGATACGACAGCAACAATAGCCCTTCAACCAGGCCGGGCTGCGACGCGGCAAGCATCGTCGCCTGCCTTCCTCCATAAGAATGCCCGCCAAGATACATGGGGCCGGCAGCGTAAGCCCGCAACAATGTCAACGCGGATCTCAGCCCCGCCTGGTCTTTCTCGGCGCTGCCGCGCATCGGCGGCCCGTGCAGGCGCGCCTGGCGGAAAGGCAGATCGCACCGCAGCACCGTCACGCCGGCCGACTGGAACGCCTCTGCAAGCGAAGTCAGCAGAATAGTCTGACAGTTCGCGCCGGCTCCGTGCGTCAACACCAACCCGGCCGGGCCCGCACTCGAGCGGTGCAGATACCCTCGAACCGGCGCGCCGTCGATTGAAGTCTCAACAAACTCCGCGGATCCAACAGGCGTCGTCATAAACTCATCTCACCGACCCGATCCTACACACACCGTCCACAAATGAAACGGGCCGCGCTGAGCGGCCCATCCAGGTCGACTGTGAACTGTCGTCTGTCATCTGGCGTTGCTACCAGCGTCCCCAAGCGCGCGTGAAGTAGTCGGCCAGCGTCATGCCAATCAGCGTCAGAAACGTGAAGAGCCCTGCACCCACGGTCAGCTTGGTGAGCTTCGTGCTGTACTTCACGTGCATGAAAAACAGCACCACGAGCGTGGCCTTCACGCAGGCGATAAACAGCGCAATGATGGGGTTGAATACGCCCAGTTCCAGGAAGGACGCCCATACCGTTACCGCCGTCAAGATCAGGAGCATGGTGCCAACGATGATGTAGATCCGCGGTGGAACAATGTGCAGATGCTCGCCATCCTCGTTGCCGTTTTCCGTCTGCTTATGCTCGTGAGTTTGATGGGGATCGCTCATGTGCTTGTCCTTAACTGTGGCGGCTGATGAGATACAGCAGCGGGAACAGGAAGATCCACACAATATCGACAAAGTGCCAGTACAGTCCGAAGTTCTCGACGAACGTCACATGCCCGGTGGTGTATGCTCCGGCCTGCGCGCTGAAGATCATGTATCCCAGAATCGCGATGCCGATGATCATGTGCAGCGCGTGCATGCCGGTCATGGCAAAGTAGAGCGAGAAATAGACCTCCGTGTGCCGCGCCATATCCAGCGGCAGCGGCTTGTCGCGTGCTGCTTGTGCCTCGGGTCGGAGGCGGGATCGGTGAACGAGTTCAGGCTGTAATGGAAGCCGGGAACGTGATGCTTCTCGATCTTTTCCCAGTACTCAATGGTCTTGATGCCCAGGAAGCCCAGACCCAGAATGAAGGTCAGAACCAGGCACAGCACCAGGCCGCTTTTGCGCCGCGTCTCCGCGCACCACACGCCCATGGCCATGGTGAAGCTCGAGGTGATCAGCACCGCGTATTTAGCCGTGCCCCAGACGATATTCAAGCTGGTGCGATGCCCGCCACAAACGCCGGGTAGTACCAGTTGCGATAGATCAGATAGGCGGTGAACAGCCCGCCGAAGAACATGATTTCCGTCAGCAGGAACAGCCACATGGCAAAGCTGGTCGTGTCCGCCTGCTGCCCCACGTTCTCGAAATGATGGCGCAGATAGGGCGGATGCTCGTGATGCTCGTGCATCCGCGTGGGCGCCGTGAGCTGATCGCTGGGCTATCCGACACTGGCTACCTCTTTCTCTTTCTTGCTCTTCTCCAGCCACTCGTAGTCGTAGGCATCGTGGTCCATGATCGGAGTCACAGGGAAGTTTTCCGTCAGCGGCGGCGACTGAATCTGCCACTCCAGCCCCGTCGCCTGCCAGGGATTGTTGCCTGCGATCTCGCCGTACTTCAGCGACCAGGTCAGGTAGAGAATCGGCAGCAGGTAGCCCACGCCCAGAATCGTCGCGCCCGCGGTCGAGAACACATTCAGCACCTGGAACTCCGGCGGATAAGCCGCATAGCGCCGCGGCATGCCCAGCGTGCCCAGAATGAACTGCGGGAAGAATGTGAAGTTGAACCCGATGAACGTCACCACCGCCGCCAGCTGCGAGATCTTCTCCGGATACATGCGGCCCGTCATCTTCGGCCACCAGAAGTGGATGCCCGACAGGAACGCCATCAGCATGCCGCCCACCATCACAAAGTGGAAGTGCGCCACGATGAAGTACGTCTCCGTCAGGTGAATGTCGGTGCCCGATGTGCCCAGGAAGACGCCCGTCATGCCGCCGATGGTAAACAGCCCCATGAAGCCGAAGGCATAAAGCATCGGCGTTTCAAAGGTGATGGACCCTTTGTAGAGCGTGAATGTCCAGTTGAATATCTTGATCGCCGAAGGCACAGCTACCAGCATGGTCAGCAGCGAGAACACCAGCATCGAGTAGTTCGAGATGCCCATGATGAACATGTGGTGCGCCCAGACAAAGAAGCCGAAGACCGCGATGGCCACCGAAGAGAACGCCACCGCCGTATAGCCGAACACCCGCTTGCGGCTGAAGGTCGAAATCACCTCGGAGATCACGCCCATGCCCGGCAGAATCATGATGTAAACAGCGGGGTGCGAATAGAACCAGAACAGGTGCTGGAACAGCATCGGGTCGCCGCCCTTGGCCGGGTCGAAGACGCCGATGCCGATCGGTGCGCTCCAGGATCACCAGCACAATCGTGATGGCCAGCACCGGCGTGCCCAGCACCATCAGGATGCTGGCCGCATAGTGCGCCCACACAAACAGCGGCAGCCGGAACCAGGTCATACCCGGGCAGCGCATCTTGTGGATGGTGACGATGAAGTTCAGTCCGGTAAAGATCGAACTGAACCCGGCAATGAAGACCGCCAGGCCTGTGGTCAGCACGTTGGTATTCACATAGTGCGTCGACAGCGGCGTGGTGAAGGTCCAGCCCGTATCCACGCCGCCGGTCGCCATGGTGTAGAGCGCCAGGATGCCGCGCGGCCATGTAGAGATACCAGCTCAGCAGGTTGATCTTCGGCAGCGCCAGGTCCTTGGCGCCGATCATCATCGGAATCAGGAAATTTCCCAGCGTGGCCGGCACCGAAGGCACCAGGAAAAAGAAGACCATGATGATGCCGTGCATGGTGAACACCTTGTTATAGGTGTCGGTGGCCATCAGGTCGGCCTGCGGCGTCAGCAGTTCCAGCCGGATCAAGCCCGCCAGGGCTCCGCCGATAAAGAAGAAGAACGTGATCGAGATGCAAGATAAAGCATGGCGATCCGCTTATGGTCGCCGGTCAGCAGCCAGCTCAGAAGGCCGTTCTCCTTGGTGATGAAGTTCACCTTGGGAATTCTGGCCGTCGATTGGTCGGGAAGACTGACGATTGTGGGCTCATTGCTTCACCATCCCTGCTGCTTGCGGCGAGGCTCTGGCCCGCCGTTCGTACCCACGGCTGCGGCCTGTACCTTCGCCCTCCGGCAGCAAGTCGGTCGTGTTCAGCGTCTGCTCAATGCGGTAGTTCGAGTTGAGATTCTTGATGTATTCAACCAGCGCGATCACGCCCTCTTCGCTCACCTGCCCCTGGTAAGTGGGCATGATGGGCGCATAGCCCTGCGTGATGTGCTGCGACGGATTCAGAATCGCCTCGCGCAGATAGGCGTCGTCCGCCAGCACGGTCTCGCCGCTGGCCAGCGCCAGCTTCGCTCCGTAAACATTGGCCAGGCTCGGCCCGCGCGCATCCGGCCGCGCGTTGTGGCAGGCATTGCAGCTCAGGCTGGCGAAAAGCCGCTCGCCGTTCTGCGCCAGCGACATGCCGCTGGTCGATCTCGGCCAGCCACTTCTTGTAGTCCTCCGGCGTCAGCACCACGATGTCGCCGATCATGCGCCGAGTGGTTGGTGCCGCAATACTGCGTGCAGAAAAGGTGATATGTTCCCGGCGTGGTGGCTTCAAACCAGACCGACGTGTAACGGCCCGGAATGGCCTCGCGCTTCACGCGGAAAGCGGGAATCGAAAAGCTGTGAAACACATCCTGCGAAATCAGAGTCAGCTGGATCGGCCGGCCGGTGGGAATATGCAGCGCATTGATCTCATGCTGGCCGCCCGGATGCTCCGCCTTCCACATCCACTGCTTGCCCACCACATAAATGTTCATCGCGTTGGCCGGCGGCGTGTAAACGCGGAAGTAAATCAGCGCGCCCCACACAAACATGATCAGGAACAGGCCCAGAGGAATGATGGTCCAGGTTGCCTCGAGCAGCGTCGAACCCTCGATCTGCACAGCCACCGGATGACGCTCCTTGCTGTACAGGATGGAGAAACTCGTCACCAGCAGAATCACGATCGTCAACCCGATCAGGCTGACCAGCACCATGAAGAAGTACAGCGCGTCCATCTGCGGCGCGATCTTCGACGCCTCCGGCGGAAACAGCGAGAAGTTCGTCATCCACTTGACGAGAAATTGCCAGAGTACTGGACTGATGTGATTCATTCCGTTATCCGTTCACCTCTGTGTCCCCGGCGACAGGTTTTCGTCTCCGGGGTGAACTCCAGTGTCAGCTTTTCCGCTGCAGCGTGTGGTCTTGCCGGTAATCGCGGCGGAACATCACCAACATGAATCCGCCCAGCGACACATGGTCACCAGTCCGCCCAGCTGCACCACGCGCGCCACAATCAGCGAGTGCTTGTTGGTACCTGGATCGTAGTGGTAGCAGTAAGTCAGAATGTTATCGACCGGCGAGCCGATGCGATTCGCTCGATGCCTCCACCAGGCCCAGCCGCAGATCCTTGGGCGAGTACTCCACGCCCATGTAGTACTGCGCCAGCTTGCCCTCCGGCGTCACGATCTGGATCGAGCTGGCATGCGCAAACTGCGTCAGCTTTCCATCCGGCCCCGGAATCTTCACATAGCCAAATCCCACCGCCTTGGTCAGCGCATCGATGTTGGGCTGCGTGCCGGTGAGAAAATGCCAGCCCGCCGCCGTCTCCGGATGCCCATAGCGCTTCACGTAGCTGCGCTTCTTGGCCGCCGCCAGGTCGGTGCCCTCGCTGGGATCGATGCTGACGACGATCACGTTGAAGTCCTTGCCCGGAACCTCATCCACCATCTGCAGCGCGCCTGTCAGGCCATTCAACTCTTCCGAGCACAGCATCGGGCACTGATAATAGACCAGCGCCAGAATGGCCGGCTTCTTGCCGAAGTAGCTGGCCAGCTGCACCTGCTGGCCGGCATCGTCGGTGAACGTGAGGAGAGCGGCAGTTGCTGATTCAGATTCTGCGCAATCCCCACCTTGTTCAGAATCGGAGCGGCTTGTCGTTTGCCGGCCCCAACTGCTTGTCGCCATAACCTGAAACCTGTGCCCCGAGTGAGGGCGCCAGCACAATCGCCGCGCCAGGCAGCAATTGCCACCGCGCCTGCGAATCTCCGAATTGTGCTCGTGAACTGCATACTGCCTGCTACTCCTCAACAACTGCACTGTCTACTTCCCGCTCTTCGGCCTCTGCCGCTCGCGCACCCTCGCCGCGTTCCAGTTCCAGTTCGTAAGCGGTGCGTGCAAATCCACTGGTCAGCGGTGCATGAACCATGGCCTTCTGATCGCCGGTCATCAGCGGGGCGGCCTGGGTGCTGGTGCCACCGGCAAGCCCTGCTGCGCAACAATCTCCATCGCCTGCTCGATCGGAATCCGCACCTTGCCCGGCTGTCCGATCGATCCAGCTGTAGTTGTCCAGCAGCAGATCTTCCCTGGCATGCAGGTCGGCGATCTCCTGGTTGCCGTCGTCGGTCTGCAGCCGCGGCGTGGGGAACTGCTGCGTCAGCTCCGCCATCTTGTTCTGCAGCTCGGGGCTGTTGGGCAGGTTGCCCAGCTCGCGCACATCCACCGTCTTGGTCCACTTGCTGTTCGTGCCCGTCTTCCTTGTTCAGTTCGCGCATTGAGCACTTTGCCGATGCCGTAGCAGAGAACCCCGTAACCGCCACGAAGATGGCCAGCGCGGTCAGGAAGACGACGATCCCCGTCACCCGTACATCGCTCTTCTCGTAAGCCGAGCGACGCGTCGACCTCTTCCGTGATTGCCGTGCGGCGGAAGCTGACTGTCGTTATGCTGTGGCATGTTCAGGCTCCAGAATCTCCGCCAGATGCGGATCGTTGGTCTGCACCAGCGGCCGCGTCTTCAGCTGCATGCAGAAGAACGCAACCCAGAAGGAAACCATTGCCACCGGGACGGCCACATATTCAAGGATTCCCCAGCTGAAGTGCAGGTTGCGCGCCGCGTCCTTGAAGTTCGGCTCGATCAGCCAGAACAAATCGAAGGCGCGGGCAAAGATCATCCACTGGCACACCCGCACCAGCCGCTTCTTGTTGCGCTTGATGTCGCGCGACAGCAGCAGCGTGAACGGAATCAGCCAGTGGAAGATGAAGTCCAGCGTGATGATGATGCCCCAGTTGCCGCGAATGCGGTCGAGGTACCAGTTGAATCTCTTCCGGCAGATTTCCCGACCAGATGATCAGGAACTGTGCGAAGGCCAGGTAGATATTCAGCATCACAAAGGCAAAAGTGAACTTGCCCAGATCGTGCTGCTCGGTCTGGCGCAGAATGGTCTTGAACGGCTCGGCCTTCGAAAGCGAAATCGAGACATGATGCGAAAGCGCCAGCACCGAGTATCCCTGGCCCACCAGGAACAGCAGCCCGTAGACCGACGAGTACCAGGTGGGATCGAGCGACATGACCCAGTAAATGGCCGCCGCCGTCATGGTCAGCGAGTACACCACGATGCCCGGCCCGCTGATGTTTTCAATCTTCTTGATCCAGTAAGGCGTGTTGGCCGGCGAATCCGAGTCGCGCTTCAGTCCCAGCGAGTTCAGCCGCCAGGTGTAGAATCCCCAGATCGCAAAGCAGATCAGGCTCACGATCCAGAAACATGCTGGGGTTGAGCATCGGATGCTTGAAGTGCGATCGCATGATCGATGGCCTCAATCTGCTCGTTCGTGATCAGTCCCCGATTCAACGTCCGTCATCCACCATGCCGTGATTGGCCCACATGTAGAGCTTCTTCATGCGAAAAGCGACCACCAGACCAGTAGACAAACACCAGCGGCAGCGTGCGGCTCATCGCCTCCAGCGGCCGGCGCAGCAGCAGGCCCCACTTGCCGCCCGAGCAGTACTGCACCATCAGCAGCGCCAGCCCGCCCACGGCAAATCCGAACGTCAGCATCAGCCCCAGCAGCCAACCGCGCAGAACATGATCGAGCCAGGCATCCTGGCCTGCCCAGAAACGCCAGCACCGACGGCGATCATCGAAAAGACCGCCCCGATGATCAGCGCGCGCATCTGCCAGGCATCCACAAATGCCGGCGCGCTCAAATCGGCGGGGAGCGTTTTGGCGTGAGTTTCGTGAGCCATTCCTGATTCGTCTCATTCCTGTCTCTGGCGCGATCCCTGGTCGCGTGCTTTGCTTGCCGGCCGGCTTGCCATTCTTGATCTGCCGGGTCCGCCGGATTGGCCGGCGCCATCGCCGGAGTTCCTTCGCTTGCTACCGGGCGGATATGCCTGAATCGCCGTCGCAGGGAACGTCCACGGTTCGGCAAACGCAGCCGGCAGATTGTTCTTCGGCCGCGACGTCTTTCAGGCTCTTCACCTGCACACCGGCCGGCACATCCTCTCCGGTCGCCGACTGGCTCAACTGCAGCGCGCGAATATACGCTGCCACCGCCCAGCGGTCTTCCGGCGTCAATTGCGCCGAGTAATCGGGCATCGCTCCGTACCCATGCGTCATCACGAAGAAATAGTGCGACAACGGCTGCGCCCTGCGCACCTGGTCGTGCAGATTGGCCGCCGGCTTGTAGCCGCGCTGCACAATCTCGCCCAGCCCGTTGCCTACCCGCGAGTGGCACGGCGTGCAGTAGATGTTGAACCGCTCCTGCCCGCGCTTCAGCACTTCCAGCGTCACCGGGAACGGCATTTGATTCTTCTCTTCGCGATACCCATTCGCTCCCTGCACCACGCCGGTGTAGAAGTAGCTGTCCTCATGCAGTTGCCCGCGCGCCACCGTGTTCACCACCTGCGGCCGCGCCCCGCGCTGGTCGGCAAACATCTCCGACCCGCGCTGCGGAATCAGCTTCGGCTGGTTTTGCATATCCTGCCGGCACCCGGCAAAGAAGCAGCAGTGCCGATGCTCCCAGCAGCACCGCACTCTTCGTCTTTGCAGAACGATAGGTGGAGCGGGTTTGGAACTGTTCCCTGTTCCCTGTTCCCTGTTCCCTGCAGTTCATCAGTACTCCACCTCCACCACCGAAACTGGTCGAAGCTCTCCAGGTACTTCCGGGCTTCCATCAGGTCGAACTTCGGATCCAGCGCCTCCAGGCACAGGAAGAACTTGTCCGTCGTCGCCCCATCGCGGAAGTTGGGCGCGTTGAACAGCGGATGATACAGCGACGGAAGCCCGTTCAGCGCAAACATGCCAAACGCCGCCGAAAGCCCCGCCCACAAGATCGTCCACTCATAAGCCGGCACGATGAACGCCGGCCATGAGTACAGCGGACGTCCGGCGACATTGATGCGGATAGGCGACGTCGAGATCCAGGTCTCCAGCAGGAACATCGCCGTCAAGCCCATCAGGCCGCCCACCAGCGTAACCAGCGGCACCTTGTTGCGATGGAAGCCGATGGCCTCGGCTGCCTCTTCCACCGGATACGGCGTATAGCAGTCCATGCGCCGCCAACCGTCCTGGCGCGCCTGGCGCGCCGCACGTACCAGGTCTCCCGGCGTATCGAATTCGGCCAACAGGCCGTACATTCCTTCGCGTGGCGGCATAATCAGTCTCCACTCCCTGCCGTGGCCTTGGGCTTAATCTTGGCCTGCGGCAGCAGCATGCGCACTTCATTCATCGGAATCATGGGCAGGAAGCGCACGAACAGCAGGAACAGCGTCGTAAACAATCCCAGCGTGCCGACGAACGTCATGTAGTCCCACTTGGTGGCGCGATAAGTGCCCCACGCCGAAGGCAGGAAGTCGCGATACAGGCTGGTCACGACAATCACGAAGCGCTCGAACCACATGCCCGTGTTCACAATGATCGAGATGATGAACATGAAGGTGATGTTCGTGCGCAGCTTGCGCGACCACAGCGTCGTCAGCGGAATCGCCAGGTTGCACGTAATCAGCACCCAGTACGACCACCCCATCGGCCCGAACATGCGGTTCCAGAACATGAACGCATTCCCAGTGCGAGGCCGAATACCAGGCCATGAACGCTTCCATGCCGTACCCGTAGGCCACGATGAATCCGGTGGCCAGCATCACCTTGCCCATATTGTCGATGTGCCGCTCGGTGACCAGCGCTTCCAGGTGATAGAACTTGCGCAGCGGAATGGCCAGCGTGAGCACCATCGCGAACCCCGAGTAGATGGCGCCGGCCACAAAGTAAGGCGGGAAGATCGTCGTATGCCAGCCCGGCAGAACCGCCACGGCGAAGTCGAAGCTGATGACCGTATGTACCGAGAGCACCAGCGGCGTTGCCAACCCTGCCAGCAGCAGCGAAGCCGTCTCGTAGCGCATCCAGTGCCGCACCGACCCGCGCCAGCCCAGCGCAATCAATCCATAACAATACTGTGCAAACTTGCGATCTTGGCGCGATCGCGGAAGGTGCCGAAGTCCGGGACCATGCCCACGTACCAGAACACCACCGAAATAGTCGCGTAGGTCGATACCGCGAACACGTCCCACTCCAGCGGCGAGCGGAACTGCGGCCACACATTCATGCGTCAGCGGAAGCGGCAGCATCCAGTACGCCAGCCAGGGACGGCCGACGTGGATCAGCGGGAACATGCCCGCGCACACCACGGCGAAGATCGTCATGGCTTCGGCGAAGCGGCTGATCGAGTTGCGCCAGCCCTGCTTGAACAGCAGCAGAATCGCGGAGATCAGCGTGCCGGCGTGGCCGATGCCGATCCACCAGACAAAGTTGATGATGGCAAAGCCCCAGGCCACCGGCTGCGTAATCGCCCAGATCCCCGCGCCTTTCAGGAACAGCCAGGTCACCGCCACCAGCAGCATGGTCGCGCCGGCGCCGGCCACGCTAAAGATCGCAAACCAGCCCAGCGGCGTATTCGGCGTCAGCACAATCCGCGCGATCTTATCGGTGACCGATTTGAAAGGTCTGCCCGGGCTGCGATCACCCGGAATTCTCCGGTCGCGGGATCCGCCCACCGTTCGTACTCGGGGCTTTTTGGTTTCAGGTCGCTCGTTGCCATCGTAGCTTCAACCCTTCGCCGGCGTGTGTTCCACCGGCGCTTCTTCGAGTTCGCTGTTCGGATTCATGACCGCGGCCACATACTTAGTGCGCGGCCGGGTATTCAGGTCGGCGAGCACCTGGTAGGTGCGCTCGTCGTTGCGCAGCTTGGCCACCCTGCTGCCCTTATCGTTGATGTTGCCAAACGTGATCGCCTGCGCCGGGCACGCCTGCTGGCAGGCGGTCTGGATCTCGCCGTCCTGAATGGCGCGGTTCTCCTTGTCGGCCTCGATCTTGGCCGCCTGGATGCGCTGCACGCAGTAGCTGCACTTCTCCATCACGCCGCGCGACCGCACGGACACGTCCGGATTGCGCATCAGCTTCAGGCTCTCCGTCTCGTAATCGGAGAAGAGCAGGAAGTTGAACCGCCGCACCTTGTAGGGGCAGTTGTTGGAGCAGTAACGAGTCCCCACGCAGCGGTTGTAGACCATCATGTTCAGGCCCTCCGGCGTATGGACGGTGGCGCCCACCGGGCAAACCTGTTCGCACGGCGCGTTCTCGCAATGCTGGCAAGCCATGGGCTGGAAGTGCGCCCGCGGAGCCGCCAGATCGCCCTCGAAATACGTGTCGATGCGGATCCACTGCATGTTGCGGCCGATCCGCACCTGCTGCTTGCCCACCACCGCGATGTTGTTCTCCGCATAACAGCTCACGATGCACGCATTGCAGCCCGTGCAGCTGTTCATGTCGATCGACATGCCCCAGGCGTTGTCCTTGTACGTCCAGTTGGGGAACATCGACGTGCCCATGTCCGGTCTTCTCGTGACCTTCGCCCTCATTCGCGAATCCCGGATTCGCCTTGTACTCGTCCAGCGTGGCGTAGCGAATGATGCCGCGATCGCCTAACGCCTCATTTCCCTCCAGAGAATCGGTTGCCGCTGCCCACAGGACTGCCACTGCCGTTGGCGGCGGCCGATCCGCGATGATCCTGGTAGTGACTCTTGGTGATCGCCACGCCCCACGTGCCGTCCACCTTCTTCATGGTGCCCGTCGTATAAAACGGCGCGCCGCTCGGCCGGATCCGGTACGCATTGAAGCCCTGCCCCGAACCCACGCGCCCCGCGTACTCGCGGCCATACCCCAGGTACACGGTGACCGAATTTCCGGATGTCCCGGCGCCACCACCACCGGCGCCTTCACCTTCTTCCCGTTCACGTTCATCTCAATGATGTCCTGCTTCTTCGAGCTTCAGCTTCGCAAGCGTCCGCGGCGAAACCAGCGCCGCGTTGTCCCACGACAGGTTCGTTACCGGCTTGGGCAGTTCCTGAAGCCAGCCCACATTGGAATAGCGCCCGTCATACACACTCGGATCCGGCCGGAAGATGATCTCCACCGTGCCGCTCGCCGCATCGGCCTTCAACGGCGTGGGCACCTGCCCCTTGAATCCGGCCTCCGCGCTTCCCTTCGAATCGAACGCCGTGTTCTCGATCCAGCCCGAGTGCAGGGCCTGCCGCCAACCCGCCTCAAAGTCTCCCTTGATCGTGCCTTGCCACGTCTCCCGCACCGCGTCGTACGCGCTCTTCAGCGGGTCGTTCAGCAGCGCCTGAAACACGTCATGCGCCTGCCGTCCGCCATACAGCGGATCGATTAGCGGCTGCACCACGCTCACTGTGCCGTCATAGGCGCGCGCGTCGCTCCACGACTCCAGCGCATGCGCCGCCGGAATATGCCAGTGCGAAAGCTGCCCCGTCTCATCCATGTGCGAGCCCAGGTGCGCCACCTGTTTGGCTTTATTGAACGCCTTCGGAAAATCGAAGTCGGCGGGCGCCGTGTAGATCGGATTCGCATTCAGAATGACCAGCCAGGTTCACCTTGCCGGCATTCAGATCCGACACCAGCGACTTCATGTCCGCAAACTGATCGCTCGGCAGCGGCAGCAGCGGTTCGGCTCGGCACCGTCACCGTCTTGCCCACGTTGCCCAGCGCCTGGTTGATGGCCAGCGCCAGCGCCGCCACTGAAGGATCCTGGTACAGGCCCGGAATCACCACGCTCTTGCCCGCGTGGGCCTTCAGATCCTTTGCCAATGCGTCGAGAAATTTCTGCTGCTCGCCCGTCCAGGAATAACTTGGCGCCGAAGTGGCTGTCGCACCCAAAGCCTGCGCCAGCGCCGCCGCAAAAGCGGGAATCTCGCTCCCCGCATCTTCAGCCGGTGCTCGGCCTTCATCCCGGTCGTCGTCGGCGTGCTCTCCACCGCGTACAGCCGATTCAGGTTCTCCGGCGTCTTGCGCCGCTGCGCGTACTCCCGCACCAGCTTGTGGAATCCCGGATAGGTCGCGCCCGATAGAAAATCCGCATCCAGCGAAACAATCACGTCGGCGTCCGTCAGCGAGTACTGCGGCGTCGGTCCGCTCGCCAGCGCTGTCCCCGCAATCGCCGGCTCATACTGCACCAGCTTCGCCTTGGGATACGACTTCTGCACCGCCTGCCACTGCCGCGCCAGCGTCGGCGAAGTAATCGCCGCGCTTAGGAAATAGATTCCCGTTCCATCCTGCGAATCCGTCGCCGCGTGCCGCAACGCATCGGTAAACTCCGTCCACTGCCGCGGCTCGCCCATATAGGTCACGCGCGTCGACCGGTCGGGATCGTACATATCCAGCAGCGCTGCCCTGCGTGAACACATCCGACGAGCCCTGGTTATACGGATGCTCCGGATTTCCGTCCACCTTGATCGGACGATACTGGTCGCTCTTCACCAGCACCGGCACCGCGCCCGTCACAAACGGGTGCGCGGAAGCAAAATAATTTGGCTTGCCGAGGATCAGGTCTTCGGGCTGCTTCACATAGGGATAAATCGGCTCGTCCGGCTGCTTGGTGCATCCCGCCAGCCCGGCCAGCGCCATCGACGCACCCATCAGCTTCATGAAGCCGCGTCGCGAAACTGGATCCACCCACTCCTGCGCGGCCGAGGGAAACTCCCGCTTCACTGCTGCTTCGAACTCCGGCGTCCCAGCCAGCTCATCGATCGACCGCCAGTACCGCTTTCCGTTTACGCCCTTCAACTTGTCGCGTACAGCCGCCAGCGTCATCGGCTCTTCAGCCGAACTGGAGCACGTGCAGCCAGACCCGCAGCACCCGTTCTCTTGTTGACTCACGATCTGCTCTTTCCCGTCCAAACCAGAAAGTCCCTTCAACTCGCGCTCGCTCATCGGTGGCAGACCTCGCAGCTGGTCAACTCGCGCGGCGTGCGAATCTTGTAATGCTCCACCAGGAAATGACCCAGTTCGTTCTGGTCGGTGAACTTCTGAAACGCTGGCGCCACAGGCGTCACGGCGCTCTGAACATCGCCAGCCAACCCCTTGCCCCCGACTGTCGGCAGCTGCAACGATGCCACTTCCGTCCCCGCGGGATCCTTGGTCCGGCAATCCACCATCTGCGCCGTCGGCACTCCCGTCTGATCGTTCACCGCACACCATACCGGACGCTCGTCGGTCGGCTTCTCCCACGCCATGTTGTAGATCTGGCTCGTCGGCCGGATATTCTTCGCCGGGTTGCGATGGCAATCCAGGCACCACTCCATCTGCAGCGTGTTCTGCATGTACATTAACGGCATCTGGTCCACGCGTCCGTGGCACTGCGAGCAGCCCATGCCCTTGTTCACGTGGATCTCGTGGCTGAAGTAGGCAAAGTCAGGAAGGTCGTGCACCTTGGTCCAGGTCACCGACTGGCCTGACGCCCAGCTGCGCCGGATCGGCTCCAGCAGCGCGGCGTTCGTCCAGATCTGCGCGTGACAGTTGATACACGTCTTGGTGGGCGGAATGCCGGCGTAGCTCGACTTCTCAACCGTCGTGTGACAGTACTGGCATTGCAGTCCCAGGCCCATCACATGGTGCTTGTGGCTGAACGGCACCGGCTGATCCGGGCGCTGCCCCTGGCGCGTCACCCAGGGAGACCGTTGCAATTCATCCAGCGTGACCCCCAGGGCGATCACAATCAGCCCCGTCAACACCAGGCTCATACGCGCCAAGGCATTGGAGCTGCGGTCAAATATCTGCGCCATGAGTACTTTCCCTAGTCTTTGCTGCGAGTATTTTTGGAGGGTTGGGTTCCTGTATGGGCCGTTGTGCCGACGGTCACATACCCTGTGTTCAAACTCGATTTCGGGTCAGAGTGCCAGTAGCCCCGGTGCAAGCCCGAAGAAACAATATAACAGTCATTGCCTTGCTTCCGGCGCACGCAAACCCGCGATTCCTAAAAAAAAATTACACGGCCTTGGATTTCTAATTGACTGAAAATAAAATGCTTTGAGATTAACCTCCGGGCAAAGCACAGGCGATCCTTTACGTGCCGGGAGTGTCCCAGTGTCTGGTATATCGGCTCGCTCTCTGGAGAATTGCTCCTTCGCGCAGCTTGGCCGTTGCCCCCGCCGTGCACTCCGCCGCCCTTCAGCGTTCGCCGCCCCCGGATTCCGGCCCGCTGTAGACCTCGCCAAAGCTCTCGTCCGGCGACGCTCCAGGCCAGCCCATCATCACCAGAAACACGTCGAGCACGAACAAGGCGATCGCCAGATCGTTGAAGACCACCGCCTGCCGCGGGTTGGGCCAAACCTGGTTTACCGCCCAGAACAGGAACGCCACCGCCAGCAGGATCGCCTTCACCCACTCCCGCCACGCCGGCCGATGGGCCGCCTGGTAAATCAGGTAAGAAAACGCAATCAAGGCGAGAGAAAAGGCGGCCAGGCGGTCGTGCCCCTTGCCGGGAAACAGGGGCGGACAGGCATCGCAAACCAGCACGGCGGCGGCCGCAGCCAGTGCGAGGACGCCCAGGATCACCGCGAGAGCCCGATGAGACCGGTCGAGACGGATGTACATGGCGGCATTATCACGGTCCGGAACCGAGGAAAGCATAAGGATTGGAAGGCAGTTTGACTTGATACTTAGATATCTATATAAAGACATCTAAGTATGGCTAGGACCGACGCGCTCCAAGGTTCACTCGATTTGCTCGTGCTCAAGATACTGTCGCGACGACCGCGGCTCCATGGCTACGCAATCATGGCAGCCATCGCCGACACCTCTGGCGAGGTTTTGCGCGCAGAGGAGGGTTCGCTCTATCCGGCGTTGTATCGGATGGAGGAAGCAGGCTGGATTCGCGCGGAGTGGATCAAGAAAGACACCGGCCGCCGGGCGCGCGTCTACGAACTGACCGCCGCAGGCAAAAAGCAACTCGGCGCGGAAGAGTCACGCTGGCAGTCAGTCAGCCTTGCAATCAACCGGGTTCTGCGGGAGGCATGACATGTCTTTGTGGTCGCGTATCTGGAATGCTTCACGTGGCGAGCGCTTGAATCGCGAGATCGAAGAAGAGCTTCGGTCGCACATTGAAGAAGCCATTGCATCGGGACGCAATCCGGAAGAGGCGCGCCGCGCATTCGGCTCCGCACTGCGCACGCGCGAGGCGAGCCACGGAATTCGTGCTGCCGCATGGCTTGAGTCGCTTCTCGCCGATGTGCGTTTCGGCTGGCGCCAGCTCTGCCGCAACAAGGTTGCCTCCGCCGCCGCTATCCTGTCCCTGGCCCTGGGCATCGGCTCCAGCGTGGCCGCCTTCCGTCTTATTGATGCCCTGCTCTGGCGTCCACTGCCCATCTCCGGTGCAAGCAGATTGTTTGTCCTCTCCCGTAAGTTGATTGGCCCCGAAGGCAGGCCCATCGAGGACAGGTACTGGTCGACGCCCGAATTTAAGCTCATGCGCGATGCCGTCAAAGACCAGGCCGACCTCGTCGCCATCAGCGACGCCGATCGCATCGACATGACCTGGACCACGGGTGACGACATGGAGAAGGCCCATGTCGCTTATGTCTCAGGCGCCATGTTCTCGCTCTTCGGCCTTGAGCCCGCGCTCGGCCGCCTGCTCGTCCCCGACGATGACCGCGGCCGGGGCCTCGCTCCCTATGCGGTCCTCTCCTGGGACTATTGGAATCACCGCTTCGGCCGCGATCCCAAGGTCCTTGGCCGCCCGCTGCATATCGGCGACCAGACGTTCGAAATCGTCGGCGTCGGTCCTCGCGATTTCACTGGAACAGAAACGGGAACCGTCACCGACATCTTTCTGCCCCTCAGCATGAACAGCTTCGCCACGCAGGACGAAATTACCTGGCACCACGCCTTCCTCATGTTGAAGCCCGGCGTCAACCCTGCCACGGCCCTTGAGCCGATCCGGCAGCACCTCTCCGCCGTCAGCCACGCCTTCGACGCCGGCTGCTCCGCATGCTTCCGCGGCGTACCCCGCTCCACGATCGACCGCCTTCTCGACAAGAAGCTTGTCTTCACTCCCGCCGGGGCCGGCATCTCCGACCTCCAGAACGAGTACCGCCGCTTACTTGGC
The DNA here is from genome assembly GCA_963846375.1 of uncultured Acidobacteriota bacterium. Lineage (GTDB taxonomy): Bacteria > Acidobacteriota > Terriglobia > Terriglobales > Acidobacteriaceae > Telmatobacter. The sequence continues at coordinate 235,767 of CAWJVV010000019.1, forward strand.
GCGCTCGGCCTTCTGGTTGCTCTCGTACTGCTCATCGCCTGCGTCAACGTCTCCAACATGATGACCGCCCAGGCTGCCGCCCGTGCCCACGAGATGGCTCTCAGAATCTCGATCGGCGCCGGCCGTCGTCGCCTCGTCCAGCTCATCCTGTCGCAGAGCGCGCTGCTCGCCCTCCTGGCTTCGGTCCTTGGCGCATTGTTCGCGGCGTGGTCGGCGCCCTTCGTGCTCAGCCTCGTGAATCCACCCAACAACCCTGCGCGCCTTGCCCTTCCAGCCGACTGGCGCGTGCTCCTCTTCGGCCTCGGGCTTATTCTCTTCGTCGTTCTATTGCTTGGTCTGCTTCCTGCTCTCCGTGCCTCCGCTGTCCGTCCGCTGGCCGCGCTCAAAGGAGGCGAAGATCCCCGCTCTCCACGCCGGCTCATGCGCGGAGCCATCGCTCTTCAGGTCGCGTTCTGCGTTCTCGTCCTGTTTCTGTCTTCGCTCTTCGTAACATCCTTCCAGCGTCTCCAGAACCGCCCCCTCGGTTTCTCCACCGACCGCCTGCTCCTGCTTGAAACCGTTGCCGGCAAAGGCCAGCTTCCCGTCGTCTGGGACCAGACTGCCGAGGCACTCCGTGCGGCCCCGGGCGTCGACTCGGTCGGTATCTCGGGCTGGCCGCTTCTCGGGCGCATCATGATCAACAGCGTCATCTCGATCGACGGCGCGCCTCCCAGCCCCACTCCCGCCTGGTTCCTGAATGTTTCTCCGCGGTGGATCTCCACGATGAAGATCCCCCTGGTTTCCGGCCGCGACTTTCGCCCCCAAGACATCTCGCCGGGTGCCGCCATCGTTAACGAAACCTTCGTCAAGACCTACTTCCCCGGCGCCGTCGGCCGCACCTTTGACCCCATCGGCCGCACCTTTACGCGCGGTGACAGTTGGCTCCGCTATAAGATCATCGGTGTCACCGCCGACGTCCCTTACCACGACCTGCGCGAGCCAAACCGCCCAACCTTCTACGTCCCCTTCGCCGGCATCGACCGCAAATCCAGTCCCACGCTCGAGGGCTTCGCCACCTTCGTCATTCACACCAACGCCCAGAACCCGCTCGCCCTCGCCAACTCCCTCCGCCAGCTCATTGCCGAGCGCCACAACGGTCTTCGCGTCTCAAACGTCACCACTGAGCTCGATCTGGTCCGCGATCAGACCATTCGCGAGCGCCTGCTGGCCATGCTCGCCGCCTTTTTTGCCGCCGTCGCGCTGCTCCTCGCCGGCATCGGGCTCTACGCTGTCCTCAACTACTCCGTCCTCCAACGCCGCCGTGAGATCGGCATTCGCTTGGCGATTGGCTCGCCTCGCATCGGCATCGTTCGCCTCGTCACTCTCGATATCTTCCAGATGATCGCGCTCGGAAGTTGCGCGGGTATCGCACTCGGATTCGGTGCGTCTCGCTACGTTTCATCCCTCTTCTATCAGGTCAGAGCAACCGACGCGGATATCCTCGCTTTGCCGGCATGTGCCATCCTGCTCACTGCACTCATTGCCACATTGCCAGGCGTGCTTCGCGCGCTGCGCACCGACCCCACTGACATCCTGCGCGCCGAGTGAACGGAGAATTCGCCGGCGGGTCGCAGATGATCCCTGCATCAGGGATCATCGCGCCGCTATCGCCAATTCACTCATCGTGATCGGATTAAAGCGACATTTCGGCATTTAGGAAATTGCCTCTCAATTCCTGAAATTACCGCCTGCGCGAAATCTTCGCCTGCACTCCTCCGGCAGGGACACGCGGCAGGATGTTTTAAAATTCTTGAAACAGTTCGCCGCCGTTTTCCACCCGTCACGAAACGCATTCCTCTCGCCACACGCACCACAGGGATCGCCTCTGATTTAACAGGGTCTTCCATCCCATGAAGCCGTCCGCACCAGTGCATCTGCTCAAGCAGGTAGAAGAAAGGGCTCAAGCAGGTAGAAGAAAGGAAGGATCCATGAAGTACGCCGGCCTGTTGGTCATGCCTACCGGGTTCTTCCTCGCTGTCGCGGCCCTGGTGCTCTTTCCCGATCCAGGACGGCGCGCGGCTTTTGTCATGTGCGGTCTTCTGGTCGAGCTGCTTGGGCTCATCGTGGCCGTGCGCGGACACATTCTCGAAGCGCGCGAGGCTCGCCGATGACGACTCCTCCGGCATCGGCCCTGGCCGCGGCAATCACCTTTGCGCTCTTGCTACTGGCGCCTCTGGCCATCGCCGGTCTGGCGCTGGTGAACGCAGGCCTCGGCCGGTCGCGCTCGGCCGCGCAAGCCCTGCTGGGATCGCTGGCCATCATGTCGGCCGCCTTCATCGCCTTCGCCGGCATTGGCGCCTGCTTTGCCGGCGCCGACGGAGCACTTCCGCTCACCCTCGCCGGCAAGAGCTGGAACTGGCTCGGCACCGGGCCCATCCTGCTGATGCACCTGGCCAAATCGCCCATCCAAACCCAGCTTGCCGTGTTGTTCGAGTGCCTTGCCGTGGCGCTCACCGGGCTCATTCCCTGGGGCGCGGGCGCTGACCGCATGCGTCTCGCCGCCGGCTGGGCCATGGCCGCCCTCCTGGGCGCCTTTGTCTTTCCGCTGCTCGCTCACTGGGTCTGGGGTGGCGGGTGGCTCGGCCAGATCGGCGCGAACTTCGGCCTCGGCGCCGGCTTCCTCGATCCTGCGGGCGGAGCGACCATTCACGTCCTCGGCGGCGCCTGTGCCCTCGTCGTCATCTGGATCGCCGGGCCGCGCCGCGGCAAGTTTCCCAGGGAGGGTCTGGCCACAGCCATGCCCGGCCACAATGCTGCCCTACGTCCTGCTCGGCTGCATGCTGGCCCTCGTCGGCTGGATCGCCTTCAACTGCGCCGGCGAAATGCTTTGGCTGCAGACGGAACCAATTCAGCTCGTGGTCACGGCCATCAACACGCTCCTGGCCGCCGCCGGCGCGCTGGGCGCAACGCTCGTGGTCACCTGGGTCCGCTTCGGAAAGCCCGACGCCAGCCTCTGCGCCAACGGGTGGCTCGCCGGCCTCGTAACCTCGAGCGCGGGTGCAGCCGTCATGCCGCCTGCCGCTGCCCTGTTCACTGGCATCGTGATGGGTATTGCCACGCCGCTGCTGGTCGAGTTCCTCGAACTGGCGCTCTCCCTCGACGACCCCTCCGGCGCCATCACCGTTCACTTCGTGGGCGGCCTCTGGGGACTCTTCACCGCCGGGGTCTTCGCGCCGCAGAAGGGCCAGTTCCTCGCGCAATTGGTCGGCATCGCCACCCTGCTGGGGCTGTTCTTCCCGGTGGTCTATCTGCTCTTCAAGATGCTCAACCGGCTGGTCCCGATGCGCGTAGACCCCGATGGCGAACGGATCGGCATGGACCTCCACGAGCTGGGCGGCGGCGCCTATCCCGAGTTCGTCATCCACCGCGACGAGTCCTACCGCTAGGGAGGCGCTTCTGTCCCTCGTCCCCTCCCCAATCCCTAGTCCCTGTTCTTTACGGTTTTGCCGGCGGATTCTGCGGATAGTCCTTCTCCACCGCCTTGCGCAGTTGAGCCAGCAGCGTCACCTGGGGCGCATCCAGTCCGTTGGGGAACGAGCGCTGCCAGAGAATCGTGCCCAGCGAACCGTCGGTGTTGAGGGTATGCACCTCGAGAATGTCATCGGGCGGCCCAACCTCACCGCCCACCCCGACTCCCGTTCCCGTCCCTGTACCCGTTCCTGTTCCCGGCGCCCCACCCGGAGAACGCGGCCCGGGGTTGGGGCCGAGCGGCGGATTGCCGATACCGACGCCAATCTTGCCGGTAGCCAGGCGGCCCTTGCGCACGATGAAGACCAGGTCCGCTTCGCTGCGCTGCGCTGTCAACGAGTATCGATTCCAGTCGCGCAGCGCACCCTCCACGTCGGCGATGGCCTGGCGGTCTTCCGGCACGGTCCGTGGGGTGTAGGCATCGCCGTCCGTCGCTTCAACCCAGGCGTAGCGCGCGTTGCTGAATACTGCCGAGACGGTTTTCTTTTTGTTCGACTGCCCCGGCAGGAGCGCCGGAACCAACAGGAGAACCACTGCAAGCCGCGAGACGGATTTCCCCGAGATGGATTTCATGGATGGGTAACTCCCTTCCTGGTCCCTCATGGTGAGACACGGTTTGGACGGCTGCTTGCAGAAAAGAGATCGGCAGTCGTGCCCGGAATGTCGTGAGAATTGTACCGCTCGTGTAACCCGGCCGGCTGCTGGGTCGCGGGAGATCGGTTTCCTTAAGTGCCGCTCGCCTGACCTTTCTTGAGCAACCTGCCTCGGAGGGGGAGCATCTGAGCAGACATTCACCATATTTATGGAGTTTTCTGCCTTGGGCCCAATCGTAAATCCTATTCTCAAAGACAACGTTCTCCACCGCGAACTCAGCGTCGTCGCCAGCCAGCCCGCCGAGAGGGTTCTGCCACAATTCGGTCATCGCATCGCGATCGACTCCCGCGAAGGCGTTTTCATCGTCCTGCGCGTCGATCCCGATCACGGAACGGTGGACGTGCTGCGGATCTCGGGAATGCGGCAAATCGAAGCAGGCATTCCTGTCAGTTCGGTACGCATCTTGAACGGCCAGAATTCGGGCGATTTGCTCGAAAATGCGGACATTTGAAAGTCTGCTTTTCGAGCAGTGGTTACCAGGCCCGAGAGCTTTACATCTTTTTACAGCGGAAGGACTTGCGCCGGCGCTACACTGCACCAATCACCGAGGCTTCACAGGCCATAAGAGTGACCGCGCGGAGTGGCGAGCTCCGCGCATTTTTTTGTTTTTTGCACAGCTTGGATTTTGCTCCTCCCGCAAATTTTTCTTCCGTTATTTGACTTTTGCAATTTCCACAGAATCGTAATGATGGGATTGTAAGTCAGCGGGCAACAAAAGACAGCATCCCGTAAGTGCGCGAGCTCGCACATCCACAGACCTGGGCGCGTTCTCCATGAGACGCGCCCCCTTTTTTCCGGTCCCTCCCGGGGCCGAAGTGAGATAGGTCACATTCAATTGCGAAAAAATAAAAACGAACATCTCCTTTAGTATCATGCGATTGCGGACCGTTTTTTCGCGAGTGTGATTTGGATCACTTGAAGACAGTGATGAATTGAATGAGTGGACAGGTGAGGAAGTGAAAGGGAAATGGCGCGGGATGACGTGCTGAAGTGATCGAGTAATGACTTGCGGTCCGCATGACTGTCTCCTCCTTTTCTCCTGTTGATCCAGTAGTCACAGTTTCCAAAGGAAAAAGGCCCGTTACTCTCACCCCAGACGGCGCAGGGGAATTGGAGTTACGCGGGCATTTTTCAGCTCTCAATACTATTGTGGCAGATTCGCCTAAGTTAAATACCAATTCCAGGCGAGAACTCATTTTGTTTAGTTTGTATTATTTGCAATATTTTCCACAGAATGAGGTCTTGACAAGCCGCTTGGTCATTCGACATTTAGTACGAAACGTACTATAGTACGTTTCGTATTATGCCCACTGCTTCCACACTCGAGATGGCGCTTCTCGGACTCCTACGGGGGAAGCCTCAATCCGGCTACGACCTGCGCAAGACCTTTACGACGACGGCGATGCGGAATTACAGCGACAGCCCGGGGTCGATTTACCCGGCGTTGCGGCGCCTGGAGAAGCGCGGCCTGATCCGGCAGGTGAACGTGCCCGGCTGGAAGGATTCCCGGGGGCGTCAGGACTTTGCCCTGACCGACGAGGGAAGGGCCGTGCTTGTGGCCTGGCTGGAGCAGGAGGTAAGTCCGCAGGATGTAAACGACCGGCTTGCCGAGCTGCTTCTGCGCTTTGCCTTCATGGATGGGAGTATTCCTCGTTCGACGACGGTGCGCTTTCTAGACCAGCTCGTTCAGGGGCTGACGGAGCGCTTGGACAAGATGCACACGCAGTTCCGAGACATGAGCTGCAAGGTTCCCCCGCTACACACCGGACTTCTTGCCTTTGAGTCGGGGATCAAGGGCATGGAGGCGCAACTGGCCTGGGCGCAGGGGGCGCGCGCCCGGCTTGGGGAGAACAGTGGTCAGTGATCAGTGGTCAGTGGTCAGAAGACTGGGATGGGTTCGTGGTTTCCCAGGTCTCCAACTGCAGGAAACCTGGGGCACCCGGCGGGCTTGCGGGTGGCGGATTTAGGAACCCGATCGGGGCGGGAACGCGGGTTCGTGGTTTCCCGCCCATGCGACCAAGTGCTTGTCGCATGGACGGGGCACGGAGCGTTTGTTGGTTGGACGGGAAAGGCAAAAGCAAGAACGGGTGCGGGTTCGTGGTTTCCCAGGTCTCCAACTGCAGGAGACCTGGGGCACCCGGCAGTGGGCGCGCGCCCGGCTTGGGGAGAACAGTGGTCAGTGATCAGTGGTCAGTGGTCAGAAGACTGGGATGGGTTCGTGGTTTCCCAGGTCTCCAACTGCAGGAAACCTGGGGCACCCGGCGGGCTTGCGGGTGGCGGATTTAGGAACCCGATCGGGGCGGGAACGCGGGTTCGTGGTTTCCCGCCCATGCGACCAAATGCTTGTCGCATGGACGGGGCACGGAGCGTTTGTTGGTTGGACGGGAAAGGCAAAAGCAAGAACGGGTGCGGGTTCGTGGTATCCCAGGTCTCCAACTGCAGGAGACCTGGGGCACCCGGCAGTGGGCGCGCGCCCGGCTTGGGGAGACATTGCAATGAAGACGTTTCTGAAACTGGCGGGCTGCTGGGCGGCTTATGTTGTCGGATTAATCGTGTTCGCAATCCTGATATCGATTCTCAAGCTGCACATGAGCTCCCCTGCGCAGGAGGGCTCGCGGGGTACGCAATTCGTTCTGTCGCTGGTGTCGGGAGCGGTACTGGTGCTGGGACTTTTTCCGATGGCCCGTGGGCTGATGGGAAGCGCGGGAGCGAGGGTAGTGGCAGTAGCCGCATTCCTGGCGCTGGCGCTGGGCGTGAACACGATGATCGAAGCTTCAGTGTTTACGACCTTGATGGATGGTGGCGTGGGCGGGGCGGCACTGTTCTACGGGTGCATCGCGCTGGCGGTCGGCATCAGCATGGGATTGCTGGTTGGCGGCCAGGGGGAAGCGGCGGGGCTGCGGCATGCGGGCGCGGTGGGTTGGATGGGACGGGGGCTGATGGCGTGGCTGAGCTGGCCGGTTATCTACTTCCTGTTTGGCATGTGCATCGCGCCCGTGGTCACGCCGTACTACCACTCGATTTCATGGCTCCGTCTTCCGTCTCTTGGGACCATCGTGAGCGTTCAACTGGTGCGCAGCATAATTTTCGCGGCTTCATCGCTACCGCTGATGGCGCTGTGGAAGGGCTCGCGGCGAGGACTGTGGCTGGCCCTGGGGCTGGCACACGCGGCCACGGTCGGATGGTTCGGTTTGGCTGGCGGGACGTTTCTTCCCGCGTCGATGCGGATTGCGCATGCGCTGGAGATCACGGGGGATTCGTTTGCGTATGCGGGGGTGCTGGTGGTGCTGTTCAGCGGCGAGAGAGCAGAGACCAGCAAGCAGAGATCAGGGGTCAGAGAACAGAGATCAGCAGTGGTGGGTGGTCAGTGATCAGGAGACGTGGGATGGGTTCGTGCTGTCCCAGGTCTCCAACTGCGGGAGATCTGGGGGCACCCGGCACCCGGCGGGCTTGCGGGTGGCGGATTTAGGAACCCGGTCGGGGCGGGAACGGAGGTTTGTGGTTTCCCGCCCATGCGACCAAGTGCTTGTCGCATGGACGGGGCACGGAGCGTTTGTTGGTTGGACGGGAAAGGCAAAAGCAAGAACGGGTGCGGGTTCGTGGTTTCCCAGGTCTCCAACTGCAGGAGACCTGGGGCACCCGGCGGGCTTGCGGGTGGCGGATTTTCCCCGCCCATGCGACCAAAGGCTTGTCGCATGGACGGGGTACGGAACGGTTGTGGGTCGACGGGAAAGACCAAAGCGGTTGTGGGTTGGACGGGAAAGGCAAAAGCAAGAACGGGTGCGGGTTCGTGGTATCCCAGGTCTCCAACTGCGGGAGACCTGGGGCACCCGGCGGGCTCGCGGGGGGCGGATTTGGAATCAAGAGGTACGCGGGTTCGTGGTTTCCCGCCCATGCGACCAAAGGCGTGTCGCATGGACGGGGCACGGAACGGTTGTGGGTTGGACGGGAAAGGCAAAAGCAAGAACGGGTGCGGGTTCGTGGTATCCCAGGTCTCCAACTGCGGGAGACCTGGGGCACCCGACATTTTGGTAGAGCGAGCAAGAACAAGCGAGCGAGAACAAGAGAGCAAGAACACGTGAGGCGAAATGAAGGTTCGGATTGCGGTCAGCTTTGGTGTTGCGTGTATGTGGTGCTGTGTGGGGATGGCGCAGGCGCCTGGGGCATCCTCAAACCCGCTGCATCGGGAGTATCGCGAGGGGGAGAAGCTGGCGTATCACATGAAGGGCGTGAACGAAAGCTGGCACTACGAGATCGATGCCGTGGCTGTGGTGAAGAAGGACGCGGCCGGACGGTTCGTCGAGGAGTACCAGTGGACGCACATGACGAGCGAGGGACAGCCGGCGACGCTGTCAACGGCCGCGGATTACCGGCAGCGGTTGACGCTCGATCCCGGCGTGAATCCGTCGGCGCCGGATTTGCGGAACGTGGACCCGAAGATGATTGGGCCGGTGACGGACATGATGACGTTCTATGTGGATCTGTGGCTGCCGGCGAAGCTGGGGGTGTTGAAGAAGGCCGGAGATCATTTTTACTTTCGCAATCCGATGGGGCCGTCGTCGTGGGCGGATGGAAAGAATGTGCTGGTGGGCGAGGACCTGATCGATTTCGACTTGACGTTGAAGACGGTGGACACCGCGGCAGGAACGGCAACGCTTGAGGTGAAGCACGTGCCTCCGCAGGATGGGAAGCTGCCGCTGAAGGCTGACTGGATGAAGACGCCGGTGGGGGCGGGCGCGAACAACTGGGTGGAAATCAAGAAGGATTCCGATGGCAAGTACGAAGCGGGCGTGGGTCTGGAGACCTTCACGGTGGAGATTACCTTGAACCTGTCTGACGGGCACATTGTGAGCGCGACGATGGACAACCCGGTGATTACGGTGGAGCGGGTGTGCGAGGACGAGGCGCTGACCCAGTGCGGGGAAGCGAAGCGGCGGGAGATTTTGCGGAAGATTGAGATTGCGGAGACAGCAGATCAGCAGAGGGTCGCGCGTCCATAGGCGCGGGGTTTGATTGTTTCCCGCGCTTGTCTCTTGAGTGTGAGGTTCGTGTCAGAGCAAGTGCGCCAGAAGCAACCACGGATTCTTCGCTTACCACCCCCAAACTGAAAGACGTTTGGGGCCCCGTGCGCTCAGAATGACACTCGTGGTTTTAGCCAATGACTAACAGGACGGGGGAACCCACGCTGAGGTCCATAGCGAGTTAGCGAGTCAGCGAGTTAGCGGGGGCGGGGTTTGATGATTTCGCACCCGGTGTTTTGATTGTGAGGATCGTGTCAGAGTAAGTGCACCAGAAGCAACCACGGATTCTTCGCTTACCACCCCCAAACTGAAAGACGTTTGGGGCCCCGTGCGCTCAGAATGACACTCGTGGTTTCGCCAATGACTACAAGACGGGAGCACCCCGTTCGGGTTCGTGGTTTCCCGCCCATGCGACAAAGGGCTGTCGCATGGACGGGGCACGGTGCGGTGTCGGTTGGACGAGGAAAAGCAAGAGCAACTGCAGATCCCTCCGCCCGCGTTGCGGGCTGCGGGATGACACTTCCTTGAGAAGATGAAATTGCGGTCCCCAAAAAGACTACAAATGCCGAAAAGACTGCAAATGTGGTCAGGCGCGGAGGGAGGCGGCGCGGACGGAGACGCCGCTGAGCTCGGCGGCGCGGGCTTCGGCGTAGGCGGCGGCGCCGAGGACGGCGGCACGGCTTTCGAGGATGACGCGCACGGGCATGTTGATGAGGAGCTGGGAGAGACGGCCCTTGTCGGTGAAGGCTTTCATGAAGGCGCCGTCTTTGAGCTTCTCGAGAATGCGCGGGGCAATACCGCCGCCGATGTAGAGGCCGCCGACGGAGAGGATCTTGAGGGCGAGGTTGCCGGCTTCGGCGCCGTAGGCGGAGACGAACATGTCCATGGTGCGCTCGCAGATTTCGCTGCGGCCGGCCAGCGCCATTTCGGTAATGACGGAATTGGCGTCGTGGGCGGATTCCATTTGTTCAGCGAGCGAGACGGAGACTTCCATGCCGCGCACGTCGCGGAGGAACTCGAAGATGCTGGTCATGCCCATGCCGGTAACGACGCGCTCCCAGCTGACGCGGCCGTTGTATTTCTGCTTGAGGTAACGGAGCAGGTCGATTTCGTCTTCATTGCGCGGGGCAAAGTCGGCGTGGCCCCCTTCAGAGGGATAGGGCGTGTGGGTGCGGCCGTTCCAGATGAGGATGCCTTCGCCCAATCCTGTTCCGGCGGAGATGAGGGCGCGATTGCCGATCTGGCTGTTGTCGCCCTCGGCGAGGGTGTAGATCTGGTCGGGCTGGAGCTCGGCGATGCCGTAGCCGTTGGCTTCGAGGTCGTTGATGAGGAAGACGTGCGCGATTTTGAGGTTGGCGGAGAGATCGCGGCTGTCGAGGGTCCAGGGAAGGTTGGTGAGGCGCAGGCGGCCGTCGCGGACGGGGCCGGGAACGCCGAAGCAAGCGGCGGTGACCTGATCGCCGCCGATGAACTCACGAACGATTTGTTCGAGCCCCGAGTATTCTTTGGCCGGGAACCGGTTTTCGCGCTTATAAGTTAATGTTCCATTGCTGAAGTCGTACAGCGCCAGGTGAACCTTGGTGCCGCCTACGTCGCCGGCCAGAATCATCGTTCTCTCTCCAAAACGCCGCAGCCTTCCCCGTTGGTTGGAGGCAGATGCTCAGCAGCGGCCTTATCCAGAAACAGAGTGAGTATACCGCTTGAGGGCCAGATGAGCTGGCTGGGGAGGCGTTCGGGATCGCGTGGTCCCATGAAAACTTCGCGAACGCGATCGGCCTTGTCGGCGCCGGCGATGAGGAAGAAGACGGAGCGGGCGTGATTGATGACGGGCCAGGTGAGAGTGACGCGCCAGGTGTTGAGCTGGGGGACCTGGTTCTCGACGACGAGCCGGCCCATTTCGTGAATGGCGGCGGTGTGGGGGAAGAGGGAGGCGGTGTGTCCGTCGGGGCCCATGCCGAGCTGGAGCAGATCGAAGCGCGGGCTTTCGGCGCCTTCGAGGCGGAAGGTGTTGCGCAGGTCGGATTCGTATTCGGATGCGGCGACATCCGGAGGGAGTTCGCCCTTGATGCGATGGACCTGGGCGCAGGGAATGCCGACGTGGGAGAGCATGGCTTCTTTGGTCATGCGGTAGTTGGAGTCGGCGTGATCGGGAGGGACGGTGCGCTCATCGACGAAGTAGAGGTCGAGCTTATCCCAGGGCATGTGGGATCGCCAGGGTTGGTTGGGGTCGGCGAGGAGCTGGAAGGCCGCTTTGGGAGTGGATCCGCCGCTGATGGCGATGCGCGCGTGATTCTGGTCGGCGACGGCCTCGCTGACCATTTCGCTGAAGTATTGCGCGGTCCGCCGGGCGAGGGCGGCAGGATCGGCTTCGACGTAGTACTTGATGTGGAGCTTTCTTTGCATCTCGATCCGCTCCGGGTTGGAAGCCTGCGGTGACGGGCAGGGAGAGATTGAAGGATGGGCCTAACCGCGATTGGAGTCAGGCAGGCGGTTGGAAGAAGGTTCTCCTGTTTGATTGAGCGTAGCTGATCCAAGTTGGCCGGGGCTGGCAGAAAGCAGTGCAAAACATACGAAGGCGCACACCTAGACTATACGGCGGGAGGGCCGCGTTGTCGGTGACAGGATTAGTTTTCCGAGAAAAGGAAAGCGCCCAGCCGTGGGGACCGAGCGCATGATGGCGAGGGTGGAAATCGGACGAGGGCAGGCTATTTTTTAGCGGTTTTGGGGTCATCGGCGGCGGTGCTGATGCTGCCGTCGATGTTGACCAGGTAGGTCAATTTATTTTTGTCCTGCCCGGCGACGATGTACTCGGGCATGGAGGGCTTGCGATTGAGGACGTAGAGCACGTCGGTGTCTTCGGGCACGTCGGAGAGGATGTGGAAGTGATAGCCGGCCACCTCGTTGGACCCGGACTTGGGCTCGGCGTCGAGGATGGCCTTGTGAAGCTGACGCTTCTCGAGGATGCGCTGCCCGTCGGCGGAGATGGTGTAGCGGGTGTCGCCACCGATGGGCCAGGCGTTGGCTTTGATCTGGCCGGGATATAGATAGACGTAGAGGTTTCCGCCGGGGGCCGGGAGGATGGCGGTGTTGTAGGGGCGCTGGGGCTTTTGGAAGTTGCGGACGGCGAGTTCGAGGGCGAGGCCTGCCGTCTGCACAGCTTTATCGGCTGCGACGGGCGGGTTCAGGGCGCGGGCTGTGTAGCTGCCGTCGGACTTTTCGACGGCTTCATAAGCGATGACGAACTTGTCGTGGGCGTCGTTCCACTTGGGGAAGACAACGCGCCAGCCCTTGGGTGTCTTGATGCAGACGTAGTGGGTCATGCCTTCGGTGCTGGGCTTGGGCTTGAGCGAGAAAACGGCATCGGTGCCCTTCCAGGCAGCCTGGTCGTATGCGTAGAGGGCGCGGCCGCGCGCGGTAATGGCAGCCAGTGTGGCCTTCTGGCTGGCGGTCTGGCTGGCGGTCTGGCCGGTGGCAGCTACGGCTGTGGTGGTGAGTAGAATGCCCAGAAATGTCGCAGAGATTTTCACGCTGGCTCCCCCGCTGCAGGGGCCGGGAAAGACCGGTCTGCGGCATGAGATGGAGTGTAGGGGATGGCGAGCAGACATTCTTTGCGCTTAAGCAGGTTGGGACTAAGGGGCTAGGTGTGAAGTTGCAATAGGTTGTCCATTCGATCCGGATCAGAGAAGCTGATGGTGACCAAACCGCAGTTTCCCAGAGGAGGACCGAATGGACTACCACCAGAATGCCCGACTGACGATCTACCGTCGAGAGCAGCTGGCCAGAAAAGTGATAGCCGAGGGCTGGACTCTGCAGAAGGCTGCGGCAGATTGCGGGGTGAGCGCCAAGACCGCGGCCAAGTGGGTGCGGCGTTATCGCGAGCAAGGCGCGGCCGGTCTCCTGGATCGCAGCTCGCGTCCCCACCGGCTGCGACGCCAGACCGCTTTTTCCTTAGTGGAAAAGGTTTTGCTTTTGCGCCGTCAGCGCCGCACCGGCTGCTCGATCGCCCGCGACACCGGCCTGAGCCGGGCCACGGTGAGCCGCATTCTCCGCCATCATCGGCTCAGCCGCATGCGCGATCTGCAACTGCCCCCGCCGGTGTTTCGCTACGAACACGCCGCGGCCGGAGATCTGCTGCACCTGGACATCAAGAAGCTGGGCCGCTTCACCGCTGCGGGGCATCGCGTCCATGGCGATCTGAGCCGCCGCACTCGCGGAGTAGGCTGGGACTACGTGCATGTGGCCATCGATGATCACTCCCGGATCGCCTTCTCGGCCATCTATCCCAATGAAAAGGGCGACGCGGCGGCGGCTTTTCTGCGTGCCGCGGTGGCCGAATATGCGCGGATGGGCATCGGCATCCGCCGCCTGCTCACCGATAACGGGCCGGCGTATCACTCCCGCACCTTCGCCAGGGCCTGTCGCGAGCTGGAAATCAAACACCGCTTCACCAGGCCCTACACCCCGCGTACCAATGGCAAGGCCGAACGCTTCATCCAGACTGCCTTGCGGGAATGGGCCTATGCGCGTGCTTACGACAGCTCCGATCAGCGCTCCCTACACTTACTGCCCTGGCTGCACCACTACAACTGGCACCGCCCCCACGCCGGCATTAACCTCAAAACCCCCATCAGCCGCTCCGGACTGCCTCGGAATAACCTGTTGACACTCCACAGCTAGGGACTAGGGACTAGGGACTAGGGACTAGGGACTAGGGACTAGGAGGGACGATGGGACTAAGGGACTGAGGGACCATGGTTACCGGCCGAGGTAGACGCGATATTGCTGTTCGAGGACGCCGGCGGCGCGGGCGAGGGCGAGCTTGGAGACGTTGTACTGGTAGAGGCTTTCGACGTATGTGTTCTGGGCGGTGGCCAGGGTGGCCTGGGCGGTGACGAGGGGCAGGGTGTTGTCGACGCCGGCGTTGACGCGGTCGGTCTCGTCGCTGAGGGCGCGGGTGGCCAGATCGACGTTGGAGCTGGCGACGTCGACGAGCTGTTTGGCGGCGCGGACGTCGAGCAGGGCGGAGCGGACCTGCTGATCGATCTTGATGCGCAGGTCGTCGAGCTGGTAGTTGATGGCGTTGACCTGGGCCTGGGAGGCGTCGATATCGCCGCGCAGGCTGGCTTCGCGGAAGATGGGGAAGCTGAGGGTGCCGATGGCGGCGAAGGTTCCATGGGAGCCGGCGCCGCCGATCTCCTGGACGCCGTAGTTGCCGCTGAAGCTGAGGGTGGGGTAGCGCTGGGAGCGGTAGGCGGCATGCACCGCCTTCAGCTCAACCTGCTGGTTCTGGAGAAGCTGGTAATCCTGGCGGCTGCGGTAGGCGATGGCGCGGACTTCTTCAGGGGTTTGGTCGGCCAGATCGCTGTAGGGGGCGCGGTCGGTGAGCGCGATCTTTTGACCCGGATCGAGGCCGATCTCGCGCTTGAGCTGAATCAGGTCCTTCTCGTAGGTGTTTTGGGCGGCGATGGTGGCCTGCTGCTGGGCCTGATATTGCACGTGGGGACGGATTTCGTCGAGATTGGCGAGGGTGCCGGCGACGTGGGCCTCGTGAGCGTTGTTGTATTGCACCAGGTCGGCTTGTTCAAGGGCTTTGGCGTTGTCAATTGCGCTGGCGGCGGCAATGGCGCGCAGATATGCCGTGGCGACTTGCTGTATGACTTCGCCGCGGGCTCGCGTCATGTCGAAGTGGGCGGCGCGGGTGGCGGCCCCGGCGGCACGCCAGCCGGCGATGACCGGGCCGGAGAAGAGAATCTGGTGGAAGTTGAGCTCGCCCTCAGTAAGCGTGGCGCGGGTGATGAGGGAGAAGTTGACGGGTCCGTTGCCAGGGGGAAACAGCTTGGAGAATTTGGAGATGACGCCAGGGCCGAATCCCTGGGCAGCGAGATTGAACTGGTGATAGCCGGTGTCGCCGTTCAGGGTAATGGTGGGCAGAAACTCCTGGAGAGCCTGGTCTTGCTGCCCATGGATGGCGTGCTCGGCATATTCGGTTTGTTTGAGTCCGAGGTTGTTTTTGAGGCCGCGGGCGATGGCGTCGTCGAGGGAGAGCTGAATGGTCTGGTCGGTGGCGGGCGCCAGGGTGATGCTGCCGTAATAAGGATTGGTGGCCGAGGTGGGGTTGGGGGATTGCGCGGAGGCTGCGGCTGCGATAAGAAACGCGAGGCACAGGGACTGGGCGGTCCGTCTCGCGGCAGGTTGGTGAAATCGGCTCACTTGCATCATTTTCTCAGATGTGGGGGAGGGCGTTGGGGATTCGGGGAGTGATTTGAAAGGCGAAAATCCAACAAAGGTCAGGGATCGAGGTAATACTCCCGGAACACGGACTTCAGTCTAAGCAGCTCAATGAGTGGTCGGCGATGTTTGCGTAAACCGAGAAACGATGGGCTGGATTCGCGGGCTCCTCGCCCGTTTCTGGGGACCTATTCCTGAATCGGATCAAAACGCGAACCGGATGAGGAATTTGACCTGCCAATCGTTTGCCCCTCGTCCCCGGGCCGCTTAAGGAACCTTCACGAGTTATTCGGCGCGCAGTGTAATAGCTGGCTCAACGCGCGTTCCAGCGCGAGCGGGGATAAGGATTGCAACGATAGCCACCAGTGACAGAAGCAGCGGGACAACGAAATACGTCAATGGGTCATAAATGCTGACCTGGAACAGAAGTGTCTTCAGGATTCGTGATACCGCCAGCGCGGTTCCGAGGCCGACCACTAAGCCCACCAACACCATGCGCAATCCGTCATTTGCTATCAAGCACAGGATATTGGCTCGTGTGGCGCCGAGGGCCATGCGTACGCCAATCTCGTGCGTCCGCTGCGTTGTCATAAACGCGATGAGGCCATAAAGGCCGACAACCGCCAGCACCAAACCGGTCAGAGCAAAAAAGCCAAGCAGCGTGGTTTCAAAGCGCGGGCGGTCTGCGAGTCTGTTGACGGATTGATTCAGCGGTTCCATCTCAACCGGAATGGTGCGATCGATGGAAGAAACCTCCGATCGAACCCACGGTTGAATCGCACCCACCGGCAGCGCGCTATCCACGATCACCATTAAATGATTTCCGCCCCAGTCGCCTGAAACACTGCGGCGCAGCGTGTACATCTCCGGATCAGTTTGTTCAGTGAGTCCGTTGTTCTTCACGTTGTCTGCCACGCCAACGACTATGGCTGGTGCACCGCTGCTGATATGCGCACCCGGCAGGAAACGCTTTCCAATGGGATCCTCACCTGGAAAGAGGAGCTCGGCCATCGAGCGGCTGAGAATCACTTCGCGCTCATCTCCTGTACGGTCCTGATCCGCGAAATTCCGTCCGCGCACAATGGGAATGTTGAGTGCCCGAAAATAGTCGGGCGTGACGGATCGGCCCACACCCATTCCGTCGGTCCCTACGGGAATCGGTGGCTTGCCCTGCACGTGAATATCGGAAAATCTAAAATCGCTTTGCCAACCTCCCGGCGGAATCGAGTCCGTGATCCCGACCGCGCGTGTGCCTGGCAGCCGCCGGAGTGACGATTCAAGACGAAGATAGAAATCCATAACCTTCTGATCGGTGTTGTAGCGCCACCGGGGAAGCGCCACTTTCATGGTCAACACCCCGCCGGTCTGCATTCCGAGATTCTGCTCTTCGATCTTGGTAAAGCTGCGCAGCAACAGCGCCGCACCTGACAGCAGAATGATGCTGAAGGCAATCTGCGCCGTGACCAGGCTGCGCCTCAAAAGTGCGTGCTTGCGCGACATCGATGCCTTCGCGTTCAACGCGGCCAATCCTGGTTTCTGCAGCGCCGTGGCAAGTCCGAAGAGGACTCCACCAAGACATGAGACCAGAGCCGCAAAGACTGCGATACGCAGATCAAGGTGCGCTTCGCCGACGAACGGAATTCCGGCCGGAGCGAGGCGGACAAACACCATCACCAGTGCCTGTGCTACTGCAAGCCCGGCCAGACCTCCTGCGGCTGAGAGCAACAGGGCTTCCGTGAGCGCCTGGCGAATAAGCCTGCTTCGGCTGGCGCCTATCGCCGAACGCACCGCAAGCTCGCGTTGCCGCCCCGCTCCGCGTGCCATCATCAATCCGGCTACGTTCGCGCACGCAATCAGCAAAACCGCAAGGACAAACCCAAACAGAACCCACGCGACCGGCCGCACCTGCTGCATCTCGCGATCGCGTAGCGTGCGAACGCTGAGATGAGCTTCGCTTTTCGCTGAAGGAGGGAACCACTTAAGGTCGTCGTTGAACAGAGGCAGCATCTGCGCGTATGCCTGCTCGATGCTGACCCCGGGTTTGAGGCGTGCAAACACCCGCTCGGGGTAGCCAAAACCCCCATTGACCTTCTGTTGAATCGCAGGGTCGAGGGCAAAAGGAGAGACAATATCCGCTGCTTCGAGAGTAGGAAATTGAAAGTCCTTGGGCAGGACGCCCACAACGCGAGCGGAATCGCCGTCCACGTTGATCGTCCGGTCCAGGATGTGCGGATCGCGGTTGTAATGCCCCTTCCACAGTCCATAAGAAATCATCACCACGCGAGGTCCGTTGGGACGATCCTCCTCTGGCAGAAAGTTGCGGCCAAGAGCTGGAGAGATCCCGAATAGAGGAAGAAAATTCGCCTGAAAGGAAATGCAGCTCAGTTGGAGCGGATTGTTCTCAACCAGGTCGCAATTTTGGACTCCTGTGCTCTGGGCTGCGAGAGCCGAAAAGGGAGTCTGATCCTTCTGCCACTCCACATAGAAGCGGCCCATCACGAACTCTTGTCGCTCCAGCAAGTGCACGAATCCCACCGAGACAATTCGATCGGGATCCGCATACGGTAATTGCCGAAACAAGATGCGATCGACAACGCTGAAAACAGCGGTCGTGGCGCCAATGCCGAGGGCGAGAGTGATGAGGACGCTGATGGTAAAAAGCGGATTCCGGCCAAATCCACGAAACGCGTAATGAACGTCCTGCATTACGGTCCCAATCCACCAGCCGGGACGCTGCCGCTCGCATTGTTCCCGCGTGGTCTCGGTCCCGCCAAATTCAATCAGCGCCTGACGGCGCGCTTCGGCTGGATCCATTCCAGCCGCAATCCTTGTTGTGATTGCCTGTTCAAGATGAAACTCGATCTCTTCATCGAGTTCGCTGCGCTTTTTTCGAAGAATCAGGAAGCGAAGGCGAGTCAGGAGTTCAGAGGTCATGAGGGCACCTCCGTAGCCCGGCCGAGGACAGACGCGATCGCCAAGGACAAGCGATCCCAGGTAGCCAACTCCGTCGCGAGTTGCTTTTTGCCTGTCTGAGTCAAGCGGTAGTACTTCGCCCGCCGATTGTTTTCCGTGATCTGCCAGTCCGATCGTATCCATCCCTTGTACTCAAGGCGATAGAGCGCTGGATAGAGCGAGCCCTGCCCGATCTGCAAAACGTCTTTCGATAGCTGTTGGATACGCTGCGCCACACCCCATCCGTGCATTGGCTCAAGCGCGAGCGTCTGAAGGATCAGTAGATCCAGTGTTCCCTGTAGAAGATCAGTTGACGGTGGCATCCTCTTCTCTCGACATTCGACAATAGCTTTACGCGCCTTCCTGTCGGATGTCAAGGGTAGGATCGGGGGAGAACTGTCCCCTCATGTTCATGCCAAAATGCTGAACCATTCATCCATCCAAGATAAGAACCGGAAAGTGCGGGATGACCTACGTTCGGGCTTGGCGGTCTTTCACCGGGTAGGCGCGCATAGTAAGATTTCGATCGGCAGCGCATGAAGACAAGTCAGAGTACGAAACCGCGGGTAACGCAATGCCAGAAGCCCGTCGGCTGGCTAGGCCGACTCATCCTGCGCAACATGAATGCCCGGCACTCCGGGGTGACCGATTGGGGCCTCGCGCACATTTCCGTTGATAAGCACTTCACGATTCTGGATGTGGGCTGCGGGGGCGGGCGTACGGTGAGCAAGTTGGCGGTACTCGCGACCGAGGGGAAGGTGTTCGGCGTGGATTATTCGGCGGACAGCGTGGCTGTCGCGAGTAAGACAAACAGAGAATGGATCAAGAGCGGCCGCGTTGAAATCCGGGAAGGGTCTGTGTCGCGGCTGCCGTTTGCGACCGGGACGTTCGATCTTGTGGTTGCGGTGGAGACACACTTCTGGTGGCCGGATTTGCCGGGCGACCTGAGGGAATTGCTTCGTGTGTTGAAGCCTGGCGGCGAGCTTGGGCTTATTGCGGAAGTGTATAAAGGCGCGAGCACCACGACGGCGAAACTCGTTGAGCAATATTCCGCCAAGACGGGCATGAAGCTGCTGAGTCCGGAGGAGCATCGCGAGCTGCTCACCAATGCGGGCTATTGCAATGTGGAGATCGCGACTGAGCCCGGCAAGGGATGGATCTTTGCGGGCGGGAGGAAGGGCGAGGTGCGGGGCGCTTGATGAGGCGTGCGGCCGCCTAAGTATCGCCAAGATGTAGTTATTGCCGCATGCGCGGTAACCCGACCATGAGATGGAACAGAGGTAACAGGTGAAAGAACACACCTAACCAGCCATGGCTTTTGGGTGTCAAAAGGAGTCACCAGCCCCGGTCTTCACTGGAGGTTAGGATGCGTTCGCTGGCCCTTCTGCTCTGTCTGACTGTTTTCTGCCTGCCCGCGTTTGGTGCGAAGCGAGTCACCGTTGAGGAATTGCAGCGAACCCTCTCTGCGGCGCAGGGGATTCCTGATGCTGAGCTTGCGAAACAGTTGTCTGATCTCGAATTGAACGAACGGTTGAGTTGGGCAACGCTCGAGCGCCTGGAGAAGGACCTGCCCGGCGAGAAATCGCGGCAGGCACTCACGATTCTGGCGGACGCGTCGGCCTTCTTCGATCCTCCGGCAGCCGAGATTCCCAACCAACCGACGCCGGACGCGGACGCGCAGCGCAAGATATTGGCCCTGACCGTGAACTATGTAACGAAAACGCTCCACCAGTTGCCTAATTTCTTTGCCACACGAGTTACCAGCAGTTTTGAAGACACGCCTGCGGTGCAGAAGCCGGATGCGGCAACCGTCTACCAGGCAATTCATCTGGTTGGCAATTCCAATGTCACGGTGACTTTCCGCGACGGTCGCGAGGTTGTGGAGAAGAGTACCTTCGACCCGCGGATGCGAATGCTGACCACTTCGGGGGTGTTTGGACCGATCCTTGGCACGGTAGTTGTCGATGCTGCCCGGAGCAAGCTGGCGTGGAGCCACTGGGAACAGGGTCAGGCCGGTCTTCAGGCAGTTTTCAGTTACGAAGTACCAAAGGAAAAATCGCATTACACGCTGACGTACGACTCAGTTGCTGCAAACTCGACCTGCACGACCACTCCCCAAACCTCAAGCGAGGTTGTCGCCTATCACGGAGAGATGGCTATCGATCCCGAGAGCGGAACAATCCTTCGACTGATGCTGTTGGCGGACATGAAACCGAATGACGTCACGGTCAACTCCGGCATAGAGGTGGAATACGGGCAGGTCAGTATTGGCGGCAAGGATTACTTTTTGCCGATCAGGAGCGTCACCTCTTCGCTTGCGCATTCTCTGCAAACGATTGGGGGGTGGGGGCAGGGACAGGGCTGTCCGTCGCTTACGGTAGCGCCGGGTCTTCAGAGATCGTTGAACGATGTGGTATTCGAGAACTATCACGTATTTCGGGGCGATGTACGAATTGTGCAATAACGCAACTCTTAGCAAAGAGTGACGACTCGGATCGCCGGCGCAAGAGCAGAGACAACCGCGGAATCCCTCTGTACGCTACGCATGCTGCGGGAGGACACGACATACAGAGGGCGAAGGCGCAGGTATCCCAGGTCTCCAAAATCAGGAGACCTGGGGCACCCGGCGTTTTAGGGCGCGAGGAAAGCGCAAGAGCAGAGAAGGACTGGTCGTTCTTCAAATCTTCTGGCGTTTCCAGCGGCCCTGTTTGAACAGGATGATGCTGGCCACGGCGATGGCGCATTCGGCGATGACGACTGAAAGAAAGGCTCCCTGGGCTCCTAAGTGAAGTCCGACGGCGAGACCCCATGCCAGAGGAAGTTCGAGCACCCAGAATCCGAAGAAGTACACGAAGGTTGGAGTGACGGTGTCGCCCGCCCCGTTGAAGGCCTGCAGCATGACCATCACGTAGGCGTAGGCGAGGTTGCCGCAACTGAAGGTGCGCAGTGCGGTGGCAGCAATGGGAACGACGGCCGGATCGTCGACGAAGAGACTGACGACCGGCGTGGCAAAGACCACGAAGAAGACTCCCAGAACTCCCAGAAAGATTACGTTGTAGAGGCCCGTGCGCCAGACGGCCTGGGCGGCGCGATCGGGGTTCTTTGCGCCCAGGTTCTGGCCCACCAGCGTGGCCGCGGCATTGCTCAGCCCCCAGGCAGGCAGGATGAAAAACACCACGATGCGGATGGCGATGGTGTATCCGGCGACGGCCGAAGCGCCGAAGACGGAGACGATGCGCACGAGCACGATCCAGCTGGAATTGGCGATGGCGAACTGAAGCATGCCGGTGAGCGAAACGCGCAGCAGACGCGCCATGACACGGACGTTGATGCGGAGATGGCGAACCAGGATGCGGATGCGTTCCGAGCCACGCATGAGCCGGTAGAACTGGTAGAACACGCCGATACTGCGTCCGGTGAAAGTGGCCAGAGCAGCGCCGGTGACGCCCATGCGGGGGAAGTGAAAGGCGCCGATGCCGAGGCCGAAGATGAGGCATGGGTCGAGGAGAAGGTTGATGATGTTGGACACCCAGAGCAGGCGCATAGCGATGGCTGCATCGCCCGCGCCGCGGAAGATGGCGTTGTTGAGGAAGAGCAGGATGATGGCTCCGCACCCGCCGAGAGCAATGCGAGTGTAGCCCGAGCCGCCGGCCACGATGGCCGGAGATGCGCCCATCATCTGCAGAAGGCGAGGAGCGAAGATACCGGCGGGAATTCCGATGGCAAGCGAGATGAGCAGGCCGAGGATGACGGCCTGCACGGCGGCGATGGCCGCGTCTTCAGGATCTTTCTCGCCGATGCGACGCGCCACCATGGCGGTTGTGGACAGAGAGACGCCGAGCCCGATGGCAAAGACCAGCGAGAGCATGGACTCCGTGATGCCGACGGTGGCGACGGCATTGGCGCCAAGGCGGCCGACCCAGAAGACGTCGACGACGGCAAAGAGGGATTCGAGCACCATCTCAAGCACCATGGGAATGGCGAGCAGGAGGATGGAGCGGTTGAGACTGCCTTGGGTGTAGTCCTGGTGAGAGCCGCGCAGAGCCTCTCTGATAGACGACCAGAGACTCTGGGTGCGGTCTTGCGGGGACTGCGGCACGATGGACTCGAGCGAAGACATGGGATCTCCACGGTGTCGGCGCGAGCATGGGCCTTTGGCCGGAAGGCGAAGAGGGCCCGATGATCGCTTAGACACGAGCGAGCGGGGCGATGCTGCAAAAAACAAGCGCGCGCTGCTAACGCAGGCGTTCGGTTCAAGCTGGATTGTGCAGAAAGCCCGGGGCTGAAGTCATCCTCGGGTGCCGTGGTGTGCGGCGGGCGGGAATCCCGAGGCAATGTTCAGCGAATAGGTCGAATTCGTACGGCGCTTGGCTGAAACATTGTTACCTCCATAGACCGGCGGGGGCCGGTGGGTGAAGTGATAGTAGCGCAGATTGAGATCGGATTGCTAGCGAAAAAGCAATGAGCGTGACGGCGATTCGCTGCTTATTAGAGTTGGTTCTGCTGCTGAGTGAAGTGGTGTCACCCCGCATCTCAATAGATACTTCGCCGTCGAATTGAACTCCTCCGAACTGATCGTCGGGTCCTTATCACCGCCCCGAGGGACGAACAGGATCATTCCTTGTCGAGCACGCGTAAGTAGAACGCGATAAGCATTCTTTCGGAAGACTTGTTTGTCGGGATTCTTGATGCGCAACCATCGATTGTTGGCTCCCGGTCGAAAATTGCGCAATTGCCATCCCGAATTGCTCCAGATGAAATCACCGCCCCAGCACACTCCGATCCAGTCGAGTTCTAGTCCTTGAATCTCAAACTCAGTTGCGAATACCTCGCATTGAAAACTGGACCGAACATCGGACTGCTCGGCGAGATACCAATGCTCCCAGGGGTAGTCCGCATGAAAGGTGGAATTCGGCTCGAGTCCTTCAGCTCTCAATCGGGCGGAACCTGAGGAGCCCACCAACCCGTATCGGTTTCGTCCAATCCCTTGCTGCCGAAGGTGACGACGAACTTCGTCCAAGTCTCTCGATAGGAATATCGGGAATTTGGCGGTTATACCGAGCCCGGCTGCTTCGGCGTGGTTGCCGTCGATGACTGCATTGACCCAAGTAGCGAGCTTCTCGGCGCGGAGGCTTCTGTTTGAAGTGCGCAGGTGCAGCGCGAAGCTGGTGCAAACATTTCGGCGCGGAGTGTTCGCGCCAAATAGTCGATGCCCGGCAGTGGAAGGTCCGCCTTCCAACACTTCTGGCGATGCATAGATAACCCAATCCTTCACACTCTCGGAGAGCGCGTTACCCCACTCCTCGAGCCCCGCCTCCCCGTCATTGATCTCCTGACCTCCGCCGACCAGGGCAATCACGGCGGCCCAGTCTTGGTGGCGCTCCATGATCCTCAACAGCATTTGCGGCTCTGAATAGTCTCGAGCGAATTTCTTCTTATTCTGCGCTCGGTTCCATGCTCGCTGCGCCTCGTCGAAGATGATCGCGTGGTTGGACGGGCAGCTCAAATTGTCTTCAGTGTGATAACGCGCAAAGACGTGGACATTCTCAATCAGCGTTTTCGCCTCAATCCGGGCCTGAGCAACAGTGGTTCCGGACCTCCTGCTTTCTTGGGTGAAGAAATGCTGAAGCACTTTCACGAGAGGACCATTGCCACTCATGAAATGGATGGCATCAGCTTTGTTCTTGTCGGCGTGCGCAAGGCTCAGGCCAACAAGCGTTTTTCCAGATCCGGGAACACCCGTCAGAAAACAAATTGCGTGCTGGAGGCTGGAACGAGCCTGATCGACAAATCCTTGGATAGTGTCGCGCACCAATTGAATCTCGTGCTCGGATGCTTCACATTGGGCAATCTCCCGAATGTCCAACCCAGAGCGCAGGGCCATTGCTGCTTCGATGATGCTTGGCACGGGATGATACGGGCTCTCGTCCCAGGCCTCCGGACGAGGGCCTTTCTTCGCATCCCTTGCAACCCTCTTAAGGATTTCTGCAAGAGAATCCCACGGCGCTTGAACGACGGCAGCAATCCAATAAACAGCCAATTGCGGGAACAACTCGTGCTGCTGAAGAGGATCGAGGTCGGGTGCATGCGCTTCGGGTGAAACGACAATCGGAATAATCCTTTTTTCAGAAGATTCCCGATGGAAATAGTGCAACAACAACGCGTACTCCTCGAGCTGACGCCGTGCTTGAAGAAATGCGTGGCCCGATTTGGCTTCAAGAATGACGACTTTGTCTCCAATTAGAAGCACAATGTCAATTCGCATCTCCTTCCGAGGAATAGCGAATTCGAGAAGGACGCCCCAATCCATGGCGGAGGGCAAATGGCAAGCACATTTTTCCAGTGAATTGCGAAGCGATCGAAGATCTCGTTCCCAGGTAAGGGTTTGGTCCGAGTATTGCCTCGTATAGCCGCGATTTGCATATCCTACCGATAGACGAGCAAGCACCTGATCATCCGTGAGAGACAAAAACTCTGCCACGGTCGACCGGTAGAATGATGCCATTTGCTTATCATATGTCGACGCGGTGCACGGGTGGACGATTACGGATGCAGTTGTTGCGGAGAGGAGGCTGATGTGTCGCCTGGATTGCGGGCCGTGGTGGCTTATGTTGCGAGCCGGTTGATTACGCATGCGGAGTCGTCGTTCGTCTTCGACTTCTCGGTGCGCGGGCATCGGTCGATGGGCGGGACGGTAACGGAAGCCTGCATTAACGTGTACGACTTCAGCGAGAATTGCCAACTGACCGGCCACATGAGCAGCGGATACTTCCAGCTCTTTCATCACGGAGAGCGCGTGCATGTTTCGCTGGAGATCTTTGACCAGTCGTTTCGAGGGTACGACCAGAACGCGGGACGGCACTTCAGCGGCGTGGTGAACGGAGCGCGTGTCTCCATCAAGGATGATTCGGATCTTCGCCGGTACGCATATTGGTGCGAGTCGCCGCAGTGTACGCGGCTGCCGGAGCAAGAGACGGAAGGGATCGAGGGTGAGTTGGATTCCCAGGCCCGGGAGGCCGAGCCTGAGAATCCGGTTGTGAAGTGATCTATTCTTCTTCTTCGTCCACGGGGCGCTTGGCGTTGGCAAGGATCTTGTCGGCGACAAGCTGGGGGACGATGTCGTAGTGGTCCATCTCCATGCGGTAGCTGCCCTTGCCCTGCGTCATGGATGTGAGCTGAGTGCCGTAGGTGAGCATTTCAGCCATGGGAACTTCAGCGTGGATGGCCGTGGTGCGTCCCCTGGTTTCCATACCCTGCACGCGGCCGCGGCGGCCATTCAAGTCGCCCATGAGGGTGCCGGCGAACTCGTCGGGAGCTTCGATTTCGACTTTCATGACGGGCTCGAGAAGGCAAGGCTTCGCTGTCTCCATGCACTTGCGGAAGGCGAGGCGGCCGGCCATCTTGAACGACATTTCGTTGGAATCGACATCGTGATAACTGCCGTCGTAGACGACTGCCCTGAAATCGACGACCGGGTAGCCGGCGAGGTAGCCGCGGGCGGCGGTCTCGACGATGCCCTTCTCGATGGCGGGGATGAAGTTACGGGGGATGGCGCCGCCGAAGACTTCGCTGGCGAACTCGAATCCGCCGCCGCGGGGTAGGGGCTCAAGGCGGATTTTGCAGTCGCCGAACTGACCGTGGCCGCCGCTCTGCTTTTTGTGACGTCCATGGCCTTCGGTTTTGGCGCGAATGCCTTCGCGGTAGGGAACCTTGGGGGCCTTGAGCGTGACTTCGGCGTGATAGCGCTTTTTGAGGCGGGACACGATGGTTTCGATGTGCGGCTGCCCGGCGCCGGCGATGAGGAACTCGTTGGTCATGGGGTCGCGATAGAAGCGAATGAGCAGGTCCTCTTCCATGAGCTTGTGGATGGCGGGGGCGAGCTTGTCTTCGTCGGCGCGCGATTTGGGCTCGATGGCGTAGGTCATGGCGGGCTCGGGCAGAGGGAAGAGATCGATCTGGACCTCCGCACCCTTGGCGCCGAGGGTGTCGCCGGTGAGCGTCTCGCGGAGCTTGGCGACTGCACCGATGTCGCCGGCGTGGATCTCCGGCACTTCAACGGCTTTACGGCCCTGCATGATGCTGAGGTGCGAGAAGCGCTCCTGGCCGCGGCGGGTGTAATTTTCGAGCGTTGCATCGTTTTTGACCACGCCGCTGATGACTTTGAAGAAGCTGATGCGGCCGGCAAAGGGGTCGGTCATGGTCTTGAAGACGAGCGCCGCGGTTGGCTCGGTGTCAGAGATGGCGCGAACGATGGAGCCGGCAGGTGTTTCGCCGTTGTCGACTGCGGCGCCGCCGTTGCCGTTGCCGTGAGTTGCCGCTGCAGCGACCGGAGCGTGGACGGCGATGGGGGCGCGCTCGATGGGAGCGGGGGCATAGACCTTGAAGAAGTCGAGCAGGTGGTCGGTGGCCACGTTGGTTTCACCGCTGACGAAGAGAACCGGGAAGATGCGGTCTTCGCGAATGGCCTCGTGGAGGGCGGTGATGAGGTGCTGCTCGGGAATGGTGCCTTCGGCGAAGAACTCCTCCATCAGCTCGTCTTTGCCCTCGGCGACCAGTTCGACCAGCGCTTCGTGCGCGGCCTTGGCCTGGGCAGCGATGCTGGCGGGGATTTCGCCGGTGATTTTGCCGCGGCCGTCTCCGTTGGGGGTGTAATGGAAGGCTTCCATGGTGACCAAGTCGACGACGCCGTGGAATCCGCCTGCGTCGGAGATGGGCATCTGGACGGGCACGCAGTTGCGGCCCCAGCGTTCGTGGAGATCGTCAATGAGGGCGCTCAGGCCGTTTCCGCCGCCGGCTTTGGGGTGGTCCATCTGATTGATGACCACGATGCGAGGGATGTTGGCCTCTTCGGCGTACCGCCATACGCGCTCGGTGACGGGTTCGACGCCGTTTTGCGCGTTGACTACGACTGCTGCTGCTTCTACGGGCAGCAGGGCAGCGCGGGCTTCATGACAGAACATGTGGAAGCCGGGAGTATCGACAAAATTCACTTTCACGCCCTGCCACTCGGCGAAGGCGACGGCGTTTTGCATGGTGGTGCCGCGGGCAATTTCTTCTTCGTCATAGGCCGTGACGGCGCTGCCGTCGTGGACGCGGCCCTGGGCTGGCGTCATTTTGGCGGCATGCAGCAGAGCGGAAATTAAAGTCGTTTTGCCGCTGTGCGCATGCCCCACTACAGCTACGTTGCGGATCTCACTTCCCTGGTACGTTTTCATAGGTTGTTCTCCTCCACCTGCGGTGGGGCCAACTGCCTTCGGCCCGTGGTGTTTTGGTTGGAAGGGGCGAGGTGCAGCCCCGAACGGTGCTCTCTCACGCGGCCTTGGAGCGGGCCGTAAGAATCCGTGGGAGGCAATTGCGATTTGCCGGCAAACGAATTTGAGTGGAGATGGCACAGAGAGGACGGCAGGGCGTCCTTACGGGCGTCCGGTTGGCCGCGTTGTGCAGCCAAGGCTCCGGGTCTGCCGTCTTCCTCGTCCATGCGGAGAGTCTCCGGCAGGCGCCTGGAAGATTCGCCCCAGCGGCTGAAAGCCGATCGCTGGGACCCCGTTAACAGGAGATGAATCCGCCGGGCGTCTATCAGTTGAGAACCGGATGCTATCACACCGGAAGTGTGAACGTCGCGTGACAGGGGACACAGGAACCCCGGGCTCGCGAGGGTGAGGCATCGGAGTTCGATCGGAGGATCAACCACGGATTCTTCGGTTACCACCCCCAAACTGAAAAGCGTTTGGGGCCCCGTGCCCTCAGAATGACAGCTCTTTTTTTTTAGGTCGGGGACGGGAGGTTACCAGCGGATAAAGGGGAGGAGGGCGGAGTAGTCGTCGGTCCAGACGCGGAGGCCGGGTTTGGGTGCGATGGTGTGGAGGCGGGGGGCGACGTCGGGGAGGGCGAAGAACTGGGGGCCGGCGGTGACGAGGACCCAGGTGGAGACGTACTCGCCGGGGTCGGCGGGGGTGTCGATTGTGACGCGGCGGGCTTCCATGCCAGCGGATTCCGCCAGCTTGAGGATGGGCGGGCCGAGATCGACGTGGCGATTGGAGATGTGGAAGGCGAGGATGCCGCCGGGTTTGAGGTGCTTGCGGTAAAGGGCGATGGCCTCTGTGGTGAGCAGGTGGATGGGGATGGCGTCGCCGGAGAAGGCGTCGATGGCGAGAACGTCGAACTGCTGGGGCGGCTCCGACGCGAGCGACTTGCGGGCGTCTCCTTCGACGATGTCGATTTGGGCGGGGCTGTCGCGGATGTAGGTGAAGACGTTGCGGGCGATAGTGGGGACGGCGGGATTGATGTCGTAGAAGCGGATGTGGTCGCCGGACCGGCCGTAGGCGGCGATGGTTCCGGCACCGAGGCCGATGACGCCGATGTTTCTCTCGGCACCTGCGGTGCGGCCATCTGCGCCGGTCACTGCGTTGTTGGATCCGGGGCAGCAGTAATCGAGAGCGACACCGATGCCGGAGTTGCGCGCGTAGTACGTGGTGGGGGTGTGGCGGAGCTCGTCGGTGCCAAAGATCTGGGTGCCGTGCTGGATGCTGCCATTCATCAGGGTGCGGACGGTAGAGCCGGGGTAGCTGAAGAGGTCCTGTGTGACGCGAAGGCTGGCGTAGAAGTTGCGGACGGCGACAGTGGTGTCGTGCGCGTAGGAGTGGCGGACCATAAAGGTGACCACGACCATGGCGATGGTGGCCACGCCCCACAGGAGGCGCTGGTTCCATCCGTTACGCCAGTTGATTAGCAAGGCCAGCAGCGCGGTGACGAAAAATGTGACGGGCAGATCGAGGTTGTAGGTGAAGACGAGGGGCGCGGCAATGCCGATGAGGAATGATCCGAGCGCGCCGCCGGCGGCAAAGAGGAGGTAGAAGAGCGTGGCTTCAGAGGAGCGCTGCGGGCGAAGCCGGACAGCTTCAACATGACAAAAGATGCAGGCGAAGAAGAGTTCGCCGAGGAAGAAGATGAGGGAGACCCATAACGGCCATCCGGCGTTGGTGTTGTGCAGCGAGTAAGCCAGCGCGCCGAGGAGAACGACCATGATGCGGGCGATGATGTTCCAGGGCAGAGCGAGACGGAACTGGAAGGCGAGGATGAGCGTGAGCAGATACACGCCCAGGGGAAGGATCCAGAGCAGCGGGATGGCGGCGACGTTGGCGGTGATATAGGCGGTGACGGTGCTGAGTTGCATGGCCGCGCCCATGGGGAGGAGCAGCCACATGAGCTTGTGGGTGAGCGTGGCCGGCGGGGCTTCGGGTTGGGTTGTGGTCGCGATGTTGGGTGCAGGGGATGATGCGCGGGATCGCAGCGTGAGTGAAAGGGAGGTGATGGCGAAGATGCCGAAGCCGATGGACCACACCAGGCGCTGCGCGTGCAGGGTGAGATTCGGTTCGACGAGGCTGGGATAGAGCGCGAGGGCCAGGAGGGATGCGAGGTTGGAGAGAGAGTAGAGACGGTAAGGGATTTCGCCGGTAAAGAGTCGTGCCCACCACACCTGAAGAAGCGGGCTGGTTGCGGCCAGCGCGATGAAGGGCAGACCGATCCATTGGCTGAGCGCGAGGAAAACGGTGAGCGCGGGGGCGAGGTTGCTGTTGCCCAAGATGCTGCCGGGAGCGACCCATGCCATGGAGGCGCCGACAGCGAGCAAGAGTACAACGCTGTGGACGAGAGGACTCCGGCGCCCGGAGAGCCAATGCGCATAGAGATAGCCGAGCAGAAGAGCGGTTTGAAAGAAGACGAGGCATGTGATCCAGACGGCAGCGGAGCCGCCAAGCAATGGCAGCAGTTGCTTGGCAGCGATGGGCTCGACGAGAAACAACAGGAAGGCGGCGAGAAAAACGACGACGCCAAATAGCAGACGCAAACCGGGCATTCTCTCCTCAACGACCAGGGATGATGGGCGGGGTGCGAAACCCCGAGTGTCGGCTCAACCTCAGCGGATACTATCACAGCGTTTCCTTGAGCTGTGATCGTCGGCTGAGATCCACTTTGTGGTACAGTCTGCTTACTTTAATGCGCCTGCCGATCATGACCGCGCCGAGGTGATCCGTTGAATAGCCGCGTAGAGCTCGAGCCGAAGGATGCCGCCGCGTCGGCGCAGCGCAAGGCGTCGTGGCGGCTGCTGCCGGTGATCGGCATCGGGTACGGGCTGGCGTACATGGATCGGGTGAACATCAGTTTTGCGTCGCTGCGGATGAACGACGATCTGCACTTCAGCGCTACGGTTTATGGGTTGGGCGCCGGCCTGTTCTTTATTGGATACGCGCTGTGCGAGCTGCCATCGAACCTGCTGATGCTGCGGTATGGAGCGCGGCGCTGGCTGACGCGGATCATGCTGACGTGGGGCGTGCTGGCCGCGGCAATGATGTTTGTGCGCACGCCGTGGGAGTTCTACGCGGTCCGATTGCTGCTGGGCATAGCGGAGGCGGGGTTTTTTCCGGGGGTGGTGTACTACCTGACATTGTGGTTCCCCGCGAGCATGCGGGCGCGCGCCATAAGCCGGTTCTACATAGCGCTGCCGCTGTCGTCGACGGTGATGGGCGCGGTGGCCGGGTGGCTGATGGGACTCGGCGGCAGGCTGGGGCTGGCCGGATGGCAATGGTTGTTTCTTCTGGAGGGCTTGCCGGCGGCGTTGTTCGGTTTTGTGATTTACGGAATGCTGCCCGATAGTCCGGCGCATGCGAAGTGGCTTTCAGCTGAGGAAAAGATTGCGCTGCAGCAGCAGTTGGATGCGGACAGTTCGAAGGCGCATCTTGGGCACGGCGCCGGCGTGCTGCACGCTTTGCTGTCGCCGCATGTATGGCTCATCGGCGGCTATTTCTTCTGCGCGCTCACCTGTTCGTATGCGTTCAACTTCTCGGCCCCAGCCATTCTAGAGGCTGCTACCGGATGGAACGTGACGCAGGTGGGGTACCTGGTGGCGGCTTTTGGGGTGGTGGGAGCACTGGCCATGCTGCTGAATGCAGCACACTCCGACCGCTCCGGCGAGCGCGCCATGCACTGCATTGTTCCCATGCTTGCGATGGGCGGCGCATTTCTGATTGCAGGCTCGGCGCACGAGGGATGGATGATTGTGGTCTCTCTCGCGGTTGCATTCGTGGCGTTCGCATCGATGCTGGGGCCGGGGGTGTCGGTGCCTACGCAGTTTCTGGCCGGGCGAGCGGCGGCTGCCGGCATTGCCGCGATGAACACTATCACGATGTTCTCGGGATTCGTGGGACCGGTGTGGATGGGGAGGGTGAAGGACCTCACGGGCAGTTACGCACTCGGATTGCGGGGGCTGATCGTACCAAGTCTCGCCGCGGCGGGAATCATGTACACGCTTACGCGCGATCTGGCGAAGCACGCTCCTCTCTCGAAGCTTGCCATTTCTGGTCAGAATGACTATATTTATGGTCAGAGAGGGGAATGAGCAAAGATGGCAGTCTGGCAGGTGCAGGAGGCGAAAACGCGGTTCAGTGAGTTGATCGATCAGGCCAATACCAATGGTCCTCAGGTGATTACGCGCCATGGTAGCGAACGCGCAGTCGTGCTCTCCGTCTCCGATTACCGCGCCCTCACCGCGCACAAGCCGAATTTCAGAGATTATCTGCTGGGCGGCCCAAAGTTCGAGAAATTTGAGATTGTTCGAGATCGCGATAAAGGGCGAGAGATTCTTTTGTGAGCGGACGGACTGAGTATCTTCTGGATACCAACGTTCTAAGCGAGACACGCAAGAGGAAGGCGGATTCCGGGGTGACCGCGTTCCTGCAATCTGCCGATCCCTCTGCTCTGTACATCAGCGTATTGACTGTCGGTGAGTTGCACAAAGGTATCGTCGCCAAGCAGCGAAAGGACGCGAGCGGCGCTGCGTTGCTCTCTTCCTGGGTGGCTGGAATTGAATTGAGCTTCGCAGATCATGTTCTGGATATCGATGCCGCGGTAGCACGTTACTGGGGAGAGTGGTCTGGGGAGAGGCCTCGGACCGTTATCGACACCTTAATCGCGGCAACCGCATTCACACGTGGGATGACTCTTGTGACTCGGAATGTTCGCGACCTCAAAGGGCTGCCGATCAAGGTGCTCAATCCCTGGAGTGAATAGAGTTGCGATCCCTCACTCAATTAAGATGTCGGGTCCACTTACGCGGGTCAGAGGGTTAGAGCAGCGGGCAGAATATCTTCCACATCGACCCATTGCGTGGGGTAGTTGCCGGTGTAGCAGGCCACGCAGAAGCTGTTCTTCTCGCCGCCATCGCAGGCCTTCAACAGGCCGTCGAGGGAGAGATAGGCCAGCGAGTCGGCTTCGATGAATTCGCGGATCTCGTCGATGGTTTTGTTGGCGGCGATGAGATCGCGTTTCGAGGGCGTATCGACCCCGTAGAAGCACGGCGAGATGGTAGGCGGGCAACTGATGCGCAGATGCACCTCTTTGGCGCCGGCGCCGCGCACCATGCGCACAATCTTGCGCGACGTGGTACCGCGAATGATCGAGTCGTCGATCAAGACCACGCGCTTGCCCTCGAGCAGATTGCGCACGGGGTTGAGCTTGAGCTTGACGCCGAAGTCGCGCACGCGCTGTTCGGGCTCAATGAAGGTGCGGCCGACGTAGTGATTGCGGATAAGGCCGAAGCGGAATGGCACGCCCGCTTGCTCGGCATACCCGAGGGCGGCGGTCACGCCGGAGTCGGGCACGGGCACGATTACGTCTGCGGGTACGTGCGACTCGCGAGCGAGCTGGCGGCCCATCTGATCGCGGCTTTCCTGCACCCAGCGGCCATAGATTTTGCTGTCGGGGCGCGCAAAGTAAACGTGCTCGAAGATGCAGCTGGTCTGCGGGAAGCCGGTGGCATACTGGCGGCTGGTGATGCCGTCTTCTGTCACCATGACCAGTTCACCGGGAAGCACATCGCGCTCGTAGTCGGCGCGCAGCAGGTCAAAGGCGCATGATTCGGAGGCAAAAACAATGGTGTCGGGGCCGTCAATGTTACGGATGCGCCCGATCGAGAGCGGGCGGAAGCCGCGCGGATCGCGGGCCGCAAAGATGCGGTCGCGCGTCATCATCACGATGGAGAAGGCGCCTTCAACCTGGGAGAGCGAGTCGGCGATGGCGTCGACCAGAGAACTTGCGCGCGAGTGCGCGATGAGCTGCACGATGATCTCGGAGTCAGACGTGGTCTGGAAGTACGCGCCGGCGCGCTCGAGCTTGGTACGCAGATTGCCAAGGTTGACGAGATTGCCGTTGTGCGCGATGGCAATCAGGCCCTTGGTTGAGTCCACGCGAATGGGCTGCGCATTCAGGAGTGCGGAGTCACCGGTGGTGGAATAGCGTGTGTGGCCGATGGCCATGTCGCCGGGGAGCTTCTGCAGCACATCGTCGGTAAAGATTTCCGAGACGAGGCCCATGCCTTTGATGTTGGCGAGGTGATGTCCATCGGCGGTGGCAATGCCCGCCGATTCCTGTCCGCGATGCTGCAGCGCGTAGAGTCCAAGATATGCCTGCCGTGCCGCATCAGGATGCCCGTGAATCGCCACTACGCCGCATTCTTCGCGCAGCTTGTCGTCTGCATCGGCAGTGGACCGTGAACAGTGGTCAGTGGTCAGTGGCCGACTGCTCAGAGATGCAGAAACATCAGCTACGCCGGAGACACCCTGAAAAAGGATCCGGGTCATGCCGTCACCTCATTGTGGAGTGAGGCTTGAAGTGCGGAGGCCCAGGGTGTTCGCAGTTCGCTGACCGGCGCGGAGATGAACTTGTCTCCATAGACAAAAACCTCAAGACGGTCGCCGCCGGTGGTGCCGATGCGCGCGCAAAAGAAGCTGTACTCGTCCGCCAGCTCTTCAATGGCCGCCTGGTTTTTGGGATCGGCGGTAACAAAGACGGTGGAAGCCGGCTCGGCAAATAGTCCGAAAAGGGGATGCACCATCAACGCCTTCTCCTGGTCAATGGTGGCTCCGACGCCATTGCGGAATGCGGCCTGCGCCAGCGCCACGGCGATGCCGCCGTCAGAGAGGTCCCGGGCCGAGTGCAGCAGCCTGCGGTCCGCAAACACTTGCAAAAGCGTGTGCAGGTCGGCTTCTGCGTCCAGATCGATGGGAGGCGGCGTGCCCCATAGTTCGCCGAGGATGGCCTTGGCGTACTCTGAGCTGCCGAAGGCTGTGAGCTCGGCATTTTCAGTAGGCGGCTCTTCGGGATCACGATCGGGCACAGGCTCGGCCTGGGCTTCGACTGGGTAGTAGCGCATCGGCTCGGGCGTGAACGGCACTTCGAGATTGGGATCGGGCGTTTTGGCGCGGGGCACGGGCCATAGCAACAGCACCGCATCGCCTGCACGCCGAAAATCGGCCGACACTACCTTCGTAACATCCTCCACAATGCCGACAATGCCCAGCACCGGCGTGGGGTAGATTCCCTCGCCGCGCGTCTCGTTGTACAGCGAGACATTACCGCCTGTGACGGGTGTGCCGAGCGTGGTGCACGCCTCCGCGATGCCGTCGATCGCCGCGGAAAGCTGTGCCATGATCTCGGGCTTTTCGGGATTGCCGAAGTTGAGGCAGTTGGTAGCCGCAACGGGGAGCGCACCGGTCATGGCCACCTTGCGCGCGCACTCCGCCACGGCATGCTTGGCGCCGAGTTTGGGATCGAGATAACACCAGCGCCCGTTGCCGTCCAGGGCCATAGCCAGCCCGCGCTCGTGGCCGGCAGATCCGGTTCCCTTAATCCGCATCACGCCGGCCTCGCCGCCCGGGCCCGTCACGGTGTTGGTCTGGACCATGGTGTCGTACTGCTCATGCACCCAGCGCTTGGAGCACACATTCGAGCTTGCCAACAGCGCTTTCAATTCGGCAGTGAAGTCGTGGTCGTAGTCGAGTCTGGATTGCACGGATTCGGAGGGATCTGACGGGACCGGGGCTTTCCACGTGCCGACCGGCCGCCGATAGAGCGGCGCATCGTCGGTAAGGGACTCGTTGGGAATATCGGCCATCAGCACGCCATGGTGACGAATCCGCAGACGCGATTCCGGCTTTACCGTGCCGACAATCACCGCGTCGAGACCCCACTTTGCAAAGACCCGGAGGACTTCGTCTTCCCTGCCTTTTTCGGCAACCAGCAGCATGCGCTCCTGGCTCTCGCTCAGCATGATCTCGTAGGCGCTCATGCCGGTCTCGCGTTGGGGGACGAGGTCCAACTCGACGTCCAGGCCCACCCCGCCGCGCGCTCCCATCTCACAGGTGGAGCAGGTGAGACCCGCCGCTCCCATGTCCTGGATGCCGACGATCGCGCCGGTCTTCATCGCTTCAAGACACGCCTCCAAAAGCAGTTTTTCCATGAAGGGATCGCCCACCTGCACGTTGGGTCGCTTCTGTTCCGATCCCTCCTTGAACTCCTCGCTGGCCATGGTGGCGCCGTGGATGCCGTCGCGCCCGGTCTTCGCACCTACATATATGACGGGGTTTCCGGTTCCGCTGGCCCGGCCATAAAAGATCTCATCTTTGCGCACCAGACCCAGCGCAAATGCATTCACCAGCGGATTGCCGCTGTAGCAGGGCTCGAACTTCGTCTCACCGCCGAGGTTCGGCACTCCAAAGCAGTTGCCGTAGCCCGCAATGCCGCTGACCACCCCTTCCACGATCGAGTGGTTCTTCTGGACGAGAGCCGGCTCCGTTCCCGTTTCGTCCACGATTGGGCCAAACCGCAGAGAATCCATCACCGCCAGCGGGCGCGCGCCCATGGTGAAGATGTCCCGCAGAATGCCCCCTACGCCTGTAGCTGCGCCCTGAAACGGCTCAATATAGCTGGGATGATTGTGGCTTTCGATCTTGAAGGCGCAGGCCCATCCGTCGCCTACGTCAATAATTCCAGCGTTCTCCCCGGACCCTGCACCACGCGATCGCTTTTCGTCGGCAGCCGTTTCAGATGGACACGGCTCGACTTGTAGGAGCAATGCTCACTCCACATGACGCTGTAAATGCCCAGTTCTGTAAGAGATGGGGTACGGCCCAGGGCCTTCAGGATGCGTTCATACTCGTCGGCTGTAATGCTATGCTGCGCCAGCAATTCCGAAGTGACGGCTACCGGCTCGGGTACTGAAACAGAGGAGGCGGGGTTCATCACGATACCCCCATTGTCGCATGGCATTCACAATTCGCACCCGCGCCTGTCGCCTGTGCAAAAAGCGGTCCAGCGTGACTCGGCGATGAGCCTGTCTATGTGCTCACCTATTGCTGCTCTTCTCGTTCCCTTCCCCAGTGGGCCCTGGTCTTGTGCTCCGCCGCTTGGCCGCGACTTTTGTGCGATACTCACAATGTCCCTCCAGCCCAGCCGGGATGGCGGAACTGGCAGACGCAGCGGACTCAAAACCCGCCGCCTTCATTGGCATACGAGTTCGATTCTCGTTCCCGGCACCATTATAATCAACAACTTATAGCAAGATCGATCCCAGACGCAAACCGGCGAAACACTCAAATCCGCCGACCATTGCAAGTCATGACGGTTCGACCCCTTCCCCGGCATCAACATAAAACATTCGAGTTCAATAAATTAGCCTGAACACTTTTCTGATAATCCTTCCATCTATCTCCTCTGCAGGTGGGTGGTGCATGTTTTGGTGTGTGTTGATGCCCTTCCCGGTCGTGTTGCCGGCGACACGAGGCACACCTCGGCCCCCAATCTCAAGCAGGCATTCCAGCGCCGCGAAGGCGCATGCGGAGCACGAAAGGTTGATCTGCAGGCTGACCCGAACTGGCCAGACTGGTACGCGGAGTGCACGATCTTCGAACAATTTGGCGAAGAGCTACCGCAATAAGCGAGGTTTCCAGAACTTCGGCAAAAAACTCAACCGAATCCGTTTACACGCTGGCTTTCCACGGAGATCGACCTACCCCTTAAAGAAAGCCGGGAGGTCGGAGTTGATTGTTTCCGAACAGGTGGTCGGCATTCCATAAGTTAAGTCCTTGTAGGTTGCGGCGCCCCCACCACTCATCTTCGCGGAGAGTCACCAGCTCGCTACCGCCGGGGTGCGCCCCCAGAGTCGATTTGAGGGGTTGAGGCTACTGGCCGGGTCGAACGAACCAGTTCCATGGCGGGACTAAACCCGTCTGAAAGCACCGCCTTTTACTGCGCGCATGCCGAGGTTCCCTAAAGATTATGGGACGACGACTGTTACGCTACCTGAGACTGCAGTCACGTAGTTTATGTCGCCACCGTAGATAGCCGTGATGCTGTGGGGTCCCACAGTAAGAGTGCTGGTGGTATAGGTTGCCACTCCGGTCGCGTTTAACGTTCCCGTTCCGGTTACCGATGTCCCATCGAAAAAGGTGACGGTACCCGTCGGTCTGATGCTGTTGCCCGTCAATGTTGCGGTGAAAGTAAGCGACTTGCCGAGAGCAATTGAACTGGCCGACGATTTCAGCGCGATCGCGGGCGTAGCCTGATTCACTACAATTGTCTCCGTCACTTCTGGTGCCGGCTGGTAATTGGAATTGCCAACCTGGTCAGCAGCCACTACCACAGTGCCCGCCCCAGTGACGGTCAATGTAGATCCGCTCACCCTGGCCGGTCCCAACACAGTGCGAAATGCTACCGCCAACTTCGCACTGGAGGCCGCCGAAAGTGTGATGGGACTTACGCCGTAGGTGACCGGACTCGACGGCGGCGTGAACGAGATGGTCTGCGACGCCTCGCTGACAGTCAGACCGACAGTTACGTTGACCGTTTTATAGTCGGTAGTATCGGTTGGCTTGAAAGTTGTTGACAGCGTGTGCGCCCCGGCAGCGAGTACCGTGCCAGCAACCGGCGAGTAAACAAACGTGCCCGCCACAGGAGATGTCGCATCTTGTTGCGCTGGGCCCAGCACCGTTCCGTAGACGATGGCTGCAGGACTAGCCCATGCGATGGTTGGTGTAGCAATGTTCACCGTCAACACACCGTTCTTTAAAGTGAAACTGTAGTTGGCAGCAGCCAGCGTGCCTGCCGTAATTGTGATGGGATATTTACCGACCGGCGAGGTCATGTTTCCAGTGGTTGAGAGCGCCGGGGAACCAGTTGCCGCGGCTGCTTGCGTGTCGCCGTTCACAAACCCTGTCAGCGTGTAGTTAAGCGGGGGGATGGCATTCCCATAAACGATGGAAATATTTGTTGCCGCTGCGATCAATGCCGCCTTGTTGATTGTCAGTGTACCGTTCTTGAGGCTGAAGTTGTAGTTGGCCGCCGTCAGGTTGCCGGTTGCGGTGGTGATCGTATATGTACCAGTTGGGGACTGTGATGTAGCCGCCGTGCTGACGGCCGGTGAGCCAGCCACGGCCGAAGCCAGCGCGTCGCTGTTTACGAAACCAGTGACCGCATAGGTAAATGAGGGTAGGCTCGCTCCATACGTCATCGAGGCATTCTTAGCGGTCACTGTGAGGATGGCCGGCATTACAGCCACGGTTCGCGTTGTGGTCACTGTCGCGTAGAGGCTGGTGTTCGTCGGCCTGAAGGTAACCGAGATCGTCTGCGACCCAGCACCGAGTACCGATCCAGCAGCAGGAGAATAGGTAAAGACTCCGGGAATTGTCGATCCCCCTTGCGTAGCACTGGCATTTAGTTGTGTGGCTGTCAGTTTAGTTCCGTAGGTGATTGCTTTCGGACTCGCCCAGGTGATTAACGGACTGAGCTGGCCGGCATCTGCGACACTACCGTCAGCAACATGAAGCACTTCATTCAAAAACAAAGATACCGACCCAACCAAGGAAGGCAACGAATCAGCAACATGGATGGCCTCGGCGACATTCAACAATCTCGATGTCGATAATCCGATCGCATCAGTGACTACGATGTTCTCGGCCACATTCAGCAGGGTTGAAGGCGTCAGCGATGTGATGGCGTCCGTCGTATGAATTGCCTCGGCAATGTTCAGCACGATGGGTAGAACCAGCGCGGGCGAGTCCGAAACGTGAATGTTCTCAGACAACTTGAGAAGAGTTGACGGAGTTATCGAAGTCAAAGCATCGGCCGTGTGTATCATTTCGGCGATGTTCAATAGCGTCGATGGAGCTTCCGCAATTGAATCCGATACATGGAGCACCTCAGATACGGTCAAGACGATAGGCTGCGGCGCGGGCACCGTGCCGGTTCCACTCAGTGTGGCCGTTTGCGGTGAATTGAGGGCGCTATCCGCGATGCCGATTGTTGCGTCGAAGGCCGTTGCCGCTGACGAGCCTCCGGAACTGGGCACAGGCGGATTGAAGGTCACGGAGATTGTGCAACTCGCATTGGCGGCCACTGAAGTCCCGCAAGTATTGGTCTGCGTGAATGCCGCGGCGCCGCTCCCCGCTATTGAAATTCCTGAGATCGAGACAGGAGCCGGGCCGCTATTTGTGAGCGAAAGAGTTTGGGCGGTCGATGTCGTGCCCTGCGTCGTGGAAAACGATAGCAGCGATGGCGAAAGCGTTACTGTTGGCGTCGAACTAACAGTTGTTCCGCCAAGTTGAATGGTCTGCGCTCCAAGGTATCCGTTCACCTCAGAGTAGCCGTTGTCGTCGTAGTAAGTGGCCTGGCCGAATGTACCTGCTCCCGTCGGCAGGAAATAGATAGATATGCCGCACGACTGCCCCGGGGTCAGCGTGAGCAACAGTGCGTCACAATCGAGAATGCCGTTCATACTTGGATACGGCGCAACCATGAACGGGGGCGCCACACTCGTGCCGTAGGAAGTCGTAGCCGCCAGTCCGGTCGTCGTCTGGCCCGACGCAGAAAGATTCGCTAGATTCACAATATCCACGTCGGTCAGAAGCACATTCTGCACTCCACTGGCCGCTCCGACATTCACGGGCCCGAAGGTTAGGCTGGTCTGCGACCCGTCAACAAACCTGACTCCGTCGTTTTCCAGGATGTATAAATTGCCGGCCCCATCGACCACAATGCCCTGTGGAGAAGCAAGGCTGGCCGAAGTGGAAGGGCCGCCATCTCCTGTGGCTGTGCAATTCCCATTTCCGGCCACTACGATTTCTGCGGTCGTAATCAGGCTGAATTCCGAAACCATGCATGGAGATTGGAGCGTGTAGTAGATTGCATCGCTTGCATCCACTGCCAATCCCGTCGGGCTGGCGCCCTGGTATACGCTGCTGATGATTCCGGTGGATGCGTCTACTCGCCGAACTTTGTTGTCTCCACTGTCGGCGATGTAGATGTC
Organism: uncultured Acidobacteriota bacterium; assembly: GCA_963846375.1. Classification (GTDB taxonomy): domain Bacteria; phylum Acidobacteriota; class Terriglobia; order Terriglobales; family Acidobacteriaceae; genus Telmatobacter. The sequence continues at coordinate 276,261 of CAWJVV010000019.1, forward strand.
GCCGCCCGAATCCACAACGACGGACAACGGCGCCGTCAGTTGCGCTGCGGTCGCTAGTCCCCCATCCCCATTGTTGATTGTTTCGGGAGTGCCTGACCCACCCGCAACCGTGGTGATGACGCCTGTCACCGCATCTACACGGCGCACAGCATTGTTTCCGGTATCGGCAATGAATAGATTCCCATTCCCGTCAACGGCGATGCCGGCTGGGTTATACAACTGGGCCTGGGTTGCCGGGCCGCCATCACCGGAGTAGCAACAACCAGGACTACCCCCGCTATTCAGCGTACCCGTTATAGTGGTAATGATTCCACTGTTTGCGTCCACTCGGCGCACTGCTTGATTGTTGGTGTCCGCGATATACAGATTGCCCGATCCATCCAGCGCAATGCCCGCCGGTCCATAGAGTGGAGACTGCGTTGCCGGTACGCCATCCACGCCCGCACCGCCATTGGTTGAGTAGGGATTCGTTGCAGGTGCGATGCCGGCAATTGTGGTTATCATGTGCGTCACCGCATCCACGCGCCGCACCACGCTGTTGCCCGAGTCGGCGATATAGATGTTGCCCGGTCCATCTACCGCGATCGACTTTGGCGAGTTGAACACGGCGCCGCTCGCCGGACCACCGTCACCACCGAAGCCAGTCTGAGGGGCCGCGTCGTTGCCGACAACGTCAGTAATGAGGCCGGGGGAGAGCACTCCGATGGGCCCTGTTCCTGTTCCTGACAGCGGAAGGCTAACGCTAACGGTAGCTCCTGAGCCCTGGTCAACATACGTCACTTGCAAAGGTGCCGCTCTGCCAATCGGTACCGAAGATGTGGCGTGACCAGGAAGCATCGGTGCGAAAGTGATGGAAAGAGTGCAGGCGGTTCCCGCTGGAAGCAGTGTGGAATATGCGCAGCCCGGCATGCCGTTCAGAGTGTATTCGGGATAGCTCGGCGCGACCTGCAAGGAGATGAGCACCACGGGCGCATTCACGTTGAGCGTAACGTTCTGCGTCGTGCTCTGCCCTAGCTGCGTGAGCGGAAAGCTTTGGTTAGACAGTTGCAGCGTCTGCGCGCGCGCCGGCGGCAGCATCCCTGCCACCAGAAGAACCAGTACGAGGCAGTGCGACCTAGGCCAGGCTAGGTCAGGGCGGCCGTTTGGAGTGCGCCTCCGGGCAGAGTTCCCCTCAAGAATTCCCGCATGCAAAACGCAGTCAGCCATCGCCTCTCTCCTTCTTGGCTATCCCTGATGGCGAGATCTGAGGAGGTTAGGAGAAGCTGAGTGTCACCGTTACAGTAATAATCTGATTAGGGGCAATAGCGAGCGGGCCGTTGGGAATGACAGTGGAAGTGAGAGCACCTGCGAGAACGACATCGGGTCCACCATGAAGGTCAGTTATCGCGGTTTGCATACCTAACGCGGTGCAGTATGCTGAGGGGATATCACTACCCTGAGCTGAGTATCCAGAACCGGTCGGTTTGACGTAGTTAATACCATTGTTTGGACGCGTGCAAAGAGCTGTGTATGTCTGTACAGCTGAAATACTGGTAATCGAGTAACTCGGTGACACCATAAAATTCCCAGAGAGGACGATGTTCACGTTCGGGCTATATGACATCGTGGTAATCAATCCAGTCTGTGGAGAGTTTAAGAATTGGTTTTGGTTTTGCGACATGACGATCGCTTCATTTGTCGAGCCGATTAGTCCGAAACACTGAATTCCTGCCGGTTGAGGCGGAGTGAGGGATCCGGGAGCAGGTGCGTTACAAAACGAGCTGGTGTCGATACCTGCAGTTGCGGCTGGTCCCGCGATGAATGCGATTCCGAATCCACCTGCACTGGCATTTCCGGAAAGCAGCGCCGCAAGGATCTGGTCTCCGGACAAGGAGGCTCCGCCCGTCACCAGCGAATTATTAAACTCCCGTCGCTCCACCAGCTTTCCATCCGGATTCTTGACTTCCAGCACCCAATGTCCATGCACCTTGATCCCTTCGCTGCCTTGCTTGGCAGAAGGTGCCTTCTCGTCTTCTTCGGCAACGGCGCTGGCCGCGTGCCCGGTTGCAACTGTGGAAAGCGCGGCCGTAGCTTTGCTGGCGGCCGCATTGGTGGTGGACTGTTGCGCGTTTGTGGTCTGAACCGACAAAAGCAAAACGAAGATCGCCGCTGCCGCAAACAACCGGAGTGTGAATTGTTTTCTCATATGACTTCGCTCCTGAATGTGAAATCCTGATGTTTCTAGCCGGTCCATTGCCATTGGGATTGCTCCCGAGAAGATGAAGGAAGATTGACCCCGCATGTGTGGCTCAGACGTCCAGCGCAATCGCCTACACCGAGGTAGCTGGGACCTACTCCATTCGAACCGCGCCGGTAAGTGGAAGTTTCGGGGCGCCGAGAATGAACCCCGTGCGGACACCGACCGGTCAGTTGTCTTGCTGCGATAGCGCATTCTCCAGGGTTACCGCGAAGAATGCGTGCCCGAACAAGGTGGGATGGAATGTGTCCCAAAAGAATGTGTGGTCGGGATCGTCGCATAACGTGGTCGTGAGGCAGGGATCCTTGATGTCGATAAACCCAATGTGGGTCGGGTCTGCCTGGATGGCGGTCATCAGGTTGAAGACATCCATGCGCAGAATATGCACCCCCGGGACCTGTTCCTCAGGGACAAGGAGTTGATTCAGGCCTTTGTTTGCCGCGACGCTGGCTGCCGAAGCGAAGGCCGCTTTGCCTGCCGCGACAGGGAGCAAGCCGACATTGAACAGGTCGGGGATGACGAAGTGCCGGGCCCCGGCCTGCCGGAGCATTTGTTCGCTGGCTACAAGGTTGAGGGCGATCTGGTAGCCCAACGACTGCGGAGAGCCCGTTGTCGTGTCCACGATATCGTTGCCGCCGCCCTCAATAATGTAGAGAGCATTGGGGTCGGCCTTGCCGCTGTGCTGTTGCAGGTAGAGTCCCACCTGCTCCGGCACGCTGGGAATCACACCAGTCCCGAGCGGCTGCGGTGCTGTTGCCCAGGCTCCGCCAAAGGCGTAGTCCGTGCCGCCAAGAAGCGCCGGAGTGAGCGGTACGTGGAGGAAACCCGCCACGTGGTCCACCCAGATGGGGCCGTCCGAGAATCGTCCCATGTAGTATGGTGCCGGCGGGTAGGTATTGCCGGTTGCAGTGTAGAGATTGCCGACATCGCAATAGCTGTCGCCAAACACGTAGAGGGCGTCGAACTTGGGCATTGAAGCATTTGCGGCCACTGCACCCAGGCCAAACAGAGTCGCGAGTATTAAGGGGAATCTGCGCATTGTTGTGCTCCGATCTTCCGTTTCGAGGTTGTTCTTTCCAGCTTTCGGGGTTAGGCGAAAACCGAGAGGAAGAAGTGCCGCCGGGCTCGATGAGTTTAGTCCGAGCGCATCCTGATGAATCCGTGGCTTACATTGCTCGCATCGTTGTAGCTCCCCGCGACAGCTCCCGCGGGATTGATGCCTTCAGTGAAGGTTCCGTTTACGGCGCCTGGCGGATCGATCGAGGTGAATTTGCCGTCAACGGAACGCAGGAATCCGTGGAAAGTAAAGTTCGCGTCATCGTAGCCTCCAACAACCTCTCCGTCCGCGTTGATGCCGGTCGCATCGGTGAAGAAAGTCGAGCCTGGAAAGTCGAATGCTTTGAACCTGCCGTCGGGGAATTGCAGGAAGCCGCGCGCTCCGAATTGTTGGTTGGTGGTGCTGACGAAGTCTCCTGCAATCACACCCCGGTCGTTAATGGATTGAGGTGAGGTTGAAACTGCGCCCGGTGGGTCGACGATCACTAGCTTCCCGTCGCGAAAGCGCACAAACCCGCGGGCGGTTCCGGTGGCATCGAAATAGTATCCGGCAACTGTTCCCGCGGAATTGATGCTGACGCCCTCCGCATAAACGGATGACGGAGGGTCGAAAGTTGTAATGGCTCCGTCAATGGTGCGCAGAAACGCGTGAGTGACGACAGCTCCGAAGGAGTAGCCGGTGACCTCGCCGGCACGATTGATGCTCATTGCGCTGGTCCCGAGTGAACCCGGAGCGTCGAACGTAGTGAGGGCGCCGTCGGGAGAACGCAAAAAACTGTGCGCGGTGTAGTTTGCGTCAGAGTAATAGCCCGTGATGAAGCCAGACGGGTTGATGCCCATGGGATACGTTCCGTTCGAGGCTCCGGGAGCGTCAAAGATGCTGAATTCACCTTCACGGTCCCTCACAAAACCATGAGCCAGGTTGTTGGCATCGATGAAATAACCGGTCGTCGATCCCGCCGGGTTGATGGCGCCGGAGAACCCGACGAATGTTCCCTGGTTGGCGATCGTGCCCGCACGCGGCGCGTCGAATGAGACGAATGCAGGTTCCCCGTGCCTCTCCGCCGCATCTAGTGGAAGCTGGATGGAAAGCGCCAATGAAGCAATCGCTACCAATTCACCCATGGGTTTCACAAAGGTCCGCATCTGGTTCCTCCGTTCTGTGATTTCAATCGTTGAGGTTGTTGGGTTCGCGCCGGAGCCGAAGTCATCGCTCGGCGTGCTCCACCGGGCATGGCCCCAGGTCCTTGTCGAGCTTCTCCACGAGAAACTGGCGGGGCCCATCGGCTTTTTGTTTCGACTTCTTGCCGGAGACGCGCACCCGCTCGCCGAGCTTGATGTCGGAGACCTCTCCGACTATGGCGTAGGGTTGCTGATCGCCGTGGTTCCGCAGCAGGGGGCCCGCGGCGCCGCTTGACGTGCACCCAGAGAGAGTGGGGTTGTGGTGGACTGCCACGTACACCCCTATCCCGATTCCCACCCCGATGGCAGCCAGGCCGACTGTGATACCGACCAGTTTGCCTGTGTCATTAGTGATTAGAATCTGCGCCCGGGCCTGCCGCGTTGCGGATACCATCAGCGCTACAATCACGAACAATGCAAGAGTGTTCCTGACCTTGGAAACCATCTGGACCTCGCTTTCGGTGAGGAGTTCGGCCGGTCCGGGAATCGGGGACTGCAATCACCTTGGCCCAGCCCATAAGAAACCGCAATTGTCTGGATGTGATATCGGGATGATTTTCCGATGATTAACTAAGTGCTTGATTTAACGGCCCGTTGTATGATTCCTTTACTCGGGCCCAACGATCGGACCCACCTCCTGGACGGTGGCATGCCCAAGCCAATTAGGTTCGGACCATTCGAGTTGGACCTCGACACCGCAGATTTACGGAAGAGCGGACGAGCGACCAGGCTGCCCGAGCAACAATTCCAAATTCTGCACATCCTGTTGACGAGGCGTGGAGCGCTCGTTTCCAGGGAGGAGATCCGCAAGCGGCTGTGGCCGAACGACACTGTTGTCGAGTTCGACCGGAGCATCAACGCCGCCATGATGAAGCTCCGCTGCGCACTTGGTGACTCGGCTGAGAAGCCTCGGTATATCGAGACGGTGGCCCGCCGTGGCTACCGGTTTCTGGTCGTGGTGGAAATGGAGGCCCCGGAAGAGCGGTCTCCTGGGACTCCCGTCCCATTCTTGCTAAGTGGTCCGCTGGTGGGGAAGCGAGTGGCGCATTACCGCGTGCTGAACGTACTGGGGGGCGGCGGCATGGGATTGGTCTACCGCGGCGAAGACCTGAAGCTCAATCGCCCCGTGGCCCTCAAATTTCTCCCGGAGGAGTTCACCCAGGACGCCGTTACCCTGACGCGGTTTGAGCGAGAAGCGCGGATGGCTTCGGCGCTCAATCATCCCAACATCTGCACCATCTACGAGGTGAACGAGCAAGAAGGCCAACCGTTCATCGTCATGGAAATGCTGGAAGGCCACAGCCTGCGCGAGGTCATCGCAAGCTCCAATGACCCGGCCACCGGCGAAAGGCGCCCGCTCCAGCTTGAAAAAGGCTTCTGGACATTGCCGTACAGATTGCCGAAGGGTTGGAGGCGGCCCATGGGCAAGGGCATCATCCATCGTGACATCAAGCCTGCCAACATCTTCGTGCTGCCCAACGGCCGGGTGAAGATCCTCGACTTCGGCCTTGCAAAGGTCCACTCGGACGATACGAAGGACACGCAAAGAACGACGGTTGAACCGAGGAGCGAGCAGCACCCCGCGCACACGCTGCCGGAAAAGATCGATCGACCTGACGCTGACTCTCACCGGCATCACCATGGGTACGGCTGGCTACATGTCCCCCGAACAGGTGCGAGGAGGGAAACTCGATGCCCGAACAGATTTGTTTTCGTTTGGGCTGATCCTTTACGAGATGGCTACCGGGAAGCGGGCTTTTGACGGCGATTCGGTGGCAATTCTTCATGACGCCATTCTCCATTCCGTGCCGATTCCCGTGCACGAGGCAAATCCCAAATTGCCGCCAAAACTTCAACAGATCATCGGGAGGGCGCTCAAGAAGGACCGGAACGAACGCTATCAGTCCGCATTGGAAATGCGTCTGGAGTTGGAAGCCAGCGAACGTGCCGATGCAGCAACCGAATCTTTTGCGTCTAGCGACAGGGGATCCGGCGATCAGGCGAAAGGCATCCGGCGAACAAGAAAGGGCTGGAGATTCCTTCATTGGCTAATGCCCAGCTTAGCGGTGATCGCGGTCGGGGCAGGTGTAGCCTGGTTCGTACTCCGACCGGTCCCGCCGCCACGCATATCGGAATTTAGGCAGATCACCTTTGACGGCCTCCCCAAGGAGCTCTTTGGGACCGACGGAAGCAGGCTTTACTTACGTGATTTCCAAGAGGCAGGCATTCGGCAAATGGCTGTCTCAAGCGGAGTAAGTCAGCCAATTCCGATCGCTCCTTCCGAAGTCGAATGGTCGAGCATTTCCCGTGACGGATCCAGATTGCTCGTCGGGCCTAATTTCAGGGACGACAAGCCAGAAGTACCGATATCGATTGTGCAAACTTCGGGAGGAACGGCTCGCCATCTGGCCAACGGCGTCTCCGCCGCCTGGGCGCCCGATGGGAACTCTGTTGTCTACTCGACGGCTGACGGCTATGTCAACCTCGTTCGAAGCGATGGCACAGGAAATCACAGGTTGGCCCACGTGACTGCCGGCACTAGCTATGGACTCAGTTGGTCACCGGACGGCAAGACCATCCGATTTTTCGTCAATGCTCGTCTCTGGGAGATTTCGTCGGACGGCATCGGCCTTCACGAAGTGCTTGATGATTGGTCTAATTCTAGATACCTTTGCTGTGGCCAATGGACTCCAGATGGGAAGTTTTTCGTCTTCCAGGGTACCGAAACAAAGGACGGCGACCAAACCTTCCAAATTTTTGCTCTCGATGAGCGGCGCAGACTGTTTAGTCGACGGCGGACAAAAATGGTTGAGTTGACTACTGGGCCGATCCCATGGACGACTCCCATCCCCAGCAAAGATGGGACGAAGATCTTTGCAGTTGGTGGGACCAACCAAATGGGGTTGGTTCGTTTCAACTCGAAGTCAAAGCGATTAGAGCCCTACCTCGGCGGAATCTCCGCACAGTTCGTAAGCTTCTCGAGAGATGGCAAATCAGTAGCCTTCCTCTCCGTAAGGGACTTTACCCTTTGGAAGGCTAACCGCGATGGCAGCAAACCGGTGCAATTGTGCGGCTGGCCTTCCATATATGCAACACAGCCGCGTTGGTCGCCAGACGGATCTCAACTGTTGTTTACTTCCATGTTAGATGGGCAATATAGGGCTTACGTCATCTCTTCCTCAGGAGGTAGCCCCCAACTTCTTCTACCGGACGATTCCGGACGACAAGACGATCCTGACTGGTCACCCGACGGCCGGAAGATCGTATTCGCGAGAAATGGACGGAACGGCAACCGGAGCATCATACAAATCTTCGACGCTACCAGCCACCAACTAAAAACCCTCCAAGGATCAGATGGTTTCGCTTTTCCTCGATGGTCGCCGGATGCCCGACTTATTCTCGCTCAGTCTGACGACAGGCGCAGTCTGAAAATCTTCAATCTTGAAACTACAACTGAATCAGTTTTCCGAATCAATAAGCCCACATTTTTCCCATCTTGGTCGAGGGATGGCCAATTTATTTATCTGGAGATCTACGAAGGCAAACCAGGGGTTTTTAGGATTTCTTTGAAAGGCGGCGAGCCGGAAATGGTAGTCGACTTGAAGGATGTCCAACAAGTCATCGGCGATGGCGGAAAGTGGTTGGCGCTAGACCCATCGGATGCGCCTCTTCTGCTTCGCAACGAAGGTACTAGTGATATTTATGCCTTGACTCTGGAGAATTGATGCGATGACATCGTCTCACTCCCAAACCAGACGAGCGATCGAAGGTAGTTTCCAGAGTCTTTCGCACTTTGCTTTTTTCTTAGTCAGGAAGGTTGTTGTTTTTGTCGTTGCTTTTGCTCTGGTCATTGTGGCGCCGGAGCAAAGCGTTATGGCGATGGCCACGATTTCGGCCAGCCGGTTCATCTGCAGATAGCGTTTCGTGCCCCACTTTGTTGCCGCGACATGTCTTAGCCGTGGCTGCGACCAGCATCAGCGCGGACTTGCCATCTGGAAAGGCACCCACCACTCGGGTTCGTCGCCGTATCTCCCGCATCAGCCGCTCCAGGGGATTATTGGTCCTCAGGCAGCGCCAGTGTTCGGCGGGCATGCTGTAGTAGCTCAGGGTTTCATCGATGCCGCTTTCGACGATCTCCGCAGCCCTGGCCAGCCGCATGATCTTGAGCTTTTCTATTATTTGGAAAGCTTTTTCTTTAGCGGCCTTGGCATCTTCCTGCGCGTGGATCGCCTTCAGCATGCCGGCCACCTCTTTCACCTTGCCAGTCGGCACCGCAGTCCACACGTTGCGATAAAAATGAACCACGCAGCGCTGCCACTTGGCTTCCGGATAAAACTCTGCAAAGTTCTCCACCAGGCCAAGGCACTTGTCGGAGACAAACAGCTGCACACCCTTCAGGCCGCGCTGCTTCAGTTCACGCAGGAAATTCGTCCAGCTCGCCTTGTCTTCCTTGGCGCCTTCGCTCACCGCCAGGATCTCCCGATAGCCGCTCTGCCCCACGCCGATGGCTACAAGCACCGAGACGTTCTTCACTTCGCCGCCCCAGCTGCGCTTCAGCCACAGGCCATCAAGGAATACATACGGAAACTCCCCACCAGCGGCCGTTCGCGCCACTCGTTGATCTTGCCGTAGATCTTCTGGTTCAGGTCGCTGACCGTGCTGGCGCTGACCCGCGTTCCCCACAGGGCCTGCGTTATGTCTTCGACCCGCCGCACGCTCACTCCTGCCAGGTACATCTCGATCAAAGCCTCTTCCACCGAGGACTCGCGACGCCGGTAGCGCTCAATAGTGGCAGTCTCGAAAGGCAGGTTGCGCAGCTTCGGAACCGTCAGCGTCACTTCCCCGGCCTTGGTCTGCAGCCGCCGATCGTAGCTGCCCGCCCGTGTATCCTTGCGGCCTTCGCTGCGCTCATACTTCCGGGCGCCACATAAATGGTCGGCCTCCGCATCCAGCAACGCGTTCAACGTCTCTTCCACCGTCGACCGAACCACTTCGTCCAAATGCGCCTGAATGCGCCCTTCGTCGATCTGAACTACCGGTCCCAGGTTCCCCTTGGTCCCGTTCTCCGCCCCAGCTCCGGCTTCCATGGTTGGCTCCATCGTGCTCGCCTCAGAGGTCTCCCTCCTCCTGCTTGTAGCAACCTCCATGACTCCAACTCAAATCAAATGTGCGAAAGATATCGTACGTTATCCGATCGAAAGCAGGAGATAACAAAAGAATGGAGAAAAGATGTTTTCGTTGGATGCGCCATGCCCGTAGATGTCCTATGATTATTGAAGCTAGGCGACAGGAAGATTACGAACAGTAGGCCTACGCTGACCGCCAGAAGACAGACCGAGGCATATTCTGCTCGTTCACTCACGGGATCAGCGACTTCATGGGTACGTCCGGCCTCTCCAAAGTACAGATCAGTTCACCGTCAGTACGGCAGGATTGCTATTAACACTGCCCATGGAGTTGCTGACAGTCACCGTAATTACAGCCCCGTTGTCTGCTGCGGACGTCGCAGGTGTCGTGTAGGTTGCGAGGGTTGCTCCCGATATGTCTGAACCGTTTCTTTCCCACTGATAAGCAAGAGTAGGGGACCCCGCTCCAGTCACGGTGAAGGTGGCTGACTGACCGACAGCAACGGTCATGTTGTACGGCTGGACGGCAATTGAGACGGAAACTGAGGTTCCCAGAATCGTGGGTGGCCCTTCAGAAGAACAACCGCGAAAATTGCAGCCAACCTGTGTCAAAGCATTCATCTGCGTCGCGCCGGGAGCCGTCGAACTGTTGTTGGTTGCCGCGCAGACCGTGCCTGCCTGAGTCACTGGAATCAGAACGAGATTGTTCACGATCTGCGTTGTTCCGCAGGTCGTGTTTAGGTCTGTTTGAATTCCTCCTGTGCTGTTGATGTCTGGAATGGTATTGTTTGCGACCATGTCGTCATTTGGAGAGGTAATCCCAGTATTCGAGAAATTCAGAAGAATATTGAAGTACTGATTGTTCCAGATTTCATTCTGACTGACCTGCCAACCGCTGGAGTCTTCGTCAAGGTAAACTCCTGCAAGCGGATAATTATCAGCGGGACCGGGAATCAGTGCCTGTGTGTCGTGGAGCCAGTTATTGTGGATGCGTGTCCCTGTACCGGGGGCTCCGGCGTAGATTTCTCCACCGTCACGAGAGACCATCATCGCATCGAAGAAGTTGTTGTAACCGATGTCCTCATTTGTGCCAGCAAGATAGTCGATCCCATCCCTCGCTTCACTGTGAATGGTGTTGTTCTGGATTTCGTTGCCACCACCGGCTTGAAATGTGAGGGTGATTCCGGAGCAGTTATTTTCCGCATAGTCGACGTACCGAATCAGGTTATTTCGGATAGCATTGTTGTTTCCAGATAGCGCAACGCCGTTTCCCGCACTGTATTCAATCGTGCTGTCTTCGAGTGTATTTCCTGCGCCGTTGATGATGATGCCACTTGCCGAAGTGTAATCATACCAATAAGAATGCGGATAACCTGATACATCTGTAAGATCAGTAAACTGCGAGACATATTGAGCGTTGATCCCTTGCAAAGTATTATTCGAACTAGACGCATCCATGTCGATGGTGCTCGAGAACAGATTCACGTACTGAATTGTCACGTTCGATCGAGCACTCAGGTCGAAGGCGTATTGCCGCTGTTTGGCTAGAACATTCAGCGTGTTTGGGTTTACGCTTCCCGGAGCCCACAAGTAGAGAGTCAGCGCTGTTGGGTCGTAATACCACTCACCTGGCGCATCCAGCGCACCGAGAGAACGATAAAGGTAATAGTAACCACCGGCTTGAGCTTGGATGTAGGGTGGAAACTCCGCGCCATCTGGGGTAAAGGTAAGCTGGCCTTCCGACGAAGCTGTCACCGTGCCGGTCTGGGGATCCCAAGGATCGGTCCCGCTCCAGAGATGAATCTTGGCTCCTGTCCAATTGATGTTGGGTAAGTTTGTATCGACGACCTGTGCAGTTGTCGTGCCCGCCTGTGCGGTTGCCCAGTTCACGTGGAAGAGGTCGTTGCCGTTGGGCCATCGCGCCTCGGTCATCATCTGATTCCCAACGAAGATTTGGTTTGTATCGCCCGAGCCCAGGGCGAGACTCGCCTTATAAATCGAGCCCTGGTAGAGGGTCCACCCGATCACCGGATTGGAGCCGTCGATCGTAACAGGTTCGCCGTCGAATGAAGTGATCGTGATTCCGGAGTTCGGCGAAATGGTTTCGCGGTATGTACCAGCCCTCACCGCACAAGTGGACCCGCTGGTAATCGTCGTGGCGCACTTCTGAATGGTGAGATATGGCTCATTGATCGTGCCGATATTGGAGTCGCTGCCGTTCGGCGCCACAAAGCTGACATTATTCGGAATACTTCCATCTATCGTGAAAACGGCGGGTTGCGAAAGTCCGCCGCCGGGCGCCATATTCGATACGGTTACGTTTGCAATTCCGGCAAACAATATATCCGAGGCGGGAATGGAGACCGTAAGTTCTGTGGGACTGACGAAAGAGGTTGAAAGAGGGGGCTGGCCATGGCTTCCGTTCCACTGCACTGTCGAGTTCGGAAGGAAATTGTTTCCGTTCACCGTCAGGGTGAATGCAGCGCCTCCCGCCGTTGCCGATGAAGGGGATAGCGATACTAGAGAGGGAGCTGGAGACTTGATCGAAAAAGGGGCTTCCGCAGAGGAACCGCCGCCGGGAGCGGGATTCACCACCGTAATTAATGCGTTTTGAGCAGCGGCGATATCTGTGGCCGCAATTGTGGTTGAGAGTTGAGTCGCGCTGATGTAGGAGGTTGTCCGAACGTTGCCGTTCCACAATATGGTCGACGACGCTTCGAAATTGCTTCCATTGACCACCAAGGCGAATGAGGCTCCGCCGGTAGAAGCAGAGGGAGGGGCAAGCGTGGAAATTGAGGGCAATAGATTATTACTAACTGCGAAGCTAACGGCCTGGGATGTGCCGCCCCCCGGCGTGGGATTTACGGTTGTGACACTTGCAGACCCAGTGGTGGCTATATCGGATGCCGGGATCGATGCGGTAAGTTGTGTCGCGCTGACATAGGACGTTGCCAAGCTGTTTCCGTTCCATTGAGCCGTCGAGCCGGTGACGAAGCCTGTCCCATTCAAAGTGAGAGTAAACGTCGATCCGCCTGCGAAGACGGTCGTGGGCGACAACGAGGAGATTGAGGGCGATGGATTACTAATCGTTAAGTTCGCGACCGAGGAAGTGCCACCTCCTGGCGCGGGATTTACCACGGTGACACTCGCGGTTGCGGCAGCCGCGATGTCAGCAGCCGTAATGGAGGCTGTCAGCTGTATTCCGGAGACGAACGTGGTGGTGCGGCTGGCACCGTTCCACTGGATGGTCGAGTTCGAGATGAAATTGCTCCCATTGACCGTTAAAGTGAAGGCTGTCCCACCGGCTGTAGCAGAACTCGGGGAAGTCGAGCTAATGGAAGGGACCGGATTCGAAGGGGGAACTGAGGTGGAGGAATTCGACGAACCACCTCCGCAGCCTGCTGTCGCAAACGCAACGAGGAATGCAAGCGCAAGCGGAACTGGAGTTTTCATGTCCTGCCCTCCGTGACATCACCAAACGTTAGGTACGAAACAGGAAGTTCGATTGACGAGCAGTGCCTCTAATGCGGCTGCCCTGCTTCACCGCCGCCAAACTAAGGAGTGCTCAAGAATCCGGAAACCGTCACCGTCGTCTGTGCACCTCCGAAGGGAACTCCGTGTGCATAGATGGTGTTAGTGGACAACGTATATCCTCCCTGAGAGGGCGTGGCTTGGATAGTCGCTGCGGGCCAACCAGAGGTGCCAGTATAGTCACCACTCACAGAAGAACCATTTCCTCCATCATTCTCACATCCAGCAGAAGCGTTGGTGTTTGTCCATCTAGCGTAAAGGGTAACCGGGAATGTGAAGGATGCAGGCGGTGAAGCAACAGGCGGAGTCACGAACGGTCCAGAACTGGATTCGGTGCGTGTCGTAACGCAGCCATCCGTAGAAGCAACAGTCACGGTGCCTGTAAAAGAGTAGCTGCCGTTTGCGATCGCTAGGGTTTCCGTGCCGTTCCACCCGGTCGGTTCCAGGGGACTCGCAGCCTCTGTGACCGTCCATATCGCGTTCAATGATAGCTGCGGCTGAGGCGCTGTTACGGTCACGATCGAGGACGCCGAAATTGTAGGGCTAGTTGTTTCTGTCGCGATGACAATTGCGGTGCCGGCCGTTTTGCCGGTAATCAACGCCGTGCCGGGCGTTAGAACGTAGGGCAGTCCACTTGTAGAGATATCAACCGTCCCATCCGGAGAAGGATTGGATGTCCATGCATAATTAAGTACAGACGATGTTAAGAGCTTCCCACTCGCGTCGTATGACGTTGACAGTTCGGGAATCGATATCCCTATGTCCGTGGACGCCGTCGGTGGGGTAACAGCTACTCTCGCTACGTTTGGGCAGGCAAAATTGATCGGCGGCACGCTTTGAAACGGGCCACCGCTTTGCTTTTGCAAGACGTCGTTTTGTTGAGTTTGTCCATCTAAGGAGGCGGAGGCTTGCAGATCAACAGGCAGGCTACTGTAGAAACTGGTAACGCCGCTGAGGGTCACGTTTGTTAGCGTGGATTGCTTGCAGAACTGGCTGGCGGCCTTAAGCCCGAGCCCAGAAGTGACACAAGCGGCCTCAAGAAGAGCCGCTTCTGGTGCAGACAAACCTGCACCAGCGGCAATTATGGCTAATGTGACCTGAGAGCACGTCACTGAGTTAAGAGTGACGCCGTTAAGGAAGCCGTTAACTGAGGACTGAAACCCGCATATAGGGGCTATGAACTGATTGAAGGCGTTGAATTCAGAGCTAAGGTTAGATATCGCTGTTGGTCCGGTGGGCATATGAGCCGTATAAGTGCCAGTTCCCGCACCAGCTAGTGTGCCTGGGATAGGGTCTCCTCCAAACGGGCCTACGAGCGTGAAGCTCACAACAGCTGAATCCTCTGGCTGCTGCGGCGTGCAGCTAGAGACTCCGATCGCAGCAAGAGAGGTATCTGACGTTGACGCGGAAGTGCTCGGGATTGAGGGACGCTCTCCGTAGGAGGCTCTCTGTTGACCGCCTGCCGCTGCTGTGCTCGCCGAGGTCAGTGAAACTGAGGTAGAAATTGCGGCGCCCCGGTCACTTGATGATGCAGTTACAATGACGCTTGAATTGCTCTGCCACACGTAGTCGAAACGAGATCCATCGGAAAGCATGACGGACGACGGACGAGCGTGCGCATCGAGCGTGATGTCCTGGTAAGTCTGATCCGCGGCAGTGAAACGAAAGCCCGTTGCCGAAGATGGATTTCCGTTGGAATCTCTTATTCCAAAGAAAGTGAGGCGGTTTCCGCTGCCGTCATAGAACATCGCGATTCGGCTGTCAGTAAGATCTGAGATTAGAGTCACGCCAGAGCCTGAAGCCTGAACAGCTAGATTCGTGCTGCCTGAAACGGATCCGCTGCTAGCGCTGATGATAGATTGGCCTTCAGTCAGTCCTATGACCAACCCTTGCGGAGAGACTGACGCGGTTGTTGAGGCCGCTGATGCCCAAGTCGCACTTGATGTTAAATCTGCTGTCGTCCCGTCATTGTAAGTCCCCGCAGCTTGAAACTGTTGAGGCTCATTTAGGAGCAAAGTCGGGTCTACCGGGAAAACACTGATGGAGAGGAGTTGCTTCGGATCGACAATCAGACTGAACGAGCCTGATACGCCGCTCAGACTTGCGCTTATCGTGGTCTGCCCGGCGGAAAGTGTTGTAACTAGCCCGGACGCTGAAACTGTCGCGACACTGGAAATCGATGTGGTCCAAGTCGACGAGGAAGTCACATTTAGTGTCGATCCGCTGCTGTACGTCGCCATCGCTGTCAACTGCTGCGTCTGACCGGCAATGAGCGAAGGTGGATTTGGGGATATCGACATTGAGACGACAAGGTTCGGATTCACAGTCAGGCTGACTGCTCCGGAAACGGAGCTTAGGCTCGCACTTATCGTCACTGCCCCTGCGGCTATAGCAGTTAAAAGGCCGGCAGATGTCACGGTCGCTTCCTGCGCGGCGGATGAGATCCACGTCGCTGTTGAGGTGACGTCGGACACCGTACCGTCAGTGTAGGTAGCAGAGGCGTTGAGCTGCTTGGTTTGACTGACAAAAAGAGAGAGTGGGGTCGGGGTTACGGCGATTGACACGATGGCCTTTGGACCCACTGTCAGATTAGCGGTTCCCGATACACTCTTTAGTGTTGCAGTTATGGTAACCGGGCCCGTGGCGACTGCGGTCAAAAGGCCGGATACGGTAATCGTTGCGCCAGCCGTCGGGGATGAACTCCACTCCACACTTGATGTGACATCCGATGTCGTACCGTCACTATAATGCCCTATGGCATTCATTTGGTGCGTTTGCCCAATGGCAAGAGAAAGCGGGTTTGGTGAAATCTGAACGCTCGTCAATGTAACAGCGGGTGGAGTGGAGGTGCCGCCGCCACTCCCACAAGCCGCAACCATAAGGCAAGGAACTAGGGAGAAGCTTGCATACAGGATCAGCGACGGTCTCGACATAATGGCCCTCTGTGACAATCGAGCAGGCGTTTCGGAATGGTATTCAAAACTGAAAAGCTACTGCACGGTCAGGTTTACGGTGGAGGTTGACGAAACCTTGCCGGTCGACGCGGTAAGGGTCACCACGTACGACCCAGGTGTGGTTCCGGGGTTTGAAGGAATTTGCGTGCCGCCAGTTGAGTTTCCGCCGCCGCACCCGACAATCGCGCACAAGAGGACCATCGAGAGAGCGGTCGCAATCCGATCGAGACGGTGTCGCTTAGAAAGGAAGAGCAAGAAGGCGATCGTCAAACAGACTGGGCCGCCACCTTTACCGTGCGCGGGGTATTTCAGGCTCGCGGATTGCGCAGGGGTCGTGCCGATGACGAGGTTCGAGGAGGTTGAGGTGGTGCCGGAGAAGCTTAACGAAGAGGGGCTCAAGGTGCAGGTGGGAAGGTCGACCGAGTTGCCCGTTCCAGAAAATGAGACTGAACAGGTCAGGGATGCCGTTCCGGAAAAGCCGGTAGCGGCCGTGAGACTGAGGTTTGCCGAAGTTGACCCGCCGGGCGACGCGATGTTGAGTATCGAAGTTATCGGGGAGATAGTGACGTCGGAAGCGCCGGTACCGGTAAGCGCCACTGAATGAGGCGAACCAGGTGCGCTGTCTGCGATGGCAAGCGCGGCGGAGCGCGTTCCGATGGCAGATGGTGAAAACGAAAGGGCTACAGCGCAGTTTGCTGCAGGAGCGAGAGAGGCTGGGCAGGTGTTGGTTTGTCCAAAATCGCCGGCGTTGGTACCTGCGAGAGAGATATTGGCGATGGCAAGGGGAGCGTTGCCGGAATTGGTGAGCGTCACGGTCTGACTTGCGCCGGTGACGCCGACCGGCTGCGATGCGAACGACACCCCGGAGCTAGATAGTGAAAGCGCAGGAAACAAGTTGTCTTGGCTCACCGGAAAGGTGTTCCCCGCAATCGTGATGGTTCCTGTCCGAGCGGCGCCGCTGTTGGCGTCGATGCTGAAAACAACGGTATTGCTATCGGAACTGAGGCTTCCGGACGTCACGTGTAACCACGGAGAGTTGCTAACTGCGCTCCATGCACAATAGTTGGCATCCGAGACTACAACACTCCCTGTCGTACTGGCGTTCGTGACGTGCAGTGAGCCGCTGGCGAGCGAGAAGCTGCAACTTGTTCCTGTTCCTTGGTAGACGGTAAATAAGTCCCCCGAAGGCCAGGAGTTAATTGTCTTCAGTACAGCGGCAATCTGGGTGTCTGCGTCATTGTCAGGCTGTGCGCCAGTACCGTCACGGGTATTAAAGAGGGCTGCCCACGTAACCAAACCCCTATACCCATAGGTATTGAGATGAAGAAGACTGTTGTCGCCTGGAGCGGCACCAAACCAAATATATTGCCACCCCGGACCGAAGGGCGCGATATATCCGACAAATCCGGATGGAGGAGATTGCAGCACGGATGGCGTCAATTGACCATTGAAATTGTCGGTTAATCGCACCATGTCCATGCTGGAGGAGATCCAGCCTCCGGCGGCGGCGGAAAGTTCGATAGAAAAGGCGCCATACGGAGCAGGAACTGGTGCCCCTACCGGGGGGAATACCGAAGATGCGAGGGGAGCGCCTGGATAATCGTAGTAAACAACCTCGTAGGGCTGGCGCTCGCTCAAAAACGTCCCTCCCAACACCGTTCGTACGTCGCCAGCCGGAGCTAACACATTGTTCTCGATGAATTTGCCGTAAGTCTCACCTGAAACCCGGCTGATGACCTCCCCCAGGACGACGTACCCGAAATTCGAATAGGCACTTACAGTTCCTGGGTCATGTTGCAACGGCTGTCCCATCATGTAGCGTATGAGCAGTTCAGGGGTCGCCGGAGGCACTGCGTTGAAGGTTTGCGCGGCCGTTACTGTGAATGCGGACAGCGGGTCCGGGACACCGGGAAGAGTATCGTCCCAGCCAGCCTTATGTTCGAGCAGGTTTTGTATCGTGATGGAAAGAATGCGCGGGTCCATCGATTGCCCGGGCGGGGGAGTCAAATCCGAAAGAATACTCACGAATGGCTGGGTGGTCAAACTCAACTTACCCTGAGCAATGAGTTGAAGTATGCCAGCTGCCGTGAAAGGCTTCGAGTTGCTTGCGATTCGGAAAAGCGAGTCAGGCTGAACGAATTCACCTGTTGCAGCGTCTGCATACCCATACCCACGCGCGAAAACAAGTTTTCCGTTTACTGATACGGAAAGGGAGCCGCCTGGGCTGTTGTATTGGGTCATGAGTTGCTGCATTAGAGTGTCGAGGGCACTCAGGGCTGGAACTGGCTGTCCACTCACCGGTGATTGGGCGGTAGTGACTGCACCTGTCAAACCGACTAGACAAATCGCAAACAACTTCCAGCGCAAAGAGCCTCGATCAGTTGAATTGCAACACCAGGGTTGAGCCTTCAACACAGATGCCCTCCTAGAGTTTGCGGATTTGGAGGATTTTGGGGAACTTCAATTATGTCAGTGCAAAGGAGACCCGCGTGTCTGCCAAATTTCAACCAAGTTGCCTCGCAGCGCAACTTCAGAAATCCTTCCTTAAACCTTCCCGGGCAAGTGATTGATTAAGATCACTATGACACGCGACGGTTCTGTTAAGCTTTCTCGAAAAGCTTAACGATCAGGCGGCCCTCGACAATGCGAGACAACCGGAAGGTGCGATTCTCGTTCTACGAATTCGACATCGGTACCGGAGATCTGACTCGAGAGGGAACGAGGTTGCGCCTCGAGAACCAGCCTGCCAAGATACTCGGGTTGCTCATTCTAGCCGGCGGCAATCTGGTTTCACGGCAGGAAATGATTGCCGTGCTCTGGCCCGGGGAAACCGAGGGCGACTTCGATGGAAGGCTCGATAAGGCCTTAACCAAGGTGCGGTCGACCCTGAACGACGATCCGGCCAATCCGCGCTTTATTGAGACTGCGAAAGGGCGCGGGTATCGCTTCCTGGCGCTCGTTTCATTTGATTCAACATCGATATCCGTAAAAGCAGAGGATGGAATTGCGGCCGTCGAGTTCCTTGTTCCGGCGCCGATCGAAACCGAGGTAGCCAAGCCGCTTGATTTGCCAGTTGCCGCTAACGATGGCTGGATCGGGCAAGCCGGGACTGGAACAGAATTTGCTGATGTCGCGCCAGCTACATCAAAACCAGTTCTGCCGTCCGACTCCGCAGTCCACTTTGACCGGTTTCAGTCTGCCAACGGGATAGAGCGCAAACTGAAGGGGCAATTGCGATCTGATCCACAATCACTTCGCGCCGCGTCGGTGACTCGGTACAAACGCATCTTTCGTTTCCCCAAGTTCGCACCATTCATTCTTACGGGCACAATCATGGCGGCGACAGCCGGGTTCCTGGTGTGGCGGTTCTATCCGCGTCCTCAGGCGTTCTCGGCAGTATCAGCCGAGCAGGTCACGAGTAGCGGCGATGTTACCGCGGTTTCTCTTTCGCCTGACGGTAAATCAATTGCCGAGGTTCGATCCTCTGGCCAAAACCACGCTCTCTGGGTCCGTAATATTACCCTGGGAAGAGAAGTCCAGGTCCTTTCGGCTGTTCCGCTCACCTATGACAGTCTTACCTTCTCGCAGGATGGGGATGAGCTCTATTTTGTGCGAAAGGAAAAGGGATCAGATTCGTTCAGCCTGTACCGGATGCCAGTTTTCGGGGGCGATCCGGAACTGGTCCGTCGGAATATGGAGCAGATGCTCGCAATCTCTCCGGATGAAAAGCGAGTCGCCTGGATCAAAGATGACGAAGTGCACGTCATAACTCTCGCCAATAGCGAGGACGCGATCGTCGCAAAGGGAGAAAAAGATAGAGACTTCTTCGTACCCGCCTGGTCGCCCGACGGACGATTCTTGGCCTTCGAAACCAGACGACCCCGCTGGGACGTACCACACGAAACCAAAAAAGTTTCGATTACGATTATCGAAACTGCTTCCAGGATACGTAAGGAAGTCCCTTTGCCGGCCGAAATTGAGAGCGTCTCAGCATTGACCTGGCTGCCATCGGGAAAAGAGTTTCTTGTATTGTTCCAGAAAGCCTCCTACTCAGGAGTCCGAAATCCCGGAGATCAATTCGCTGCGCTCTCTCTCACGGGAAAATTCCGTCAGATCACCAACGACATGACGCCTCACAGCGGGATTTCCTTGTCGACGAATGGGAAGTCTGTCGCCACCCTGGTGCAACAGGGAAATTCCGAGGTTAGCATTTTCGATTCCGCTGGAGTCACGCTCTCATCCGCAGCTAGATTCCCAAGAGACATGCAGACAGTCAATTGGGTAGGCGACGACCGGTTATTCGCTTTTGATCCGTGGCCAGTGTCGCTCCGCCTCGACACTGGCGAGGTCTCCGACATTGCATTGAAGTTCCCTGCCGAAGTTCAGGAGCATGGATCTTGGTCGAGTTCCGAGGTGAATCCCACTTCAGCGCCGTGTTCGAGTGACCGAATCCTCATCGCTGGAGACCTGGACGGTGTGGATCAACTGTACTTGATCGATACAAATGGACAGTTCGTCAAAACACTGCTTAAAACCTGGGCAAATAGCATGTTCTGCAGCCAAGGTGATGGCTTGGTGTATTACGTCGACAGAAGTGTGAATGACCCGGCAATCTGGAGCATGCGATTAGCCGACGATACGACCCACAAGGTGATGCCTCTCTCGCATTTTGCACCAGTTGTCTATTCCAGCGATGGCAAACAGGCCGCTTACGTTTCTGAGCAGGGCGGCCGAGCAACGGCAGTGATCATCGATCTCAATCAGCACAAGATCGCCGGCGAATTGCCTCTTCCGGGTTTCGTCCACGGTTCCTTGCCCCACTTTACTCCCGACCGTCGCTCTCTTGCGTTTGTGAGGCAGGAAAAGGATGTATTTACTTTAGCTTTGGCACCTCTTGATGGTTCGACACCGCGTTCGTTTCCCAAATCGTTCGACAAATCGATTCTGGACTTCGGTTGGTCTCCTTCTGGGAAACGTCTCGCAATCCTGTGGGACGCTTCAACATCCGATGGAGCAGTACTCACCGATGATACTAAGTAGGGATACTGGGATCGTTCGTTCTTTGCCCCGAAAATCGACAAGTCGTGCCCTGCCCAAAATCAGTAACTTACCCAAAAGCAGCGTATTTCGGCTTATTTACGCGTGCTTCTACGGCTTGTAAGTAGTTGTAAGTATTGCTTACTAAGGCCCGGAAAAGGCCGGCGTCTGTCGCACCTTGGCTGAGCTCTTAACGCAATTTGCTCATGTGCCGTAGGGACGAAGAATGTCGATGGGACTTGGGCGCAAGTCGCAGCGAGACTCCACTTGAGCGAATAGTCGTTCTCGGACACCCAGAAACCTGATACGGGCTTGCTCACCAAGAAGTGAGTGATAAAGGAGGACGTTAGCACTCGCAAGGTTGCCAAACCGGGGTCACCTCCGCGCCGGTCGGAATGTGAGACTGCACGTGCTAATTATCGAGCGCTCGCAGCTCATCATTGATTGACCGACTGGCTCTCCGCTAATGTCGACTCGCATGCGTGAAAATCGTCCGCAAAAAAGGCAGCGAACATAGCTTTAAATCAGCTGTGCCGCAGACTGTGCCATGCCGTGCGTGCACAAATGTGTCAAATCAGTACCTTAGGCGACCAGACTAGAGTGCTTCCGTGCGGGCTTATTCTAAAGAGAAGTGCCTGATTCTATAGTGATGGTTCCCGGCGGTCGAGCTCCGGAATGCTGATCCGGCATCAGCAATCGCTCGCCCGATAGCCGATGTCCCGCGCGCGTAGAATCGATGCCACCGTCTTTGTACCAGGAATGTGGAAGCAGATCATGCCCCATCGCCCTCGCCTGCTTGCCGCAGGTAGAACTCGCGGAGACGGGCAGCGAGCATTCTTTTGTCCGGCAGTTGGGTCTTGTATTCGGCGATCATCGCAGGGCTGAGACTACGGCTAAGGGCATACTCGACGACCTCATCGTCTTTCGAGGCGCAGAGCAGCAGTCCCAATGTTGGACGCTCATGCGGCTTGCGAACGTCGCGGTCGACAGCTTCCAGATAGAAGTTTAGCTTGCCCAGGTACTCCGGCTCGAAACGACCCACTTTCAATTCAACCGCTACCAGGCAGTTGAGCCCGCGATGAAAGAAGAGGAGGTCGAGCGCGAAATCCTGATTGCCAACTTGCAATGGAACTTCGGAACCAATAAAGCAAAAGTCGCGGCCCATTTCGATGAGGAACTCCCGAAGGCTATTGAGGAGCCCGCGATGCAGTTCTGCCTCAGTGTGTGCCTGGGGTAGTCCGAGGAACTCCAGTGTGTAGCTGTCGCGAAAAACGGAGAGAGCCTCGGGATGTATTTCTCGCACCACTGGCGCGACTTTTGGCTGCGAAAGGGCCGTGCGCTCGAAAAGGGCGGCCCGGATCTGACGCTCCAACTGGCGCTTGCTCCAACCTTCCTGAACCGTCATGCGCAGGTAGAACTCACGTTCCTCAGGTAATTTGCATTGGCCCAGAATCTGAAGGTGGTGTGACCAAGGGATTTGTCGCACCAGTGGTGCGACAATTTGATCGTCCCGGTAAGTTTCGTAGAACTGCCTCATTCTGAGTAGGTTGCTGCGCGAGAATCCGCGAATGCCAGGCTCCCATCGGGCAATGTAGCTGGCCAATTGATCCACCGTGCCCTCGCCCCACTGGGCAGCGGCTACGCGGCCGCTGATGACCTCACCGATCTGCCAGTAAAGCTCAATCAGGGCAGTATTTACCGCCTGCATCGCCCTCTCCCGGGAGGCGCCAATCAGTCGAACGATCTCAGTAAACCCGGCTTCTTCGGGTCCCCGTTGTCGGGGGTCAATCAGTTCGGTCATCGGTTCAGATTCCCATTTTTACAGATCGACCTCAGTGGGTCGCGTATGGAGGCTGGGATGAGTAATGAGTGAGCTTGTTGAGCGCCAGCTTGATGATCGAGCCGGGGAGCAGTTGGGGAGCATTAGCTTGCTCACCACCGTTGCTATGATTCGTTCCGATGCGTTCTGGGTCTCAGCAGTGAGTTAATGTTGCTCTGCGTTCCAAGGCGATTCCGCGGATTCGAAGGGCATCAGGACGCCGAGATTCAGTGCATGTTTTGGTGCATGCTCGAGTTCGACATTACTGCCTATTACTGCGACTTCCTGCAAAGTTGCAAGTGCAGACACGTCTCTCATTCTGTGAACGTTATGCGAACCCGTGCGTTGACGTGCGGCTTGCTGCAACATTCCGGGTTTTGGACTCAAAACCCGCCGCCTTCATTGGCATACGAGTTCGATTCTCGTTCCCGGCACCATTCTTATCAATAACTTAGAGCATAATCCCAAAACATCAGCCCATGACTCGCAAAAGTCCGCCGACCTTGCGAGTCATCGGGGTTCGCCCCCTTCGCCGCATCAACATAAAACAGTCAAATTCAAACAATTAGCCTGAAGACCCTACTAGCAATCCTTCTCATCCATCTCCTCTGCAGGTTGAGGGGTGCATGTTGTGGTGCATGTTGATGACATTGGCCACCGGCTACCGGCTCGAGGAGCCGGCCATCGGGGACTAAAGCGATCATTCGCCTTGAAGAGCTGGTGAGGCTAGGCTGCTCTGTGCCTATATGCTGAATCTTGCAGCTTTCGCGCTGATGCGGAAGGTGAATTGCTTCCATGCGCCTTAGCATGAATAAACACGCTATTTGCTGGTGAGCTGCGCGGGCTTCTCATCCTCGATCACATGCAGAGCCCGATTCTGGTCAGAGCCTTTGTCGTGGTTGGCGACGCGTGGACAACATGAATCTCGTGGAACTTACGTCGGGCATGTGCTCAACAAGCGGCCTCGTCGATGCCTTCTCCATACAGGTGATGAAAGCCTGTATATGCATCCGCCTGAAGAGTGCCCTTAAAGGTCTTCAGATGGATCATGAGCTCATGGTTGAGCGCTGGGCGTGGCCTTCGCCCGCCTACAGTGCAGTCATTCCCGCACTGGATTCTTCTCCGAATGGCTCTTCTCCGCCGATTCGAAGAAGCCGATGAAGATAAGGGCGCGAGATATTCAAACTGCGTGCTGCCAGCGTTTTATTCCCATGATTCTTTCGCACCGCCGATTGCGCAAGCCTGAGTTTGAAACTGGCCAACTGCTCCTCAAACGAGCCCTCCAGCGATCGGCCGTCGATCTCCAGAACCTTGGCGGGTGCGGCGCGCAACCGGCTCGGCAAATGATGTGGCCGGATCCGCTCACCGCGGCTCATGATAATCGAGCTCTGAATGACATGCTCCAGTTCCCGCACATTTCCCGGCCAGGGGTATTCTTCAAAACGCATCATCGTGTCGGCATCCAGTTCCGGCCGGGGAAGACCAAACTTCTTCGAATAGAGATGCAGAAAATGTTCCGCCAGCATAGGGATGTCTTCCACACGCTCCCGCAATGGCGCCACCGTGATTCGCACAACATCAATCCGATAGAGCAGATCCTGACGGAACTCTCCCTGCGCAACCCTCGCTTCCAGGTTCTGGTGCGTGGCAAACACCGGCCGCGCCCGCATTGGAATTAAACGGTTGCTGCCCAACCGCTGAAATTCGCACTCCTGCAACACGCGCAGAAACTTCACCTGTGCCGGTAATGAGAGCTCTCCAATCTCATCAAAGAAAACCGTGCCGTCCGCGGCTTCCTCAAGACTGCCCTTGCGCGCGCCCGCTGATCCCGTGAATGCCCCTTTTTCGTGGCCAAACAACTCAGATTCGATGAGAGTCTCCGGGACTGCACCGCATGGAATAGCCACAAAAGGCCGCTCAGGATGAGACCCGTGATTGTGAATTGCCCGCGCGATCACTTCCTTGCCGGTCCCGGTCTCCCCGTGGATAAACACCGGGGCATCCAGGTCGGCTACCATCCGAATCATCTCCATGACCTCGCGGGTGTTGCGGCTCCGCCCAATCGGGTCTGCATTTGTAGTAAATTCCGAGCTGCACCTGTCGCGCTGCTTGTCAGGCAAACCCGCGCCGGCTGAGCATCCCTGCAGCAGTTGCGTTTTGAGCGTTCGGAATTGTCCGTCGTTGTGAAAATAGCCCGCCGCCCCGGCCCGAACCAGTTCCATGGCCGACCACTCCAGCCCCTTGTCAGCCGCGACAAAAACACTGATGCCCGAATCGGCCATGCGGCGCGCCGATTCCATCCGAGAGGATACCGGACCCCCAGCCGAGCTGAAATGAACAATGCAACCCTGGCCGGCGCCGCGGGCGAGCAGATCGAGTACCCCCGCTTCTGTGCGCTCCAGAAGGACGTCTGCGCCTACAGCATTCGAGAGCTGCTTTTGAAGCTCTCGGTCATCGGATAAAAGCACAAAACGGACCATTCCACGTTCCCCTCGGGGCCCGCCTGAAACCTCGTCTGGAAAAACGCCAGCAGCTAACCACATGCAGCGGGTTAGTCCTTGATTGTGATAACGCTCTGAGGGGGACGCAGAGAATCTCGAGCCGAGGTTTCGGTTATTGGCGTGATTATGGGAGTGGTCGATGCCTTTTGTAGTTGCTCGATATCAATGGCCGATTAGAGAAACGATTTTTGCCGAAAATACGAAAGTTTTCTGTTACATAGGGGAATCCCCGAGGCCTTATCAGGAAAACCGGGAGCAAGCAGATCCTCATCATATTTGCGTAACGTTTTCCTGGTTACAGGTTCAAAGATCCACCTCAAATGTAGTAGAACTCGCCATGCGAGTCAGAGCTCCTCCTCGCCTTCGCTTCCCATAATCAATGTCCAATAGATAAGAGCGCATGTTGTATCGAGCGCAGTTGCGGCCCGGTGCCTTGCTCATTCGCGGCGATAACGATCGACTTCTCTTAGAGCCTGAACTCTGTAGCCATTTGAAGACAAGCCGCGGCACTCCCTGCCTCCTGAAGCGCGGGTAAGGTTCGCGTTTTCTTGAACTCCGCCCATTTGGAATGTGCGTTGCAAGGTTCTGTGACCACGGAGCGCAAAAAACCACGCGCTCCACAATCGCACTCAAAGTCGTTCCACACATTTTCCGCCGGCAAAAGTCGTTTCGCGGCCAGAAGCTGCCGGATTCAATGAGTACCGGTCTTCGGCATTCGGAGAAGAACAGGTCATGAACCCATTAGTCGGAAACGCGACGCCTCCCTCGGACAAACCTGCAACGGAACAACTCTCCATCGCGGTGATCGGACCGGATGAATCCCTTCGCGCGTCTCTGCTTGATACCTTGAGCTGCTGCCGGGTTGGTCAGGTTCATGACTTTCTTTCCTATCCTCCCCGGGTGCAGGACGTGAACAACCTCCTCGAACTCAAGAGCAACATCGTCATGATCGAATTGGACTCCGATCATGACTACTCCATTGAGATCATCCGCGCCGTCTGCGCGGCAGGTAAATCGACGGTCATGGTTTACTCCAAAATGCCCGACTCGGAAGTGCCGGAATCGGAGTTGCTCATGCGCTGTATGCAGGCCGGCGCCCGGGAGTTCCTGAACCTGCCGTTTGCCGCGGATCAACTACAGGAGTCATTCGAACGGGCGGCACTGCGGCACTTCGGATCGCCCGAACTGAAAAAGCCTCTCGGAAAAATGATGGTGTTCTGTGCGGCCAAGGGCGGCGCCGGCGCCACCAGCATCGCCTGCAACTTCGCTATCTCTCTGGTCAAACAATCCCGGCAAAGAGTGCTCCTGGTCGATATGGATCTGCCCATGGGAGATGTCGCATTGAACCTGGGCGTCAGGTCCAGGTATTCCACGAGTGATGCGTTGCAGAATTGTGATCGCGTAGACTCGGCCTTTCTTTCCAGGTTGCTCACGCATCATCCTTGCGGGCTCGCCGTGTTGCCGGCGCCCGGACGATTTCCCGCCTATCCCGCTACAACCGGCGCGATGGATCGTTTGCTAGCGCTGGCGCGCCAGGACTTCGATTTCGTGGTGGTGGATGCCGGCTCCAAGTTCGATCTCGCCAACGTCTGCGCCGAATACAGAGAGGCTTCCATTCTCTACCTGATAACCCAGGCCGGCATTCCCGAACTGCGCAATGCCAACCAGTTCCTCGCGCACTCTCTGAACCTGGGAATTGCAAACGTTGAGGTCGTTCTCAACCGCTATGAGAGCACCGCACCCGACTTCAGTGACGCCGATGTGTCCCGCGCCCTCAATCATCCCGTGTCCTGGAAGATTCCCAACGATTTCAAAGCCATGCGAAGAATGCAGGACACCTCGGAACCGGTGGTGGCCACAGATTCTTCCATCGCGCGCCACGTTGAAGCCATGGTGCGCACCGCCTGCGGGTTGGCTCCCGAGCCATCGCGCGAAAAAACATCGGGACTGCGGCGCTGGTTCAACCTTGGTGAAAAAAAAGTCGTCCGCGTTCCTGAATCAGCTCATGCGGAAACAGCGCACATCGTCGGCGCCCCCGTTGCCACAACGGCAACCCATGCACTCGATCTGCCGATGGGCGTGGCCTGCCACGATGAGGAACGCATCAATCCCGGTCGCAGGAGCTCATCGCCGTGGAACTATTGAAGCTACCGAAGTATCGCGCCGAGGTTCATCGCATCCTCATCTCCAGGCTCGACCTTGAGAAGCTGGCCCGCGTCAATTCGTCTCAGGCGCGCGCCGCCGTATCCAGCGTCGTCGAAGAAATCATCACCGAGCAGCGGGTTCCGCTCAGTGCAGACGAACAGGAGAACATCAAGTTCGAACTGCTTGATGAGGTCTTCGGACTCGGCCCTCTTGAGCCTCTTCTTCGCGATGAGAGCATCTCCGACATTCTTGTCAACGACAAGGACCACGTCTATGTGGAGCGGCAGGGCATACTCGAACGCGCCAACACCTCATTCCGCGACGATCGCCATTTGCTGCAGATCATTGACCGCATCGTTTCGCGCGTCGGCCGCCGCGTCGATGAGTCGTCCCCCATGGTCGACGGTCGTCTGCCCGACGGCTCCCGCGTAAACGCCGTCATTCCTCCGCTTGCTCTCGATGGCCCGTCTCTATCCATCCGGCGCTTCGGAACCTTCCCGCTCTCTCCTAATAAGCTCGTCGAGTTGGAGACCGCATCGCCCGAGATGATGGAACTATTGTCGGCCGCGGTTCGCGCGCGTGTCAGCATCCTCGTATCCGGCGGGTCGGGCGCCGGCAAGACCACCTTCCTCAATATCCTCTCCCAATCTGTCCCCAGAAAAGAACGAATCGTAACCATCGAAGATGCGGCGGAACTCCAGCTTGCCCAGGAGAACATCGTGCGCCTTGAGACACGTCCTCCTAACGTGGAGGGCCAGGGCGCCATCCGGCAGCGGCACCTGCTCGTCAACAGCCTGCGCATGCGTCCTGACCGGATCATCATCGGCGAAGTCCGCGGCGAAGAAGCATTCGACATGCTCCAGGCAATGAATACGGGGCATGAGGGATCCATGGCCACCATCCACGCCAATACCACGCGCGATGCGCTGGCCCGCCTCGAGTCCATGGTGGCCATGACCGGCATGAACCTGCCGGAGAGAACCGTGCGCCAGCACATCGCGTCAGCAATCCGGATCGTGGTCCAAGTCGCGCGCCTCAGCGACGGCTCCAGGAAGGTCATGAGCATATCCGAGATCACAGGTGTGGAAGAGAACGTCATCAGCATGCAGGACATCTTCACATTTCAACGGCGAGGCATGGGAGCCAACGGCAAAGCGGTTGGCGTATTTCAACCCACCGGTATCCGTCCCCGGTTCCTCGAGCAGATTCGCATTGCGGGGATCGCGCTTTCTCCGGCGATCTTTGAGCGCCACATGGAAGTAATTTGAGGCAGGGAAGAGGCCAGGTATGCACTGGATCGCAATTGCCGTTTTCGCCGCGTCGTTCGCAGTGGTCGCGCTGTTGATGATGGCAGCGCTTCGTCCTCGCTCCACGAGCGCTCAGCGGGAAATCGCCGCGCCGGCAGCCGTGCGCCCCCTTCCAGTGGATGTCCGGAAGGTAATCCGCTATAGCGCTATACCCTGGATGAACGCCCTGATTCAGGACCTGGAACTGGCCCCGCGCCTGCGGATCTTTATCGACCAGGCAGGCATGACGTGGACGGTGGGCCAACTCCTGTTGACATGCCTCGCCTGCGGATTCATTCCCTGCTACCTCTTGTACCTGTGGACGGGAAGGGCTTTCCTGTGGCTGGCTGTCGGAGCCGGCGGCATGCTCGCTCCGCTTGGATTCCTGTTGCTGCGGCGCAACCAGCGGCTGTTCCGGTTTCACGAGGAACTGCCTAAGTCCCTCGACCTGATCGTCAGCGCTCTTCGTGCAGGACACAGCTTTAACGCGGCCCTGGAACTGGCGGCGCGCGAAGGCGCCGAACCGGTTCGCAGCGAATTCCGCACCTGCTTCGATGAACAGCGCTATGGCCTCGACCTGAGAGACGCAATGGACAACCTGATAACTCGCGTCCCATCCAGGGACCTGCGCATTGTTGCTGCCATTGTCCTGGTGCAAAGAGAAACCGGAGGCAATCTCGCTGAAGTCCTCAGCAACACCGCCGACATCATTCGCGAACGTTACAAGCTCAAGCGCCAGGTGCTGGTGCATACGGCTCAGGGCCGGCTTACCGGATGGGTCATCGGACTCTTGCCGCTGGTGTTGCTGATCCTGCTCTACACCATTAACCCAGCTCTCGAAAGCCTGCTGTGGAAGCGCGAACTCGGATTGAAACTCCTGCTAGCCGGCGGCGCCATGATGGCCCTGGGCTGCCTCGTCATCCGCAAAATCGTTCAGCTCGAGGTGTGACGAAACCATGATCGAGATTCTCACGTTCTGCGCTCTGTTCACCCTGCTGGCGGCAGGCGGCCTGCTTGTCTTCAATCGCCAGAGACGCCCGCGAATCTCCAGCATCCTCGACACCTCTTTCCATCCTGACGGTTTGTCTCAACCGCTGCGGCGGGCCGGAGCATCGCTGGGCACGTTTGTCAGGCACTTCGCCGACGTCGTGCCGCGAACGCAGAAAGAAGTGTCTCTCCTCCATCGCAAACTTGTGCGCGCCGGATTCCGCGAGAACTCCGCGGTGCAAATCTTCTACGGCGCAAAGTTCCTCTGCATGCTCGGCCTCCTCATCCTGGTTATGGCAACAGGGGCGGCCGCGGTCAATTACTTCATGATCATCCTGCTTGCCCTCGGAGCCGGCTTTCTGCTTCCGGACTTCTGGCTGAGCAGAAGAATCAAAGCGCGCCAGCGGGAGATCCGCCTGCAGCTTCCTGACGTGCTCGACCTGCTCGTGGTCTGCATCGAGGCCGGACTGAGTCTCGATCAGGCCTTCCTGCGGGCAGCCCATGAGATGGGAGGAACGCGCTCCGCTCTATCCGACGAACTCTCCGTCGTCCGCCTCGAACAACGCGCCGGAAGTTCGAGACCCGAAGCGTGGAAGCGATTCGCGGAGCGCACCGGTGTCGAAAGCGTTCGCCACCTCGCCTCCATGATGATTCAAACCGAACAGCTCGGCACCAGCATCGCCAGAGGCCTTCGCGCCCATGCTCAGGGAATGCGCACGCAGCGCATCCAGCAAATCGAGGAGCAGGCCGCCAAAACCGGCATCAAAATTGTGTTCCCCCTCGTCCTCTTCATCTTCCCCAACTTGTTTCTCGTCGTGCTCGGTCCCGCTCTCATGGAGATCCTGGATTCTCTGCGAGGCAATTTCCATCACTGATTGAAAGGAGGTCAAATATGGACAATGTCACCATCGTTCGGATCGTTGCGGGGACTCTATTTGTTGTCCTGCTGGGCGTTCTCATTCAACGCCGCCGCTCGCGCATGGACTAGTGGCCTGGCGGCATGTCGGCCAGATGCGCCATGCCGCCCGGTCGCCATCCATGCAATCGAAACAATCAACTGCACACACTTGCCAGTGGCAAATATCCCAGGAACCCATCGGAGCAAGAAGCAATGGACCAACAACGCATGGACGCAGGCGAGAGAGGCTCGATCCTCGTCGTCACCGCGCTTTGGATGGTCTTCCTGCTCACCTTCCTGGGCCTGGGCATCGACTTCGGGCACGTTCTGTTCGAGAAGAGAAATCTTCAAAAGGCCGCCGACGCAGCCGCCCTGGCCGCAGCAATCGAAGTGCGCATCTGCGGAATGACAACCAACTGCTCAGCCATGCAGTCTGCCGCGCAAAGCGCGCTCACTGAGAATGGCTTTGCATCCGTCAGCACCGTCACCAACTGTTCGGGTACTGCGGGTTCCGGGGTCACGCTCATGCTGAACAATCCGGCCTGCCAGATCAGCAGTGATCCCAATCGCGGCAAGAATAACTACGTCGAAGCCATTGTGTCTGAAGCTGTTCCAACTTATTTTGCCCGCCTCGTCGGCGTCAGCACGATCAATGTTGCAGCAAGGGCTGAGGCCGCAAAAGGCATCGGCGGCCCCTGCATCTATGCCCTGGACCCCACCGGCGCGGCCATAACCATCGTCGCCGGAGTCATCGTCAACTCCACGTGCGGGGTGGTCGACGAATCGGCCTCCGCCAACGCGCTTACCTGCGTCGTGGGAGCATTTCTGTATGCGCCACGGATTCAGGTATCTGGCGGGAGCAGCGGCCTGCTCTGTCTGGCCTCGGCGACGCCCTCGACCAACGTAACGGCCCCGACGCCCCGCGATCCTCTCGCTTACCTTCCGGCTCCGCCGCATGCCACTGATCCCTGCGGCACCAGTACGGCGTCGCCTTATTCCGGTTCTTCGCAACAAGTCAATGTTACGTTGGGCGGCAACGTTACCTTCAATCCCGGCGTATACTGCGGCGGCATCTCCATCTCCGTGGCCCTTCTGTCCAACATCACTTTCACTCCGGGAACCTACATCCTGCGCGACACCAAAAACTTCCTCGGCGTAACGCAGGGGGGATTGAATATCACCCTGAGCCTGCTCACCAACATCACCGGCAATGGCGTCACCTTCTATAACGAAGGGCCAAACATGGGGCTGACCGTCGCGGAGCCAGTCACCGGCGGCTCCCTGGTTAGCCTCGGTAACATCTCCCTAAGTGCGCCCTCCAGCGGTACCTATGGAGGAATTCTGTTCTACCAGGCCCAGGGCGTCACGGCAAGCGGGACCTTTCTCGCAAATCTGCTCACAGCAAGTAAGTTGCAAGGCGCTATCTATCTACCCAGCGCGGCCGTCACTTATGCCATAAGCGCCGGCTCATCCGTATATAACATCCTGGTGGCCAAGGACATCAATCTGGCAGTTGCTGTGGCAAGTTCATTCGGAGACGATTATTCCACGCTGCAGAGCGGATCACCTTTGAACGGCGACGACGCAACACTGGTGCAGTAGCTTCTGCGGTCATTGATTTTGAGGAGACGGGTTATGCGCATGTCTTATGCATTTCGCATTCTGACCAACACAGAAGGCTCCAACATTATTGAACTGGCACTGGTTCTCCCCGTTCTGCTTCTGATTCTCGCGGCGGGTGTTGACTTGGGAGAAGCATTCTACACCGGCATTCAACTCTCCGCGGCCGCACAGAGCGGCGCCATGTACGGCATCCACAACCCCACTGACACCGCGGGAATGCAGCTCGCTGCCAAGAACGGATCGTCCAATCTGTCCGGATTCAACGCCTCCGCAACTTCTGGTTGCGAGTGCTCTGATGGCAGTTCCGTCGTTTCCGGTTGCGGCACACCGCCTTCCTGCACGTCCAACTATGTTAACTACGTCGATGTCTCCGTCACCGCGTCCTACTCCCCAATCATCACCTTTCCCGGGCTCCCTTCCGTATCAACGTTCTCAAGCAAGACACGGATGCGCGTTGGTGGCGACTGAGCTGGAGGTTGAAGTATGCATACAAAGAGAGAATCGTCCAGGTATATCCGCTGGAGGCGCGCGCTCGAAGAGAGTGACGGAAGTCAACTGGTCGAGTTTGCTCTTTGCATCCCCATTCTGCTTGCTGTCTTCTTTGCCGTCGTTTACTTTGCCTATGTTATGTATGCGGCTCACTTTGTTACCAACGCGGCCAACGATGGCGCCCGCTACGCCATCGTCCGGGGCTCCGATTGGAAAGGCACCGCATGCCAGTCCGTCTCCGCGGTTAGTTGCAGTGCGACCAGCACAGATGTTTCGCGGTTTATCGCGTCAAACCTGCCCGGAGGCCTGAATCTTGGGAATCTCACCGTCTCCACAACGTGGCCGGGGACCACATCCACAGGTGGCAGTTGCGACACGCAGAACGGAGTCAATAGTCCCAACTGTACTGTGATCGTGCAGGCTACCTACGTGGTCGGCTTGCCGCTTCCCTTTGTAACCTCTCAAGCCATGTCGGTATCCAGTAAGGCCGTCATGACCATCGCGCAGTAGCTGATATCCCGGCTCCCGGTCCAAGCGCCTCCGCTTCCAGGCCAGTCTATAAACGGCCTGACAATCCTGCTAACTGGCCGGACGCGCTTACTGCGCAAACAATAAGTGCGCCGTGGCGCGGTTCGTGTTCTCGTCTGACAACAAGAACTCATTCCGCGTTGTCTACAAAAGACGACAGCAACACATCGCCGCATCTATAACTGCCGCTTTAGACCGAGAGAGACGATTAACTTGATTGGCAGGCTAATTGCAAAGGTCATTGCCGAAGGGCGGCTTTCCATGAATCGAAGGACCAGTGTCATCCTTCTCATTGCATTTGTCGTAGCGAGTCTCTCAACCTTGGGGATCTCGCGCCTGATCGCAGGACGCCTCACGTCCAACTCGCAGCGGCGAGGAGTGGTGGTTGTCGCCGCTGCATCGAACATCAAAATCGGCGCTGTACTTACACCCAAAGATGTCAAGACCATCGAAATCATCGGCGCTGCTCCCGAAGGAGCCATTCTGGATTCCAGAAGCGCGATCGGCCGCGGTGTCCTGTCCGACTTCTACCCCGGGGAACCGATCCTGGAGCATCGGTTGGCTCCTGCGGGCTCCGGAGGAGGGCTCGCGGTCACCATTCCCCGGGGCATGCGCGTTTGCGCGGTGCGCGTTGATGAGGTTGTCGGTGTGGCGGGTTTCGTCACGCCTGGCATGCGCGTCGATGTGTTGATATCCGGAGTTCCGCCGGGAGCCGTCGGCTCAACTGACGGACCGCAGGTGCGGACTCTTCTTCAGAACATCGAAGTAAAGTCCGCGGGAACCGACTTTGAAAAGGACGCGCAGGGAAAGCCGCAGCAGGTGCAGGTCGTCAATCTGCTGGTCACCCCCGACCAGGCTGAGAGTCTCAGCCTCGCCAGCAGTCAAACGCGAATTCAACTGGTGCTGAGGAATCCACTGGACACCGAGATCGCGCGCGTGAACGGCAATTCAATGGGCCACCTCTTCTCGGACGCGATAGCAAGACCCCGGCCGGAGATCGTTCAACGAGAGCCAAAGAAGGCCTCGCCTGAAGTCTTCACCGTGGAAGTACTGAAAGGTGCGAAGGGAAGTGCCACAACCTTTGCGGCGCCGGGGGCAAAACAATGAGGCGGCGCCGCGGAATTCTATACACGCAAGTTCTTTCCACTCTGAGTCTGTTTGCTGCTTTAACGAGCGGACTTGCATCTGAGGCACAGCAATCAACTGCCGAGCCCAGGCCGGTCAACGAAGTCTCCGTTATCGCCGGTAAGTCCATGGTGATGGACTTTGACCATCCTGTAGTAAGAATTTCCATCGGCCTGAATGACGTGCTTGAGGCCACCGCAGTAAGCCCGACTGAGGTGTTGCTGAGTGGAAAGACTCCGGGAAAAACCAATCTGATTGTCTGGAAGCGTGGAACCGATCGCGAAGTAATCAACGTCAATGTGCTGTCGGATATCTCTGAGGTGAATAGCCACCTCGATGCGGCTCGCCGGGAACTCGAACTCGAGTTCCCCAACGATCCAATCAAAATAGCGTTGGACAACGGCTACCTCTTCCTGCGTGGCCGTGTCCACGACTTGGCCAGCGCCGATCGCGCGGTTCAAATAGCCTCTACTGCATTGGGTGCCGGCAACGCCCCGGATTCAGGTTCGTCCAAGACTGGCGGCCCAACCCCCGCGTCCAGGGTGGTCAACCTTCTCTATGTTGACGTCCCGGCTCCGGAGAAACAGATCCTTCTCAAGGTGCGGTTCGCAAGCGTCGACAGGACCAAAGCGAAGGCCCTCGGCATCAACCTCTTCACTCTTGGTTTGGGCAACGTCATTGGAGGCGTGAGCACGCAGCAGTTCTCTCCTCCCGGTATCTCGGGAGGCTCGCCGTCCGGCGGGAATAATGGCAATGCTCTCTCTAAGTCTAGCGGGACCGCCACGTTCTCCGATGAACTGAACGCGCTCGCTTACTTCCCAGGCCTGGGTGCGGGCGCCTCCATCAAGGCCCTCGAATCGAATGATGCCGTTCAGGTGCTTGCTCAGCCAAATGTCATCGCCGCGAACGGCAAACAAGCGAGCTTTCTGGCCGGCGGGGAGTATCCCTATCCGGTAGCGCAAGGCGGCGCAAGCGGGACTGCTCCCACCATCACCATCATGTTCAAGGAATTCGGCATCCGACTGAACTTCATTCCGACCATCACACTAAGGGGAACGATTCGCCTCCAGGTTGCACCAGAGGTCAGCTCCCTCGACTTCACAAATGCCGTCCAGGTGTCTGGCTTTCAGGTGCCGGCCATCAGCAGCCGCAAGGTCAAAACCGAGGTGGAACTGAACGAGGGCCAGACATTCGTCATCGGCGGGCTACTCGATAACAGCGAAACAGAAACCCTGCAGAAGATTCCCTTCATCGGCGACGTCCCCGTGTTGGGGAGATTCTTTCAATCGATGTCGCGGACAAAAGCCAATACTGAACTCATTGTCTTGGTGACACCCGAACTGGTAGACCCGATCCCAGCCGGCTCGCCTCCGCCCGAACTGAAATTTCCGCAGCCCTTTCTCAGCGCCAACTCTCCCAGTCAAACAAGCCATCCGGAGCCTAAACCAGGCGCCGATCGACGAACAGTCGTTCCCAACAGCATCCCCGTCGAAAAGCTGGTCGAAAGCATGACCCCCGAGAAGCCTCTCGTGATCGACCAGACATTTTTACCCAATGGTGCCGCGGGCGCAAGCGCCGCAGGGCCTCAGTAACTTCGCAATCTTCCCCGGAGGTGGACCATGGAAATTGAAATGCTGATTGCCTTCAGCAGCGTAGGACTTATCGTCGCAACTGTCCTGTGGCTGACTCTGCCCTGGGAAATGCCTGAGCACGTTCAACCTGCCAAACCCGGAGTATGGGGTCCGCTTGATTACCCGGTGGCCCCTCAACGGGAACCTTCAAGCGCCCACCTAACTCCCAACATCGCAGACCAGCCCTGACGAAGAATCCCTCCCCCATCCTCGAATTCGATATATAGCCACTTAACTCGGACTGCAGCGCCGCTCACTAAATCGCAACATGCGATAGGCATCCGTGTGTGCTCGATTAGCACAACCGCAATTACTCCCCGCGCTGACTCACCCTGACAGTAACAGCACATCTCGATAACCCGCAACAATGAGAGCCGCCATCCATATCAGCAGCCACACGCGCCACACCCACTCCCCATGCAGTCCTCTATGAACGGCCCGCAATCGCTTTGTATACGAAGTGCATCACGCCTCTTCCCGATTCTGTAGTCGGTCGTAGACACCGGCAATTACCGAATATCCCATAAGCGCTTGATCGCTGGATAGATAGCCACGAACATCATTTGGCCAACTAAGTGCACTTACTCGTGTAGCCCTATAGTTTGGGGACTAACTCTCGCGAGGTCATTCAAATGAACAATGCCCTGCTCCGGTTGCTCGTAAAATTCCATTCCCTGACTATGCGTGAAGATGGTCAGGATCTCGTGGAATACGCTCTGGTAGTTGGTTTGATCTCCGTTGCGGCCGTTGCGACGCTGAAAAGCGCGGCAACCGCAATCAACGGCGTCATCACCAGCATTACCACGACCCTTGACAATGCCTAGCTTCCATCTGTCCCCGGGGTTCTATGAACCTCCCCCAGGTTCATTGCCAGCTGGTAATCACGTCTGCAACCCCCTTGCAGCCGCTTACAAGAACCACCCAATCATCGAACTGAATCACGCCGTATTCCGTGGAAACACACTTACTGTGAGGGCGCCATGCTCCTGTCTGTCGTAATCCCTGTACTCAACGAGAGCGGCAACATCCCCACGATACTCAGCAGGCTCCGCAGAACGCTCGCGTCACGGCCATGGGAGGTGATCTTCGTCGACGACGGCAGCACGGACGACACGCGCGCTCTTCTTCGCGCCGCTGCGGTGAAAGATCGCCGCATCCGCCTAATCGAGCTAAGCAGAAACTTCGGCCATCAGGCGGCTGTAACCGCGGGCCTGGACTTTGCCACCGGCGACGCAGTCATCGTCATGGATGGCGACCTGCAAGATCCGCCCGAACTGATCTCCGCAATGATCGCGAAATTCGAGTTGGGCTTCGACATCGTATCGCCACGCCGCTCGCGTCGCGAAGGCGAGAGCCTGCTGAAGCGCTGCACCGCCTCCGTTTTCTATCGCTGCATGTCTTGCATCATGGATCAGCAGCTCACTCAAGATGTCGGCGATTTCCGCCTCTTCAGCAAACGCGCCGTCCGCGCCCTCCGTTCGTTGCGCGAGCAACACCGCTTTTTGCGAGGCATGGCGAGACTGGCTCGGCCTCAAGGAGGCAATCATCACCTTTGATCGCCCTCCTCGCGCCAGCGGCCGCACCAAATACTCACTGGTCAAAATGGTGCGCTTTGCCTGGACCGCCGTAACATCCTTCTCCGCCCTCCCGCTCAGGCTAAGTATGACTGCCGGCTCAATTCTCGGCGTCGCCGGCCTTCTCTACCTCCTGCGGGTTAGCTATCTTGCCCTGTTCACTCATGCGTTGGTCCCGGGATGGGCGTCGTTGGTCGCTCTCCAGTGTGCCTTCTCGGGAATGATCCTCTTCGCCCTGGGAGTTGCAGGCGACTACATCGCACGCACCTATGAGGAATCTAAACTCAGGCCCCTCTATGTTGTCGCAGACACCTGTAACATAACCTATCCGGAGCAGCTGCCCGAGCGAACCATCGTTCTAACCCAGCCCACACGGACTCCGGTAAAACCAGCATTGCCAGTCTCTCGAAGAGGCGGCGCCGCCCTGGCGGAAACCTGGCAATGAGTCCACTGTGCACACCGGACGCAGCATTGCGTGTCGCCCTTCCCGCGCCGATGCAGACGAATCGCGGCCCCAAATCCCGGTGCAACGTCCCGCCTTTCCGCGCTGCACGCGACTACATCGTCTTCGCGCTCTTGGCCAGCGCCTATCTTCTGCCGTTCCTCTGCATCATGCTTCCGCGCAGCAATGAGGGCTCCATCATCTATGGAGCGGAACGCATCATTCATGGAGATGTCTTCGCCCGCGATTTCTTCGAAGTAATGGGGCCGGGGTCGCTCTACATCCTGGCATTCTTCTTCAAAGTGCTTGGAATTAGCTTCTTCGCCAACCGAGTCTGGCTCTTCTGTTCATCTCTGGGCATCGCGCTATGCCTCTATTTCCTGTCGCGGAGAGTCTCTCCCCAGCACGCATTGCTGCCCACCCTGATCATCGCCGGCACCTGGTTTGGCATGCAGTGGCCATCGATAAGTCACCACGTTGACAGCGATCTATTTTCGCTGGTCGCCGTAGTGTGTCTCGTAATCTGGAACGAGCGCAGTTACTCTCAAATGTTATACGTCGCCGGCATCTGCGCCGCCATTACCCTCTGGATTCATCAGCCCAAAGGGGTGTTGCTCTTCCTCGCAATATCGGCGTGGTGCGCCCTCCGCCCTGTCCCGGGACGCGCCAGGATCGCAATCTGCGCTCGTGTCGCTACCGCATTTGTGTCCGTGCATGTCGCCGTCAGTCTTTACTTTCTAAGCCAAGGTGCATTGCGAGCATTGGCCGATGCCAATCTTATCTGGCCCATGCGGAATTACACGGCTATCAATGCCGTTCCCTATGGACTCGGCATATTCAGTGAGTACTGGCGCCACTGGGCAGTACTGCACGGTAACACAAGCTGGTGGTCCATTGCGCTTGCCAGCATTCTGATCATTCCCTTCGTCTTTGCGGCTGCCCTTCCCATGATCCTCGCTTCTACGGCCCATCTCGTAAAGGATCAAACGCCTTCGTCAACCAGCCTTCTCTGCCTCCTCGCAGGCTGGTCGTTGTGGCTGGCCGAGATTCACCGCATGGACATCTACCACCTAGCCTTTGGATGCCCCCTGCTTCTATTGGTATCCATTGGCATACTAAGTGGCACAATCCAGCCTTACATACGGGCAGGATTACAGATCTTGGCCATCGTAACAGTCTGCCTAATGACAATCAACCTTCTGCAGGTAGTTACTACGCCCCGAGTCGACACCCGGGTTGGACGCGTCGGGATATTCGGGTCAGACGCGCCACTCCGGCTCATAGAGGCCAATACAAAGACGGGCGATAGCATATTCGTCTATCCTGATTGCCCCAACTATTACTTCCTCAGCGCTACTAGAAACCCAACCCGCGTCAGCCTGCTCATCTATAACTACAATCCGGCAGAAGAGTTTCAACAGGTAATTCGAACCCTCGAGCAAAGACGTGTGCGGCTTGTGGTCTGGGATACCAAGTTCCAGGAGAGAACCGCCAAAAGCGTGTTTCCCGGTGTCAAAGTACCCGAACCGGAGATGCAGATCATGGAGCCCTACCTTCAGGCGCGATACAGACAGATCGGCGCAGTCGATGGATTCCGCATCCTGCTGAGGAACGACTAGATGGGAAGCGTGTGCAACGGCGGCCCCCCGCAAACGCTACCCGCTCCGGCCTCTTCCGAGGGACACTTCGCTCGGAGTCTGCTTCGATGGTTTGCGGCAGAACCAAGCGGATTCGCGACGAGCAATGTTGCCGGTTCGCTGGCTGCAATGCTCATCTGCGGAACATATCTACTTCCGTTCATGCGCATCCTCCTACCCCGCACCGATGAGGGCACATTTCTTCAAGGCGCTGCCCGCATCGTACAGGGACAGGTATTTGGCCGGGATTTCATGGAAGTAATGGGCCCAGCCACCTTCTACTGGCTCGCGGGCTTTTACAAGATATTCGGAGTGAACGTCCTCGCCAGCCGCGTCTGCCTCTTTGTGACATGGTTAATGACTGCGTTTCTCATTCATCGCTTGTGCGTGGGCATCCGGTCCTCCTGTCGTCTCCTGCCGCTCGCACTGATCGTGGTTACCTCGTTTAGCTCCATCGGCGTCGGCATCAGCCACCACCTTGACAGCAACTGCCTGGCATTCGCGGCTGTTGCCTGCCTTGATATCTGGGCCAAGAATCGTAGTTATTGGTGGCTTCTCATCTCCGGCATGTTCACGGCGCTCACCGCTCTGGTTCATCCGCCAAAAGGGTTGCTGCTGTTGATCGCAGCCGGGGCGTGGGTATGGGCGCAGCATAGGGAAGAGCACAAGATGGCTCAGGCCGTATGCGCCTTTGCCGCGGGGGCGTTAGCCACCGTGGCACTTGCAGCCTGCTTTTTTGCCGTGCAGGGAGCACTTACCGATGTCTTCACAACCACTTTCGTCTGGCCCCTTCAACACTACTCGGCCGTTAACAAGGTACCTTACGCGTACGGTACGTTCGCATTCAATTGGAGAGGCGTACCTCTCGCGGGGCCCGGCAGCTATATCACCGCGCTGTTCGCCTGCTTACTCATGGTGCCATGTCTGTATGTGGCCGTGTTGCCAGTGTTACTCTGCGCGACGCTGGCCGGCCGCTCCAGACTACTTACGCCTCAGGTTGCTCTCTTACTCAGTTGCGGCTTTGCCCTTTGGCTTTCTGAGCTGCACCGCAAAGACATTGTCCACCTCGTATTTGGATCGCCCCTGCTCATCATCGCAGGTATCCAGTTACTCAGCCGTGCTGAAGCATGGCTGTCCCGGGCCTTTCTGGTTCTGCTCGCGGCCTCCGCTTGCGCACTTGCCGCATGTAACGGGATCGTTGGGCTTACCGCCCACCCCGTCGCAACTCGCGTGGGCATGATAGCCCTGTTTCAGGGTGGGGAAGAATTTGCCGCGCTGAATGCGTATATCTCTCCCGGCGAAGCAATCTTCGCTTATCCGTACTGTCCTTCCTACTATTTCCTTACTCAGGCCAATAACCCCACGCGGTTCAGCCTTCTGCAGTCGGGATACAGCACTTCGCAGCAGGTCGACGAGGTGATTCACGTGCTGGAATCCAGGAAAGTAAAGCACGTGCTCTGGGACACCAGCTTCAACCAGCGTTCGCTGGCTCTGGTCTTTCCTGCGGCTCTCGGTATGCCTGAGAATCTTCTTCCCCTCGAAACCTATCTGCATAGTCACTATCTCCCCGTTTATAGCCGGAACGGATTTCAGATCCTGGAGAGAAAGCAAAATGCGAGTAAGTATTGAGACAGCCCAGATTGACACCGCCCAGATTGAGACGGCCGTGGAGGTTGAGTTCGATCGTTTTGCAAGATCCTACGATCAACTCCTACGCGACCCGCTGCGAACCGGCTTTGCCTCCGATCCGCTCCATTTCTGGCAGCGTAAATGGAATGTGCTGCGAGGCCTGCTCGACGACCGAAACCTCCAGGCGAATTCGATGAGCTGGCTCGATGTCGGATGTGGACGTGGAGAACTCCTCGATCTGGCTGGCTCGCAATTCCACCGCGTCGCTGGATGCGATCCCTCGGCCGCCATGCTCGCCCGCGATCGCCGGTTTCCCATGCACAAACAGCCACACCCAACCCAATTGCCGTTCCCATCGCGTGCGTTCGATCTCGTCACGGCGGTATGCGTCTACCACCACGTGGCTCCAGAGGCGCGAACGGCGCTGACCCGCGAAATCCAGCGAGTCCTCCGCCCCGGCGGCCACTTCTGCCTTATCGAACACAATCCTTACAATCCCGTCACGCGCCAAATTGTTAACCGATGCCCGGTCGACTTCGATGCCGTACTGCTTTCGCTGAACGAGTCCGTGAACTTGCTGTGCGCGTCCGGTTTGCGTCCATGCGCGTCAGAGTACTTCCTCTATCTCCCCGAAAAATGGTTCCGCAAATTCGGGTGGACGGAACGCGTCCTCGCCAGGATTCCATTCGGAGGTCAATACGCTTTGCTCGGTCAGGCCGATCCGCATCCCGCGTGCCGCCCTCCCGCGCCATGTCGCGCCTTCCGGGCGTGGCGTCTGGCGCCCCGGGCAGTCACCTCTACCGGTGCCAAGAGTGAACTGCTTGACAGGTGGAGTTCTCTTTCGGAGGTGGATCCCGTCCGGGCATCGCCAAGGTAGTCACTTATGATCTCTTTGCCCACTCGCAGCAGACTTCGCGTGCATGCCATTGGTCGCATTCGGATTTCAATCGGATCTTGATCTCGTCCCAGACAAAGCGAAATCCCCGGGAGTAGTTGAAGACCAGACCTTGCAACACCACTCTATTGGGGAATTTGAACGATCCGGCCGTTATAAAGATCGCCGCTCACCCAGTCACGCGTTTCCATCACCGTGGTCCGCACGACGGAGATGTCCACCATGTCTCCGTTGGTGTCGTTGACCTGTATTCTGCCGCCCATCCTATAGAGATTTGAAAAGCCAATCGCGACGAAGCCGCCAAAGCTCGAAATGATGTCCTGTAGTGCCACCACTACTCCCGCACCAAACAGCCTGACAGCGAGCCCGCTCTGCTTCAAACGGGTCTTCGAAGAGAACTAGGACAAGAATGAGGATGATGATGTAGCCGGCGGCTGCGGCAATCTTTCGAACGCGATAGCGCCGATCGTCGGGATGTATTTCTCACACCAGTGGCGCGACAATTTGATCGCCCCGATAGGTTTCATAGAACTGTTTCATTCTGAGGAGGTTGCTGCGCGAGAAGCCGCGGATGCAAGGCTCCCATCGGGCAATCTAGCTGGCCAATTGATCCACCGTGCCCTCGCCCCACTGGGCAGCAGGTACGCGGCGGCTGATGACCTCACCAATTTCCCAGTAAAGCTCAATCAGGGCGGTATTAACCGCCTGTATCGCCCTCTCCCGAGAGGCGCCAATCAGTCGAACGATTCAGTAAACCCGGCTTCTTCGGGTCCCTGCTGTCGGGGTCTATTGCTCCGGTCATGCGTTCAGATTCCCATTTTTACAAATCAATCTGAGTGCGTCGCGCATGGAAGCTGGGATGAGTCATGTGTTGCTTGTTGGAGCGCTAGGCTCGAGAACCGAGCCAGGGAGCAGCTAGGGAGCAATAGCTTGCTCACCACTGCTGCTTCCGATGCGTTCTAGGTTTCAGCGGGCGCATTAATGTTGCTCTGCTTTCCAGATCGTTTAAGGCGATTTCACAGATTCGAATCGCATGGGATGCCGAAATTCAGTGCATGTTTTGGTGCATGTTCGCGTACGACGTTACTGCAATTTACTGCGACATCCTGCGAAATCGAGTTGGCGCGCAGGTATTTTAGTCTGTGTAGGTTATGCGAATCCGTGGGTTGACATGCAGCTTGCTGCAACAGTTCGGGTTT
Source organism: uncultured Acidobacteriota bacterium (assembly GCA_963846375.1). GTDB lineage: Bacteria > Acidobacteriota > Terriglobia > Terriglobales > Acidobacteriaceae > Telmatobacter. The sequence continues at coordinate 319,791 of CAWJVV010000019.1, forward strand.
TGGACTCAAAATCCGCCGACCCTTGCGGTCATGGGGGGGTTCGACCCTGAGCGTACTGAGTACTTGGTTTACAGATCAGACCGGGGACATGGTTTACACAAAAGCGGAGGTCGGATGGCTCTCCCTGCTTTGGCTCTACGCACGAAGATGCGTTTATGCCTTGGAAAGAGATTCGAACCGTGGATCAACGCCTGCAGTTTCTTTCGAGCTATCAGAAGGAAGAGATGTCCGTCACCGATCTGTGCCATGAGTACGGCATCTCGCGCCCAACCGCTTACAAGTGGATCAAGCGCTACGAAGAGGTTGGGCCAGAAGGCCTGCTGGACCTGACGAGCACGCCGCATAGTTGTCCCCATTCAACATCGGCCGAGTTAGAGAACGAAGTCCTCGCGCTACGGAAGCGATTCCCGTCTTGGGGAGCTAGGAAGCTCAAGGCACGACTGGAGCGCATGAACCCGAACGTGAACTGGCCGGCGGCAAGCACAGTGGGCCAGATCCTCAGCCGGGCCGGGCTCACAAATCCGAAACGGAAGAAGCGGCGCACAACGCCAAGTTCGGAACCGTTCTCGATGGTCACCGCTCCGAATCAGTTGTGGTGCATGGATTTCAAGGGATACTTCCTGACTGGCGACGGATATCGGTGCGATCCGTTCACGATCACTGACGCACACAGCCGATTTCTGATCCGCTGTCAGGCGGTAGCGCGCATGGATTTGGCCCAGGTCAACGCTGTTTGCGATGCGGCTATGCGCGAGTTCGGAATGCCGGAACGCATTCGCACCGACAACGGAGCACCATTCGCGGGCGTCGGGCTGTTAGGCCTGTCCAAATTGTCACTGGGATGGATGAAGCTCGGCATCATTCACGAACGCATTCAGCCAGGACGGCCTCAGCAGAATGGGAGACATGAACGGATGCATCGGACGCTGAAGGAAGACACCGCGAAGCCGCCGGCGGGCACGCTGATAGCGCAGCAGAAAAAGTTCGATCGCTTCCGTGCCACTTTTAACCATGAGCGTCCTCATGAGGCTCTCGGCAACGAGACGCCAGGCAGCATTTATGTGCCCAGTGCTCGGATGTTCCCGAGCAGCGTGGCGAGCTTCCAATATCCCAAGTCGTTCCTGACCAGACGAGTGAACAACAGCGGAGACATCAGTTGGCATAAAGGCCGCGTATTCGTCAGCGAAGTTCTTCGCAACGAAGACATCGGGCTCGAGCAGATGGACGAAGATGTGCACCGGGTCTTCTTCCAGACCACGGAGCTTGGCGAGTTTAACAGCGCGGACATGCGGTTCCGAGCGGTGCAACGCACATGAAGCAAGCCATGGAAATGGCGGGGCATGGAAAGCCTGGAAAGCCAAGAGGCCGGCTTTCCACCCTTTCCACACCCCTTGGAAATCCCTTCAGGATTTCGCACATTCCCACGGCTTCGATTGCGACTGTTATAACTTTAAGACCGGCAAACCCCGCCGCAAACCCGCAACCAGAGCCACTTTCGCCGCAAGGGGGTTGTAAACCATGTCCCCGGTCCAGAATGTAAACAATGTCCCGGTACCCTCAACCCCCCTCCCGGCACCAGAGATAAATCTATTTGGAATCAACTCGATTCAGAACATTGAATTCCACTGTGCCCAAAAGTGTGCCCTGAATTTGCCGATTTTCCTCTCACGGCACCAAAATTTTTGCGGTTGCAACATCATTTACGGTCGGCTTGCCATCCATTGTTCGGCACACGTGAGGCACCCCCAACTGACGCTTAGAATCCCTGCGGTCGCAGTCTAATCCACCAGAATGCACTGATGCGGGATACGGGATCAGCATATGAGCCGGCACGGAAGCACCCCCGCCTTAGTCGCCTAAGAATTGATCTGAGGCATTTGGCCACGCGCGGGATGGCACAGTTTGCGGAACACCCGACTCCCTGCCTCAAAAACGACACAGCGAACAACGAATGCCCCTGTGGCAAATGATCCGCTGATCCAGATGTTTCATCTCGATGCGAATTCCCCGCCGCATTTAAGCGGATTACCTGCGCATTCTAAGGATTCAGCGACATTCGGCGATCTGCAAAAGGGGACCGTTCGTGCTTATATTTCGCAAAGCAGGCTCCTCCTGACTGGTACCGAAAGAACATGGAGATCTGATCACTACAAATGTTGTGGAAAGAGCCAGGACCCGTCGCGTTGTAGCCAGTCATTTATGGTAACGACGAGTTACTGGTTGAACAACCGCGGCGTTCAACTCACCCTCGTACTGTGGACCACTCACGACCCCACCGCTTCGGTAGAATTGGGTCAACGAATGGCGGGCGTAAGCCGCCCGGTAACGCGAGCTTGGATCCAGTGAGTTAATCGCCCGCTCCGCCATCGCGCCACCATCTCTGGAGTGATTTGCATCCGTTGACTTGTATCACGAAACGAGTATCGTCCCTGCATTGATCGAAGAACGATCGAGGATATCAGCCGTCGACGTTCGATGGGAGCCGGTTCAAGGCAGAATTGGGGGCACTGGACTAGGACCTACGCAAAGTGCGAAATCTCTCTTTGACAGCTAATTCACGGCGGCCGGATTTGACTCGACGCAGCGCATCACGCAACGCGATGGCGCCCTCCCACTTACCCACGTACGCATCCACATTGAATAACTGGCAAATCTCTCGATTCCGGCTCTCCAGGTGGCTCCACACAATCACGTGGATCTTCGAATTCAACTTGGCCTTGTGCCAAGCTCGCAGTAACTCGTAGCCGCTTTCGCACCCAACCGCCAGGTCAAGGATGATCGCGTCAGGGAGAGGTTTTTGCCCTTTGATTGCTTCATCCAGCCACTGTTGCGCCGGGGCCAGCCACATGAATGCCTCGATGTCGGTGATGCCCATCGCGCGCGCAGCATCCGCGGCAATGTGCAAGTCATCCAAATCGTCTTCAAGGATCATGACTCGCATCGGTCTTCTCCTGTCCCGGAAAGAGCCCTCAAAAACCCGTGGGGGAACGGAGTGCGCTGTGCAAAAAATACTCCACCGCCTGAGCTCAATACACCTAGGGAGTTTCCTAGGTTACGAGTCCGAGATGCATCGATTCGTGTCTGACGCGTTCGCATGGTGTGGCTTGATTGCAATCGATCATCGAACCCGCGCCCTATGCAAACCGCCGCGCCAGGCGTCACGCCGACACGGTTCTGCCTGACTCATCAACCGATGAAAGCGTGACGCAAGAAGTCTGTCCAGTAAGCACTATTTTGCCCATGCGATGAAGGAGTACTATGCTCGTTCAGGCATCCACAAACTTGGCAGACGCAGTTTTTACTGATCGATGCGGCGGATTCTTTTTTGAAGTCGCCCCTTGGGACCTAGACCCTGACGTTTGTGTTCGCCGAGTTTGCACTATTCCTCGTTTCTTTGGGAGGTCACTGAAAAGCTTGTATCCTTGCGATTGCACCGAAGCCTTAGCGATTGGCGCCACCGGCCGTTTTTCCGATCTTCCAAGTAAGTCGACCCTCTTTTCAATCTTCAGGAGCAAGTAATGAACGATCTGGCCCAAATCATTTCTCAGAATGCGGAATCGATCCAAAAGGACTGGGTTGCAGGGATGCCCAAGGGCGTACAGCGATCCGACCTCATCAGCAAAGCGGAACTGGAAGAGCAAAGCCGCGCGATTCTCGATGCGATCACCGCCGGCATCAAAGCCGATGGTCCAACCAATGTGAGCGGCCACGGCTGGGACGACGCCCGGGAACTTCTGCGCGATATCTCCGGCTCGCGCACCCGACAGGGGTTCTCCCAAGTCGACATTGCCACCTTTGTCCTTTCGCTCAAGCAGCCCGTCTTCTCGAGCATTCGGAAAGCCCTGGCGAAGGATCAGGACAGACTCTTCGAAACTATCTGGGCCGCCACCGAATTGCTCGACTACCTCGCGCTCGTCACCACTGAAGCCTATTCCTCTACCCGCGAAGAGTTGATCACCCGCCAGCAGCAGGAGTTGCTTGAACTGTCGACGCCCGTAGTCAAGTTGTGGGATGGCATCCTGGCGCTCCCCATCATAGGCACCCTCGACAGTGCGCGCACCCAGGTGGTTATGGAAAACCTCCTGCAGACGGTGGTTGCAACCAACTCCAAGTTCGCGATTATCGACATCACCGGTGTTCCCACAGTCGATACGCTGGTCGCCCAGCATCTTTTGAAAACCATTACCGCCGCCCGGCTGATGGGTGCCGAGTGCATCATCAGCGGAGTGAGACCCCAGATCGCTCAAACCATCGTCCATCTCGGGATTAACCTTGAAGATGTGGTCACCAAGGCCAAGCTTTCTGACGCCTTCGCTCTCGCCCTGGCGCGCAGCGGCAGGACCGTCGTTCGCCAGGGGAACGCTCCCGTGAACCCGCTCAACAGCCTGTTCGTCAAGCGGGAGGACTAATGGAACGGATCCCGGTTCTCCGCATGGGGCCTTTGCTCCTCATCACCATCCAGGTCGACATGCACGACAAGCTCGCCCTCCAATTACAGGATGACGTGACCCATCACATCTCCGAAATCGGGTCAACAGGAGTTCTCATCGACATCTCTTCTCTCGAGATCGTCGACTCCTTTATTGGGAGAATGCTCGCCAACATTGCCGCCATGTCCCGTGTCCTGGGGGCAGAAACGGTTGTCGTCGGAATGCAGCCGGCAGTTGCCATCACGCTGGTTGAGCTGGGGATGTCGCTCCCCGGCGTGCGCACCGCGCTCAGCGTTGAAGCGGGGATGGAATTGCTGATGGGGGCGGTGGACGCACCCCGCCATGGGGCGGATGATGAACGTTCTCAAGCGTGATACTCAACCGCTCAAGAACTCGAATGACGTGGTGCTGGCCCGTCAGAAAGTAAGACAGTGGGCTACGGAACTTCGCTTCAGCCTCGTCGACCAGACGAAGCTGGTGACGGCAGCCAGCGAATTGGCACGCAACGCCCTGGACCACGGCAAGGGCGGCATCATGGTAATGGAGTGTTTAACCAATGGGTCCAAAGCGGGTTTGCGTTTGATCTTTGAAGATCAGGGCCCGGGCATCCCCGATATTGAGCAAGCTCTCAAAGACGGCTACACCTCCGGATCCGGCATGGGACTCGGCCTGGGTGGCAGCAAACGCCTCGTCAATGAATTCAGCATCGAATCACAAGTAGATAAAGGAACCAGGGTGACTGTCATCCGATGGAAATAGCTCTTACAGAATCTGTGGCCGTCACCGATCCAAGTTCCATTGGCGAGGCACGGCGCACCGCCATGACTCTTGGCCAACGCCTCGACTTCGATGAAACCCGCGCCGGCGAATTGACCCTTCTCGCCGCCGAAGTCTCCCGCAATGTCCTCGTCCACGGCGGGGGCGGCCAAATGATCTTCTCTGGTGTCAGAGGTGCTGGCTCAAGCGGGGCGCGCATTTTGGCCATCGACTCCGGTCCCGGAATCGCCGACATCTCCAAGGCTCTCGATGATGGCTATTCAACCGCTGGAACTATGGGCGGTGGACTCGGCGCCATGAAACGCATCGCATCAGGTTTTGAGATCTTCACTGGACCAGCCGGGACCATCGTCCTGCTCGAAATCGGCGATATACCACCGGCATCCGGATTGGAGATTGCCGGGCTCACCCTTCCCTATCCCGGCGAACAGGTGTGCGGCGATGCATGGGCCTGCGACTCCACACCCGACCGCACCGTCGTCATTGTGGTCGACGGGCTGGGTCACGGTGTCGGGGCCTTCGATGCCGCCAAGGAGGCCGTCGCCACATTCCGGAAACACGTCGATCTCAAGCCCGGAATTATCCTGAGCTACGTCCACGATGCCTTGCGCAAGACCCGGGGAGCGGTCGCGGCCGTTGTAGAGATCCGTCCTCTGGAGGGTCATCTCACCTACGCGGCGGTCGGCAACATCTCCGCGGTTCTGCACCATGGCTCCGGCTCCCGCAGTCTCTTGTCGCATAATGGCACCCTTGGCATGGCGGCTCCCCGCATTCAGGAGTTCAAATTCGAGTGGTCTGCCGGTGACCTGCTTGTCCTTCACTCCGACGGCTTGCAGACGCGCTGGGACCTCACTTCCTATGCCGGCCTGACCGCACGCCACCCGGCCCTCATTGGCGGAGCCCTCCTGCGCGACTTCCGGCGTCACCGCGATGACGCCAGCATCGTAGTCATCAAGGCGGCCTGATATCCATGCCGATCAGTGTTCTTCAAATCGCACTGCGCACTGAGCGTGATGTGGTATCCGCGCGGAAACGCGCGCGAGAAGTAGCTGCGGCCCTCGGCCTCGACAATCAGGACCAGATCCGTATCGCCACCGCCACCTCCGAAATGGCCCGCAATGCCTTCCGCTACGCGCGCAATGGCAAAGTCAATTTCCTCGTCCACGTCGAGGACCCCAAGCGCCTTGAGGTCATGATCTCCGACTCCGGTTCCGGCATCGGCAATCTCGACGAAATCCTTGCTGGGCGTTACAAGTCCGAGACTGGCATGGGAATGGGCATTGTTGGCACCCAGCGGCTGATGGACGAATTCGACATCAGCACGGGCGTCGAGGGCACCACCATCCGCATGGCAAAACTCGCTCCCCGCGGAAGCCTCGGCTGGAGCACTCTCGGCGTTCAAAACTCTTTTCGCAATCTGCAGCTGGCCGCTCCTGACGATCCTTACTCTGAAATCGAGCGGCAGAACCAGGAGCTGCTAAAAACGCTCCAGGAACTGCGCGCCCGCCAGGATGAGCTCGAACTGCTCAACCGCGAACTCGAGGACACCAATCGCGGCGTCGTCGCCCTCTATGCCGAACTGGATGAGCGCGCCGACTACCTCCGTCGTGCCTCGGAGCTTAAAACCAAGTTCCTCTCCAACGTCTCCCACGAGTTTCGTACGCCGCTCAACTCCATCATCTCTTTAGCGCGTCTGCTCATCGATCGCCTCGACGGCGACCTCACCTCCAACCAGCTCAAGCAGGTCCGGTACATCGAATCGTCCGCCCGCGATCTCCAGGAGATGGTCAATGACCTGCTCGACCTCGCCAAAGTCGAGGCCGGCAAAATTCGCATCCGCCCCAAGCGATTCGAAATTCATGAGCTCTTTAGCGCTCTCAAAGGCATGCTGAAGCCCTTGCTCGCCGATAACAACTCGGTGGACCTGATCTTTGAAGACGCCCACGACCTCGATCCCATGCACACTGACGAGGGCAAAGTCTCGCAGATCCTCCGCAACCTCATCTCCAACGCCCTCAAGTTCACCCCCAGCGGCTCCGTCATCGTGGGCGCCCATGCCATCTCTGACCACCGCGTCGAATTCTCCGTCGCCGATACCGGCATCGGCATCGCCCCCGAACACCACGAAACCATCTTTAGGGAATTCAGCCAGGTCGACAACCCGCTCCAGGAACGTCACCGCGGAACCGGCCTCGGACTTCCCCTCTGCCGAAATCTCGCAATGCTCCTCGGCGGCGAGATTGCGCTGGAAAGCGAGCCCGGCCGCGGCTCTACCTTTCACCTCACCATTCCGGCCGTCTACGTGGGAGAGAACCCCTCAACTGACGACGCTGCGCCCCTCCCCGTCCCCGAGTTCCACCGTACTCCTGTCCTCTATCTGGAGGACAACGAAGAGGAAGCGCAGATCTTCGAGTCGCTCTTGCGCTTCACCGAGTTCCAGCCCATCCTCGCCCCAAGCGTCGCCCAGGCCGAAGTCTGGACCGCCCGCCATACCCCCGCCGCCCTGGTTGCCGACATCTACATCGGCGAGGACCAGTCCTGGGGCCTCGTCGACAGGCTGCGCAACCGCCATCCGGAGCTGCCCGTCATGATCACCAGCGCCGCGGAACAGGCCGATGCTGCCTATTCGCATGGTGCGTCGCTCTTCCTTCCCAAGCCCATCGATCGCGATCTGCTTCTCCGCGAGCTCCGCCGCCTTACCTCGACCTCAGGTTCCCGACGCCTGCTCATCGTCGACGACAACGAGGTCTCCCGCTACATTCTCGGAGAAGTGCTTTCCCAACCCTGGCTTCACATTCAGGAGGCATCTAATGGCACAGAAGCCCTCGCGCGCCTCGCCGAGGGTCTTCCCGACGCCATGATCCTCGACCTTCTAATGCCCGATTTAAGCGGTTTCGAGATCCTCCGCCAGCTACGCGCCAAGCCTGAGACGGCCTCCCTCCCCGTCCTCATCTACACCTCCAAACCTCTCAGCGACGCGGAACGCTCCGAAATCGAAAACCTGAACGCGGCCATCGTTCGCAAGGGAGATGTCTCTACCAGGCTCTCCGCGCAGCCATTCCAAGATTGGTTCAACGTCGCCGGTATCAGCCCCAAAGCCATGACTGGAAAGACTGATGGCTGAGCGTTCCCGCCCCCTGATCCTTCTTTCCGACGATCGAGAAGAGAACCGCTATGTCCTCGGTCGAATCCTGACAGACGCAGGATTCGAATGCACTGAGGCCCCTACAGGCGCAAAAACGCTCGCCCTTGCTGAAACGCAGCCCGACCTTATCATCCTCGATGTCCGCCTCCCCGACATGTCCGGCTACGAGGTATGCCACCATCTCAAGGAAAACCCCCGGACCACCGCGATCCCCGTTCTCCAAATCTCCGCCTCCTTCGTCACCACGGAAGACCGCGTCAGAGCTCTTGAAGCCGGCGCCGACGGCTACATCACCCACCCCATCGACCGGATGGTGCTGGTAGCTACCGTGCGCGCCCTGCTCCGCCTGCGCATCGCTGAGTCCAACGCGCGAGAATCCGCCGAACAATGGGAAGCGACCTTCAACGCACTCACTGAAGGCGTCGCCGTCCTTGATTGCGATAATCGCCTGATCCGCTGGAACAAAGCATTCGCCACACTCTGCGCGCCTCTCTTCCATGCAGCTCGCGGCCAGAACCCCGCCCCTTTCCTCGCCCGCCTGATGGGAGTCGACGATCTGCCGCAGCCCAATGGAATCGGCTCCATTTCAACCGAGTTCTCCATCGGCGCCCGCGCCGTGCGCTTCTCCATTGGCCTCATTGCGCAATCTGCGGGCAGCGAAAAAGTCCTCATCCTCTCCGACATCACCGATCGCCAGCTCGCCGAATACGCCGTGCGCACCGCTGAAAAACTTGCGGCCACCGGCAAGCTAGCCAACTCCATCGCCCACGAGATCAACAATCCCCTCGAAGCCCTCACCAACCTAATCTACTTGGCCCGAAATTCCGACAGCGTCACCTTCATCCGGGACCTGTTGACGAAAGCCTCTACCGAGCTCGAGCGCATTGGACGCATCACCAAGCAGAGCCTTGCCTTTCATCGAGATACGCACACGCCCGTCCCCATCGACCTCGGCGATCTTCTCTCCGAGATCATTGCGGTCTACCGGAGACCCTCGGATGCGAGGCACATTCACCTCCGCCTCGAGGCTGCCCCGTCTCCCTCCGTCTGCGGTTTCCCCGGTCAGTTGCGACAGGTGTTCGGAAACCTCGTCCGCAACGCCATGGAAGCCGCACCAAACAACTCCAGCGTCGTAGTGAGGCTGAGAACAGTGACCCGCCGCGGAGAACTCGGCTCGCGTATCACCATTCACGACAAGGGTGCCGGCATCCCTCGCCACGTCCAGGAGAAGATCTTCGACCCCTTCTTCACCACCAAGGAACTCAAGGGGTCGGGCCTCGGCCTCTGGGTATCCAAAGCGCTTATCTCCCGCCACAATGGCGCCATTCGATTTCGTTCCTCCGAGCGCGCCGGACGAAGCGGCACCTCCTTCGAGGTCTACCTTCCGGGGAACTCCTCCGCCACTGAGAGCCCCGCCTTGGTCAGCCCTTCGAGCGCACACGAATAGCAGGCCTTCTGCAGCATAAAATCCCTCGTGCAATCCTTCCCCTGCGCGGCGCGTCGGCATTAGACTGGTGGCAAGAATCCCAATCAGCGTTCCATCTGGAGACCTTATGCGAATCCTGATTCTCGAAGATGAGCCCAAGGATCTCAAGGTCGCCTCCGATGCTGCGCACGCTACGGGATACGACGAGATCCAGTCGTTCATGTGGCTGTCGCCTGCCGTGCAGTGGCTCGAAGAGGGCCTGCGCGGCGAAAGACCCCTTCCCAGCGCCATGATCCTCGACCTCGGCCTCGGCAGCGACAGTGGATATGAACTGCTGCGCTTCTGGCACTCCCGCAAGGCCGGCTCAAAGGTTCACATCATTGTCTGGAGCCAGTTTGAGGAACGCAATCGCGACGTCTGCGAGTTCTTTGGAGTCGACGCCTACGTCGGCAAGTGGGAAGGCGAAGCCGCCCTCCACGAGGCTCTCAAGAATATCCGTCCAGCAGAAAACAGCTGATCCGTTTCGACAGTCCTTGTCGCATCAACCCTCCTGCTTGTTCGTAGCGGCATGGATCTGCAGAGCGGAACGAACTTCGACCCATCAGCCGCTGTCGTTCTGCGCCTGCGACCCGAACTGCTCAAGTACACGCCACAGCAGGTACAGTCTTTGCTGCTCAAGTCCGTTCGACGCATCAGTGCTGCGCCAGGAGTACGATCAGTAGCTTTTATGGAGGGCGGTGAGGGTCTGGTCTGGAACTGGCAGAACGGACGCGATGCACAGGTCGCCCTCCCCGGCGAGAAGGACAAGTTGCCCCACTCCGGACTCGTGGTGCTCAAGCAGGACATTGGCGAATCTTTCTTTGCCACCCTCCATACTCCTCTTCTGCAGGGCCGAGAGTTTGATTCCCAAGATCGCGTGGAGTCTCTTCGTGTCGCGATTGTGAACGAGGCTCTTGCCTTGAGGCTGTGGCCCCCCGGCCAAGCGGTTGGACAGAACCTGAGCATCGGCGGCGGGACATTTCGGGTGGTAGGCGTTGTTGCGAACCTTCAACCGCTCAATCCGCTTCACAGCCCCGAGCCCCATCTTTACCTCGCGTACTGGCAATCCGGGGCCACTCGCGAAGGCGATATTCGGATGGCGGTGCGTGTAGCCGGCGATCCTGGCGCCGCCCTGGCGGCCATACGAAGGATCATCCGGTCGGTCGACGCCGCAGTGCCGATCGGAGAGGACATGATGATGTCTGAACAAGTGAGTCTCGTATACATGGCTGTTCTGCTCGCGCGAAGCGTGATTTCCTATTGCGGACTGCTAGCGGTCGGCCTCGGCGCGATCGGCCTTTACAGTGTCCTGGCTTATGCAGTGCGAACGCGCAACCGCGAAATTGGCATCCGAATGGCTCTCGGCGCGCGCAGAGGAGACGTAACGCAGATGGTTCTGCGCGAGGGAATGATCCTAGCGCTCATCGGGGTCGTTTTTGGTGCGGCTGCTGCGCTCCTTCTGACGAAGCTCGAGGCAAGCTTGGTTTATGGTGTGACAATCACAGACCCGGTCACTTACGTGTCCGTTGCAGCTACGCTCCTTCTCTGTTCACTCGGAGCATGCGCTCTACCCGCTCACCGCGCGGCGTCAATAAATCCAACGGAAGCGTTGCGATCCGAATAGGAGTTCACATGGGCTGGCTTCGACAATTGCTCTTTCGCCGACACCGTTACCAGGAACTCTCCGAGACGATCCGGGAACACCTAGAGGAGAAGATTGCCGAGCTGATGGACCGCGGTATGACGCAGGAACAGGCCGAGCGAACTGCCCGCCACGAGTTCGGAAACGTGACGCGGATTGAAGAGCGCGGCCGGGAGGTCTGGCAGTGGTCTATCCTCGAATCCGTCCTTGCTGACCTCCGCTACAATCTCCGCCAGCTCCGCGGGGCTCCAGGTTTCGCATTAACGGGGATCATCGTTCTTGCACTTGGAATCGGCGCGAGCGTCGCCATCTTCGCTTTTGTCGACGCCGCGCTGCTCGAGCCGCTGCCCTATGCCGACCCGAACCGGTTGATGGCTGTGAATGAGAGCAGCGCGGCAGCGCCGCTTTGGCCGTTGGCGTATCCGGATTTCGTGGACTGGCAGCGCATGAACAAATCGCTGAGCTCGCTCGATGTGTTCGCGGGATCGGGGTACCTTCTGCGCGCGCGCGAGGGAGCGGAGCCCGTGACAGCTGGGCGCGTAAGCGGCGGATTCTTCAGGACACTGGGAGTGCGGCCGGTCCTGGGCCGCGATTTTGCAGGGGGCGAAGATCGGCTGGGCGGACCGAATCTGACGCTCGTCAGTTATGGAACGTGGCTTCACCGTTTTGGCGGGCGCAAGGATGTCGTCGGGCAGACGGTTTCTCTAGATAACACCGGCTATACGATTCTCGGCGTCTTGCCGCGTAGTTTCTCCTTTGCTCTGGCGGGGAACGCGGAGTTCTGGGTGCCAATTAACACGTTGAGCCCTCACGAACAGACCCGCAACTTCTTCAACTTTTTCGGCGTAGGCAGGCTTCGAGAGGGGGTGACCCGGCAGACGGCGCAAGCCGAACTGACGGCGATTGAGAAGCAACTGCAGAAGCAGTATCCGAATCAGGGAAGGGATCTGACGGCGCAGGTGGTTCCGCTAACGGAAGTATTCGTCGGCAACGTACGGCCGATATTGCTGACTCTGCTGGGCGGTGCCGTATTGCTGCTGGTGATCGCGTGTGTGAACGTTGCGAGCCTGGTGCTGGTTAGGTCAGAGAGCCGAAGGCGCGAAGTCGCGGTGCGCGGCGCACTTGGCGCGACGCGAGGACGGCTCGCCCGGCAATTTGCGGTCGAGGGGCTTTTGATGGCCGCGGCCGGCGGACTCTGCGGAGTGCTGGTTGCTGCCGCATTGATGAGGCTGCTCGGCAAGCTGGTGCCAAAAGATATGGCGGCGAACTTGCCGTTTCTCGATGGCATGAATCTGAACGCGCACACGACGGTCTTTGCCTGCACTGTCGCGCTCGGGGCCGCCCTGCTCCTTGCCGGGACTTCGACGGCGAGGCTTTTGTTCCAGGAAATGCGCGACGGGTTGGCCGCTGGAGATCGCGGGGCGGCAAGCAGGTTATGGCAGAGATTGGGAGCCAATCTTGTAGCAATTGAGCTGGCTGTTGTCGTCGTACTCCTGGCTGGAGCCGGGTTGCTGGGGAAGAGTTTTTATCGCCTGCTGCATGTGCCTTTGGGCTTCGATCCGAATCAAGTAGCAACGGTTCGCGTGATCGCTGCAGACCCTATATCCAAAGGCGGCAAAGCACGGATGACGGAATTTTCGCGCGAGATTGTGCAGCGAGTGAAGAGCCTGCCCGGTGTGGAGAGCGTTGGAATGACAAGCCAGGTTCCGGCGCAATGCGATTGCGCGACTGACCGGATCCATTTTCCGCCGCGGCCCTATCACGGAGAACCCAATGAGGTGGACGAGCGGCACGTAAGCCCCGGTTATCTGCCTGCGCTGAAGGCCGCGTTGGTGCACGGGCGTTTCTTCACAGAAGACGACGACGGAAGCAAACCCGGTGTGGCTGTCATCAACGAATCGCTGGCGCGGAAGTTCTTTCCCGGAGAGGACCCGGTCGGACAGAAGAATGCGAACGATGAAGGCGGCCGCGACACGGAGTGGGAGATCGTGGACGTGATCAGCGACATACACGAGGGAGCGCTTGATGCTCCGGTCGCGCCGACGGAGTATTTTCCGCTTAGCCAAACAGGAGATGGCTCGTTCACGCTGGTCGTGCACACCCGCCAGGATTCAGTGGCAATCCTGCCGGAACTCGTTGCGATGCTGCACCAGATCGACCCGAACCTGGGCGTGTCCGACGAAGGAACATTGCTCGCGGTGATCGAAAATACGCAGGCGGCGCTCCTACATCGATTCGCCGCATGGTTGATTGGCGGCTTTGCGGGAGTCGCGCTGGTGCTGGGTGTGGTGGGCCTCTACGGCGTGATCGCGTACTCGGTAAGCCAACGGACGCGGGAGATTGGCGTGCGGATGGCACTGGGTGCGCAGCGCAACGCGGTGTATGGGCTAGTGATGCGACAAGCAGGATGGCTCACCGTGACCGGGCTGGCGCTGGGAATGGCCGCGGCGGTGGGCGTAGCAACGTTGATCCGGAAAATGCTGTTCGGTGTGGCGGCGTGGGATAGGGATACGCTCTTGGCTGTGGCTGCGGTGCTGGGCACGGCAGCAATGGCGGCAAGCTTTGTGCCGGCGCGTCGAGCTGCTTCTGTCAATCCAGTTCAGGCTCTTCGAAGCGAATGACACGCTCGGGTGGAAGAATGACGCGGGCATGAGGGCGTCGCGGAACGATGCGATGCGGGCATTCATTGGAACACGAGTCTCCATAAGCTGGCTCAAAGGAGCATTCACAACTCGTAGTCGTTACGACGAGATTTCTGCATCGATCCGGCGACTACTCGTCAGCCTTAAGAGCTCCCGGAATCTCCAGTGGGACGAGGAAGTCGCTGGCGAGAATATAGTCGTAAAGGTGACCGAGTGGCGGTGGCGGATGAAGCTGGCGGGCAGAGACCCATCCGTTCGTATCGGTCCACTGCCAGCGGATTGCCGAGATGCTTTGAATCGCTTGTTCAAGGTCCCTTGAGCTCATCGGATAAGCATAGAGGCGGACGTTCTGCTGCAAAAGGCGAGCCAAGGCTTCAAGGAAGCTGCCGGGGAGTTTCGTGTAGCGATATTCCCATACGCGAAGCAGCAGAGACAGGCCCAGGACAAAGCGGATGGGTTCCTTCGTGTAACGGTTTACGAGCGCGGTCATGCCGTAGAGCTCTCGTTCTCGGAACAGCAAAACGTCACCGCAATGTGTGTGAAGCGCATCAATCCGTCGCAGCAGGTCAGAGATCCCCGGAGGCGGATCTTCTTCCCTGAGCGGCATCGCAGAAAAGGAAAAGAAGCCCACAGGCACCGGACTTTTTTCAGCTAGTTCTCCGCGGAGATGTTGGATCCCGGAAGCCAGCAGTTGATTATGGATTGCCGCATGAGCGGAATCCACGTGTTCGAACGATCCTGGCGCGAGCACGATAGCTTTCTTGTGGAGGACTTCGATAGGCGGCACGGGCGGTCCACTGCATGGGAAACAGACGGCTTCAGCAAGACCTGCGCGCACCAGCTGAACCAGAATCGCGTGCTGATCCCACCCGTCGAAGGCGGCGCCACGCACTTCCACATAGTCAAATTCGATGCGATTTTCGACGTTCTGAGCAATGTTCTCGAAGAAAGACTCTTCCGTCTCCAATTGGTTGAAGACGGCATAGATAAGGTTCACGCCCAGGATGCCGATAGCCTCCTGCTCAAGGGGGTTGGAAGGATCCCGCAGGTTGATGTGGAGAACTATGTCGTTCGGTTGGCCGCCAGGTTGTAACTGGAACCGAAGGCCGAGCCAGCCGTGAGGCTCATTTGTTCCGGCGTAATTGCGGGCCGAGATGGTATCAACAAAGGAAAAGAAGCGAGTCTTCGTTCCACGACTTTTGTTCAATTGGTTGATGAGTTGGGCCCATTCGCTATCCAGCATGGTTTGGAGGCGTTCTCCAGAAACGTAGCGGGCACCAGAACCGTACAAATCGTCGCTGACTTCCTTGTCATATGCAGAGATCGATTTGGCAACCGTCCCGGAGGCTCCTCCTACAACCAGAAACCAACGCACGACCTCCTGGCCTGCGCCAATTTCGGCGAAGGAGCCGTAGCTGGTCGGATCGAGATTGATTCGGAGCGCCTTCTGATGAGTGTTGAGCGTTTCCGTGGACGCCATAGAACTCTCCTTAGCAGTTGAGTGATTGACCGTCTTATCGAAACTCGTCGGCGGTACGCACACGCCATTGCATTGGAACCGCTCTCCTCAGCAGGTGTGCCGTGTGTCCAGCGAGGCTAAGAATGGTCGACGCAAAGTCGAGACTATCGTATGGCTCGTCCAGCTCTCTGCCGGCATACTCGAAACGAAGTAGGATCCGATCTTCGTCCGCGTTCCCGGCGCGTTGTCCGCCACCGGCGACAGCTCCGGTAATTCCGATCACACCGTTCGAGTACTTGCAATGACGCACGGCCTCTCTCCACTCAACCGTCCGTTGCGGGTCAACAGCGTTAGTGCTGGATATCACATTCAGGCATGATCGAACGTCCCCTGTTCATTGGCTCGTGGCTTCGCCGCATTGGCCTCCGAACTAATGGTCTCCAGTTCGCGTCCGCGGGTCTCCGGGACAATGAAGCGCACAAAGAGCACGGTGAGCACGCAGAAAATGGCATAAATCAGGAACGTCAATGCAGAGCCGGCGGCTTTGATCAGCGAAAGAAAAGTCATTGAGACCAGAAAATTCGCCGCGCCGGAGCCGAGCGATGCTGCGGCCACACCGCGCCCACGCACGCGGAGAGGAAAAACTTCCGACACCAGGATCCAGGAGATGGGCCCCATGCTGAACGCGAAACAGGTGATGTAAACCATCAGGCAAATCGTTGCAACCACTCCAGGCCCCGCTCCCAATGCAGCTGGAGAGTGAAATGAATACGAGAGCAGAACCAGGCATATCGTCATTCCGCCCAGGCCCGCATACAGCAGCGGCTTGCGTCCCACTCGATCCACCAGCACAAGCGCAATGACGGTAGCCAGCATGTTCGTGATGGCCACCAGCAGGGTAGCGAAGATCGCGTTTCTGTTCGATGTGATACCCGCCAGGGCAAAGATTCTCGGTCCGTAGTAAATGATCGTATTGATGCCGGTGACCTGCTGCAGCACGGTGAACCCCACCGCTATCAACAGGGAAGTGCGAACGGCCGGACTCCACAATTCGCGCCATCGCTGCTCCACCGGAATGGCAAGGGCCGCGCGAATTTCCTCGATAAGCGATTGCGCGCCTGCCTCATCGGTATAGCGGCTGAGCACCTTCAGCGCCTCGGCCATTCGGTTTTGCGCATAGAGCCAACGAGGACTTTCAGGAAGGGTGACGACGAGTACATACAGCAACGCCGCGGGCACGGCTCCCAGTCCAAACATCAATCGCCATGCATGCTGCGCGGCCAGCCAGTACCCGACGAGATCGGCCAGCACAATTCCGATGGTGAGGGCGAACTGGTAAAGCCCGATTAGCCGGCCCCGGGATTGGGGTCGCGCCAACTCCGAGATATACACGGGTGCAGTGACTGAAGTGAAACCGATGGCAATCCCCAGCAACCCGCGAGCCACGATCAACGTTGTCACATTGGGTGACCAGAATGCGAGCAACGAACCGGCAAGAAAAATGACGCCGCCCCACATCAGCGTGGCGCGCCTTCCAATGCGATCTGCGATACTGCCGCCTGCAATTGCGCCAAGCATGGCGCCCACCAGCACCACGCTCACCACGATCTCCTCCATGCGCGTGGAAAGGGGAAAAGATTCCTGCACGAACACCATGACGCCGGCAATTACTCCCATGTCAAAACCGTAGAGAATGCCGCCTAGACCGGCAATGAACGAAACGCGCAACAGAAAGGCGCGATTCACCCGCGTCCCCGTGACGCTTCGATTGGCCTGATTGAACACGCGGTTCACACAAGGCTCCTTCTCCTACTGTTCCATCGGGCCATACTGGAATCGTGGCGGCAGCCGGCATCCGCTTCTTTCCACCATCGCCAGCGTGAGTGCTTGTGGCACCAGCAAAGCGCTGATGCCTTCCCACGGTTCCGGCACGGCATCCACTCGAATCGGCAAGAGCCTCTCGGCGGGCGGGTGGTCCTCCGAAGATACCAGCACTACCTTCCCCCCACGCTGAATGCACTCATCGCTGAGCTTGATTCCCAGCGAGGCAGCGCGTCCGATGGCGAAAATGATGGCCACATGCGTGCCGTCCACATCCAGGTTGGGTCCGTGTTTGAAGCCCGCACCCGTGTGTGCCGCCGCGCGAAAGCCGCTCATCTCCCGGATGCACAGTGCGCTCATCACAGCGCCTCCATAGGCCGCGCCCCGGCCAATGATTTCAATGTTGGCGGCGCCTCGGCAGAATTGTTCCAATGTGTCACGCAAGGCGAAGATGCGATCCAACGAGCCCGCATATACTTCGACGACTCGCTCGGCGTCTTCCTGCCAGGGCAGCTCCAGCATCTCCGATGCCAGTACAATCGAGGCGGCAGCTGTGTTGGTATAAGTCTTGGTTGCGTTCCCGTATTCCGGTCCAGCCAGAACCGGTAACCGGTTTTCGGCCAAACGCCAGCAAGTACTGTTCGTGTTGTTGCAGATCAGTCCAAGCGGTTTATTTGTGGCTGAGCGGAACAGCTCGACCAGTTCGGCGCTCTCTCCCGACGCAGTCAAAAGCACGGACACCGCAGTATCCTTCCAGGCCGGTTGCGCATAATGCAACCACTCCCCCGCATCCGCGGAAAACGATAGTCTCCCATGGCTGTCCAGAAGCACCGATGCGCTGAAGGAAGCGCAGTACGACGCGCCCATTCCGATGAAAAGCACTGGTCCGTCCCGGCGCGCGAGTTGACGCAGTTTCATGAGTTCGGCACGAATCTCCGAGTCGCTGCGATAGGCCTGAATCAGATCGCGCAGCCGGGCCGGCTGTTCCAGGCATTCAATCTCCAGAATCTGGATGCCGGTTGCGGTGAGCAGCGCGGCTGGAGGCTCAACTCCTCCGATCCAACGGGGTCCATTGTTCTCCGCTTCTTCCATGATCGCGTGTTTCGGCATCGAAACGTCGATTTTCTCTTTCTGCTGTTGTCCGCAAGAACGGGCGAAATTCGCGCCTCTCGCTCTTTGAATGTAAGAACTGACCTCAGGCCTCCCCTACTTCGTAAGGATTCTTTAGTATCATTCCCTGCAGACGCTGGGCGCAAGAATTTCTTGGAGATTTGAAAGGCTCTACCCACCCTCTACATCATGCGGACTCGGCATGACTCAACAGGCTGGCCAGGGTTCCTCGTGAGACGCATATACTTGCGGAGAAGAGTGAAGAAAAGACCCATCCCAATCGGCAGACCCTCTGTCCTCCGTCATACCAATGCCCACGGTATTCTCAAGTTGCTGCGCGAATGCGGCTCCTGCTCGAAGGCAGATCTGGTACGTGCCTCCGGGCTTAGCGCACCGACGGTCACCAACGTTGTGAACGACCTGCTTTCGGCGGATCTGGTTGAGCCGCTTGGCGAGGGTTCGTCCAACGGCGGACGGCCACCCGACATGATTCGATTCAAAGCGGAGCGAGGGTGTCTGCTCGCCGTGGAAATCACCGCGAGAAACATCTCCTTTCTCCTAACCGACCTGAACGGCAGCGAACTCAATCGGGAAGAGATTTCGCTCCTAAAGCGGAAGGCTACCCCGGAATTGATCTGCGGCTTAATTGGCGACGAGTTGAAGAAACTTCTGCGCAAACAAGCGAGAAGTCATGACAAGCTGCTGGCGCTGGTGGTCGGCGTGCCTGCCATAACGAATGTGGATGAGGGCAGCGTGCTTTCGATCAGCACCCTGGAGGGCTGGCGCTCGGTTCCACTGCGAGCCATGCTCAGCAAGATCGCGGGCTGCCTCGTGATCGTTGAAAACGATATGAATCTTGCCGCGCAGGGCGAATACTACTGCGGCTCGGCGCAACACGTCAGGGACTTTGCCCTCATCAATATAGGCACCAACGTGGGCGCCGGCATTTTTCTCGGCGGAAGAATACATCACGGTGCCGATTGGTGTGCCGGGGAAATTGCCTATTTGCGCCTTCCCTCGATCTCTCGCCGCCAGCCAACCATCCATGAATTCGGAGAGTTGGAAACTGTTCTGTCCGGTCCCGGAATCCTGAAGGACTGGCGCGAGGCGTGTGCCCGGTATCCACGTGGCAGGGTCAAAAAGGACATCGACGTGGCAGGGGTCCTGAATTCGGCCCAGGCGGGCGACCGATGCGCCGTCAAGATTGTTCGGCAGCGTTCTGCAATCGTTGCGGACATCATCGTGAACCTGTCGCTCATCTTGAATCCTTCACTGATCCTTCTGGGCGGAGAGATCGGCAGTCATCCGGTGTTGATTGATTTCGTCCAGAAACAATTGGAGGGAGGAGAGTTTGCGGTAACCAGAATTGCATCCAGCCCTCCCAGAAAGCGTGCCGTGCTCTGGGGCTGCATCTCCCTTGCCCTGGAAGCCATTCCGTCTGTCCTACTCCCAAACCCCGTCCTATGAGCCTTCTCGCTGCAAAGTCCTGGTCCTTGCCGACACGCATGACTTTGTAATAAAACGTTATAAACAATCTGCGGGCCCGATTCATTGCCTGCAAGTGAAATCGCCAATCCTGTGGACGTTCGCGCGGGAGGAAATTATGCGAAAACTGTTGACCCTTGTTTTGCTATCGATGATGGCTAGGCTTGTCTATCCCCAATCGCACCCAGTTCTCGCTCTCGGATCGGCTGCACCCCCTTTCAGTTTGCCGGGCGTTGACGGCAAAGTCCACAAGCTTAGCGATTATGCCGCCAGTCCCGTATTGTTGGTCGTCTTCACCTGCGATCATTGCCCGGTTGCACAAGTGTACGAGCAGCGTATCGAAAAGCTCTTTAAAGACTATGGCCCACGCGGCGTTGCCCTTGTTGCCATTCAGGGCAACGATCCCAAAGCTCTGACCATCGATGAACTCGATTCCTCCGATTTGAGCGACACCTTAGCAGAGATGAAGATCCGCTTCACGTGGAAGCATCTGCACTATCCCTACCTCTACGACGGCGCCACGCAATCGGTCGCACGCGCCTACGGCCCGCAGGCTACGCCACATGTATTCATCTTCGACAGAAGCCGGCGCCTTCGCTACGAAGGCCGCTTCGACGACAACTTTCGCGTCGAAAAGGTGACAGTTCAAGATGCGCGCAACGCGGTAGACGCGCTGCTCGCCGGTAGGCCCGTTCCCATCGACCACACGGCCATCTTCGGCTGCTCCACCAAGTGGCAGGAGAAAGAAGCTCTCCGCGAAGAAGCAGAACGCAAGTTGAATGAGCAGTCGGTGACGCTTGACATGGTAGATGCCGAGGGCCTCAAGAGGCTGCGCGCCAACGCCAGCGATAGTTATACGCTGGTCAGCTTCTGGGCCACATGGTGCGGTTCCTGTGTCGCGGAGTTTGCTGACATGCAGGACACCCTCCGCATGTACGGCGACCGCGGGTTCAATCTCGTAACCGTATCGGCCAATGCGCCGGATGAGAAGGATGGCGTGCAGAAATTTCTGCAGCGCAAACACGCCACCAGCCGAAATTTGCTGTTTGCCTCCGACGACACTGCCGCGTTGCAAAAGGCCTTTGATCCGCAGTGGCAGTCGGCTGTGCCTTATACCGTGCTGCTTGCCCCCGGAGGCCAGGTGCTCTTTAGCATTACAGGCTCAGTGGATATGCTCGAACTCCGTCGGAAGATACTGGCTTCGGTACCCGCCGCATATATCGGGTTCCAAAAATACTGGACTGAAAACTAAGCGGGGATCTCGGAGAGGATCTTGCATACGCAATCATCCCTCTCGAGTCCGAGTAAATAGGCCACCTCAATGTCATTGAGCGGTCGACTGGTGCGCGGCCCAGAAGATTGAATTGCGGAAGATTTTGACAAACGGCGGGTTTTCAAACAGATCCGCATGATGCCCCATAAAGATATAGATGTTTCTAGCCTTGTAATGCTCATTGGTCCAGATCACGGGATGATCACCCATCTTGATCTTCGAATCCGGGCTATAACTGTTCTCGTTTACGCTGGCAAGCACGTGAACATTGGGTCGCGGCGACTTGTCCCATGTGTACCATTCCTCGTGCGCAACCGGAAATGGACTCGTCACGCCATGCATCGCGGGATGCGACGCGTCTTCAACTGTCACCTCGCCGTCGGCAAATGTGGGGATATACTCCTTGAACCGGATGCCGCCCATGAACCGCGAAAACCACGGCCACATCTGGAAACCGTCAAACTCCCCCAGAAGCGTAGCGTGATGGAAACCAATCCACCCGCCACGGCCCTCTTCGATGTACTTGATAAACGCGGCCTGTGCTGTCGGCGTCCAGTTGTAGGGCGGATAGTTCAACTGAATGAAGAGCTGATAATGCGAGAGGAAATCGTCGTCGATTTTATCTGTGTTCTGAATGTAATCGATTGCAAAATCGTTCTTCGCCGCAAGCTGATTCAGCCATAACTTCGCAGCTTCGACAAACGGTGCATGAATCCCTCCCGCCTCGGCGAGAGCCACCACCTTAAACCGAGGAACGGCGGTCTCCAGCGTGGCCGCCCTCGCACCTGTCGCTGAAACCAACAACACTCCCATCCAAACTAGAATTGCTCTGCGCAATAAAACGATTCGTGCGATCCGCATATCCTCTCCATCGATACCCTTTGCTCCGCACTCCAATCCAGTAACTGCTTATCGCGTCATTTCGCTCGCAGCGGAGTAATCTCCAGGGCCTACATGGCCATCGCGCGCATGTACTTTCCTGCGCGGAGGTTCCCGTGACGCCCCACGTCTCCGGCTCCGTAACCAGTAGCCCTTGCTTCTTAGATCCCGTGGTAGAGCCCCCAGACCGACTTCCAGGATGAACTCCGGCAATTCAGCCCTCGGTATTCTAGCCATGCCGTGCGGCCTTGCTTTTATGTGCGTATGCGACCCTTGCAAATCGGGGGGGCGTTCCATCATGGTTCGCATCTCAACCACTTCCTCCCGGTAACAAGCTGATATGGTCAACTTCGCCCGCCGAGCCACAACAGGGCTTTTTCGAAAAACAGGTTCTGCGTTGCGCTGTTCAAAATCTTGCTTCCGTGTCCCATGTTCGTGTAGAGCATTTTGTACTTGGCATTCGTCCAGGTTACGGGGACATCGCCGCCGCCCAGAGTGTCCTTGAATCCCAGTGGAAAATTCGATGAAGCAAGTGTCATCAGAACCTTGATATTCGGATTGTTTCGCAGAGTTGGCTGCCAGCTATACCACTCGTTGTCTGGGGAGATGAAGCGGGCTGGAAGTCCTTTCACCGCCGGATGTGTCCTATCGTTTACCGTGAGCGTGGCCGGCAGTGGAGGCCAGCTATTGCCAACAAATACCGTGCCCAAGAAATCTGAGAACCACGGCCATGCTGCGCGATTCTCAGTCCACCCCGCAATATGGAAACCCAGCCAGCCACCGCCGTGCTCCATATACTCTTCAAACGCATTGCGCTGTGCGGGCGTCGAAGGAAACTCGTCGAGCCACATCACCACCTGGTATTCCTTCAGCACCGTCGGGTTCATATCGTCCCAGTTCGACGTTGCGTTGAAGTCAAAGTGGTCGCGCTTCGCCATCTCCTGAAAAAACGGAATTGCCCGCATGGCGAAATCCACGTGATCCTGCTCCACGTGCGTCGAGTAAAAGGCGAGAACGCGAAACGGCTTTGCCTGGGCAACTCCCGCCAGGCCGAAAACAATGAGGCAGCAGACAAGACTTACGTGCCGAATCATCGAGAAGTTTCCCCGCCCGGATATGCTTGCGATTTCACTCGACCCGGACTTTGTAATGGTTAATAATATAGTTCCGCGGAGGTTCAATCACAATATGATTCCGCGTGTTTCGATCTCTCCTGTAGGCTTTTTGCGACGCTGCTTTCCCGCCGCTGTTCTGCTGGTGGTGTTTGCGCGTCTCGCATGGTCCGCTGCGGAAGATCCTGCGCGGGGACGCCTCATCACCAGCTCCGCCATCGTGAGCAATCCTTCCACCCACAGGATCTATGCTGTCAACGAGGGCACGGGCTCTGTCACCGTCATCGATGCTCCAACCGGCGCTATGCACACCGTGCATGTCGGTAGGGAGCCGATCGCGATAGCCATCAATTCCACCACCAACAGGATCTATATCGTCAACGACGGCAGCGCATCGGTCAGCGTAATCGATGGCGGGAATGATGCGGTGATCGCCACTGTCGCAACTGCGCCGCTTCCTTACACTTTAGCTGTGGATGAGACGACAAACACAATCTATGTGACCCATACCTACTCCGGTTCGGTGACGGTTATCGATGGCGTCTCCAATACGGCTCGGGAACTTAAAGTCGGCGACGCCGACGGCATCGCTCTCGATCCTCGCACCGGCACGGTCTTTCTCTCCACATACGAAGACCCCTCGATCCGCTTTGTGGACGAAGCCACCGGCGCAGTCACCAAGGTCAGCGTCGGTCCCCATATCTGGGGCATGGTGTTTGATCAGCCCTCGGGAACGCTCGTCTTGACTCATACCGCAAGCGCCGAGATTGTCGCGCTCGACGAGAAGACCCATGCGGTCCGCACGCTTCCGGTGGGCAGAATCCCCTGCGCTCTGGCCATCAACTCTGTCACGCACCGGCTGTACGTAGTCAATTACGGCGACGAAACCCTTAGCGTCCTCGATCTGCAAACAATGGCGACCATTGCGACATTGCCCGTAGGGCGTCACCCGCAGGCGTTGGCCGTCGATTCCAAATCCAACCGCATCTACGTCGCGAATGTACATGGGGATAGCGTAACGGTGATTGACGGCGCCAAGAATGTCGTCGACGGCGTTCGCAATGCGGGCAACCACCCCTACGCCGTAGCCGTCGACCAAAACTCTGGCCATGTCTACGCCGCGAACTATGCCGCGCCCTGGGTAACGTCGATTCCGGAGGCACCGCAGTCTGTCCCGACAACGCTCATTAAATGAAAGGATGTGCAATCGCTTGCTCTTGCGGATCTAGCGAAATCTGCGAATGAAGAGAGAGTGGCGATCGGATCGATAAAGGCCGAGCACGTACAACGCCGGCCTGCCCGTTGTGGAGTAAATCTTTTGACGAATCCGAAGAACTGCGGCACTCAAAGGGATCTCCAGAAGCCGGGCTGTCTGAGCGTCGGCCGCGGTGGCGTCTACTTCTTCGTCTGCATGCGCGATCTGAATCCCATAGTCGTGCTCCATTACGGAGAACAGCGAGATTCGGTCGAGCCGCACTCGGGTGATGCCCGCAAACTCGTCGGCAGAAAAGTAGCAGGTCTCGATGGCACACGGCTCATGGCCACTGAGCCTCAGACGTTCCAGCTTAACGAGCGGGCCGGTGGCGGGCAACGCGAGTCGCGCAGCAATTTCCTGCTCCGTATGAATGATGCTGAGCGAGAGCACCTTTGAAGACACAGCCAAACCGCGGCCAGACATCTGCTCCGTGTAACTCATCAATTTGTTGAAGTGAATCTTTGGTGGAGCAACAAATGTCCCAGCGCCACGGCGGCGCACAACCATCCCCTCGCGCTCCAACGCAATGAGAGCGTGCCGGGCGGTCATTAAGCTAACGCCGTGAATCCGCGCCAGTTCGCGCTCCGAGTCGACAATATCCCCTGGCTTTAAGAGACCGTGCTCCAAACGTTTCACGATCGTGCTCTGGATCTGCTTGTAGGCGGGCAGCCCGTTCTTTCGGACTTGTGCCATTACGAAATGCTCCCTGCGCAGGTGCACCTTACTACAAAGTGCTCTAGTGCTCCAACACTAATCGTACATGCGTACAATTCAGATTGACTCTAGTAGAGATATGTAGCATGTTCACTTAAAAAGTGACAGGACTCGTGATCAATCAAAATAGATGGCATGTCGACGACTTGCATTAACAGAAACAAAACAAACAATTTATAGTGATATTGGTGAGGGTAAAAGTCCTCAAACGCGAACCTTTCCGCTAACCAAACCGACCGTGGAAGTACTAAATCGCTTTTGCAGATAGCAGTGCAGTTTTCTCTTGACTCAGAGGTCTATCCGCTATATAGCATCGGCTATGCAGTTTTGTTGAAATTCTAGGAGGCATGTAATGAGGAGTCTTTCTGCGTTTCTGCGTTCACTCCTTCTGTTCGCGGCTGTAGCCGGAATTTGTCATTTCGGCTGGGGTCAGGAAGTAACGGCTTCCATTGCGGGCACAGTAACGGACCCCGGAGGCGCGGCTTTGCCTGGAGCCACGGTGACGGCAACGTCACGGGAGCGCGGTCAGATTTACACCGCCCAGACGAACGACAGCGGTCTTTATCGGATCTCCGAACTTCCCGTTTGCACCTATGTCGTCAAGGTCGAGAAGAACGGATTCGCTTCGGCATCCTACCCGCCATTTGTTCTTACGTTGAATCAAGTAGCGCGGGTCGACGTAACGATGAAAGTCGGTCAGACGAGCGAGACGGTGGAAGTAAGTGGCTCAGCGCCCGTCCTTGCGACAGAGACGACGCAGGTCGATACCATCATAAACTCGGCAACCAATGACAACCTTCCTCTGGCTTCACGCAACTACGTTCAATTGACCTTGCTTGCGCCGGGCGCGGTTTCGACCGATCCGAGCAGCTTCAACAACGGTAACAACACCGGCGGTTATGGTGGGCGCCCTCTGATCAACGGCAATCGCGAGCAGGCCAACAACTTCATGCTCGACGGCATGGACAACAACCAGGTCTCGGACAATCTGCTTGGCTATACACCCGCCCCGGACGCGATCCAGGAGTTCAACCTGATCACGAATAACGCGCCGGCAGAATTCGGCAACTTTGAAGGCGGAATTGTCAATGCAACGATCAAATCAGGCACGAATTCCTTCCACGGCGATGTTTGGGAGTTCTTCCGTAACGACGTTCTGAACGCGCATAACTGGGCCGATAAGCTGACGTCCACTGTGCTTGATAAGGCTAAAGTGCGGTGGAATATGTTTGGTGGCACCGCCGGGGGGCCGATCATCAAGAACCGGCTTTTCTTCTTCGCGGACTACCAGGGCCAGCGCTTCGATATTCCAAGCTCTGCGAGTCACAACACTGTATTCACCGCCGCTGAGCGCGCTGGTGATTTTGGCGCTCTTTGTCAGGGCGGATTTTCCAGTGGAGGAGTCTGCACAGGGGCAGGGCAGTTATACAATCCATGCGCTTCGTTCACTGCGCCGTGTACTCCCTCATCGACGCCTGCCGCGACGCGCCAGCCCTTCCCCAACAACGTAATTCCGGCTGCCATGATCAGCCCGGTGGCGTCTGCCTTGTTCAAGTCGAACCTGTATCCCAGCCCTGCCAACAGCCAGACGCAAAGCAACGCAGTAAATACGACCAATTCGGCGCAAAATGTGGATCAAGGCGATCTGAAGATCGATTTCAAAGCGTCGCAAAGAGACAATATCTCCTATCGCTTCACTCGGGCCTACCAGAACAATCCATCCTTCAATTCGCAAGTCCTGCTCTCTGACGGCTACTCAACAACCCCGATTTACAACACGGTGGGCGACTGGACTCGCGCTATCGGTGCCAATCTGGTGAACGATGCGCGTGTTGGCTGGAGCCACATTACGTTGAATAGTGGCAACAGTTGGGCGTCGGGCGTTGGTCAATTCGGCAACACGTTGGGCATTGGGAACGGGAACCCAGGAAGTCTCCCTGGCTTGCTGGCCATTAACTTCAGCAATACCGCTGTGAGCAACTTGGGCGCCTCAGAACAGACCCAGAGCTTCGATGATCACGTCTGGCAGTTCGAGGACGGATTGAGTTGGAGCCACGGCCGGCATAACTTCAAATTTGGCGGTCAATTGTTCCGCCAGGATATCAAGACCTTCTACGCAGGTAACAACGGACAACTGGGGCTTATGGACTTCGATGGAAGATTCACCAGCCCTGGTGTCGGAGCTTCTGGTGGTGACGGCGGCGCCGATTTTGTCCTCGGCCTCGACTATCAGTATGGTCGCGGTGTAAGTACGGGAAAGACGTGGGAGCAATCAAGCAACATCATCGGAATCTATGCGGAAGACACCTGGCGCTTGACAGATCGCTTAACCTTGAACCTCGGTCTGCGTTACGACGCGCACACTCCGTGGGTTGAAGCCAACGATCAGCAGGCAAACTACAACATCGCAACTGGCAACATCGACCTCGCCGGCAAGAACGGAGCCAGTCGTGCTCTTTACGATGGCTTCTATGGAGGCAGGGACTTCCAGCCGCGTATCGGTTTTGCTTGGACGCCGGCTGCACTGGGCCAGCACACGGTGATCCGTGGCGCGTTCTCAATCTCGTCGTATCTTGAAGGTACGGGCACGAACCTTCGCTTGACCCTCAATCCGCCTTTCACGCCGGCGGAAATCAACGCCATCTACAACGGCACTGCACTGCCTCTGACAGACACGAGCGATGGAATCGCGGGTTCAGCTTCAGCGGCCTCTTGTGCCGCACCGGCTTATGCTTGCTACGCTCAGGCCTTCCTTCGGGTCTGGGATCCCAAGGTCCAGCCTGCCATTGCGGATGAATACAACGCGACCGTCCAACATCAATTTGGCGGAAATACGACAGTCCAAGTCGGGTACGTAGGGCAGAGGGGCACGCACTTGATGGTGCCATTTGACTATGCGCAGAGAGTGCTGCTGCCAAATTCGTCTTGCAGCACCCCGCCCTGCACGGCGCCCAGCCCCTATTTCTCAGCCAACCCAACGCTCTACGCTGTGCTGGGCAACCCTGCTCAAGGCGGCGAAGGTGCAACGGTTTCAGGCACCAAGTCGAACGGAAACATGAGGTACAACTCGCTGCAGGCCGTCTTGCAGAAAGAAGCCAGCCATGGTCTGCAGTATCAAGTCTCGTATACCTTCTCGAAGTGCATGTCTGACAATACGGGGTACTACGGCGCATGGAACAATGCCCTGAGTGCCTCAGCATATTGGCAGAATGTCTACGATCAGCGATCGGAGTATGCACCATGCTACTACGATGCCACCCACGTGCTTTCATCCTATGCCGTCTATGACCTCCCGTTTGGTCGCGGAAAGATGGTGGGGAAAGACGTCAATCCGGTTGTCAATGGAGTCATCGGAGGATGGGCGGTTAGCCCGATCCTCTCTTTCCGCACCGGATGGCCGCTCCCGGTTTATGGAGCCCAGGATGAGTCTGGGACATTCGGGCGCGGGGCGCGAGCAGACTGCAACGGCCTCCCCTCGATTACGAAAACAGGGATACCGGGAGTAGGCGTTCAGTGGTTTACCAATACTGGACAATTTTCCAATCCAGCAGTTGGCAGCTTCGGCAACTGCTCCCCTCAACTCGACGGGCTGCGTTCGCCCCATTACACCGACGTCGATATGAGTGTGCATAAGGACTTCCCGATCACCGAGCGAATCCGGTTCCAGTTCCGAACCGACTTCATCAACGCGTTCAACCATGTCCAATTCAACGCACCCAACATGGGCTTGGGATCCACGATGGGACAGATAACCGGTGCCCAACCTCCAAGGAACATTCAGTTGGCGCTAAAACTCTACTACTGAAGGTAAGGCACGTATAATGATGCAGGCGAGCAAACCTCGCCTGCATCAATTACGTCTCTTTTCAGAGATAGACCTTCGGAATTCACTTTCAGATGTGTAGATACTTGGCGAAGGCCGCAGCAATTCCCGTCTTACTAGGTTCTTTCTGGCACGGGTCGATTCTGCTCGCTCAGCAACCCGCAGCCCCCAGTTCGCGACCTGCTTTGACTCCCGAGAAAGCAATCGGTCTGGCGGAGCAGGGACGCTGCGGCGAAAGCATTTCTGCACTGAAACATGCGATGGCGGCCACCATCCCCGCTGACGTGCGGAAACAGGCTGGCGTGCTCGGCGTTCGCTGTTCCCTTGCCATGGATGACCGTGCCTCGACTGATGAATTCATCCGGTTGTTAACAGGGCAATTCCGCAAGGACCCGGACGTCCTCTTCGTAATCGTCCATGCCTATTCCGACTTATCGACGCGGACAGCCCAGGATCTTGGTCGCGATGCTCCGCAGTCCATCGCCGCGCACAAGTTAAACGCTGAAGCCCTAGAAATGCAGGGTAAGTGGGAACCTGCTCAGCATGAGTACGAGGCGATCATCCAAAAAGACCCCAACGTTCGTGGCATCCATTTCTTGTTAGGCAGACTCTTTCTGTCGCGGCCAGATGCGGGACCTGAAGCCGCGGAACACGCCAGGCAAGAGTTCCTTAAGGAAATTACGATCGATCCGACTAATGCTGGCGCACACTACATCTTGGGAGAACTTGCGCGCAGGGATGAGAAGTGTGAAGAGGCAATTCCACAATTCTCTGAGGCGATCAAGTTCAATCCCAGTTTTGCGGAGGCCTATCTTGGCGAGGGGCTTTGTCTCGTAAATTTGAAAGATTATGAAGAGGCTGTTCCGCCACTGCGCACCGCGGAGCGCCTCACCCCGGCAAATCCGGAGGTCCATCACACGCTTGCTACAGCGCTCCAGAGATCCGGGCACAAAGAGGAAGCAGAAAAAGAATTCTCGATTCACCGCAGTCTGACTTCCGGGCAAGATTCTGAAAGCCCCCAATAGGAATAAGGCACAATACCCGCGCAGTGCGGCAAATCTGATCCCGCCGCAGCTGTTCAATGGACGACCCCCGGCCGCTTGCAGAGACGAACCGCGTCGGAACTGTTTTATCAGCGTCACTTCTTCTTCACGAGTCTCAGCAACCCAAATCGTTCCGGCACATGGAAGCTGTCGCTCATCGGGGGCCGCCACGCAATTTTATGCCGAGCCGATGCCGCCCCCTGGCTCCGAAACAGGTTGATTCGAAGCATATTGCCATGCGCCGCGTGACGATTATCGATCGCAGAATAAGGAATCTTCATCGCCCCATACCAAACGTGGGCAGCCTCATCGATTCGCGCTGAAACCTGAAACCCGGAGTTCCACTTCCAACCATCCTCGTGATGTGCTTTGCTGAGATCTATCTCCAAATCGACCCACTCGCCCTGCGGCGATATCTCAAATTCCTTGTAACGCCGGATGTCTGCGAAATCGGCTCCGATGAAAACTTCCGCAACATCCCAGTTCCAAAGTTCGTTCGTCTCGACCGACCGATTTGGATTTGGCCTCAGGTGGAGTTCTTCGTATGGGCATACGAACAGAAAGTAAAGATTCTTTGCCGTCCAGCGTGTTCGAACTTCCGTACGATACCTCGGGTCAGGCTTCCCATGGGAATCTGCGTCCATGTAGATCGACGATGAATCGCGCCAAAATAGAGACGCTGGATTCGTGTCAAGAATTGAATCCGAATCGGCCCAGTTGCTCTGAATGATCCCATCGTCCGCGAGCACTTCGCCGCAGCATGTGAAGAGCAGCGTCGAAACACAAATGAACCAAATCGCCGATAATTTTGACCCCAACATTTTAACGGCCTAGTGGATTGCTCGACACTGCAAGCCGCGTCAAGTGATATGCCATCAGGTGGTCAGGCGCCAAAAGTGCTTCTCGAAATTCTTTCTGCGCCTCCTGAACATCGCCCACAGAGCTATCGATCATCGCCCTATTGTAGAGCCACCAGGCGTTCCTTTCGCTATCATTGTTCGAGCGATCGAGAATGTCGTTCAGTTTTTGCTTGGCAGCGCTTTCATCGAAATTAGGGAGTTCCTTCGATGCTTTCCACGACCAAACTGCGTTTTCAAGACCAGATTGTTGAGCGCTGCGTTCGAAGCAGCTCGGCTTTTTTCGTTTAGCGCCGCACAACTTGTACACATTCCCAATAAGATAGCTAAATCTGGCGGAGCGCACGAACGGCTCGAGACCATCATGCGTAAACGACAGGTCTGGTACCGGTTCCGCGAGATGATCAACAAGTCCAACTGCCTCCGCGCATCGTCCGCTTCGTGCGAATGAGGTGGCGCGTTGTACTTCTAGTTCGATCCAGACTTCTCGCACATTGATACCGCCTTCTTCGCGGGGAAAGAAGCGATCATGGAACAGTGCTTCTGCTTTCTCGAACTCTCCGGCCTCGACCAGATTCAGAATCAACTCGTAAACGAGATTGGAAGGAATGTGGGCATGATCGAGATATCGTTCCAAGGCCGCCACACGTTCCTGCGGCGGGCGTCGCAGAATGCTAAGCGCCTGATCCATCCCCGTGTAGAGTTCGACATTGGCAGGATCCGCGCGCTGACCTTCCTGAAACACGCTCAAAGCCTTTTCGGGGTCGTCCTCTTCACGAAGTAACGCTCGCCCCAGACTGGCATGCAGGACCGGAATCTGCGGATTCAGCCTGCGGGCCTGCTCCCACTCAGAAAGAGCTTCTCGTGTTAGACCTCGTGAAAAGTACAGGGTTCCGAGCAAATAATGTGCAGTCGCATCCTGCACATTGAGACGAACAGCGGTCCGCAAAACTTCCAGATCTTCTGGGCGGTTGGGAAATACATAGTTCGTTGGCAGGTGCGCGGCAGCATTGAAATCTGCTGAGGAGGATTGGCCGAGTTTCTCGCGACAATATGCGCGGAAGTAGGCGACCATTGGATGTTTGCCTGGAGCAAGCATTCCCGGTTCAGTTTCATCGGGTACTGCCGGAGGATAATTGCGCGATAAAACATTAAGTGCCCGAGAATACATGCCAAGACGCATGTATTCAGATGCGACATTCAACACACGCTCAGCGTCATCTCCAAGGTGTTGCAGGTCAGGGTTGCCGATTTGCTCCAGCAGAAAATAACGCTGCGGGAATCGCGCTAGCCATTCGTTAGTGAGGGTGTGAGCCTCTTCCTTCTGCCCTTCAGCCTCTAGGACCGCAGACAACTCTTCTGCGGCGCGTGGATCATCCGGAGCAGAGCGTGTTGCCGATCGCAAATAAGTTTCCGCCTGGTGCAGGTTTTCCGCACGGGCTGAAAGTTCGGCCAAACGCACTCCCGCTGCCGCACGAAAAGCCGGCAGTCGCTCGGCGGCTTCATAGGATTCGCGCGCCTCGCGATTCTGCCCCAATCCTTCGTATGCAATCCCGAGGTAATAGGAAACTTCAGCATCGGTGGTATCTCGTGCCGCTACCGGCTCAAGAAGGTCTTTGGCTTCTTCGTAGCGCAACAAACTCGCGCAAAGGCGTCCTGCAGCTTTGCGTTCCTGCAGGCTCTCTGGAAATCGGGCAAGGGCATCGTGATAAGTTTTGCAGGGCCACCAGGAGCGCACCGTCGAGTTCCTCTTCGTTTCCCAGTTGGAGCCAGTCATCTTCCGTGCGATGCTCTCGGTCTGGAATGTTGAAGGAAGGCTGTGGGCCGGTTCGTATTTGTTCCGCCGGCGTCCAATCGTATTGGCCCTCGGTTTGCCGCAGAAGCACAGATCCTTTGCTGTCGCGGAGTTCGAAAGTGTACTTCTGTTGGTCCTCGGCGTTTTCGAGTCGATGTGACCAGGTCTTCTGCGGAATGAGGTCAGTCTTCTGTTGAAAGACCTCACGATCCCCGGCCAGAATGCGAAGCGTGGCATCGGGAACTGCCTGGTTCACGTTCAGTCCGGTAACAATCGCCTGTTCGCTGCCTCTCCAGATGGACGACCCCGATCAGGTTGGCCCTTGAAACTCCGCCAATATCGCGCACCGGCATCCAAAACTCAGAGAATCTGATGGTCTGTCGCGGTTCGAGAAAGGCATAGGTCTCCTGATTACGGAAAAGCCCCGCCTGCACTTCGACGTACGCGCTGTTGTTGTCCGACAGAGCCTTCCGCCAGTCCAATCCATCCGGATCGGTGCCCCATGACCAAATCTTCTTCGCAGGAAGTTGCGCATACTCGGCGTAGTGGACAACGCCTGTATTGGTGTGCTGGATTCCAAACGCCCATAAAGGGCTCGCGGCTGCCATGCACGAATAGAGAGACAGGACCACTCGTTTGATTTTTCACAATGCTCAGGTCAACGCCGTCCTTCTCGATCGGCCAGGGCTCGACGTCTCGAAATCCGTGGCTCGCCGTGAATTGCATCGGATACTGAATTCGCGAGTCATCCCAAACTTGCACGCCCGCATTGTTCCACCAGTAGAACCGATGCCGAACGTCGCTGCGATTGTTGAGGGTAACTCTCTCCTCGAGAACGGTGGAATGAGGCTGGAGCACCAGTTCCACCGACCACTGCATTCCGCACACGCGGTCAATATTGCCGACCTGAACGAATGCGCTACCGTCGCCCTTTTGCCCGAAAGCATAATCGACAGGAGAAAGACTCACCCAATTGTGGGAAACCGGAAAATTGAACTCGATGCCAAACGCGGCCCAAGCGCCCCGATAAGATATAGCCGCCTTTTTAATGGAGGGATTTGCGTAAAACATGGGCTGGCCGCTGATCTTATCGGTGCAGGTGTAAAGATGGCCCCCAAGGTCGGGCAGCACCGAGCATTTCAAGTACTCATTCTCGAGAAAGAGAGCGCGCCAGGCGTGGTCGGTTCGTTGTTTGGTCAAATTCGTGCGAAGCGCATAGGGATAATTGAATCGGTCGTTCGCGTATTGATCAAACGGTGGATTGGGATCGGGCGCCGCTTCTTCATAGGTGGGTAGTGTTAGAGTGCCTTGCCACACCCGGACTTGAGCAGTTGCCTGGCACATTGGAAGAAGCAGCAAAGCAGAGAGAGATTTTAGACGCATCATCTTGGCAGGTGTGCTGAAGCGCACCTCGCCATTATCTACGCCCAACAACAAGGGTGTCAGATTTATTCCAATGGAAGAAGGATATCTGACCGATCCGTTCTCACACCATCCAGATCGGCTTCGAGTTGCGGGCCGGCGCTCGAAAGGCGGCTACAGAAGCCATTTCGCTCCCGAAGAATATGTGCAGAGCGTGCGCTAGCCTTGTAAAGTTTAGTTATCTTTCTTGAACGGCTGCGGTTGGTTTGCAACCCATTCAGAAACAGGAATGTTCATGCGAAACAGATCCGAACGGTTCTCCAGCCGAACCAGGGCACTACAATTCAGCCTGGCCGCGGCGCTGTTTTTGCTTTGTCTCGCCTCATCCCTCAGGGCGCAGGAGACGGAGCCCAACATGCCCATGCGAGCGCACTCTGAAGATGGCGCCGAATTTCGCTGGCTCCACAAAGAGGTCTTGGATTCTCGTGTGCTCGATAGTATGGAGGACGTTTCCTCATGGTCGTTTGCAGGCGTTGGCGAGATGACGCTAACCACAGATCGAGTCAAAGACGGAAAGTATGCTCTGCGGATCCGTTCAACCACGAATGTGGCACGCGCTGGTGGCGATGAAGAATGGGAAGACCTGGTGGCCACGCGGAAGTTCGCAAATGAGGACTGGTCCCGGTTTAACCGCATTTCTCTGTGGGTATATCCCGACGTGGTTGGCGCTCCCGCGATCTCCTGCACTCTGGTGCTTCACAATGACGGCAAGCACAAACTGCCCGACAGCTATAACGAGGGCCGCCACGAATCCATCATTCTCAAGAATCATGAGTGGAACCAAATCGTGTGGGAGATCGCCCCTCTCGCCCGCGATCGTGTCACTGCCGTCGATTTCGCTTACAGCCTCCCCAAGAAGTTTCCTGATCCCGGCGATCGCACGTCTCTCGATCTCGATCGGCTCGAGTTGCAGACCGTAGTGCCGGATCACGTCGAAGGCTGGGATGTCGCTGCCGGCAAAATCGCCTTTAGCCACAGCGGGTACACAGTGGGTTCGCAGAAGTCCGCCATAGCCAGCGATCTATCAGCCCGTCAGTTTTCACTCGTCGATCAAAATACGGGTCAGGTGGTTTTCACAAAGTCAGTAGAAGAGCCAAGTACTCCGCTCGGCAAATATCAGACTCTGGACTTTTCTGAGTTTCGCCAGCCAGGCTCGTATGCGATCAAGGCCGGAAACGCGCTGACTCGTCCCTTCCGAATCGGTGATGACGCATGGCTCAGCAGTATCTGGAAAGCAGTCAACTTCATGTACAGCGAGCGGTGTGGAACTGAAATTCCAGGCATCCACAACCGTTGCCACCAGGACATCTACACGACACATGGAGACGAGCGAATTGTAGTCAATGGCGGATATCACGATGCGGGCGATCTGAGCGCCACCGGACATACGCCCGCGATGGCATACGCGTTGCTGTCTCTGGCCGACTCCCTCA
Organism: uncultured Acidobacteriota bacterium; assembly: GCA_963846375.1. Classification (GTDB taxonomy): domain Bacteria; phylum Acidobacteriota; class Terriglobia; order Terriglobales; family Acidobacteriaceae; genus Telmatobacter. The sequence goes on from CAWJVV010000019.1 coordinate 355,373, forward strand.
GACGCCAGGGCGAGGACCCCGTTTTAACCGCTCGTCTGTTGAAAGAATCGCAGTGGGGTTTAAATTGGGTTCTGAAAACGCGCTTTAGTGATGGCTATCGCAGCACCGGGCAGCTAGTGAGCTATTGGACTGACGGCATCATGGGCACGTCGGATGATCGCTTCGGAGAAGCCGTCAACGATCCAGAGTGGAATTTCCGCGTGACCGCCGTTGAAGCCTTGGCGGCGCGGGTCTTCAAAGACAGCGACCCGGCGCTGGCAATTCGCAGTCTTGCGACCGCGGAAGACGATTGGAAGTATGCGGTGAAAGGCCTCGAAACAGCGACTCCGCGTCCTGAAGTGTACGGCGCATCCGATGAGTTGGAGAGATTTTCGTATGGAGTCGTGGCATCCGTCGAACTCTACCAGGCAACCGGGGAGCAACGATACGCCGACGAGGCAGTCGCTCTGGGCGACCAGGTGCTGGCGTCGCAGGAACGCAAACTGCAGCCCTGGAGCATTCCCCTAACTGGGTATTTCTACACCAGTCCCAAACGCGAGAACCTGTTTCACCGATTTCATCTCGGTCAGGAACAGGAGCCGATCATTGCCCTGATCCGACTATGTGAGGCATTGCCGAACCACGAAAAATGGATGAAGTGGTACTCGGCTGTGGTCCTGCACTCGCAGTATTACCTGAAGGTCGCGTCAGCCGTCGATGAGCCCTATGGTGTGTTGCCCGCCGCCGTCTATCGCGACAGTGAAGTGCGCCTGATTCCCGAATCCAAAACTTGGACTCCGCTTCGCGCCGCCGACCGTGATGCATATCTGCAGGAAGTCCACAAAGGGATACCGCTCGGTGGTGAATACTATCTGCGCAGATTTCCGGTATGGTTTGATTTTCGAGGCAATTCCAGCGTTCTTTTGTCACAGGCCAAGGCCCTCTCAGCCGCCGGCCGGTTGCGAGGCGATCTGGAAGCGGTAGATCTGGCTCAGAAGCAGGCGGAATGGTTGGTCGGTCGCAATCCTTTCTCAGCCAGCCTGATGTATGGGGAGGGATACGACTGGACGCCCCTCTACAGCGTGCGTTCTGGACAGATGATCGGCGCGCTCCCGGTCGGGATTGAAACCAAGGGCGTGGACGACGCCCCCTATTGGCCCACACAAATCTGCTGGACCTATAAGGAAGTCTGGACGGCGCCGGTCGGCCAATGGATATGGCTGATGCAGGATATCGCCGTACCCGCCACCGTGAGCGGAAGAGTTGCACCGTCTAACCATCAACCGGTAGAGTTCCGCGAAAAAGGAAGCGGTCAGGTTGTGACGACGATAGCAAGCCCCGTTGACGGCGCCTTCAGCCTCCATTTGCCGGAAGGCCACTATGATGTTCGGCATGGCTCAGTTCATTCCAACCTTACAATCTTACCCGGTGGAAACGACTCGATCGATCTAAGCCCGGAACACTTCCTCGACTTCAAAGTCTCCTTTGAGGATGTTGGTCAGAACGAAATTGTGGTGAAAGTCTCTGCGGAAGGCTCTGGTCATCACGAGTTCTCGATTCGAAAAGACAATCTCAACGTGCAGGAACAGGCAATTCTGAAAGTTGACTTAACCACAGGCAGAGTTCAACAGGTCGTCTGGCACGCTCACGTCCTCTGCGCAGATACGCCATGGGTCGCGGTCGTCATACCTGATGATATGCTGACCCAACGGCGCGAGGTCACTGGCGCCGAAGCGCGCCACTGAGCGAGAGAATCCCGCTATGCCGGGCAGAGGTGGATCATTTTGAAGTACGGGATTGCGGAAGTATCTCGGCGGACAAGATGTCAGGTGCAGTCATTCCCCATGCGCTTCTTTGCCGTGACAATTGCCGTGTGTCTTCTCGCCGCGGCCGCGCTCACTCTTGGTTCGGTTAAATCGAACGTCTCGGCGCAATCGTCGGCTACTTTGGGAACCATCCGGTTCGAGGATATTGCGGCCAATGCGGGTCTGCGCTTCATCACGGAAAACTCAGCATCCCCCAACAAGAATCAGATAGAGACCATGGTTGCTGGCGTCGCGCTGCTTGACTACGACGGAGACGGCTGGCTCGATATCTATCTGGTGAACGGCGCCGCCATCCCTTCGCTAACGAAAGATTCTCCGAAATACTGGAACCGCCTGTATCGCAATAATCACGACGGCACATTCACCGACGTCACCGAACACGCCGGGGTCGCGGGCGCAGGCTATGGAATGGGCGTCGCCGTCGGCGACTTTGACAATGACGGCAGGCCGGACATATTTCTGGCCAACGTCACCGGAAACCAGCTTTTTCACAACAACGGCGATGGTACATTCACCGACGTAACAGCGAAGGCTGGGCTGAGCGGCGGCAAGATGAACGGCAAGAAAATGTGGTCAGTCGGCGCGGGTTGGTTCGACTACAACAACGATGGCTTGCTTGACCTGTTCGTGGTGAATTACTGCAGCTGGGACGTAAACAAAGATCCGGTATGCCTGCTCAAGGACGGAGTGCGGGCCTACTGTCATCCCAAGAATTATCAGTCTCTTCACAATAGTCTGTACCGAAACAATGGCGACGGGACTTTCACAGATGTTTCCGATGAGACGGGGATCGCGGCGCATATGGGCAAAGGCATGAGTGTATCCTTTGCGGATTATGACGACGACGGATATCTGGATGCCTTCGTTGCGAACGATACAACTCCGGCATTTCTCTTCCATAACCTGCACGGCCGAAAATTCGAAGAAGTTGGGACCACGGCCGGCGTGGCCTACTCTCCGGAGGGCCTCACACTCTCAGGAATGGGTTCGGATTTTCGGGATGTTAACAATGATGGTTTGCCTGATATCTGGTACACGGCCGTAGAGCACCAGATGTTCCCACTTTTAATCAACGCCGGGGGCGGAGCTTTCGATGACGTGACTCACAGGAGCGGATTGCAATCCACAAACGAAATGTCCGGATGGGGCAATGGCATCTTCGACTTTGACAATGACGGTTGGAAGGATCTCTTTGTTGCGCGCGCCAATGTGCTCGATAACGTCAGCGAGTTGACTCCGACTCGACAATATCCTGAGCCTGATTCGCTGTTCCGTAACTTGGGCAATGGCAAGTTCGTTGAGGTAGGCAGTACGGCTGGCCCCGACTTTCAGTTCACAGCCCCCCATCGCGGCGTTGCATTTGGCGATCTCTTCAACGATGGACACATCGACGCTGTGGTAACCGTGCTCAACGAACCGGTCAAGCTTCTTCGCAACATTACCAGCAATGGCAACCACTGGATCCTTTTGAAGCTTGTAGGCACCAAAAGCAATCGCATGGGAATCGGCGCACAGATTCACATCACCACTGAAGATAGGCTCCAACAGTGGAATGAGGTAACGACCGCGGTGGGCTACACGTCTTCAAGCGACAGTCGTGTGCACTTTGGCCTGGCCGGTAACAAGCGGATCAAAGATATTGAAATCCGCTGGCCAAGCGGCATCCGTCAGGTGATGCACAATGTTGCCGCTGACCAGATTCTCACGATTGAGGAGCCTCAGCACTAAAACGGTCTGGTCGACGGACCTCTGGGTGGGTCCAGACACTATGATCGTCTTCGTATGAGAAACATGCGCTTTCTGCTGATTGTTTTCTTCATGCTTGAGAGTGGAGCGGGATATGGACAGGGGACGGCACCCACTTTCCGTTATGACGCGAACCACCGCCTGGTAACGCTGCCAGGTCGGGATCCAGCGCAGAGCGGGACGACCTTGATTCCGACGGTGCTGGTGCCCGTGCGGCTCGAGTTCCCTGCGCGGTCAGCCTCAAACAAGCCATGGAGTCTGGATGCCACAAGGGATGTTCGGCGGGTGCTCAATTCGCCGGTGTTTTCGAAGGGGGCATTCGGAGCCGAGGGAACGACGCAGTACGCAGATGCCATGTTGCGCGCTACGACGCAAGCGGCGGCAGGCTGGCACACGCTGCTCGAACCGCCGGAAGTGCAGCCGGTGACGGTGAAGATTCCGCCCGGATACGGATACGTGCTCACGTCGAAACGGACCGGAACAGTGCTGGGGATGGCGGACGCGGAATATGTGCAACGGGCAATCTTTCAGCAGATTCCGCGGCAGCAAGGAAAGCTGGTGATTGCGGTAACGTCGAATACCGCTTACTACACCTATGGCGATGCTACCGTGTGCTGCACGTGGGGAACACATGGGGTAGATAAGGCAACGGGAAACTCATTTGTCCTGGCGTCGTATTTGGGGGACCCGCCACCGCTTGTGGAAGAGCGCGACGTGCAGCCGCTGACTGAGCAACTGGCGGAGTGGGTGAACGATCCACTGCATGACCCGCTGTTTCATTTGGCCTTTCGTGTGCCGCTGCCTGAAGGAGAGAACATCATTCCGCCGTGGAAATGGCCGACCGTGGAGAATGCCGAACTTCGCGGTTGTGGCGGAGACAGTCCGGCCACGCGCTACACGCTCCAAGACCCGCTGAATACGAATGAGCGCAGCGACCTGCCCGCCGGGCCGGCGTGGGTAGTGCATGCAAGCGGGGTGACATGGCATGTAGCGGATGTGGCTCTGATGAGTTGGTACGCAAGTGGAGGGGAGCCGTTCAGCTTTCCGAATGCGCGGCTATTGCAAAAGCCGGCGACTCCTTGTCCTGCCCCTCCATCACCGGCATTGGGAGTATCGAATGAGCCCGCGCCCCCGCCAGCTGTCGCGGCCGTTCCGTCGGCAGCAGCGAAGAACGGGCACGAACTGATCGGCTACTGGACCGGGAACGGACCGGGAGGAACGATCCTGCGCCTGCGAGATGTTCCGCCGCAGTGGGATGTGATCCTCGTTGCGTTCGCGACCGTGAATCACCAGGCGCCGGAGGGGACGATGCAGATGCATGTGAGTCCGAGGCTGGATCTGGGGCAGCTGAAAGACGATATTGCGTGGCTAAAGAACCAGGGGAAGAAAGTGCTGATCTCACTCGGCGGCGGGGGCGAGTATTTCACGCTGGACAGGCAAGCAAGCATCCCCAACTTTGTGAGCTCGGTGACGCAAATCGAGATGGAGTTCGGGTTTGACGGAATCGACATTGACCTTGAGAGCCCATCGCTCGCGCTGGATCCTGGTGACACAGACTTCCGTCATCCGAAGACCGCCTCACAGGTGAACCTGATCTCCGCTTTGCACCAGCTGCGAGAACACTTCGGGCCAGACTTCATGTTGACCCTGGTGCCGGAGGGTACGCAGATCCCGGGAGGCTATCCGGGCTATGGGGGGCAGTTCGGATCGTATTTGCCGCTGTTGTGGGGGGTGCGAGATATCCTCTCCTTTGTCGACGTTCAGGATTACAACACGCCGCCGCTCCAGGGACTCGATGGGGAGATCTATCAGCTCGGATCGATAAATTATGACGCGGCGATGACGGAGCTGGTGCTACACGGGTTTCCGGTGAGTGGGCACGCAGGCGATTTCTTTCCGCCAGTGCCGGCGGATAAGGTGGCGGTGGGATTTTTGGTGGGAACCGCAACACCGAAGCTGGTGAGCGGGGCGATGCATTACTTGATCACTGGGAAGGCTCCCCATGGCGTGACGTACCGGCTGCGGCAACCGGGCGGATATCCCGCGATGATTGGTGCGATGTTCTGGACGATTGACGGAGATCGGAACGAGAGCTATGCGTTCTCGAACGTGATAGGGCCGCAACTGCACGGTTATCCAACCAAGAGCCTGCAACCTCGCAATAAGATTCCGCGGATAGCCGCGAATCACCCCTGATAAAGTCGCGGTGCCTAGAATCATCTGCTCCGGCACAGCGTGATGCGGCCGCAAAAGTCTGCGCGGCAGGGTTTCTTGATTTCGATCGGGCGCAAACTGCTGTAAACTCGATTTGACGTCCCCAAATACATACTTTTGGCTGGTTCCTGCATCTGAGCGAGTGCGGGGCGACACCCGTGTGTCGAAAGCGGAAGTTCACAAACACAATTCAACCAACATTTACCATTCTGCGGAGCCTCGAATGCCAAACAGAGTGAACGAGCTTTCCCTATCTTGCGGGAACACCGCATCCTCGGAATTGCGTTCTCAGTTGCCAAAAAATAGAACTGGCGGATTGCACAGACTTATAGACATTTGCCGACCCCCCTTCACGCAATGCAAATCGATTCGGCGTTCCTTGCCACCACGAATCGCTGTTGCATCGCGCACTTGCTTAGCCTTGAGGGCTGAGCGCCGGCTCAATTCTGGCCATACTTTCGGGTAGTTCGTGCATCCAAGCTGCGACGCGGTTGCAACCGCGCATTGAAATACGCTAGCTCACAAAACAACTCAAGCAAGCAAACATTCTGCGGAGCCTAGAATGCTGGACAGAGACCCATCCCTGTCTTGCGGGAACGCCGCATCCCCCAAAGTGCGTTCTCAGTTTTCACCAAGTAAACATAGCGGATTACATAGTGCCCAACACAGACAACAACATCCATTCGACGAGGTCCAGCAGCGCGAGTCCGTTGAACAGCCCCGGTTAGAGCCCGCATCCGACCGGCGCCCTTTGGAACCGGTTAGTGGGAGTGAGGCGGGCATAAAGCTTGTCATTGCTCATGTCGTCGAGGGAACACGGGGAGGTGTGGGGATAGCGGTTAAGCACCTCATCGAGGAGCAAGCGCGAGATCCCCTGATCACGAATATTCATCTCATCGCTGATCCCGAGCGCTTGGGAGAAATGCTCAGCAACGTGCCCGCGGAGTTTCATTGGTATCGAAGTTCCCGTTCTCCCCATAGGGTGATATCGGTATCGCGCGCTATCCAAGAGAGATTGGCGCAACTGCGTCCCGATCTCGTCTACCTGCACAGTACGTTTCCAGGCGTGTACGGCAGGATAACCCTGGATCGGTCAAAAGCGAGTTGGGCAACATTGTATTGCCCGCATGGGTGGGCGTTTAGTCAATCAGTCGCCGATTACAAGGGCTGGGCTTACTCGTTGGTTGAGCGCGCCCTGGCCAGTCGCGCCGACGCCATTGTGAGCGTATCTCGAGATGAACTCGAACAGGCGACACGCCGCGGCCTACGTCATGAACGGCATCGAGTGATTCTTCATGGAATACCTGATCGGGATAAACCCGCCCTGCCGGCAATCGTGCCTCACGGCAACGAGGTCAACATTCTTTTTGTAGGACGTTTTGATCACCAAAAAGGGGTTGATCTGCTTCTGGACGCGTGGTCAGACCCCCGTCTCGAAAACTTCCATCTGTGGCTTATTGGCGATTCCACACTCGGGCACTCCATCACAATCAAAGGTTCGCGCAATGTTCATTTGTTGGGCTGGATCAAGAACGATTTGATCGACTCTTATATCCGTAGTTTTGATGCCGTGATCGTTCCATCGCGATGGGAGGCATTCGGGCTGGTTGCCCTGGAGGCGATGCGCAACGGGCGCGCCGTACTAGCCAGCCGAGTTGGGGGTTTACGGGAGATTGTTATTGATCGAGTGAATGGAATTCTCTTTGAACCCGAATCTCTAGAAAGTCTTGTACAAGCAGTGGCGGGCCTAGACAAGCAACACCTGTCCAATATGGGCGAGATGGGACGACGGGTATTCCATGCTGGATTTGAATGGCAGTCGTGTTACTCCCAGTGGAAGAGGTTGGCGAACGACGTCGTTCAGGAGCGCAGATCGAAGTCCGATCCGGAGAAATGTGTTGAACGCGCTCGGATTCTTCATCGATGCATGAAACGCTCAATGGATATAACAGCCAGTTCATTTCTGATTTTTGCCTTTCTGCCGATTCTCCTTGCAATTGCGATGGCTATCAAGTTAACGTCGCGCGGGCCGATTCTCTTCGGTCACAGGCGGTGCGGTCGCGATGGGAAGATGTTCCGAGTTTGGAAGTTTCGGACGATGGTGCTCGATGCGGACCGACTCCTCGAAGAGCATCTCCGCAATGATCCAGATGCGATGAACGAGTGGTCGCGGAGTTTCAAGCTACGCAGAGACCCGCGCGTTACGACAGTGGGACGTTTTCTTCGTCGGTACAGCCTGGACGAAATACCCCAGCTGCTGAATGTTCTGCTGGGCACAATGAGCCTGGTGGGACCCCGTCCAATCGTCCAAAGCGAAGTCAATCGATACGCAGACGCATACCAAATCTATAAACGGATGAAGCCGGGAATTACCGGTCTCTGGCAAGTATCCGGTAGAAACGACACCACTTATGCGCAACGTGTGCAGTATGACACCAAGTATGTTCGTAACTGGTCTATCTGGCTCGATATCTCGATTCTCTGGAAGACCGTTTACGTAGTCGTGTCCGCGCGCGGATCGTACTGAATACTTCTAAGTCGGTAAGTGATTCACGGTCAGTATGACCACGGCAGCGGCGAGGTTACTGGGGGCCCCACAATGCACGTGATCGAAGACCGATCGCACTGCAAAGCAACGGAGTAAATATGTTTAATGCGAATTACCTGGTTGTGAGCGGGTTTGAAAGGGTGCGAGACCTTGCTCGGGAACTTGATTCACTGCGGCTACGTCTTGGTTTAGAAAGCGACTTCAGCACTGAGGTATCTCAGTTGCTTTCGCTGAACGACCGAAAGACTCGGCGGCCGGTGTGTGTATTATTTCGTGACGACAACTCTGTCCCGCAAAGAGCGGTGATCCTGTTCGAAAGGTGCCTTTACGGGATCGGAACAGGAGTTCTTCGTGCGGGCGATCACGCCGGGGATGGAGCCGTGATTGCTCCTCCAAACGAGCGCTCAGACGTGCTGCTGGCGGCGGTTGATTTCCTCTTGAAAGAAAGGCGCTATCACACCGTTTTTGGGGCGGTATGTCGTCCTGGGGAACCTTCTAGCCACCTGATTCGCGACCCGCAGATGGCAGGAGCCATCACCTCGCGCATAGTCCGGCGCAGGCTGAGTCTCTCCGGCAGCTATGAAGCTACGGTCGCGAGTTTTTGTCGGAGAATGCGGAAGGGAGTACGCAATAAGCGCCGACGGTTCGACAAGCGAACCGACGTGGACTGGCTAACATACATGTCTCCCGAACTGGCCCGCGAGGCAATAACTGCATTGTCGCAAACATCTCAGCCGTGCCGGACTGTATCCGAGATTGAATGCCGCTACGACTTTCTCCGCAACCATGCAGAAGCGGCATTCGCCATGGCATTGCGCCTCGATACGGGCGAGTGGATGAGCTTCATCACGGGGTGGCGGGCTGATGGCGTCACTTACGTACCGTGGGCGATGCACAATCTGAAATATCGCAGTGACTCACTAGCTACTGTCATGTATGCCCGTCTTATCGAACACGAGATTGACATCGGGCAGCGGAGAATCGAGTGGGTTGGTGGAGTTACGGAACTCTGGTCTACTGTTTGCGAGCCAGAAGAGTGCCTCTGTGTAATGCGTGTGCGGCCCGGATTGCGCTCCTTCTGCATTCGATGGATTATTGCGCGACTGCTACAGGGACAAACTGCTCTCGAGTATTACCAGAACGAATTAAGTTCTGAGAGCGAGGACGACGATCACGATCTGGAGGTGCCGGTTAAACCAGAGGCCATTCTCGCGTCGTCGGCAAAGGCGCAGTCACTCACAAGCAGCCCACAGTAGAACGAACAAGGGCATCGGGCAGCAATTCAATTTGCCCCGGAGGATATTTTCAAAATGCACTGGACTGTTCAACGTATTTGCCGGCCGAAGAGCGCCGTGGACTATGCCGGTTTTGCAGGATTTGTAGCGTGCATCTACTTTCTCGGATCGGGGACTGGCGCACGAGCACAAGCCAAAGTATCTATAGCTGCTCAGGCGATTACCGATCAACCTGCGCAGGCTGACGAACAGAGGCAGCAAGGGTATCAGCTCGGGCCGCGCGACAAGTTGTCTATTCACGTTCTGGACGAGGATGACATTGAAGATAGGCCTTACACCATCGACCTTAACGGAGATCTTACCCTTCCTCGGCTCGGTACGATTCACGTTGCTGGGTCCACAGTACCGCAATTGCAGAAGCAGTTGACGGCAGGCTTTCGCGCATATCTTAAAAACCCGGTTGTAACCGTCGCTGTAGCGGAATTCGCGAGCCAGCCCGTTACCGTGCTCGGAGCTGTTGCTGCTCCGGGTGTTCGTCAGATCGAAGGGCGTAAGACCCTTTATGAAGTCATCTCGGAGGCGGGGGGGTTGAAAGAAGACGCGGGTAACACCATCCGGATTACGCGTCAAATGCAATACGGGGCTCTTCCCCTGCCAAATTCGCGGCTCGATGCAGGTGGAAAGTTCAGCGTAGGAGAGGTCACGGTTCACTCGATTCTCAAGGCGGACGATCCAGCACAGAATATTCCGATTCTTCCACATGATGTAATCACCGTTCCCAAGGCCGAAATGGTCTATGTTGTGGGAGCCGTTCATAAGGCTGGGGGGTTCGTGCTTACCGAGCGGAGCGAGATGAGCGTGCTTGAATTGCTTTCTCTCGCGGAAGGAATGGACAGAACCGCAGGCGGAAAGAATGCCAAGATCCTGCGTGCCAGCAACGACTCGGATCAGCGAACGGAGCTTCCCATCAACCTAAACCGAATCATTCAGGGCAAGAGCCCTGACATCAACCTCAAAGGGAACGACATTCTTTTCGTCCCCAACAGTACTGGTAAAAGCGCATCTCTTCGAGCCCTTGAAGCCATCATCTCAACCGGTTCCGGAGTGGCGATCTACCACCCCTACTGAGGAAGGTCGCGACAATAATATGTGGACCACGACACCGGCAGTGCGAGGCAGCACGCAAAAAGCAGCGGAATTAGGGCCATCGCGAATCTATGATTCGCGTTTTACCACTCTCGGACCGGACCCCGGCCGTCTGCCCGAAGATGGCGAACGGGGTGGGCTGCTTGAGTTCTGGAGCATTCTGCGCGCTGAATACAAAACCGTGCTCGCGGCGATGGGCGGGGGCTTGGTATTGGCTTTGCTCATTGCGTTTTTGCGGCCGCCACTCTATAGCGCGAAATGCGAGTTGGTCATCGAGAGCCCCAACGGCAACTTCCTGGGAACGGAAGCTGTCAGCCCGGTTGGAGTGGATCCAGCCGAGATAAGCGGCTTGACGGATGTGCAAACACAGCTGCGGGTGATTCAAAGCGATCAACTGGTTGACCGGGTCATTGCAAAGCTCCAGGATGAAGGCAAGCTGGGCCCGCTGGCTTCTGAAGCCACCAAACGACCGTTCGTGACGCGTTTATTACATCGTCCTCCGTTGAGCCCAGTTGAGCGAGCGTTTCGAATTCATGTTACTGCTCTCGGTCACCTTACGGTTAGACAGATTGGACCAACACGGGTCGTCGACATATCGTATTCCTCCAATGACTCCGCCTTTGCGGCTTTGTTTTGCAATACCATGGCTTCCGAATATATCGCATATAACATGGAAGCGCGATGGGCGCTTAGCGAGCGGACCGGAGAGGGTCTATCTCATCGATTGGACGCCGTGAGAGCGCAGTTGAAGCAATCGCAGAACAAGCTTGAGGAATACGCGGAACGTTCCGGCCTTCTATTTGGACCGCCGATTCCAGGAACCGGCGAGTCCGCTGACGTTTCACAGAATCGCCTCACACAACTGCAATCGGAGTTATCGAAGGCAGAAGACGACAGAATCGCGGCAGAGTCCCGGATGAAGACGGCGGAATCGGCTGGGCCGGATTCCGTGTCGGAAATAGTGAACGATGACAGTCTGCGCGATTTGCAGTCCAAGATTACCGATTTGCAGCGACAAAAGGCGGACCTGCTCACGGTCTACACACCCGAGCACGAAAAGGTGCAGAGAGTTCAGGCTCAACTCACGCCGTTGCAGGAAGCCTTCTCGCGTCACCTTGCGCAGATCCGCGGGCGCATTCGGAGCGACTACGTGGCGGCACTGCGGCGCGAGAGTATGCTCCGCTCTGCCTACGGTCAGCAGGTTGTATCGGTGACCGACAAGAACAATAAAGCAATCCAATATGGAATCTTGAGGCACCAGGTCGATTCCGACGAGAAGCTTTATGAATCGATCTTGGAACAGGTGAATCGGGTCAGTATTGCCTCGGCGGCTGGATCAAGCAACGTGCAGGTTTTCAGCAATGCGAGCCCGCCCGTACGGCCCCAATCCAACGGAATGGTGGTCTACTCGGTGGGAGGCTTGTTCTTCGGCTTCCTGGCTGGGTCGAGCTTTGTGTTCCTTCGCTCCGTTTCGAATCGCACTTTCCAATCCCCCGGCCAAAGTGAGGTTCAAGTTCAGCTTCGTGAGCTGGGAATCATCCCCAGCCAGGCATACGTACTGAACCGATCCTTCTATCGGCTACCCCTCGGCTCCGGCAACGATGCGGCGGAAAAATCTCAACTGAGTATCAGCCCCCGCGACAAGCACTCGGTTGAGCTTGCCGGATGGGTAGACAAGAAAGGAATCGTAGCCGAATCATTCCGCATGCTTCTTGCTTCCATCATGTTCGCTGACCGGCGGGAGAAGCGTCCTCAGGTGATTGTGCTATCCAGCGCGAACCCTAAAGAGGGGAAAACTACGGTGCTCTGCAATCTGGCCATTGCCATGGCGGAGATTCATCACCGCGTATTAGTGATCGATGCGGATCTTCGCAAGCCGCGCCTTCACGATATCTTCGGAGTTCTGAATGACCATGGATTGCGCGACATTCTGGAACCGAGCGCGATGGGCGAGAATGAACTAGCCGCTATGGGAAATCTCATTCACCCTACCCTGGTTCCAGGCGTCGACGTGCTTCCGAGCGGAGTAGGAGAAGGCAAGGCAGAAGCGAGCCTGTTCTATTCCTCGCGGTTTCCCGAACTACTTCAGGGATTTCGCAAACGGTACGATGTGGTGCTGATTGACACACCGCCTTGCCTGCACTTAGCCGATGCGCGAGTGATCGGGCAGTTCTCTGACTCGGTGATTCTGGTGACTCGCGCCGGACGCACCACGTGGTCTGAGGGACGCGCCGTTGCCCAGAAGTTTGCCAGCGACGGCACCCGCATCCTGGGAACCGTCCTCAACGATTTCAAACAGAATATTAGCGCCTACTCGTATATCAACGGCTAGGCCACGGAGCGGACTGTTATCGAATGGAAGCCGCCGTCAATTTGGAACAGACAAAGTCCGCGTCGGCTACGCCGGAGGCGGCAGCCAGTGGACAAGCGCAGAGGCGGCGCGACCGTCGCGCCCTCGCTACGACTTTTGCAGGAATCGTCTACAGGGTTCTCGACGCGTCGACAAAGTTGGTGACGATACCAATCGCGGCCAGATTCCTGGGCGTGGAACAATACGGAATCTGGTTGACTGCCAACTCATTGTTAAGCCTGCTCATGGTCTCCGACTTTGGAATCGGATCCGGCCTTCTGAATGCGGTGGGCGCCGCTAGGGCACGTGGCGACAATTGGGCTGTGCGCTCGCTTACGGCCACTGCATACATGGCGTTCTCCGTTCTTGCGGTGGGGCTCCTGATCGGCGTTGGATTTCTCGCAAATACTGATCTTCTGATGCACTGGCTTGGTATACAGGCAAAGCCCCTGTTGATGGGACCAGCCCGCCGTTGCTTCATCGTGCTGGGTCTTCTGGTATCGAGCGCCGCCGTTCTTAACGTCATCAACTTCTTTGCGCTCGCCGTTCAGGAAGGCTATCTCGAATACATTGCCCAAATCACGGCAAGTCTAACCTCTCTGGTTTTGATTCTTACCCTGCATACGCACTCGATGAGCCTTTTTGCGCTCATCACGTCGCTTCCCATCATTCTGGCCTATTTATTGCTGAGCGCGGGGCTCTTCGGATTTCGCTACCGGCATCTTCTTCCCGCATTTCGGGGCATCAACCGTGCCTGTTTCCGGCTCATCTGGAGCGACAGTTCTCGATTGCTCATCGCGCAGATCGCCGACACGATCATCGCGTTTTCAAGCAACATCCTGGTTGCATCCCAGTTGGGTGCTGTTCGCGTTCCCGAGGTATCGGTATCCCTACAGATCATGATGATCTGTAGTTTCGTCTGTTGCATGTTCCTCATTCCGCTTTGGCCAGCCTACGTCGAATCAAACGTGCACGGCGACTGGAAATGGATACGCAGCGCCTTCCGTCGCGGGTTGCTGCGCAGCATGGGCGTCATCGCGATCTCCACTTCCGGATACGCCTGCATCTACCGGTACTTCATTCACGCCTGGTCGCCACAGCTACCCATACCGCCGCTGGGGTTTGTGCTCTTACTTGATGCGTGGTTTCTGCTTTACGTCTGGAACAAGAACTTCATGGTTTTGCTCAATGGGCTCGGCTATACAAAGCTGCGCGCATGGGCCGCTCCGATCTCGGCCGCGGTGTTTGTGCTTTCGGTCCGGATGCTCATGCCGCATTACGGAATTAATGCTGTGCCCCTCGGAGGTATCGCCAGCGCAGTTGCGGAAGGGTTGGTTACAAATACCTGGGGCTTCTCCATCTTGCTCGCGAATGCTCCGGCTCGCGTAATCGAATTCGAGGTGACGAGTGTTGGCGAAAACTGAAGTCGATCGGCATGATTTGGCGCAGCCAGTTGAAGTGGAGGAAGCGTACCGCCAATCGAAATGGGTGGTCGTGCACGATTCAGCACGCGATCACTATGAAATCCCGCTCGCCCTTGCCGAGGAAGACTTGCTGGAGCGCTTCGTCACCGATTGGTACACTCCGCTGGATCATGTTTTTTGGGCCCGCGCCTCTCAAAGCAGATTCTGTCGATCAACCCTGGGCATCCATTCGCGACATCGGGCAGAGCTTCCCACGTCTCGCATCAGCGACCGTAAACTCGGGTTTCTCGCCGGGCTTGTATGGCGCAAGCTGACGCACAGTCCTTACCGTGATGAAATCGAGGGCCAGAGGGCTGCCAGACTAGCCGCGTCCATCGCAAATCGCAGAAATGCTCCCTTGCTGGCGACAAGTTACTCCGGTGCTGAAGCATTTGCGAGATTGCGCAAAGATCTGCCAAGGGCACTGTTTCAGGTGCATCCTCATCCCCGCTCCTTGCGGTCCCTTTATCAGAAACTGATCGCACAGGATCCTGATTATGTGGGCCTTCAGAACGAGCCAGAGGCTTCTGTGTCCGATGCTGCGCTCGCCACCTGGGAGACGGAGAGTGCCAAAGCGGACATGCTGCTCTGTGCTTCTGAATTTACAAAGAAATCTCTTCTGGAAGGGGGCGCTTCGGCTGATCGAATCCATGTTGTTCCCTACGGTGTCGATTCCGATCTGTTCCAATTCGGCCGGCCGCGTAGAGATACTCCGTTCACGGCCGTTTTCGTCGGCCAGAAAGTTGCGCGCAAAGGCCTTCGGACACTGGTGCGCGCATGGAAACAAGCGAGGCTCACCGGAGCGCGCCTCGTTCTGGCTGGAGGTCATGTCAGGGACGTTGGGTTGCTGGACGGTTTCGAGGGCGTCTATGAAGAAGTTCCCAGAACAAGTCTGCAGGCTTTGATTCGACTCTACCAAGAGGCAGATCTGTTCGTTCTCCCTTCAGTGGCTGAAGGTTTTGGCCACGTCTATCTGGAAGCTCTGGCATGCGGAACACCGATCCTCTGCACGGAAAACACCGGAGGAGCCGATATTATTCGTGAATTCGAGTGCGGATGGATGGTTCCACCAGCAAACCGCGAAGCCCTCGCCGACCGCCTGGCGTGGTGCGCAGACCACCGGGCCGCCTTGCGCGAAATGCGCGACAATGCGCGCGCCGCGGCTAAGAAATGGACCTGGAGCCGGTTCCGTGAACACCTGCGGCAATGCCTGTTCACCTTTGAACAGATGCCTGTTTTTGCGCAGAGACAAGCCGGTCTACGCGATCGCAAATCAAAATCTGCAGAAGCATCGCCGACCAGCGTGATGGAAAGCATTACGGGAGAACGATAAATGGAGGTCTCGCTTTCCGCCGCGATCGCATTTGATTTCGCCACGGTCGCTTTTTGTGCCTTGGTGGCCTACAAGGTAGGGCGATCTCTTCTTCATCCGGCGCCGATGATGCTGCTTTGTCACTGTTACATAGTCACCCTCAGGCTTCACCAACTGCAGACCGGCTTTCAGCCAATGAGTTACTCGTTTGATTGGCCGGTTGGCATGGGTGAGGTAACCCGCGCATCGCTCGCATCCGATCTTGCCTTGATCGCGATGATGCTGGGATGGGTGGTGATGCGCTACTGGGGCCGGCGCAGAACCGTCGCTCCCCAAGAAGTGCGCGCCGAACTATCCAAATTTCGTGTGCAAGTCTTCGCGGTGGCCACTGTCATCATCTCCATTCTTGCGATTGGGATTGTGGGCCCTGCAGGGCTGAGGGATGAGCGGCTTGTCGCCGGTACGGCCGAGTCAAGCGGCTATCTTTTCGCCGCGGCCGGCTGGACAGGCTGGGGATTTTGCCTTCTCCATTACATCTACGGCTTTCCTCCCGCGTTGCTCCTGGTTACGATCGGAACTCTGTTTGCATCGATGATGTTCAGCGCCTTTCGTGGAGTTGTGATCATTCCGCTGGTTTTCCTTCTCTTTCTCTTTTTGGCTCGGCGAAAGACCAGGCGGTTTCCATACGGGCTGCTTATCGCCTGCCCCATGCTATGGCTCATCTGGCTTCCCATGAAGCCGGTGTTCTACTCGCTCCAGCAGGGCGATCCTGTCTCCGTCGCCTTGGACAAGGGCACGCGTACCGCTTTTGAAGACCTCGGCCGCGACAGTGGCAGCGGAATTGATTTTCAGTTCCTTGACATGATGGGCTCGACAATGACCTTGGTCGATATCCATCATCAACATTTTTGGGGTGGCAGCATTGCTCCTCTGTTCGTGAGCCCCGTACCGCGACTGGTCTGGCCGGAAAAGCCATATCTGAATCAGTATCAGAAAGAGTTGGACATACCCAGCCGCGCGATGGCGAAGCTCGACATGACGGCTGGCCTGATCGGCGAATCATATGCGGATTTCGGATGGGCAGGGATCGTGGTCATTCCCTTTCTCATCAGCGTCGCATACACCGCCGCCTTCTTCCGCCTCAGCGGTGCTCGAATATTCTCGCCGGGCTGCCTTCTTTACCTTATCTATCTCTCGACCTTCATGCAGTTGTATCGCGACGGCCTGATATCGGCCGTGTGGTTCCCGTTTGTTCATTGCGCTCCCGTGGGCTTTACAGCAGTCTCTCATTGGCTCATTCCACCCAGAAGCAAAACACCCCCAATGGAATCCCCGATTTCAAGGGCTGACTCGTCCTGGGCAAACGAACGCCTGGTTCACCCCAGCTAACTCACAGGCCCGGAGACTCTTCGCCCATGCAATTATGTTTGACACTGGATCATCGATTCTTGAAGACGCCCGACGGTAGAGTATGGACCGTCACGCAGTGCCCGTACCAGTTCTATTCGGAATATCTTCAGGTCTTTGATAGCGTCCGGGTCGTGGCAAGAACATTTCCCGTAGCCGCACAGGAACCCGATTTCCTGGCGGTGGAAGGTCCCGGGGTCGAGTTTTGCCCGGTGGCGTCTTATCGAGGTCCGATTGAATTCATTGCCAGAAATCGCGCCATTTGCCGAAGTATCCAGGATGCCGTGCCGAATCGGGCCGCGGTTATCTTCAGAGTTCCGAGTCAGGTGGCCAATTCGGTGGAAACATCGATACGGGCGCGTCGGCATCCCTACGGAGTCGATGTTGTGGCTGACCCGTACGATGTTCTCAGCCCGGCAGCAAATTCACATCCTGCGGCTCGCATCGCTCGCATCTACTTCACTCGAAAGATGAGACAGCTAGTGAAGCAGGCGATTGCCGTCAGATATGTCACACAGACTTATCTCCAGAAAAGGTATCCGCCGCGAGCCAATGCCCGCACGGTGTCTCCGATCGGGTCGCTTCCCGGACCCGTCAGCGACTGCGTCTCGAACCGGCAATTCGTTGTCGCGGTCTCCGATGTCAACTTGCCCGACGATTGGTTTAGCAGCCAGCCGCGGACGGCACCGCATTCCCCGACTGTCTTGCGCGCCCTTTTCATTGGGACATTGGGTTCGCTTTACAAAGGGCCCGATTCCCTCATCCGCGCCATTGCCCTTGCGAGGGCTGCAGGGGTTCGAATAGATGTCCGCTTCGCGGGTTCCGGCAAGCAGATGGAAATGTTAAGAGTGCTGGGCATGAAACTCGGAGTCAGCGACTGCCTGTGCTTCCTGGGGGACGTTCAGGCCGGTCAACCGATCCGCGCCGAGATCGACCGGTCAGACGTGTTCGTTCTCCCTTCGCGTGCCGAAGGCGTTCCCCGGGCGATGCTGGAGGCAATGGCTCGAAGCTTGCCATGTCTTGGCTCCCGCGTGGGCGGTATCCCAGAACTATTGCATGAAGAAGACCTGATGCCGCCCGACAATCCAGAAGCCCTGGCGGCCAAATTTAGAGAAATCTTTCGCGACCGCGCACGTTTCCAGCGCATGTCCGTTCGCAATTTCCTCACGGCGCGCAGGTACGCCACCACCGCGCTGCTCGATTGCCGGCGCAGTTTCCTCGAGGCAGTCCGACAAGGAACGCAAGATCATCTTCGCGCTGAGGGATCGAAAGTTGTTGCGGCTCACTAGATCGCCCTCGTGACGGGTGCAACCTATACCTCGGGATCTTGCTTCACTTCCCCGCCGCTCAAGAATTATTTGTGAGTGCGCGCGGCTGCCGGGTCTTTCTCGGTCTGAACCCTCATCTCGGGGTTCTCGGCCGTCCCCGCGTCATCATCGGTCCAAAGCGACTCGGTCCAGTGATCGCGAACATAGTATCCAAAGTACTTCAGGAAGTCGACGAGTACCACAACCAGCGCAACTGCGCCCAGTACCAGGACGGCGCATTGAATCGGATGAGATTGAGCCCAATGCATCAGCATAGGTGGAGTTCGCTCGTAAAAGCGGCTTAGCGGAATACCTGCCTATTGTAATTTGATTCCGCCTTTCTCCGGTTGCCTCTTGCACCAATGGTTCACCGTCCTCTCGTACCTGATTCACACTCGGAAAGCGGCTCCAAACGCCGTTCCCGATGCTAACATGACCCCAATAACCCAAGAAGGACGCGTTTGAAGACCAGCGCACGCAGCTGGGAGAGCACATCTGTGACAGATCAGATGCTCGCTTCGCGCATTTTTGTCTTTTCTTGGGCTAAGCAATCCTGCCCCTAACGAGCAAGATGAGTAGGCTTGGCGCTCCGTTAATCCCCCAACACCACCCACCGGAGAACGAAAATGCGCACTTTAGAAACAGCTGTTAAAGCTGCCGCTCACCTTTTTCTCTGCCTAAATGTAATCACCTCAACTACTTTCACGGCGTTCGGACAGTCCATCAAACCCCCAGCCTGCAACCGTCCCACCGTCACCCCGCCCGCCGCATTCGCACAGACACCCGTAAACCTCACTCTCCCTTCAGCAACAACCATCAATGTTCGCCTGTCGGGAGCCGCGGGAAACGGCTCCACCGACGACAGCTCGGCGATTCAGTCGATGATTGACTCCCATCCGGATGGGGTCCTCTACTTCCCGCTCGGCCTGTATCGGCTGCATAATAATCCGTTTAGTCAGCCGGGGTCATCTTCTGAAACTTCCATGGAACGGCCATCATGCAAAATCGAGCCCGGTTCCTTTGCGATACCGTAACCGTCGGTGTCGCCGGAGAGTGCATCCGGATCGTCAACTCCTCCAACGCCACCTTCGCCAACTTCGATATCGGATTCATCGGCGACTCGGTGCTGCCATACCCTCGTTCGGAGGCCGGAAACACTGCCCTGCTTGTCGAAGATTCGCAGAACATCACCGTCCGCAATACGACCATCGAGCACTCACCAGGCCCCGGGGATATGGGTGGACAACAGCACCGGAATCCAGTTTTTAAACGGGACCGGCGTGAACAACACCACTGGTGACGGTCTGCACTTTGAGAACGACGGAAATTCAACCGTGGTCGGGTACTTCTCCCAAAACACGGGTGATGATGCCCTTTCGGCTACCAACCAGTCCACCGGAACGGTGAATTGCGGGCTTACCGCAAGCAACATACAGATCTTCCGCAGTCTCTCCAGCGGAATCGCCGTCCGGGGAGCCTGTAACTCATCGTTTTCAAACTTCTACATAGACACCACGGCAAACTCCGGCTTGATCGTTGGACAGGATCCGAATTTCGCCACGCGTGTGCCTCAAAACACCACGTTTGCGACTGGAACCGTGCTCAGCTCCGGGCGTTTCAGCTCTCCAGTTGTAAGCGGCAAGGATTGCATCGACATCTCCACGAGTCAGAGTTCGGCCTTCTACAGCATCTCCTGCGTGTATCCGCTCATCAGCGGGGTTCGAACCGATGGCGGAGCAAGTGCCGTTACGCTCACAGCAGTAACTGTAGATGCCGCTCCGAATCTCGGATTCAGCATATCCAATACCAACAATGTTTGGTTGACCAATACCGTGAGTCGCAGCTCGGCTGGAGGTGGCTACGTCTTCAATAGCGGCTACGTTGGTGGTTCGATCGTAGGCGCATACGCCTGCAACTCTGGAGGCTACGGCTTCT
Source organism: uncultured Acidobacteriota bacterium (assembly GCA_963846375.1). GTDB lineage: Bacteria > Acidobacteriota > Terriglobia > Terriglobales > Acidobacteriaceae > Telmatobacter. Next base: position 375,841 of record CAWJVV010000019.1, read on the forward strand.
ATCACGCTGGCGTGCAGTCGCTGGCCGAATCAAACCTCGTGTCCTACGATTCGTCCGAGGGCAACTCGTCAAACCGCGCCTGGTGGGCCGAAAATGGGACGCAGCGCATTTACCTTAATGGGATCAAGTTGTTGGACGACATTACCAAAAGGCCGATCATCATCGGGGGAGTGGGAGGAAATGGAACCATCACAATCAACAACGTGACCATCGATTCTCTGCTCGCAACAGTCGGAATTCAATTGCACTGACTTCGCGGTAAACCAGTCTTGGCGGGAGCGCTGCGCATATTACCACCATTCGAGACAAACCCCTATCCGGCTCGTGCTGGACGGGAGTTTTCCTGTTAAATGATTAAGCAGAGTGCGCAAGCTATCCAATGCTTGCGCATCTCCGCCAGCCATCGGCATCGCACACTGCCAGACCCTTTCGAGGACTATTAACTCCCACGACATCTAGGGCGACACTCCCAGAATTGGCGGCCCAATGCACTCAGATGCACCGTTCGCATCGCGCATTTCCCTTCGAATGGAAGTCGTCCGCTCATTCTCTGACGACTCCGCCCTGGAATCAGCCTGGAACGAACTCTGGACGAGAACCAACAGCCCTTACCACGAGAGTTATACCGTCTGCAGACACGCTTGGGAAGATCTTGTGAAGCCGCAAGAGGGTGCGTTGCATTGCGTGCTTGTATGGGACCAGAATCGGCTTGTCCTTGCGTGGCCGCTCATTAGTTATCGCCGACATTTTGTGAAATTCCTGAGGCCGCTTACTCCCTCCGGCGGAGAAGCCAACTCGATTCTCCTGGATCCTGCATTCGAACCGCAGTCGATCCTTGAGCAAGCTTGGAAAGCCGCGACTTCCATCCCGGGTTGCGACATCGTCTACCTTCCCTTGCTCCGCCTGCGCTCGCCTTTACATTCCTACATCTCTCGTTGCGGAGTCGACGAGCTTGGACGCGATGCTGCTCCCTATGCCCGTTTGACACTCGAGGACGACTGGAAAACCTATGCCAGCAGCATTGGTGCCGGCTCGTGGCAGCAAGTCAGTCGCAAGCGGAAAAAGATCTTCCAAATGGAGGAATCCCGATTTCTTTGCATCGATCCCGTAAAGGAACCAACTCTTGCTGCGAAATGGATCGAATGGATGCTTGCAGAAAAGAAAGTTTGGGCCAAGCACGCCCACAAGAGCGCAACATGGGTCGATTCGCCTTTCTATCGGAATTTCCTAGTGCACAGCATTTGTGATGCGCGGGAGCTCCTGAAATACAGGCTTTACGCCATTCTCGTTCAACAGAAGCCGATCGCCATTAAGCTGGTCGCGGTTTGCTCGAGTCACATCGAGTACGTGATCGGAGGTTATTCTTCAAGCCCCGAAATCGCCAGGCTCTCACCCGGCATGGTCCTCGACGAGTATTGGATGGAGGATGTGTTCAACATGAACCTGGATGTCGATTTCGGCACGGGTCAGGAGCCCTACAAACTATTTTGGTCGAGGGGGAATGTTGAGGAACTCCGGAGCTACCGAGTACCGATCAGCCTCACCGGCAAGATAATTCTGCGCTCCGCGCGACAAATCCAGCGATATCGCGCGCGAGCAGCCTGAACCTGGTTCGCATTTGTGAGTTTGCCTACCTTCGCGGGTCGCCTCGGGTCGACATGGAATACTCAGCTGTTTCGTCGTGCTTCTCGATGACTCCCCTTCCACCCGCGATCTGGAAAACAAGTCCCTTGACGACAAGCTGATTACCGGATGAGGTGTCGTCTCCCACAATGTAGCCGGTTGCCTTCGGCTGATCGTCGAGAACGGACAACCCGCGGACCAGAATTGTGCCGGACATGTTATCGGCCCACCACGCCCGGTGATTGCCCGTTCGTGCCGCTGAATTCAGTGAGACCAGCCCTGACTCATCTACGTTCGAGCTTGCAGAGTGGTAGAACCCGTAGCCGTCGGCACCCTCTGTCTTGCAGTCGCGAAGAACAACACCGGAACTCGCCTCAATGTCGAAGCCGTTGTTCGCGGATGAGATTGCCACGTCGTCGACAAACGATATATTCCTTGCGTGTGAGCTCTGAAATCCGTGATTGCCCGCATTCTTTACAACGACCTTTTCAATCGCTACGTGGTTCGCGCCGTCGTAAGCGAATACGCCATCTTCCCGGGAATCTGAGCAGGTGACGCGTAATATGGCCACGTCGTCCGCCTTCCCGACATCGACACAGTGGCCGTTCCCGCCCACCGAACTCTTAATGGCCCCCGCTCGTGTGGCCTGCACATCTGTGAATCGAATGTGAACCGACCTGCGGCTCTGGATGGTTGCGTCGTCCACTGCGGCAATTGCGGAATTGGCGGTTGCATCGATCGCAACATTTGCAAAATCGGCGTTGCAGCCCCCGGCAACTGCGATGCCTCGGGAACGGCTGTTGGTGATCCGAGCTCGTTCCACCCTCAATCCGCAATTCGGGTTTGTGGCCGCGATGTTGGTGACGCCGATCGCATCATCACCTGTATCGTCGACAATCAAATTCTCCACCAATGACGAGCCCACGTTTTCAAAGTGAATTCCATCTGCCGTCGTATTGCTGATCTTCGTGATGCCGCCAAAAATGATCCGGGTGCTGTTCGTATTCCAGATTCCGCTGCCCGTCGATCCGACGATGGTCGTGTCCTGGAACTTGAGATCATCCGCCTGCTCCACCAGCAGGGCATTGCCCGTTGCCATCGTCCGTTTCATCGGGAGAAGGCTCGGAGTTAAGTAAGTGATGGTGATGTTCCGGAAGACCGCGCCCTTCGATTTCTCGATCCATATGCATTGCGCGGCATGAATATCCTCGGTATCACAGGCAAATTGCGCGCCCTTGGCCATAACCAGAGATCCGGAAAACCCATGCAAAATGAGGCCGGGGTGGTTAATGCCCAAATTGTGCAGTCGATACACTCCGGGCCTGAAGTAGAACGTGCCAGAACGGTTGGAGTCGATTAGTTTCTGCAGCCGCGCAGATGCGTCCGTTGCACCGTCTGCTCTGATTCCTGATTCCTGTACGTCTATTCTTGATTTGGCAGTTTCAGAGTAACCGGAAGCGAAAGGGGCTGTCATGCATGCAAGAAGCGCAGTCAGTTCCCAAATTTTCAGGCGCACGGATATATTCCCGATAAGCATCTCAAAGCGATTCTATTCGCGAAGGCTCACACCAGGATTCACCATCGGCTCTGATCAGCGGATCAGTATTGAGAAGAACGAGTGTGCGCCAATAATCTGAACCGGGGCGCGCAGATTCCAACAACTTAAGCTCTCTCGCCGCGAGTTCCTGGGATGTGTTCTTCCGAACCACCGAATTGAGGTTGGGGCCCCCCTGGTATCATCAGTTTCGGCTCATCCGTGGAAAACGCTTTCCCCGCCTTGCCTCAATGCTACGAGAGAGCTCGGCGCTATCCAGGAAATCTGCAAGAGAAACGCCAAACCATCCCATGGCATCTTCCAAACTGGCAGTCGAAATGAATCGCTTTATTCCGAGAGCCGGTAATCGTATACTGTCCCACTGTTACATAGAGCCGCGATCCGGAGGATGATAACCGCGCCGGACGAGCCACTCCTTTGGACAGATGACCCACCGGAACAGCGGCATCTTTCAAAGTGAGATTGTCAATAGGTTTCCGTCGGTGATTCCAAAACAGATTTGGCTGCAGATAGGACAGATGAAAATGAAAACGGGTCTCTTACGTTTGCTCACGCTCGCGCTGATGGTGGTTGGATTCACCTTGACGATGTCACAAAATTCAGGAGCGGCACCGGGCAATGCACCGTCGCGACCCAAAGGCCCATGCGACATCTATGCCGCCGCGGGAGACACTTGCGTTGCCGCCCACAGCACCACGCGCGCGTTATATCAGTCCTATAAAGGGCCGCTCTACCGGGTGCTGCGCCAGTCGGACGGTAAGACACTGGATATAGGCGTCGTCCAGCCCACGGCGTCGCCAATCCCAGATGCGGGCGGCTACGCCGATGCGGCCGCGCAGGACAGGTTTTGCGCCAACACGTACTGTTGGATCACCACGATCTACGACCAGTCGCCCAAGCATAACCACCTCACCCAGGCGCCGCGAGGCGGCTTCAGCGGTCCTGCCCTGGGCGGGTTCAATAACCTTCCGCTCGCCGACATGGCGCCCATTTCCATCATGGGGCACAAGGTCTACGGCGTCTTCATTGAACCTGGGATGGGCCTCCGCATCGACGACGCGAAAGGGACCGCCGTCGACGATCAGGCCGAGGGGCAGTATTGGGTCATCAATGGACATCACTTCAACTCCGGCTGCTGCTTTGACTACGGCAATGCCGAGATCGACAGCCGCGACGACGACAATGGGACGATGGAAACCGCCTACTTCGGCGATGCGCCGTGGTGGTTTCACGGAAATCCCTCCGGCCCGTGGATCATGACTGACCAGGAGAACAATCTTGTCGGTTGTGTGAACCCGGACGGATCGAAAGCCTGCTTGAACCTGCCGAACATTACGTGGCGCTTCGTGACCGCAATCGCCAAAGGCGAGCCGCACCATTGGACCTCGATGGGGGGCGACGCGCAGCAAGGCGCGCTGTCGGTGATGTTCGATGGAGGGCGCGTTAACGCTACTTATGACCCAATGCGCAAGCAGGGCGCTATTCTCCTGGGCAACGGCGGCGATAACAGCAATGGCTCGCAAGGAACGTTTTACGAAGGCGCAATGACGGCTGCGGGCACATTTCCAACCGACGCGACCGACCAGTTGGTGCAGGCCAATGTTGTAGCTGCCAAATATGGGGTACAGCCGCTGAGCCTTGCGCCAGCATCGGAAACGGTAACTCCCCCGGGGCTGCAGATCTTCTCACCGGGATCCTCACAGGACATTACCGTGACGTTCACTAATACCACGGGAGCACCCGCAAGGAACGTCAAGCTGAGCATCTCTGCCCCCAACCCACAATGGGTCGCCGTTGTGTCTGGCTCTCGCGAATCTTCGAAGACCTTCGCCGGTCCCGTGTTGCCGGGAGCCAGCTTGAGCCAGACGTTCAAACTGACTTCGGGGCCAACCGCTTTTAATGGAGACCTGGTTGGCAGAGCCTCGTGGACCAACCAGTCGACGGGAGCGAATCAATCGGAGATAACGGCCGAGAAAGTGCGAAACGAGAGTCCCGTCAAGATCAATGAACTTCGTATCAGCACCGGTTCTCCGGGCAACTCGACCGACTCTTTCATCGAACTCTACAACGCCGCCTCCGGCAGCGTCGACGTGTCTAACTGGACGCTAACCCTGCACCCGACTCAACAGGCGATCTTTTCGCCGGTGAAGATTCCGGCCGGGACGAAACTCGCTGCCGACGAGTTCTACCTGCTCGGCCTTTCGAACTCGGGCTTGGTGGTGCCTGCGCGCGCCGGGGATAGCACTGTCCATATCCGGAGCACATCCGGCATCATGCCTGGCGACACGGTCATCATCGGCGCCGGTTCTTCTGGGGAGACCCGTAAGATCGTGAATGTCGGTACTGCGGCGACGAATCATACGACGCTATGGCAGCCGCTTCCCGAGGGGCCCGTAATCACCGTGCCTTCCGGATCGACCAACGTGCCGGTAATGAGCGTGGCCGGGTTCAAGGTCGGCGAGAAGATCGCAATCGGGTACGGTGCAACGTACCCCGCTGTCGCCAGAGACATCGAGAGATACGAAGTAGCCACGGTTACGGCGGTCGGAAAGCCCGGTACACAAGCCTACCTTGCAATGGATGCCGCATCTGGCGAGAACATCATCAAAGTGACTTCCGTGGCGGATGTCTCCGTCGGTGACAAGATCCGGCTGGATATCGACAGCATGGGTCATGGAATCGAGACCGTCACGGTCACACGCGTCGGGACAAAGGCGAATCAGACAAATCTCGCCGCCGATGCGAGTGCCGGCGCAACCAACGTTAAGGTCCGCCGAGTCGATGGCTTCGCTGTCGGTGACAAGATCGTAGTCGGCACCCCCTCGAACAAAGAGGCCGTTACCATTGCTGCCGTTGGCGGCGCGGGTTCGAACGGCTCAGGAATTGAGTTTGCGCCGGCTCTGGCCAAGGCGCACATCCGCGACGAGTGGGTTGTCTCTCCGGGAACGGGCCTCGAATTGGCGGCGCCCCTGAGATTCAATCATGCGTCCAACCTCCCCTTCGCCGATCGCGGAACAGGAATCAGCTTCAAGCCGGCTACGGCTTATGCACACTCGAGTAATGAGCCTATTCAGGCTTTGGGCACCGGCATCACCCTCGACAAACCGCTGGCCAATGGCCATGCCATCAACGCAGTTGTCCATGATGAGAGGGTGACAAACGCCGGCTACCAGGGGACGCCGGCCCCGGACCAGTGGTTCGGAGGCCCTGAACTCGCCACCAGCTCCTCGCTCTTTGGACGCACTATCACAGTCAGACAAGGAAGCATAGTCCTGCGCAATGCCTCCGGCCTTGTCGTCGACAGCATGAACTACGGTGGACTTGTCGATCCGTGGGCCGCGGAGGGATACCAGGCAACTTCCGGAATCGAGCAGAGCGGCTGCTTCGCTCCCGCTCCCGGACCCGCCCCTGGCCCTGGTCCGGCAGGTGCTGGCGGCGCCACCAATTCAAGCGCGGGCCGTTTCCCTGATGGCGAGGACACTGGCAGCAATTGCAATGATTTCAGAACGCAAGCCGCCACCACCTTGCCCATCGCTGCAGCGGCAGGTGCCACGAACATCAAGGCCGCCAGCGTAGCAGGTTTTGAACCCGGCGAGACAATCATGATTGGCACCGGTGACAACCAGGAGACGGCTGTGGTCGCGACCGTCGGCACAGCGGGCGCCACCACCATTCGCACTGCCACAGCTGCAGGCACGAGTGCTATCCCGGTCTCCAGCGTAGTTGGATTCATCGAAGGTCAGGCTATCTCGATTGAGAGTGGCGCGAACTCCGAGACAGCGGTGGTCGCCTCCATCTCCCGATTCCCAACCCCAACGATCACCGTCAACGCTCCGCTCACCCAGACGCATGCGGCCAATGCACAGATCTCCGGGACTGGAATAACACTAACCGCGCCGTTGACCCATCCGCATGCCAGCGGGACGCAAGTTACCGACAACATTCCTACGCCCGGCGCGCGCAATCAGTATCGGAAGACGCGTTGATTCCGAGAGCATTCTGCGTGTGGGCTTACTCGATGCATTGCAACCCGGAAGTGCGAGTGATGTTATTTCTCATGGCTCCCCCGTTGATACGAGAGACAAGGGACCTGCGCCGCAAGCCGGGCCACTCCAGGCATCGCGCGGGGGTTTCTCAAATCGGGGTCAATGGGCAGAACCGGTAGGATTAGGACTGGAGGCGAGGCTCATGCTAATCGTCCACGTGCATGTGCACGTCAAGCCGGAATCGGTGGCAGAGTTCGAGCTGGCCACCATCGAAAATGCCCGCTGCAGCATCGAGGAACCAGGCATTGCGCGATTCGATGTCGTGCAGCAGCAGGACGATAGAACGCGATTTGTGCTGATCGAGGTGTATCGGAACCAGGAAGCGGCGGCAGCCCACAAGGACACGGCTCACTACGCCAAGTGGCGGGATTCGGTCACAGACATGATGGCGGAGCCGCGTCACAGTGTGAAATATCACGGCGTCTTTCCTGAAGCCGCGGACTGGTAGAAGATGCGTTTCGAATTCGCCACCGCAACACGCATCCTCTTTGGCGAAGGGACGGCCGCTACACTGCCCGATCTGGCTCGCTCTTTTGGTGCGCGTCCGCTGGTGGTCTCCGGTTCATCGCGCGAACGCACGGCCGGGCTCGTCCGAGCATTTTCAACCGAGACGTTTGCGGTGGCCGAGGAACCGACCGTCGAGCTGGTTCGAGAGGGCGCACGGCTCGCTCGCGAGGCGGACTGCGATGTCGTGATTTCGATTGGCGGCGGCAGTGTCATCGATGCGGGTAAAGCAATCGCCGCCATGGCAAGCAACGGAGGGGAGCCGCTCGAGTTTCTTGAAGTGATTGGAAAAGGCCGCACCATTACGGCGCCGCCTCTGCCCTTCATCGCAGTGCCCACCACCGCCGGAACGGGCAGTGAAGTTACGCGCAACGCGGTGCTTGGATCCCCCGCACACGGGGTCAAAGCCAGCCTGCGAAGTCCGCTGATGTTGCCGCGCGTGGCGGTCATCGACCCGGAGCTCACGTACGGGTTGCCGCCGGCGATCACCGCTTATACCGGTCTTGACGCGCTTACGCAGCTCATCGAGCCGTATGTCAGCTCGCGCGCGAATCCGTTGGCCGACGCGATGTGTGTGGAAGGAATCCGGCGCATTGGAGGCGCGCTGCGCCGTGTCTTTCACGACGGCTCCGATGGGGAGGCGCGCCGCGACATGTCGATGGCGAGCGTGTTTGGCGGCCTGGCACTGGCAAACGCGGGGCTGGGTGTGGTCCACGGGTTTGCGTCCCCGCTCGGGGGGCAATGGAAGGCTCCGCACGGAGCGCTCTGTGCTGTCCTCCTGCCCTACGGCATGGCAGCAAATGTGCGGGCAATGTTAGCGCGAGCCCCGCAGCATCCTGCATTGGAGCGTTACGCCGCAGTGGCGCGAATGCTCACCGGGCGCAATCAAGAAACCGCGGAAGGCGGCATTGAATGGGTGCGCGCGCTCTGTGCCGAACTCCATGTTCCCCCACTTCGCGCCTGGGGAATCACTGAAGCCGATCTGCCTGGTTTGGTGGAGAACGCCGCCAAAGCAAGCAGCATGCAGGCCAATCCGCTTCCGCTCACTACCGAGGAATTGCTGGTGGTTTTGGCAGGCGCACTTTAGCACATCCGCTTTTATTCCTGCTTGACCCACGCGCATAGGAGGGGGACCCGCGAGGGCTCCCCCGTCCCGATGTGAGTGTGGCCTCCTCAGAAGGTGATTTTTCCAGTGAGTTGAACATTGCGGTTACCCGACCCCTGGAAGTAGGCGCCGCCCGCTGCCACGCTGCCTGCATTCCCGCCCGCAAAGTAATTGGTCAGGAACGTGTTTGGAAGCCCGAACGCAGGCAGCACGCTGTCGTCGATGTTTGCGTCCGGCGTTCCGTAGTAGGCACGGTTGAGAATGTCGAAGGCACTGACCTGCAACAGCACGTTGACATGCTCGGTGAGTTTGAAGTTCTTGCCGACCGTAAGATCAACGTTGTTGAAACTATCGCCCCGCAGCGTGTTGCGGCTGACGCCGGGGAATGGATTGTTCAATGCCATCGCTTCGTACTTGTTGTTCCAGAGCCAGTGGAACGAGTCGCGGGACTGGGTGGCTCCGGTGCTGTAATTCAGGTAGCTTCCACCCACGTTAATGCCAACGGAGTTATAGGGCGCCTTGGCATTGGCCAGGATGGGGCGGCACTGGTTGAAGCCGATGAACGAGAGAGCAAATCCGAAGTCGCAGAAGCTCGAGGTCGCATTGGTGTCATTGGGATTCGGCAACAAGCCTACGTTCACCGCCGCCGGCGTCAGTTCCTGGAAGGGCGAGAACGGCTGGCCTCCGTTGTACTGGTAGAACGCATTCAGGAAGTAGCCGCCCAGCGCGCGGCCCAGGATTCCGTGCTGGTTAGAGAACCATGGTTCGTTGTAAGCCATCTGGATTCCCCAGACGCTGGGATAGGAATTGCCGCTCAGCCCGCGCTCGGCGGTGTTCGCATTGAGCGGGTTCTGCGCGAACGCATTCGTCGTTCCTCCTCCGGCGGTGGAGAAGATCTCGCTCACGTTGTCGATGGCCCGGCTGTAGGTGTAGCTGGCCGTTCCCGTGAAGTGATGGAAGTTCCGCAACGTGAGAGATGATTGCAGTCCGTTGTAGAGCAGGAACGCGGTATTGCCGACGGTGTTGACGGCGTTGTAGTTGCAATTGGGCCTGGTATAGCCGGTGGCGGTTGGGTCAGTGCACAGTGTCGCTCCCGAGTCATAGCCCGGGAAGGCGCTCTGCACGTCGAGGATATCGGGATTGGTGTTCAGCGCCTGGAACTGCCCAAAGGTGTGATGGCCTACATACCGAACCTCGGCAACAGCGGCGGGAAGCACCTGGTATTGCACACCGAAGGTGTAGGTCTCGGCCATGGGGTTCCTGAAGCTCGTGGGAACGAGCGTGGTGGGATTCAAGCGCGGATCGCCGCCCGTGGGTATGAACTGGGTATCGGCTGCCTGGATGGTTGAGAACGTCCACCCGTTAGCAGGCGTGCAATTGATGGTGACGCCGTCGCATCCAAAGTTGCCGGCGTTCACCAGGGGCGCACTTTGCGCGGCGTTGAGGAAGATGTTGTAGAACGCGGGATCGACATTAATTGCGAATCCGGCGTGCACGACGGCCTTCCTTGCAAAGTCGGGAGTGTAGGCAAGACCGATACGCGGTTCGATATTCTTGTAGTTGGGATTGACGTAGGGGAAGGTGGTGGCGGAGAGCGGAAGGCTCGTGCTCCAGAATGGATGCGGCCCGGTCTGCTGCTTCACGCTTTCTTGGTGCAGCAGGTCCACACTCTGCCCGAAATATTCGTAACGCAAGCCCACGTTCAGCGTAAAGTTGGGCCGCATCTTCCAGTTGTCCTGAACGTACAGCGCGACGTCGCCCTCTTTGAAGGGAACCGTTGGATTGCCCTGCGCCAGGGCGAGTTCTCCCACTCCTTCCAACATCCCGGTAAGGCCATTTGTGGCTGCCTGCATTTGCCCGGCCGAGTATGTCGAGGGGAAACGCAACGGGATGGTCTGTCCCGAATTCGGCCCGGAGCCGTAGGTGGCAACGCCTGGGGCAAAGTTGAATGTACCTTCCAGATTCGGCAGGCCGCCTGCCGGAGAGTTCTGGTGATCAAACTCTCCGCCAAACAGGATCGTGTGTTTTCCAATTGTCCAGCTCGCGTTGTCCTGCACCTGATTCATCTTCAGGAATCGGCCTTCGGGAAAGCCTCCGTTGATGATGGGGTCCGCGCCGTATCCGAAGTTTGAGTTTGCACCGCCGCCCAACTGGCCTAAGCCGACGACCGATCCGCAGGGAGCAAAGTTGCTGATGGTGCAGCTGGGAATGGCGCCGCCCTGAAACGCGAGGTTCGATTGCTGGAATCCATAACGCAGCTGGTTGACGATTGCGGGTGTAAAGGTGCGCGACCAGTCTCCACCGACCTGGTGAGTCTTGGCGCTCACGTCCTGGTATCCGCCCGCGGCGATGCCCGGAGCCGTGTAGAGATAGAAGGCAGGCTGGTAGGGGTTGTTCTGATAGTCGTATCGCAGATAGAGGCGATCTTTGGGAGTCAGCTGGTAATCCAGACGGCCGAGCTCTTCCTGGTCGAAGATTGCCGCGGCGAGGCTGCGCTTGTATTGCGCAACTTCGACATTCGCTGTCGTGGTACCGTCGGTGACTTGAATGGTGGAGGGAGTGCCGAAGAAGGACGGGCTGCCTTGCTTGAACGCGAGAGGGCCGAAGTCTTGTAACTGAGTTACGCCGGGATTATTGGGGAAGGCCGCTTGGAGCGTCGCCATGCCGGCAGCATCGGGCAGCACAGCACCCCCGGAGGTATTGACCGAACCGGCCTGGAACTCGCGCGTCCAGAAGGTGCTTCCGAAGAAGAAGAGCCTGTCTTTGAGGATGGGGCCGCCGAGCGTGCCGCCATAGTTGTTCTGTACGAATCGCGGAACGCTGATCAGCCCGCATCCATTAGCAGCGGCATACGATGCATCGGATCCCGAAGGGCAGAACCCATATTGCGGGTCTTTTTGCGCTGACAACAGCGACGAGAGAAAGGATCCTGTGTACGATTCAAAACCGGATCCATGAAAGGCATTGGTGCCATTCCTGGTGATGTAATTGACCACGCTCCCCATGTTGCGACCGTACTGAGCTCCGAAGTCCGTGGTGACAACTTGTAATTCCTGCACGGCGTCCTGATTGGAAAAGAAGAAGCTCGGTCCTCCAATCATGCTGTCGTTGTTGGACTGCCCATCAATTTCGGAGTTATTGGAGCGGCCGCGCTCGCCGTTGACTGAGTAGTTGGCGCCGTTTGTATTGGAGAAGTTATCCGCGTGGGTCATAACTACGCCCGGTGAAGCAAGCGTGGTGTTGTCGAGTGCTCCGTTGACGGGCAGAGTCGCTATCTGCTCGGCGTCCATCACCATCTCGCCTTGAGAGGATTCGGTGTTGATGAGTTCTGCCGCGCCTCCTTCCACCTCAACAGTCTGCGCGGATGCGCCTGGATTGAGCGGGTGTTTGCCCAGGGATGTCGCGTTGCCGGCGACGACCTGCAGATGGTTCACATGGCCGGCGCCGAAGCCCTGCGCCTCGATGACGACGGAGTACGATCCCAGCGGGACATCGGAGATGAGGAAACTGCCATCGCCATTCGACGTTGTCCGCAGCACGACACCGGTTTTCTCATTGCTTGCGGTGATCGCAGCTCCAGGGATCACCGCCCCGGTCGAATCGACGATTGTTCCAGTAATACCCCCGGTAATGATGCCTTGCGCAAGGACATTTCTTCCGCCGGCAATTGAGATGGCGATTAAGGCTGAAAAGCCAAGGATCAAAACACACTTCCACGCGCGCTGCAATGCAGTCACAGTGACCTCCGTTCCTGGCAGAACCCTCGAGGATGGTGAGCACAGCCGCATTACAGCCCCACCCGCTTTTTAAATACGCGAGTGCCGCTGCGCGGCAAATGCTGAGACCATCCACACTGACGTAGTGCATTTGAGGAACCGCGCGCGGATGATTCCGCGGCTTTGTGACGAGTCGCAGCCTGCTGGAAAGAATAGGTCCGGAGCGGGGACGAAAGGAATTGCGGCGCCTGCGCGGCCGATGGTACGGATTTATGAGAAAATTCCAGATTCCGGAACTTCTTCTGGAGGAGATTTCGAATTTTGGAATTAATGTGGCTTTAAAAGATGGGTGCGGTGCTGCTTTGTGGCGATTCAAAGTAGCTCTTCCAGAATTCGAAGCGGGCCTGGTCCGCGGGAGAAATCGGTCCGTTGTCGGCGCCAAGTCGCATGACCAATTTTCTTGAAGGGCTGACCGGGTCCCAGCGCGGCGCGGAAGCAGTGTTCGGATTGGCGGCAGCGGCCATATCTTTCCAGTACGTCATCATCACATTTGCTAACTTCGTGTCGACGGGCTCCCAGGGACGATCGAGAACCTTCAGATTTCCGAAGGTGTATGGGAGTTCGCCGGAGTGGAAGGCGCCGAACTCCGGGTGAGCCGGCCAGGGAACGGCGCGGTCGAAGTAATAAATATAGACGGGAGATTTGTGGGTGGCGGCGCGCTTGCTGGCCCACAGATACAGGCCGGAACGGGTGCGGTCGCGGGCGCTGTTGGTTTCAGATTGCCTGGCTTGCTCGTCGGTGGCCGCCGGATAGAGTTTGAGAAAGTCGTCGGCCCTGGGGCCGTAGGTTTTATGCGCCCGATCTTGAAAACTTGCAGCGGTGATGGGCGGTGCGCCGCCGCCCATGCGAAAGTCGTCGGCCTGAAAGCCGGTAATGACGGGCAGGTCGTTGTCGCGTCCGGCGCTGGTGGTGAGCATCATGGGCTGATCGGGAACTACCCATCCATCGACGATGGGAGCAAACTGCGCGCCCGGGCCCCTGCCGATCAGGTCGGCGGCGGGCAACGCACGTAGCGCGGCGAGAGAGTCGGCTTTCTTTGCGGCAGCGAAGGCGACACCTGCTTTTTCGGCCTCGGCGAGAGTCCTTACGGGGACACCGCGGCCTCCGATGCCACTGTCGGCAATGGCTGCATGAAAGAGGCCCTTCGCCAGGGGAGAGGCCAGCAGATCCTCAATGCTCATGGCGCCGGCAGATTGGCCTGCAACGGCAACGCGCGATGGATCTCCACCAAACGCAAGGATGTTGTCGTTCACCCAATGCAGAGCGGCGATCTGATCCAGGAGACCGTAGTTGCCCGAGGAGTGGTGCTCAGACTCTGCAGTTAGTTCGGGATGGGCCAGGAATCCGAATGGGCCCACGCGGTAGTTAAAGGTAACTACCACCATGCCGGTTTTGGCGAGGGCCTCGCCGTCGTAGATGGGGCAATCGCCGGAGCCGCTGCTGAACCCGCCGCCATAGACATACACCAGAACCGGCAGATGTGAAGCCGCTGTTGGTTGCGGCGTCCACACATTCAAGTAGAGGCAATCTTCGCTGGCCGTCGTCACGTACATGTACTCCCGGGTCCACGGACCGAAGGGAGTATTGGGTCCCTGCATGCACGAAGATCCAAAGTGATCGGCTGTGAGAACGTCAGTCCAGGGCGCTGGGGACTGCGGGGCGCGCCAGCGGTTGTTGCCAACGGGCGGCGCCGCGAAAGGGATGCCTTTGAAGATCGTTACGGAAGCATCGGCATTGGGAACTCCGGAGATCTTGCCCGATTGGGTGGTCACATTCGAATCGGCTGCAATGGCCGCGGAAGCGGCTGTCAAGATAACAATTGCCAATAGAGCGGGGACCTTTTTCATTGCTTCTCCAGTAATAGGACGCAAAACGAGGCAGTCGAAACCGCCAACCAGATTATTCGATTGCCCCGGACCTCAGTAGTGATTCGCTTGGTTCGCTTAGAACCTGATGCGCGCTCCAAGTTGTGCCGCGAACGGAGTGCCCACCGTGGTGCCTGGCCCAAAGAAATCGCCTAGCGCGCCGCCTGGCACGCGGAGTTGGGCGGGGCTCTGAATGGGGCTGGTTGCGGAACAGTCTGCATTGTTGCAGATATCGGTCACGTTTCCCGACTCTGCTTGGGCAGCGGGCACGGGCAGTGTCGCGATATTGGTGACAAAGTTGGCGCCGGGATTGTTTCGATTGAAAAGATTGAAGAACTCCACGAACGGCGTCACGCTCCACCGATCACCAAAACTGATCGGCCGGCTCACGCGCATATCCGCCTGCACAAAAGGCGTGCCGCGAAACGCATCAAGCGAGGTTGGCGTGCCGTTGATGGCGATGCGCCCGCTATTGTCAGCCGTGGTGATGGTATAGGGACGCGCCGTTTCAGCCTGCGTGAGGGTGCTAAATTCAAGGCCACCGGCAGTGCGCCAGCGCGCAGCCAGCACAAGACGGTGGCGCACGTCTTCGCCGGAGGGACCGTAATCTCCGGGGGCGAACGCATGAAGCGGATTGCAGACCCCATTCACGTAGTCGAATAGCTCGCCGAGAACACAGCCCCATGTCTGCGCCTTGGCCAGCGTGTAATTGACTACCAGGTTCAGACGGCTGCCCACATTTCCCTGCAGATGAACCAGCAGAGCGTTGTAGCTGGAGCGGTTGTCGGAGTGAAATACATTGACGTCCGGCACAACGCTTGACTGTGCGGGATCGACTTCTGAAAGCAGCGGCGTGAACAGATTTGTTCCGCCCGTGAAGCTGTACGCGCGGTAGCTGTGATTGCCTTGCTCGTGAACAAAGTCGGCGCTGACCGTCCATCCTGGGCTAAAAGCGCGTTGTACGCCCGCGGAGGCATGGATCGCGTAGGGCGTCCGGTAGTGCGGATCGATGAGATTGGCTGTTCCACCCGAAGAGTCTCCGGCAACGCACCCGGCGTTCTCCTGTCCTGCGGGATTCTGCACCGGATCAACGCACGATCCAGGCGCGGAATTGATGGCCTGCAACGCAGCGACCCAACCGTTCTGCGCCAGATCGTCGAAATAGATCCCGAAGCCGCCACGCATCACGGTATTGCGCGCGGGAGTCCACGCGAATCCGATGCGCGGCGCGAACTGCCTGCGATCGTCATGCGGAACGCCGTTCACGAGAGGGATCTTGAGCGCCGCCAGCGTAAGGTAGCCGGAATTCTGAATTTGTGTCCGGCCGGAACCGGTAAAGAGGCCCCAGGTCGTAGAGTAGCGAAGGCCATAGTCAAATGTAAGACCGCGATGAATGCGCCATGAGTCCTGCGCGTACACAGCGAGCCGCTGAACGTTCTGTGCGAATCCTCCGCCGAGATTGGTGGTCGACGCGCCCGCCTGCATGTCGGCTCTGAACTGCGAAAGATTATTCAAGTAGTCCGTCGGATTCTGGGGGAACTGATACAGCGTCTCGCTGTTCCCGGGGAATGCGCCATCGAGTACGGGCTCATGAATCAGGTTGACGCCGAACTTGATGGAGTGATCTTGCTGTGTCTTGCTCACGTCGTAGCGCACTTGGTACTTCTGCTGATTGCGCTCTGACGGAAAGAACGTGATGGGTGTGGCAAACTGATTGTCGCCGAAGGTCTCGAATCCGGAGACGGTGAGCGACGTGGAACTGAAGGGAAATGCCAGCGCGAAGCCCAGGTCCGATGATCGTGTCTGCGTGAGATGCAGACCACTTGCGCCAAAGACGAAGCTCCCCGCCAACGTGGGCGAGTATTGAAACTGATTGCCGAGCGCGAGACTGAAATAGCCATTGTGGGTCAGCAGTCCGGTTGACGGCAGCGATCCCTGCTGCACCATGGAATCATGCGTGGTGTAGGAATCGCCGGACGTGCGCACAAACCATGTCGATCGCGAACTCGGTGCGGCGTCCATCCGGATCATCCCCATGGTGTCGCGAAATGGTATGGGCACCTCGTCCGGCACATTGATTGAACTTGCGCCGGGAACCAGTCCGTCCGCGGCCAAAGTGGCCAGAGCATCGAACTGCGATACGTTTGCCGGCGAATAAACAATGCTTGCGTTCTCGTGCACATGCTCAGCAGATGCAAAGAACCACGCGCGATCGTTCCGAATGGGACCGCCAACGCCCGCATCGTAGTTTTGCCTGGAGAAAGGCTGCTTGGGATCGGGTGCGGGGTTCTCAATGGGGAAGCGCGCATTCAAAGCAGCCGCACGCTCGTAAATCGCGCCATTTCCATGCCAAGTATTGCTGCCGCTTTTCGTAGTAATCATCACCGAGCCAGCGGTCGTGCCGCCGGTGTCGGCGTTCTCCTGCGACGTGCGCACAGCGAATTCGTCGATGGCGTCGGGAGAATAGTTTTGCAAGAATCCGCCGATGTAGTCGTCTGAGTTGTCGGCGCCGTCAACGGACAATTCGTTATTCAGCCCCGAGCTTCCTCCAGTCGATACGGCAGTGATCCGCGCCTTGGTCGGATCAGACGGTTCCACCGGTTCGGTGCCGGGCGCCAGAAACGCCACGTTGGCAAAGCTGCGCGCCGCGAGGGGAAGCGTCTCCAGATCCTGGCTCGTGATCACGCCCTGGTGAACGTCGTCGGTCATGTCGACCGGTTGTTCGGTAATCGAAGAGCCCTGAGCCCGCACTGTGACTGATTGCTGAATGGAGCTGAGCGTTACGGCGACATCCAGCGTTGTGCTCAGGACGGTCGTTACCGCCGAGCTCACGGGAGCAAAGCCGCGGGCGCCAACGGTTATCTCGCACCGACCGGGTGGAAGATCCTGCAACAGGAAGTTGCCATGCGCATCCGAAACTACGCTGCGATGCAGGTGCGAGGAAGCCGCGTGCACCTCCACCGTAGCTCCGACAATCGCGACGCCGGAGCCGTCGTGCACAATGCCGCGCAGAGCTCCGCCTGCACTCTGCCCGCGGAGCCAAGTACCCAGCGCGAGCACAATGCAAAGCGAAAGCGTTCTATTACTGATCGTCGTCATCATCGGGCAACGCATCCGCGCCCTTGGCCAGTCTGCGGGGGTCGGGAAGAATGGTAACAGCCTGCGTAAGAACGTCTCCGTCCACCGTCAATCGTACCGTGTACTTGCCGGGCTCGAGACTCGGTATGCCGCGTCCCGGACCGCCGGGAGCAGGAGCGGCCGCAGGCGCCGCGGCTCCCGGCGGATGGCACGCATCATGGGGGGTTGGCGCGGGCGCACCTCCGCCTCCGCCGAATCCGCGCACCGGCGGAGCGACGTTGAGCGCGACCCGATGCATCCCCGGCGAGACCGACGGCGGCGGCACGGGCTCAACCCAGTACGCCTGAATGTTGATGGCCTCCGTATCCACAGGCTTCACCGGCGTGTCGCTAGCGGCGCAGGCAGTTACCTTGCCTTGCGCATCCACCAACTCCAGTTTGACCGCGGAGGATGGCGCGGAGTTCAGCCAATAGTAGGCAACTACACCCGCCGGCGGATTCTTCTCCTGCGGCTCCTCGTGAGGAAGAGGCGTGCCGTTCTGGCTGCCCTGGTGGATAGCCCACGTTGTGCCGGGCGCAAAGAGCCATGCACCTGCATCTTCAATCTGCTTGCCCTCCGCAGCAATCTGGCGCAATGCCGTCATCTGGTCCAGCACCCAGAAGCCGCGCCCGTGCGTTGCCACCGCGAGATCGTCACCGTGCACAATCAAATCGCGCACCGACGTGACCGGCATGTTCAACTGCAGCGGCTGCCAGTGATCGCCATCGTCGAACGAAACATACACGCGCAATTCGGTTGCCGCATACAGCAGACCCTTCTGTTTCGGATCTTCGCGGATGCAGTTCACGAACGCTCCCTCGGGAATGCCGGCAACAATTCTCGTCCAGCTCTTGCCGTCGTCATGCGTGCGATAGATATAAGGTTGATCGTCCCCCAGGCGGTGCCGGTCAACCGAGGCATATGCCGTGGCCACATCAAAGTGCCCTGCTTCGATCTGCGACACCTTGCTCCATGCTGTCATCTCCGGCGGTGTCACGTCGCTCCAATTCGCCCCGTCATCACGCGTTAGATGAATCAGCCCGTCGTCTGTGCCAACCCAAACGGTCTTTGCATCCAGCGGCGACGGGCTGATGGTGTACACCACGCCGAAGCGGTCCGTCATGCGCTGATCAATATCCTTCGCCGTGATCGGGTCGAGCGTCTTCGGCACTTCGGGGTTCAAGCGCGTCAGATCGGGACTGATCTTCGTCCAGCTTTTGCCACGGTCGCGCGTGCGAAACACAAATTGATTCGCGTAATAGAGCGCGTCATCCGCCGGCGAAAACACCTGCGGAAGAGTCCATGTCTTGCGATTCGGGTCAGACGGATCTTCAGGCGGCAACTTGCCTCCCGCCGGTTGCGGCAGATTTGTCGCCTGGTTGCAGCGCTGATCGCCGCTGCCGTATAGAAGATTTCCGTCCTTGGGATCCGGCACAACCGTGTCGCTCTCGCCCGCCAGGCATGTCGGCTCCCAGTTGCGAAGATCGATGGTCCCCATGCGCGACCACGTGCTTACACCCACGGCGCCGGAGTCCTGCTGCGCACCATAGAGCCAGTACGGAAAGCGATCGTCAGCCGCCACGTGATAGATCTGCGCTGTGGGCTGGTTGTACCAGGTGCTCCATGTTTTCGCGCCATCGACCGACACAACTGTGCCCTGGTCGCTCGATAGCACCATACGATTGCCATCCCTGGGATTGATCCATAGCTGGTGGTAATCGTCGCCACCCGGCGCGCCTTTCACCGGCACCCAGGTCTTGCCCGCATCCAGGGTCATGTATGTCGCCGTATTGATGTCATAGGCACGATCAGGATTCGCAGGATCAACCGCAATCTGCCCGAAGTACCAACCGCGGCCCCACAAGCGCCGCTCCGAGTTCACCAGCCTCCACGTGGCTCCCGCATCATCCGAGACGTAAATCCCGCCCGATGGCTTGGGTGCATCCGGTCCCTTCGGCGCCGGCACGCGGAACGAGGGCGCAATGGCTGTTCCCATATCGTCCACCACGGCATACACGCGATTGGAATCGCTGGGCGCGACGGCCACGCCGATCTTTCCGACAAAATCATCCGCAGGCAGCCCGTTTGTCAGCTTCTTCCACGTGTCACCGCCATCGGTCGATTTGTAAAGCGCGCCGCCCGGCATGTTGGATGGCGCGTACACCGCCCATGGCGGCCGCCGCGTGGCCCACAGAGATGCATAAAGCGTTTTGGGATGCTTCGGGTCCAGCGCCAGGTCCACCGCGCCAACATCGTCAGGATCCTTCGCATCGGCCA
Organism: uncultured Acidobacteriota bacterium; assembly: GCA_963846375.1. Classification (GTDB taxonomy): domain Bacteria; phylum Acidobacteriota; class Terriglobia; order Terriglobales; family Acidobacteriaceae; genus Telmatobacter. Next base: position 395,709 of record CAWJVV010000019.1, read on the forward strand.
GGATCTTCTTCCAGTGCGCGCCGCCGTCGGTGCTGCGGTACACGCCGCGCTCCGCATTGGCCTTGTACACGTGCCCCAACGCTGCCACGAACACACGGTCTGGATCAGCAGGATCCACCACAATCTTTCCGATCTGCCGCGTCGCGGCCAGGCCCATTGACCGCCACGTTTTCCCGGCATCCGTCGATTTGAAGATTCCGAGTCCGTAAGAGTGCTGGCTGCGAATATCGGGCTCGCCTGTGCCCACGTAAATCACGTCGGGGTTCGACGGCGCCACCGCAATCGCACCGATCGATCCAATGGGAATGCCGGTCTGCGGATCGTCGGCAATCGGAAACCAGGTGCGGCCCGAGTTCTCCGTCTTCCAAACGCCTCCGCCGACCGAGCCCATGTAGTACGTGTCGGGTTGGCCCGCGTTGCCAGCTACGGCATAGGTGCGCCCGCCGCGCATTGGACCAACGTCGCGCCATTGCAGGCCCGCCAGCAAAGCGTCAGGGTATTGCTGCGCGGCTGCGGGAAGGCAAACGAGCACCGCGATAAATCCGGCACGAGCCAGGCGGAGTGAGCCCATGGATAACGCTCCATCTGTTGCGAATTTCGAAACAACACCCAGGGAAGAAACAAGACCCGAGTTGGAAGCGATTGTATCGGATGCACCGCCTCGTCTCTCGTACCTCGAGCACCTTTTGAGCAGCTACGTGCGCACTCGCCACTTGCTTGAAAGCGCCGTCAGTTTATCTTCAAGCTTGGGAGCGGCCTGCGGCTTGGACGCACGCGGCGCCGACAGGGTGAGAGCCTTGATGGAGAGCGCGATCCGCTTCGCTTTCTCATCGATGCTGAGCACCATTACTTTGACGATCTGGCCGGTCTTCACCGCTTCCGACGGATCCTTGATGAAGCGGTTGGAAAGCTCACTGATGTGCACCAGTCCGTCCTGGTGCACGCCGATGTCAACGAAGGCCCCGAACTTTGTCACGTTCGTGACCACGCCTTCAAGCACCATGCCCGCCTTCACATCGGCGATCTGGCGCACGTCTTCATGAAAGCTGGGAGCTACGAACTTGTCGCGCGGATCGCGCCCGGGCTTGCGCAACTCCATAAGAATGTCGGTGAGCGTAAAGGCTCCGGCGGAGAGCTTGCTGCGGTCTACTTTCTCCAGGACCTCGGGCCTTTTGATCAGTTCGGGCACCGGCGTGTTGACAAGCGTCGCGATCTGTTCGACCACGGAATACGATTCGGGATGGACGGCGGTTGAGTCCAGGGGATTGTCGCCATCGCGAATGCGGAGGAAGCCCGCTGCCTGTTCAAACGTCTTGGGGCCGATGCCGGGGACCTCAAGGACCTGCATGCGCGAGCGGAACGAACCTTTGTCGTTGCGATAGGAGACGATGTTGAGCGCTGTACGTTCTGTGATGCCGGCGACGTGGCGCAGCAGCGTCCAGGACGAAGTGTTGAGATCGACGCCGACGCGGTTGACGCAGGTCTCAACGACTTTCTCGAGCGATTCGGCTAGTTGGCGCTGGTCCACGTCGTGCTGGTACTGGCCGACGCCGATGGACTTGGGATCGACCTTGACAAGTTCGGAGAGTGGATCCTGCAACCGGCGGGCAATCGAGATGGCGCCGCGGACCGTGAGGTCAAGCTCGGGAAACTCCTGCCGTGCGATATCAGAGGCGGAGTAGACGCTGGCACCGGACTCGCTCACTGTCACGGAAAAGATGTCCTTGATGCCGTGGTCTTTCAAGAAGCCGCGTACAAAGGCATCGGTCTCGCGCGATGCGGTTCCATTGCCGATGGCGATGGCACGCACGTTGTGACGCCGCAGGAGTGCTTCCAGCTTGGGCGCTGCCTCAGCATCGCCTTTCTTTGAAGTGTGCAGGTAGAGCACATCATGCGCCAGGACCTTGCCGGTTTCGTCGACGACCGCGACTTTGCATCCGGTGCGCAGGCCGGGGTCAATGCCGAGCACGGAGATGGGCCCCGCAGGCGGCGCGAGAAGCAGGTTGTACAGGTTGTCGCGAAAGACAGTGATGGCTTCGGTGTCGGACCGGCGCTTGAGTTCGAGCCGCACCTCGCCCTGGATTGAGGAATTCAGCAGGCGTTTCCACGCGTCGTCGATGGCCAGTTCCAGCTCGCGAGTCCAATCGCCCGGCCGTTTCAAGACGTGCCGGCGTAGGAGGGCAAGCGCGCGCTCCGCTTCTACTTCGATGAGGAAGTACAGAATGTTTTCGCCCTCGCCGCGGCGAATGGCGAGCATGCGATGCGAGGGGATGTTCCTCACCGGCTCGCTAAACTCGTAGTACATCTTGAATTTTTCCTGCTCATCGACGGCGTCGAGCATCTTGCGGCTGACGACGACCCCTTCCTCGAACATGAGCTTACGGAGCGCCTTGCGCAGCTCGGCGTCCTCGCTGATCCATTCGGCCACAATGTGGCGCGCGCCTTCGAGAGCTTCTTCAACCGTGGCTACACCCAATTCAGCGTTGACGAAGCGGGGAGCGAAGGCGGCCAGCGATTCGGCCGCGGGCACCTGGCCCCACAGGTATTGGGCCAGCGGCTCAAGGCCTTTTTCGCGTGCAATGGTGGCCTTGGTTCGACGCTTTGGCTTGTAAGGCAGGTAGAGGTCTTCAAGCTCGCTCTTGTCGAGAACGGCTTCGATGCGGGCTTTCAACTCCTCAGTGAGTTTGCCCTGTTCAGCGATCGAGGCAAGGATGGTGGCGCGGCGGTCCAGCAGGTCGCGGAAATAGACAAGCTTTTCCTCGATGTTGCGAATCTGCACTTCGTCGAGGTTGCCGGTGACTTCCTTGCGGTAACGGGCGATAAAAGGAACCGTGCCGCCGTCGTCGAGCAGTTCGAGAACGGCGGTGATTCCACGGAGGGGAAGGTTCAGGGTTTGTGCGATATGAAGAAGGATTTCCCGAGGGAGGTTTGTCTTTTCCATTGTGACCTTCTTCAGGTTACATGGCGGAGCTGAGGAAATCCGAGCGTGTTTCTCAGAACGCGGTGCTAGCCTTTGCAGCCGCGGGCCGATGCGACTGTGCATGTGCGAAGAGGGCGCGCGTCTGGCCCAGTTCTTCCTCCACGATCTGCAAGCGGGGCGGACGCACCCGGGCCGAACCAACGCCGGCCTCTTGCTGCACCTGCTTAATCAGTTGCACGAACTTTGGCACCGTATCCAAGCGCAACAACGGCAGAAACCAGCGATAGAGCTCACAGGCGCGCGTCTTGTCTCCTTGCGCGGCGAGGTTGAACAGATCCACCGATTCGCGCGGCAGCGCATTCACCAGCCCCGCAACCCAGCCTACGGCTCCGGCTCCAATACCTTCCACAATGGCGTCATCGACTCCGACCATGATGGAGAGCCGGTCGCCCGATAAAGCGCGAATCGCTGTTACGCGCCGTACATCCGTCGACGACTCCTTCACCGCGGCAAGATTGGCGGAGCGCTCTGCCAATTCCGCAATCTGCTCCGGTGTAAAGTCGGTGCCATAAGCGACCGGGTTGTTGTAGAGCATGGCCGGCAATGAAGTGGCTGCCAATACCGCCTCGATATGCGCGCGTGTCTCGCGCCAGTCTCCCTGGTACACATAGGGCGGCAAAATCATGAGACCTTGCGCGCCTGCGTCGGCAGCCCCCTTTGCGATTCGCACTGCCTCAGCGGTGGAAAGCGCGGAAACTGCCGCCACCACGGGTTTGGACGGCGATACCGCTGCCACCATCGTGCGCACGGTGGCAATCTTTTCATCGAACGCCAGGGTTGCCGACTCGCCCAGCGAGCCCAGGCACACAATCCCGCTGCAGCCGTTGGCTACGAGCCATTGCGCATGACGCGTCACGAATCCGTGATCGACGTTCAGGTGTTCATCGAAAGCAGTGGTGATGGCCGGCATAACGCCTGTCCATTGCATAGCGGCTCCTTCAGTATGTTGTTGATAGTGTGTGCGCAAATCGCACCGGCAAATATGGTTCAGGCGGGATCGGCGGTGCTTGTCCGGCGAGTGCGGCGGCAATCAGCGCGGCGGTTCCCAGCGATGTTGTGATGCCTAGGCCTTCATGCCCGGTGGCCAGCAAAACTGTTACATCTTCGATTGAGGGACCGATGAGCGGCAGCTTGTCGGGCGTGGCGGCGCGGAACCCGGTCCATGCGCGGATGGCTTGCAGCGACGCGATGCCGGGCATATATTCGACGGCCCGCTCGAGCATAGCCGTGAGCATGCGCTGATCAACAGCGGATTCCTCATTGCCGTATTGCCGCGAGGATCCGATAAGGATTTGCCCGGTGCTGCGCGGTTGCGCGTTGAAGGCCACCGAGTCGGCGCCGATGGAGTGCGCGCTCTTCAAATACCCCAACTCGACGAGCTGATGCCGAACGAATCCAGGATACCGGTCTGTAATTACAAGGTGACCTTTGCGCTTGCGCACCGGAATATCCGTATGCAGATCAGTGACCCACGCACCTGTTGAGTCCACGATGCTTCTGGCTGTGAACTCTCGCCCGTCCTCGCATTGCACGGAACCGTGTCCCATGGCCACAACCTTGCTGCCCACCACCAGTGTCGCGCCGAGTTCCGCCGCAACGCGGGCAAGGTGCAGCGCCACCGTGGGCGGATACACCACCGCATCCTCGGGAACAAGCAGAGCGCCGGCCAGACCGGGTCGCAGATTGGGCTCGGCCTCAGCAAGTTCGCGCGCATTCAGTAATCGCGCTGGAACACCGCGGTCGCGATAGTAGATGAGCTTGCGCTCCGCCTCCGCCATCTCCTCATCATCGGCCGCCACCCACAAAGTGCCCGTGCACTCATATTCGCAGTTGGCCGGCAATTCACCAGCCAACTCGCCCCATAACAACTGCGAACAGCGCGTCAACGCGAATTGTGCCTCGGAATCATCCATCACCACGACATGTCCCATGCCAGCCGCGGTGGCGCCGCCGCCGATGATGTCGCGCTCCAGCAACGCGACGCGCATGCCGGCGCGCGCACACGCCGCCGCGCACCCGGCGCCCACAATGCCGGCTCCCACAATCACCGCGTCGAAACGCTCCAGCATCATCCGCCAATTCCTGACCGAAACGGATCCTCCGGATCGAACAGCAGGGTCGCTTCCGCCGTTACATACGCCGCTCCCGTGATGGACGGAATCACGTTGCCATCTTTCAGCCGGACGCGTCCCTCGAACACCGTATCGAGAATGCCCTCCTGGCGCCATGCCGACCCGGGGGCAAGCTTGCCATCGGCCACCAGGCACGCCAGCTTGGCACTGGTTCCCGTGCCGCACGGGGAGCGATCGTAAGCCTTGCCCGGACACAATACAAAGTTCCGGCTGTGATTAGCCGCATGGCGAGGCTTGCCGAACAACTCGATATGGTCGATCTCCGCACCCTGTGCGCCAGTGATTCCATTCGCCTCAAGCTGTCTGCGAATGGCCCACGTGAACTCCGTCAGCCGGTCCACATTTTCCAGTTCGAGCGGCGGCGCAATGCCGCCAGCGCTCTCCACCAGGAAGAACCAGTTGCCGCCCCACGCCACATCGCCCGTCACAGTCCCATATCCCGGCACATCCACGGCAACGGCCTTCTTGTAGCGATAGGCCGGAACATTCTCGACCGTCACCGTGTTCGGGGTTTCGAGCCTGGCCTTCACCACTCCGACCGGCGTCTGGATGGTGTGCAGGCCCGGCGCGAGTCGCCCGAGATGGGCCAGGGTGACCGCCACTCCGATACTGCCGTGGCCGCACATGCCCAGGTATCCCGCGTTGTTGAAAAAGATCACCGCGGCGGCACACTCTGGCACGTCCGGCTCCAGTATCCATGCGCCGACCAGCACATCGGACCCGCGCGGCTCACACAAGACGGCGCGCCGCAAATCATCGTGGTGGCGGCGCAGTCGCTCCATTCGCTCAGCCAGCGTTCCGCCGCCCAGCAACTCGGCGCCCGAGAAAACGCAACGGGTCGGCTCTCCGGCCGTATGCGAGTCCACAATTTCGATTGTTCGCAAAGCGCGCGTATCCACTGTCGTTACCATGTTTCCAGCAAAGTATACCGAATCGGATACAATCGGAGTCGCTCAGAATGGCCGTCCAATCCCCTCAAGGCGACTTTCAAACTGCAACCATTGCGCTTCGCGTCAACGGCCAGGACATTCGCGTTGCCTCCGGCGCCAGCGTGGCTGCCGCCATTCTCCAGGCCGGCGTTCCCTTTCGCACATCGGTCACCGGCGAGCCGCGGGCGGCACTCTGCGGCATGGGGATTTGCGAAGAATGCCGCGCCACCATCAACGGCGTCCCGCGTGCGCGCACCTGCCAGCGCGTTGCCGAAGAAGGCATGGAGATTGTTGCTGGATGACGCAGACCGCCAATGTCCTCATCATCGGGGCGGGACCAGCGGGTATGGCTGCGGCGGTGGCTGCGTCCGAAGCCGGCCGGCGCGTCACTGTGGTCGACGATAACCCCGCGCAAGGCGGTCAGATCTGGCGCGGCTTCACTGCGCACGGCTCCAGTTCGTATCCGGGTGCAAAATCGCTCGCCGATCTGAGCCGGCGTTTGGGCGGCAGCAAAGTTGAATGGCGCTGCGGTACACGGGTTGTCGGACTTCCCTCGCCCGGCGTACTGCGCCTCGAAGATGAGCACGGCGCCGAAGACCTTGCCTACGAACAACTGGTCCTTGCCACAGGCGCTCGCGAGCGCTTCCTTCCCTTCCCGGGCTGGACGCTACCCGGCGTAATGGGTGCGGGCGGGCTGCAGGCTCTTGTCAAGTCCGGCCTCGTGATCGACGGCAAGCGAGTGGTCGTCGCAGGCAGCGGCCCGCTGCTTCCCGCCGTGGCCGCGGGGCTCACCGCGCACGGCGCGCAGATTGCCGGCATCTTCGAACAGGCTCCGCTCGCGCGCCTCGTGCGCTTCGCCCTTACACTCGCCCTACATCCAGGCAAGATCGCCGAGGGCCTGCGCTATCGCTCTGCTACGCTCCAAGCGCCCTATCGCACCAGTTCGTGGATTGTGCGCGCGCATGGCAGCGACCGCCTGCAGTCCGTCACTGTGAACATTGCAGGCGCACACCGCGAACTGCCGTGCGACTATCTTGCCTGCGGTTTCCACCTTGTCCCGAATCTCGAAGTGCCGCGCCTGCTCGGCTGCGCAATCGAAGGCGGCTACGTGAGCGTCGACACTCGCCAGGAGACGACAGTGCCGGGCGTGTACTGCGCCGGCGAACCAACCGGCATCGGTGGCCTGGAGAAGGCACTTTGCGAAGGCGAGATCGCCGGGCTCGCTTGTGCTGGCAAATCCGCGGCGCATTTGCTGGCACGACGCGCGCAACTTATGCGCTTTGCACGTCGCCTTGATGCGGCATTTTCTCCGCGCCCGGAACTAGCGCAACTCGCCGATGCCGATACGCTCGTGTGCCGATGTGAAGACGTGTCTCGCAGGGCGCTCGAGCCGTGCCGCAACTGGCGCGAAGCCAAGCTGCACACTCGCTGCGGCATGGGCCCATGTCAGGGGCGCATCTGCGGTCCGGCAACCGAGATGCTCTTTGGATGGAAACATGACAGCGTCCGCCCGCCGCTCGCGCCGGCGCGCGTGGACACACTTGCCGCAATCACCGTGGAAAAAGCCAAGTTGTAGACGATGTTTCGAGGAGTCGCAATGAACCTGCCGTGCAAGCTTGTCGCCGCGCCACTGCTGTGCGCCGTGTGTCTAGTCGCCAACCATGCGCAGACCGCTCAACAACAGCCGAAGGCGGAAGCTCCCGCGGAGAAGCCGGCCGACAAGCAGGAAAAACCCAAGCCGCACGTCCGTCCCAACGACGCAGGCTCACCCATTCCCACGCGCGCCGACATGCTGCGCGGCGCGTACGGCCCATTCCGCGCCAATAACGATCTGCTCTACTATCACCTCGACATCCGCGTGGATCCCGACAAGCAGTTCATCAGCGGCAAAAACACCATCCGCTTCCGCATGCTCAAAGAGGGCACGCGCATTCAGCTCGATCTGACAGACAAGCTCACCATCGACAAAATCGTGCTTGGCGACGACGCCACTCAAGTATGAGCGCGATGGCAGCGCCGTCTTCGTCGATTTTCCGCAAACACTGCATGCCGGGCAGGTATATTCCATCGACTTCTACTACTCGGGCCATCCGCCTGAGATCGGCCGCTTCGGCGGCATCACCTTCAAGACAGGATCCGGCCGGCCATGTCTGGATCAACACCGCCTGCGAGGGCGACGGCGCCAGCGTCTGGTGGCCGAATAAAGATCAGTGGCGCGACGAGGTCGAAAGCATGGACATCAGCGTCGCGATTCCCAGCAACCTCGTCGACGTGTCCAACGGCAAGTTCGTCGGCAAGACCGACCTTGGCGACGGGTACACGCGCTGGGACTGGCACGTTCATTATCCCATCAACAACTACGATGTGTCGATGAACATCGGCAACTACGTGCACTTCTCCGACCAGCTTGGCGATCTGCCCCTGGACTTCTATGTGCTGCCTGAAGATCTGGACAAAGCGAAGGTGCAGTTCGCACAGGCCAAGGGCATGATCGAGGCCTACCAGCACTACTTCGGCCCGTATCCCTTCGCCAAGGATGGATACAAGCTGATCGAAGCGCCCTACTCCGGCATGGAACACCAGAGCGCCGTCACCTACGGCAATCTCTTCAAGAACGGCTACCTGGGCCGCGACTGGACCGGTGTCGGCATCAGCCCGCGCTTCGATTTCATCATCATTCACGAGAGCGGGCACGAGTGGTTCGGCAACAGCATCACCGCGCTCGATCCAGCCGACATGTGGATCCACGAAGGCTGGACCACCTATCTCGAGAGCCTTTACGTTGAGTACCGTTGGGGCAAGGCCGACGCCATCAAGTACCTCAGCGGCTATCGCCCTAAGATTCACAATCTGCGCGCCATCGTGGCTGAGCGCGGCGTCAACGCCGAACCTACCGAGGATCAGTACTTCAAATGCGCGCTCATGCTCAACACGCTACGCAGCATTGTCGACAACGACGCGCGCTGGTTCGCGTTGATTCATGCCTTTTATCAGCGATATAAGTACCAGAACATCCAGACCGAAGACGTGGTCGCGTGGTTCAACCAGAACACCGGGATGAATCTGACGCCATTCTTCAAACAGTACCTGCGGCATCCGTCGATTCCGCGCCTCGAGTTGCTCTTTGGCGAAGCACCCAACATGGTTCTGTACAAGTGGGCCGCTGATGAAGAGGACTTCGCCATGCCTGTACGTGTTGGCTCTCCCGATCACTGGCAGATCATTCATCCCACCACCAAATGGCAGAGCATGCAGACGCCGCTCGGCAAGGACGACTTCCAGGTCGACACCGATTTCTACTACGTGGACGTCAACAAGCAATAGCCGGATCTTTGCTGAAGCCGCGCGTCAGCGTCAACGAGCCTTCGTATCCCGTGCCTGCGGTCTGTCAATGCGCAAGCACGGGACACCAGAGAGCCCAAGGCGAGGATTACATTGCTACAAGCAGCCCGGCCTACGGCCGGGTTGAAGCGACAACATCGTGGCCCGTGCCCGGTGCGCTGTTGATGGCAAGAATTTCCTCCGCCGTGAATCCGCGGCACCAGCAGCCTGCCGCCAGGCAAGCGTGAAATTCGATGTTGAGCGAGTGCAACCCGATGGGGTGGCAGCATTCACACAAAAGTCGGGGAAATTTTTCACGTAACTGGAGGAACGTCATGTCTCCATTGGATGCCTTTCAGAGGCTCTTGCGCAGTGCCTCTTTCGTGCGACATGCTGCTCGCAAGCAATCCCACTCGCGTGCCTTCACTCACAGGACCGAAGCAGACTTTCATCACGAGAGCACAGAAATGTGTCTGCCTCAAAGCAGCTGCTGTACACTTTCCCCGATGATCCGCCAAATCGCCCCACAGTTCTTCACCACCGACATCCCAGGCACCCTCGCCTACTACAAGCACAAGCTTGGCTTCGAATGCGTCGGCACATGGATGGATCCTCCGGTCTACGCGATTGTGGCCCGCGACCAGCAAGCCATTCACTTCCGGTGCGCCGAGCCTCCTACGGCCAATCCCGACAAGTATGCGGACGAACTCCTCGACGCGTACATCCGGGTGGATGATGCAGACGCGCTCTACGCCGACTACGCGGCCAAGGGGGTTGAGTTCGCCAGGACGCTCGGCGATACAGCGTGGCAATCGCGCGAGTTTGTCGTAAAGGACTGCGAGGGCCGCCTGCTCGCATTCGGTTCAAGTTGATCGCTCATTGAACCGACGTTTTTCCAGCCGACCGATAGCCGTGAACATTTCCACGCAATCCTGCGTCATACTGGGTGGTTCCCAGTCGATTCCCCACGGAGTCATCGGCCATGGCGAGATTCAATCGGTACGCCGCCTTGTTGCTCTTGTTCGTAGCTCCCGCGCTTCTTGTTGCGCAGAGCCGCGGGCCGGTGCCGATCGAGCCGTTGCTCCGAAGCGATGAACCGCGGCTCATTGCACTGGGCGCCTGAGAAGTGATCCAGAGGCAGGATGATTCTCTGAATGCTCTTCTGATCGATCTTGTCGAACGCTGGGATCCCGCGCATCGCCCCGAGTTGGAAAACAGTGACTGGATCGACGCCATGACTGTCGTGCTCGATGGCTTGATCCAGCGGAAGGTGCAGATCTCGCCTGCGGCAGCCCTGGCCGTGGTGCACGCCTTCCCTGACCAGGCAATGATTCTCATCACCCGGATGGATCCTGCCGATGCCGAGCCGATCTTGCTTTCGCTGCACCGGGAAGGCCGCGCAGGCCCGCGAAAGAGCCGCGAACAGAGGATCCTGACCCGGAACGCTGCCATGTTCCTCGCCAGGGATCGCCCCGCCGGGATTGCCGCCAGCTTGCTGGCGGATTCCGTCGCCCAACTGGCCGTTTCGGTCCCCAGCGCGACCTCGCCCGGAATCGAGCGCTGCCTGGCCGGCTGCGACCCTCCGCCGCCGTGCAGGCCTGAAACCATCGATGAGTCGCGCGCAGGCTGGCCGCACATCTTCCAGTACGCGCTCGAGGAAGACGAACCCTCCATTGAGCGCAGGAGCGCTCTGCTGATCTATGCCGGCGGCGACACAATCACCTTGCGCAGGGTGCCGGCTGAGGTTCGCCGCGACGATTGTTTTGTCCCGGAGCCGCTCACCGCGCAAAACCGTCACCGCCTGCTGGCACAAATGCTTGGGGTTCGTGAAGCCGATCTGCAATGGGGTGCGCCAAATGGTACTCAGCGTCGGCTGGTACTCCGATGAACAATACCTGGGCAACCTGGAAGCGCAAATACGCGAGCAGGAAAAAAGACTGCTCTCAACGGTTCAGGCCGTCTTTGCCAAAGGTCTGTTGACCGGGAGTCAGTTCGAAGCGGTTCGCCCCCGTCTTGCGGTCGTAGTTTTCGATGACCGCAGCCAGCAATTCGAACCGAATCGCGTGCTTCCATTGCCGCCGACCCAGGACTCCCGGACCAGTTGCCGCCTTGCGCCTTTGACCTGAACTCGGTTCGAGCCCCATCCGATTGGAGCATCGAAATCTGCTTCAACCAGCTAAGGCTGAAACCGGTACCCCATTCCGGGTTCGGTCAGGATCAGTTCCGGCCGCCTGGGATTGGCTTCAATCTTCTGCCGAAGCGTGGCAATGTGCATGTCCACGGTGCGCGTGAGATTGCCCGAAAGATCGCCCCACACCTCTTCCAGAAGTTCCTCGCGCGAGATCGTCCGGCCGCTGCGCTCGGCAAGGTAGCGCAGCAGGTGAAATTCGCGTGACGTCAGTGACACTGTCTGCCCGTTCAGCGCGACCTTCTTCCGCAGTACATCCAGCGTCACAGGCCCGAACTGATATTCGCCATCGGGCCGATGTACAAACTCGCCGGCCGAAGCCCTCCGCAGGAGCGCTTCGATGCGCGCGATCAGTTCAACGGTGTCAAAGGGCTTGGTCACATAGTCGTCCGCACCCGCCTTGAAACCGGCCACCTTCTCCAGCGCCTGGCCGCGAGCCGTCAGCAGCAGCACGGGTGTTGTCAGTCCCGACTTCCGCATCCGCAGGCAGACGTCCAGGCCGCTTTCCATCGGGAGCATCACGTCGAGGATGACCAGGTCGTAGCGGGTCTTTCCCACCTTATCGAGGCCGGTTTTTCCATCGTGCGCGAAATCCAACATGTACCCGGCATGAGTCAGGCTGTCGCCAAGGGTCATGCAGAGATGTCGTTCATCCTCGACAATGAGGATCTTTTTAGTCCAATTCGCGTTTGTGAGTGAATCTGGGGAAGCGATCAAGGAAGTCTTTCTCCAAGATGACGGAGCAGTCATCATTGTTAATGAAAATGACGGGTTTGTCATTTGCTTTGGAACAAATTCTTTCCAAAGGGGGTTAGCTTCTGAAATCCCTGGGGGGACAGGCGGTCTGCACCATCCCGGCTGGCCGCTGAATTGAAGATTGCACTGGTCACGGTGCAATTAAGGGCGCGGCCTCGTTATCCAGTCCTCCATTGCGATTTCTGACGACTCTGTCGTATTCTTGCGTCTATAGAATGAGCGGCCTAATCTCCCCTTCCGGTGACCGCGGTGGTGTCTGTGTCTCGATTCTTCCAGCGACTGGTTTTGTTTTGGCTGCCGCGGTGTTTGCCGCGCTCGGCCTGGGATTCGGCCTTGGCGAATTTGGTTTGTTCGGCGTCCATGCGGGCGGCGAACAGGATGGCGCCTACCGCCAGATGACGTGTACCAGCAGGTGCTGAAGCGGATCCAGACCGACTACGTGACCGAGCCCAACATGACCGACGTCACCACCGGGCGCTCTCCACGGCCTGCTGGAGTCCCTCGACGCCGATTCCAGCTACCTGACCGCCGACCGAATACAAGATCTACAAGGACCGGCCCGCGACCGGCGTTGCCCAGGTGGGCATCACCGTCTCCAAGCGCTTTGGCTATGCCACCGTGGTCAACGTCATGCCCGGCTCCCCCGCCGACAAGGAGCACATCGCTGACGGCGACGTCATCGAATCCATCGGCGACCAGTCCACGCGCGAGCTGTCCCTGGCCGTCATCCGCCTGATGCTCGACGGCAAGCCGGGAACCACGTGTCATCGTCGCCGTGGTCCGTCCCCGCAAGCCCGATCCCGACAAGGTCACCCTGACCCGCACCATCGTCGCCGCCCCTGCCCTGGCCGAGCAGCAGTACGAAAACGCCTCCATCCTTTACCTCAAGCCCGGCGCGGTCATCCAAGGCCCGCGTGGACGAGATCGCCGCCAAGATCAAGGCGACGACAAGAGCCGCAAGGATGCTGCTCGACCTGCGCGACTCCTCCGGCGGCGATCCCAGGACGAGGGCCTCCGCCTGGCCAACTTCTTCATCAGCCAGGGCACGCTCGGCCACGCTCGAGGGCCAGAAGTTTCCCAAGCAGACCTTCACCGCCGATCCCGCCAAGTGCCTCACCGCCGCTCCCCTGGCGGTACTGGTCAATCGCGGCACCTACGGCGCAGCCGAGCTGACCGCCGCAGCCATCGAAGACGCCAAGCGCGGCGACGTGGTTGGCGAACGCACCTTCGGCGAAGGCTCGGTGCAGAAGACCATCGACCTGCCCGACGGCGCCGCCCTGCTGCTGACCGTGGCCAAGTACGAGGCTCCCGGACGGCAAGAAGATTCAGGACGAAGCCGTAGTGCCCACCGTCCAGGTCGGCCAGGACAGCCGAAGACGACATCGACGAGACCAGGATCCTCCCGCCAAGGGCGACGAGCCGCTGAACAAGGCCCTCGAGCTCCTGAAGGCCAAGAACAGCCTAAGCGCCACAGTTGTCAGTTCAAAATCATCAACGGCCTGGCGCTCGAAGCTCATGCCGGTTGCGGCTTGTGGGGACTCGCAAATCCACTGATGACCGACAATCGCCACCTTCCCGATCGGGCAGGTCCGTCTGTGCCGGTCCCTCCAGGTTCGACAACTTGGCGACTCATCAAGCTGCTGCAACATCCACCCGTGCTACGCTCAAGCACACGGCATTCCTCGCCAGCGCTCGCGCGAGAAATGCCGATGAGGCATGACCCCTTGGCCGCCACCCCTCACAATCTGCCACAACCGGCGTCTCGGCCGCGGCCATCGCTCGACGCCCGACGATGGGCCGCGCCGCATGCGTTCTCAACGCCCCGCCCGCAAGCTGGCCGGCAAAGCGCCCTCCGTCCTCCTGCTTTCTGTCTCGTCATCTACCGGCTCCCTCGCCGGCCTCACTCTCGTCTACTCGGTCGATCTGCCCCAGATGGACGACCTCGAGCGCTACCGCCCTTCCACCACCACCGATCTCTACGACCAGAAGGGCCGCGTCATCGGCTCCTTCGCCCTCGAACGCCGCATGGTCGTCAACTACAACGACTTCGCGCCCGTCCTGCGCCAGGCCGTCATCTCCATCGAAGACAAAGACTTCGAGTCCCACGGCGGCATCAATTTCTTCCGCATCTTCGGCGCGGTCTGGCACGATCTGCGCACCCACGGCCGCGCCCAGGGCGCCTCCACCCTGACCATGCAGCTGGCGCGCAATCTGTTCCTTTCCGCTGACCGCACCGCCGCGCGCAAGATTCAGGAAGCCTATCTCGCCATCCAGATCGAGCGCACCTTCACCAAGGAGCAGATCTTCACCCTCTACGGCAACCAGATCTATCTGGGCAGCGGCATGTATGGCTTCGAGGCGGCTTCCGAGTTCTATTTCTCCAAGCACGCCAAGGACCTGAACCTGACCGAAGCCGCGCTCCTGGCCGGCCTGCCCAAGGGCCCGGCAGCCTATTCCCCATCCTGAACCCGGAGAAGGCCCTCGCCGCCGCAACCTCGTGCTCATGGAGATGGAGTCGGACGGGCTCATCACCCATGCCGAAGCCGAGCACGCCCGCCAGACTCCGCCTCGGTCTGCACGTCGCGCAGCCCGAAGTGTCGGTGGCCCCCTGGTTCCAGGAAGAGGTCCGCCGCGAGCTCGAAAAGCGCTTCGGCACCGAACAGGTACATGAGGCCGGCCTGCGCGTCGACACCACGCTCGACCTCGATCTGCAGCAGACCGCCAACCACGCGGTGCCTCGACGGCGTGGCAGCCTACGAGCGCCGCCACGGTTGGACGCGGCCGCGTCCAGAACATCTCTCAACGACGGCCTCTCCTTCGACGACTACCGCCATCCCGACTGGGCCGCTCAAGCCACCACCCCGGCGACTACGTGCACGTCCTCGTCACCCGCGTGCTGCCCTGCGAAGTCTTCGCCCGCATGGGAAACGAAGCAGGTGGTTCTGATGCCCGACGACTGGAAGTGGACCGGCCAGCGCTATGCCGACACCTTCATCCGAGCCTGGCGACGTGATCTACGTCCACCTGACCGACACCATGGAGGGCAGCTGCCCATCGCGCCACCTCGAGCAGGACTCCGGCGCGCAAGGCGCGATGATGGCCATCGACAACACCACCGGCGACGTGCTGGCCATGGTCGGCGGCCGCGACTACGCGCTCTCGCAGTTTCAACCGCGCCACCCAGGCCGAACGGCAAACCGGCTCCAGCTTCAAGCCCTATGTCTACACCGCGGCCGTCGAAGAACGGCGTCAGCCCCGACGACCTCATCGTCGACGGGCCCGTCAACTTCGGCGGCTACACGCCGCACAATTACGAGAACGACTACAAAGGCACCATGACGCTCATCAGCGCCTTTGCCGAGTCGCGCAACATTCCCGCGCTCAAGCTGGCCGCCACGCGTCGGCATCCGCAAGGTCATCGACGTGGCCCACCGCTTCGGCGTCACGTCCAACATTCCCGCCTATCTCCCCGTCGCGCTGGGCGCCGTCGAGATCACGCTCGAGGAGCAGGTGGCCTCGTACTCGGTCTTCCCCAACGACGGCATCCGCGTGCAGCCGCGCCTTATCCGCAAGGTCTCCAATGCCGACGGCATCACGCTCTGGGAAGATCCGCCCGAGGTCGAAAGAAGTCATCAGCCAGCAGACCGCCCGCACCATGATGAACTTTCTGCGCGCCGTCACCGCCCACGGCACCGGCGCGGCGGCCGCGCAGCTCAACCACCCCATCGGCGGCAAAACCGGAACCACCAGCGACTACACCGACGCATGGTTCCTGGGCTTCTCGCCTTCCATCACCTGCGGCGTCTGGGTCGGCTATCGACAGCCGCGAGTCGCTGGGCGAAAAAGAAACCGGCGCCAGGGCCGCGCTGCCCATCTGGATGACGATCATGAAGCAGGCCATCGCCGGCAAAGACAATGAGCAGTTCCTCGGCGACGACGCGCCTCAAAAGAATCCGCTCCTTGAAGCCAGGACCGCCTCGCCGGCAAAACCTGTAGCCATTGCCAGGCTCGGAACGCCTCCTTCGCCGGTCTCCCTGAAGCCCAGCGTACCCGCGAAGATCGCAGCGTCAGCAATCGTGCCCATCAAGCAGAATGCAGTGCCGGCTCCGCACTCCGCGCCTTCCGCTCCGCCACCCCACACCATCGTGGCCACCGCGCCCGACGGCTCCAAGACCTACATCCCGATCAGGCCTTTCAAGGCGACACCACCGCCTCATCCACTACTCGCGCCCCTGGCAAAGACACTGCCAGCGACCAAGCCGGGCGCCCCGTCTCGTGCCTTGAAGCCCGTTGCCAAGAACCCTACCGGCGACTGACCATCGGCGGGACCGCACCGCACTCCGCTCTCTTTTCTTCACACAGCAAACACTTCCGTGCCCCGTTTTTGCGCCTTTTTCCCGGCGCAAGAGCGGGATACCACAAAGGCCAACCCGACCACCGCACCCGCAGTAAAATCTCGCTACCCCAACAACCGGAAATATCGCTTCGCGTTCTCCACATCCCTGAGAATCTGCGCCTTCAATAACTCCACGTTCGGATACTTCTCCTCATCGCGCAGCCGATACAAAAACTCGAGCTCCATCGTCGTGCCCTCATCAATCTCAACCGGGGCCCGCGCGGACAGGTCGTCCGCGGGGTGGTCAACCGGCTCGAAATCCAGAACGTGTGTCTCCAGCGCAAACCCCGCGTCCGCAAACGTCGGCCGGATCCCCAAACTCGACACCGCCGGAAAACATCGCGAGCCCACACCCAACCGCGTCACGTAGATCCCGAAAGCCGGCATCAGCCCCGTGTACTCCGCAAAATTAATCGTCGGCACCAGCAGCTTCGACCCCACGCCGCGATCCCGCTTCTGGGTCGACCGCACGCTGAACGGCCGTCCCAGCATCCAGCGCGCGCGCTTCATATCGCCCGCCGCCACCAGCCTGCGAACCGCCGAGCTCGACACCTCCTGCCCGTGCACATGCACCGGCTCGTGCACCGTCACGCCAAACCCAAACTCCGCGCCAAACGCCGCAAGTTCGCACACCCCCGCCTCGGCCTTATAACCGAACCGGAAATTGCCGCCCTCATGCAGCCCCCGCACGTGCAATGCATCCACCAGCACACTCTGCACAAACTCGCGCGCTGAAAGCCGCGCCAGCTTTTCGTCGAAGCGCAGCACCACCACGGCATCCACGCCCGTGCCGGCCAGCAAGCTCAACCGATGCTCCATCGGTGTTAACAGCGCCGGTGCAGTGGCCGGCCTCAGGAACTTCTCCGGATGCGGATCGAAGGTCACGGCCAGCGCGCGCATCCCGCGGTCTCGCGCCTCCGCCACAACGGCCCGCAGAATCTGCTGATGGCCGCGATGCACCCCGTCGAAGTTGCCAATGGCTGCCACCGAGGGACCAAAGCCCTCCGGCAACGATTCAATTCCGCGAAATACGTCCGTCATGCGCCCCCACCCTGCGAAGCATCATCGGGAAGCGTCACCGCGACCTCCAGCCCGTCGTAGCCCATCGCGACTCCCGCAGGCAGCATGCGGTTGGTCTCTTCGTGGCCAGTTCATGCGCAATGTGGGTGAGCCACGTCTGCCGTGCGCCAATGCGCTCCGCCCACGCAATCGCCTGCTGCACCGTGGCATGGCTGGGATGCGGCTTGTGGCGCAGCGCAGGAAGCACCAGCGTGTCCAGGCCTTCCAGCAGCGCAAAGCTCTCTTCGGGAATCGCGCTCACATCGGTCAGATACGCCGCGTTGCCAAAGCGGAATCCCGACATCTTCCATCTCCCCGTGCAGCACCGGCACGCGCACAAACTCCACGCCGTGCACCAGCGTGCGTTCTGCGAGCGGCACAATCTCTACCTTCGCGCGCGTCGCATAGGTGGCGTCCGGCGCAAACGTGTAGTCGTACATGCGCTCCAGCACCGCCGTAGTCTCCTCCGACGCATACAGCGGAATCGGTCCGCCGTTGCGAAACGCCGCAAAGCTCAGCGGCCGCAGATCGTCCATGCCGAAGATGTGGTCGGCGTGCGAATGCGTATAGAAGACTGCGTCGACGTGGGTGAGTTGCGCCCGCAGCGCCTGCTCGCGAAAGTCCGGACCGGTGTCGATCACCACCACACGCTCGCGGTTGCTCATCGCTCCACCGCAGCATCACCGAAGGCCGCAGCCGCTTGTCACGTGGATCAGCGGACGTGCATACCGCGCACCTGCAGCCAAGCGTGGGCACTCCCATGGAAGTGCCGGTGCCCAGAAAGGTGAGCCTTCCCTCCATGGCTCGCTGAATTAGTGCTTGCCCGGCGCGGCTGGTGGCGGCACGCCCGGCATGGTGATCATGTTGGTCAGTTCCAGGAACGCCATGCGCGCTTCAAACAACACCGACTGCAGCATGCGGTCTTCATTGAGCGTCAGGTTGCCTTTCGTTTTCTCCGCGAGAACGCCCAGCAGATCGATGGTCTGTTTCGCGCCCAGAATGTCTACCCGCGGCCGCTGCCCTTCCTGCGTGCCCGCTCCCATCTGGATCATGGCCGACAAATAGAACTGCTGCACCAGGTGTTCGAAGGTAACGGCAGGCTGCGGGCCGGCAGCCGGATTCTGCGCCCGCACCAGGTCCTCGAGCCGCTGCGCCGAAGCATCGTACGCGCTCTTCTGCTCCTTGCTCTCTTCAGCCGTCGGCGCGGGCGGCAATTCCGCTGCATATTCGCCCAGGTCGTCCGCGTCGCCGCCCTCCGGATCTGACGTCACAAGCTGCGGACCGCGCCCCGCCTCTGTCTGCGCGGCCTTCGACGGCGCGGCTGGCTCTGCCTTGGGCGCCGTCGCCTGCGGCTCCGCCCGCGACGGTCTCCTGCCGTCCGCGGAGCTTCCCGTTCCTCCTCGGCCTTGTACTTGCGGCGATCGATCACTTCAAACTTCGGCGTATCGCTCATCGTCTCTGATTCCTGCCTCGTCTCATCTCTCGTCAAATCGCGCGTTGCACCAGGCGCCTTGCCACCACACTCCGTGCCCCGTTCTTGCGACTTCTTTCCGTCGCAAGGGCGGGAACCGCAAAGCCCGCACCGGGCACGGCCCTTATCGCGGGAGGCCCGACAGTAGCCGCGCCGTACCTGCAGCTCCGCCGGCATCGTAAACCAGCGGTCATTCTTCGCCTCGGCCTCGCCGCGCATCATGCCTAGTGCAAACACGCGCGCGCTCCCCGAGGCAGCGGCAGTTCCGCCGCGCTGGTGATGCTGCCCACCGGGGCGCCATCCAGCGTCAACTCCGCTCCCGTCGCCGGCAGCGGGCCATCAAGTCTCCAAGCGCCGCAAGTGCCGGTGCACGTTTCCGCGCGAGCGGATCCGCTCCACGATCTCCTGGCCCAGGTAGCAGCCTTTGCTGAAGTGCAGCGCGCGCGTCTGCGAGGTCTCCTGCGGCAGGTCGCGCTCCACCATGTCGACGCCGTAGAGCGGAATGCCTTCGGCGATGCGAAACGCCTCGACCGCGGCCACGCCCACCGGCATTGCCCCGCCCGTCCGCAGGAACTTCCACAGCTTGCTCGAGCTGCGCCGCAGGAACCCAGATCACGTAGTGCGCGCCCAGCCCGCCGTAGTCGCGCGCGATGCGGAGGCTCATCCCGTTCAACTCGACGCCGTGCATGTGCGCATCGGCGTCGGCGAATGCCGGCAGCCCCAGCCGCGACCAGCACCTCGCCCGCCTTCGGCCCGCGTCAGCCCCAGCGCCGTTTCTCCGCTCAGCGCGTCGTCAGCTCCACATCGTCCATGATGATGAAGCGTTCGAGATGGCGCCAGCAGCTTCTCCATACTGGTCGGCCGCGATCTCCAGTTCCAGCGTGTCGTCTCCCTCGCGCCACACCGTCAGGTCGCCCTGGATCCGCCCTTGCGCATTCAGCACCAGGTTCCACGCCCCGGCGTTGCGCACCAGGTCGTTCACCGTGTTGGTACCATGCCGCTGAGCCAGCGGAAGCGGTCTTCCCCGCGCACCGGCACCCGGCGCAGCCAGCCCAGATCGTGGACCGCCGCGTCCAAAGGCCAGCGCCTCTATTTCCGTCTGTCGCGCGTCCAACTCTGTGGGGTTCGAACACCCGCGATACACTGGCGTCTCGGGATGAGTTTGCTGCGGATTCCAGCAACGCGGCAAGCGGTGTGGCTACGGGTGAAGCGGCAAGGGCGATGTCTGAGTCATAGGGATTTATTTCGGGTGCTGGGAATACGGATAAAATCCGTATGGGTCCCGGATACCGCATCCTGATTATAGCCTTGGGGAGCATCGAAATGCGGTTGCATCCTGCGAAAGTGACGCCCCGGTGCAACCGAAGAAGCCTGGGCCAGGCAACAGCGGCCACCCGAAGGTGCGCTGCTGGCGCGGTTAAAATCAGGAGAATAAATGATCGAGCAGTTCCACGCCGCGCGCGGCTTGCGCAAGACAGTATGCCTCCGCAGCTTTAATGGTCACGCTTCTGGCCCTCGCGAGCCCATCGGCTCTATGCGGGCAAAAGCCCCGGCGCTCAATCCCCAGGCACAAGCCCCCGACCGCCAGCAGCCAGGACAAGCAGCCGACAAGGCGACAGCGAGACCCGCATCACCCCGACCAGGCCAAGGAGCTTTTCGCCCTGGTCGACCAGCTCATCAAGTTCTCCTCCGACGAAACCGGCCTGCCCATCAAGAGCACCGTCAAGCGCCAGCTCACCAGCCGCGCCGAGGTCGAAAGTACCTCAAAGAGAAATTCGACGAGGATGAAGGAGCCAAGCGGCTGCAGCGCGACGAGATCGTGCTCAAGAAGTTCGGCCTGCTGGACCGCGACTTCGACCTGAAGCCGTTTCTGCTGGCGCTGCTGAAGGAGCAGATCGAAGCCTATTACGACTCCAAGACCAAGACCGTGAACATGCTCGACTGGGTCGGCGTGGAGGAACAGAAGCCGGTTCTGGCCCACGAGCTGACCCACGCGCTGCAGGACCAGCACGTCGACCTGGAAAAGTGGGGCGACCAGACGCCCGCACGATGTGTCGCACGAACTACCACGACGACATCGACCACCTGGCCAAGGACGAGATGGACACCGCCCGCGAAGCCGTAGCCGAGGGGCAGGCCACCGCGGTCATGATGGACGACATTCTCAAGCCGATGGGCAAGAGCCTGGTGAAGGACCCGGAGATCATGGAGTTCATCAAGCAGCGGATGTCCGGCTCGGACAACTCGCCGGTGCTGGCGCGCGCGCCGCTGCTGCTGTCCGAGTCGCTGCTGTTTCCCTATCGCGAGGGCCTGAGCTTTGAGCAGGATCTCTGGATGGACCAGGGGCAGAACGCGGCGTTTGCGGGCGCTCTGGACCGTCCGCCGAGCTCGACGTGGGAGATCATCAATCCGCGCGAGTTCGAGAAGCGAAGCATGCCGGTCGTGCCGCTGCTGCCCGATATTCATCCGCTGGTGGACAAGCTACAAGCCTTACGACATCGGCCAGGTTGGGCGAGCTCGATCTGCACATCCTGGCCGAGCTGTTCGGCGGCGAGAACGCCGCGCGCGACCTGACTCCGGCGTGGGACGGAGGCCTCTACTGGGCCGGGCAGGTCTCCGCAATGCCACCCAGGCCGAGCAGACCAGCACCAAGTCCATCGCTTTCTTCTATCTGTCGGCGTGGAGGACTCCGCCTCCGCCGAGGCCTTTGCCAAGCTGTACGCCGAGTCGCTGGGCCGCAAGTACTCGGGCCTGCACCGGGACGAAGGCGTCCAACCGCGCCGCTCGGGAACCTCTTCGGAAGACCGAGCAGGTCTTCACCACCAATGAGGGGCCGGTGGTCATCACCACCCGCGGCAGGCAGGTCTTCGTGGCCGAGAGCTTCGACCTGCCGACGGCCAAGAAGCTGACGGCGCTGATCCTCGATGCCCAGGGCACCGGGGAGCTGCGCACCACCCGGCTGACCCGTCCGGCGACACCCTCTGGAGCGATCCCCGTGCCGGCGGTGACCCTGAGCGGCGGGCTGGTGCATCTGTTTGCAGAGAGTGGAGTTATGAAGTCGGCGGTGGATGCGATGAGGGCGGCGGGAGCCGTCGCTACAGCCCATATGCCGGTTGCTGGATCAGGGAATACCTTATGCAAATAAAAAATTGACCATCCCTTGCCGAATGATAGGGTTACACCCTGCTTGCATGTCGAGTGTGATTTGAATCACCGGTGGATGGTGAACCGTGCACCCTGGATTGGAATCGCGAATGATGGATCAGCATCTTTTCCCTTTCTCCTGGTGATCGCAACGCTGGTTTGATGGCAAATGAAAAGGCCCGCGCGGACGCGGGCCTTTTTCTCACTGTTTCTATTATCGCAGATTCGACGATATAAATACCAAATCATCAGGGGGAAATTTTAAGTTTGTTTTTGGTGGTTTGGCTTGTTTTCCACAGGTTTGCCTCTTGACGGGATTTCCACAGGCGAAAAAGCAGACATTCAAATGGACTGAGGCGCCGTGTTTTTGGTGGTGGGCAGGATTCGGACTGTTTCGGTCTCCCGCTCTTGCGACGGAAAATACTCGCAAGGACGGGGCACGGGAGTGGTGGTGGCGTGGGAATGCCCGGAGCTCGTTCTGCGCAGGATAGACCGTGCGGAACGCTGCTCCGTCAAACGTAATGGAATTCGCTGGGAGGTTTTTAGCGTGGCTGGCACTTTTCTTCTTCCTAATATGGGGCGGCGTGCGGGTGTTGTCATCGTGGCGGCTTTGGGCTGCTGGGCAGGCATGGGTCTCTGCGCGCGCGCGCAGACGGCATCGGCGGGGAGCGCGCAGATGCACGCAAGTGGAGACGCGATGGGTGGCATGGCGCATATGGCGGGGCACATGTTTCTGACGGCGCTGAGGCCAGCAAACCCCGGCGACCGGCAGAAGGCGGATGCGGTGGCCGCGGCTGCGAAGGAGGCAATGGCTCCCTACCAGGACTACAAGAAAGCACTGGCCGATGGGTACGAGATATTCCTGCCGAACGTGCCGCAGCCCATTTATCACTTTACGAAGTATGAGTATGGGCGCGAGGCGCGGCAGAAGTTCGATGCAACGAAGCCGACGTCGCTGCTGTACAAGAAGACGGCGGATGGATACAAGCTGGTGGGCGCGATGTATACCGATCGGGTGGACGCGAGCGAGGAAGAGCTGAACGAGCGGGTTCCGTTGAGCGTGGCGCGGTGGCATCAGCACATCAACTTCTGCAAAGCGCCGGATGGACAGAAGGCGGGGTACTTTGGTCCGGACGCGAAGTTTGGGCTGATGGGATCGATTACGACGAAAGAGGCGTGCGACGCAGCAGGCGGGGAGTTCCGGCCGCATCTGTTTGGGTGGATGGTGCACGTGTATCCGTATGAGACGGATCCGGCGAAGGTGTGGGCGGTGGATGACGATGAGGGGCACGACAGCATGCAGCATTCGGCGATGGCTGATTGAGGGACTAGGGACAAAGGGACAGAGCGACAAAGGGACAGAGGGACAAAGGGACAGCAACTATCGAATCGAAGGGCTATCCGAGGATGAAAACGCTCGTGGCGTGCTCGTCACAGCCGCTCTGCTTGAATCGGAGGAATACTCCGGACTTCGCGTCTGGAACGTCGATGGCCACGAACTCACTCGAAGCGCAATCTGCCCCGACACGACCGTCATGAATAGCAGCTATTAGATCGTTTCCCGGTTCCTTTCCTCGTCTAAATAAGTACAAAGAAGGAGGACTCGAGCCAACGTCGGCCATCAAGTCGGCCAATTTGACTTCGTGGAGCAGCCCCAACACATCATCTCGGAGTGACATCCCGAGGCCGACGATGAGGGGCAGCCTGAGATTGTTGCGTATGGCGACGGCGGACTGAAATGCTGAACTGCCTGCTGACCCCCAGTGTTCTCTCTGCCTCCACTCCGGGTCAATCGCGTCGAGGTGAAGATCGTCGTAACGGTCAATGCCGCCATCCTGAGTCACCCGCGTCGTCCATTGCTCGATCACTCGCACTCGATCCTGAGGGTCCATTCTCGACTCCGAAGTTCTACCTTTCAATCCAGTCCAATTTACCTCGTCGCGCAGAATCGCGGCCGATGCAGAACATTCAATAGCAACAAAAAGGACCGCGGGGCGTTGATGGTGCTCGTGCACCACCCGAGACCTTGAAGATGCAAGATGCAGCGATGACTGGGCCGAGGAGAACAACAGCAAGAGCAACTGCGGATCTCTCCGCATCGGGATGCGATGCTGCGAGATGACACGTCTATAGGGAAATAGGGGGTTGAGGTGCGCTATTGCGGGTGAATCTCAGGTCAGATGGCGACACCGGGAGGAGACGGTCGATCACAATTTGTGTTGACTCTGTTTGAGGGGGCATTGTAGATAGTCTAGGCATGAGTGGGTTTTCGCGGTTGACGGAGCAAGTGCGGCTGCTGTTGGGGCGGAGGGGCGCGGCGGCGCGACTGGATGAGGAGCTGCGCGATCACCTGGAGCGGCAGATTGAGGAGAACCTGGCCGCGGGGATGCCGGCCGAGGAGGCGCGGGCGGCAGCGCGGCGGGCGTTTGGGAATCCGGCGCTGGTGCGCGACCTGACACGCGCGACGTGGAACGCGGCCTGGCTGGAGCTGGTGCTGACGGATGTGAAGATGGCGTGGCGGCAGTGTGCGCGGTCACCGCGCTTTGCCCTGGCGGTGGTGACGACGCTGGCGATCGGGATTGGCGCGCAGGCAACGATGTACAGCGTGGTGCACGCGGTACTGATGGATCCTTATCCTTACCGCGACGCGATGCGGATGGTGCATCTGCACCTGTACGACAAGGAACCGGCTCCCATTGATTTGGGGCTGACCAGCCCGCAGTTCGCGGAGTTCGAGAAAGCCCCGGTGCTGGATGGGGCGGTGGCCACCGATGCGTACACCATGTCGCTGACGGGCGGTGAGCTGCCGGAGCGGCTCAATGTGGCCCGCATGTCGCAGGGTGGCTTTGAGTATCTTGGTGTGCCGGCGCTGGCGGGGCGCGGCTTTGGACCGTCGGACCGAGGGCGCGTTGCGGTGCTCAGCTATCGTTTCTGGCAATCGCATTTTCGCGGCGGAGCGGATGCGATCGGCAAGACGCTGGAACTGAATCGGGAACGGTACACGATTGTGGGCGTGATGCCGCCGCGTTTTGCGTGGCTGGGGAGCGACGTGTACGTTCCGCTGGCATATTCGGCCGATCCGCACAGGCCGGTGAGCGTGTATGCGCGTGTGCGGGAGGGCGTGAGCGACAAGACGGTGGAGCAGGCGTTGCAGCCCATGCTGGATGCTTTCGCGAGGGAGACGCCGGCGAATTTCCCGGTGCAGTTCAAGGTGCACGTGGTGCACATCAACGAGATTGCCATCGGACGGTTTCGAGGGGTGCTGGTGGTGCTGTTTGTCTCGGTGTCGTTTCTATTGCTTTTGGCGTGCACGAATGTTGCGATATTGCTGCTGGCGCGCGGCGAGACGCGTCAGGCGGAGATAGCGATGCGCAAGGCGCTGGGCGCGGGGCGGCGGCGGGTGCTGGCGCAGCTGCTGACGGAGTCGGTGGCGTTGTCGTGCGTTGGCGGCGGGCTGGGAGTCCTGCTCACAGTTGCCGGTGTGCGAACGATTCGGAGCCTGATTGCGCCGATGCCGATGTTCTTTCCGGCGGAGGCGGAGATCGCGGTAAATCTGCCGGTGCTGGTGTTCAGCGTATTGGTTTCGGTGCTGACCGGAGTGGTGTGTGGGTTGTGGCCGGCGCTGCGCGTTTCGCGCACCGACTTGCGGCATGCGATGAACAGCGGGGCGCACAAGCTTGCCGGCAGAAGAGGAACGCGCGCAACCCACGTGGTGTTGCTGACGGTACAGGTGGCGATGACGTTGCTTTTGCTGGCGTGCTCGGGGGCGACGCTGCGAAAGGTGTTGGCGATGATGCGTGTGGAGGTGGGCTACGATCCGCACAACCTGGCGTCAGTGAACCTGGTGATGCGCGAAGGCGCGCACGATGAGTGGGCGGACCGGGTGCACTATTACGAGCAGATCCGGGGGGCCATTGCGGCCGTTCCAAACGTGGTGTCGGCGGCGATTGGCGCACTCCCCTATAACGATCCTGAGTCGACGCCGGTGGATGTGCCGGGGCGCAAGGGCTCGGGAGTCGCGGTGGCGCAACAGGTGAGCGGCGAGTACTTTGCGACGGCGGGGATTCCGGTGCGCATGGGTCGCGTGTGGACGCGCGATGAGACGGCGCGCGGGGCGCGGCTGGCACTGATCAACGAGACGATGCGGCGGCAGTACTGGCCGAATGCCAATCCCATTGGCGAGACGATTGTGCTGAACCACGGGGTTGTGCATGGAGATGTGTGGAAGCTGGTGGCTCCGGGGGACGATCAGCACTTTCAGATTATCGGCGTGGTGGGCGATGTGCCGAACCGCGGACTGGATGAGGCGGTTTATCCGGGAGTGTTTCTGCCGTACTCGATGACGCCTTATGACGGGTTCAATGTGGCGTTTCGCGCGCGCGGGGACCCGGCGGCTCTGCTGCACGCGATCAAGGAACATGTGCGCGGCGTGGATGCGAACCAGGCGGTGGGCGAGCTGGTTTCGGCAAGGGGGGAGCTCCAGGGCGACAGCCTTCCGCGGGAGCGGTTTGCCGCGGGGCTGTTCAGCGCGTTTGCGTTTCTGGCGCTGGTATTCGCGGTGAGCGGACTGTACAGCGTGCAGGCGTTGCTGGTGGCGCAGCGGACGCGGGAGTTCGGGGTGCGCATTGCGATGGGCGCGCGGCGGACGCATCTTGTGTACCTGGTGACGCGGGAGTGCATGATGGCGGTACTGGGGGGCGCGGCGGCGGGAGTGGTTCTGGTGATGGGGCTCAACCGGGAGTTCCTGCAGTGGACGAGCAGCGATGCGCGGGATCCGGGGATGATGGCCGGGGTGGTGCTGGTGCTGCTGGGGGCGGCGGGGGCGGCCTCGGCGCTGCCCGCGCGGAGGGCGGCGCGGATTGAGCCGATGGAGGCGCTGCGGGGAGAGTGAAGAGGCAGGGACCAGGGATCAGGGACCAGGGATCAGAGATCAGAGATCAGTAGAGGGCTGGGCGCGAGAGCCTGGTGAACGGCCAGGACCTGGATAGCGTAGTGTCCCTGCAGGACACAAACCCGTCCCACGAATCAAAGGCCGATTCGCGGGGACCCCGGGTACACTGTTGCCATCCCAGGAGGGCGAAGATGCAGACGCGGATACAGGGCACGACGATGCCGGTGCTGGAGGTCCAGCTTGACCCTAACGAGAGTGTGTTTTCCGAGAGCGGCGAGCTTTCGTGGATGACGCAGTCGATCCAGATGCAGACGCATACGCAGATGGGCGGAGGCGGCGGGCTGTTTGGGGTGTTGAAGCGGGCGGTGGCCGGCGGCAGCATTTTTATGACGGAGTACCGGGCGTGGCAGTATCCGGGCGAGGTGGCGTTTGCCACCAAGGTGCCGGGGCATATTGTGCCGGTGCAGGTGGGGCAGGGCGCAGAGTACATGGTGCACCGGCACGGATTTTTATGCGCGACGCCGCAGGTGACGCTGAGCATTGGCTTTCAGCAGTCGCTGGGGGCGGGAATCTTTGGCGGGGACGGATTCATATTGCAGCGGGTGGCGGGTTACGGGACGGCGTGGCTGGAGCTGTCGGGCGAGCTGATTCGCAAGGATCTGCAGCCGGGCGAGGTGATGCGGGTGCATCCGGGGCATGTGGGCGCGTTCACGACGTCGGTGTCGTTCCAGATCACGACGGTGCCGGGAATCAAGAACATGATCTTTGGCGGGGACGGGATTTTTCTGGCGCAGCTGATGGGGCCGGGGACGATCTGGCTGCAGACGCTGCCGCTGTCGCGTCTTGCGCATCAAATCGCGCATTATCTGCCGAGTGGGCATCGGGAGATGCCGCAGGCGGCGGGGGCGGGACTGCTTGGCGGGATTGTGGGCTCGATTCTGAGCGGAGGCGAGTGATCGAGAGCGAACCGGAAATCATTGGCCGAACGCCGGAAGAGACGCGGTCGCGGCGGACGGCGCGCAGCTACATTGTGTTCACGTTTGCGGTGGGATTTGCCAGTTACCTGGCATGGCTGCTGCGGCACGAACTGCTGCTGTTGTATGTGAGCGCGCTGTTCGCGGTGGTGCTGCAGCCGCTGGTGGGGTTTATTGCGGGGATCCGGATTGGGCGGTTTCAGCCGTTCCGGCGGTGGGCGATTTTGGTGCTCCTGCTGGTGGTGGTGGGGGGAATTGCGCTGTTCGGATTTCTGGCCGTGCCGCCGGTGCTTCGCGATCTGCAGGACTTCGCCAAGGAGGTGCCGCAGCGGTCGTCGGCGCTGGTGGAGAAGCTGCGGCGGCTGCCGTTTGCGGACCGGATTGACCCGGGAGACATTCTGGATCGTGTGGAGAGTACGGCGGCGAGCAGCGCGGCGTATGTGCTGCTGTCGATTCGCAACTGGGCGAGCGCGCTGTTCACGATTGGCATGGGGCTGATTTTGACGGTGTATTTCGAACTGGAAGGCGCGGTGGCGTATGAGTGGTTTCTGTCGTTCTTTCCGCGTGGGCAGCGGGCGCGGCTGGATGCGACGCTGACACGGGCCAAGGCGCGGATGGGGCGCTGGCTGGTGGGCCAGGGCAGCCTGATGCTGATTCTGGGAATGGCGAGCACGGCAACGTACGCGCTGCTGCATGTGCGGTACGCGTATGCGCTGGGAGTGTTGACGGGGCTGCTGAATATTATTCCGGTGATCGGGGCAGCGTTGTGCATTTGCCTGGCGCTCATGGTGGCGGCGTTCGACTCGTGGGGCCGTGTGCTGGGCGTGGCGATCTTCTACTTTGTGTGGATCAACCTGGAGAACTCGTTTCTGACGCCGCGGATCATGCGGTCGAGCGTGGATTTGCCGGGGTT
Organism: uncultured Acidobacteriota bacterium; assembly: GCA_963846375.1. Lineage (GTDB taxonomy): Bacteria > Acidobacteriota > Terriglobia > Terriglobales > Acidobacteriaceae > Telmatobacter. The sequence goes on from CAWJVV010000019.1 coordinate 424,863, forward strand.
GGCGATTATTGCGGCGTTGCTGATTGGGTCGGCGCTGGCGGGGGTGGTGGGCGCGGCGGTTGCGGTTCCGACGGCGGTGCTGGTGGCGGTGCTGGCGGATGAGTACCTGGTGCATCGGGACTAGGGTGGGTTGCACCAATCCACTTGACCGCCTGAATGGCATCCGGCAGGGGCTAAAGTGTCTGCGTGAGAACTGCTCAGGGAGTGAGTTGGAAAAAGCCCGCGGCTGAAGCCGCCGACCGATATCCGGCCTTATTCAGGGGCCTGAAGAGCCCCTGCTCCTTCCGGAATGAGTTCTCACGCAGACACTAAAGCCCTGAACCTTTTGTGGGCTTTTGCGGCATGACTTTGAAGTCGTGCCCTTTCACAAAGCTATTTCTGCAACCAGTTCCAGGACAGGCCGACAAAGCTTGCATCGGAATGTTTACTACCTGGGTTGCTTCCGCGGAAGATTCCTTGCAGCTAAGCCTCGTTTCCGGCTTGCGCCAATCCGCCCCGAGCCTTGAACATGAAGTTGGAGGCCCTCCCCTTGTTTTACATTCTTGGTGGAATTCTGCTCGCGCTCTGCGCCCTGTTTGTGGTGACACTGGCGTTTTTCTGGATCGTGCTGGCGCTGGCGCCAGGAAGCCGGTACAAGGAGCGGGCTGCCGATTCGCGCGAACTGCGGTTGGCTGCGGAGAAGTTTGCCCGGCTTCAGGCGGAGTAGAACCAGGCCCAGGACAAATGCTTCCAGTAGTGGAGGATACGGGCAGATTGGCGTTCGCCAGTCGTACGGCATGGCGGAAAACCAATTACTGCCAGCCATGATCGCGAGGGCGAGCATCGAACCAAGGTATGAAGCGCGCCCTGCTGTTCAGTTTCGTCCTCATTGCCCTGACCGCCTGCACGCCTGAAAGGCGCAGCCCAGACGCCATTCGCGAAGACACCAAGAAGGCCACTTCCGAAGCCACACGCGATGTGAAGGCCGTGGCCCAGGGCGTGGCCGAAGGCCTGAAAGACGGCGGCACGGTAAACGTGAATAACGCTGCGGCCGACAAGCTGCAGACGCTGCCCGGCATCGACCGCGATCGAGCGATCCGCATCATCAACAACCGCCCCTACGACGATGCCCACGACATGGTGAAAAAGCACGCCATTACCGAGGACGAGTACGACAAGATATCCGGCAAGGTGACGGCCAAGTAACGGACGACGCGCAGGCTTCGGCGGAGGACCGTGAGATCATCCAACGGCCTGTAGTTTAGTCTCTCCGCGATGGAACCGTACTTCGGCGACGTGTGGCTGACTCGTCTCGTGCTGCAGCGCGGGATGGCGGCGATTTATTGTGTCGCCTTTTTGACGGCAGTGCTGCAGTTCAAGCCGCTGTTGGGCGAGAACGGGCTTCTGCCGGTGCCGGCCTACCTGCGGCGCTCTTCGTTTCGCAAATCGCCCAGCATCTTCTTCTGGCGGTATTCGGACCGGCTGGCGCTGGCGGCTGGGTGGACTGGGGTGGTTGTTGCGGTCTGCGCGCTGCTGGGGCTGACCGAGGCCGGGCCGGTGTGGTTGTCGATTGCGGCCTGGCTGGTGCTGTACGGGCTGTATCTCTCGTTTGTGAATGTGGGGCAGAAGTTCTTCGGCTTCGGGTGGGAGTCGATGCTGCTGGAGGCCGGGTTCTTCGCGGCATTCCTGGGGCCGGCGCGGATGCAGCCGTCGATTGTGCCGATCCTGATCCTGCGCTGGATGCTGTTTCGGACGGAGCTGGGGGCCGGGCTTATCAAGCTGCGCCACGATCCCTGTTGGCGCGACCTGACCTGCCTCTACTACCACTACGAGACGCAACCGCTGCCGAACCCGCTGAGCTGGTATTTTCACTGGATGCCGAAGCGGATGCATCGTTTTTCGGCGGCAGCCAGCCATTTCATTCAGGTTATTGTTCCGTTTTTGCTGTTTGCGCCGCAGCCGGTGGCGTCGGTTGCGGCGGGGCTGACGATTGTGCACCAGCTGGTGCTGATTGTGAGCGGCAACTACTCATGGCTGAACTGGCTGACGGTGGTGCTGGGCGCTGCCGGGCTTAACGACAAGGTGCTGGGGCTCGTTCTGCCGATTGCAACGCCGGCACTGGGAGCACGGCCGCCGGCGTTTGACGCTTTGCTCTGGATCGTGGGAGTGGGAACCGTGGTGCTGAGCATCCGGCCGGTGCAGAATCTCTTCTCGCCCGACCAGATGATGAATTACACCTACAATCCTTTTCACCTGGTGGGCACGTACGGGGCATTCGGGACGGTGGGGCGGGAGCGGTTCGAGATTGTGATGGAGGGAACCGATGAGGGGGTGGTGACCCCGCACACGCGATGGAAGGAATACGGATTCAAGGGCAAGCCGGGCGATCCGTTGCGGAAACCGCCGCAGGTGGCTCCGTATCATCTGCGGCTGGACTGGATGATCTGGTTCCTGCCGTTTTCAGTGGCAGTGACTGCGCAAGGGATTCGGGTGTGGCGGCACGATCTGTGGTTTGTTCGGTATGTGAAGAATCTGCTTCTCGGGGATGCGGGAGTTTTGGGGTTGATGCGCACGAACCCGTTTCCTGAGAAGCCGCCGGTTTTTGTGCGGGCGCTGTTTTACCGGTATCGGTTTACGGATCGGCAGCAGAGGCGGGAGACGAAAGCGTGGTGGGTGCGGGAGTTGCTGGGAGTGTATCTGGAGCCGGTGGGGGTGGAGGGGTTGAAGGACAGGGGCTAGGGACTGGGGACTAGGGGCTAGGAGGGGCAAAGACAGGGACTGGGGACTAGGGACTGAGGGACTGAGGGACTGAGGGACTGAGGAAGGCTCCGTTGCGCTGGGGCGGAACGCAATCGAAAAGTGGGGACGTGTGGCGACAAGCGTTCGCGCGCGTGCCGGGTTTTGGCTTTTCTAGGATGAGATGGGAATAGAATCGAGGCTTCCATGAAAATTGGGCTTCGGTTCATCGGTGTGGTTCTGGTTGTGGTGGCGGGGTGTCGCGGAGGTACGCGTGTGGTGGACGCGCCGCGACGGTTTCCGGGAGTAGCGGAGCAGGATGTGACGTTCTACTCCGTTGCACTCGCCCGCAAGATGACATACCGCGTGTATCTGCCGTTGAATCGAGGTTTGGGAAAGCTGCCTGCCGTTTATTTGTTGCACGGCGGAGGCGGAGACTACCGGGACTGGTCGCTCTACTCGAATGTGGGACAGTACGCAGCGCAAGGATTTGCGGTCGTCATGCCGGAGGGCAAGCTCTCGTATTGGATAAACGCAGCGCTGACACCCAGGGAGCGTTATGGCGACTATCTAACAAACGATCTGATACAGGATGTGGAGCAACGTTTCCCTGTCCTCACGAACAGATCTGGACGCGCGGTCATTGGGATTTCAATGGGTGGCTACGCGGCCGTGAAGTTGGCTTTGACGCGGCCGGAGCTGTTCTCGTTTGCGGGAGCGATCAGTCCAGCCGTTCACGTTCCGACGATGCGCTTCAACTGGCGCCGGTTCTGGCAATCGGTTCGACTGCGGCACGTCTTTGGGCCCGATGGCAGCCCGAGCCGGCGAGAGGCGGACGTCTTGCAGGAAGCGATTTCTGCGGATCCGGCGATGACTCCTTATCTCTACATCACCGCTGGAGAGCGCAACCCCATGCGTGATCAGATTCGGCACCTCGTGCAAATACTCGAGAAGCGCGGCTTCGCGAGTGAGTTTCACATCATGCCGGGCGGGCATGATTGGAACGAATGGAATGCGCAGATACCGGGGTGCTTCGGGAAGCTGATGGACGTAATGAGTGATGAAAGGCCAAGGCCTGATAAATAGACTCGGACGATTCGTTTTGTGTCGGTTTCCCGCCCTTGCGGCAAGAAAGAGCCGCAAGGACGGCACAGAGCGATAGTGGTGAAGCTACTCGACGAGCTGGAAGGCGGCTTCGGCGGTGGCTAGCGAGCTGCCGCCAACCCAGAGCTTGTAGGGCGTAGGCTCGACTACCGGCTTGAGGTCGACGTTGTAGAAGCTGAGCTCGTCGAATGTGAGCGGAAACTCGACGTGCTTTGTCTCGCCGGGATTGAGGGTGATGCGGGTGAAGCCCTTGAGGTCACGCAGGGGCTGTTCGACGCTGGTGTTGGTGTTACGCAGGTAGAGCTGCACGACTTCAGAGCCGGCCACACTGCCGGTGTTGGTGACGTCGACGCCGACCTTGAGAACGGGTTCGTGGCCCGAGTTCATGACCTCTTTGACGGGGATTGTGGAGCGACTGACTGTGGGCTTGGAGTAGCTGAAGCGGGTGTAGCTGAGGCCCCAGCCGAACGGATAGAGCGCGGAGTTCTCCTCGTCGACGTAGCGGGATACGAATTTTTCGATGGAGTTGGTGGGCATGTGGCTCAGGTCGCCGTGGGCGGGGCGGCCGGTGGGCATCTGCGCGTAGTAGAGGGGCTCCTGGCCGACGGCGCGGGGCAGGCTGGCGGGAAGCTTGCCGGAGGGGTTGACGTCGCCGAAGAGGATGTCGCTGATGGCGTGGCCGGCTTCAAATCCGGGCGACCAGGCTTCAAGAATGGCGGGGACGTGGTTGGCGGCCCACTTGATCTCGAGAGGGCGTCCTGCGGCAACGACCAGGATGACGGGCTTGCCGATAGCGACGACGGCTTCCAGGAGTTGTTCCTGGGCGCCGGTGAATCCGAGGTGTACGCGGCTGGCGGCTTCGCCTTCCATCCAGTTGGCGGACTCGCCGAGAGCGAGGATGGCGATGTCGGCTTTCTTGGCGGTTTCGACGGCGGCGGCGATGGTCTTGGCGTCGTCGGGGACTTCGTTGCTGCCGCTGGCGGCCGCGGAGCCGCCGAAGTTGACGTGGTTGAGGACGACTTCGTCCTGGCCGGATAGCAGGCCGCAGCCTTCGGCGTAGAGGACGTGGTCGGCGCCGAGTTTTTCTTCAAGGGCTTTGCGGAGGGCGATGACGTACTTGGGATCGCCGGCGGACCAGGCGCCGAGCATATCGCGCTGGTTGTCGGCCATGGGGCCGATGAGCGCGACGGTCTTGCCGGGCTTCATGGGCAGGAGGGTGCCGGCGGCTTCGACGGGATCGTTCTTGAGAAGGACAATCGTCTCGTCTGCGACCTTGCGGGTGAGAGCGCGCTTCTCGGGCGTGGGCTCGTAGGCGGGGCTGTCCTGGACGTAGGGGTGGTCGAAGAGGCCGAGGGCGAACTTGACGCGCAGGATGCGGCGCACGGCTTCGTCGACCACATCCTCAGAGATTTTGCCGGAGCGGACCTGGGAGGCGATGGTGGTGCCGTAGAGATTGCCCTCCATGTCCATCTCGACGCCGGCGGTGAGCGCTTTGCGGGCGACGGTAGGGCCGTCGCCGATGGAGTGGTTGATGAGCTCGGCGACGGAGCCCCAATCGGAGACGACGAAGCCGTTGAAGCCCCACTCCTTGCGAAGAATCTGGTTGAGGGTGAGGGGGTTGGCGGTGGCAGGCACGCCGTTAATGGAGTTGAAGGAGGACATCAGGGTGGCAGCGCCTTCTTCGACGGCGGCGTGGTAGGGCGGCAGATAGACCTGGCGGAGGGTGATGCCGCTCATGTCGGTGGCGTTGTAGTCGCGGCCGGCGATGGCAGCGCCGTATGCAGCGTAGTGCTTGACGGAGACGGCGACGGAGTCGGGCTTGGAGAGGTCGCCCTGCTGATAGCCGCGGACCCAAGCACGGGCCATGATGGAGCTGAGGTAGGGATCTTCGCCGTTGGACTCAATGATGCGGCCCCAGCGTGCGTCGCGGGCGATGTCGACCATGGGCGAGAAGACCCAGGGGACGCCGTCGACGCGGGCTTCCTGGGCGCCGGTGCGGGCGACTATTTCGGCCATGGCGGGATCGAAGGTGGCGGCGACGGCGAGCGGGACGGGGAACGTGGTGTGGTGGCCGTGGATGACGTCAAGGCCGAAGATGAGGGGGATGTGGAGGCGGGCCTGCTCCATGGCGATGTGCTGATAGTGGTTGGTGGCCTCGGCGCCGACGACGTTGAAGAGGGAGCCGACCTGGCCCTTGGCGACCAAGGATTCAAAGCGCTGGTTCTTGCCTTCGGAGCCGGGGCCGGTGGCAAAGCCGGCTGAGAACTGAACGAGCTGGCCGATCTTTTCCTCGAGGGTCATCTTCTTGAGGAGGGCTTCGACTTTGGCGTTGAGTTGCGGATCGGCTAATTGTGCATTTGAAGGGTGCGGCGCTTGCGCAGAGGCAAAGACGCTGAGAAGGAGTGCGATCACTATGCATTCAAAGGGCCAGCGAGCGGCGCGATGGGCAAGGGTACTCATGACCCGGCCATGATAAACCGTTCGAGGCGCGATCGGCTGTGCGGGCCCTTGGAACACCTGCAAACGTGCCAGAGAGCACGGCGCACCCGCGGAGGGCTACACCTTCGTGGGAGGCAAGGTCTGTACCACCTCACGAACAAAGAACCACGTTTGGGTGAGGCGGGTGCATAAGAAAAGTGGTTGAACTCGACCAGATTTGCTGCATACTGGGGGCATATCAAAACTAAATGGAGTCAGGAATGAGCGCTCTCTGTGCTTTCATTCTCATGGCCGCCGTGTCGGGGGACCCGTCGGTCGAGCGAGTGAAGCCTCCTACGGTGTCGGTGACCAAGCCGGCCCTGGTGGAGGTTCCTCAAAACCCGAATGGGCTTACGCTCTACAACGCGGGCGGCGATGTGGTTGCGAAGTGCGACAAGAAAGACGACAAGTTCGGGAACTGCAAGATGGAACCGGGCTATAACCTGGATGACCTGATGAATGCGTGGGTACACGCATACGAGGATCTGGCGAAGTAACAAGGCAGGGACCCGGGATCAGGGACCAGGGACCAGGGATCAGCGATTGAAGCTGAGCTACAGCGAGATTCGATCGGCGAAACACTTCGCCTGATGTAAAGGCCGCTGCGCGTTGCAGGATGCTGCCCATCGGGCAAATGCTCTAGTCTTGCTTTGAGACATGAAGCGCATCCTCCGGATTCTGCAAAAGACACTACTGGCGGCGCTGGACCATGACGTGTTTAACACGGCCAAGGCAGCCGCGTATTCGGGCATGCTGTGTTTTTTTCCGGCGGTGCTGGTGGCGAACTCGCTGTTGGCGCACGCGCCCGAAGGATCGAAACTGATGCAGGAACTGCGGGCAAACTTTGACGAGTTTCTTCCCGCGGCATCAGTGATCCTGCTGAACGATTCGATCACGGCCAAGCATATGCGATCGGAGCAGGTACTGTTCTCAGCGGCGGCGCTGGCGGCGTTTGCGGGGCTGGGGGTAATGCTGTCTCTGATGGAAGGTTTCCGGCGCGCGTACAAGATAAGGCGAGACAGCTGGGGCTTCTGGGAGAAGCGGGTTTGGGCGCTGCTGCTGGTGCCGATTGTGCTGGTGCCGTTGTGCCTGGCGAGTCTGCTGCTGGTTTTCGGCCGCGGCATTGAGACGTGGATGATTACCAACGCCGATCATGAGTTGCGGCACGTGGTGATTTTTTTCTGGAGACTGGTGCGCTGGATTGTTTCGGTGGCGACGAGCGTAACGGTGCTGTCGGCGCTTTATCATTTCGGGACGAGGCGCAAGGAGCATTGGGGATGGGTGCTGCCCGGGGCGGTGGCCGCATCGCTGATCTGGTTTCCCGCGACCCTGGCGTTCGGCTGGTATGTGACGCGGGTAGCGGACTACTCGCGGTTCTACGGATCGTTCGCGGCGGGGATTGCTACGCTGGTGTGGTTATACCTGACATCGTTCAGCGCGCTGCTGGGCGCGGAGTTCAATGGAATGATGTTCCAGGCGCGGCAGGATCGGCTCGCGGGGGCTGGTTCGAGCGCGGACACGATGGCCTGACGCTTGTAACAACCGCGTAAATTCAGGGGTTTGCGATGGGGGCCAGGCGCGGCGGGGGCGTTCGCCAAGGCACCGGCATGTACAATAAAGACAGCCGCATTCCTACCTTCCCCATACCCGATTTTCATAACCTATGGAGCATTTTGAATGCCGTTTGGTGAGACCAGCCTGACCGATTCTGCGACCCAGCGACGCGCAAAGATTGTCGCCACACTCGGCCCGGCATCGAACACGGAGCCCGTATTTCGCGAGTTGGTGCGCGCGGGCATCGACGTGGTGAGATTGAATTTTTCGCATGGTTCGCATGAAGAAAAGCTGGCGCTGATCCAGATGATCAGGAAGGTGAGCCGGGACGAGCGCAAACCTCTTTGCATTCTTGGAGATCTGCAGGGGCCGAAGATCCGCACATCGAAGCTGAAGGAACACCAGCCGGTGATGCTGAAGACCGGTGGACGCATCACGATTACGCCGCGCGAAGTGCCGGGAACGGCATCGCTGGTGGGCACAACGTTCAAGACGCTGGCGGAGAACGTGGAGCAGAGCTCGCGGATCCTGCTTTCGGATGGGTTGATCGAACTGCGGGTGCGCGAGGTGGAACCCAGCGGCGATGTCGTGTGCGACATCGTGAACGGCGGACTTCTGGGCGAGAACAAGGGCATCAATCTGCCGGGGATACCGGTGCGCGTGCCTTCGCTGACGGAGAAGGACGAAGCGGATCTTGAATTTGCCTTGAAGAACGGCGTGGATGCGATCGCGGTTTCGTTTGTGCGCACGGCTGAAGACATTCGCCTGGTGCGCAACCGGGTGTCGGCGTACGGGTGTGAGACGTGGATCATTGCGAAGCTGGAGAAGCCGCAGGCGATCGAGCAGCTGGATCACATTCTCCTGGTTGCGGACGGCATCATGGTGGCGCGCGGCGACCTTGGAGTGGAGGTTCCCCCGGAGCGTGTGCCGGCGATTCAGAAGCATATTATTCGCAAGGCGAGCGAGTATCGCAAGCCGGTGATCACGGCGACACAGATGCTGGAGTCGATGATCGAGAACCCTCGGCCGACGCGGGCAGAAGCGTCAGACGTGGCCAACGCGGTATACGACGGCACGGATGCGGTGATGCTTTCCGGCGAGTCGGCGGTGGGCAAGTACCCGGTGGAAGCGGTGAGCATGATGAGCCGCATTGTGCACGAGGCCGAGCGGACCATGAAGGAACAGGCGGTGTTCCAGTCGCATGTGCAGAAGACGCATCTGTCGATTGCGGAGACAATCTGCGAGGCGACGGCGCACGCAGCCGAGGACCTGGACCTGCGAGGAATCGCGCTGTTCACCGAGTCGGGAACAACGGCGCGGCAGCTTTCGAAGTATCATCCGTCGACCCCCATCTTTGCGTTGAGCCCGGTGGAGATCACGATTAACCGGCTGAACCTGCTGTGGGGAACGATTCCGATCCGCTGCCCGAAGGCGAATTCGACCGAGGCGCTGGTGGAGCTTGCGGAGAACCTGTTGTCGCAGGGAGGATATGTTCGTCCCCGCGAGATTATCGCGATTGTAGCGGGCACGCGGACCAAATCGGGGTCGACGAACTTCTTGCGTCTGCACGTGATGGGCGAGCATAGCCTGGAGACGCGTTTTCTGTCACCGCACGTGGAGGAAGAGCCGGTAGAGGAGTCGAGGGCTAAAAGACCGGCGCCGGGCCGGCCGGTGAAACCTGTTCTGGCGCCGGTACGAAAAAAGTAGCCGTTCAGACGATTGATTTGGGGCGAGACGCCGCTCATTATTGAGCGGCGTTGTTGTTTTTGGGGCACAGGCGAGGATGCGAACGAGAAGTGAATGCCGGATAACCGTCCTGTAATAGGGCCGCATCGGAGGTTGATTAGAAGCGCCCGCCAGCGAGGTCTCATCCCGCCGATCCGGCGCTTTGAACAGGAGCCATCCCCGATGAAGAATGGAAAGAGACCTCTAAGTTCAGACCTGTCTTCAACAAAGCGCCCCCGGGTTCCCCCGATTCCATCCGCCGTGCTGGCGGGCCCCAAAGCCAACTCACGTACAAGTCCAAAGCCGGCGCTGGTGGATTCGCACTGGATGGCGCCGTTGCCGATCCGAAAGGAGCCTTGAAGGGCCGTGAGGCAGCACCTGCGCGAGCCCGTGTGGAGAAGACAATGGCGGCGGGAGCGGCCAGACATGAGACCGACATTAATCCTTGGTCCAACATTGCTCGTTAGGAACGCGCCAGGCTCGAGTGGAAGGCGATGCCTGGCGCAACGGAAGGAAGGGAGAAGTCGTGGCTACGAACAACAAAAAGATTGCCGTGGAGGAGTTGCGGGAACTGGCGGGATTCTGGACCGATAGAGGCGATGCGCTGTCGTTATACGTGCAGGTGAAGACGCCGTCGGAACTTTCGCACCGGGAAGAAGTCATCTCCGCGAAGGACAGGATTCAGCATGCGTTGCAGAACGGCAAGAATGCGGTGGATCGTGTAGATGTCCAGCGGGCCCTGGAGACGATTGCGGAGATGAAGGGGAATGGGGGCCGCGCGAAGGTGATCTTTGCGTGCAATCGCGAGAAGCTGTGGCGCGAGTTCAATGTGCCCGGGGAGTTTGCAATTCGCGCCGAGGCTGGATCGGCGTTTGCGTTGGCGCCGCTGGTTACGCAGGAGGCTCAAGAGCGCTATTGCATTGCGCTGGCGGACCGAAATCGCGCGCGGCTGCTGCTGCTGGAAGGCGGCCAGATTGCGGAACACAGCCAGGTGCTGGACGAGGACCAGGAGAAGATTCGCACGACCGGAACGAGCAAGGCGCAGATTTACGAACGGCGCAAGGAAGAGCAGGTGAGACGGCACTATCAGTTTCTTGCCGAGCACCTGCGGCACTTTTATGAACACAAGGACTACGACTACCTGATGGTGGGGTGTCGCGACGAGATGTGGCCGGAGATCGAGGCGGCGCTGCACTCAGAGTTGAAGCGCATTCTGGTGGGGCGGTTCACGCTGGACCCGGGGATGGCGCCCGCTGAAGAGATACGCGAGAAGGCGCAAGCGATTGTGGACCAGCGAGACCGGGAGGATGAACAGCGGCTACTGGAACGCGCTGTGGGTGGCGCTGCGAGCCACGGCCGGGGAGCAGTGGGATTGCGTGATGTGATCGACGCTCTGGAAAAGGGCGAGGTACGCACACTGCTGTTGCCAGACGGGAACGTACAGGGCGGGCGCAGCGCTTCGCTATGCGAGAACTGCGGGCATTTGGAAGCCACGGAGCTTTCGAAGTGCGCGCTGTGCAAGGGGAAGATGCGGTTGTTCGCCCATGCGGAGGAGGCTGTACTGCGGCACGCGTTGGGACGAGGGCTCGATGTGCGAAGGATGCACTGGACGAAATTGCCCGAGCCCGATGAAATTGCCGCGTGGCTTCGGTTCCGGGCTGAGGTGAATACGCCGCAGGCACTGGCAAGTTGAAAAGCAGCGTGGATTAGGCAAATACCTTCGTCAGCACGCCTGGCGGGTATCCCATGTCTCCAGAACCGGGAGACATGGGGCACCCGATTTGAGGGTCTACCTGGATGCGAGTTGGCGCAGGACGTATTGCAGGATGCCGCCGTGCTCGTAGTAGCTCGATCTCCTGCGGCGTGTCGATGCGGACTGTGGCGGTGAAGCTTTTGGCCTTGCCATCCGGCGCAGACGGCCTTCACGTGCGAGCGTGCGGCCGTTGGCGAACTTCGACTTTGAGCAGGTTGGTGAGGCCGGGGAAGTCGTAGACCTCTTCGCCGGTGAGGCCGAGCGACTCGACGATTCTGGCCGTGCTTCAAACTGCAGCGGCAGAATGCCCATGCCGACGAGGTTGGAGCGGTGAATGCGCTCGTAGCTTTCGGCGATGACGGCGCGGATGCCGAGCAGGTTGGGTCCCTTGGCGGCCCAGTCGCGCGAGGAGCCGGAGCCGTATTCCTTGCCGGCGAGGATGACGAGCGGGACTGCCGCGCTCGGCGTACTTGACGCTGGCGTCGAAGATGGACATCTGCTCGCCTTCGGGGAGCAGGCGGGTGACGCCGCCTTCGGTGCCGGGCGCGAGCTTGTTGCGCAGGCGCACGTTGGCGAAGGTGCCGCGGACCATGACTTCGTGATTGCCGCGGCGCGAGCCGTAGCTGTTGAAGTCGGCGGGCTTGACGCCGTGGTCGGTGAGATACTTTCCGGCGGGGCCGTTGGTCTTGATGGAGCCGGCGGGCGAGATGTGGTCGGTGGTGACGGAGTCGCCGAGGACGGCGAGGACGCGCGCGCCGAGGATGTCGGTGACGGGCGCGGGCGTCGCGGTCATGCCGTCGAAGTAGGGCGCCTTGCGGATGTAGGTGGAGTCGGGCTCCCACCGGTAGACGTCGCCGGTGGGGAAGTTGAGGCCCTGCCAGCTGGCGTCGCCGTCGGTGACGGTGGCGTACTCCTTGCGGAAGCTTTCGCTGCGATGAGGCCCTTCTCGATGGCGTCGGCGACTTCCGCCTGCGTGGGCCAGATGTCTTTGAGGTAGACGGGCTTGCCGGCCTGGATCGTTGCCGAGCGGGTCGGTGTCGAAGTTGTGGCCGATGTGGCCGGCGAGCGCGTAGGCGACGACGAGCGGCGGGCGACATGAGGTAGTTGGCGCGGACGTCGACGTTGACGCGGCCCTCGAAGTTGCGATTGCCGGAGAGCACGCTGACGGCGACGAGGCCGTGGTCTTCGATGGCTCTTGGAGACGTCGGTGGGCAGCGGGCCGGAGTTGCCGATGCAGGTGGTGCAGCCGTAGCCGACGACGTTGAAGCGCAGCTTGTCGAGGTATGGGAGCAGGCCGGCCTTGTTGTAGTAGTCGGTGACGACGCGCGAGCCGGGCGCGAGCGAGGTCTTGACCCACGGCGGAACGGTGAGGCCTTTTTCGACGGCCTTCTTGGCGAGCAGGCCGGCGGCGACCATGACGGAGGGGTTGGAGGTGTTGGTGCAGCTGGTGATGGCGGCGATGACGACCGAGCCGTGGTCGAGGTAGTGGTCGGGATCGACGCCGAAGCGCTCTTTGACCGTGGTGGTGACGTGGAGCGCGCGGCTGGAAGTTGCCGATGGGGCCGCGGAGGATGCTGGCGAGCCTTCGTTCTCTTCGGCGCCGATGGCGATTGCGTGTCAGCGCTGTCGCGCGCTGCCATGCGGCCGCGGTGCGCGTGCCGAGCGGCTTTGCCGTTGGGGCCGAGGAGCGTGGGCAGCTGCTGCTGCGAAGCTGGCGGCGGCGTCCTTGAGCAGGACGCGGTCCTGCGGGCGCTTGGGCCCGGCGACGCTGGGCTCGACGGTGGCGAGGTCGAGCGAGAGGGTCGCGGAGTACTCGGCTTCGGGCGCGCCGGCGGTGTGGAAGAGGCCCTGCTCCTTGTAGTAGGCCTCGACGAGGGCGATCTGGTCTTCGCTGCGGCCGGTGAGGCGGAGGTAGCGCAGGGTCTCCGCGTCGACGGGGAAGATGCCGCAGGTGGCGCCGTATTCGGGGGCCATGTTGCCGATGGTGGCGCGGTCGGCGAGCGGCAGCTCGGCGATGCCGGGGCCGTAGAACTCGACGAATTTGCCGACGACGCCGAGCTTGCGCAGGGCCTGCGGTGACGGTGAGGACGAGGTCGGTGGCGGTGGCGCCTTCCTGAGCTTGCCGGTGAGCTTGTAGCCGACGACCTGCGGGACGAGCATGGAGACGGGCTGGCCGAGCATGGCGGCTTCGGCCTCGATGCCGCCGACGCCCCAGCCGAGGACGCCGAGGCCGTTGATCATGGTGGTGTGGGAGTCGGTGCCGACGAGGGTGTCGGGATAGGCGAAGTGCTTCGCCGTCGATCTCGGTGGTGAAGACGACGCGGGCGAGGTATTCGAGGTTGACCTGGTGGCAGATGCCCATGCCGGGCGGGACGGCGGAGAAGTTGCGGAAGGCGGTCTGGCCCCACTTGAGGAAGGCGTAGCGCTCGCGGTTGCGCTGGAACTCGAGGAGCGAGTTGGCGTCGTAGGCGCTGGCGGTGCCGAACTCGTCGACCTGGACGGAGTGGTCGATGACCAGCTCGGCGGGCTGGAGGGGGTTGAGCTTCTCGGGATCGCCGCCGAGGGTCTTGATGGCGTCGCGCATGGCGGCGAGATCGACGATGGCGGGGACGCCGGTGAAGTCCTGCATGAGGACGCGGGCGGGCATGTAGGCGATTTCGCGGCTGGGCTCGGCCTTGGCGTCCCAGTTGGCGAGGAAGTCGATGTCGTCGGCGGTGACGGTGACGCCGTCTTCGCGGCGGAGCAGGTTTTCGAGCAGGATTTTGAGGCTGAAGGGCAGGCGGGCGAGATTGAAACCCTCGGACTCGAGGGCGGGGAGGCGATAGATGGTGTAGGAGCGGTTGCCGGAGGTGAGCGCGGCACGGCTGTTGAAGCTGTTCATGCGGACCTTTCTATCCGCGTAAGGCGGACCGAACGTGATTCCTGATTCCGATCAGGCGCGCCGCGTCGGGGCGGCGCGATCAAGAGGCCGGCTCGGGGCCGGAGAAATTCGTCGCGAGATAGATTAAACAGCGCGAGGGTCAGCGTCCACGGTCGTGTTTGCCGCGGCGGAAGCGCTTAAGGCGCAATGCGGGGTTGATGATGCAGGGGCGCATGGATCCGAGACCCATTTTAGCGCGGAGCCTGTAGCTGTGGAAATGGCGTTGGGAGCAAGACAGAGTTGGGGTCGAATCTAAGATCCTAAGCTATTGCCCATCAGGCCGTTCCAATCTGGCTGAAGATGTCGGCGAGAACGACGTATAGCGGCGAGCCCTTGACCTCAAGCCTGGCGGATTCCACCCAATCGGGTCCGGAGCACATGCGGCCTGTGCGCGTCTTTGGATCGATGATCCAGATGGTTTCGACTCCCATGGCGCGGTAGTCCTGGGCGCGCTCCTGGGTATCGGAGTAGGTGTCTTCGGGTGAGAGGATCTCAATCACGAGGGCTGGTGCGCTGACGATGACGTCGGGCTGGAAACCGAGCGGCAGCAGGGCTAGATCGGGGATCCTCACACGGGTTGGCGAAACCTGGATTCGCTGTTCCGTGACAACCTGATATCCCCATTGATTTTCGTGCTGGCCGAACCACATGGCCAACAATGCCTGCACCCGCGCGTGCTCCGTACTTTCCCACCTTTCGCTCCCTTATCTCGCCGTCTATGTACTCACGGTCCGGCCGGAAATTGAGCGCCAGGTAATCCTTAAGCGGAATGTGCAAGGCCGTGGCCATACACTCGAATCGTAGCATGATTGTTGGTTGTCGAAAGGTTATCCGATCAGCCTTCGGGATCGGAATTCGGGCTGACTTCACAAAGGGGTTCTGAATGAATCTGCGCGTGCTGAGCGTATTGATTGCCGCAGTCTTATCGGTCGGAGTGGCGGCTCCCAGCCAGACAAAGTGGCCGGCGAAAGATGGCGAGGTGGTGCTGAAGGATTTCAAGTTCGGCACGGGGGAGACGCTGCCGGAGCTGAAGCTGCACTACTTGACGCTGGGCGAACCGCATCGCAACGCAGCGGGGCGCGTGGACAACGCGGTTCTGCTGTTGCACGGAACCGGGGGCAACGATCGCATCGCTGCTGAACCCGGTGTTTTCAGATGTGCTGTTTGTGCCGGGAGGGGTGCTGGATATTGCGAAGTACTTCATCATCCTGCCGGATGAGATCGGGCATGGGCAGAGCTCGAAGCCGTCGGACGGGATGCACGCGCACTTCCCTGCTTACGACTACGACGACATGGTGCGCGGCCGAGCGCATGATGCTGGACGAGATGAAGATGGATCACCTGCGGCTGATCCTGGGCACGTCGATGGGGTGCATGCAGGGGTTTGTGTGGGGCGAGACCTATCCGGATTTCATGGACGCGCTGGCGCCTTTCGCATGCCTGCCGGTGCAGATTGCAGGGCGCAACCGCATGATGCGCTACATGGCGATCCAGGATATCAAGCTCGATCCGGCATGGATGGACGGCGAGTACAAGACGCGAGCCGCAGGATGGCCTGCGCGCGGCGAACGAGATGCTGCTGGTCATGGGTTCGGCACCCTCATTGATGCAGAAGCAGGAGCCTACGCGGGATGCGGCGGAGCACTGGGTGGATCAATACCTGGCGCGGACGATGGCGACAACCGATGCCAACGACATGATCTATCTACCTGAATGCGAGCCGGAACTACGATCCCATCGAAGCTGGAGACGATCAAGGCGCCGGTGCTGTGGATCAACTCGGCCGATGACTTCATCAATCCGCCGGAACTGGGCATTGCGGAGAAGATGGTGAAGCGGATTCCGCACGGGCGGTTCATTCTGCTTCCGATTTCCGATCAGACGCGCGGACACGGCACGCACACGGTTGCCGCGGTCTGGAAGGATTACCTTGCGGAGTTCATGCGGCAGACGGAGCCGAGGTAGCGAAGCGGGAAAAAGAGCCCGTGCCGGGCTCGCCATCGGTACCCGGCACGGTTCAACCGACGTGGTTGAAAGTGGAGAAGAATCCAGTAGTCGTAGTGCTCGAAATCGAAGTCGAAGGGCGGAGTCAGGCCGGTGTAGTCGCCGATCTGCTTGGCGTCGTAAGGCCCGTTGAGCTGGTTGAAGCCATTTCCCGCCAACATTCGTCTTGCCCTGCTGGAAGACGATTTTGCCCGCCGGCGTGACTTCAATGACGCGGTTGTTGAATTGATCGCTGATCAACGTGTTTCCGTTGCGAGGCGAATGCCGCGCGTCGGGTTGGGGTTGGGATTGCTGTTCGCGCCGTTGTTGGTGACGTATTGCCAGACGATGTGGTCGGTTGAGTCCACCTCGACAATGCGGTTGTTGGCCGAGTCGGAGATGAGAGTGTGTCCATTGGGCAGGCGGCTGGCGAAGGCCGCGCCGTTGACGCTGCCGCCGGCGGTGAAGGTGGCCGCGATGGTGCCAGTTGGCCTTGATCTCGATGACCCGGTTGTTGCTTTCATCCGCGATGAGGACGTGGCCGTTCTCAAGCACTTCCGCGCTGTTGGGGTTGTTGAGCTGGTTGGGGCCGTTACCTGTGGTTCCTGTGGTGCCGTACTGCCAAACGATGCTGCCAGTAACCAGGTTGACGAGGATGATGCGTTGGTTAGCCTGGTCGGAGATGAGCACGCCGAATCCCGGATGGCCAGGGAAGTCGGAGACAAAGGTAGCCTGGACTGGAGTGTTCAATTGATTTTCGGCTGAGCCGGCAACACCGGCCTGGCCGTATTGCCACACGATGTGGCCGGCTCGGTCGACGAGGAAGACGCGATTGTCAGGGCAGCCGTTGACCGTATCAGAGCAGCCGGGCAGTCCCGGCGGGGTTCCGGTGCCGGCGATCAGCGTGAGCGGTCCCACGCGTTCCGCGTCGTTGACGCCGACTACACTGTGCGGGCCGGCAACGTCGGAACCGTTGCCGAAGGTCCAAACCACCTTGTGGGTTTCCGCGTCGACTTCGATGACGCGATTGTTGAACTGGTCGGAAATCAAAAAATGGGCATCTCTCTGGGCCTGCGCAGAAGGCGGCCAGATCATTGCAACGAGGATCGCCATAGCCGTGGCGGCCATGGAGGGTATCGAAACGCGTGCAGTAGTCCGCATGAGTAACCTCCGGTTACAGGGGCGGCCGGGACAATTTGAGTCCGGGGGAATTCCCAGTCCATCCGTGGCCGATTATAGGTAGGCGAAGGATGCGAAAAACCACTCGTGACAAAGGAATGACAAACGGATGACATTGCGAATGACTGCTCCGGATCTGACATGCTCTTACCCTCCGATCCACAGGAATTGGGCGATAGTCGAAATGAGCCCCCTCGTCCTCCTATACTGAAAGCAGGCGGATTCCCTTTCGTCCCGAGGTCCCGGAATACATTGAATTATCTGGATCGGATGGGGGCGGCCTGGTCGCGCTTTCTGGCGTGGCTGGTTCGCCGGCTTCCGAATGAGCAGCAGCGCCTATTGGTTTTCACCATCGTGGCCGGAGGTTTATGCGGGCTGGCGGCGGTGGCGTTCCACGTGACCATCGCGTGGCTGGAATCGCTGCTCATTGACCCTGCCAATCACGCGCCGGGGCACAGCTGGATATTCTGGACGATCGTTTCGCCGACTCTCGGTGGGCTGGTGGTCGGTGTTGGATTGACGTTTTGGGCTCCGGCGGCGGCGGGCAGCGGCATTCCCCAGGTGAAGGTGGCATTTGCGCTGCGGTACGGACTGATCACGCTGCGAGAGACCGTCGGGAAATTCGTTCTGTGTGCATTTCAGATTGGGTCGGGGGCGTCTCTTGGACTGGAAGGCCCTACGGTGCAAATCTGCGCGGGCGTGAGCAGCATGCTGGCGCGCGCGGCGCGCTTGAGCCCGCAGTACCAGCGCCGCATGGCGAGCGTGGGCATGGCGGCAGGCATTGCCGCGGCGTTCAATGCGCCCATCGCGTCGATCACGTTCACGCTGGAAGAGTTGATCGGCAACCTGGACCAGACGATGCTGGCAGGTGTGATTGTGGCGGCGGCGCTGGCGGCCGTGGTGGAGCACACAATCCTTGGATCGAACCCGGTCTTTCACGTGCCTCGTCAGTATGAGCTTGGCAATGCCTCGTCGCTGATCTGGTATGCGCTGCTGGGAGTGCTGGCGGCTGTGGTATCGGTTGCGTTTACCGATTCCCTGCTGGGCCTGCGGGCGAAGTTCAAGCAATGGACAGCGGTTCCGAAATGGGTGCATCCGGCTATCGGCGGTGCAGCGACAGGCACACTGGCGGCCATCGGGCTGTACTTCTTCCATCAAAATGGCATTGCCGGCGACCCTTACAAGACGCTGACCCTGGCGCTTACGGGAAGCCTGCCGGCACTGCTCATGGCGGTCTACTGCGTTCTGAAGCTGGCGGCAACGGTCTTCTCGTATTCGAGCGGAGGATCGGGCGGCATTTTTGCGCCGTCGTTGTTTATGGGCGGAATGCTGGGCGGCGCTGTGGGCTACATAGACGTGACCGTGTTTCATCATTCCCAGGATGCGATTGGCGCCTTTGCTGTGGTGGGCATGGGGGCGGTATTTGCGGGGATTGTGCGCGCGCCGATGACGTCGATCCTGATTGTCTTCGAGATGACGGGGGGCTACGGATTGGTGCTGCCCTTGATGATTGCGAATATCAGCGCGTTTGCGCTGGCGCGGTATTGGCGAAGCGACTCGGTTTACGAGGCGCTGCTGATCCAGGATGGGATTCATCTGCCGCAGGGCACCAAGCCGCTGGATCCCCCGGGAGATGCATCGTTGCCGGCGCAGACGTTGCCGTTGGAGCCGACCGAAGACGCTACGGCGTGAGGCCAGCTGCTAGCTCTTAGCTCTTGGGGGTCGGCTGATCCGGGGTATCCGGCGGCTGCTTGCGCAGGGCATTGGCTGCCGCATGCAATGTAAACTCGAGCGATTCCCGCGGAATGCTCTCGACGAAGGGGCGAACGATCCACGCGAGGCCGCTGGGGATTGAGCGCGTGAGGGAGACCGACTCGATCTGGAGATATAAACCGCCGTCTCGCTCTTCCCTGGTCCAGTAGGTGTTCAGTCTCCATAGAAAGCCGTGAGCCTGTGCCGGTGAGAGGGCACGTTCTTTGGGGGTGCCGGCATCTTCAATCTCGGAGACTTTGGTGCTGCGGGAGAGGCTATAGCCGTGCTGGGGATCGAGGCGCCCGAAGGTGACGTCGTAGGTGGTGTCGAGCACAACCGTGATGACATGTTTTTGGCGCACGCGCATACGCGCCTCAAGATGGTCGCCATTCCGGGAAAGGATCGATGCCTGAAGAACCTGCGGACTGAAGTACTTTGGGTAGGAGTTGAAGTCGCGGAGGATGTTTTCGAACTCAGCGGCGGTCGCTCCCGGGACGAAGGCGGTTCCGCGCCAATGGAAGAGCAGGGCTCCGGGAAGGTTGGGCGCGGGGTTCGGAGTGAGGTTTTCGATGAGGAACTCGCCTTTGCGAAGCCGGGCGTCCGCATCGGGGAGGTTGACGGGGGCGGTGAAGGTGTTGGCGCTCCGGTGCTGCTGGGCGAGCCGGTTTTCAAGGCCGCGAATGTAGGTTTCAAACGCTGCGCTGGCCGCGGGTTCGGGCTGGGCGACGGCCAGGGACGCACACCCGCCGCAAAGGGCAATGACAGCGGCAATTTGGGTTAGCAGGTACAAGACAGGAAGGGGTCTTCTGCGGCGGGGCAGAGCGTCATTGCGGCCTCATGTTGTACATAAATACGGCGCGCAGTTCCAGGTAGGGCCCGTGGAAGTCACGGGGCAGGGGCGGATAGTTGGAGCCGGTCAGGGCGCCCCAGGCGGCACGGTCGAGCGCAATGTCGCCGGAGCGGCCTTCGAGGACCATGCCTCCGTCCATAAGGCGGCCGTTGGGAAGGACCTTGAAGCGAATGACCGACCACTCCGGATTTGAGAATCGGCGGATTCACCTCATCGGGAATCAACGGATCCCAGGTTCTCTCGGTCTCGCGGTGCCATCGCAACAGCCACGAATTGAAGTCGACGCCCTGCGTATCGGAAAGGACTTCAACCCCGCCGGTGCCGGCGCCGGGATGCATGGAGAGGCCGCCGGAGGGTGCCTGAGGCGCGCCGTAACCGGGGTTGCGGGCAGCGCCCCGCATGGCGTCATGAAGCTGGTCGGCGGGGTTCTGGGAACCCAGGGCAAAGCTTGGGCGGTTCGGAACAGCTTTCGGTTGAGGGGCCTCCACCTGGGACTGCGACTGCGGATTCGGTGGAGTGGGAGGCGGCGGTTGCTGCAATTGCGGCTGCTGCAGCTTGGGCTGCTCGGGCTCCGGCTGGGGGGCGGGGGGCGGACGGGTTTGTTCAGGGCCTCAAGGGTCTTCCGATCGATTTGCGGGGTCTTCTGCGGGACAGGCTTAACTTCAACTTTTGGTTGATATTTCTTCACCAGGTCAGGAGGCAAGTCGAAATATTTTAGGTCTTTGCGCTCCTTAATGGCGTCAAAGGGGTCAATGACCGGGGGAACGCGGAAGACGTATCTGGGAATCCATGTTGCCGCGGAGACCAGAAGAAGGTGAAAGAGAAGGGCCCAGAGAATTCCTTCGCGCAGGCGGGCCCAGCGGCGCTCGTCTTCGAGTTCGCCGATCATCTCGAGCAGTTCGTGGGTGTCGTAGTCGACCCAGCGGGAGCCGCGGACCACCGGAGAGCGATCCTCACCCGGCTCTTGCGAAGGCGGCTCCGGCACCGGGTTTTCCCGCCGGCGGCTCGTTCGGCTCGTTCACACTGGTTGGCACTACGCTGAGGGGCATGATTCTGCGGAAAGCGGCGGAGCGCACACGTCCCCCACAGCTCCGTTCCGAGTCCTTTCCTTCATTCTCTCATCCCTTTCGAATCAGGCCAAACCCGGCGGGCCTGGCGCTGATTCCGATGTCCGAGGGCTGCGGCGAACTCAATAGGCGCGAGCAACCGGAACGTACAATGGACTTTCTGATAGACGGATGAGCAGCGGTTTGGAGACGCGAACCAGGCGGAGGGGGAACGGCAGTTGAAGGAATTCCTGGCACGATGGATGACGAAGTGGCACGTCGTTATCCTGCCCGCCATCCTGAAGTTCGGGGTGTTGGGAGCGGGGGCCATGGCCCTTCTCGACTCATCTTCGATCCCTGTTCCCATGGATATCTTTATCGCCGGCTGGGTGTGGAACGACCACCAGCGATTTTGGATGTACTGCGTGATGGCAGCGGCTGGATCGGCGGTGGGAGGCCTACTTCCCTACGGGCTGGGTCGGGCCGGCGGCGAGCTGTTCCTGCTCAAGCGCATCAACCGGGAGCGGTTCGAACGCCTGCGCGAGCGGTTCGAGAAGCAGGAATTTCTGGCGATGACCATCCCGTCGATGCTGCCGCCTCCCACCCCCTGGAAGCTTTTCGTATTCGCCGCCGGCGTCTTTGAGATGAAGGTATGGCTCTTCATGCTGGCGGTCTTCTGCGGCCGGCTGATCCGATGGCTGATCCTGTCGCTGCTGGTGCTGAAGCTGGGCCCGGGCGCGGTGAATGTCGTGGGACATCACGCCGTGACCGCATTCCTGATCGTCGCCGGGCTAGCGCTGTTGTGGTTTGGATTGTGGTGGCTGCGGCGGAAGCGGCGTGGCGAAACTGCCTGACGGGGGTCGCTCAATCGAGAAGCTTTTGAATTTCCGCGAGATCAAAGCGGCAGGCGCTTCCGGGCAGGTCGAAGGCTATATCGGTGAGCTTTTTCAGACATGCCTGATTCAAAACGAAAATGTTCTCCGGCCGGATCGAGGACCAGGATCGTCCGTGAATGCCCATCCGCTCGTAGTCGGCGAGTTTGGTGAGCATGCGATTCAACGTGTCTTCCGGAGACAGGATCTCGAAGACCGCAATCGGAGGCCTGGTGATGATCTGCTCGACGGGGAGACTGCGATCGAGCACGGTGACGTCGGGGACGCGAGTAGCGTTCGGGGGCAACCTGCACGCGTAACTCGGGGCGGACTCGAACTCCCCATTCAATTCGCGGGTTGCGAACGCACAGCAAGATTGCCCTTTGCCAGGAGGAATGGTCCTATTCGCCCATCGGTCTTTCCTCGATGAAGCCGTCGACGTATTCTGCGTCGGGCTCAAAAGGAGGAATGAAGATAAACCTCAAGCGGTGTGGGCTGCGGTGCGGCCGCCATGGCAATCTCCCTCCTCATTGAGGATTCTACGCCGAGGCTTGCCGCAGGGGTGCAGCTATCGCGATGAAACCGCGGGTAGTTCCGCGTGTGCATACGGCGGATCAGAACCGGAACACCGAAGGCCAGACCAGCAACAATCGTTGTCGAAATCAGGTCGATTGCGGTAGAACGGCAGCCCTGCCACATAGCAGGCGCCCAAACCCGCCAGTGTGCCCGGATACATGGGCTCGGCGGAGGTTTTCGTTACGTACCACACGGCGAAGTTCGGAGAGCAGGAAGAACGAGGTGGGGCCCAAGAATGACCGCCGCCGCGAAACGAACCCAGCTGGTGCGGGCATGAAGGAGAATCTGCCCGAGAGCCATCGCCGCTACGTACCAGATCCATGTTGGGATATATGCATCCCACCGGAAATCATAGTGATACGTGTAAACTCGTGAGGACGTAGTCGGTGGCCATGAGGGCGGCCAGGGGGGCGATCATCTCGCGCCAGGAACGCCGCGCGCCGAAGTACAGCAGGGCCCCGCCGACCGCAGTGAAGTTAAGCCAATCCGGGTGCGGAAGGAGACGGCTAGCAATGGCAACGAGGATAAGGAGATAGGCTGGCATCGAGGACCTCGAATTGTGGAGTCTCCCTCGTTACCGGACGTGCGCTCCGGCGAGGAATCGGTGGCTCCTATTCATTCTGCGGGGTCAGGGGCGGCAGGGTCAACCCGCCGCTGGGTCTACATTTCTATATATACGAAAACTGTCTTTCGTAGCGTTGATTTCCCGGCGAGCTACTTCTGCTCGCGCGCCGCCGATGAACTCGCCGCCATCCTCGCGGCCATCGATCGTGTCAGACCATCCGGTAAGTCCCGATGGCGGTACGTCGAGATCTCCCCCCCATGAATGCGTAAGCAAAACGAAGGTCGCTGAACTCGACGGTTGTCCACGTGCGACCGATGGGCAGGCGGGCGGGTCTGAACCTGGGATCGGCTCCTGGCCAAGATCGCGGACCAGCGCCCATCGTCCCCAGTCAGATAGACCCGACCGAGCGCCGTCTGCTTGGCCGCTTCGATGGCGGAGTGTCGGCTGGCTTATAGAGGACGTCGATGTTCGGATCACTGTCGACGGAGCCCGGTTCGCGTGTCGACCTCGGCTGTCTGGTAAAACGCGGGTGTCCGACGATGGCGTGCCATCGCCACGGGTTGATCGGGTAGGGCTCAGCGGCTGAACGGGTAATCTGGCGCGGTCGTGACCTCGACCATTGCCGATCAGGGTGAGGGCCTGCGAGTGCTCGGCCCACCGCCAGCAACCCAGACCAAAGCGCCGCAAAGGGCAAAGATCGGCCCATCCGCGGCCGCGGAAGATTGGCTTCGCGCGCCGATCTCGCGGTCGGCAAGCCCAGGAGCCATGGAACGACAAGTGCGAGGAGAAACAGTCCCGCCCACAGGATGGGCTCCGCGATACATGAAGCTGCCCTCATACCAGCGCGGGTTGAAGGGAAAGGAACGGCGACGCGCCGATAGTTGTTGTCCAGTCGAGAAGGATATGGCTGAGCGCAGCAATCAGGGCGATGGCGGAGCCAGAGCCATCGCAGCGGCGGCTTGCGGCGAACAGGAGGAACGTCATCGGGGCACAGCGGGGGGACGCCTGCGCGCGCGGCGTCGCTCAAGCCATGTATACGGGAGGCCGATCACGGCTACGATAATCCGCTGCGACAACCGGGGCGCCCAGAAACGTGTGCGTGATGCCGCGATGCCGCTTGAGTTCTTCGACAGGTCCATCGAAGCCCCAGAAGACGTCGAGGTCGGCTGCTTCGGCTGCCAACGTTGCCACGACAGTCGCGCAAGCGGGTCTTTCGGTTCAGCCCGGCGCGGCCAATGCAGGCGCCGGTAGAGGAAGTGCGTAATGGGCTCCATGCGTTGTGACCACCATACTCAATCGGACTGCCGGGGCGGAGCAGGCGCGGTCTGAATGCGGTTCGCACGACCTCCTATAATCCTGCCCATGGATGGCAAAGGGCTTTCCCCCAACAGGCTGCGAAGCGCGCCGAGGAGTTGCGCGAGGAGATTCGGCATAACGAGCACCTGTATTACGTGATGGACTCGCCGAAGATCTCCGATGCGGCATTCGACAAATTGATGAACGAGTTGAAACGCATCGAGGCAGAGCACCCGGATCTGGTCACACCCGACTCGCCGACGCAGCGCGTGGGCGGCAAGCCCGTCGGAGGGATTCCAGAAGGTACGGCATTCAGCGGCCGATGCTCAGCCTGGACAACGCTTACAGCGAAGAGACTGCGCGACTGGGATCGTCGCGTGCACAGGACTGGCCGGAAATCTTCCGGTTGAGTATACGGGCGAGTTGAAGCTGGATGGGCTCAGCCTGGCGCTGCACTACGAAGGAACTGCCGGGATGGCGGTGCGCG